>NZ_CP140639.1:0-354923 GCF_034554815.1 Rhizobium indigoferae | reverse complement strand
GCGGCCGCCAAAGACATGAAGTGCGATGTATACCGAAATATATACAAAAATATATTATATAACTCACGGGCTTATCAGAATAGAAAGTAAGAACCGCCAAGTTGGAAACGATATATTTTAAAATATATCCGACACATCTGTTGCGTTGTTTGTCGTTTTCATCAAGTGTCCTGTTATGATGAGTTACGATAGTGCAACAGGAAAATTCTTTCCCACGATGCTGAAATCTTGCCGGCGACGTCATCGTCGGGAGGCTTGCACAAGGAGCACGACGACATGGATCACCAAAAGAAATCAGACAAGCGTCTTGGCTACTCGCATCTGCGGTTGGCAACCATCGACGGCGTGTCGCTGCCTGGTCTACAATTGTCACTCGACCGTAACGAGGGCTCTGCGTCGACGAAGAAGACCTTTTTCCAACAATTGCTCCTCGATTTTGCTGTCGGTTGCGAGCTATTTTATCCGCTCCAGCTATATGAACATTCCGCAACGAGGGAGGGGGCGACAAAGGCGCTAAACCGTTAAGCGAGAGTTACGATATATGATTAGGAGGATTCGGGCCGGCCGCCATGTTCCTCATTTGAAATCCACGTCTATCGGGTTTCCATATTCCAGGATGGAAGCGCCGGCTCAGTCGCCAACGCTTGCAAACTCCAACAACAGATCGGCGAGCGGATGGAGGATATCATGGACGACCTTGATGCGACGCAAGCAACGGACGGCTCGGGCACACAGGCTTCAACAGGTACGAACCAGCACGGCAGGAAGATGGTAAGAAAGTCTATGGCGACACGCAAGGCGCAGTTCAAATCTTGCTGCCGGTATCAAATACGCTGACAATGCGCGCTCGCCTGCCAAAATCAAGGAAATTTGGCGCGCAGGGTTCGCCCATCAAATTTACTGCAGAAAGGATTCGTTCTCCGTGTCATTTTGTTCTTCGAAACGCATTCGCATCGCCGCACTTGCAGCGACCGCCATCGTGCTGGGCACCCAGATCGCAATTGCGCAAGAACCGTCTATAGGGTTTCAGTGGTTGAACACGCCGGGATCCCGGGTGGAGGCGCTTGCGGTCCTCCAGACCTTGAATGCCAATCTGCTGAGTAACGCCAGTGCTACGTTGACGCTTGACCGCTGGTGCGCCGCGCACAAGCTCGCACCGGAAGGTTCTAAGATCGTAGCTCAGCGTGTGGGCGGGCAAGACAAGCCGGCCGATGAGCACATCCGTGAACTTCTGACCGTCGGACCGGGTGAACTGATCGCTTATCGCCGCGTCCGCCTGGTCTGCGGCGACCGCGTCTTGTCCGAGGCCGACAATTGGTATGTACCCGCAAAATTAACAGCAGAGATGAATCTGGCGTTGAATACCAGCGATATCGCGTTTGGCAGAGCCGTTCAGGCTCTTAATTTCACTCGCACAAACCTGTCTGCCAAGTTGCTCTGGTCCCCTCTATCCGAAGGCTGGGACATGGAGGGCTTAAAAGCGCATGAAACAAGTTCCCTCAGCCTGCCGCCGTTCCTGCTCGAACATCGTGCTGTACTGAAACTTCGAGACGGCACGCCGTTTAGCGCCTTGGTCGAAAGCTACACGGACAAAGTACTAGACTTTCCAGTTCCGCGCCTGTTTTCTCAATAGTGCTTCGGTATCTCGGCACACTTGCTGAACTGCGCGGGATAAAAATCGACAGCCACTGCATGCGACAAAAGCGCCTGCCTTGCGGAAGCGTGCCCGTCGGGCGACTGACTTGTCGATTCGTTTGATCGCGGCGACCACGCACGATAGTCTGAGTGTAACCTGACCCCAAGCCATCGCAGATTGTCGCTTGACAGTCCCCTCGACAAGCCTCTACCCTTTTTGGCATTCACCAGGGGGGTCCCGGCAAGGGGCTGAGATACTGCTATCGCGCGCAGTGACCCGTTGAACCTGATCCAGTTCATACTGGCGTAGGGACGGTGCAAGCGCTCGAGAGGTTTCGGATTCACGCGTGGAATCCGTGCCGGCGTCTTTCCATCATTCCGGCTGAGGACTGGGTCTCCAAACTCAACCTTGGAGCCTCAAACCATGAATATCGCCGCAAAGAATATCACCCCAACCGTCACCACCGGCCCCTTGCCGGCATCCAGGAAGATCTACATTCGGGGGGACATCCATCCCGACATTTGCGTGCCGATGCGCGAAATCAGCCTGCATCCGACATCGGGCGAGCCGCCCGTTGTCGTCTACGACTCGTCCGAAGCGCAAAAGGAGGGGCTAGACGCGATGGCAGCGCGTTATCGCGAGGGCGGCGACCTCTATATGCCAGTTCAAACCTTGCAACATTCGGGCGAATGAGATGCGTGTGCTTGTCAAAGGGGCCGGCGTTGCCGGCCTGACGGTGGCGCATGAACTGCGCGCTCGAGATGCCGAGGTCACTGTGCTCGATCCATATGACGGTTTCCTGCGTGCTGCTTCGTGGCTCGCGGGCGGAATGTTGGCGCCCTGGTGCGAGCGGGAGAGTGCTGATGACGCGGTACTCATGCGCGGTCTCATCGCCGCCGACAAATGGGAGGCAATGGTGCCGGGAGAGGTGCGACGAAACGGAACGCTCGTGGTCGCCTCGGTTCGCGATCTTGGTGAACTGCGACGCTTTGCCTGCCGCACGACCGGTTATGAATGGCTGGAAGAGCCGGCGATCGCGGCGCTGGAACCCTCTCTTGCCGGGCGGTTCCGGCATGGGCTGTTCTTTCGCCGCGAAGCCCATCTCGATCCCCGGCGAGTGTTGTGTCTGCTGCGCACCAAGCTGACGGATCAGGGGGTCACCTTCGTGAGCGAGAGCCCGCACGAGAGCTTCGACAGTGTCGTCGATTGCACGGGCGCTGCGCGCATCGGCGAGGTCAAGGAATTGCGCGGCGTCCGTGGCGAAATGCTCTACCTTAGAAGCTCCGACGTGGATCTCTCCCGGCCGGTCCGCCTGCTCCATCCGCGTATCCCCGTCTACATCGTCCCGCGCGGAGACGGTCTGTTCATGGTCGGCGCGACTATGATCGAGACGGAATTCGACGGGCCCATAGTTGCCCGTTCACTGATGGAACTGCTCAACGCTGCATACACGCTATATCCGGCCTTTGCCGATGCAACCATAATCGAAACGGGTGTCGGAATCCGCCCAGCGTTTCCGGACAATCTTCCGCGCGCAAGCCGTCAGGGAAAGGTGATCTCGCTCAACGGCCTCTTCCGCCACGGCTTTCTGCTCGCGCCAGCCATGGCCGCCGAGGCCGCTGAACTTGTCTTCAACCAATATACCACTGGAAGGAACGCCCCATGAAATTAATCGTTAACGGCGAGGCTCTGGATGTCGCGGCTGAGACGCTGTCGGAGCTTTTAGTCCTGATGAAATACGAGGGTGACTGGCTGGCGACAGCCGTCAACGGTGAGCTTGTCCATCGCGAAGACCGGTTCGATCGTTCGCTCAACGACAATGACAGGATCGAAATCCTATCGCCGATGCAGGGAGGCTGACGGATGCTGACGCTTTATGGAGCCGAAATAAACTCCCGTCTGTTGCTCGGCACAGCGCGATACCCCTCTCCTGCCGTCCTCTCCGAGGCCGTCAGGCAATCGGCGACGGAAATCGTCACCGTCTCGCTTCGTCGTGAGATGTCTGGCGGCCGCAGTGGGGGCACCTTCTTCGAGATGGTCCGCGCGCTCGGCGTTCGTATCCTACCCAACACTGCAGGTTGCCACAGCGTCGCGGAAGCGGTGCTGACCGCAAGGATGGCACGCGAGCTCTTTGCCACCGACTGGATCAAGCTCGAGGTCATCGGCAACCATGATACGCTACAGCCGGATGTCTTCGGTCTCGTCGAGGCGGCTCGCATTCTCGTCAACGAAGGTTTCGAAGTCTTCCCGTACACGACCGACGATCTGGTCGTGGCCGAACGACTGCTGGAGGCCGGCTGCAAGGTCCTGATGCCTTGGTGCGCACCGATCGGCAGTGCCGCCGGGCCGCTCAATCCGACAGCGCTCAGGGCAATGCGGGCCCATTTCCCTGACGTGTCGCTGATCGTCGATGCCGGCATCGGTCGGCCGTCGCACGCAACTGCGGTCATGGAGCTCGGTTTCGATGCGGTTCTGCTCAACACCGCCGTTGCCGGCGCCGGAGATCCCGCCGCGATGGCGGCCGCCTTTGCCGCGGCAATCGCCGCCGGCAATCAAGCCTTTAACGCCGGCCTGATGGAGCCGCGCGACATGGCCGTACCCTCCACGCCGGTGATCGGAAAGGCGGTGTTCACATGAACCTCGATCCGTTCTACCTGATCGTCGACAGCGCCGAGTGGATTGCCTGGCTGGTACCCCTCGGCGTCAAGCTGGTGCAGTTGCGCATCAAGGATCGTCCGGAGACTGAACTATGCGCAGACCTACAAGTGCCTCGATCGTGTGAACGGTGAGACCGTATGTTTGATGCACAGAGCGTGGAGCCGGTGATGTCAGAAAAAGTCGCCTGACATCCGCTGTCTGCGCGGAACCGGACAATAGATGCTGCATCCACAATAGCTGCCGACGACGCTAGAAGGGCAACCTCGCGTTCTCCTTGACTTCCTTCATCACGAAGAAGGTGCGCGTCTGGCGCACGCCTGGGAGGGCGATCAGCTTCTGGCCGTGCAGCTTGTTGAAATCGGCCATGTCGCGGACGCGGATTTTCAGGAGATAATCGAAATCTCCGGCGACCAAATTGCAGTCCAGTACTTCCTTCAGCTCCATGACCGCGCCCTCAAAGGCACCAAAGCTCTCAGGCGTGGAGCGATCCAGTACCACGCCAACCATAACCATCGCGCCGAGGCCTACGGCGCCCGGCGCGACTTCGGCCCGCACGCCGGTAATGTAGCCCTCCTCGAAGAGGCGCTGAGTTCGCCTGTGGCAAGTTGCAGCACTGACATTCACGCGCTCGGCGAGATCGGCATTGCTGAGCCGGCCCTCCGATTGCAGGGCGCGCAAAATCTTGAGGTCTATCCTATCGAAATCCTCTGTGGGAGACTCTTTCATTATTACCTCATATAATTGAAGACTTGGATTCTCCAATCGAACAAATATGCCGATAAAGAAAGCTTTTAAGCAAAATTAGAGAGCACCTTTCAAACGATATCTACTAGCCTTCGGCCACAAATTCGGCACGGAGGCCCTGATCGATGTCACTGTTGGAAAAGTTCGAACGCTACCCGCTCACCTTCGGCCCGACGCCGATCGAGCACCTGCCGCGGCTGACTGCGGCGCTGGGCGGCAAGGTCGAGATCTATGCCAAGCGCGACGACTGCAATTCCGGCCTCGCCATGGGCGGCAATAAGCTCAGGAAGCTCGAATATATCGTGCCCGACGCGATCGCCTCCGGCGCGGATACGCTGGTGTCGATCGGTGGGGTCCAGTCGAATCATACCCGCATGGTGGCTGCGACTGCGGCGAAGATCGGCATGAAATGTGTCGTCATCCAGGAGAAATGGGTACCGCACTACGATGCGGTCTATGACCGTGTCGGCAATATCCTGATGACGAAACTGATGGGCGCCGACAGCCGGCTGGTCGAGGATGGGTTCGACATCGGCATCCGCAAGAGTTGGGAGGATGCGATTCAGTCGGTAGAGGATGCGGGCGGCAAGCCCTATGCGATCCCGGCTGGCGCTTCGGTACACAAGTTCGGAGGCCTCGGCTATGTCGGCTTCGCCGAGGAAGTCGCGGCACAGGAGAAGGACCTCGGCTTCATCTTCGACTATATCATCGTCTGCGTTGTCACCGGTTCAACCCAGGGCGGAATGATCGTCGGCTTTGCCGCATTAGACAGGGCCGACCGGGTCATTGGCATCGATGCCTCGGGCACCCTCCAGCAGACGCGGGATCAGGTGCGGAAGATCGTCGATGCGACCTCGGAACTCGTGAACCTTGGTCGGTCGGTGCGTGAAGACGAGATCGTCATCAACCCTGACTACGCCTATCCTGCCTATGGAGTGCCCTCGGAGGAGACCAATGAGGCGATCCGGCTCGCGGCGCGCACCGAGGCGATGATTACCGACCCAGTTTATGAGGGAAAGTCGATGCAGGGGATGATCGATCTCGCGCGCAAGGGCTTCTTCCCCGAGGGCTCGAGGGTACTCTACGCCCATCTCGGCGGCGCCCCGGCGCTCAACGGCTATAGCTATTATTACAGGGACGGCTGATTGGCACCGTCAGGTTAACCGGCCCGGGTATCGCATTAAACATAGCTGAATGGCAAGCCGAGCCCCAGTCGATCCGACAGTGAAAACGAATAATGTCGGATTAGGCTGTCCTCGTCGACTGTTATAACGAAAAACTTCCGTGGATCCGCGCACGTGTCCCCAGGGATGAGATAACCCCAGCGCGGACCAAACGCATAGACGGCTTAGAACAGCAATTCGCCTTCGGCTTTTGTAACCGCTGGCCAGCATGGCGTCTTAGGAAACCCGATGCGTCTCTTTCCAACTCCGAACGTGTCTGTCGCAGTACCAATCAAGTATAACGGAGATTCCGTCGTAACTCGCGGCAGATCGTCGAAGGGTCTCGGCCAAGGGGGGGCGCGCGATCTCCGCCTGACTGATCTTCTTCTCATGCATCCGCCCAACAACGCGACGTTCGTCCATACTCAACTGCACAATAGAGCAGGCCCTTCCATCCTCCTGAAATCATGGCCGATATTGTCTAGAGCGCGTCCGTTGAACGCGGAATCGGAATTGAGATGACAGTCGCTGTTTGCCGTGATTCGTTGCCTTCGAGTCAGGGAGATAGGGATGTCACGTGCATTAAGCGATGATCTTCGCAGCCGTGTTCTGGCGGCTTCTGCAGACGGGATGTCTGCACGCTCGGCGGCGGCGCGGTTTGGGATTGGGATTTCGACGGCCATTGCCTGGATCGCCAATGCGCGACAGGGTCAATTGACCGCAGGCAAACAAGGCCGACGTTCTGGCTCCAGGCTGGATGCGCATGAGGCATTTATCATCGGCTTGATCGATGTGGAGAAGGACATCACGCTCAACGAGATGGTCCTGCGCCTGAGCACGGATAAATCCGTATCGATCGGCCGTAGTGCTCTTGACGTGTGGCTCCGCAAGCGGGGCTGGACCTTTAAAAAAAGACCGCACATGCACTGGAGCAGGAGCGAGACGACCTTTTGAGCCGGCGTCAGGAATGGTTTGATGGCCAGCTCGATCTCGATCCCGCCAAACTGGTTTTTATCGATGAGACCGGTCTTTCCACGAAGATGGCTCGACTGCGCGGGCGATCCCTATGCGGACAACGCTGCCGGTCGGCCGTTCCCCACGGACACTGGAAAACCACGACCTTTACAGGCGCGCTCAGGCTTTCCGGCATGACGGCACCGATGGTTCTCGACGGCCCGATGAACGGTGCGGCATTCTTGGCCTACGTCGAACAGGTTCTCGTGCCGACGCTCAGTTCGGGTGATACTGTCATCATGGATAACCTGCCGGCTCACAAAGCCGATGGTATCCGCCAGGCCATCGAAGCTGCTGGCGGCAGGCTGCTCTATCTCCCGCCCTACAGTCCCGACTTTAACCCCATTGAAATGGCCTTTTCCAAACTTAAAGCGCTTCTGCGCGCAAGAGCCGAGCGCTCCGTTGACGCCTTGTGGGATACCGTCGGCAAAATCGTCACGCTCTTCAAACCGCAGGAATGTGCAAACTACTTCGCAGCAGCCGGATATGACCCCGATTAAAATGGACGTGCTCTAAGTTGCATTTGAAAAAACTAATCTGCCGGCATATAACTGTTGCCAGAGCGTCGGGACAAACGCCGAGGTATTCCGCCTTGGCTAGCGCCCTGCCTCGCTAAAAGTCCTGGTTTTACCCGCAACAAAGTGGAGCCCGTAAGATGGTAGTGCCTGAAACGCTATGTAAATAACGAGTCGGACAAAGCTACCCGCATAAGCGGAAAACGAACAGCAAACGATCAGGACAACCATGACATCTCACCTCACAAGACAGAAGCATGCTGAGGAAAGACTAGGCGCAGCCCTTCAACAAATGAATTACGCCATCCGCGACGTACACAAATCCGGTATTGATGTCGATATCAGCACCCTCACCATACACACGCCGCGTGGCCCGATGGTTCAAGTCGACCTAAAGGCGTTCCACGCATATGGAGCGCCGCCAGTGTTGCGGTTGGTGGAAGAATAAATGCGGTGACATCGGGCATTTATTACCGTGCCGCAATATCACGTGCCTGGGCACCCACCAACGCGTCTCGTATAAAGTTAAAAGATGGAGGATTGGCGTAGAGACTTGTATGAAGCGGCGTTTGTCAATCCATCGTCATCCCTCCCAAAGTTGCTTTCCATCGGTTGTTCGCAGTTGTCTGGCAATCCGGCACACGTTGGTGCCTCCACTTGTATCCGGCTGAGGCGGCTGCCTCCGACCAAGGTGGCCAAACGCCTGCTTCGAAACGCGGTACCAAACTACAACTCGGCGTGTGATTTCCATCTCTACGCACGGTAGCCACGCTTCCCTCTCAACTGCCCGTCGGCGGTTGAACCCTTATTTGGCGGCGATAGATAGAGTGGCCCCTTCGGGCACCACACCGTCTTCGATGAACCGCCAGAATGCTGTTGCAAGTTTGCGAGCCAAAGCGACGATGCCGACCTTTCCAGACCGACTTCCATGCCCCGAGAAGCGGGAGCGATACCATCGCGTGAGCTGGCTTTGTGGTTGGTACTTGAGCCAACACCAAGCCAGTTCGATCAGCATCACGCGCGCTTGTTTGTTGCCCGCTTTGCTGATGCCTTGATCTCGATGCACCTCTCCACTGGCATACGGGCTGGGAGACAGTCCGAGGTAAGAGGCCAGATGCTTTCGGTTTTTAAATGTTCGATGGAACACTTCCGCGACCAAGTGTGCAGCACCGATTTCGCCGATGCCATCAAGCTGCTTCAGAACTCTGATCTTGGCGCCGTTATTGATCTCTCCTTCGGATCTGCAAGCCTGAATGCGCTCTTTCTCCAGAGCCTTGAGTTGCGAATGCACGAGGTCCAGCCGTTCGAACTGGCGGCACAGCTCACGGAAGATGAAACGGCCCAGCTCCCTGCCGTCGCCAGTTCGGATATTCGAGAGCGCTTCCTTCCAGCGCCCTCCCCAAAGACCGGGAACCGAGCGAATACCGTGGAGTACCAACAAGGCGCGAATGCGATTGACGTGGCGCGTGCGCTCCTTCTTCAATTGGGTACGTTCTCGGGATAGGCGTTTGGCGTCCTCTTCATCGATGCTGGGTAGCCACACCGGGCGGCAAACCGACCTATCTCCGAGCAGATAGGCCTTTAGGGTAAACACCATCGCTTCAACATCGATGCGATCTGTCTTCACACGTCGGCCTCGGCGGGAAACCAAAAAACTGGACGGGTCCAAAACGGTGGTATCGATACCGCTGTTGAGGAGAAAGCGGGCAAGCCAAAAGCCATCATAGCCCGCCTCGAAATGCCGGCCCTTGAAATCGTCTTTCGACTGGCGCTTCAGCTTTTCGGCAATGGCATTCAGGATCATCGGCCCGCTCCATCACATTGGGAGCGGTAAGTTCCCCGCCGATGGTCAACAGCTCGTTAACTGCGAAAATTTGCGACATGTGTGGACGGCCTCCGTTTGGCAAGGACTATTTTGGTGTTTTGACAGGTTGGTCGGTGGCAGGCATGTGTCCGGCCTTCTCACCAATTCGTTTGGCCTCAAGAGCCGCGATGCGTTTTGTCAGTTCATCGCGGTCCGACAAGCGCGAAAAGCGCGGGGGCCCGTATGGAACCTGATCTCGGGGACTTCATCATGGCCAGCGGCAGTCTTGAAAGGCCGCAATCAACGCAAAGCGGATTATCCCGATCCGGGTTTCGACCCTTGTCATCACACCATCAGCACCGTTGGCCAGTGCGACAGCCGCCACTTTGCCTGGTTTTCGCTCCAGCAATTCCGTCGCCCATTGTGTCGAGGCAGCTTTCGACGTGCGACTGAAGCGCAACACCGCAGTTGCCCCAATCACCAGCAGGCTACGCCGGGAGCATCGCCGCAACCGGCTCCAACGCTGCGCAAGATGAAAGCTTCGCGTTTCCGCCGGTTGCTCCCACCGCGCCAGTTGGCGTATTCAAAGTGATCTGAACCCTTCAAACTGGACCAGTTTTGGTTAGAGTTTTCCGGTGCATTTTCCTGGCTTGGAAAGGAACGGAAGACGATGAAGGCATCGCAGTTTTCAGACGCACAAAAGGCGTTCATTTTGAAACAGGGTGATGAAGGTGTGTCTGTCGCGGAGATCTGTCGCAAGGCGGGGATCAGCCAGGCGACCTATTTCAACTGGAAGAAAAAATACGCCGGCATGTTGCCGCCGGAGATGAAGAAGCTGAAGCAACTCGAGGACGAGAACGCTCGGCTGAAACGGATCGTCGCAGATCTGACGCTCGATCGCGAGATGCTGCAGGACGTCATCCGGCGAAAGCTCTAAGGCCTGCTCGCAAGCGGGAGGTGGTGAAGGGCATGTGCCGCGATTGGGCGATCTCGATCCGGCGTGCCTGTGAGGCGCTGAACTTTGATCGTTCGACCTACCACTACACCTCTCGCCGTGCCGATCAGGCCGGTCTGGAACGTCGTATTCGAGAGATCTGCGAGACGCGTGTCCGTTACGGCTATCGTCGTGTGCATGTGCTGTTGGAACGCGAGGGTTGGGGCACCAACATCAAGCGAACCTATCGCATTTACAAGGACTTGGGTCTTCAACTGCGCAACAAGACGCCGAAGCGGCGAGTCAAAGCCAAGCTGCGGGAGGATCGGCAAATGGCAGTCGGTCCGAACGATGTCTGGGCTATGGACTTTGTTCACGACCAACTCGCGACTGGGAAGAAGCTGCGCGTCTTGACGGTGGTCGATACCTTCTCGCGTTACGTACCGGTGCTTGATCCACGTCACAGCTATCGCGGTGAAGATGTCGTGCAAACCCTGGAACGAGTATGCCGGAAAGTTGGCTATCCGAAGACGATCAGGGTGGATCAGGGGACTGAGTTCGTGTCTCGCGATCTTGACCTTTGGGCCTATGCCAAAGGCGTCACCTTGGACTTCTCACGCCCCGGCAAACCGACCGACAATGCGTTCATTGAAGCGTTCAATGGCCGCTTCCGCGCCGAATGTCTGAACCAGCACTGGTTCCTGACCCTTGCGGATGCCCGCGAAAAGATGGAGGATTGGCGTAGAGAGTATAATGAGTTTCGGCCACATGGTGCGATCGGCAATAAGGTGCCGATCTCGCTGATGAAATCAGGAGGCGCAACCAGCCCGCCTCCCTGAATGAAGCCGGAAACTCAAGCCTCAGCTGGTCCAGAAACCTGGGGCGGTTCACCTCAGCTGGTCCAGAAACCTGGGGCGGTTCAAAAGCCGCCGAGGCTCTAATCGCAGCCGGATGAAACTTCCGTGGCAGGTCAGCACTGGCCGTAACCGGCCCGATACCCGGAATTGTCGCCAGGCGTTGGCTGATCGCACTCGAGCGGTTTCATTCGAGTATCTGCCGGTCCATCTCTTCGATCTTCGTGTGAACATGGCGCAGTTGATCGCACAGGGGAGACAAAGCACGTCGCACAATCTCCGGGATCAAGTGGTGATCGGCGTGTTCGATCAGTGCCACTGCATCCTTTACGCCCATCGGCCCAAGCCGGGTCGCGATCCCAAGTCTGCCAGGTGAGCGCGCAACGCATTGATCAGCATCGTTCTTTGACGAACAAGCAGCTCTCGAGCGCGGTGCAGCATCAGCACTCCTTGCTGCTCCTCGCTCTTGATCGGCACAAACCGCATCGTCGGACGTCGAACCGCTTCGCAGATCGCTTCCGCGTCCGCTGCGTCATTCTTCTGCCGTTTGACATAGGGCTTCACGTAAGCGGCCGGCCTCAGCCTAACCTCATGCCCGAGCGCCATCAAATGACGTGCCCAATGATGCGCTGTCGCGCAGGCTTCGATACCAATCAAACACGGCGGCAGACGTTCGAAGAATTCTGAGACCTCGCTGCGGCGAAGCTTCCGGCGCAACGCCACGTCACCTTGTGCGCTAACGCCGTGAACCTGAAAAACGTTCTTAGCGATGTCAATTCCGACTGTGATAACTTCCTTCATGGACGGCTCTCCTCATTGCGGCTCCTAACAACCGCATCATGGCACTTCACGCGCCGGCGCAGGAGGCCGTCCACCTCATCAGGCCCCGCGGGTCTCATGCGCGCGCGCCGAGGTGGCCGACTTTTGCGCCGCCGCGTGGCCGGTTTTTACTCCGCCATTGACAACAATGTCTGCGACCAGCTCTCTTTCTTATTCCGGGCACGAAGATTACCCTCCAGCACAAGATCAGGAACGCAGTAAATTATCGCTCTCAATTGCCGATCAACATTTGCGATCGCCCCATTCTTGTTTCGCTTATCAATAAGCTCCAAAAGCTCGCTCATTTCACCTCTGATGCACGACAGACGCTCCGGCCGTTGCAAGTCCAAAAAGCGAACGTATCTCGTCCGAATGTTGAACTCATGAACGAGGTCCAGCATTCTTCCGTTGTTCCCAGCCTCTGCGACCCCTTCATAAAATACCTCGAGGAACTGCCCGAACAAGTCACAGTCGTCAGACCTGGGGATCGTTGGAAGCACCGGCCACGTCCTAGAATGCTCATCTAGGTTTTCTCTAATAACATGCTGGAGGATTGTGTTGGCAACACCATATTCATCCGAGATTTGCTTTGTATCGAGTTTCTTGGTGTAGTAGCCATTGCGCGGAGAGCCCACGATGTAATTTTCGGTTTCGAGCTGAATCAATGCCTCGCGCACCGGGGTAACGCTGGTTTCAAGGACATCGCTGATTATACTCGGATCGAGTCGCGTATCAGGGGCCACCTGAAAATCGACAACAAGCTTCTTCAATCCTTTATAGGCTTTATTGGCCTTGGACCGGGCCCATCCTGGTTTATCTTCGTGCTGCTTATACATGCCTTCTCCTCGGAGCATGGGTTCTGTTATTCAAAGAAGCTTGAGCTGCAGCTCCACTCCTGGCGTTGGCATGTAATTCTCCTCCATAGCGTACCGCGGCATACATGCTCGCATTGTGGACGGGAATCATACTCGAGAAATAACCGAACTTTCCGACAATGAGCCGGACTGGAAGTGCGTGAACGGCTCGCCAAGCACCCAGTTCGGCACTTTAAGCGAAGGAGCCGGGACTGGTGCGCGGCGATAGTCTTCTGATGCAAAGTGGCTCGCTACCACGTCAAAACGTGACCTTTAGCCCGATGGAGATCGACGTCGACTGAAAGTTTGCCCCGGCCGCATCCTCCCAGGCGGAGCGTGTGCCCTCGGTGTCCTCGTCTTGCGTTTTCCCGCGGCTGTTAAACACCTGCTCGAACGAACCGGACAGATAGAGCGAAGCAGCTGCGTCATCGCGTAGTCAAGGGCAACAGTTGCGCTGAGTGTCGGCGCTGGGTTCATGTCATCATGAAACCGGAGATCCCTCTTCCAATGGTCGTCGATGTCCTTGATGCCGAAGCTCAAGCCGGCCTGAAGGTCGCCGCTGATGGTAAGATCGCCGAGGACGTGTTCGCCGCTCAGGCTGAGGAAGCCAATCGGAATCTGTTGCTGATAGCTGATGCCTCTTACCCAGTCTGGTAAGCGACAAGCCGGGGCCGTTCAGGCGGCGTAGTTCCATGGCATGAGCGCGTCGATTTCACTGCTGGGCCATCCATTCGCAAGGCGCTCAAGCGTCTGGGTCAACCAAGCTTGCGGATCGACTGCATTCATCTTTGCCGTTTGCAGGAGCGTCGCGATGGTCGCCCAAGTCCGGCCGCCACCGTCGCTTCCAGCGAATAGACTATTTTTTCTCGTGATCGCTTGGGGTCTGATTGCTCGCTCGACTATGTTGGAGTCGAGTTCGATGCGGCCGTCGGTCAGGAAGCGCTCGAAGATGTCTCGACGCGAGATGGCATACCGCAGAGCTTCGGCGAGTTTGGATTTTCCAGAGACCCGCGGCAGGGTCGCCTGCCAGAGAGTGAAGAGGTCACGGACGATCGCTGCGGAGATCTCCTGGCGTGCAGCGACACGAGCTTCAGGGTTTTGGCCGCGCACACGCTCCTCGATCTCCCATAACCTCGCCATACGCTCGACGGTGTCGGTAGCGATTTTCGAGCTCTTTGCGACATGCAACTCGTAGAACTTTCTCCGGCTGTGCGACCAGCAGCCGGCCAGGATGGCGCTGTCATTGCCTCCATCTTTCCGGACGAGCTTGTTATAAGCGGCATATCCGTCGACCTGCAGGATTCCACGATAGCCGCTCAGGTGTCGTGCGACACACTCGGTGGCTCGACTGTCCTCGAAGCGATAGGCTACCATCGGTGGACCGCTGCCCCCAAAAGTCCGGTCATCCCTGGCATACGCCCATAGCCATGCCGTCTTCGCTGATCCGGAACCAGGTGCAAGTGTGGGCAAGGTCGTTTCGTCGGCAAAGATCCGTTCGGCCTTCTTGATCTCATCGAGGATGTAGTCGGCGAGGATATTGAGCTCGAACCCCAGCTTGCCCATCCATTGAGCCATCAGCTTGCGGTCGAGTTCGACCTTGTCGCGTGCGTAGATGGCTTCCTGGCGATAGAGTGGCAGCCCGTCGGCATATTTGGAAACGGCGATCTGGGCCAGAAGTGCTTCCGTCGGAATGCCACCTTCGATGATATGTGCCGGAGCCGCCGCCTGGACGACACCATCCTCATTCCTAAAGGCATACTTCGGCCGGCGGGTGACGATGACACGGAACTTCGCTGCCACGACATCCAGCCGCTCGGAGACGTCTTCTCCAATCAGGATTTTGGTCTTACCTGCATGTTCTGGAAGCTCTTCCGGTTCGATCACGACCTCGACGCGCTCAAGATGAGGCGCAAAGCCCTTGCGTGGCCGCGGAGCGCGTTTGCTGTCCGCGCTACCGCGGCCTTTCGTGACCTGAGCCTTGATCGTCGCAATGCCGGTCTCGATCTCTTCGAAGACAAAGGCATGCTGCTCGTCATCGACGGTGGATGACGCAAGCCTTTCCGAGCGTCGGCCAAATCGGGCGCGATCGAAAGCCTTCAGGATCTGCGTCAGCCGCTCGATGCGCTCATCGGCGTCCGCGTTGCGGGCCTCTAGATCGTCAACCTGCTTCTCCAAAGCCTCGACGCGGGCTGCTTTTGCGGCCATGGCAAGAACCATGGCTTTGAGAGCCTCTACATCATCCGGGAGCTCAATCTCGGGCCGCGTCATGGGTATGATCAGAGCATATTTTGCCGCGCTCCGCCCATGTTTTCAGGGACCTGATTCACTTCGCCGCAGCGGTTTTACCCAACAATCTCGGGAGGCTTCACCGGCGTGGATCGAACCCGCTTCCAGTCCATTCCGTCGACTAAAGCCAGAAGCTGGGCATGATTGAGCTGGACGCGATGATGGCCGATCCGGGGCCAGCAGAACTGGGCTTTTTCCAGCCGCTTCGCATAGAGGCAAACGCCGGAGCCATCCCACCACACGATCTTGACTCGGTCTGCTCTCTTGGCCCGAAAGACATAAAGTGCACCGTTGAACGGATCACTGCCAGCATCCCGTACCAGCGAAAGCAAGCTGTCCGGCCCCTTTCGGAAGTCGATGGGATGGCTCGCAAGAAAGACCTTCACGCCGGACGGGATCATGCCGACCGCACCGCTCGGATCACCCGCTGCAGGTGTGCTTCGCCGATATCTGCGTCGGCCCGGATAACGACGTCGCCGATGATAAGCTCGATCATCGCACGTGTGCCAATCGTCCCAGTCTCTGTCTGACCAGCCCGATCTTGCGAGGAGGATCGTTGTCCGTCACGAGCATCACGACGCCAGCCAAATAGCTGCGAGGGATGTATGCCGATGCGATGCGCAATGGCCGAGACGCTTGCGCCGGGCTCCATTGCCTCAGCCACAGCCCGCGCTTTAAAATCATCGGACCAGCGGCGCCGAAATTGCCGTGGGGCGCCCTCAAGCCGTTCCGGAACAGCCTCGATCATATGGAAGTTTCTAGTTCCAGAGCTAGGCGCAGACATAGAAGCTCACAGTTTGTGAATCGTCTGTCCGCAATACAGCGGCCAACGCATCTGACGCCAGATGGGGTCAGCTTGTCGCTTACCCAGTCTGGATCCTTCCAGGCGTTGTTTCGGAAGCCACCCGCGGACGAATAGATGCCGGACCCGCCATAGGCGGTCCACTTGAAGTCGGTATATTGGACACCGGCGCCGACCGCGATACTGCTGGTCGCGTTGTCGTAGATGATCCGGTCCAACTGGATCGCTCCGGCGACATAGTGATCGAGTTCGGTAAGGGGAGGGGGATGGATTGAGCGGTCGCTCCAGCAACCATGTGACCGGTGCCGATTTCGACGCTGCCTTTCAAGCTCCAGTCGTTGTCAATCTGCGCGTCCACACCAACAGTGAAAAGGGTCATCCCCTTGCTTTCCCAGTTCAGCTGGCTGCGCTTGCGATCGCCGTAATAGACAAATTCCTGGGCCTTGATGTTGGCGAGGCCGAGTCCGCCGAAAACGACGAAATTGCCGTCGTCGGAGGAAAACAGAGCGTTGTCTGCGGCGGCCAATGATGGGGTGGCCACCAGTAAACAGGAAGTGACTGCGGATCCGGCAATGACGCGCTTCATCAACTGACCGCGTGTTTCGTCTAGCGCCTCCGTCTTGGGCCGGACCTTTTTCGCCTCAGATCGCCTTTTTGTTGCGTCAGAGTTGTCCGCTGCGCAAGCCACTGGTGTTGATGGACCGGTGTCGCCGTGCCGTTGCGAGGCTGGCTGCGTCGACCCCTTCAGGAAATGGAAGTAATCGCAGAACATTCGTTGTCCTTTGCCGGAGAGTGATTTTGGGCATGTTCTTTTTCACCCGGAAATGGTCGCATCTCGATGCCCTCCTGAAGATGCTTGGTGACATGTGGACGCTGCCTCAGCAGCGCCAACAGGTTGCTATTTTCAACTCTGCTTCGGCGGTGGCACGCAAATCTCCCCATAACAAACCTCCTCACCCTTGTATTCCGCCAGGGTATACAGCAATTCCAGCAGCCGTTCCCGCTTCTGGACGTCCGGGAGAGACTCTCCGTCCACGAACTTCAAAGCCTGCTCGAGCAAATCCACAGCCCGGCCGTTGTCGCCGCTTTCATGATAGTAACGGGCAATCGTCTTGTAAGAATAAGCGCGTGAGAGAGCACCTTGCTGCAGCAGTCTCAGGATTCGTTCGGAGAGCTCCTTGCCCATCGAAAAGCGTTCCGCCAATGGAAGGCCCGAGTAATCGTACCAACTGACGAGTTCGTCCAACGCCGCAGAAAGCCAAACTTCAGAGTTTCGTTCAATTGCAGTGCGAGCAAATTGGCCCAATGCTATCCAGCCCGCCGCCATGTCGCGCATTTCTCTCATCAATGTCACGACATGCCACAGGTGGAAATTGATGTTGTCCGGGAAACGGTTGATTCCCTCTTCAATGGCCGAGAGCGCCGTCTTCCAATCCCCAATCTCTGTGGCCGCATTGATTCGATCAAACAACGCTATCTCAGGAGCATCGATCTCGCCTTTAGCAATGCGCTCGTTTTCGGCATATTTTGCTTCCGCGCTGGCGCGCCAGCTGCCGTCAATCACTTTTGGCAGAACGTCCTCGAGTGAGTCCGGGGGGCCGATAAAAGCGATACTGCCGTCTCGGTCGACAGCGAACGCCTGTGGAACATGGAAAGTCAGGCTGGCATCCAGCCAATGCTTAGCCATTTCGCCTGAGTGGTCGAACGCGATCCGTATGTTCGTATTCGGGAGCCATTTACTTGCCCATGCGTCCACCTGAGCTCGGGCCTCGTCAGCCGTTGCAGCTTCCTCAACTGCTGCAACGCCGATGACCTCAACGCCCATGTCGCTGTATTCCTCCTGCAGCTGCGCCAAGTGGGACAGCGCCGGCCCGCAACTACTGCAGGTAGTCGAAAAGAAGTCGAGGATGTAGATCTTGCCGAGCTGGAAGTTGGAAATCCGATCGCCACGCAGCCAGTCCTGCACGTCGATCGACGGGGCTGGAGAGCCGCTATTTAAGCTAGATGTCATTTTTATTCTCCATCAGTGCTTTATCCTGCGCTTCGTGCGCCAGGAATGAGCGTGTTAAGGATCAGCTCGAGTTGCTTCGATTTCAAAACGCGGCGCGTGTTCCATCTGTTGGACAATACACGCTGGTGATCTCGTCTTCTGAAATGGCTTCTGCGGGGGCGGGCCATTGCGACAGTATCCTTCTTTTGAAAGCATGGAGATGTCCCCGTCGTGACAGGAAGACGCCGACTTGATGCAGATGGAGCAGGAGCGACGACCTCGAGGGTTTCTTCGCCGGAGACGCCGAAGATGTACTCGACCCCGTCGTTCCCAATCGCCGAGACAAGGAGGTCGGCCCCCTTGACGATGCGCGGATTCTCAAAATGTGCCACAATTGCCTCCTGACGGGTATGTGTATGAATATGGCCTGTAAGCCGTCATGACGACATAGAAGCGTTAGCGATGACTGTCAACAGCCAATAAGCTGCCGCGCCAACAAACTTGCCGGCTCCATCAGAAGGCCCTTCGTGCCTCATTGAATTTTCTCTTAGTGAGGGCGCCGCGAGACAATTTCCTCAGCGATCCGCTCCGCGATCCGGCGTGGGCTCGTCTTCGGCCGGGAAGAACGATCCCCCATGTCGGCGGCCGGCGTTGTGACGTTGTTTGAATGTGGCCAGGTGAGGCCGAGCCTGCGCTTTTCAGGCAGGCCGTGCCCTCACGGCCTACCTGACGGACTAAGATCCGCCTTTTCTGCAACGCTCACCACCACGGCTCTTTACCGTCGCAGCTTGCAGTGGTTTGAAACCTACCCCTGACGGTCGGTTTCGAGGGACCTACCCTCATCTTCCGTGCAGCTCGGCTCCCACACTGTTGTAGGTGCCTCGCGGCACACCTTCATCGAGATGCCTGACATCGCCTTTCGTCGGCGCCTTGCGGCGTATGCGGCGCGCATAATCAAGGCCATGCTTTCGCCACCATCAGCGGATGGTCTCGTAGGAAAACGACGATCCCGAAATCGAACAGCATTTCCTCGACATCGCGCAGGCTCAGATTAAAGCGAAAGTAGAGCCAGACATCACGGGCTACGATTTCGATCGGATAGCGGTCGTTCTTGTAGGTCGGTGCACTCACGGTCATGGGTGCGCTGCTACCTCAATTTCCTTACCGCTCAATCAATGTGACAGTACCTCTGTGGCTGCTCGGTGAGCGGATGGCGGCTCTGAAAGCTTCATGGATTTGGACATCGGCGGCGTCGCCAGACTTTGGCGGCGCCCTCCCCCTGCCCTCACTGTTTGTGCCCGGTGCTGCGCCGTGCCGCATCGAACGGCGCGGCGCAGGTGCCCCAAAAGCCCCACCCCTCGAAACTCCCTTCTCACCCACCAGAAGAACGGAGCCGACGTCTTCCGAGAGGACTTTCAGTTATTGCAGTTAGCGGTTTGGACCTCTATATTGATTGCCAAGGAGAACAAGTGATGGCTAGCCACGTCGTGAAATTTGCTGGTCTGTCGGACCTGGACCGCAAAACAGTCGCAACCTTGCCGAAACTATCGGCCGGCGACCGTGTGGAACTTCATGTTCGACGACGCGATGGCAGCGATCAGACCTTGGCGCTGCCGCCTGCTGCCGCCGTTGCGATCGAAACCTTGATCGATCGTCTGTCGAGTGGAGAAAGCTTTGCCCTGCTGACTGAGGATCAGGAACTCAGTCCGACGGAGGTGTCCGAAATTCTCGGAATTTCGCGGCCGCTTGTCGTATTGCGGATGGATCGCGGCGATCTGCCGTTCCGTTTTGTCGGCAAGCATCGGCGAGCGCTTTTGAAGGATGTCCTGGCACTTAAGGCCAAGCTCGATGTTCGACAGACCGCGCTCGAAGCCCTGGCAAACGATACAGAGGATCTGATCGGCTCTCATGGCCTCTAAACCGCCGGTCGCGGTCCTCGATGCCTGCGTTCTGTACCCTTTTCATCTGAGGAATATTCTGGTTCAGGCCGCTTTCGACGGGCTGTTCGACGCGCGGTGGTCCGATGAGATCCACGCAGAGTGGATACGCAATCTTGCTGCCAACGCTCCAACCGTATCGGTGCAACGACTTGAGGTGACGCGGGACCGGATGAAGGACGTTTTGCCGGAGGCCGATGTTCGCGATTACCGATCCCTGATCCCTGAGCTCAAATTGCCGGACACTGACGACCGCCATGTCCTGGCCGCTGCCATCGCGGCAAAGGCGTCGCTGATCGTCAGTTGGAATGCGAAAGATTTCCCGATCGAGATCCTAAAGCCGTTTAGAGTAACCTGTATCTCACCCGATGCGTTCCTCATTGGCTTATACGGACAGTATCCTGATGCCCTGATCGAAAGTGTGGCTCTTGCTCGAAGCAACCTTCGCACATCACTGCCGTCGCATGAGGATTTTGTGGAGGCCGTAGAACGCCAAGGTCTGAAAGCTGTTGCCGACATCCTTCGCCGGAATGTTGGTAAGCTCCGGTGAACGTCCGTCTGCCAGTCCCAATAAGCTCGAGGCCATGGTTTTCCCGCGAGAGCTGAACCAACGGTGGGCGACAGAGTGTCGAAATGCTTGGGCCACCGCCCGTTCCGGTTGGGCGCTTCGCTCCCTAACATTGTGGCCGCTTCGGGCCATGTTTGTTGTTTCCAGCCCGCCCCACGGCGGCAAATGGGACTGTCACGTGGCGTGGCGCGGAGGGCGGGATTCTTCACGTGGTCCGGTCGCAGTCCGGACTGGTGCGGAAGATGGCGCGCTTTCACGGGCCGCTTGACCGGCACGGAGGGTGATGTCATGGGCCTTTGGCCCTCCCCCTCTGTCCGGGGGAATTTCAGAGGCCATTCCCCGGGCAGACCGGGAAGGCTTCGCCCGAACGAGCTTCCCTTCGGGAACTGTAACCAAGGAGACAGACCATGAGCGAAATTTCGAACTTCATCCGCTTCAATGAAGACGGCACCCTCACCGGCAACATCGCATCGATCTCTTACGACCTCGACATTGCGGGCAAGGAAAACCGCAGCACCAATCCCGATGCGCCGGTCTACCGACTCTATGCGAAGTCCCCGAGGGGCCGCCAGGTTGAAATCGGGGCGGTCTGGCAACGCAAGAACCAGAATGGGGGCGACTACTATAGCGTCTTCATTAGTACCGGCCACGGCAAGCTGAATGCCAATCTCGGCCGCTATCCCGGTCAGGATGATGACGCGTTGATGGCCGTTATTCCGTGGGACTGATCTCGTGATCCAGCCCGCCCGGGGGATTTCCCTCGGGCGAGCCACTTGAGGCCTGAAGTCATATAGTATGAGCGAGGAGGGCCAGTCGCAAATTTTCTTAGTTCACCGTCTGTTGACGCTCGCCGGAGAAATTCTCGCTTCGAATTTGTGGAGCGAGCCTGTGTTTCTGAATACCATTGCCGAGAAGCTGAAGCGCCGGTCGAAAGATGATTTCAAAGGGCGGCATTTCGAGGCATGGCTCATCGTGCAGGCGGTGGCCTGGGATCTGCGGTATCCGCTCAGCTACCGAGACCTTGAGGAGATGTTCCAAGAGCGCGGCTTCGAAGTGGACCACAGCACGATTAACCGCTGGGTACTTGCCTATGCTCCGATGATCGAGAAGCGGCTGCGCCAGTTTCGGCGCCCGCATTGTGGTTCGGTCAGGATCGACGAGACCTACGTCAAGATCCGCGGCAAGTGGCGTTACCTGTACCGTGCCATCGACAAGCACGGAAACCGGTAATCCCCCCGCCAATTAATGGGCTTCAAAAGTAGAATTTTCTCGGGCTTTATGATCGAGGAGATTTTGATGAAGACGAGCAGATTTAGCGAACCGCAGATAATGGCCATCCTGCGCCAGGCAGAAGGTGGTGTTCCAGTTCCCGAGCTATGCCGGGAGCACGGGATGAGCACGGCCTCATTTTACAAATGGCGGGCCAAGTATGGGGGCATGGACGCATCGATGATCAGTCAGATGAAGGCTCTGGAAGACGAGAACCGTCGACTGAAGAAGATGTATGCGGAGATGAGCATGCAGGCCGAACTGCTCAAAGAGGCTCTGGGAAAAAAGTGACGCGGCCATCTCAACGCCGGGAGATGGCCGGGAAAGCAGTGGCGTTGCGCGGGGTGAGCATTGCGCTCGCCTGCCGCACCTTCGAGGTCAGCGAGACCTGCTATCGTTACAGCACCAAGCTGAACGAGGAGAACGAACAGATCGCCGATCTCCTCATCGGGCTGACGCGAGCAAAGAAGAGCTGGGGCTTCGGCCTGTGCTTCCTTTACCTGCGCAATGTCCGGGGGCATCTGTGGAATCACAAACGGGTCTACCGGATATACCGCGAGCTGGAATTGAACCTGCGGATCAAGCCAAGAAAGCGCTTGAAGCGGGACAAACCCGATACGCTGATCGTCCCGGATCAACCGAACATGGTCTGGTCGATGGACTTCATGGCAGACCGCCTGGAGGACGGCAGGCAGTTTCGGCTGCTGAATGTGCTGGATGACTTCAACCGCGAGGGGCTCGGCATCGAGGTGGACTTTTCGCTACCGGCTGAACGCGTGATCCGCAGTCTGAACCAGATCATCGAATGGCGAGGCAAACCATACGCCATTCGGGTGGACAACGGCCCGGAATATGTCAGCGGCAAGCTCATGGAATGGGCCGAGAAACAAGGGATTGCCTTGAACCACATCCAGCCCGGAAAGCCGCAACAGAATGCCTATGTCGAGCGCTATAACCGCACCGTCCGCCATGAATGGCTCGACCAGAACATCATCGAAAGCATCGAGGAGGCACAGAAATTCGCCACACAGTGGCTATGGACCTACAACAACGAACGGCCCAATATGGGCATCGGCGGCATCACACCCGCACAGAAATTGAAAATGGCTGCGTGAATTCTACTGCAGAGCCCCGCTAAAAACGGGGGGATTACCAACCCAATCGACTTCCTTCTGACTGCAAAGCGCGATCTCGATGCCGCCAAGCGCTTCTTCCGCACAATGCTGAAGGACGAGCCTTTGTTGTCACCGGCAAAGATCGGCACGGACGGCGCCAACACCTTTCCGTCGGCGATCAAGACGTCAGTCGACGATGGCCACCTGCATCCGGATCCGGTTCATTATGTCACCAAACATCTCCAACAAGGCATTGAGAGTGACCATTTCCGCGTGAAGAAGAACATGCCGAAGATCGGCGGATTCCAATCCTTCAAAACCGCGCGTCGAACTGTCGCAGGGTTCGAAGCGATGCTGTGGCTGCGAAAAGGGTTTGGCTTCTCCGGAGAGTGGACCGTCAATGATCAGAACGATCTGCTCGCGCGTCTCTTCGGACTTCAAAAGGTTAATCAGGCGTGAAGAGCAGAATGTATTTCAGTTCAGCGCGTTCGGCCGACCGCTTTGCGACACGCCCATCCCAGCTCTTTTCGACCAACAGACGAGGTCTTCACGGAAGGGGTGCAACGGATGCATATCAGAATGTGTTCGGCGTAGGCGGATTTTCGCTTACGGTTCGCCGGAGATGTCGGCCACGTTTTCTTTTGCCGAATCTGATATTAGCCAAGGTTATGAAGAGCGAACAACGACGCCTTGCCGCGCAAAAAGCCTTTGATCGTCTCCGTCGCGCGGGATTGCCGACGGAGGAGGATCCGCGTTTCCTCGTATGGATCGAACAATGGATTACCGGCGAGATTGAAATGCAAGAGGTTCGGGAGCGGTATCTTGGGTTCCTGCGAGAACAAGCTTCCGAACTCAAGCGGCGTGCGCTTGCCAGGGGCGCCAAGTTACCTTCCGATCCCGGACCGCAGCCGATCGACGAAATTGACAATTTCCTAAGCGACTTCACCAAAGGTTAGCCAGTTTCGTTATAGAACGTACTTTGCTGTGCGAAGCTGCTTGATTGTGGCCCGATGTGCTCGGACGTGAAGTGCGTCGGCTTAGACTTCGGCGACAGAATCGTCCCGCCGCCGAACACCCACCAGCTTATAGAAGCCGCGGCCATCGCCAATTTCGTAGCAGTGGTCGAGGTGCGGTACCACGTTAACCGGGCATCGATCAAAATGTGGGATCTGGCGGTATGACAAGCCTTGCCCGTGATCCACTTTACCGTGCCCATCGATTTCCTGCAGAAGTGATTGCCCATGCGGTGTGGCTCTATCTCCGGCTTCCGCTCAGTCTGCGCAGGGTCGAGGATATGCTGGCAGCCCGTGGCGTCATCGTTTCTCACAGACCGTGAGGCTTTGGGCGGAGAAGTTTGGCCGGCATTTCGCCAATGATCGTCGTCGTTAGGGTCCCAAGACCCTCGATAGAAACAACACGGCACCGTAAAGTTAACCGACGGCTGATGAAGATGTGCGTACATGGGCCATGTCAGAAGTTGCTCGTGATCCGCTTTATCGTCGCCACTGACCTTGCCCCCAAGCTCGAGCGGATGAAGAACTACGATCGTGAATACGCGATCATCCTCGGCCGGGACAAGACCTATCACGGCATGATCAGCCAAACTTCGCTGATCGAGAAGATGCGGGCCAAGGCAGCCGACCCCTATCGCGGCGCTTTCCTGACTGAGATCCAGGCCATCCCGGCTTCCGAGCCTTTGTCGAACGTGCTCGGCAAGGTCGCCGCCAGCCCATGGCCGGTACCCGTCGTCTGCGATCGCAACCGCTATATCGGCTCCATCAGCAAGTCGGCGCTGCTCGAAACGCTCGATCGCGCCAGCTGACCCCAAACACATCGGATATACTATGAACTTCGATATCGGAAACGGCATTGACGCTGCCGTCAATTACGTCCTCGACAATTTCTCACCGCTGCTGGACGCCATCGCCGCGACCATCGGCTTCGTCACGGATGGCATCCAGAATGCCCTGCTGGCTATCCCCATGCCTGTCGGCATCGCGATCTTCGTGATCCTGTCGCTCTGGTGTGTCGGCATCGGCTTTGCGGTGTTCACTGCGCTCGGCCTGCTGCTCGTCAATCACATCGCCCTCTGGGGCCCGATGATGGAGACGCTGTCGCTGGTGATCGCCTCGACGCTGATCGCCATGCTGGTCGGCCTGCCGCTCGGCATCTCCATGGCGCAAGGATTCCGTCGCCGCCTTCGTGCGCCCTGTTCTGGACCTGATGCAGACCATGCCGGCCTTCGTCTACCTGATCCCGGCCGCGATGTTCTTCGGCCTCGGTGCCGTACCCGGCGCGATCGCCACGGTGATCTTCTCGATGCCACCGGTGGCCCGCCTCACCAATCTCGGCATCCGCCAGGTGGATGGCGAATTCATCGAGGCCGGCAATGCCTTCGGCTGCACCGCCACGCAGTTGCTCTTCAAGGTGCAGTTGCCGAATGCCCTGCCCTCGATCATGGCCGGCATCAACCAGACGATCATGCTGTCGCTGTCGATGGTGGTGATCGCCTCGATGATCGGTGCCGGCGGCATCGGCAACACGGTACTGACGGGCATCCAGCGTCTCGATGTCGGCACCGGCTTCGAAGGCGGTATCGCCGTTGTCATCCTGGCCGTCATTCTCGACCGGATCACCCAGAGCCTCGGAAAGCCCCGCGCCGCCTTCTGGCTGGGACTGTTCCGCAAGACCGAGCGCGAGGAACTGGCGACCGCTACCGCCTGACCCCCGCGTCAGACCATTGCGGGCAACGACCCGTCTAATGCGAACCTTCACAAAAGGAGCACATATGTTCAAAACACTCGCAACCCTCGGCCTCGCCGCCGCCCTTCTCGTTGGCACCGTCACAGCGACCATGGCTGCGGATGCCAAGCCGGTGAAGATCGGCTGGGCCGCATGGTCCGACGCCGAATTCGTCACTAAGCTCGCTGCCAGGCTGATCGAGACCAAGCTCAACCAGAAGGTCGAGCTTGTGCAGGCAGACGTGGCGCCGCTCTACCAGGGTGTCGGCCGCGGCGATCTCGATGCGATGATGATGGCCTGGCTGCCGCAGACCCATGCGGACTATTATGCCAAGGTCAAGGAGAAGGTCGAGACGCTCGGCACCGTCTATGACGGCGCCAAGCTCGGCTGGGTCGTCCCGGACTACATTCCCGCAGACCAGATCGGCTCGATCGAGGATCTCAAGAAGGAAGACGTCCAGAAGAAGCTCTCCGGCACCATCCAGGGCATCGACCCCGGCGCCGGCCTAACGCGCCTGTCGGAGAAGGCCGAGAAGGATTACGGGCTGGGCAGCTACAAGCTGCAGATCTCCAGCGAAGCAGGCATGCTGACCACCGTCGATCGCGCCGTGCGCGGCGAAAAGTGGTTCGTGGCCACCGCCTGGAGCCCGCACTGGATGTTCGGCAAGCACCAGCTGCGCTACCTCGACGACCCGAAAAAGTCGCTGGGTGAAGCCGAGCACGTCGACATTCTGGCGCGCAAGGACTTCAAGTCGGAAAATCCCAAGGTTGCCGACTTCCTGTCGCGCATGAAGCTGCCGATTCCCGATCTGGAAGCGGCGATGTTTACCGCGCAGCAGAGCTCCTATGATGAAGCAGTCGACAAGTACATTGCCGACCACCCCGACCAGGTGAAGAGCTGGATCGGCGAGGAAGGCTGATCTCCGACATCATGCTCCCCAGCACCATCGTGCTGGTGAGCATCTTCGCAAGATCGAGCAGGAGCGACAGATGTATATCGACAGCCCGGACACATTCTACACGACTGACGACACCATCGGCGGCCGGATGTCGCTGGCGCGCGACGCGAACGGCCTGTCGGTCGAAGCCGCCGCCCTCGCAATCGGCATCGCGGCAGGCACCTGGATCGACTGGGAAAACGATCGTGACGCTCCCTTCCCCGACCGCCTCGTGATGATTGCCGAAGCGCTCGGGGTCAGCCTGGCGTGGCTCGTCAGCGGACGTGGCGAAGGGCCAACCTGGATCACCAGTGACAACGTTTCTGCCTTTCGTCCGGACTGACTGCCAACGGCCGCGCCAAACGATTTCAGCAGGACAAGGAACGACATCGATGGATACCAGCACAATCACATCCGAACTGACGCAGAACATCCCTGGGGCGCCGGCCCTGGAAGCAGGATCGACAACCGGCCAGCCGATCGATCTCTCCGCCATGCACGCCGTCTATTCGGATATGGGATGGCTGATCGCCGAGCGTTTTTCATCGCTTGAAGACCGCCAGAGGGTATTCGAGCTGATCGAGCTCGGCATGCGAAGCGGTGACCCCAAACTGAAGCATGCGGTATCGACGGGCTTGATCGAAGCGATGATTTCCCGCACCGGCGCGCAGCCGGCGAGGTGGCGACAGATCTCGGCGCAGCTCGGACCGCTGTCCGCTGCCTATATCCACGGATAGCTTTTTCCCCTGCCAAGTTCCGCCCATCACGGCCGGCATCAGCGTGGATCGCAGGTGCCGGCCTGTTCGTCTTCGGCCAGCCCCCTTCCTCGTCACGTGTAGGATAGACAGTGCCCGCGAAGGCTGCCGGGTGCGCCGATTGCCGACGGCGCGATCCTGCGAACCCGATCCCCATCGCCAACCCCTTCGCAATTGCGACAGAAGACATCGGAGTTGAGGAGGTGACCAGACGAAAGGATCAGACGCCGGACTGATGTTCAGGTGCGCCGTGTACAAGCTGAAACTCCGGCG
This sequence comes from Rhizobium indigoferae, assembly GCF_034554815.1. Classification (NCBI taxonomy): domain Bacteria; kingdom Pseudomonadati; phylum Pseudomonadota; class Alphaproteobacteria; order Hyphomicrobiales; family Rhizobiaceae; genus Rhizobium; species Rhizobium indigoferae. The sequence continues at coordinate 327,254 of NZ_CP140639.1, read as the reverse complement.
AGTGAACCAGATGAAGATAACGTTTGAGAGCGCCGGTGCAAAAGTCGGCCACGGATTAAGAACAATGGCTAGCCCGAAAAGGTCGTCATCGACAAGAGCGGCGCGAACCTGGCAGGATTGCAAAACATCAACTTGACTAGTAGCGACGAGCGACGCGCCGCGACCGTGCCGCCGAGCAGGATCGCAGCCTGCTTAATTTTGGCGATATGCATGGGCTGCTCGCTCCTTCAAGGCGGCTTCCGCCGCGTCAGTGATTTGTTGCGCAAGGTCTGGGTGGAACGACGCGGCACGCTTCCCGCGCGCCTTCGGCGCGTAGCTGCGCGGTCGACCGTCTGGCCCAATCTTCAGAACCATATTGAACAAGCGCAGATGGGCGTTGGTGCACCGCTCAGTGACGGGTCATCATTCGGTCTTTGATGCGTACTTATTTCGTTGCTGCCGTCGGTGCCTCGCAACGAACGGATTTCGGGCGTCCGCAGGCGAGCATTCGGTTCAGTGTGGTGACCCCGATCGCATCCTCTGTCTGCTGCGACCGGAATGAACGAGCGTGCAAACGCGGCCCGATGATGCCCTTGTATCTGCCCATCGCCGTTTCGATCAGCGCCCGTTTGCCATAGCCGGTGGACGTCTGCCATTTCAGCCGGCCATCTGCCTGCATGGATGATATGTGGTCGTCTCTCTGGCAGGATGCTTGGACGTTGGGCCGTTCAACCGCGTTCGAGCGCGGTGGAATGACGACCCTTGCGCCTGCGCTGTGACGGAGAACTGCGTCGTAGGTTGGATAGCCATCATAGGCTCCATCGGCAGTGAACTGGTCGATCTCATCGTCGATCTGATCTAGCAACGGCTCCAGCTGAGAGGCATCGCCGGTTTCCTGATCTGTCAGACTATGTGCAATGATCTCGCCACTGTCGGCATCAACAGCCAGATGCAGCTTTCGCCAATTGCGCCGGGACTTTACGCCGTGTTTTTCTTCCAGCCATTGGCCCGCGCCATAGACCTTCAATCCCGTGCTATCGATCAAGACGTGAACCGGCCCGTCCGCCACAGGTTGGCGGTCATTGCTTTTGCTCAATGGCTTCCAGGTTCTGGCCCTCCGGCTCAACGTGGTGTGATCGGGCACAGGCAGATCCAATCCCATCATGTCGAGCACCGAACTCAAAAGCCCTTCGCTCTGGCGCAAACGCAGCCCAAACACCATGCCCAGCATCAGAGTAGTTTCGATCGCCAGATCCGAATAGAGAGGCTGGCCACCACGCGTCTTGCGACGTGGGGCAGCCCAACCGATAAAAGCTTCCGGCGTTATCCAAACGGTCAAACTGCCACGGCGGCGAAGCGCCGCCTCATACTCCGCCCAGTTCGTCACTTTGAACTTCATTTTACCGATGTGATGGCGGCGGGCGGCATTATGTTTGTGCGGCATGCTGGATCAATCAACCTATTTTCGATCCGGCCGCATAGATGAAAAATGTTGAAATTTGATCCCTGCACCAATTCCGTGCAGCGCGGCCCCCACATTGCTGTGGGTGCCGCGCGGCACACATTCGAGGTGCCAGACATCGCCTTTAGTCGGCGCCTTGCGGCGTATGCGGCGCGCATAATCAGGGCCATGCTTTCGCCACCATCGGCGGACGGTCTCGTTGGAAACGACGATCCCGAAATCGAGCAGCATTTCCTCGACATCGCGCAGGCTCAGATGAAAGCGAAAGCAGAGCCAGACAGCACGGGCTACGATTTCGATCGGATAGCGGTCGTTCTTGTCGGTCGGTGCACTCACGGAAATGGGTGCGCTGCTCCCTCAATTTCCTTACCGCTCAATCAATGTGAGAGTACCAGCGCGGCAGCTTATTGACTGTTGACCGTCATGAATAACGATTCTATATGTCGCGACGGAAAAAATACGTCCTGCATATACAAAACCGTCAGAAGGCAATTATGCCGACTTTTGAGAATCCGCGCATGGTCAAGGGGTCCGACCGCCTTGTCTCGGCAAACTCCGGCATCACAGGGGCAACGCCCCCTATGTCCAAAATAGCGTCGGGTCGGAAACTGAAAATCCCGCACCGCACCATCACATGTGGTTCAACCCCCAATACCGTCAAAGGAGCAGCCTATGCCTAGCGTGAAAGTCGATATTAATAATTTCCAGTCGGAAGTTCTGGAATCCGCACAACCCGTCGTCGTCGATTTCTGGGCTGAATGGTGCCGCCCGTGCAAGATGATTGCGCAGAGCCTCGAAGAAATCGCCGTCGAGATGGAAGGCAAGGTCAAGGTCGCCAAGCTCAATATCGATGAGAATCCGGAACTCGCCGCACAGTTCGGTGTGCTCTCCATTCCGACGCTTGCGATCTTCAAGGGCGGCGAAGTCGCCGATATCTCGGTTGGCGCAGAGCCGAAGACGGTTCTTTCGAACTGGATTTCGAACGCCGCCTGAGGCCCTGTCTTTATGGACGACGCGGAGGCGGACATCGCGGGGTGGTCAGCCGAAATACTCGGATCTGGCGATTACGTTGTGCTTGACCCTGCGCGTCGTCTACGGGCTGGCGCTACGCCAGACCCAAGGCTTGATGCGTAGTGTCGCGGCGCTGATGGGGTTCGATATTGCCGTGCCTGACTTCTCCACCCTGTCTCGCCGGAGCAAAGGGCTGGCGTTGCCGTCGACAAAGTCCCGAGCCACAACATCAGGTCCGGTCCATCTGGTTGTCGACAGCACCGGCTTGAAGGTCTTGGGCGAGGGCGAGTGGCTGGAAAACAAGCACAAAACCAAGACCAAACGCAAAAGATGGCGCAAACTGCACCTTGGTCTCAATCTTGTCAGTGGTGAGATTGTTTGTCCGATTTGACCGTGGATGATGTCGGCGATCCGACAGCGTTACCAGGACTTCTGGACCAGATCGGTGGCGCCAGTGCCTATTTCTTCGCCAATCCCGTTGTCGGGATCGGACCGGTCAGACTTACCCCGTTGATCTGCTACGAGCAGCTCATCGTCTGGCCGGTCCTGCAATCCATGCTCTCCGACCCCGAGATGATCGTTGCCGTTGGCAACGGCTGGTGGACGGCCGACACCAACATCGTCGCGATCCAGCGGGCCAGCGCCAGCGCCTGGGCTCGGCTATTTTCCAAACCGCTTATCCTTTCCCCCCGACCCACCAATATACAAAAACTAGTGCGAACCAGATACGCAATTTTAGTGTGATTCGGATGTGGGAAATTAGTGTGAATAACATACCGAAAACTAGTGCGATTCAGATACACAAAATTAGTGTGATTCATACGCAGAAAAGTAGTGTAATCTTTATGCGGTAAATTAGTGCATCTCCATCCAGCAGCCATCGACAGGTTTTGTGCTACCGATGTGCATAAAGGTGGAGCGATCACAGGAGGACGGCATGGCGAAACCCAACGAACTGCTCGCAACATCGCTCTCGGAGCTGAGGGGTGTCACCCAGAATGGCACCAGGTCGGTCGTGAAGTCGGACGAGCTCAGCCGCGTCCATAGAGAGCGCTTGCAGGACAACGGCTTTCTCGAAGAGATCATGAAAGGCTGGCTGGCAGTCAATTCGAGGCCTTCCGCCAAGAATAGAATCGATGCCGCGTGGAGTACCGTGTACTGGGAATTTTTAGCCCGATATCTGGATGACCGCTTCCCCAATGAATGGCGCCTCTCCGCGGAAGCATCGGTTGCTCTCTGGTCAGAAAATCACTCCATTCCGCCGCAGGCCATCGTCAGAAGCCCAAAGGCGAACAACCAGCTCGTGAAACTGCCAAGCGACACATCGCTCTATTTGCTGCGTTCGAAAGACAATGAACCGGCGGAGACGAAAGAGCGGTTGCGATTGATGCCGATGGAAGAGGCGGTCTGCAACCTGTCGCCGGAGTCCTGGAAAACATCAGCAACCGACGTCATTGCCGTTATCGGCTCGATCCGTGGAACCAGCTCGCTGCTGCAATATCTTCTTGATGGCGGACGCAGCCATGTGGGTGGCCGTGTCGCGGGAGCTCTGCGCCATCTAGGCAGGGAGCGCGACGCCGACACGATCATGAAAGCCCTGGACGCGGCCGGTTACAATCCCCACGAAGAGAACCCCTTCAATCCTGCGACCGAGCTGGTCAAACTCGATGCGCGGCGTGCTCAGGCTCCCTCCGCCACGCGCATCAAGAACCTCTGGGCGAGGATGAGGAAAGATGCGCTCGACAACATTGGATTCGAGCAACTGCGCATCAATGACCGCGACGGATACATCGCCCAGATCGACGAGCGCTATGTGGCGGACGCGCTGAACTCGCTTTCGATCGAGGGATATGAAGTGTCCGAAGATCTCATTCAGAGGGTCCAGGACGGAGCGTGGAAGCCGGACGAGGACGCACAGGACTACGAGACCAAAAACGCATTGGCCGCCAAGGGATATCGACTGGCTTTCGAGGAAGTGCGCGACGATATCAAGAAAATCCTTGATGGCGCGCCGACCGGCAAACTGCTTGAAGAAAGGCATCAAGACTGGTTTCGCGCGATGTTCAGTCCTTCGGTCACCGCGGGTATCATCAAGGCGCATCAACTCGCCGGCTATCGTTCGCACAACGTCTACCTGCGCGGCTCTTCGCATGTCCCCCTGCCACCGAATGCCATTGCCGATGCAATGGACGCGTTGTTCGAATCCATCGAAGAGGAACCCGATCCGCGCGCGAAAGCCGTCGTCGCTCCGTTCCTGTTCACCTACATCCATCCGTTCCCCGACGGAAACGGCCGAACGGCACGCTTCATCATGAATGCTCTGCTGGCAGAGTGCGGAGTCCCCTGGACCGTCATACCGGTCGCGCGCCGGGACGAGTACATGGACGCCCTGGAACAGGCGAGCCAACTCGAAAACATCGTACCGCTGACGACGTTCGTATCCGAGCTCGTCAATGCGCCCCCTCCGGAGAGAGAGGCGAAGATTGCACAAAAAGCGTCGTAGGACGATTGCAATGGCTTCCCGTTCTTCGGGCGCGTCTTTCGCCGGGGCTGGCGCCCGCAAGACATATTCGGGCGTGTCGCAAGGCGGTCGGCCGAACGCGTTGAGCTGAAATACGTTCTGCTCTTCACGCCTTATTAACCTTTTGAAGTCCTGCTGGCACCGTAAAGTTAACCGACGGCTGATGAAGATTTGCGTACATGGGCCATGTCAGAAGTTGCTCGTGATCGGCTTTATCGTCGCCACCGCTATCCCGCTGAGATCATTGCGCCCGCGGTATGGCTCTACTTTCGCTTTCCGCTCAGCCTGCGCATGGTTGAGGACATGCTGGCGTCCCGCGGTATCATCGTCACGCATCAGACCGTTCGAAGCTGGGCGGAGAAATTCGGACGGCATTTCGCCCGGGAGATCAAGCGACGGTCGGCCGGCTGCCTGGGCGACATATGGCATCTCGACGAATGTGTGGTGGCCATCAATGGCAAGAAGCAGTGGCTCTGGCGTGCCGTCGATCAGGACGGCTTCGTCCTCGAAGTGCTGGTGCAAAGCCGCCGAAATGCCAAGGCGGCAAAGCGTCTGATGCGCAAGTTGCTGAAGGCTCAAGGGCGGACACCACGGGTCATGATCACCGACAAGCTCCGGTCCTATGATGCCGCCAGGCGCGACCTCATGCCCGGTGTCGAACACCGGTCGCACAAAAAACCATCCATACAACAACAGCAGCAGCCAGTTGATGTTTTGCAATCCTGCCAGGTTCGCGCCGCTCTTGTCGATGACGACCTTTTCGGGCCAGCCATTGGTCTTAATCGTGCGGGCGAAGAAAGCGCAGAGCCCGCACAGTGATGCAAAGCTTCGACTTATCGCGTGTTATCTGGAAAGTTACTTTCCCGCAATTCTTGTAAATCATGCCCAGGACCGACAGCGCATCACTCTCGTTGATGGCTTCTGCGGCGGCGGGCGGTTTACGGACGACGGTTCGATCATAAGCGGCACCCCATTTTTGTTTCTCGAGGCGGTCGCGAAAGCAGAACGGATAGCAAATGCCGGTCGAAACAAGCCTTTGACGATCGACGCGGAGTATCACTTCGTCGACAGCAAACGGGATCATGTCGAGTTTTTGCGGGCGGAGCTGATCAAAGCCGGTTACCTAGACCAGCTTGACCGATCAATCTTCCTTTACAACGCCGACTTTGAAACCGTATTTCCGGATATCTGTCGTCGAATTGAAGGCCGGACCAAGCGCGGGGTTGGGCGGTCAATCTTTCTGCTGGATCAGAAAGGCTACTCCGACGTTGCATTCGAAACGGTTCGGAAGATTTTGCGCTTTAGCGCAGCAGAATGCACTCTCACCTTTGCGGTCGGTTGGCTGATCGACTACCTGACCGACAAGCCACAGACGTTGAAGCGCGTCTCGCCCATAGTAATATCGGAAGAGCAGCTTCGCGAATTTCTCCGCTTCAAGGACGAGCAAGGTGGACGATACGTCATTTAACGTCTGCTGTTGCGGCACATCGCCGATGCTACCAAAGCAAAATTTCAAAGCCCGTTTTTTCTTCGTTCGAAGGAAGCCCGGAAGGACCTATGGCTGGTTCATCTGTCAAACCATCTCAAGGCGCGAAATGTGATGGTCGACAGCCACTGGCTGATCAATAATCAGTCCTTGCATCAAGGGCATGGCGGCTTGGAGATGTTGGGCTTCAATCCGAACATCGATCCGGACGGCGCTCCGGATTTTTGGTTCGGCGCCAAAGACGAGGAGGTTATGAAAGACTGGCTTGCTGAAGACTTCATGCGGAGAATGCGGGGCGTCCATAAGAACATTTCGGTTCCATATGGAGATTTCGTCACTTCCATCGCCAACGAAACACCTGCTCGCCTCGCCGACATCGACAAGGTGACGGCTTTCCTCGTCGAGGAAAAAGAGCTGGACCTCCGAAACGAAGGCAATGGAACGAAACGCTCGTCTGTGCCTGTGTATCGGGACACCATTGGTGTCGCCCAACAACCGAAGCTCTGGTCGCTCGGTAGCCGCTAGGGAGGCAGGTATGACGACGTTGCGGATTGCTGAAATCGTGCCTGCCGCTTTCGGCTTAGCTTGCGGAGATCAGACCTCCAGGTCATCCAGCTTAGCCGCCACCAGCTTGCGGATTTCCGAGGTCAGATCGTCGACGCGGGTGAACTTGCTTTTGTCGTAGTGGATGCGATGGATGTTGAAGGACGCCGCACTTGCCACAAGCGGCGATATGGAAGCAATATCGCGTATCTGACCGCCAACCTCGACATTTATTTGCTGAGGATGTCCCTGACCTTGTGACTGAGGGACTTATTGACTGCTGGAATGATCTTATCTCCCCAGAGCTCTATCTGACGCAGCATCGTAGTCTGATCGAGGTCTCCCAGTTGGGTCTGAATCGCAATCTGGTCCGGCTTCAGAATTTCGATTTCTTGCAGGAGGCGGTCAATGACTTGATTTATGCTACCGATCGGCAGGTTCTCCCGCATAGTCTCGAGAGACAAATCCTGCTGCGTCGGCGTTGCCTGCAGCATATAGCCATCGTGGCTCTGCTGACGACGCTGATGAAGCGCTTCGGATAGCTGGCGCTGGAAACGTGCGTTGTCGAGATAGCGGTTGATCTCCGCTCCGTCAGCGCTCGCGTAACAGCAGCGCAGCAATGATATCTTCGCGTCGCCAGGGCTCTTGAACTCGGCAGCTGCTGCCTCCTGGATCATTCCTCGCAAAGCACCCAAAGTCTCCAATCCGTTGTGTAGCGCGGTTACGAGGAGATTATGTCTCTCACGATAAGCCCGCCGCATACTGCTCGGAGACCCGGTTGCGATCCAGATCGGCGGCGAGGGCTTTTGAATAGTTCGGACCGAGATCGCAGTCGGAGGGATCTGCATAAAGTGGCCGCTGTGCGAGAAGATTTTCTGATTGAGACCTTTGAGCACAATATCAAGATATTCCGAAAACACGGCTGGCGCGTTATCAATGTTGACGCCGAAGCGCTCGAATTCGAACTGCTGATACCCTGAGCCAACACCGAGCTCGAGGCGGCCGTTCGAAACTACATCGGCAAAACCGATTTCGGCGAGCAAGCGCTGCGGCTGATAAAGCGGGAGGACGCAGACAGCAGTGCCAAGACGAATTCTTTTTGTCACGCCGGCGCAATGAGCGACCATCATCAGCGGCGACGGGACCAGGCTGTAGTTGTTAAAGTGATGTTCGGCAAACCAAGCGGTATCGAAGCCTGCCTGCTCAGAAAGGACGGTTTGTTCAATGGCGTCGTGGATGACGCTGTCCGACGTTTGGTGATAGCCGCGCTGGGTGGCCAGAATGAATGTCGCGAACTCCATGCAGTCTCCAATGAAAGAACGCAAGGGGCAGAACACCAGCATTTGGCGGCTTTTCCTTGGGTTCGGTTAAGTTTTGACCGGCATTCGTACCGATCGGCAAAGTCTCTCTTTCCGCCGGACAGATCGCTTTGCTGTCCTTCGGTTCTTGAACCAGTCTCCAATGCGTGACCTGATGCCTGGGGCTTCGGTCACAGAGTGGCGTTCGGCTCCCGGTTTCCCATTCTCCTTGAGAAGCGCAACCCAGTTCTACCGGGCTCGCTAGACTGCCATCAGGACAACCGGGATATCGTCGACGCGCCTTCCATGGTGGCGGTGCCGCGCGGCTCGTAGGCGCGCTGGTCACGCAGGATCTGGAAGGCGATCGTCAGAAGCTTGCGCGCGATGGCAACCCGCGCCTTGTTTATTCCTTTGATCTTCAGATGCTCGTATTGGGCGCGCAGCTGTGGATCGCTGGCGATGGCAGGTGTTACCGCCTCGACGAAGGCCCAGCGCAGCCACTTGTTGCCCTGCTTGATGATCTTGCCGTGGAAGGTCTTGCCGCCGGAGGAATAGGTCGAGGGCACAAGCCCGGCATAGGCGGCAAGCTTCTTCGGTTGGCGGAACCGCGATATGTCGTCGATCTCCGCATCGATCAGCCGGGCGAAGAACTCGCCGATGCCGGGGATCGTCTTCAACAGCTTGACGTTGGCATTGGCCTTGGTCATCGCCCGGATCGTTGCTTCCGACTGTTTGATCCGCATGTCGATGTCGCCGATGAAGGCGAGACCACGGTCAATCTGGATGCGGTCGATCTCAGAGACGTTCACTTGAGCCAGCTGGACGCGGCCGGCCTTGCCAAACAGGTCGCCAAGCTTCTTCAATTGCGCCGTCTGCTCCGGATAGCGGTCGAACACCGTGACGATCCGGTTCTTCGTCATCGTGCGCAGCCGCACGTAAAACATCCGTTCGCGTAGCGCGACGCGAAGGTCCCGCGATCTCTCGCTTGGCGCCCAGGCTTCGGGTACCAGATCGGCTCTGAGCAGATGTGCCAGCACCGTCGCGTCGATCTTGTCGGTCTTGATCTTGGCGTCGGCGATCGCCTTAACCTTCAGCGGATGGGCGAGAACGACATCATCACAAATGTCGTCGAGCCAGTCGTACATCACCATCCAGTTGCGCGTCGCCTCGACAACCGCATGCGAGTTCTCTCGATAGCGTTCGAGAAACCCGCCGAGCGACTGTCGGTCGTTCTTCACCCGGCCGGATCTCAGCGTCTTGCCGCTGCTGTCCTGAACCACCAGGTGGCTGTAGGATTTGTGGTAGTCGACCCCGATATGGTATTCATAAGAGGCAGTCATGCTTCCAACTCCCTTATTGAGATCTTCGAAACCCCAATAAGATAAGCCGAAAGGCTGGAAGTGTGACTGTCCCTCGATCATCATCTGCATCTCAGTGATCCGTTCTCTCAACGGCCGCGGCCTCTTTCATGCCACCTCCTTGTTCGCTATCGCGAAGACCTGATGTAGGACGCACGTCGTAAAGCCTTAGCCAATCCAGCTTTCGACGATCGAGTAAGCGGCCATCTCCGGGGAGGATCTGGTGGATGTTGCAGATCAATCATGGTCGTTCGCCTCCGATATTGGTCCACATCTCGGGCTGGTGCCTTTGAGAAGCGCATAAATCGGATCATTCGGATGCGGCGCTCCAATTGGCCGCCGTGATGCGAACCTTTCGCTTTCAGGCAGTCCGGGTGGGAGCTGCTGCTCAATCCAATCGTAAATCACTGTTCGGGCTATGATACGCCACTCCCCTTCCCGCTTGTGGAACAGATCGCCGTAGCGGCCGCACAGGAGCACCTGCCGTATCTCACCGCCTGCGTCCGGTCCACGTTGAAGCGCCGTGAAATAGCTCTCGACCGTGGCCTCTGACGGGCCGGAGAATTCAATCAGTATATTCGCTATCTGATGAACATTGCGCGGCTCGGTCTTGAAGATGCCAAGCGCAAGTCGGATAAAGCCCTCGGATGGTCCAGAATAGCCCCCATGGTTGTCATGCGCATCCGGCCAGTACGCGCTGCGCAGCGCCGCCTCATCCCCCCGGTCGATCCCGCGGCAATACCGGTAGAGGCAGTCTCTGATGGCCTCGCGGTCGAGTAGCTCACTGATTTTGGCTTCGTCCATTGTTTTTCCCACCATCGCTGAGTTTGTTAGGACCAGTCAAAATTAAATTTTTGAGCCCGAATACATGACCCCATGGGTCATCGGCGACATACCCTCTTTGATTCGAAAGGTGTCGGCGTGGCGGCTCAACAGAAAGAGCCCCGACGCCGCGCGATGCACCGGATCGTACTCGCGCAACCACCGCATGAACGGATACGGGTCGTGGATCCACGCTGGCGACGCCAGTTCGGCGAAGGCGTCCGGGCATGCTGCCGTGGTTTCTTGCACGTCCATCTTGGCTGGCTGATCTGACCGGCGCGCGCCAGGCGCGCCGGCAAATTGCGGAAAGGATCGCGATTCCCGGTGGTGTCCGCGCATCACCAGAGCACCGGGAACTCCTCGAACCCGCCAGTGATGATCTCCTTGCGCAATTTCAGTTCTTCGGGCGCCACGGCCAGGCGCAGCGTGGGGAAGCGCTGGAAGATCGAACCGAACACCACCTTGAGTTCCAGCCTGGCAAGCGCCTCGCCGATGCAGTAGTGCGGCCCGTAGGAGAACGCCAGGTGCGGTTTTTCGGCGCGTCCGATGTCGAAGATTTCCGGGTCGTCGAAATGGCGTGGATCGAACGACGTCGCCGGCAGGCCGACCAGCACCTTGCTCTCCGCGGGAATATGCACGCCCGCGATGGTCACGTCGGTCCTCGGATAGCGCATGATGCCGTCCCAGCCCGCGCCCGGCGGGTACATGCGCAAGATTTCCTCCACCGTCTTGTCCACGAGGGATGGATCGCCGACCAGGCGTTCGCGCTGTTGCGGATGGCGGAACATGGCCAGCAGGCCGAATTCGATCTGTGCGACGGTGCTCTCGTGCCCCGCCACTAGTATGCCCGCGGCCAGGCCGATCGCCTCTTCCTCGGTCGCCTTGCCCTGGTCGACCGCTGCGAGCAGATCCGTCAGCAGGTTGTCGCCCGGATCCTGGCGCTTGCCTCGCATCTTGCCGCGAATGTAGGTGCGCAATTCTTCCCAGGCCAGGAGCGCCGCGCTACGCGGGCCGCTTTCATGCTGGTGCGTCATCACTTCGTCGGACAGCTCGGCGAAAAAGGCGTGATCCTCGTAGGGCACGCCCATCAGCGCGCTGATGACCATGGCCGGAAGCGGAAAGGAGAGGTAGTGTCGCAGGTCGGCGGGCTGGGGCTGGGCCGCCAGCGTCTCGAACAACTGCGCGGCGATCGCCTCGATCTGGTGCGCGAGCAGCTTCACCCTGCGGCTGCTGAAGGCCGGCGCCACGATCGTGCGTAACCGGGCATGCTCGCTGCCCTCGTGCGAGCCCAGCCACCCCGGCGAACCGAGAATCACCGTAGCCGGGGTGAGTGCCGCCGGCGGCATTCCCGAGGGCCGGAACGCCGCGTCGGACAGTACCGCCTTAGCCTCGTCGTAGCCTGTCACCCACCAGCCTTCGTGCCCGGACGGGAAGCGCACGCGGTGGATCGGACCGTTGGCGCGTAACGCCAACATCTCGGGCGATGGCTCGATGTGATTGACGCGCCACATCGGCAGCGTCGGCAAGGATTGTCCGGACATGATGGCACTTCACTCTCTATGCGATGAAAGGGCGGAAGGTGACCGGCAAGCGCTGCCGGCAGCCAATGACTTAAGGCGGCATGTAGAAGACGTCCTACGCGGCGATTGTCGGCGCCAGATACTCCACTGCACGAACAGCGGGGGAAGGTGCCGGCATGACGCGCTGGACGCCTTGCAAGCGTCAGCAGCAAGAGGAATCGTCTTCATCGTCTTGGTCGGTGATGTGTCTTCTTTCCGTTTTCTCATTCCTCTTGAGGGAGCGGACCTCTGCTTCCGCGAGGGAAAAGACCACCTCAACATCCTCGCGTGAGATAACGAGGCTGCCGCCTCGCGCAACGCTTCGCTGAACGAGACGGCGCACCATCTCCTTGACATAAGCCGCGCTGCCGCCGTTGGAACGGACGACGGCCTCGGCCAAAGCTTCGCCCTGGAAGTTCAGCGCATGACCGTATTGCTTGATCAGCCGCTCGCGGCAATCGTCATCAGGGGGAGGAATCTCAAGAGCCGCATCTACACGGCCCGAACGCGAGGCGAGTGCCCCCTCGAGGGAGTTCAGCCGATTCGTGGTCAGGATGATGATGATGTCCGCGTCTGTGCCGAGACCGTCCATCTCGTTCAACAAGCGGTTCAGGCGGGTTTCTGCCTTTTGGCCCGAAATATCATCGCGCGAACGGGCAACCAGATCCACATCCTCAAACACCATGATGCATGGCTGCAGGACACGAGCCAACGCGAAGTATTCCTCCATGTTCAGCATCTGCTCAGCCGTGAGCAGAATTGTGCTGTGCTCGGGCAGGTTGGCAGCAATATAGTGGACGACATGGGTCTTGCCGGTGCCAGGCTCTCCGTGGAGCAGAATCCCCTTCCGTCCCGACTGGCCGAGGCGCTTCAGCTCCTCCCGGTATTTAACAAAATCGAAGATGTGCGTATCGAGCTGGGCCATAATCGCCTTTGACAGCACTACGTCGTCCCGGCTTACCGCAGGAAGCTTATGCACGCGCATTGTTTCGTGCGTGCCCTCGAAGTCAGTGGACTCGAAAGAGACAGCCTTGTTGCGATAATGTCGGGAGTTCTTGCCCTGCGCCTGGATTGTGCGCAGAAAGCCCTCGGCGAAGTCATGACCCACCTGATTAGGCAGATGAGCTACTTCGACCTGGACCTTTGGGCCACTCCGGGTATTGAGCTTCGACAACATGACTGCTGCAGGCACGTCGCCGTCGATCGTTATCAGCCAGAGACCGTTGTTTATCGAAGCATAGGGCTCATCTTCGCCAATGTCGATGTCCTGATGCTGCACGGGCGTCAGCTGCACGGCGCGTGTTTCCTCGGAAGTGGTCAGGTCTGACAGCTTCATCGGAAAAATCTCGTACTGTTGATGGAAGCCCAAGAGCTCAGGGGACCAAGGTGCGACTTGGCCCTCAATAATGGTTTGAAGATCTGCCAGGAGATGTGCGGTAAAATGCCGGCGTGAGCTCACGAGATCTCCCAAATCATTGGTCTTGAAATGGCGAAGAAGTTTCTGCCACACAAAGCGATCGGGTTCAGTCAAGACGATGTTCCTTTGAAAGTGGAGTTGAGTGGAAGGCCTGGGTCTCTAAAAGCAGCACGCGCATCAGGTTTCTCTCCAAACGTTATTCTGCAGATATCGGTCTTCGGCGGCCGCGAGCTCGCCATAGCGCGGCAGCCCCAGAGTGCGAGCTTATAAAGTGTCTGCTTCTGGCCGCCGCCTCCGCCATGGCGTTGGCCGCCTTCAAGAGCTCGGCCGGTTCGCACAACATGAAGCGTATGCGCTGCGTGCGCGGGCTCATCTGCTGACCCCTGGATCGGGAGTTCGCCTTACCTGCAGTCCTGGAGCACGAAGCCCGTGACATATAGATCGGGGGACGGTCCCAAACCTTGGATACGATGTCCACTACCTCCGCATTGGTGGAAGTCAGCGATTCGATCGCTTGCTCGTACGCCGATCGGCTTACCGCTAACCCTGACAGCTCATACAACGATCGGTTTTTGAGCCACCCTTCCCGTATCGGGCTCGATTCCCCCTGGCGCCTCCGCGGGCAAAACTTCAAAGCCTCTTTCGGACGGGCCGAAGCGAGATAAGCACGGAGTTCGTTGATCTGTCGAAGCGTATAGGATCGTCTTCCTGCGGTCCCTGGCTCCAGCCCATCAATGGACGACTGGCGCAGATAACTGCCCGACACGCCGAGAATCTCCGCAACCTCGCCCAAGGAGAACGAGTGCAAGGTCATGTCGTCCGGAAAAGGAGCCCTGATAATATGTGGCATAAATAGCCTCTTGACGGTTTATTATCTTCATAACGTATATATTCTGTCGCCGTCCTAAACCAGTTGCCTGGGCTAGTCAACACTCATCAGCCAACAAGCACTTTGCCGCGCCAACAAACTTACCGGCTCCATCGGAGCAGGCCGTTCGTCAGCTGATCTGAACCCTTCAAACTGGACCGTTTTGGTTAGAGTTTTCCGGTGCATTTTCCTCGCTGGGAAAGGAACGGAAGACGATGAAGGCATCGCAATTTTCGGACGCGCAGAAGGCGTTCATTCTGAAGCAAGGTGATGAAGGTGTCTCGGTTGCCGAGATCTGCCGCAAGGCGGGCATCAGCCAGGCGACCTACTTCAATTGGAAGAAAAAAGTATGCCGGCATGTTGCCGCCGGAGATGAAGAAGCTGAAGCAGCTCGAGGACGAGAACGCTCGGCTGAAACGGATCGTCGCAGATCTGACGCTCGATCGCGAGATGCTGCAGGACGTCATCCGGCGAAAGCTCTAAGGCCTGCTCGCAAGCGGGAGGTGGTGAAGGGCATGTGTCGGGATTGGATGATCTCGATCCGGCGCGCCTGTGAAGCGTCGAAGTTCGATCGGTCCACCTACCACTATGCCTCTCGCCGCGCCGATCAGGCCGGTCTGGAACGACGCATTCGTGAGATTTGCGAGACCCGCGTGCGCTACGGCTATCGTCGCGTGCACGTGCTGTGGGAACGTGAGGGTTGAGGCACCAACAGCAAGCGAACCTATCGCATTTACAGGGACTTGGGCCTGCAATTGCGGAACAAGACGTCCAAGCGCCGGGTAAAGGCCAAACTTCGCGAGGATCGGCAAATGGCTGTCGGTGCGAATGATGTCTGGGCGCTGGACTTCGTTCACGATCAGCTCGCCACCGGAAAGAAACTGCGCGTTTTGACGGTGGTCGACACCTTCTCGCGCTATGTGCCGGTGCTTGATCCGCGCCAGAGCTATCGAGCTGAAGATGTCGTGCAAACCTTGGAACAGGTGTGCCGGAACGTCGGCTATTAGAAGACGATCCGTGTCGACGAGGGGACGGAACTTGTGTCACGTGATCTCGACCTTTCGGCCTATGCCGAGGGGTGACCTTGGATTTCTCACGTCCAGGCAAGCCGACCGATAATGCACTGGGTGCTTCCGGGCTGCAAGTTTTGAACGGCTGAAGATCCATGGGCCATCGGGCAACGGATGGACGCCCTCAATCTCGCCCGCCTCGGCCGCCAGACGCAATGTCATTGGCGTGAACCCGATCAGCTTCGAAGCACCTCCGAGATTAAGCCACGGCTCAACCCCGTCGATCTGGGGACGCAAGACCGGAATCTTGCGATATGATCTCAGCGCGGTGACCCGCTCACGTGTCCAGCGATTGCCATTCCCAGTCGTCAGCCCATTGCGATTGAGGACGCCGGCAATCACGTCGTCATTGGCAATTAGGACGAGTTGCCGGACGGCCTCAATTATGTCGTGCGGGGTCGCGTTTCGTTACCCTCGACGCCGCTTTGGCAGGCGCTGCTTGGTGTGGACACCACCAACCCGTTGGATACCAAGGACGATCTCGGAGGCGGCATCATCGAGATCAGCGACCACTTCATGGATGAGCGTGCGCACGATGCGTTTCTTCAGTCTTGCATCGGCCGATGGCGCTGTCCAGACAGCACGAAGGTTCCCCGCAAGTGCGGCTATCTGCGATGTGGACATCGGATTTGGCTGCGGCGTCGCCATCTGGTATTTGGCAATTCTGGCCTCGATCTCGCCGACGCGCGCCAGCCTGTTCTCCGGATTCGCCACGTCGTATTGCCGGAATGCCCGGTCGGCTGTATAGCGCGCTGCCTCCAGATCGCGCAGCAGGGCATCCTGAACCTGGTCGCGTTGGTTGGCCAATTCCGCTGCTTCTTGACGGCGGCGGCAATGGCGCCTGGTTCGACTACACCGAGCAGTGCCTCTTCGATTGCGTCATCGACCCGTAACCCGCCGAAAGCAATGCAGCGGGGCTCGCCATTGTCGGGCAGACCACGCCAGCAGGAATAACGCGGAATGTTATGCTTGTTTCCGGGGTACCGGACCGTCAGCTTCCGACCGCACCTCTTGCAACGGAAAAGGCCGGCAAGCAGAGCGTCACCATGTTTTGGCGCTCCGTGATGGCGGCTGGCCGGCATGTTGTCGCTGACCATCTTGCGGATCTCCTCCGCCCGTTTCCAACTGACGTAACCTTCGTGTGCATCCGGGATCAGCGCCAACCATTCATTACGCGTCTTGCGACGAATTCCAGATCGGCCATCGTATCGGGGCACGGAGCGACTCTTACCATAAGCGTACGCTCCGCCGTAGATCAGGTTCGCAATCATCCGGTGGATGGTGGCATAATTTGGCCTGCGCCAGATGACGTCACCGTTGGTGTACCTGACCGGCAGGTCCAGCCCTTGCTCGAGGAACCATAGCAGAGCCTGCCGCGCACTGCCGAGTTCGGCAAACTTGTCGAAGACGAGTGCAATGGCTGCCTGGATGCGTCGGTCGGGATCCTTCTCGATCCTGTCACCGGCCTTTACGAAGCCGACCGGAACAGTGACGACGAGTTCACCGCGGCGAGCCTTCTCATAGCGGGCGGAAAGGGAACGCTGACGCAGGAGATCGAGTTCATACTCGTTGAGGCTGCCCTTCAAACCCAAGAGCAGGCGCTCGTTCCCTGGCGGGGCGCATGGACCGTTTCCTGGTCGACCAGGACAGTATCGACAACACGGCACATTTCGATGAGTTGTTGCCAGTCCCGACTGTTCCGGGCGAAGCGCGATACCTCACGTGCGGCTACGGCGCCGACCTTTCCAAGGCAGACTTCCGCCACCATGCGGTTAAATCCAGCGCGGGTCACACCACCGGCGGCCGAACGACCAAGGTCGTCATCTACCGTCTCGATGTGCGACCATCCAAGCGCAGCCAGCCGGTCGCGCATGGCGCCTGGAGGGCGCTGCTTTCGCGATTGTGCAGAACCTGATGAGCCGAAGACTGCCGAACATATGTGACATCGAACCTGCCGGCGCCGCGACCGATTGCGTTTCGTCCCGATTCGCCCCATGGAACGGCGTCACCGCGGAGGACCGTGCACCCGTCGATCTCCACGTCCTGGTTGGCATAACGGAAAGGCAGGTTGGCCACTGTAATGCCCCCCAGCGCAGGATCTCCCTGATCGCCTTCGACGACGGAACTTGGCCGCTGCGCACCATGTGCAAATGCTGCTGATGCGTTAGCAATGCCAGCACGCAGTTGTCGACCGACAGCCCGGTTATAATCACTTCGCCATCGTACGGCGAGACTGCTTGCGCCTTCTCGATTAGGTGAGAATGGCATGATCTTTCTCACTAAAGTCAACTATCGCCCTGACAGGATCCCAAGCCTTGCAGCCCCCCGCCCGTCGATGGCCGAGACCGTCATGTAGCGCTCTTTGAACTCCGCGTCCGGAGTGCATTTAGCCCCCTCAAACGGACGGCTTTTGTGGTCGACTTGCGTTCAGCGCATGTCAGGCGACATTTTCTGGACATGGCCGGCCCCAAGCTCTGTGCATCAAACATACGATCTCACCGTTCACACGATGGGGGCACTCTATGGCGAGGTTATTCGCTCTCGCAAATTGCGAGAGCGTGATCTCATAAAGTGTCTGCTTCGTAGTCCCCGCCTCCGCCATGGCGTTGGCCTCCTTCAAGAGCTCAGCCGGTTCGATCGAGCGCATGCGCTGCGCGCGTCGGCTCACTTTGCTAAGTCCCCTGGATTAGGAGCTCGCCTTACCTGCAGTCCGCGAAGCCCTCATCACATACATCGGGGGACGGTCCCAAACCTCGGATATGATGTCCATTACCTCCGCATTCGTGGAATTCAGTGTTTCCATCGCTTGCTCGTACGCCGATCGGCCTACATCTCCGGCTGACAGCTCATACAACGATCGGTTTTTGAGCCCCGCTTCCCGGATCGCGTCCGATTCCCAGACGGTCGCAGTCAACAGATCATCCCCCAGGGAGGCCCGCAGTAGTGCGATTGCCTCCTGCTCTGAGACGTCACGCGGGTTGTGCCTTGTCACCAAGAATTTGATGAAATCATAATTGACCGACCTCCCAGCCTTTTCGATCAAGGAAACGAAATGAGAGAAAAAGTTGAGGAACATGGTCGTTTTCGCGATATCAGCCAATTGCGGGCGGGCCGTCACCAGCACGCCGGTGGCTGCTTCAAACGCACCCGCGGTCAAGAAGCCGCCGCATTCAGGTGCACAGTGGATAACGACGACGTCGTAATCCTCCTCGACTTGCTTGAGCGCTTCCACCATTCTGATGCTAGCGTCTGGGTACCCCCACTTGCTGCGGTAGCGCCGCGAACTTTCCTCTTCGAACTGCTCGAGCTCGGAAGAACCCGGCACGAAATCAAGACCATCAAAAAGGGTTTTTTGGATTATAGAGCTCAGACTGACCCGACGGTCATCATAGCGTATCGCGGCATACATGCTCGCATTGTGGACGGGTAAGGTAGCCGTGAAATAGCCGTACATTTCCGACAATGAGCCGTTCGGATCGAGATCTACAGCGAGAACGCGGAATCCTTGAAGTGCAAGGCCCTGAGTCAGATATAACGATGTAGTGGTTGTCGAGGGGCCGCCAGCTACTGAGATGATCTGCAGTTTCTCACCCTCGCGCCTGCGCGGGCAAAACTTCAAAGCCTCTTTCGGACGGGTCGAAGCGAGATAAGCACGAAGTTCGTTGATCTGTCGAAGCGTATAGGAGCGTCGTCCTGCGGTCCCTAACTCCGGTGTTGGCCCCAGCCCATCAATTGACAACTGGCGCAGATAACTGCCGGACACACCGAGAATCTCGGCAACCTCGCCCAAGGAGAACGGGCGCAGGGGCCTGTCGTCGAGAATTTTTTCGGGAGCTGCGCCCCGCGCTCTTAGGCGATCCCAGAGTTCTTTGCCATGGCGCTGAATGCGCTCCGACGTTGTGTCCATTTGAAAGGTTGGATTCGCAGAGTGTGGCATAGGTGGCCTTGTGACGGCGTTTCTCGTGTATGACGTGTTTATACTGTCACGGTTTACACATATCTGTGCCTGTCAACAAGCACTTTGTCGCGCCAACAAACTTGCGGCTCCATTCTTTCGTCAGCCTCATTGAATTATTGTTGTCTATTTCCTCTTAGTGGGGGCGCGACGAGATTTTTTCGCCGGTCCGCTCCGGCGTCCCGCGTGGGCTCGTCTTCGGCGGGGCGAACAATCCCCCATGTCGGCGGGGCCTCCGCACAGGAACCACTCGACCCAGCGTGCCACGACCTTCGCCGTTACCCCGTATGGCCCCTGCTGGGTGGCGGCCTCCATCCCTCTATACCCAACGGGATGAATCGGAAGCACCAGCGCGCCATCATGGAAAATGCCGCTGACCTCGAGGCACAGCTGGTTGAATCGCTCGGAGCTGTCTCTACGATCAGGACCACCGGGGTCGAAAGCTTCGCCAACTTCAACATTGAAACCCGCTGGCGTTGTCACGTTGTTTGAATGTGGCCAGGTGAGGCCGAGCCTGCGCTTTTCAGGCAGGCCGTGCTTCTTCAGAAGTCGCGTCAGCAGGCGCTTGGCCGCCTGGGTGTTACGGCGCGTCTGGACGATCTCGTCGAGCACATATCCGTCCTGATCAACCGCTCTCCACAACCAGCATTTCTGACCGTTGATGCGCACCACGACGTCATCGAGGTGCCAGACATCGCCTTTCGTCGGCGCCTTGCGGCGTATGCGGCGCGCATAATCAAGACCATGCTTTCGCCACCATCGGCGGATGGTCTCGGAGGAAACGACGATCCCGAAATCGAGCAGCATTTCCTCGACATCGCGCAGGCTCAGATTAAAACGAAAGTAAGAGCCAGACAGCACGGGCTACGATTTCGATCGGATAGCGGTGGTTCTTGTAGGTCGGCGCACTCGCGGTCATGGGTGCGCTACCTCAATTTCCTTAACGCTCAATCAATGTGACAGTACCAGAGCGACATCTCGGTGGAAACGCCGGGTCAGCTCTCAGTTGAAATCAACAACAAGGTCTGCAACCAACTCTCTTTCGTATTCCCGGCACGAAGATTACCCTCCAGCACAAGATCAGGAACGCAGTAAATTATCGCTCTCAATTGCCGATCAACATTTGCGATCGCCCCATTCTTGTTTCGCTTATCAATAAGCTCCAAAAGCTCGCTCATTTCACCTCTGATACACGATAGACGCTCCGGCCGTTGCAAGTCCAAAAAGCGAACGTATCTCGTCCGAATGTTGAACTCATGAACGAGGTCCAGCATTCTTTCGTTGTTCCCAGCCTCTGCGACCCCTTCATAAAATACCTCGAGGAACTGCCCGAACAAGTCATAGTCGTCAGACCTGGGGATCGTTGGAAGCACCGGCCACGTCCTAGAATGCTCATCTAGGTTTTCCCTAATAACATGCTGGAGGATTGTGTTGGCAACACCATATTCATCCGAGATTTGCTTTGTATAGAGTTTCTTGGTGTAGTAGCCATTGCGCGGAGAGCCCACGATGTAATTTTCGGTTTCGAGCTGAATCAATGCCTCGCGCACCGGGGTAACGCTCGTTTCCAGGAGATCGCTGATTACACTCGGATCGAGCCGCGTATCAGGGGGCACCTGAAAATCGACAACAAGCTTCTTCAATCCTTTATAGGCTTTATTGGCCTTGGACCGGGCCCATCCTGGTTTATCTTCGTGCTGCTTATACATGCCTTCTTCTCGGAGCATGGGTTCTGTTATTCAAAGAAGCTTGAGCTGCAGCCCCACTCCCGGCGTTGGCGTGTAAATTCTCCTCCATAGCGTATCGCGGCATACATGCTCGCATTGTGGACGGGCAAGGTAGCCGTGAAATAACCGTACATTTCCGACAATGAGCCCTTGGGATCGAGATCTACAGCGAGAACGCGGAATCCTTGAAGTGCAAGGCCCTGAGTCAGATATAACGATGTAGTGGTTCTCGCGGGGCCGTCGGCTACTGAGATGATCTGTAGTTTCTCACCCTCGCGCCTGCGCGGGCAAAACTTCAAAGCCTCTTTCGGACGGGCCAAAGCGAGATAAGTACGGAGTTCGTTGATCTGTCGAAGCGTATAGGAGCGTCGTCCTGCGGTCCCTAGCTCCGGTGTTGGCCCCAGCCCATCAATCGACAACTGGCGCAGATAACTGCCCGACACACCGAGAATCAGGCAACCTCGCCCAAGGAGAACAAGCGCAAGGTCATGTGGTCCGGAAACGGATAATCTGGCAGTTGTGCCCCGCGCGCGTATGCAATCCCAGAGTTCTTTGCCATTGCGCTGAATGCGCTCCGACTTTGTCTCCTTTTCATACGGCGGGTTCGCAGATCGTGGGGTAGTCCTCCCCGTTTTAGCGGGGTTCAGCGGTAGAATTCACGCGGCCATTTTCAGTTTCTGAGCGGGTGTGATGCCGCCAATGCCCATGTTGGGCCGTTCGTGGTTATACGTCCAAAGCCACTTCGTGGCGATCTCCTGCACCTCCGTTATGCTGTCAAAAATATACAGATCGAGCCATTCATGCCGGACAGTTCGGTTATAGCGCTCGACATAGGCGTTCTGCTGAGGCTTGCCGGGCTGGATGTAGTTCAATGCGATGCCTTGGGTCTCTGCCCATTCGACCAGTTTCGAACTGACATATTCAGGGCCATTATCAACCCTGATTGCCAGCGGCTTGCCCCGCCATTCGATGATCTGGTTGAGGCTGCGCACGACCCGCTCGGCAGGAAGTGAGAAGTCAACCTCGATCCCCAGTCCCTCTCGGTTGAAGTCGTCCAACACGTTCAGAAGCCTGAACTGGCGACCGTCCGCCAAGCGATCCGCCATGAAGTCCATCGACCAGATCATGTTCGGCGCTTCGGGCACCGCCAGTTCCTCTGGCTTCTCGCGCTTCAGTCGCCGCCGGGGCTTGATCCTGAGGTTCAGCTCAAGCTCCCGGTAGATGCGGTAGACGCGTTTGTGGTTCCAGCGATGGCCCTGGACATTGCGCATATACAGGAAGCAGAGACCGAATCCCCAGGTCTTCTTCACCTTCACAAGCCCAAGCAGCAGATCGGCGATCTGATCGTTGTCGAAATTACGTTGGGGACCATACCGATAACACGTCTCGCTGACGCCAAATGTCCTGCATGCCAGCGCGATACTTACACCGCGTTGCGCCACTGCTTTCTCGGCCAGCTCTCGGCGCTGAGATGGCCGCGTCATTTTTTTCCGAGAGCCTCCTTCAGCAGATCGGCTTGCATGCTCAAGTCGGCATACATCCGCTTCAATCGACGGTTCTCGTCCTCAAGAGCCTTCATCTGGCTCATCATCGAGGCGTCCATGCCCCCATACTTTGCCCGCCACTTGTAAAAACTGGCACTGCTGATGCCATGCTCCCGGCAAAGCTCAGGTACGGGGACACCGCCTTCCGCCTGGCGCAACACAGCCATGATTTGGGCTTCGGTAAATCGGCTCTTCTTCATCAAAATCTCCTCGAGCATCTTGCCGAGAAAATTCTACTTTTGAAGCCCCTTATTCGCGGGGAGGACTACCGTGGCATAAAGAACCTCCCGACGTGTTTTATGGTGCATAGCGTTTCTATTTCGTCACGACGTAAATCAATTGCCTGTGCTAGTCAACGGTCAACAAGCACGTTGCCGATAACAAACTTACTGGCTCCTCGGAGCAGGCCTTTCGTCAGCCTCATTGGATTCTTGGTGTTTGTTTCCCTCTTAGTGGGGGCGCAGTGACATTTCCTCGGCGATCCGCTCCGGGGTCGACGAACGAAGCCATGCCGTCGGGGCCTTCGCACAGGAAGCACGCGCCAGGCGCCTTCACTGTTATCCCGTACGTCCGCGCAACCCGGGCTTTGGAACAAGGGCCCTCAATGACGTCCACATATGTTAATTCGGTCCCGCCCGGGAAAGCGTATCCCCACGGTCAACCTTGCAATTACCCACATCTGAGTGTCGCTGCTATTTCGGTTCCGAGGCGAATGTCTGTCAACCGGCTGGGGCCGCGCCAGACGTACCGTATTTCCCGGTGGGGCGTTGTCACGTTGTTTGAATGTGGCCAGGTGAGGCCGAGCCTGCGCTTTTCAGGCAGGCCGTGCACTCACGGCTTGCCACGCGGCCATTGCCTGGCGTCGATGGGTTCGAATTTGTGCTGCGGAGCGGTTGGTCTGGGATGGGACGAAGAGGTTTCGGACGGCGGAGAAGATCGACACGAAATGTTGCAATGAGCCAACCGACAAGAAACCCTGTCGCGTTCGCTCCCGATTTCTCAACGGCAGGTGAGAATTCTCCGCCCGGTTGTTCAAGCCTTTATGCGAGCGGTGTTCCACGTTCGCCATGACCTGGCGTTTGGCCGCCCCGGAGGAGCGCAATTTGTCGGTGATCATACGCTTTGGCGGCATGCCCTGCTTCTTCAGAAGTCGCGTCAGCAGGCGCTTGGCCGCCTGGGTGTTACGGCGCGTCTGGACGACTCGTCGAGCACATATCCGTCCTGATCAACCGCTCTCCACAACCAGCATTTCTGACCGTTGATGCGCATCACGACTTCATCGAGGTGCCAGACATCGCCTTTCGTCGGCGCCTTGCGGCGTATGCGGCGCGCATAATCAAGGCCATGCTTTCGCCGCCATCGGCGGATGGTCTCGTCGGAAACGACGATCCCGAAATCGAGCAGCATTTCCTCGACATCGCGCAGGCTCAGATGAAAGCGAAAATAGAGCCAGACAGCACGGGCTACGATTTCGATCGGATAGCGGTCGTTCTTCTAGGTCCGTGCACTCACGGTCATGGGTGCGCTGCTACCTCAATTTCCTTACCGCTCAATCAATGTGACAGTACCTCACCTTTCACTCGCGGCGGCGGCACGATCCGCTGCTCGCTGCCGTCGCCACCTTGAAAATGCTCTATGCGGACGGACGTCGCGTGTTACCCGTTCGCGTTCCGGTCGCCCATCTGGCAAAATCGGAGCGCGAACTGATCTTCGAAGACGAAAAGCCGGATCGGCGGCTTTATGAGATCGCGACGCTTGCTCTATTGCGTGATCGGCTGCGCTCAGGAGATGTCTGGGTCGAGGGCAGCCGCTCATTCCGGCCGATCGATGAAAATCTGATGCCGAAGCCGGCCTTCGTCGCACTCAAGGAAGAAGACAAACTGGGTCTCGGCGTGCCGCGCGACGGTGCGGCTTGGCTGGCCGAGATCCGGCAGATGATGGACTTCAACCTGAAGCGGCTGGCCTGGCGCGCCCGCTACGGAAAGCTCAAGGGCGTGAGGATGGAGAACGGAACGCTGATCGTGACGCCCCGGGTAAGCGACGTTCCCGCCGCGGCTGAAGCTCTCAATGCCGAAATCAGCGAAACGTATCCACTGGTCGAAGTCCCTGATCTGCTCCGGGAGGTGCATGAATGGACCGGATTCGCCGATCAGTTCACGCATGTCCGGACGGGAGATGCGCCGCAGAATATATCCGCCATGCTGGCCGGCGTGCTCGCAGATGCCACCAATCTCGGCCCCGAAACGCATGGCAGGGGCCTCGAAAGGCATCAGCGCCCATCAAATCGGCTGGATGCGCAGCTTCCACGCCCGCTCCGAAACCTATCGCGCTGCGCAGGCCAGCGTGACCGACGCTCATACGCACCATCCCCATTCCCAACTCTGGGGAGACGGGACGACAGCGTCACCGGACGGGCAGTTCTTCCGGGCCAGCTACCGCGCTGCCAAGCGCAGCGACATCAACCTGCACTATGGCAGCGAGCCGGGGACGAAATTCTACAGCGGGCTTTCCGATCAATACGGCTACTTCAGCATTCTGCCGATCAGCCCGACCGAGAGCGAGGCCGTCTATGTCCTCGACGGCCTGTTCAACCACGACACGATCCTGGAGATCGAGGAGCTGTTCACCGATACCGGTGGCGCCAGCGATCATGTCTTTGCGCTGTTCGCCCTGATCGGCAAGCGCTTCGCGCCCCGGCTGCGCAATATCAAGGACCGGAAATTCCACGCCTTTGAGAAGGCCGATGCCTATCCGGCGCTGGCAAGCCACATCGGTGCACCGATCAACACTGCTCTCATTCTGGAGCACTGGGACGATCTATTGGCCTGGCCGCGTCAATCACGACGCGCACTGTCTCTCCCTCAACGATCCTTAAAAGGTTGTCTGCCTCATCGAAATCCAGCGACTTGGCCAAACCACTCCGCGAACTCGGCCGCATCGAGCGAACGCTGTTCATGATCGAGTGGTATTCGAGCCCGGCATTGCGCCGGCGATGCCAGGCCGGCCTCAACAAGGGCGAAGCGGCCCCGGCCGCCCCTCGACGCTCAACGAAACACAAAAGCAGGATGTACGCAACGATCTCGCGGCAGGGATGAGCGTTTCGGCCATCGCCAGGAAATTCACCACCAGCCGGCAGACCATCATGCGGGTTCGCGACGAACGTTCACGATCCGTTTGACTCTAGCGTGTCTGGGGAACAGTTCTTTTTCCGACCCGTAGAAGGCTTGCAAAAGCATCGCACGCAGAAGCTTCTCAGGCGCGATCGATGGCCGCCCGATCGGTAACAAGAGCGCCGCAATCTCCGTTGCAGCAAAGCCAGCGCGTTGGTTCACGATTGCCGGATTGCCCGCAGCCTCACGGCCAAACCTCCAGGCCAGCTTCTGTTTCGACAACCTGGCAGGGCAGAATCCGCAGGTATTGCGATTTGAGAGCCCCTTGTCTGCAATTCCTCTACCTGACACCCAATCCGGTATTTCGATCAGGCGTCGGTTCTCAATGTCACGCGCTCAGGTCGCATATATCCCATTCACTTTCTCGATCAAATTAGGAGCGGCCTCTATCCAGCGCAGCGCGACGAGTTGTTAGGTTTGGCAAGATCACGTTTCAACAACGGCGTCGGCAAGTTGGCCGAGTGTCAACGGACGAATGGGCGGACGCACCGTTGCCGGTCGAGGCGGGGATTGTCCACGTCGCATTTTTGGCGCGATCATTGCAGTAGCTGCCATTGAGCACATTTGAGCACGGCAAGGCCCCATGCCAACACGGGTTTGGACCTTGAGGTGCCGAAGACCCGACGCTCCGCATGCGTTGGCTTCGGCAATTTGGGCGGCTGTGACTTCCTCACACCGGCAAACGATCGTGTCGCCGCTCGGTATCAACATCGTTTCTGGTGTACGAAAAATCGTATCGATAAATGCCCGTGCAGCGGCAAGTCGCTTAATCCCGCTTTGTAGCGGCGCGGCCAGCGTGCTGAGTGATTGATCGGAGATCCGGCCCAACCGATGGGCAATCCGAAGAATGCTCAACCGGCCAGACATCTCTGCCGCCTCGTCGCCGAGAATCCCTCCGCTGTCGCCGGCGACCATCAGGTTTTCAGCGGACGTCTCCTGCCATTCGTCTACTACGGGTTGCCAGCTTTCCTGAGAATCATTCCAGCCATGGGCCACACTAGCAAGGCGGGTAAGCTGAGTATTAGGAACCACACCGAAGTGGAGCAGAACAGTATCGCATTCAATGAACCCCGAGGCACCCCGGGCTTGATACTTCACCCCCTCAACGCGGTTGTCGCCGATGATCGTCGCCTGTCTCAGCGAAAACACTTTAGGCACGGGTGGGGTTTGCGTGAGCAACTGCAACCCTTGTTTGAGCAAAGTTGTCGACCTCAAGGCGGCGGGCAGATAAGGCATCGCGCGAAGGAAATCGGCAGGCCCTGTCGTTTGAAGTAAGCCAACGACATTCGCACCGGCATTGGCCAATTGCCGGGCGGTCAGAAGAAGCAGGGGCCCGCAGCCGAGCAGCACGATCCGACCCGTCACCGGGTGTCCGGACATTTTCAACATCGTTTGCGCTGCGCCGGCGCTCATCACCCCGGGCAAGTGCCACCCTTCCAACGGAACAGGCCTCTCATAGGCGCCTGGAGCAGCAACCACGGCGTTCGCCGGGATCGTGAAGCTCTGGTCATGACGAAGATAGCTAATCTGCCGCCCGCCGGGTGAGATATCCCATACCGAAGCCTGATCGAGAAAACGAGTTTCGCTCTCTCGAAACCGGCGTGTGAGGTCAAGACCATTTTGCTCTGATGCGGGAAGGTCGTTTCCTGCAGTGCGAAGGCGCTGATATTGCAGTTCAATCGCGCGGAACCGCTGCCCGCCGGGAGCCGGCTGCTCGTCCAAAACGAGTGCCTTCAGTCCAAAGCTCGAGGCCTGAATGGCTGCTGCCATTCCGGCAGGTCCGGCGCCAATGATCACGACATCATGGCTCACGTGATCCGTCCTCTTCCGTCAGGCGGCGGAGTCCCGTCTGCCGACGGACCTTCATGTGTTGCCGCACTGTTGTGATGCACGCCCGATGATTAGCAAGCCCGTCTATCTCAACCAGACACTCGTGACAGATGCCAATGAGACAATATGGTCCCCGAGTGCGACCGCTCGTCCGCATGCCGGTGATCATCACACCCGAAGCCAGAAGAGCCGTCGCAACTGTTTCGCCTTCGCACGCCTCGATTGCCTGGTCGTCGAACTGGAAAGAAACTTTAAGAGATGGTTCGGGCAGATCATGTGGCGGACGCATTTTGCAGCCTCCCTAACCCGAAGGGCTCCAGCAACGCATCTTTTCGCCCACCCAGAATCCACTTTGGCAGCAGGCGCTCGTGAAGAGCTGCCAGCGTGATCCCGCTATGACAGGTGATGACGAATGCGCCCGGGTATTCACGCGACTCTTGATAGACCGGGTATCCGTCCTCTGTTCTCGGCCGCAAGGCGGCCCAGCACCGATTGATTTGCACCGAACGGAGAGCTGGCAGGCGTTCTTCGGCTTTCATCGCCAATGACTTCAGGACAGAGACGGTGGTGCGGTCATCATATCCAACCTCTTCGGTGGAAACGCCAATCATGATCGTTCCCTCCGGATTCTGGCGCAAAAGCCCGCTGACCGGATAAGGGAAGGACTGCTCTACGCGTTCGGTGACCATCATCTGACCCCGCTGCGGTCGCACTTTGACCGAAATGCCAACTTGTGACGCCAAGTCCGGCGTTCCCAACCCCGCGGCGATCACCAGTCTCGGGGCCGAAAACGAGCCCCACTGGCCTTCGACGGTGAAGATACCTCTTTGGTGCTGAATGCGGCCGACGCGGTGATCACGAAGGATCCATCCCCCATGACGTTGGATGGCGTTCAGAAGGCCCGAATAAAGCCTCAGTGGCTCAGCAAGCCCGTCAAGCGGGCTGAAGGAACCGCCGGCCACGCGCTCACCGAGTCGCACTTTCCCGAGCATGTGTTGAAGATCGGCTCGATTGAGAATGTCATGCCGATAATCCGCGCCGACGCGTCGGGCATATTCAGCGACTTTCTCGGCATGGGCCGCGAATTCCGCATCTCCGACCGAGAGATAGATCTTCCCTTTGAGGTCGAAGGCCGGATCGATCCCGGTCTGCTCTCTCAGGGTATCGGCGAATTCCGGCCACAGCCGGCTCGACGCGCATGAGAGCCGAAAGTACGCAAGATTGTTGAAGCCCTTGTTGGAGATCGAAATCATTCCGAAATTGCCAAGGCTGGCGCTGAAATCGGAATCCTCGGCATCGAGGATCCCGACGCGTGCGCCCTCAGCTGCCAAACCATAGGCGATGCTGGCTCCGACGACCCCGCCGCCGACAATGAGCACATCGGTCTCGTGTTGATTGCAATTCGTCATCGGTTCAGCTTGCGTTTGAGCAAGGACAATCTCCTCGTTGCAAAAAATAGTGCGTGAACACGTCGGACGGCCGCTAAAGCATTGCCAGCGTGGGAATCGATTTACCCTCTCAACTTGGCTGTTTGGTCAATCTGTCACAAAATATCGATGATTGATGTTCTTTGAAACACGCCATAAATGCAAGATGAGTGGTGAATATATGCGAATATATATTCCCAGGAAACATTTTCATTGTGTTGACAGAGGCAATCGCCCAACGTAACTCGTCAATAAGACTTCACGCTTGGAAGGGAATCATGACCGTTGAGTTTCCCATAGAACGTGCACCGGGCGTTGCTCCCGGCAGAAGTTCGGCGTCGTGTTATAGCGGCTTGGTCTGGACGGTAGCGACGGCGCTCGACAAAACCCTCGATCTCAAGGGTCAGATCGGGGCAAGCTTTGAAAAGATCGAGAGAATGCTTGCCCAATTCGGAACGGATAAGCGCTACCTGCTTTCCGTTAATGTCTTTTTGTCTGATCTGGATGGCAAAGCGGATTTCGACGTCGCATGGAGGCAATGGGTCGGTGACAATCCCGACCACTGGCCGCAAAGGGCCTGCATGGGTACGGTTTTGTCACCCGGAACCCTGGTCGAGATCGCCGTTGTGGCCGCAAAGCCTGAATGATCGGGCGTTACCGCAGGAATGCTCGCTCGTTCACCTTGCTTTCGTCGGTTTGGCCTCCATTGCAATGTGTTCGTCATGAAAAAACTGTAACGCAAGAGGTGCTGTTGTCGTCTATCTGCTCGGTCAGCGAACGGAAGGCGACACCGCGCTCCTTCATTTCATAAACGATTCGGATGAGGTGTGACAGGGAGCAGCCGAGGCGGTCGAGCTTCCACACCACCAACACGTCGCCGGACCGCAGGTCCCCCAAACAGGCCTTCAGGCCCGGTGGATCGTCGCGAGCGCCGGAGGCTCTATCCTGATGCAGATGACGTTCGTCGACGCCAGCGGCGATTAGTTGACCGACTGACGTTCGTCGGCAGATGAAACACGCATGTAGCCAATCAGCATAAACGATAAACCTTGAACTAGACGTTCTCGTACATTGCGACAATCGGACAGGGTTTGTCGCATAAAAGCTGGGCTTTAACGACGCTTCAGACGCCTGCCTTGCAAAATGACGACAATCACCTGTTAGTCGTCACCTGTGGCTATCAAAGACCGCGAACAGAGTTCCAGCTGGGAGGCGCCAGCCATCAACGATCACGTCACCCGTTAATTATGGCGCCCTCCACATAGGTAGCGGTTCCAACTTGAACGCGTCGCAGAACCTGTTGAAAACTGCCGAGGCGTGCTTCGAAGGCCTCGTTCCGAACGTCTGGGATCGCCCCCGGCGCATGTCCCAAAACCTCTTGCAGCACACGCCCGCTCATTGCGTCCGGCGGAGCAATCCGGAGAAGGTGCAGAATCGTCGGCGCGAAATCGCAGATACCCGAAGGGATACCACAGGCAGAGCCCGGCTCGGAAAAAGCCGACCCGGCGACAATGCCGATGGCCGCGAGTTCTTTTGGATGCAAGCCGCCGTGAACGCCAAGTCCCTCGGGGCGGTCGTTGTCATAGAACGTCCCGCCGGTGAGGCCAAACGGATCGACGCTATCATCTGCCCGGAACGAGAAGGAAATGTCGGGCGCGCGAGGATGATTGGCGAAGACCAGATGACTACCAAGGCTCCCCGGCGCGATACCCTGGGTCTCGTTCTTCGGGCGGGTGAAAACCGGTCCACACCACGGCTGGCTGGTGATCGTCGCCACCAGTCGCGTAATCTGTGCGTCAGTGGGCTCGGCGAGATAGAGTGCGCCGACCTGTCCCGGTACAGCAGCGACATCGACACCCGGCGCGGGTGCTATACCGGGACGGAAGCCGGCTTCACGCAGGCTGTCGATCACTGAAGCCCGAGTATGGCCGGTGATGTGCCCGTGATCCGAGATCGCAATAATCTGCACACCCTCGGTGCGCCCTTCCGCTTCCCACCAGTCAAGCACACGGCCGAACTGAAGGTCACAATGCGCGATGATGTCGCGCGTCGCCTCAGCACCTGTGCCGTGGAAGTGGGAGGTGATATCAGGCTCACCATAAGATAGGATCGTGACATCTGGTCGATATTTCGGCCAGACAACCTTGAGAAGGACCGAGGTGATCCACTCCTGTCCAGCCGTATCAGGCTGGACTTCCGGCGGCGCCGGCAGCAGCGGCCCTACAACTGCTTCAGCTTCCACCAACACATTGTCGGGTGTGCAGGCCTCGGGAAAATGTCCCGAGAGTCGAACATGCCCGAAATCCTCGGCCTTGTGGTGGAAGAAGCGTGTTGTGCCAGGCGTGTTAGTGGCCAGCACGGCAAGGCTTTGCCCTACCGATGCGAGGATCTCGCCAAGTGTTGGCACTGACATCAGGCGGCCACCGCTTTCAAGGTCGAGCTTGCGCAGGAGCACGGCGTTTGAAGTATCGACGTAGCGCGGTGGCGCAACCGAACGGTCGACATACTTGTTGCCGACCATGCCGTGCCGACCGGTGGAGGTGCCGGTGACGAGGCTTGGGAATGCGGAACGGGTTTCGCTGGGATAGATCGTCCGATGGTTCGATAGCGTTACGCCAAGCGACTGCAAACGGCACAGATTCGGCGTCAACTCCGGGGAGACGAGGTCCGGCCGAAGGCCATCGAAGCTGACGATGAGGAATTTGCAGTGGGAGCCCGGCGTCATGATCGTTCCTATCGCGCTTGCTGTTGTTAATGGCAGCGGCGTTCCGGCTTTGCCTAAACGCCATCTCGATGGGCGACTTGAAACTAGAACCAATCACCGATCACCCATCAGTTGCTCGTACGTGGCTCTGATCTGCTCGACGCGCATCCGCAAGTCATCGACGGACGCGGGTTTGCCGGTACCGAACCGAACACCATTTGGCGGTGCGGCATCGCCAACAGCATAGAGCTCGCCCGGCGCGATCCTTGTACCCAGCAGTTCCAACTCCTTGACAAATCGGCGGCCCGCAACCCTTGCCGGAAGGGGTAGCCAGACGTGCAGGCCCTCGCGCTTGGCCCTGAAACCAGTGCCCGCCAGAAACTCGGCCACCATTGCCTGGCGCTTTCGCGTCTCATCGCGCACAGCAGAGATGATTTGTTCGATACGTCCGCTTTCGATCAGTCGGGTAACTGCGGTAACGTTTGCAGGAGCGCACATCCAATAGGTGGCGCGAACGCCAGGCCAGAACCGCGCTTTGGCCTCCTGGGCAGACGGCGCCACGACGTAACAGGTCTTCAGCCCTGCGGCGACGCCCTTTGTGGTCCCCAGAACATACCAGGAGATTTCCGGAGCGAATGCCGAAAGCGGTGGCGGCTGATCGGTAGGAAGCAGCGAATAGATATCGTCCTCGATGATGGTAACACCGTACTCGCGTGCGATATTAGCAATTTCCTGTCGGCGTTCCAGGCTCATGATGCCTGTCGTAGGA
This sequence comes from Rhizobium indigoferae, assembly GCF_034554815.1. Lineage (NCBI taxonomy): Bacteria > Pseudomonadati > Pseudomonadota > Alphaproteobacteria > Hyphomicrobiales > Rhizobiaceae > Rhizobium > Rhizobium indigoferae. The sequence continues at coordinate 294,734 of NZ_CP140639.1, read as the reverse complement.
TTTTGCAAGGTGGGTGTCGAATACACCGCCTTCGGCGAATGGGTCCTGCAGGCGTCCCGGAAGGCTTCCGGCTCCATACCCTCCGCATCTATCGGCAGTGGGATCACCTCATAGCCGAAGAAGGAGGCGAACTGGCCGATCGATGGGTAGGTAACGTGATCGACCACCAGTCGCCCCCCAACTCCGACAATCCCGAGAATGAGGCTCAGCAGGGCAACCTGAGTGCTGCTTGTGATGACGATCTGGTCCGGATCGGGCGCCTCGGTCAGCCGACGGGAAACAAACTCCGCCCCTGCCGCGCGATCCCGCTCGGTTCCATTGAAACTGTGGGAAGCGAACAGGCTGGCCAGATCGTCACGATTGAGCACTTCCTGCATTGCCCAGCGGTATTCGCTTTCGAACACGTGCGGAACGGGTGGCGGCAGGTTTCCCGTCATATCGAATATGGCCAAAGACGAAGCACTTTGTATTATTTCTGGATTCTGGCCGTGCATCAGAATGCCCTCTCGCACAAGAACCCGGCAAGATCTGACAAGGCCTCTCTGGAGCGGGCAACCGTCCTTGGATAGGTCGCAAAGCCGTGCGGCAAATCGTCATAATTTCGAAACCGCGTTTCAATACCGGCGCCCCGCAGCCGTTCGTTGATCCCGATGGAATCGTCTCTGAGAACGTCAAGAGCGCCAAAGCCGATCCAAGAAGGCGGCATACCCTTCAGATCGGCATTCATGGGTGTGATATAGGGATGATTGATGTCCACTCCGGTCGGAACATACCACTCGAAATATTCTTTCATGCGTGCCAGCGAAAGTCCGAACTGTCCTGGTCCGAATTCCTTGTAACTCTCCGTTTCAAAGTCGTTGCCGAAGACCCCGTAGATCAATCCGAGCGCTTTTGGCATCGGCTTGCCTGTATCCCGGCAGATCAGCGCGGAGGCCAGCGAGAGATTACCGCCGGCAGACGCTCCGAAGAGAACTATGCGCGATCCGTCTATCCCCAACGCCTCACCCGGCCCCCAGCACCAGTCCATCACATCCTGAATTTCGTCGAGCGCCGTAGGAAAGGGGTTTTCAGGCGCAGACTGTAGTTGAGGGAAAGAACCCGCAGCCCCGCCTCGTGGGCGACAGCCTGACAAGCCCACTCTCCATTGGCCGTAGAACCTCTAGCCCATCCGCCGCCATGCAGAAAAATGGCGACAGGTCCGCTTTCGGCGTTGTTGGGGACAGACAGTCTTGCCTCAATGGGCCCGTGCCTCGTGGGTACGATCAGGTCGACGTTCCCAGCGATCTCCGGAGCCCCTTCGCACCAGTGTTGTAGCAGCCTGGCCTGCTGCGCCCGGTTTTCAGCAAGGCTCTTGGGGGCGCCGCCATCGGAAAGTTGAAGGGCTTCGTACCTGGCTTTCGTCTCGGCCATTTCGGAATTTAGTCTTGGACCTTTTGTCATTGCTTTTCTCGGTTACGGCAATGGAGGGTAGGACGGTTCTTGTGCTTCGGGACTACTGCAATGGCATCACAGCATGGTCGCAAGCGATTGCGGTTGTGACGACAGATCGCGGGCGAGGGTGAAAATACAATCGCCCAACGCCGTACGCGCCGGGATACGTCGGCAAATGACGATGCCTTCGCTTCTGGAGACGATCGGCTCCGGCGCCTGCCACGGGGCATTAGTGTAGTGGATGCGCCCTACGATCTGCCCGTCCGTCACCGTTTCACCGATCTTGACGAGTGGCTCGAATAGGCCTGATTGAGTGCTAGCGGAATAGACATAATCCCGGGATGGGACGCGATGAACAATGCGCGTCTCCGGCGCGGGCTCTGCGGTGTTCGGCTCAGATAGCACGCCGACGTGATGCAGAAGCCTCTCAAGGCCGCGCTCGGCAAGCGCCAGATTGTCAAGCGACACCGTGCTACCGCCGCCAAGTTCTGTGGACATGTGAAATACACCTGCCCTTCGGCAAGCACCGATCATTGCACCGTCGCCGCCCGTAGAGTGTTCGATGATCATGCTGGTCGGCATTCCAAACGCCTTGAGGTAAGCCAGCGAGTGGCTAAACCGGTCTGGATCGTCAGTGCGGGCGATCGCGCCGCATGGCACGTATTCCATGCTGCTGCTGCCGGAATGGAGATCGAACGCGTATTTTACGCGCGGGAGAATTTCAGATTCGATCAAATGCGCGATCATCGCCGTTGGTGGCCCATTCGAGTCGCCCGGAAAATGGCGGTTTAGATTGCCGTCGTCGAGTGGCGATATCCGGGCATCGGCGCGCACCGCCGGCGCGTTGGCGGCGGGCAAAAAGATGATCTGTCCCCGGATGTCGTTAGGTTCGAGGCGGCGGATCAGCTTCATCAGCAGGATCTGCCCCTCATATTCATTCCCGTGGTTGCCAGCCATAAGCAGGACCCTCGGCCCATCACCGTTGCGTATCGTCGCAACGGGAATCGGTTCGTGGCTATAGCCCACGTCGTCTCCAGACCTGTCGTGTAGCGCGAGCGGCAGGCGAAAATATCCGCAGCTTTTTCCTTCACCGTCCAGATCAATATCTGTCCAAATCTTGGAAAGAGACATTTTAGCTCCTATGCTTAAAAGAACTATTTGCCGCCGCCGAGCGAACCGTGTTCCTCGTTTTTCAGCCGTGCACGCGCCGAACTTTAAAACCGAGGCTCCGGGCGCAATCCATTGACTTATTAAACAGAATGCGCTCGACATTCGCTCAATAGATCGCCGTTCTCCATTCAGGGTGATCTTTGCTGTCGCCGGTGACAAGATCGAGGTAGAGGTGCTGTAGTCTTCTGGTGATCCCACCGGGCTCACCAGAACCGACAGCGATGCGATCGACGGAAGTTACGGGAGTGATCTCTGCACCAGTACCGCAGTAGAAGACTTCTTCAGCCAGTATGAGTTCTGTTCGATCTACGTCTCGTTCGACCGTCTTCAGCCCCAGATATTCTTCGGCGATCTCCATCACCGTTTGTCGAGTGATTGATTCGAGAATGTCACTCGTTGCGCCTGGTGTGATCAGCTGGCCGTGACGCACCATGAATACGCACATAGCGGGCGCCTCGGAGAGCTTACCCCTAGAGTTCAGGAGAAGTGCCACATCGTAACCATCACGCTGGGCCTGCATCACCGCCAAACGCGAGTTGTGGTAGTTGGCGTTGCATTTGATCCTCGCCGGCATGACGTTGTCGGGCATTCGCATCCACGAACTGATCTGGGCTGAAGCGCCCGCGCTAACCTGTTTAGTCGTTGCTCTCGGTAGCGCTGTGATGGCGGTGCCCACAGGACCGGTTGCACCCATCTCGCCCATCTCATCGATGAAAGCCATCATGCGAATATGTACGGTGGTTCGAAACTGATTAGCTCGGCAGAGGTCGATCAGCGCCTGCGTCAATTCTCCATCCGAAGGACCGGCATCGAAACGCATGGCCTTTTGCGAAAAGGCGTAGCGCTCGAGGTGGTCCCTGAGACGGAACAAATAGATCTGCTCTTCGGCAGGATTCCAGTATCCTCGAATCCCTTCGAAGATTCCAATGCCGTATTTCGCAACTGGCGAGAATACATGTACTTTTGTGTCGTTCCAGGGAACAATTTTTCCATTGAAGTATGCGAATTCAGGTAGTGTCATAGTTTGATCCCAACAAGTGATTGCGGCGTAGCGATTTTCAACGGAAGAAGGCGCCAGAAATTGCATCCAGACCGCGTTGAAGCACCTCCCGATCTCTTGCCTTGCCAGTTCCAAATCTGATGCGATGGGGAGCGGAACCGCCGGCGATTAGAAACGTAGTCGCGGGGCCGACTTCCGCACCTCGGCGTTTACAGTCTTCAACAAAATCAGAGAGTTCTCTGTTGGCCGGAACGTCCATCCACACATGCAAGCATTCCGGTGCGCACCGAAGGCTGGCACCTTGCAGCGTTTGTGCCACCATTTTTTGCCGTGCGCGGGTTTCATCGCGGACAGCAGAAATGATCCTATCAGCACCGCCATTATGAATCAGTTCCGTCGCAACGCCGGCATTGGCGGGTGCGATCATCCAGTAGGTCATGCCGCTCCCGGGCCAAAACAAGCGAGCCGGATCAGTTTCTTTGGGCGTGACTAGATAGGCTGCCTTCAGACCCGCTCCGATCGATTTGGCCGTGCCAAGCATATAATAGGTGATCTCTGGCGCCAGTTCGGCGAGTGGTGGCGGCAGATCCTTTGGCAGGAGCGCGTAAATGTCGTCCTCAAGTATGGCGACGCCATGCTTTCTCGCAATCGCGACGATTTCCTTCCGGCGCTCCAAGCCCATCAAAGCAGTCGTTGGATTCTGCAACGTGGGCAAAGTATAGAGCGCTTGCGGCTTATGCTGTTCACACACTTTCTCGAACGCGTCCGGTACGATACCTTCCTCGTCTAGTTTTACGCCTACCAGGTTGAAGCCCATCTGCTTCGCAAATTTCGCCATAGCGGGATAGGTCAATTCCTCGACTGCCAGAACGCCACTCGTTCCTACGAGCGCACCGCAAAGCACGGTCAAAATTGCCTGCGTCGAGTGGGACAGAACAACCCTGTCCGGATCAGGAGCCACGGAAAGGCGGCGCGTAACGAACTTGGCGCCGGCCACACGATCCTCGGGAAAACCCAGGAATTGATGGACACCGATCCAGTCCATCGGCTGCCTTGCTTCGAGGACATTCTTCATCGCCGAGCGATACTCGGGATCGAAGACATCGGGGACACGCGGCGGAAGGTTACCCGTCATGGGAACAGGAGGCAGCGAAGAGCTCGCCGGTTTCTGTGGTTCGATTTGAGGTGTTCCTATGGCAGTGTTCATGATGGCCTCGTGCAATGCATTGGTTGAATTTGAATATGGTACCCGCGCAGCAAGCACCGGTTCGAAGAGCTTCGTTGCCGGGGGAACAAGGGGCCAGGGCAATTGCCTACTGGCCCCTACGGGTTCACTTCAGAAATTTCTGAGTGGCGGTTGACATTTCGGCGACGGCCGCTGCGGGGTCTGTCTTGCCGGTGATCACCCTTCGAACGACTTCGATCTGGGCGTCAAAGATCTGGTCAGTGTTGTCGACCGGATAGGTGTGCCAGTCTCCGGCATTCGACAATGACGCGATCAGGTTACGAGCGTAAGGATTGGACTTGTTGTAGTCAGCAAACAAATCACTTTCGCCGAATGCCTTGGAATTGGCCGGAAGGTAGCCAGCGTGTTGAGTTTGTAACGCCTGGCCTTCGGAGCCGTAAGCCCATTCGAGATACCGAAGAGCAGCTTTTTGGCGAATGGGATCTTTGGTGAGAACGAACATTCCGTGAGAAACCGCCGAGAGCTTGCCTTTACCGGAAACGACCGGGAAGGAGCCGATCTCGAGTTGGAAGTTATTAGCTTGGGCAGCCTCCATAATTGAAGGAATGCCGCTTGCCGAACGAAACAGAATGCCCATTGTTCCTGCATTGAACGCTTGGCGCGCTTGGTTCGTCGTCATCGCTGAAGTATTCGCAGCCTTGGCGAAATCTCGGATGATCGTCATAGCTTCTACGCCGGTCTCATTGTCGAATCCTATGGCGCTGTCTTTGTCGCCCATGGAACCACCAACTCCGGTCAGCACGTTCTGATACATCCAATTGTTAGACGCTTCGAACTCCAAGTAACCACCATTGATATTGCCGCCGAGGGCCGCGACCTTCGCCGCGGCATCAATGATCTCTTCCCAGGTTTGCGGTGAACGCTCTTGCTTCCAACCCGCTTTCTTGAGCAGGCTCATGTTGTAGAAGACAACGGGGATGGTGAGGCCGTAGGGTACGGCATAGACGTGTCCGTTCACCGATGCAGCCTCAACAAGAGCACTTGAGACGCCCGAGGACGAAATGAAAGCTTGGCCTCCAGGTATCGCGTCAATCGGCTGTGCGATGTTTTTGGCGGTAAAAAGCCCGGTATAGTTGATCAGCTGATGAGTGATATCGGGAAGTTGCCCGACGAGCGAATCCCGCAGCGTCGATTGAAAAAGCGGCTGCCAGTTGTCTCCTGCAGCAACATACTCGATCTGCACGTCGTCATGCGTCGCGTTGAAGCTGGCCTGCATTTTATCCAGGAACTCTGTTCGATTTGGCCAAGCATGGGAAATCTTCAGTGTGATTGTCTCCGCCGATGCTTCGGTTGCGGAGAGAATGGAAATCGCTGGAGCTGTGGCGAGACCAACAGCGATTATTTTAGCGAAAACTCGGCGAGTCAGTTTCATTGTAGCTGTCCTATTTTTGGAGGTCACTTCACCGCTCCGCCTGTGAGGCCTTCGACGAACCATCGTTGGGCGGAGAGGAATGCGATGATGAGGGGAGCGACGACGAGGGTTGATGCCGCCATAAGGGGGCCGTAGTCGTTGCCGGCTTCTTCGTTCTTGAAAGCCATGATGCCAAGCGGCGGCGGCATGAGCCCCTGGTCGCGGACTGCGATCAGCGGCCAGAACAGGCTGTTCCAGTGGCCGACGACCGAGAAGATGCCGAAGGCGATGATGGCTGGCAGGGCCATCGGCACCATGATCTTCCAGACGATTGACAGCTCCGACAGTCCATCAAGCCGGGCAGCGTGAATGACATCGTCGGGGATGGTCTTGAAGAACTGCCGGAACAGGAAGATGCCGAAGGGTGAGACGAGATAGGGGAAGATCAGCGCCGCATAGGTGTTGAGAATACCGATCTGATAACCGAGGATGAACAGCGGCAGGGCCAGGACTTCATGCGGCAAGAGCAGCGCGATCAGCACCATCGCAAAGAGGAGATTCTTGCCCGGGAAGTCGAGCTTGGCGAGTGCATAGGCAGCCGGCGCACAGACAAGAATCTGCAGCACGACGATCATCGCACAAACAAAGACACCGTTGAGCATGTACCGCGGTAGCGGCGCCTCGGTCAGGGCCTTGGTGTAGTTCTCGATCCCGTAGAACTGTTCGGGCCAGAATGAAAACGAGGCGCGGAAGATCTCGCCCGGTGGTTTGATCGACAGCGAGACCATCCAGACGAAGGGGATGAGGATCAGCGCGCCGGTGATCAGAAGCGCGGCATGGCGAAGAATGGCCGAGGGTGGCGCGAGACGGTGAATGCTCATTGGTAGTGAACCCTTTTCTCCATGACGCGGGCCTGGATGAGCGTCAACGCAACGACGATGAAGAGGAAGACGACGGCGACCGAGGCGCCGTAGCCGGTGCGCAGGTACTGGAAGCTCTCGCGATAAAGCGTGTAGAGCAGCATTTCCGAGGCGTGGCCGGGACCGCCCTGGGTCAGGACCTGTACGGTGTCGAAGGTTTCGAATGCTCGAAGGGCCACAACAATGAAGACGAACATCGAGACCGGCCCAAGCATCGGCAGCGTGACGGTGCGCAGCCGGTCGAGCCACAGATCGGCGCCATCGATGTCGGCGGCGTCATAAAGATCCTGCGGGATGGATTTCAGCCCGGCAAGGAAGAGCACCATGGCGAAGCCGAGATTCTGCCAGATACCGATGACGGCCAGAACCGGTAGCACGGTGTTCTCGTCACGCAGCCAGTTGGCCGTTGGCAGGCCGAGGCTGGCGAGTGTCTGGCTGACGAGGCCGATGGTCGGATGCAAGAGGGATTCCCATGCAATCGCCATGGCCGTCAGCGTCGCCATGAAGGGCAGGAAGTGGATCGCCCGGTAAAAGGCTCTGAACGACCGGCCAGCTTCGATCAGGAGCGCGATCGCCAGACCGAGCAAGATCGTGCCGGGCACGACGATCGCAACATAAAGGATGGTGTTGACGAACGAGGCGCGGAAGCCCTCGTCGGCGAAGACTTCCTTGAAGTTGGCGAAGCCGACGAAGGAGAGCGAACTTGCACCGAACTGCCAGTCGGTAAGCGCAATGGCGAAGACGGCGAAGACCGGCAGGAAGAACAGGACGGCAAGCAGGATGAACGCCGGGCCAGCCAACGACCATGCCGCGAATACTTCGGCAATCCGATGATTGCGCAGCGCCTTTCGAGTTCCGGCCGTGTTAGAACCGGCGCGCTCCGGCGCGGTAAAGGGAGCCGTGCTCATTAGACGCGCTCCTTGATCTGCAGCACCTTCGCCTTCGTATTTCCATCAGGACGCAGCCGCCGCCCATCGGCCGCGAAGAGCAGCAGGCGCTCCGGCTTAACGCCCAGATGGAGGGTCTGACCCCGATCAATATGAGGCGCGCGTTCCGCGAGCAGCCGGGCGACAAGAGGATGATCGGCACCGGGCACATCCAAATGCACATATAAGTCGGAGCCCATATGCTCGACCAGTCGCACCGAACCGGTTAAGACATTGTCCTTGCTCGCATCAACGAGATGGAAGGCTTCTGGGCGGATGCCCAAGGAAAGGGTTGATCCGGGTGCGAGACCCGTCGCTATTGTGAAGCTTGTGCCGGCGGCATCGGCCAGTCCGTCCGAACGCAGCGTCGCCTCGAGGAGGTTGATCTTTGGCGAGCCGATGAACTCGGCGACGCGCCGGTCGTCGGGATCGGCATAGATCTCCTGCGGGGGCGCCACCTGCAAAAGCTCACCGTCGAGCATCACCGCGACCCGGTCCGACATGGTCATCGCCTCGGACTGGTCGTGGGTGACATAGACGAAGGTGACGCCGAGGCGCTGATGCAACTCCTTGATCTCGGCGCGCATCTGCACCCTCAGCTTGGCGTCGAGGTTGGACAGCGGCTCGTCCATCAGGAAGACGACCGGCTGGCGCACCATGGCGCGACCGACCGCCACGCGCTGGCGCTGGCCGCCCGACAACTGCCCAGGCTTTCTCGCCAGCAGGTGGCCGATGCCCAACGCCTTGGCGGTGCGCATCACGTCCTTTTCGATCTCCGCGCCAACCGCCGTCGTTCCCGGCAGGAACCGGCCGACCACAGGCAGCCGTTGCCAGGACGAAAGGCGCCGCATTCTCAGCGGCAGCGCCATGTTCTGCGCCACCGTCATATGTGGATAGAGCGCGTAGGACTGGAACACCATAGCGACATCGCGCCGCTTCGGCCGCACGCCGTCCACGATACGGCCCCCGATCGCCAGCGAGCCTCCGGTTTGTACCTCAAGCCCCGCAAGGATCCGCAACAGGGTCGACTTCCCGCAGCCGGAGGGACCGAGCAGCGTCAGGAATTCGCCGTCGGCGATTTCAAGCGAGACGTCCTTCAGAACAGAAGTCGCGCCAAAGGATTTACGGATGCTCCGTATCGAAATTTCCGCCATTTTGTTCCCCTTCTATTTTCGAGGGCCTTTTACCAGGCCAGAAGTATTTGGCGTTGGTAGGTAGCTAATCAGCGCTTTTTGCTACAAATAAATGACAGACATCGGAAAATTCGATATCAAATAAGCGATTCACGATTGACGCTTCGTCCATTTGCCCCCATGGAAATGTCCGGCATGTCCGACAAGGAAGATCTATCTCTCAATGCGGTGCGCGCGTTCGTGCAAATCGCCCGCGAGCATAGTGTAACGCGCGCAGCCGAGAGCCTTGGAATAACGCAAAGCTCTGCCAGTCGTCATCTTGCCGTCTTGGAAGAATATCTCGGCGCTAAGCTGGTCCAGCGTCGCGGTCGCAGCACGCAACTGACCGATTTCGGTCGTCTCTTCGCGGATGCTGTCTCCGAGCCATTGGAGACGATACTGTTCACGGCCAATCGGATGCGCCGCGGCGATCGGAAGGAGCCAAACCGTCTGATCGTGCGGACGTCGCTATCCACTTTCTCCTATTCGCTTTTGATCCCCAATCTTCAGTACTTTTCCAAAGAATTGGGCGGCGTGACGGTGGATATCGTTACCTCCCTGTCTGCCCCAGTTGCAACAGACAATTTCGATGTCCTGCTGACACGCGACCTGGCGCTCACGCAAGCGTCGGACCGCTGGGACATCCATGACGAGCAGCTTGTGTGCGTCGGGGCGCCGAAATTTGTCGCGGGGCGCAGCCTCGCTTCTTTGCGCACCACGCCCCTCATAACGGTCACGTCGAGACCCGACATCATTCCGATCTGGACTCGTGCCTTGGGGCTGAAGACCTCCGATATACTCTTCGGCGCGCGGTATGATCATCACTATTTGGCGTTGCCGGCAGTCGCGACCGGGCAAAGTTTACTGGTGACGCCGCAGATTTTGGTTGCGGATCTGATTGCCCAAGGACTGTTGGACGTCTTGCCCGGATCGCGCGTCAACAGCGGCAGGCAATATCACGCCTACGCTCTCGACCGGAGCCACAACCCCGATCTTGCCCGTGCCTTCTGCCGATGGATCACCAGGCTGTGCCGAAAAGCCGGGGCCATGGATGGCACGAATGGAAACGCGGAATGACCCCACTGGCCAAAAGCAGATCGTGACATGAAGCGAAGCTGACTCTCTGTCTGAATTGCCGTGGCTTATCTCTGCAATTGCGCTCACATTGGAAAATGCGATTTTAACCCCTCAGAAATGCTATGGATAAGGTGGCTGATCCTTGTCGCACAGCCTAGGTTGCCTCGACACCCGCGCCGCAGGGCGCATGCAAGGAGGCTACATTGACTGTCATCTCGAAAAGGCTCGGCGCTGTTAAGCCGTCGGCCACCAAGGCCATGACCGCCAAAGCGCGCGAGTTAAAGGAACTCGGAAAAAGCGTCATCGCTCTCAGCGCCGGAGAACCGGATTTCGATACGCCCGAGAACGTCAAGAACGCCGGGATCGATGCGATCCGCTCCGGCAAGACAAAATACACCCCGGTTCCGGGCATCGCCCCTCTCCTTAAGGTCATCCAGGAGAAGTTCGAGTGCGAAAACAATCTGCACTACGAAATCAATCAGATCACCACTGCCTGCGGCGCTAAGCAGATCCTGTTCAACGCCCTGTTTGCGACCCTCGATCCGGGTGACGAGGTGATCATTCCGGCGCCTTGCTGGGTGTCCTATCCCGATATGGTCCGCCTCGCTGGCGGCAGTCCGGTCATCATTTCCTGCAGTGAAGCAGATGGTTTCAAGCTGACGCCGGAAGCGTTCGAAAAGCACATCACGCCGCGCACGCGCTGGCTGATGCTGAACTCGCCGTCCAACCCGACGGGTGCCGTCTACAGCGCGGAGGAGCTTCGCGCGCTGGCTGAGGTGCTGAGAAACCATTCGCACGTCATGGTGCTAGCCGACGACATCTATGAAAAGCTCGTCTATGACGAAGCCAAATTCGCGACCATCGCCGCTGTCGCACCTTGGGTTTACGACAGGACATTGACCGTCAATGGCGTCTCGAAGGCCAACGCCATGACCGGCTGGCGCCTCGGCTACGGCGCCGGGCCAGCCGATCTCATCAAGGCCATGAACACCATCCAGGGTCAGACCGCCTCCCATACCAGTTCGATCTCTCAATACGCCGCAGTCGAGGCCATTGGCGGCGATCAGTCCTATCTTCCTGGGTTCATCAAGCAATATGAGGCCCGCCGGGATCTCGTCGTCAGAAAACTCAACGAAGCCTACGGACTGCGCTGCACTGCTCCCGACGGGGCATTCTACGTCTTCGCCTCTTGCGAAGGTCTGATCGGCAGGAGAACACCCGCTGGCCAAATCATCAGAACCGACGAGGACGTTGCGATGTTTCTGCTTGAGGATGCCGGCGTCGCCGTCGTTCCCGGCTCCGGTTTCCTGATGTCACCCTACTTTCGGATATCTTACGCTTCTTCCGAAGCGGAACTGACAGAGGGGTGCGACCGGATCATCGCCGCCTGCCAAGCGCTTGTTCAGGAGGACGCGGCATGAGCAAAGGCAAACAACTCAAGCAGACGATTATTGCAAATGGTCTCGCCCATGTGATGGCAGCGCACAGCCCGCTTTCGGCACGTTTGGTGGAAGAGGCAGGTTTTGACGGCATCTGGGCATCGGGCTTTGAACTGTCCGCTCTTTACGGTCTCGCCGATGTCAGCATGATCTCGATGACGCAACATCTCGACATGGTGCGCGCTATGGGTGAGCAGAGTTCGCTGCCTATCATCGCCGATATTGACACTGGTTTCGGCAATGCGATCAACGTCATCTACGCGATCCAACAATACGAACGCGCCGGCGCTGCGGCTGTCGTTATTGAGGACAAGACTTTCCCGAAGGTTACGAGCCTCGTGGCCGATGGACGCCAGGACTTACTGAGATTGGAAGAGTTTCAAGGAAAAATCCGTGCGGCCGTTGCCACGCGCTCCAATCCTGATTTCCTGATCCTCGCCCGCACAGAGGCGCTGATCGCCGGACTGGGTGAGGAAGAGGCTTTGAAGCGCGCTGCCGCCTACGAAGCCGCCGGGGCCGATATGGTCCTGGTGCATTCCAAGCAAAAGACGCCAGATGAAGTGGAGAGCTTCGTGCGAAATTGGAATGGCAAGGTGCCGATCGTCATCGTGCCGACCGCCTATCCGGAAATGAACGAGGAGCGGATAAAGGCGCTCGGCAAGATCGCGATCGTCATCTACGGCAACCATGCCATTCGCGCCTCCGTCACCGCCATGCAGGACGTATTCGTCCGTATCCTCAAGGATCGCGGCATCCATGCGGTCAACAACGACATTGTCAGCGTCGAAGAAATCTTCCGCCTGCAGAAGATGGATCAGGTAAAGACGAACGAGAAACTCTTCCTGGCCTGAGGGGGGCGCATGACACGTATCGGTATCGCCAACAGCAACGATCACGATTTTGGCGTGGAAATCGTCAACCAGGGCGAGGAATTCTCGCTGATGTTGGATCTCGAAAAGATCGATCAGTTCAAGGCCGCGTTCGGGGACGCGGCCTTCCTTGAAACGGCAACACGATACGTCGAGGGCATAGCCAAATCACTTGGTGCCGAAGACCAGCTATGGCTGTGGACCGAGGCCGTGGCGGCGCACGTAGGATAGCCACACAGGGTCGCAGCGATGAGCCGCTTTTGAACCAACTACTTGGGCTGGTCTCACGGTTAACCCTGGAAGGGATCGTATGAATGCGCGAATTCAACAAACATCTATACCAGACGCTGGCAGATATTACCGCAGAAGGACTTCTGAAGGTCGAGCGTCAAATCACTGGTCCTCAGGCTGGCCGGATTTCTCGATCGACCAAGGACGGTCCGCGAGAGCAAATAAATCTCTGCGCCAACAACTATCTCGGGCTTGCGGACCACCCGGAGATTATAGCTGCCGCGAAGACGGCCTCGATGAGTTTGGTTTCGGGATGGCCTCGGTGCGCTTCATTTGCGGCACGCAAACACTCCATCGGGAACTTGAGCAGACAATTGCACGGTATCTCGGCAAGGACGACGCCATCCTGTTCGCAGCCTGCTTCGACGCCAATGGCGGCGTGTTCGAACCACTGCTGGAAGCGGACGATGCCATCATTTCTGATAGCCTCAATCACGCCTCGATCATTGACGGGGTGCGTCTTTGCAAGGCGAAGCGATATCGGTTTGCCAACGGCGACATGGACGAACTGGAAGACCGGCTGAAACAGGCCGATGCAGATGGGGCGCGGTTCAAGCTAATCGCCACCGACGGCGTGTTCTCTATGGATGGCTATGTGGCCAATCTCCGGGGCATCTGCGAACTAGCGGAACGATACGGCGCCCTGGTCATGGTCGACGACTGTCACGCGACCGGCCACGTTGGTGAGGCCGGGCGCGGAGCACCGGCATTGACGGGCGTCAATCAGCGGGTCGATATCATCACTGGGACGCTTGGCAAAAGCCTGGGTGGGGCCATGGGTGGTTTCGTCGCTGCGTCCCAACCGATCGTCGATCTCCTGCGTCAAAGGTCACGCCCCTACCTCTTCTCCAACAGCCTCGCTCCAGCAGTTGCGGCCGGATTGATCAAGGCAATCGAAATTGCCGATAAAGCCGACGACCGTCGCCAGACACTGTCTTCTCACGCCGAGCGCTTCCGGTCGGGTATGCAGAAGGCCGGATTTGATCTGCTGCCTGGGAAGACGCCGATTATTCCCGTGATGCTGCATGAAGCGCGCCTCGCACAGGATATGGCTCAAGCTTTGGATGAGCGTGGCGTCTATGTCGCCGGCTTCTTCTTCCCCGTCGTGCCTAAGGGCAGGGCGCGAATCAGGACCCAGATGTCCGCAGCGCTGACCGAAAAGGACGTCGACTTTGCGATCGATGCCTTCAGCGATGCCGGAAAGTCGCTGGGCGTCATTTGATGTTCAACAGAGGTGTTTTCATGAAAGCTCTTGTCAAAGCGGAAGCGCAACCTGGCCTCTGGCTCGATGATCGCCCGATGCCATCGATCGGTCCCGATGATGTCCTGATTAAGATCAACAAGACGGGTATCTGCGGTACAGACATTCATATCTACGCCTGGGACTAGTGGGCGCAGAGAACCGTTCCCGTGCCTATGGTCGTCGGGCACGAATACGCCGGTGAGATAGTTGAGCTAGGCGCCAATGTCCGTAACCTTGCAGTCGGCCAGAGAGTCTCCGGCGAAGGCCATGTCATCGGCTTGAACAGTCGAGCTGCTCGGGGAGGACGGTTCCATCTGGATCCGGAGACAAAGGGAATCGGTGTCAACATACCTGGAGCTTTTGCGGAGTATCTTCGCCTGCCAGCCTTTAATGTCGTGTCGCTTCCCGACGCCATCGATGACGAGCTGGGCGCAATCCTCGATCCGCTTGGCAATGCTGTGCACACTGCACTCTCCTTTGACCTCGTCGGCGAGGACGTTCTGATCACCGGCGCTGGCCCGATCGGCATAATGAGCGCGGCAGTTGCCCGTCATGTCGGTGCACGCCATGTCGTTATCACCGATGTCAATCCACAACGCCTGGCGCTCGCCGCCGATGTGGCGGATGTCATCACGGTCGATGTCAGCAGGGAAGACCTTGCATCTGTCAAAGCTCGCCTTGGTATGAAGGAAGGCTTTGATATCGGGCTTGAGATGAGCGGCGCTCCGGCGGCCTTTGACCAGATGGTCGACCATCTCGTCATGGGCGGAAAGATTGCCATGCTTGGTATTCCCGCACGGCCTGCTCTGGTCGACTGGACCAAGGTCGTCTTCAAGATGCTCACGGTGAAGGGTATCTACGGCCGCGAGATGTTCGAGACGTGGCACAAAATGCTGGCAATGCTGCAGAGCGGCCTCGATGTCCGCAAGGTCATTACCCATAGGCTCCCGGTCAGCGACTATGAGCTCGGGTTCAAGACGATGCAAAGCGGCAATTCCGGCAAGATCGTATTGGACTGGAATAGCTGATGCAGAGCGCTTGGCAAGATAGCAACCGGGTGGCTCAAAATGCTTGACCTGATCGGTGCTGTGGCACTTCTGCTTTGGGGTCTTCGGCTGGTGAAAACCGGTGTAATCCGCTCCTTCGGCGCCAGACTGCGCAGGTGGATCGGCTCCGGCACGCGCAATGGGCTGTTGGCCTTTGGCATGGGCCTCGTCGCAACCATTGCGTTGCAGAGCAGCACGGCCACCGCGCTTATGACCGCCTCCTTTGCCGGGAGCGGCTTCATGAGCTCGATTATGGCACTGGCGATCATGCTTGGCGCCAATGTCGGTACGAGCCTGGTCACGCGTATTCTCGCCTTCGACCTTCTTCCTTGCGCCATTGATGATTGCCTTTGGCGTGTCCGCCTTCGGCTTCAGCCATTCCAAGCCGGCCAAGGGCCTGTCGCGCGCCGTCCTCGGCCTCGCATTGATGCTGCTGTCATTGCGTCTTCTCGGTCAGGCGACAGAGCCGATGCAGCATTCACCCGTGCTCGTCGCCCTGATGGAATCGCTCGACGCGGTACCGGTGCTTGCCGTCATTGTTGCCGCCGTCCTTGCTATCGCCTCATCCTCCAGCCTCGCGATCGTGCTGCTGGCGATGTCGCTCGCTGCTAGCGGAACCGTGACACCCGCACTCGGTATCGCACTGGTGCTCGGCGCCAATCTTGGTGGCGCGGGTTCACCCATTCTCGGGACCCTGCGTCACGGCGCAATGGCGCGTCGGGTGACGATGGGCAATATGCTCGTGCGGCTGATTGGATGTGTTGCTATCCTTCCGTTTAGCGAGACGGCCGCAAGACTTCTGTCTGACATAAGTCACGACCCGGCGGCACTCGTCGTCGATACGCATATTGCCTTCAACATTCTACTCGCAGTCATCATGCTGCCGATCCTGCGGCCGCTATCGGCTCTGCTGCGCCGCTTCCTTCCCGAGGCCGCCGAACTGGATGGTGGACCACGTCATCTCGATCTCAATAGTAGTCTCGGTACGCCCGCCCTGGCGCTTGCAGGTGGTGCCCGCGAGACGCTGCGAATCGGCGATTGCATCACGACGATGCTGCAGACGAACCTAGACGCGTTGCGAAAGAACGATCCGGCCCGATCTTCCGGGATTGCCGCGATGGACGACGAGGTCGACCAGCTTTGAACAGCGCCGTCAAGCTTTACCTCGCCAGACTGAACAGTTCCGCTCTCGATGAGGCGGACGAGCAGCGTTCGAACGAGATCATCGGATATGCCACCAATCTCGAGCCCATCGGCGACATCGTCGATCGAAATCTGCGCGATCTCGTGGACAAGAAGATCCGTAACCAACTGAGCTTCTCGGCCGAAGGTGCAGCCGAGATCGAGGAGCTTTATAGGGTGACGCTGGAGAACCTGCGGCTAGCCCAGAGCATCCTGGTCACCGGCGATTTGCAGCTCGCCCGCCAACTGGTCGAATCCAAGGTCGAGATCCGAAACCTCGAGGAACGCTCGGCCGCCAATCACATGGCAAGGCTGCGCGACGGAATGATCGACAGTTTACAGACCTGTTCGCTGCATCTCGACATCCTGCGCGATCTCAAGCGCATCAACGCCCATATCGCTGCAATCGCATATCCAATCCTCAAGCGGCAGGGTGCCCTGCGTGAAAGCCGGGTCATGACGGGACGACAGATCGCGGCCATCTCAACTTAAGGAATTTTGCGAAACTTGATGCAACTGAATGATTTCAGCCAAACCTATCGGAAATAGTTTTAAATCCCGGACAACCAATCCAGGCAGGTCAGCCTAAACATACGCGCTGCTACTGAGCCGCTGTCGATGGATTCGTCACGGCAGAAGAGGCTATTATCCTTCAGCTCTACCTGGGCTGGCAGGCATTGTTGCTACTGCGCCGGCGCTGCTACATTGATCGTGCAGCGCTTCTGCTTTCTTCGCCTTCGCCGCGGCCCGGCGCACGCGCTAAGCGCCTAGTTGCCGCGCACAAGGTTGCTGGCATCGAGCAGGCTGCGCCTCCGGGGCTTCCCGACTGCATCAGCGAGATCCAGCGTTCCACCGGTCGCCGTTCATGCCGTTGACGCAACGCCATATCGACCGATCCGGGGAGCACGCGCGGCAGGAACAGCGTCAACAGAATGCCGGCGACCAAGCCGGCTCCTCCTCCGCGCGCTCGCCGTCGAAACCCACGAAAACTGGATGGAGGCCAATCGCTACATCAACATGGACGATCCGCGAGAGCACAAGAAACTCGCACTCCGTCAAGCCGCATGACCAGCACTCATGACCGCCCGATTTTGCAGAACTTGACGCACACAACCACATAGAAAAACCCTGTGTGGGGATTTGCCCCGCTCTGGGTTAGGCAGGACGGTTCCTTGGTCATCAAGATAGAAGGGCACCCGACGACCTGATAAGAGCGCGAGGGTTGATAGATCGGCGTTCTGGATAGTCTGGCGAATGTTCGGGGGACATCTCAACGGAAGGGTTCTCTGATAGTGAGGTTGGGCGATGTTGTATCTGTCGATGCGTTTCCATGATGTCCTCGATCTTTAGGTTCCGGCAGTCAGTGCGCCATCGACAAACAGCGTTTGGCCGGTGACAAATCGCGAAAGCGGTGATGCGAAAAACAACACCGCACCGGCGACATCCGTCGGTGTGGCAAGCCGTCCAAAGGGAATATTAGCGGCAGCGCGCTGGAAAGCAGCGGGGTCTCGAAGCACCTCGTCGTTCTTTCGCGTGCGGACGGCACTGGGCGCAATTCCATTTACGGTGATCTGGTGGGGGGCAAGTTCTGTCGCCTGTTGTTTCATAAGGATGGCCAGACCACCCTTTGCCGCGCACATTGAACTGTACCCTCGATCACGGAAGGCAAGCGATGATCGTACCGATAGGAGGTGAACTTGACTGCCGCCTCTGCCCACGGCGACCTGGTGCCGCGCAACGGCCTGCGAGAGGAACATCCCGACGCGAAGGGTCTTCGTATAAACTTCATCGAAGGCGTCTTCCGTGACCTCAAGGAAGGGCTGTTCTTTGTGGAAGCCGACACAATTCACGAGTATGTCGATCGTCCCATGCTCCTTGACGAGTCCGTCTGTCAGGTCCCGAACAGCCTTGACGTTGCTGGCATCGACTTCTGCTCCCGCCGCGTTCCATCCCCGCGCGTGGAACTCCTTGGCTAGTCCTCGCGAACGTTCGCCGTTG
Organism: Rhizobium indigoferae; assembly: GCF_034554815.1. Taxonomy (NCBI): domain Bacteria; kingdom Pseudomonadati; phylum Pseudomonadota; class Alphaproteobacteria; order Hyphomicrobiales; family Rhizobiaceae; genus Rhizobium; species Rhizobium indigoferae. Next base: position 276,373 of record NZ_CP140639.1, on the reverse strand, counting down.
CGCCCTGCGACAATGCATGTCGCACCCGCGGCAGCCAGCATTTCCGAGATCGTTGTCCCGATCGCTCCGTAACCGCCGACCACGAAGGCGACCTTCCCTGTCAGCCGCGTTGGATTTGTCAGATCCTCATTTAGCATTTTCTGCCCTCCGAAATGGCACCATCACCTGCCGGAGCGGTAGTGATCTGGGTGGGGGCGACTCGGGTGGCGCTCCAGGTGCCCGGCCCGTACTGCCCTTTGAAAACCGGCCCCAGATGTTCGGGTGCCGCGCCACCGAGGCGGGCGGTTCCGACAATCGATCCGTCGCGCCCGACCATCCCCTCGAACCGATAGAACAAATGGATGGGGGTTGCTTCGTGCTCGGCCTCGAGCTCGATCTTTGAGCCCAGGATCTTGCCGACGATCCGGCCATGGCTAGTTGCAGTCTGATGAATGCCCGTGACGTTCGTGTCGTGCTGACGGAGTTCGATGCGGTGCTCTCTCGCCCCGTGAAGAAAGGAAAGTTCGACGTGCCAAAGCCCGTTGACGTCCGTCTCTGCTGGAGGGACCTGCGCCGACGTGGCGAACTCCTGTGACCTGACGAAGATGGCCGAAAGGGCACGTCCGACCGTGTCGGCTTCATCATCCGAGAGATTTATGGGATCCAGGATGATCGATGTCGGTGTCGACCAGAAATCGTGGATGAGAATCCGCGGCCGTTGCCGCAGCAGCGCCAGCCGCAGACCTTCCGCATCCAGGGGAATAACGCTCTTATCCCAGCTCACCTTTAGCCGGATGGCGGTAACGGATCCGGCCCATGACAGGACGTTCGTTTCCACACCCGCGATGTCGTGGAGGTGAACGGCGATCCTCTGCAGCCGAGGGCGCCAGCCGTCGCGTTCCTTTTCAGCCGCCGCCGAGTTGATCCAGCGGTCCAGGGCGACGACGGCCCCAACCGCCTCTTCCTTTCCCACTTTCATGCTGCGGCCGAAGGCCTGATGAGGAGCGCTGTTCCACCACATCGCTTCACAAAGCTTCCTTCGACCGAGCACGATGGCCGTGGATTGCGGCCCGCGGATGTATTTCCCGCCCGCATAGACGACGAGGTCGGCGCCCCGACCAATCCATCGATCCGGATTGGCCGGAGACAACCCGGCCGCGTTGATCAGAACCGGGACACCGGCCGCATGTGCCGACGCTAGGAGCGTGTCCAACGGGAGGGAAGACGAACCTTCATTCCGGCCTAACAGGCAGACCATCGCAACTTCGCCGGTCCCAAGGGCTGAAGACAATTCGTCGGCCGTCTGGACGTTGACGATCTGGGCTCCGGCTAAACGGATCGCCTGTTCGTAGGCGAAACGATGATCCTCCGGGATGATGACCTTGTTCGCCATTCCGGACGTGTCAGGCAGTCGCAACATCGCTTCGGGATCGTTGCCGGCGATGCACGCGGCTGTCGCGAGCGCCAGACTTGCGGCTGTTCCTGCGGTAACGAGGCCCCATTCCGCGCCCGTCAACATCGCGAACCGGTGGCCTAGGCCTTCAGCCAGTTCATCGAGATCGACAAAGGCTTCCGCGGCAGCATTCATCGCCTCGATCACTTCCGGGGCGGGATTGCTCGCTCCATAATTGGTTCGAACGCCCGCACAATTGACAATCGGCTCGACGCCGAACGATCGATAGATATCTCCCGGCCTCGAAGCGGCGTCGGATTGATTTTGAAATGTCGCGTGATGTTGCTGTTCTGCGATGGTCATCACCACGGCCCCCTTTGGGCAAGCACGGCCGAGGCCCCCACGGCAAAGACGGTGATCGCGAGATACATCGCATTATTCGGCGACGGCACCCGCACGGATGCAACGTGGGCGACGGCAAGCGCCGAGAACATGAGGTTCACCATCGGCAGGAACGCCTCCGCTGGCACCAGGGGCTGAATGAGGACAAGGGCCGCCATCAGCGGGATGTCGTAGGAGAGTGGCACGCCGAAAAACCGTCCATCCTCCGACTTTCCGAAATTTGCGAAATAGCTCAGTCGAATGGCGCCGGCGAGCAGCAGCGCCGATGCGATGAACAGCGACAGCAGCGAAACGCTGTTCATCTGAAGGATCAGGACTGCGGGCAGAACCGCCCCATAGATCAGGTCGCCGAAGCCATCGAGGCTCTTTCCCATCTTGGCCATGTCCGGGTGCCGGTTCGGTGTCCGGCCGGCCACGACGCCATCCAGATGATCGGCCAGAACCGCCCACAATGCAACCGCGACCGCCAGCTCGATCTGACCATTGAGCGCCAGGTACAAGCTCAGCGACGAGCATATCAGCCCGGCCGTCGTGATCGCATTTGCCGGATCTATCAAATAGCGAAGCATGTTCGTCCTCCCGGGCAAAGCCGTTAGCAGGCCAACTCACGGGCGGTGATGAACATTGCCTCGGCAATGCGAAGGTCCGCCTCGTTGTCGATCTCGTACCACCGCACGTCGTCGCAACGGGCTGCCGCGATCTGGAGGCCCTTGCGCTCGACGAGCTGCGAAAGGAGCTCTTCCGTGTAGGATTTCACGGCGCCGCAACCGATATGGTCGTCGAGATAGGGAACAATCATCTTGCGAAGGTCATCGCCGGAAAAGCGCATGAGGTTCATCGTCTTGAAAAGCGGCGGATTCCCCTCCACGAGGTTCGCCGCAGTCTGCTTCATCCGCACCTCGACGATGTTGCCGGTGTCGCTCAGGACCACCGCCGATCCCTCCATCGACCGTTCGAATGGCGCCACGGCCGCGACATTCCCCGTTTCATAGAGGGACAATTTGCGAAGTGCGTCGATGTCGAAGAAGACATCGCCTTCCAGCAGATAGGTGTCTCCCGACAGAAGGGCATCGCGGGCCAGCCAGAGCGAATAGGCACTGCCCGTCTGGTCGAAAACGTTCGATTCCACATAGCTGATCGCAATGTTGCCGAACCGGGTCCCGCAGGAACACTGGATGGCATCCTTCCGGTAGCCGACGACGATTGTGACGTCATCGACACCGAGCGCTTCGAGATTGCGCAGCGCGTTGTGAAGAATTGGGGTTCCATTGACTTCGACAAGCGGCTTGGGCCGCAGGTCAGTGAGAGGTCGCAGCCGGGATCCGGAGCCTGCCGCCAATATGACGGCCTTGGTCGGAAAATGCATGGTCATGACGATCCTTCTCTTTGTTTTCGGCTTCGGGCGTGGCCCCATAGCTCCAGGCATTGAGGAACCCGACAAGGCGGCCAAGCCCCTCCTGCAATCGATCCCACGGGATCCCGTAGGAAAGGCGCATGCCAAAGGGATCCCCGAAGGCAGTGCCGGAAACAGTTGCGACGCCCGCCTTCGCAATCATTTCGCGAACCAGCATGTCGACGTCGCGGTCGCCGATCACAAGGTTCCATGGCTCAGGCGCCACCAGGTTCTTGATGTCGAGATAGAAATAGAAGCCACCCATCGCCGTCGGCACCGGGATACGCGACAGGCCTGAAAGCACACCGAGACCCATGTTGCGTGCGGCCGTGAGTTGGTTCTGCAACCTCGCTTCAAATGTCCCGTCTGTGTTCTGCAAGTGGTGCAAAACCGCGTGTTGGGCGATCACGTTCGGATTGGACGTGGTATGGGATTGCAGGGCCGTGACGGATCTGACGAGATGGTCCGGCCCAGCGAGATAGCCGATCCTCCATCCCGTCAGAGCGAGTGCCTTGCTGAAGGCGTTGACGATCACAGTGCGGGAGCGTGCTTCCGGAATAACTGAGACGATCGAATGATGGCCAACATCCGTGTGAATGAAATCGCGGTAGCACTCATCGAAGATGATCCAGAGATCGCGCTCAATGGCGAGCTCGCCAAGCGCGCGCAAGAGCGTCCTGTCATAGACAGTGCCGGTCGGATTGTTCGGCGTGTTGATGACAATCGCGCGTGTCCGTGGGGTGATCGCGGCAACAATATCTTCGATGCGAGGGACGAAGCCGTTGGCCCTGGTATCGACATGAACAGGTACGCCGCCCGCGATCTGCACCTGTGCCGGAAAGGTCGTCCAATAGGGCGCGGGAATGATGACTTCGTCGCCCGGATCGAGCAACACCATGGCGGCATTGAACAACGCCTGCTTGGCGCCGGCCGTCACCGCAATCTCGCTTGCTCCCCAGGCCTGGCCGGTTTCCGCGGTCAGCTTGCGGCCAAGCGCCTCGCGCAAGTCCATCAGCCCGACGGTGTCGGTGTAGCGGTTGATCCCCTTGTCGATCGCGGCGATCGCGCCATCGCGGATTGTCGGCGCCAGATCGGTCCAGATCTCGCCCGCGGTCAGATCGACCACTTGAACGCCGGCATCGACCGCCTCTTTCGCGGCGGCGCGCGCTGCAGCCGTTCCCGATCCTTTGAGCAAGGCTGTCCGTTGCGCAAGCATGTGCGCCTCCTACTGGATTCTCGTTGTGTCGAAATGAGCTGGCCTGTTTGGCCAGTTCAGCCGTGTTTGGGTAGATATCGCTCTTCTGCGGCCGTCAGCTCGTCATATCCGAGAAGGCGGAAGACCTCGTCGAGCGTTGCAACATCCGATTCGATGCCGGCGACGCTTTCCTCGGCGATGATCCGGGCGCAAATCTGACGCATGCCGGCAACGGCGGCGCGCATCGCATGGTTCGCCCAGATAACCGTCGAGATGCCGGCGCTGCGATAGGCCGCGACCGGTGTCTTGTAATACTTCGTCGGGACGATCACGACCGGCAGCTTATTCTGCCATCGGTCTGTGAAGGCCAGGATCTCGTTGGGGACGCTTTTGCGCGAATGGATCAGGATCGCATCCGCGCCGGCTGCGGCATAAGCCTCGGCGCGCAGGAGCGCTTCCTCGAGGCCGTGGCCGGCGATCAGTGCCTCGGTCCGCGCGACCAGTATGAAGTCGTCTCCGGTTGTATCCTTCACGGCCTTGAGCCGTCCCGAAAACTCATCAATGTCAGCGAGGAGATGACGATCGCCGACGAACGAATTCAACTTCGGGAAGCCCTTGTCTTCCAGGCACACGCCAGCGGCACCCCGCTGCAGGAGCTTGGCAGCCAGCAGACGGGCATTGTTGAAATTGCCGAAGCCGCTGTCGCCATCGACCAGGATCGGCAGTCCACTGGCATCCACCATGCGGCTGACGACCTCGACGACGTCGGTCCAACTCGCCTCGTTGGCGTCCCGATATCCAAGACTTGCCGAAATCGAGAGCCCTGAAGCCCATAGTCCTGCAAACCCCGCCTTTCTTGCAATCGCGGCCGATAGGCCATCGTGAGCTTCCATCAGGAATGATAGGTCTGGCGATGTGATCAGCTGACGCAACGCATCGGTTGGATCGTTCACACGGCCGAGGCTCTTCGGGATGAACGCAGCGATCCCCGATGCCGGTTGCGCATGCCTTTCCTCCTCCGCATGCGCGACCTTCGTTCCCTGTGAGGGAACCTGTTCTGTTGAAGAATCCATAATTGTCCACATCTCCTTCGATAGAGGAGATACCTAATAAAACATCCTAGATACGCAAGGTGTTGATTAGAATATATCGCAAAATATATATGCCGCCCGGAGATATTGGTAGAGGTGATGTTATTGACGTACTTAATATGTGACTCGTATTTCAGGATATAAATCAGAATATATTTATATATATTCCAGAATGGCGATTTCTGCCCTGCTCCAGCCATTTCGTCGCCAGGATTATGCCATAGCCATCCCCATTAAATGCATCGCAGGCGATCGCGTCGCTTGGGCCGGAACACGAACACGTCACCACAGAACGGTTATGTGGTGCGGAAAGATGCGACCGCCAAACGTCTTACAGCAACCGGCGCCGAGTTCGTGCCGACCTCCTCGCAGGAGTTCGGCGGCTTTATAAAGCAAGAGACGGCCAAGTTCGCCGAGATCATCAAATCGGCTGCCATCACGGCAGAATGACCGGCGGGCTGCCAAGAAGTTGCGGCAACCTGCGCAAAGCGACGGGACAGCTATAGTGAGAAGCAATTTCGCTTATGAATGTCGGATGCCGAACGACGCGCGAGCGCAACGCGCGCGGAAAGGGAATTTCGGTATTCCGTATAGATGAGACCGGTCAATGGCAACTGGTCGCGGTCGAGGAAACACGTCCCAATCCATCGTTCCTCACCGTAGAGGGGACCGGTCGTTTTCTCTACGCGGTCCACGGTGACGGCACTGATATGTCTTCGTTTCACATTGGGGAAGATGGCCGCCTCCAGGCCATCGGCCATTCCACGTCGGCAGGCCTGAACCCTGTCGACATGGCGCTCGATCCGACCGGCCGCCACCTGATCGTGACCAATCATCTCTCAGGTTCGCTTGCCGTTCATTACTTACTCGGTGATGGCCGTTTTGGACCACTCCTTTGGGCTACGCGCACTTCCGGCCGATCTCGCGATCGGAGCTGGCTTGGGCCTCGTGATCTTCCTAACATTCAACAAGCTTCTATCGCTTGCCCTTCCCATGGGGCCGATCGAGCGGCTTTTCTGAGTAGCTGACCATGGAATCTCTTGACCGCTGAAACGAAACGCCGGCCGTCGCGTCCCGATAGTTTTTCGGCTTTCATGCGCGCATTTGCGAAATGCAGCCGGTCCACACATTTGGCCCATCGGGAACATCCGACGCCTTGAAAGGACTCGAACCGTCGGGCCCCTTGCACAAGGTCGGCTAACAACATGATTAAATTGGAGATTGAGGACTTCAACGGCAGTTTTGCAAGGTATTCCTATCTCACATAATTCCGAGTTATGTGAATTTCAGCAGCCTCCAAGTTCCGTTCCGAAGATCGGCCATCGCTACCCAGCCTCAAGCTTGATGAAGCGGCCTTGAAGATGCTCAAAAAGGCGGTTGCCGCCTCAGCCCACTAAGATGGCCGAGCCCACCTTGGACGGGCCGGAGCCCAACTTGCCAAACGGGCATCGGACTTCGATGCGCGCAACTATGGTCTTTGCTCGTCTCAGCGATCTCGCGAAGCTTCGGCATCCTCGGAATCGGACGTGTCGGAGATCATCCGAAAGGTCCTCGTGGGTAAGCTCAAATCCAGGCATGGGTGAATGGATGCGGTATTCTACAAGTTCTTCCGCGAAGGCTCTCGTGGCAGGCCTAGAGCGCGTCCGTTGAACGCGGAATCGGAATTGAGATGACAGTCGCTGTTTGCCGTGATTCGTTGCCTTCGAGTCAGGGAGATAGGGATGTCACGTGCATTAAGCGATGATCTTCGCAGCCGTGTTCTGGCGGCTTCTGCAGACGGGATGTCTGCACGCTCGGCGGCGGCGCGGTTTGGGATTGGGATTTCGACGGCCATTGCCTGGATCGCCAATGCGCGACAGGGTCAATTGACCGCAGGCAAACAAGGCCGACGTTCTGGCTCCAGGCTGGATGCGCATGAGGCATTTATCATCGGCTTGATCGATGTGGAGAAGGACATCACGCTCAACGAGATGGTCCTGCGCCTGAGCACGGATAAATCCGTATCGATCGGCCGTAGTGCTCTTGACGTGTGGCTCCGCAAGCGGGGCTGGACCTTTAAAAAAAGACCGCACATGCACTGGAGCAGGAGCGAGACGACCTTTTGAGCCGGCGTCAGGAATGGTTTGATGGCCAGCTCGATCTCGATCCCGCCAAACTGGTTTTTATCGATGAGACCGGTCTTTCCACGAAGATGGCTCGACTGCGCGGGCGATCCCTATGCGGACAACGCTGCCGGTCGGCCGTTCCCCACGGACACTGGAAAACCACGACCTTTACAGGCGCGCTCAGGCTTTCCGGCATGACGGCACCGATGGTTCTCGACGGCCCGATGAACGGTGCGGCATTCTTGGCCTACGTCGAACAGGTTCTCGTGCCGACGCTCAGTTCGGGTGATACTGTCATCATGGATAACCTGCCGGCTCACAAAGCCGATGGTATCCGCCAGGCCATCGAAGCTGCTGGCGGCAGGCTGCTCTATCTCCCGCCCTACAGTCCCGACTTTAACCCCATTGAAATGGCCTTTTCCAAACTTAAAGCGCTTCTGCGCGCAAGAGCCGAGCGCTCCGTTGACGCCTTGTGGGATACCGTCGGCAAAATCGTCACGCACTTCAAACCGCAGGAATGTGCAAACTACTTCGCAGCAGCCGGATATGACCCCGATTAAAATGGACGTGCTCTAGGGAGAATTCGACCCAACAGACGTCATTCTGCCCAGGATGGGCGGCCGGTATTAACGCAAATCGCTGGTAGTGATTGCGAAGCAAAAGAATTTCTGCCACCTTGAGTTGGTTATTGTGGGGAGCGAGATGATTGACCAAGAAATTGAAGATGCAGATGCAAAACTCGTTGAAGAGATCATCTCGATACAGCGCAATTACTACTTCGAAAAACGCAATGTGAAGACGGAGCGCCAAAGGAAAATCCGCGAGCTCATCGAAAAAGCCTCAAAGGCCGAGGCCAACGATGGAAATTGAGGAAATCAGGCTGAAGGATTTCCGATGCTTCTATGGCGAATCGACGATCAGCTTTTCCGGCGACCCCGAGCGAAACGTAACCATCATCTACGCCGAGAATGGTGTCGGGAAAACGACCTTGCTCAACGCGCTCCTGTGGTGCTTTTACGGGCAGACCACCGCGCGTTTTGAAAAAAGCGAAGACATTCTGAACTACGACGCGAAGGCGGAAGGCCGCATGATAGCGTCCGTAGAAGTCAGATTTGAACACAATGGCAGTCGCTATGTCGCCAAGCGTTTTCAGCGCTCCGGGGCGACAGGGGCCTCTGAAAAGCCCTTTAGGGTGGCGCGGCTTGAGGCAGGCAGCCAAATCTACGACATTGAGCCGGAAGACACCTTCATCAACACCGTTATCCCTCGCGAGATGGCGGGCCACTTTCTGTTCGATGGGGAACATGCCGAGATTTTCCTCGGTGAGCAAAACCGGGCCGCAATTCGCGACGCTGTGCGCGACATTCTTGGCTGCACGCTGATTGAAACAGCAATTGAAGATCTGGAGGCAATTTCCAAGGCCTTTCGGCGGCAAATGCCCGGCACCGGCCACTCCACGCAGATCACTGACTTGAACAATTTGATCGATACGATCAACACACAAATCGACCAGTCGAAGGACCTGATTGCGCAAAATGAGTTGCAACGGCGCAGTGTCGAGGACCAGATCACTGACATCGAGGACAAACTCCGGAACACCGCGCAAGCCAAGGGCCTGCAAGGCGAGCGCGACAGCCTGCAGGGGCAGATGGTCCGCGCTGAACGTCGCCGCTCGGAACAAGAAGACGATGTCCTCAAATGGCTTGGAGACGAGGGCCGGTTTATCGTTTCCAGACGTTTGACCGAGGAAGCTTTCGAATTCATCGATAGCGAGGAGCATCGCGGTCGCATTCCCTCACCCTACAACGAAGAGTTTGTTCGCGATCTGCTCCATGATGAAACCTGCATCTGCGGCGCCCATATAGCGCCCGGCAGCGAGATCGCGAGAAAGGTTGCAAGCTTGCTCAACCACGCTGCGAACCAGGCGATGCGCGACAGGGTCACCAAAGTCCGCGGCCGATTGACCAACCTAAAAGCAGGACGGGCCAAGGCACCTGAGCGTCTGATGGCGGCCAAGCGTTCACTCGCCCATACAAACGAAGAAATCGGCTTCATCGAAGCAAGGCTTGCCGACGTCAGCGCCAAGCTCAAGGGTGTCAATTTCGGCGACATTGCCGAACGCGAGTCTCGACGCGAGGAGTTGCGAAAGGAATTATCGACCTTGGACCGCGCGCGCGGCACCCTTGAGGAAAACCTCAAGACCGCGCGCCATGAAGTTGCCCGTCACGAGCGCGAAATCAATCTTCTCGCTGCACAAGATGTCGAGACCAGGATCTTTGCTCGAAGACGTGCGCTTTGCGAAAAAATCAAGGGTTCGCTCGAAGTGAGGCTGCGCGACGAGGAGGCACAGGCCAAGAAGGTTTTGCGCGCGACAATCCGAAAGATCATCGAGGCGACGAGCCGCAAAAACCTGACCTTGCAGATGTCCGATGACTACGTCGTCAGCTTGCGCAATGCGGATGGGATCGCGTTGCCAAAGTCGAGCGGCGAGAACCAGCTCTTAGGCTTGGCTTTTACAGCGGCGCTCGTGCAGTTCGCCAAGTTGCGCAAGGGTGCGCAGGATATGTCGCTCCTGCCGGGAACAATTGCGCCGTTGGTGTTGGATTCTCCCTTCGGTCAATTGGACCGCGTCTACCGATCCGCAACCGCCGAATTCATTCCGCGGATGGCCAGCCAGGTTGTTCTGTTGCTTTCGCAGTCTCAAGCCGCCGACGAGGTCATGGAGAAACTGCAGGGACGGATCGGTAAGCAGTATGTCTTGGTCCGCCACAACAAGGGCGAACGCGGATTGAAGCACATCGAAACACGACAGTTCGGTCACGAGATCATCGAAACGACCCTTTTCGAGGCATCGTTCGATGGTACCTCGATCGTGGAGGTGCAATGATGTCGCCACGCGCTCCCAACATCAATCGAAGCCGTGTGCATGAGGAGATGGTGCAGCGGCTCGTCACCAAGCTTCCCGGCCTCTCACGCTCGATCTTTCCGACCATTCGCGAGTTGCTGTGTTTTGCAGCATTGCTCGGCTATTCCGAGAAACGGCGCACGCCGCTTGATCGCGGCGAGGGCGTCGAGGACGTGTCCTATCAGCAGTTCGAGCGAGGCGAAGCCGAAGACCTTATTTGGCTGATCGCCTTGGCAGAAGCCCGAAATACCGACATCTTGAAAGACGGGGAAGAACCGCGTTGCGCGGAGATCTTTGAGGAGTACGCAAACGGCGGGCTGTTCATCATCCGTGACGTTCTGCAACGGCTCGGCGCTGAATATCCCGATCGCGCCATAGTCGAGGCACTGAGCGATATGGGCTATCTCGACGTCGATGATCTAGCCCCCGATCTGTCGAACCTGAAGTTCTGAAATGCTGCGGGATCTTGCACTGAAGTCGGTCTACAAGTCCGACACCGACAACATTCTTGTTGAATTCTATGTCCCTGCCCTTTCCTTGGCGTCTCGCTACGACAGGGCTGTCGGATTTTTTTCGGCCGCAGCTTTGAACTACGCGGCTCAGGCACTTTCGAACTTCGTCAAAAATGATGGACAGATCCGGCTGGTCCTCGGCGCTTTTTGCGACCAGGACGATCTCGACGCGGTTTTGGAGGGATATCGTCTCAAGGAAATATCCGAGCAGCTCGGACGCGAACTGTTGGCGCAGATTTCCAGCGTGAGCGACGCGCTCTTCCAGAACCGCATCGAAACTCTGGCCTGGCTCGTAGCGCATGGCAGGCTCGAGGTAAAGATCGCTCTGCGGCCCAACGGTATGTATCACGACAAGATCGGCATTATCACTGACGCTTTGGGGGATGCCATCGTCTTTGCCGGCTCCGCCAATGAAAGTCTCCATGCTTTGTTGCCGGCCTACAATTATGAATCGATCGACGTCTTTCCGTCCTGGAAAAGCGAACTCGCCGGCTACTACGAGCCGCATGCACAGAGCTTCGAGCGCCTTTGGGCCAACAAGAGTCGAGGAACGGCAGTCCTCGACATTCCAGCGGCCGTGAAAGACCATCTCGTGGCGTTGTCCCGCTCTTTGGACTATGTACCGGATCCAGATTTCGAGCTGGCGCTTGCGACCCGAGTGTCGCTTGGACAGGAGGGGCCGGAGCGTCAGTCGATGCGACCGACCGAACCTCTCACCATCAACGGTCAACCCTACAGCATTCGGCCGCATCAGCTCGATGCGCTTGAGAATTGGCGCGCCAAAGGCGCTTTCCATGGCATTCTCGATCTTGCAACCGGTGCGGGTAAAACGGTTACGGCCATCCATGCCATCGTTAAACTTGCCGAGAAGGTCAAAGGTCTGGTCTGTGTCATTGCCGTCCCGTACCAAAACCTCGCAGACCAATGGTGCGACATTCTTTCGGCCTATAACATATTCCCCATCCGCTGTTACGTATCCAAGGATCAATGGAGCGACGCTCTTCGAGTTGCCATCCACGAGACCAATATCGGCGCTCGGGCGTTCACTGCGGTGGTTGTCGTCAACAGGACGCTGAAGACGCCGGAGTTCCAGGAGTGTCTGTCGCAGATCAAGCCGAACAAGTTGTTTTGGATCGGCGACGAGTGCCACCATCATGGCGGGGCGTCATTTGCGACAGCGCTTCCTCAGAACGCGGATTTTCGTTTGGGCCTGTCGGCAACGCCTGATCACTATCTAGATCAGAGCAGAAACCAGCGGCTGCAGTCCTATTACGGCGACCAGGTTTTTCACTACACGTTGTCGCAAGCCATCACCGACAAGGTTCTGACTCCCTATTCCTATTACCCCCATGTCATCGAATTGACCTTCGACGAAACAGCCGAATTCTTTGCACTGTCGGCTGAAATTGGCAAGCTGTTTGCTAAGGGCAATAACGGCGCCGAAGAACTTTCGACGCCATTAAAGGCACTGTTGATGCGTCGGTCGAGACTGATTGCTTCATGTGCCAACAAGCTGCCGGTTCTGGCTCGGTTGGTTCAGGCGCAAGGACCCACCGGTCATACGTTGTTCTACTGCGGTGACGGTTCTGTCGAAAATGACGACGACGCTGACAATGTGTTCGAGCAACGGCAAATCGAAGCGGTCAGCGAGCTCCTTGATGGCGCAGGGTGGGATATCTCACGCTTCACGTCCCGCGAACCGCGCAAAGACCGCGCGACCATTCTGGAGAATTTTCGCGTCGGCGTGATCGACGCCATGGTTGCGATCAGATGTCTGGACGAGGGTATTGATGTTCCCGCCTGCGCGACGGCGTTCATCCTGGCAAGCTCGAGAGACCCGCGCCAGTTCGTTCAGCGGCGCGGTCGCATTCTGCGCCGGGCACCTGGGAAAGATCGTGCGACAATCCATGACTTCATCGTCGTGGTCCCCGAAAGCGTCGGCGAGCACGAAGAATATGCGAAACGATTGATCGTGGACGAACTCAAGCGCGTCGCCGAATTTGCGAAACTATCCGACAATCGCTATGGGGCCTATGACGTGCTGCGCGATACGTTGCGCCGATACGATCTAGAGCATGTTTTATAGGTCGGTCGTACCTGCCTACTTATGGCAGACAACGCAGCCGGCTGAGGCTTCGTCGATGCCATAGACGTCGTCGATGCTGTCAGCAGATCGGCCGGACAACGGATTGACCGGCCTTGCCCGGCGCAACCGCTCGCGGCGCTTATCATAATCGGTTTTGATCTGCTCGACACGCGCCGGCTCAACCAACTCCATAAGGCTCTCCCCCTGGCTCCAGGTGAAGGGTGAACCGTCGTTGATCGCCGTCTTCTCGTAGTCGACCGCCTCTTGGAACCTGTCCGGATGGTGCTCGGCCAATCGAACCCATTCGATTTTTTGCTGATAGAAGCAGAACGTGCATCCGGATCGGGAGCGCCAATCATAATATTCAGGCTCACCGACCGATGCCTGTCCGAGCATCTCGATGACGCCAGCCCGGTCGATCCCAGCAGACCTTAGCGGAAGATGCACGCGCATATTCGGATGTGTTGCCTGATAGCCATCCCGGCTTGGCTCGTCGGCCCGGATTGCGACATAGGAATGAATGACGGTGCCTGCCTCGAGGTCGGGCCGTATCCATTGCTCCAAAGGACGCAACTTCAACTGTCGGGTACACCACCGGGTCCGCGGCGACGGCAGGAAGTTACCATATTCGGCAAGCCAGAAGTCAAAGTCACGATCTGGATTGAGCCGTTCGATCGGCCTGCCGAGAAACCCTTCGAGCCGGTCGAGGAAACTGTAGACTTCCGGCAGCTCCTTGCCGGTATCAGTGAAAAAATACTCGATGGGCAATTCGGGATGATGCTGGCGCATGAAGACGGCAAGCGCTGCACTATCGCGTCCGCCCGAAACCCCGAGGATATGACGTTCAGACTTCATGGTTTACCGCCTCCGTATCCGCCGCCAGGCTCGCCACCGCTCGCGCAAGAGCCGCAAACTGAATGCGTGCTAAGTCGTTGTTGCCGCCAAGCGTTTTCAATAGGTCTTCAGCCAGCACAGTCGCTTTTATTTTTTCGCTTTCGGTAAGAATAAAGCTGCGCAGAAGCGGGCGGGTCGTCGGATCGACACCAACCACCAAGGCAAGCGCCTCCGTGCTGGAGCGCCTGTCGCGAACGACCGCAAGGGCCTCCAGTTCACGGAACTGTCTGCCATAGCGCGCCAGTTGAAGTAGCCCTTGCTCGCGATCACGATCCGACCAGTTGCGAGCGGGCTTATGGAGCAGAAGGCTGGCGATGCCCTCAATGTCGCCGGCGCCGTCCTCGAAGGCGGCAGCGCGCATGACGAATGCCTCAAAAGCAAAATCGTTCGTCAAATTCTTGACCGCTTCGGCCCGCTCGGAAAGTCCGTTGAATGTTACCTGGTCAACCGCCAACGACCGCGCAAGCGATTGGTGTAGCTGTGACAACAGCGCCGGGTAAGCTCCTTCGGCCTCAAGCAAAGCAGCGTAGACGATGTCGGCTTTTGGATCATCGTCGAGCGCAGCTGGAAGGGCTTCAAACAGCAGATCTTCGGGATCGCGCGACTTCAACACGACGGCTCGAACGCGCAGGGTGTTGGGATCGAGGGTGTCCGTCCGCCGTGAATAGAGAGGGAGGTCCTCGAACCGGCGAAACAGGGCTTGCGCGATCAAGAGGGATCCAGTCGCATCGCTGACGTCCAACCGTTGTGCCAATCCATTCAGGAATTCGACTTGCTTGAGGGAGCGGTCGATGCGGCGCAACCGAACATCGGATGGACGCTGTAGAAACTTGTCGACGAATACATCGTCGAGAACAGTCTGGAACACGCCATCGATATAGACGGCCATGTGCTCACGATCGCTGAGGATACCGGCAAGCGCGATGACCGGCATGACGCCGGCTTTCAGGCCGATCGGCGGTTTTGCCCATGTCTGGTATAGGTGTTCCAAGTTGATATTATCGGCATTGCGCAAAAGCTTCCAGGCCGGTGTAAGCGAGGAAGCCTGCTCGGACCCTTCAGGTTCGGTGAAGCCAAAACCTTCAACTGTTTGTCCATGCAGGCCGAGCGACTGAAGAACAGTAATATAAAGGCCCATGGCGGCCGGATAGCCTTCAAAGCCAAGATCCTTCTGATCATGACGGGCGACCATGGCGTGGCATAGCTCCCGTGAAGCCGCCATGGCGCTCGATGACGGCTTGTCGCGCTGCAGCAGTTCGCTGTGGATGATCACCGCGTCCTTGTAGGCTTCGTCCGCCAATTCGGAGGCGACGACGGTGACTGGTTCCTTGATCGAGATGGAGGGATTGGGGGCCAACCACCATTTCGTGGTGTTGAGCGCGTGTTCGAGATCCCGGTGCAGGTCATTGATGATAGTCGATCGCCTTGCGGCAATCTCGCGCCGTGCGATGCGATCGCCTTCCAGCTGGGGATGATCCCGAAAGACCCGGTCAACCGCGTAAAGTTCGGACGCGTTCAAACGAAGGGAGAAACCATCTCTGACACTGCCGACCGCAGCGATTACCTCATCCCTGTGCAACAGCCTCGCGATTGACTTGCAGCGGTTCTCCAGCTCGGTCGAATCGAGTGTGCCATCATTGAGGATTAGCGCTAGGGTGCCGCTTGCCCTCCCCTTTCGCCGGGAGAGGGCCGTTGCGATCGATTGCGCACTGTCGGCTTGTCCCGCCAACGTGACGGTCACTTCGAACGTGCGCAAGGTGCCGGTCCGGAAGTAATGCCGCTTGGCGGTGGCAAAACCCAAGCCGATCTGCTGTGAGATCGTCTCCAACTGCGTTGAGTCGAGCTGGGTACTTGCCTTCGCAATGGCCTCCTCAAGGTCAAAATCACTGCCTGCGAACAATGCATAGCCATTCAGCCGCGGCTGCCGGATCAAAATCGCCCAAGACAGCAGATCGGCAATGGCCGCATTTCGTTGAGCCTCCGAGACATTCGGCGTCGCTGCGGCAAGGATATCGTCGGCTAAGGCAAGCCCTGAGCCATTACGGAAAAACTCGACGACCGCTGCAGACTTCGTCAAAGAGACGTGCAAGGCGGAGCCCTTGGCACTCGCTCGCTCCACCGCTTCGAAGGCAAGGCTAAAGCGCGCGCCGTCCACGCCGCTCGCCAACGACATCCCGAAATTGGACGCAAGATAGTCCCAAAGCAGATCAGGGTTGTAGGTCTGGTCTTGCCTCGCGCCGGCAATGAATTCCTGGAAGCCTGCAGGCTCGGCGGAACTCAAGAAACCGAAGACACTGCGCTCGTTTTGGGCAAAACGCTGGCGCGACACAGGGCCAAGCAGCAGTGACGTCACCGGGTTGAGCGGCCACGTCTCGCTTAGAGCGTGCGCCAGCCCATCGACATCTGTCGGACGGCGTTTGGCGATCGCCTCTGCGACAAACCGTGCCGCGCCGATCGCCACCTTCGGCCTCGCATTAACGGTAATTGCTCGCCCGAGCAGTGCGACGGTCTCGTCTGCGCCAGCAAGAAAGGATATGTCCTGGTACCGTCCCTGGACCTTTGCCCACTCATCACGCGAGGTTCGGGCCGCGCGCGCCGCATACTGGTCGAAGGCCTGGTGAAGTATGCCGATGACCACCAATCGCCCGAAACTGCGCGCGCTGTGCTCGGCCAAATCCTGCAGGAGATGGATGTCGCCACCATCAAGGGCCTCGTGTTCGAGCATCTTGCCGAGCTCGTCGAGAATGAGCAGAACACCGCCGGACTTTGTCGCAGCTGTCATCAACAGCTCGATCAACGCCTGATCGCTTTGTGTGGCGCGCTCGAATGTAGCCTTCGTCCAGCGCAGGCTGTGGGCCGCCGCGTCAGCGATTGCTTGGCGCAGTGCGGCGCGCGAGCCGGTCACCGCAACGGTGAGCCAGGCGCCACTGTTTTCACGAAACGCGCGCTCATACAGTCCAGATAATGTCGGCCCAGCAATCTCTTTCGCGATCGCTCGGTTTTCCGCTTTGCCGGCCACGAGATTGGCCAACAACAGCGCTGCGCTCGACTTGCCGCCGCCATAGGGTCCCGTCCAGGTGAAGGCGCCCTGCCGACTGTCGATTTGCGCGGAGGCGAGAATGGTGAGTGACTTCTCGACGCTTGCCTGAAGGACGTACCCGACCAGCGGGGGCGTGCCGTTCAGATCGGCGTCCAGACGCGCTGAACGGGCAAACCGGCGATTGATCTCGACGGTGGATGAGAGCGAGCTCATGGCCCTGCCCCCATCGCGGGGCTGCGGTAAGACGCTGCCACAAGGGTCAATGGTGCTAGATCGCCAACCCTTTGGACCTGCCTGAGCCCGGCCGTATCGGTCCAGATCCATGCTCCCTTCGTCAAGGCCTCCAGTCCCATCAGCCTCGTAATCACGCTGTCTTCATCGAGCTTGAACACCCGGCCAGGGGATCCCGGCGCATAACAAATGCGCTCTGCAGTCAAAGCCGTGGATCCGCCCTGCCGCTCCCAGAATTCGCTCAGGGCGAAGGCGAAAATTCCGTCGGGCAAGCTTGGCTTGGGGCCATGGACGAATTCGTACCAGCCACCGAACCGGGCTTCGCGAACGAGATTAAGCTCGGCAAGCAGCGGCTCGGCCGCATCGTCCGTCTGCGTTCCCGGGCGCCTGACATAGCTTCGAAGAAAGACGTCGACATCTCGCTTGATCGTGCCATGCGTCGCCCGCCAGCCATGTTGGCTCACTTCAAGTTGAAGCTGATGAACAAGTGTTGCCGGATCAAACTCGATTGCCGAAAGCTCGTTGAAGGCATAATAGGCGGTCGTGGTAAAAGCAGGATCGCCGGCAATCGACCAATGAGCCAGCCAAATAGTCGCGTTGCGCTCCAAAAAGGGGTCGAGGCCATCATCGGCCAAGATCAAGCTCCCGAGAGGCGTTGGTGACAGCGCCCTTTCCTTCTCTTCGATGAAGCGCGACGCTAGCGCCCAATATTTCATTGCAACGGCCATGTTGCGGCCAACGCCGAAACGTGCGATTGCACTTTGTTCCTGAAAGGTTCCGGATGACGCGCCAGCGCCGACGGCATCAAACGCCTTCTTCAGCCATAACAGGCGAAGCGGGAACGTTTCATGTCCGGCGAACTGCACGCGGGTTGTAGGGTCTAGCGTCTTCCTCATCCCACCCTTGTAAATGCTACTGGACGAACCGTCCAGTGGCGCGGGTGAGTTTTCCAGCGGCTGCCGCAATGATATCGGCACCGCACAGAATATCTGCCGCTGTATTGTATCTGTTGAAGAATATCCTAACTATAGATCTGGCCTCTATGTCGCTTTTACCCATAGCCTTCAAGACATGGGAAGGAATTATTTGCCCAGAAGAGCAGGCTGACCCTGTCGAAATCGACACATGCCTGCTAACAGACATGACAAGATCTTCGGCTTCGAGCCCATTTAACATCAAACTTAAGCTTCCGGGAATGACTTTTGCTTCGCCCGCCGTCTTGATAAAACGGAGTTGATGTTCAGCAAGCCTACCGAGGAACTTTTCTGTACAGTCCCTGGCGTGAACTGAGTCGGAGACCATATTCTTCAATGCAAGATCGGCCGCCGCGCCAAATGCGGCAATCAGCGGCACGGGTTCTGTCCCTGGGCGCAGACCGGACTGTTGTCCACCACCAAATTGCAGCGGCTCTGGCCGAGGGGCGACGGCTGAGACGTAGAGTGCGCCTACGCCCATTGGACCATATAGTTTGTGGGCGGACAGGCTCAGATAATCTACACCAAGGGATAAAACGTTGATCGCAATCTTGCCAGCCGCCTGGGCCGCGTCGCAGTGGACGAGCGCACCGCGTTCATGTGCCATGGCTGTCACCTCGGCGACCGGCTGTATGGCACCCGTCTCGTTGTTTGCAGCCATCACACAGACGAGCAGCGTGTTATCGTCGACAAGCTCCGACAGAGCCTGAAGATCGACCCGTCCCGATACATCGACCGGTGCGACAACAGCCTCGAAACCGGCGGCGCTCAAATGATCCACCGGCGCGCTGACGGCCTTATGCTCGATTGACGAGACAATGATACGGCGGCGTTCCGGTCGGGTCTTTTTCGCCCAACGCGCAACACCAAGGATCGCCAGATTGTTGGCTTCCGTCGCACCGGAGGTAAATGTGATCTCGGACGCAGCCGCACCAATCAATCTTGCGACAGCCGATCGCGCTTGCATGACAGTCGTGGCGGCATGCTCACCGGCGAAATGCATGGAGCCCGCGTTGCCAGTGACAGACAAGGCCTCAAGCATGGCTTCGCGCGCCTCGGGCGCGAGGGGCGTTGTTGAAAATCCATCAAGAAAGATGGGGGGCTTCCCTGCGCTGTTCACGGTGTCTACCTCGATCTCGGCCTTGCGTCTGACGAGACTTACATGCGAATCGCCCGATCGAACCTATTCAAAGTGTTTCAATGAAGCTGTCGAGTGTCGAGAGGCGGATCGTGCGCGTTTGCGTCGATCCGAGCACCATCCGATGGTCGATCGAAAGGCGAACGGATGCCGTCTTGACCTTCCTTGGATCTGGCACGGCTGCGAATTTTACCCAAAGCTCCAATTCATGCGCGCCGTCGGGCCATAGGCCGGTGTCAAACCCCGCTCTCTCGATCGGTGCAAACGGAACCCGCAAGGCCTCGGCTCGTCCTGGGTTTACCGCAAACTCGGCAAACGGCACAGCCCCGCGGCGTAGAGCGTCGTCTGAGCCGTCGTTGGCGGCCAGCCTCATCTCTGGCCGATAGAGCATCTGGCGGTCCTTGGCGTTCACCCGTAACAGGAACCATTCGACCACTGCAACCGAAAGCCCGCCATTGATCACCGACAGGGGCAAGACGATGTCGTAGGCTTGGTTCCCCAGGCTCTGTGGCCCGGCAAGTTGGAGGCTGCTCCACAAGACGTCGCAATTGGTCGACAATCTCTGTTCCACGGCTGCCGGATAGGCCATCAATATCCACTCTTGCAGCCAACCGTCAAAAACCTCCCTGGAGACTTTATCCGCCCGTATCGACCCGTCGATCAACCGCGCCGACACCAAGCTGACCATGGCCTCACGCATCGGAAGCGGTATCGGCGGAAACGCTTTGGCTGAGAGGTAGCGGTCGAGCTTCGTAACGGCTTGGTCGATCAACGCCAGGGTGTCCATCGACCTCGGTGTCGGCACCTCGACCCCCGTGAAAGGGTGATTCCTCCAAGACCGCGGCGGCGATTGGCCCTGCAAGCATCAGCTGATATCGGTTGGCCGAGCCGGATTGGCTGAGTTCAAGGCACCAGGCTTCAACAGCCGCGCGACCAATTTGATTCTTCGACGACTTGACCTGTTGGGCAAGGCTATCATTGTCATTAGCCCATAGAATATCGACCTTATCTCCGGCAATATCCGGCTCGATCGTGACAACACGCCATAGCGCCGTGCCCGTCTCAAGAGCATTCAGCAAACAGATCAGCGTCTGCACCGCAAATCCACAGACGGTCGGAAGGCGGAACCTTCAAGGTGCCCATAATCGCGTCGGCATCCCGCCGCTGAAGAGAAGCGAATACAGTATAAGACCGACTCAACCTACGCGCCATCAACCAATTGTCTCACTCGCTCCTATAGCCGAGTAGCAGCCTGACAAGTTTGGACCGCTGCCTTGCGGCTACTTTCGTTGAATGCAAGAATACCGTTCTCGTATTTCGCCTAAACCCCTATCGGAGTGGCCGGACGTAAGCATGTTAAATGATCCCTGGGCTCCTCTGGTCTCCTCGATCCGCCGAAGACGAGCGCCGGATGCGAGATTTTTCAAACCTGTGTGTTTGATCGCTACCATCGACCTCAGCAATGAGGGTCGTCTCGACCCCAAGAAATTGGACGCGGAGGTAATCATTTCCCGATTCAAAGCCTATGTCAGCCTGGTATTTGAAGGTAGGGCGGAGATGGGATGGAAGCCTCTATGGCATATCTCTAATGACGGCCTATGGAATTTCTACACCAATGGCATTGCATTGGGCCCCGATGATTTTGGCGCAGATCGAAAACCTGGAACAAAATCTGTCCTCTTCAATCGGTTTCAGGAACTATCCATCGACGAGCGCTATCAGGACCTGTGGCAGGACCAATCGCAAAGGATGACGTTGCGTCACGCCATGCTCGATATTCTCGCTAACGATGACGCGGATTGCCGTCGCTTTGCGCGTCAGCTGTTTCACGCGGACCTCGCAATGCAGCCTCATCGATGGCCCTCCGAAGAAGAAGTGATCGGAGAGCTACGTCTCTCCCGGAGGCAGCTCGATCTTTTCGATGACGCAACTACTGGCGAAGTAATCGATAGGCTTGAAGACGACGGGTTTGAGCAGTCTGCTGAGGAAGTTGCTGTCGTTCCGCTTCCAAATATCGGACCTCTTCTTCAAACAGCCAGCCTGATTGAAATCGAAGCGGTAGCCAGTCCTACCGCGAAACTGAACAGCGCCAGCGAGATCGACCTCGAGAAGAACCCTCATATCGACTCTTCGGACGATGCCCCCGACCTAGAAGATTTCCCAGAAATCCAGACCGTACAGATCGGGGTGATTCTGGCCTCATTGCCAGGCAATGCGCCAAAAGGGCTAACGTTCGCATTGATCGCATATAAAACGGAACTTGAGAAACGGGGCGCCCGCCCAATTGTCGGCATCCTTACGAACCAGCATGCGATCATTGAAGCAGAGTACAGCCATTCTGACGCCTCCGACTGGCTTCCCACTGGAATGAAACAAGCCGCATTCCCTGATTTTTTCAGATATCACCTGCTATTCCTTGAACACTTTCCGTTCATTGCCGAGCGTGAAAAGGTGATCTCCCGCATTAATGTCGACGAATCCAAAGCCTCAGGAGAGGATCTGATTAAGCCATTTCGGGCCGCATTGGAGATGGCGAAAGCAGCCCAAAACGCGGGCGTGGCTACAAGTGACGTTGTACAGTTTATGCAAGAGTTGAAGCAAGGAGCAGAGTCTCTTGCTAGCCTCCCGAACGACGTCCCGCTTCCGCAGGTGTCGAGTGAAGAACGCCTGGCTCCTACCGCCGCTACACCGAAACAGAGGCTAATCGGCACAGCTATTGGTTTCTTGGAGAGAGCCTATACTCTCTTGGGCACCACAGTTGGCGTTGGAACTGCAACGTATCCTGCGTTCGCCCAAAATCTCGTTTACGTCTTAGATATGCTTAAGTCGCTCATGCGTAACGGATGATCCGGAAGGTTGTCTGGCGATCCTGCGTCTGAGACCGGAAAAGAAACTCCATGAGGATCAGCGCCTCAAGCATCTAGTGCCGCGGATTACCACGTAAAGCGCTTTGACGCGCCGGTGATTTTTAGAGGACGCCCCACGCCCGAAACCTCGCCCTCCCCGTCATCTCTCTCAATCCCAGCTCCAAAACAATCCGCCGCGCCGCCTGCGGCGTGACGTCCAGTGTTTTGGCCACCAAGCCGGTCGACACCAGCGGCCGCGCCATCACCCGCTCGAGCAGTTCCGGCAATTTTGAAGAGGTCCGACGCCCCTCCGGCTTTCGCTCGAACAGGGTTCGCGCGAGCGCGAGCCGATCATGCTATTTCAAGCACCGATCTCGGCGGGCGCGACCAGGCCGCGAGTGATCGCCAGCTGCCGGGTCTCGCGATCGCGATGCCGGCGCCCATCGACCGGAACGGTTTTGAGGCCGAGATTGAAGGCAGCGAGATGGGCGCCGGTGGTGACGTCGGCCTGGCGCAGGATCGAGGCGACGAGCAGCCGGCCGAGCCAGGGCGCATGTTGCAGCACCGCCAGTTCGTTCCAGGCATCCAGGCAACAATCGCCTGCAGTACCGTCTGCCGCAGCACCGCTCACCATTCCTCCAGCCGCTCGTCCTCGTCCCAGTCGAGATCATAGACCAGCGGGTCTCGTTCACGGGCGCCAACGCGGCCGGGCCGCTTTGCCTCCTCGATGGCCGCATCCGATCTGGCCAGCACTGCATCGATGGTAGCGAACTCGGCGTCGAACACATTCGTGTTTCGCGTCGAACCCTCCTCGCCGTCTTCCCTCTCTCCTTCCGGATGCATTGCCATCCGGCTCCATGCCGGCGCCCCGACGACGCTATGGTCACCATGCGATGGCCCAGGCGCGTCGGTCGCCGCCGCAGATGAAGTCTGCCCGCGGAGGCTGCGGAGACCGTCGGGGCTCAGCGCCCAGCCGGCGGCTGTGAGGCGATGCGCCGGCGGTTCGCAAAACATCGCGGGCGATGGTGAGTTCGTGGGCGGGGGTGCGGATGTCTTTCGTGGCGTCATGCAGCACGAGGTCCTCGATATGGACGAGCTCGCCGTCGATCCAGAGAGAGGCGCAGGCGTCAGCGAAATGGGCGCGTTCGACAAAGCTCGCGCCGACCGGGGAACGGGCGATCCGCTCGTCGAGGCGCGCCAGCGCGATGCCGGTGTCGCTTTCAATTCCAGATTTCAAATGTCAAAAACGCCTTGCGCTGGTTGGGGTTAGCCGCCATCATAGGCCCCGATTTTAGCTAAGAGTTTCAACTTCGGCTTTGAATTGCTAACCGGTAAAGAGCCTTGGATAATCGCGAATCTCTGAGGGACGATGGTTGCTTGTGCGACGCATCGAATTCAAGCTCGGGCGCGTCTTCTTAGGCCGACCGCTAGACTGAAGCTCATGCTCCCCGCCATTTTGGCGCACGGCGGTGCATCCGATTTTCAGCTTAGCGCGTCAATGAAATCGGGAATTGAGATCCACACCCGCCGTAGAACTTGCTCCGTGAGTAACTCGGGCACATTTGGTAGCGACGACAAAGACCTTCTTGGAAAAGGCGTCTGGCGGATGCGTTTGACTAACGCTGGTCTCTGTTTCGATCTTGCGATACCGTTACCGCGGATCGCCAAGTATGCCTCACTCATGATTTCATCAATTGCCAAGACCGATTCGATCGCCCTGTACGCTCGAGCATATGAACCTGCGATCCAACCAGAAGAGTTACTCCACTCAATAAGGTTAGCGCGCCCTCCCCCCAACCATCATTTGAAATATTGACCATTGGAGTACTGTTGAAGTATTCCTACACCCATTGGTTTATTTGTGTTCTAGCGCGACACGGTTCACCCTCACAATTCGTCAGTTTGCTCATTTGGACAAGATATGCCTGTTCTAATTGGAATTGACTTGGGGACAACGAATTCCTGCCTTGCGATATATGATCGGCAACCAAGGGTGATCGAAAATTCGGAGGGCGGCCGCATCACGCCGTCGGTTGTCGCTTTTTCCGCTGATGGAGATATCTTGGTTGGCCAGCCGGCAAAGCGTCAGGCTATCACGAACCCCACGAACACCCTCTTCGCGGTCAAGCGCCTCATCGGACGCCGCTACGATGATCCAGTCGTTAAACAGGACAAGGGCCTAGTTCCCTTTGAGATAGTCGAGGGTGAGAATGGCGACGCCTGGGTCGAAGCCAATGGCAAGGGCTACTCGCCCGCACAGATTTCCGCGATGATCCTTCAGAAGATGAAGGAAACCGCCGAATCCTATCTCGGCGAAAAGGTCGAGAAGGCCGTCATCACCGTTCCCGCTTACTTCAACGACGCGCAGCGCCAGGCAACCAAGGATGCCGGCCGCATCGCCGGTCTTGAAGTTCTGCGCATCATCAACGAGCCGACCGCCGCAGCGCTGGCTTACGGTCTCGACAAGAAAGAAGGCAAGACGATTGCCGTCTACGACCTTGGCGGTGGCACTTTCGATATTTCGATCCTCGAGATCGGTGACGGCGTCTTCGAAGTGAAGTCCACCAACGGCGATACCTTCCTCGGCGGTGAAGACTTCGACATGCGCCTCGTCGAATATCTCGTCGGCGAGTTCAAGAGAGACAACGGCATCGATCTGAAGAACGACAAGCTTGCCCTGCAGCGCCTCAAGGAAGCTGCGGAAAAGGCGAAGATCGAGCTTTCGTCCTCGCAGCAGACCGAAATCAACCTGCCGTTCATCACGGCCGACGCCTCTGGCCCGAAGCATCTGACGCTGAAGCTGACCCGCGCCAAGCTCGAGAGCCTGGTCGACGATCTCGTCCAGCGCACGATCGCGCCGTGCAAGGCAGCGCTCAAGGATGCCGGCGTCACTGCTGCCGAAATCGACGAAGTGGTTCTCGTCGGCGGCATGAGCCGCATGCCGAAGGTACAGGAAGTCGTCAAGCAGCTGTTCGGCAAGGAGCCGCACAAGGGCGTCAACCCGGATGAAGTGGTGGCGCTTGGTGCTGCCATCCAGGCCGGCGTTCTGCAGGGCGACGTCAAGGACGTCCTGCTCCTCGACGTGACGCCGCTGTCGCTCGGCATCGAGACCCTCGGTGGTGTCTTCACCCGCCTGATCGAACGCAACACGACGATCCCGACGAAGAAGAGCCAGACGTTTTCGACCGCCGAAGACAACCAGCAGGCCGTGACCATCCGCGTTTCGCAGGGCGAGCGTGAAATGGCAGCCGACAACAAGCTGCTCGGCCAGTTCGACCTCGTTGGTCTGCCGCCGTCGCCGCGCGGCATGCCGCAGATCGAAGTCACCTTCGACATCGACGCCAACGGCATCGTGCAGGTTTCGGCTAAGGACAAGGGCACCGGCAAGGAACAGCAGATCCGCATCCAGGCTTCCGGCGGTCTTTCCGACGCCGACATCGAGAAGATGGTGAAGGATGCCGAAGCCCATGCCACCGAAGACAAGAAGCGCCGCGAGGCCGTCGAAGCCCGGAACCAGGCTGAAAGCCTGATCCATTCCTCGGAAAAGTCGCTGAAGGATTACGGTGACAAGGTTTCCGAGGCCGACCGCACCGCGATCTCGGATGCGATCGCCGCGCTGAAGACGGCGTCGGAAGCGTCGGAGCCCGATGCCGATGACATCAAGGCCAAGACCCAGACGCTGATGGAAGTGTCAATGAAGCTCGGCCAGGCGATCTATGAAGCGGAAGGCCTGGCGAGCGAAGAAATTCACTTTGAAGAACAGGATATGCCCGACGGGTCGAAATGGCTGGTCAACAGAGAGAACGGATTGGGCGAAGTCACTGTTCATCTGCCGAAGGAAGCGGCCGCAGGGGCTGCATTTACAGTCTTTTGGCCTTGTAAGCCATCGGACGCATTCGAGTTGAAACAACTTGAATCGATCGTCGATGCGTTTTCCGCGACTTCGTTCAAGATTTGCGCCGTGACCTCAACCAGTATGGTGGAACGCGAGTTCATGGAGAGTGCCGACTTCATAGCAAGCCTAGCGTCGGCATTGATCGACAGTGAGGTCCAATCCCTGCGCGTGTCATTGCGAAAGGAATATCGACAGGGGAGCGGCAAGAATTTTAGCACGCTTGACGTTTGGCAGAATAAAGATCCGCTTGCGCAGACCTGTATGGCCGGCGTTCATCTGGAGCGATCGGATCTTGTTATTCTGAGCGACAAGATTTCGTCACTAATGACGATCAGCCACATGCATAACATCCCCCTTGGATATAGCCGTCACCTCCTAGAAGCCCTACTCGCCCATATTGAACCTGAACCCTATCGTGCGGCTCGATCCGCTTAATTCACTATGACCCAAGTATGACCCAAGAAAAAATCACGAGCGGCCGAAAAATCGGGAACTTCTTTGTCAGCTCAGCCCTCGATGCGCAGTCGAGCCAAGGGCTGGAGTATCATGTTGAGATCAAAAATCTCACAACCCTCCCATTCGATATCCAAGTAATTTCACAAATTCCTGACGTGAAAGCCGCGAGATTCATCCCAAAGATGGGTTCGACCATCAAATGGGCCGCAGACTTCACCTCGCTGCATAACAATCCCCTCAAGCAAAAGTGCCAGGTTTCGCGCCTCACGCTCGACGAGTTCCGTATTCAGGTCGCCACGATCCGCTCGAAACGAGCCTTTTGGAAAACATGGGATGATGAAGACGTCGTTCCGGCCCTAGAGATTCTCGTAAAGGATTGATCATGGACTTCATGACGTTCTTTTTTGCGGTAACGCCTCCTCTGCTAGCGATAGCACTCGCTATTTTCGCCGGCGTAAGCACCGCTTACGTCGAGCGTGAAGCGAAGCTCAGCGCACAGGAGTTCTCTAAGGCAAAAGTCAAAGCAGACATCCAGGACGGTATCAAGGACGCGATCGTAAGGGTCTCGAAAGGGGCATTGTTGATCGCCAACGTCATCGCTACCCTCTCCAGCTGCATCATATCGATCGCAGTTCCTCTGTATTTTCTCCCCGGGAACTATTTCGTGGCATTTGGCGTGATCGCTTTGATCTTTATTTATGCGGCATGGGTGCTAACGAAAATTGCCACGTATGGGCTAAAAGACGTCTACGTCCAAAGGGTCCATACAAGGCAAACGAAGACCACAGGTCAAACGCAATCGTTTACCTACGGGACGCTCATCGATTACGGGATGATCGCACTTAATGCTCTTCTCGGCCTGCTGGTGCTTGGCGTTTACCTCTACTCTCGCGGATAAATACGATAGGACTTGCCCTTAGGGGCTATCTTACGTCAATGCCGGCAGATGGTGCGAACCATACACATCTGTCGGTCACGGCGAAGACGACGCATCGGATCGCGATAGTGTCGGATGCACGCCTGGCCAGATGGAAACCGCCGCAGCGGCACCGTAAACTTAACTCCACGAAGACAATATTTTGAAGTACGGCTTTGGTTCAGGCGGCGTCAAGGCGTGCGATTTGGCGCCAGGCATCCCAGGCTGCGGCTCGCAGTTCACGATGGTGGGTGGACGGAATGTCGTGGCGGGGAATGTAAAAGAGATTGGCTATCGGGTCGTGGATGGAGACGAAGCGTTGAAGGTGCCTTGCTGATTTGAAGCGTTTCATGATCCTCTCACGCCTTCGGATAGGCTGATGGGAGTTTTCTGCCCGATTGTTCAGGCCCTTGTGCGAGCGATGTTCGACATCGGGCATGATTTCCCGCTTCGCCGCACCGTAGGATCGAAGCCTGTCGGTGATCATCACACGTGGCGAACGGCCTTGTCCTTTCAGTAGCTTTCGCATCAAACGTTTTGCAGCTTTGGTATTGCGGCGGCTCTGCACCAAGACGTCGAGAACAAAACCGGCCTGATCGACGGCGCGCCAAAGCCAGTGTTTCTTGCCGGCGATCGTGATGACAACCTCATCGAGGTGCCATTTATCGCCGAGCCTGCCGGCTGATCGCTTCCGGATATTATTGGCGAAATGCCTGCCGAACTTCTCCGCCCAGAGCCTCACGGTCTGGTGAGAGACGATGACGCCACGGGCTGCCAGCATATCCTCGACCATTCGCAGACTGAGTGGAAACCGGAAATAGAGCCAAACGGCATGGGCAATCAGGTCGGCTGGAAATCGGTGGCGACGATAAAGAGGATCACGGGCGAATCTGGTCATACCGCCAGATCCCACATTTTGATCGCTGCTCGGTTAACGTTACGGTGCCACTTCACCTCATGTCCAAATGAACTTAACAGCCTAGCCCAATGATGAGATCCACCACAGGCTTCCAGCGCGATCGTAGTCTGCGGCGCACTCTCAAAAAACTTCACCATTTCTCTGCGCGAAAGCTTCTTGCGCAGGTTTGGTTGCTCGGCTGCATTCACGCCATCGATTGAGCTTTAAACGAACTCATTCTGGCACACTGCGATGCCGTTGGGAGCCGTCCACCCCAACAGAGCTAGGCGCAGACATAGAAGCTCACAGTTTGTGAATCGTCTGTCCGCAATACAGCGGCCAACGCTACCGACGCCAGATGGGGTTGGCTTGTCGCTTACACCGACACAGCGCAAGCAAAAACGAACGGCATTCTCAGCGCGACAGACACGGCACTCGCTCGGGAAACATTGGTGCTTTTATCCTCGCGATACAGGCGGTCCATGGCCACAAGACGTGGCTGCCGTCGAAACAAGTTCAACGACAGCCACGCTGCCTTGGGAGGCGAAAGGTATTCCCGAGAATTCGGTCTCTCGGATGAGGTAGCGAGTCAGCCACTGTTCGTGCACATTCGACGAGCGCAATTGCCGCCGCGAGAATAGTTGGAGGCGCCACGCTGGACTATCGCGCCGGCGGTTACGCTCTTCCGGGGATTAACAGTCTCGCAGCAGATTCAGCAAAACGTGCGACCCGACGCACATTCGCCGATGTCGAGAAAAATACCGGTCATTATCTTGATTCCTTCGCGAGCGACAGAAAGCAAGGCGTGTTCGTCGGGTCCATGTTGCCCACAATTGGCGTAGGAATGAGGTATCCAGATTGTGGGCAATCCGAGTACGTCGGCAAAGATGTCGTTCGGCAGCGAGCCTCCCAGATTTGGCAGGACGTGGGCGCGCTTTTGGATCGTTTTCTCAATCGAGTCAAAAACGAAATGCACCCAGGGATGACCAGGGGAAAGCCGAGTGGCCTTGAACGATTCGCCAATCTGGGAAATCTTGACCATTCGGAAGCCATGGGCATCAAGGTGTCGCCTCAACGAGGGCAAGATGTCTTCCATGTCGGTGCCCACAACGAAACGCAACTGTCCGATGGCCCTGGCCGTACCAGAGATAGCTGATTGCGGAGCGTCGATAGATCCGGAGGAGGTCGCAAGGATCGAGAACGAGTTCCAGCCATAAACTCGCTCTGGCGGCGTAAGATCAGGCTCGCCCCAATCAGGATCGTTCAACGGATGCGGAAGATCTGCGAGCGCTTCACGGATATCATCTGTGAGACTATTTGGTAGCCACTCCGGAATCCGAACTTGCCCTCGCGCGTCAGTAATGCTTGCTATAGCGTGGCCAAGGATGATTGCGGGATCAGCCAGGAGACCACCGAAGTTGCCCGAATGACAATCGCTATCCCGCAGTCGTACGACCATCTCAAATGTGATGGCCCCTCTGGATCCCAAGAAGATAGTTGGAGTTGCGGGTGCATGACGGGGCCCGTCTGAAGCAATGAAGACATCAGCAGCGAGTTCGTGCCGCTTGGCGGTCACAAACTCGCGCAGGCCACAAGAGCCCTTCTCCTCTCCCATTTCCAAGAGGAACTTGACATTAAAGCCAAGCTTGCCATGTTCTTCAAGAAGAAGACCCAAAGCGGCCACATTTATCAGATGTTGGATTTTGTTATCAGCCGTTCCCCGGCCATACAGCCGATCCCCCTCCTGAACCAGTTCAAAAGGCCGCAAGCCGTCGCGCCAACGATGCTGCTCACCGTTGCACACATCGCCATGTCCATACATGAGCAGCGTCGGCAAGCTGTCCTTCTCAAAGTAGCTTGCAACGAGCAAAGGCGCGCCCCCGGGGAGCGGGTTTTCGTAGATGTCGGTCGCAAAGCCGTAGCGGTTTAGCAGGGGCCCTATATCTTCAGTAAGATACGCCCTTAGGTGTTCCGGTTCTCCCTCACTCTGACTGACGGAGGGCCGGGCAACCAGCCTCGCGAGATCGCGTGTCAACGCACCCTTGTCGACGTATTCCATGGCGCGTTTTAGGGAGGTTTCGTGAGACATCAAACACCCCGTTATTGGCCGCATTGGCCGTTGGAATTGAAGCGATCGGCGCCGCGTGGTTCACCGATTGGAATGGATTCGGAGGATGGCGTCGCTTGGTCCTTGACACGTGGTGCACGACAGACCATGGCATTGCATCGTCGGCCTCGTAGCCTTTTGGGATCAGCTCGGTGCACGACCGTAGCTGACGTCTTGCGGCCCTCGGCGAATGTTGACGTCAAGTCGGACAACACCTTCGGATCGATTGCCGCCGCATGTTTTTCGGCGCACAGCGATGGCTGTGATCGATTGGCGCTTTAGCCTCCGAAGTAAGCGCGGTGAACCTCGGGACTTGACCTCAGGTATTCTGCTGACCCTTTGACGATGACATGGCCTTGGAGCAGGACATATCCATAGTCGGCGATGGCCAGCGTCTGGTTGACGTTTTGCTCGACCAGGAGCACGGTGACGCCTGCTTTTGCGATGTCGCGAATGACATTGAAGTTTTCCTGGACAAACAGCGGCGAGAGACCGAGCGACGGCTCGTCGATGATGAGCATACGAGGGTCGGTCATGAGCCCACGTCCGATCGACACCATTGCCTGCTCGCCGCCTGAGAGTGTTCCGGCAATCTGCTTTTCGCGTTCTTTCAGCCGCGGAAAAATCTGAAACACCCGTTCTAAACGCGAGCGGATTTTGGCGCTGGATCGCTCATTGTAGGCGCCGACTTGTAGATTGTCTTCGACGGTCATGCGAGCGAAGATCCGGCGGCCTTCGGGGATACAGCCAATACCGAGACGGGCAATCTCGTGGGTCTTCAAACCGTCGAGTTTGTTTCCGTTGAAAGTGACCGTACCGGTTCTTGGCGGTGTGAGCCTCAGAATCGATCGGATCAAGGTCGACTTTCCCGCCCCGTTTACACCGAGAATGCAGGTTATCTGTCCCGGCATAACATCGATATCGACCCCTGTCAGAACGTCGACGGTGTCATAGGCGGTGTGAATTCCGCGAACTGTAAGAATCGGATTCATGATTGCCCCAAATATGCGCGACGGACTGCGGGATCGGCTGCCACTTCTTTGAACTTTCCCTCGCAAATCTTCTGGCCATAATTCAAAACGATGCAGTGGTCGGTGACGCGCTCGATGAGACCCATCTCATGCTCGACAATCACGATTGTCGGGTTTCCGAATTTTGGTCTTATCTCCAGGATTTCATCCATAAGCTGGTTCGTTTCGTCGTGCGTCATTCCTGCAGATGGTTCGTCCAGAAGAAGCAGAGAGGGCTTTCCAAGAAGGGCTCGGCAAATCTCAACCCGTCTGCGATCGATCATGCCGAGTGTTTCAGCCGGTTCAAACACTTTCTTCGCCAGGCCGTGATCGAATTTGGAGAGCAAATCCTCAACCTCTTGCGTGAGTTGGCGAAGTTCGGCGTGGAAAGCAGATCTTCGCACAATGTTGTGCCACACCGTGCTGGAGATGCGTCCTTGCGCTCCCATGGCGATATTGTCGAAGACCGAGAGTGGGAGGCAAAGCCGCGAGCGCTGAAAGGTCCGAGCCAAGCCGCGCGGCGCGAGCTGGTCAACCTTCACTTTCGTGGTGTCAGACCCTTCGAAGGTAATTGATCCGGAGCTTGACGGGACCAGGCCGCTGATCGTGTTAAAGAACGTGGTTTTTCCTGACCCATTAGGGCCGATAAGACCAATCACATCCCCCCTTGAGATGGAGACGTCGAGTTCGTTCAGTGCCAACAAGCCTCCAAAACGAACGGTCAAGCCACGTGTTGCAAGTATGGTATCTTTCATGATGCGGCACCTTCCTGCAAGCGTCGCAGTCGTCGGGGCAACAGCCCAGAGGGGCGAACGATAAGGACGACCATCACGACCAAGGCGAAGATGAGGAACCGATACTCCTGAACAATCTGAAGCTTCTCAGGTAGGAGCACGACCAGAAGCGTCGCGGGAAGGATGCCCCATATGTTCCCAATTCCTCCTAGAATGAGAATGGACACAATGGCCAGACTATCCCCCAGCTGAAAATTCGCCGGCGCGATAAAGGCGGTCATTTGCGCATAGATCGCGCCTGCAAGTCCGAGCAGGAAATTACCGAGGGTGAAGGCGAAAAGCTTCCAATACCAGACACGCAAACCAAAGATCGAGGCTGCGGTTTCATCCAGCCGAACCACGTCCAGCCACACGCCGATCCAGGATCGGTTCATCAATCCGAGGAGCAGCCCTGATAGTCCGACCAGGCCTCCTGTCAGGATCACATAGTTTGTGAATGAGTTGAAGGTATAACCGCCCAAGAGAATGTCTTGGCTGAAATCCCAGCCGAAGAGCACCAGTCCTGGAACCTTAATCCCCTGCGGCCCTCCGAGCACATCACTTGCCTCGACATAAACCGTGAACATCACACTGAACGCCAGTGTCGTCAGCGCAGCATAGTGTCCTCGGGTTCGAAGAACCGGGGCCAGCAAAACAAGCCCAATCACGACGGAGACTGCGCCTGCGCAAATCAGGGATATCAGGCCGGGCACCTCGCCGAAGCGACCAAGCATTGCCACCGTGTAACCGCCTGCCCCCATAAATGCGGCGGCCCCGAAATTCGTCAATCCAGCGAACCCCATCTGGATTGTCAGGCCGAAACAAGCGAGGACGTAGATGAGGACCGTCGCAAGCATCAGCAAGCCGAAGATATCTTCCCGCAAGGCGAATAACAAAACCATTGCCGACACCAGGAGACCAACACGCAGGAAATTTGGCTTTTCCTTCGCTGCAAATTCGGCCGCAGCCAGTAGTCCTGCGCGATGCGCAAGCCATGCCCCGGCGATAATGACGAGCAACACAATAATGAAGAGTGTTTCTTCTGTTATCTCAATGATTGCCGACAAAGCTACAGTCGCCGCAATTAATGTAACCAGCAGAGCTGCAATTCGTCTCGGTTTCGTACCCAACATATACATCGGCTATACTCGCTCGCTGGTACGTTCAGCCAATAGTCCGGTAGGCCTCCACGTAATTAGCATGATCATTATCGCGAATCCTATGACGTTCTTGTATTCACTCAGAGATGGCGTCGCCGCGACAACTAAAGTCTGCAAAGCAGCAAAGAGATATCCTCCGAGTATAGCTCCCCAAATGTTTCCCAGACCCCCTATAATTGCAGCTGAGAAACCTATGACAGCCAGCAACAATCCCATGTTGTAGCTTACTTCGCTGTAGTATAATCCGTACATGATGCCGGCAAAACCCGCAGTCATGGATCCAAGCGCGAAGGTAAGGGGCACAATACGTTCAAAATTAATTCCCATCATGCTGGCGGTCTCGGAGTCTTCGGCTACAGCACGCATCGCCAACCCGAACCGCGTTTTGTTGATAATCAGATAGACGAGTGCGATTGATCCCACCCCGCCACCTATCAACAGCATCCCGTCCAATCTCATATAAGCGCCGAGAAACTCATACCCTCCCTCCGGCAACAACGAAGGGAACCGTTGCGGATTGGACCCGTTGGGAAAGAACAAACGAATGCATTCGCGTATCGCTGTTCCCACCATCATGGTCATCAGAAGCATGTTGAGAGGCGGCGCGCCGCGCAGCGGAAGAATTAGCACCCTGGAGATCAAAGCTCCCAACGTGCTGGCCAACAAGATTGCAATTATGAAGCCGAACAGGAGTTGGCTCCAAATCGGCAATCCGAGTGCCTGGGCGAACCATACCGCAACCAGGCCTCCGAATGCGCCAAACGTAAAGACATCCCCATGTGAGAACTTAATTACGTTCATAACACCGAAAAAGATCGTGAATCCCATCGCCACAAGCCCGTAGACGGTGCCTTGCATGAGGCCGTTTATTATATGTTGGATCCAAGTGGCCATACTATCCTCCTGTCAGGCTCACGCGATGGAAATTAGCGAGGGGCACATAGTAGGGCCACCGACATTACTGCTGCTTCAATTTACGCTTTCCGCTCGCATATTCGCTGTCTTCCCAAACGATCCATTTCCCGTCCTGAACGACGTATTTGGTGGTTTGAAGCGTTACGTTTTGACCATGATCGTCGAAGGTGATCGGTCCGACGATGGAGGGGCGATCTTTTGTCTTGCCGAGCTCTGCGGTCACGGCAGCTCTTGTCGGTCCGACCTTCTCGATCGCCTCCAGAACAAGCATTGTCGCAGCGTAGGAGAAATGGCCGTAGGCCTCGGGTGCTTCCTTGAAGCCGGATGCCTGGTATTTCTCTAAAAAGAACCTGCCGCCGGCCGTCTGCGATAGGGGAGGGCTGTCGTAGAACGCAATGGTGCCTTCTGCCAAGTCGGGTCCTACCGCATTGATATAGGCATCGCCCATGATCGCAGAATTTCCTTCAAACTGCGCCTTGATCCCCAACTTCTCCATTTGTGTTCTAAGTCTGGCGCCAAGCGGCACCAGCCCCCCGAAGTAAACCACTTCAGGGTTCAGTTCTTTGACTTTTGTGAGCTCAGCTGAAAGATCCTGCTGATCCGGCGGAACGCTGAACGATGAAAGGATCTGGCCGCCTTCCTCACCCGTATAGAGGCTGAAGTATTTCGTGTTCGATTTGCCAAAGTCGGTCGAGTCAGCAAAGGAGACGAAGGTTTTATACCCCTCATCCTTCATGAACTTTGCGCCGACCTTGTTCTGACCAGTCAGCGCACCAGTGACGCGATTGACCTCGGGATAATCATTGCCATAGGTGATGTCGGGAAGCACGGCGGCCCATACAACCATCGGCAGCTTGTAACGGTTGAAAATATCAATGGCAGCCATCGCAGTTGAAGAGCAGTAGAATGGTATTGCCGCAATAATCGATCGATCAACCGCCGCCTTGGTCACAACCTGGACCCCGACGTTCGGTTTACATTCATCGTCGAGCGGCACGAGCTCATACTCGTAGTTAGCCCCTGAATTCGCGTTCATGACTTGAATTGCTAGTTCCGCGGAATTCCGGCCGCCTAAGCCGTAGGCCGACAGGGCGCCGGTCAACGGCCCCACCCACGCGATCTTCACCTTTTGCTTGGCTTCCACTCCATTGCTGACCGCCATAAGTGACGCACTCATGACCGCAGAAATTATGTATTTTGCTGGCACACGCATGTTAGATCCTCTCCAAACCGGCGGCTTCGTTCCCTGTAAGTTTGTTTGCTGTAAGCCGACGACTTAGGATCATAGCACCCCAACTCCCCCGCGATAGGACGTTTACGCGCCTGGATTTGGATGATTGCGACGTCATTGAAGAGGGCGGCGGAGCTTTCATATGCCCACGGCTTCCCAATTCTATCGAACCGATGGCGCGCGAGCGAAGATGCTTTTGACGATCGATCCGATAACCCGCGCTTTGGGGTGATCGCAAGCTGTTCACCAAGGGCAACAAGTTGGTCACAGGCGAGCATCAATCAATGTTCCAGATTAATAGCCAAGGAGCTTTTCTTCATGAAACTATATTGGTCATCGACATCACCATTCGTAAGAAAAGTCGTCGTAAGTGCACATGAACTCGGACTGAGCGACAGGTTGGAAACGATCCAAACCCGCGTGGCGCCGAGTAAGCCCGACCCGGCTTTATTGCCATACAACCCGCTTGGGCAGCTCCCAACACTCGTTCTCGATGACGGGACCGTGCTCTACGATAGCCTGGTCATCATCGAGTACCTCGATCATCTGGCCGGCGGCGCTAAACTCATTCCGTCCTCGCCGGAGCGGCGAATTGAAGAGCTTCGGCTGCACGCGCTGTGCAATGGGTTTCTCGACCTGTTGGTGCAATGGCGTATCGAATCTCTCAAGGATACCAAACAGATTGCCCTCATCAACGCCTTCAATCTGAAGGCAAGCAAGATATGGACAAATCTGGAGGCGACAGTCGAGGGACTTGCACAACAGCCTTTTGGCCTGTCGTCAATTACACTGGCTATCGTTGCTGAATACGCTGACTTTCGGTTTCCAAAGCTCGGTTGGCGAGAAAAATACCCGGCGCTCTCTAACTGGCATCAATCTATACAGACGCGCCCATCTTTGGCCTCAACCAGATTTTTCGATAGCTCGAAGCCTCAGTAGAGCAGGCGCTAAAACGATTCCTTGCAGCCGACCTCGTAGCATGGATTCCGACCATACCGAGAGCGCATGACTGCATGTCGATTTAGCATGAGCCCCGTTCCCGGACGGACACTAGTATTGTCCATGCCCTGATTTGAACGCCGGAGAGCACCAACGATGTACTTGAGAATTAGAGCACAAATCCGTTCGCATCACTGGCGGTATGGTCTTCGACAAGTGCCTGAGCTGAGCCTTTTAGGCGGAGAACGTCAGGTGAGCCGTCCGGGGAGTAGTAAACGCTAGATTTTCCGAGGCCAGAAGCATTGCACACCAAAAACTTCGGAGCAAGCTTTCCCATTTCTCGGCGAATAAAAATCCATCAATCCGCGTGATACGAGGAGATCGAAAATATGCTTTTTGAAACCCGGGAGCTTGCCGAGCGAAGGGCGCTGCCATTCTCTTTTCCTAGGTGGGATGATCTTGGACGATCAAGTGCGCCTCTAGCGTCATTTTGTAATCGGTCCTTCCAAAGAAGCAAAGGAACTTCAAATCCCGATGCGGCTGAAACATCGGGTCACCAAGCTGATCTCAGTCTCAGGCGCAGTTGTGGGATCTACGGGGGGATTGTGTTTTCATTTGAACGATATCATCGCCGCAACCCTTGCATCGTCGTTTCTGCGGTATTGGCTAAATTTGTTTGGATAGCATTTATCCGCATAACGGATCCATCCGGACATGCGTTTTAAGGGTCTTGATCTCAATCTTCTTGTAGCGCTCGACGCTGTGATGACAGAACGAAGCGTTACAGCTGCAGCACTCAGCATTAATCTCAGCCAGTCTGCCATGAGCGCGGCCATAGCCCGGCTCCGCGCTTATTTCAAAGACGAGTTGTTCGTAATGCAAGGGCGTGAACTTATTCCAACGCCACGGGCTGATGCGCTCGCCTCCGCGGTCCGCGATGCCCTGCTGCACATCCAAGCCTCCATCGTTTCTTCGGCGCCGTTCGAGCCAGCGAAGTCGAACCGTCGCTTCAGGATCGTTCTTTCCGACTTCATCACGCTCGTGTTTTTTGAAAAGGTTGTAGCGCGCGTTGCACGGGAGGCTCCCGGCGTGAGCTTTGAATTGCTGTCCCTCAATGAGGATCCAGGTAAAAGTCTCCAATTCGGTGACGTCGATTTTCTGATTCTTCCGGAACTGTTCATGTGCGATGCACACCCCAAAGCGAAGCTGTTCGACGAGACGCTGGCATGTGTAGGTTGCCCTACGAACAAGCAACTAATGGGAACGTTTTCCCTGGAGCAATACATGTCGATGGGGCATATTTCAGCTACGTTCGGAAGTACGCGTACGCCCTCGATCGAAGAATGGTTATTGCACGAGCACGGCCTGAAGAGACGTATCGAAATCGTCGTACCCGGCTTTAACTTGATCCCGCCGTTACTTTTGGGAACCAACCGTATATCGAGCATACCGTTGAGGCTGGCCAAACATTTCGCTGAAACGCTATCTCTTCGGATTGTCAAGCTCCCCCTGCCACTTCCGGCATTCACCGAAGCTGTCCAATGGCCTGCCTTTCACAACACGGATCCTGGAAATATCTGGATGCGCGAAATATTGTTCCAGGCGGCTTCGTGCATGCGATTTCGGAGCGAGCTGTCGGAGAGGCATAGCTGAACCATCAGTGAGCGACGCAACAGTGCTGAGGGGTCGTAGGAAGCGCGGCGGAGGAGGCAAATAGCAATTACGAAACCGCAAGACTGCAGTGATGGCAGAAAGCATAAGGGCATGGAGATTAAATGAAATTGAGCGAGCGGGTCGGGCGCCGATGGATACGATGGACGACCCTATTGAGTCGGAAGAGAACAAAAGCTTCGGGAAGCTTGGCACCTGCATGTGTAAAGCCCAACTCACGGAACATTGTACGGACCTCTTGGACATCCTTCCGCCTTGGCCGGTCTATGCGCTTGCCGCCATGTTCAGAATCTGCCAAGAGGATCTCGGATTGTGCCCCTCCCCGGAGCAATTGAAACGCAAAGGCCGCCAGCCATCTTCCCCTCCGCAGGATTTGCCTTGCTTGTGCAGAGGGCCTTCGAACCAAGCGCCAAAAGAGGAAGACTGCTCTAACTCCTCCGTGAGCACTCCCAACCGGTAGGTGAACTGGAGCATGCGGTAACGATCGACGACTCCACGAACAAGATCTGAGAAGAAACAATGACACGCAGTGAAAAAGAAAAGATGCTAGCAGGCGAAATGTACAACGCAGCAGACCCCGAGATCCAAGCCGAGCTGATGCTCACTGGGGCTTGGCTGAAGCGGTACAATGACACGCTGGGCGACCCCGCCGAGCGGTGGCACGCGCTCCTGTTAGAACGATTGGGAGCGGTCGGGGCTGGAGCGGTTATTCGTCCTCCGTTCCACTGCGATTACGGGTTCAACATTCGTCTCGGAGCTTGGGTCTACATCAATTTCAGTTGCGTCATTCTTGACGTGGCAGGGGTAACTATCGGTGACGGAACGGCAATTGGGCCTGCTGTGCAGATTTACACTGCGGACCATCCACATGATCCAGAGCAGCGCCAGGCTGGACTGCAGTTGGGACGACCTGTCACCATTGGCAGGCACGCCTGGATTGGCGGTGGAGCAATCATTCTCCCGGGTGTGACGATCGGCGATCACGCTGTCATTGGCGCTGGTAGCGTGGTCACGCGAGATGTTCCTGCGGGAAGTACGGCCGTGGGAAATCCAGCTCGGGTCAGAGTTGGTGGACGCTTGCCGCAATCACAGAAGTAGGCGTCGGGGTAAGTCCATGTACTGCCGACACAGTCGGCCATATGATCTTTCCGGCGGGACCGTTCGAAAATCGCCTGCATTCGTCCCCATGATGAAGGCTCCTTCCCATCGGTCACCAAAACCAGCTTGTCGAATCTAGAAAAACCGGCGTTTTCGAGGAGCTGCTGGATCTGCGCTATAGGCAAGAACCTCTTTGTCAGAGGGAGGCGCCCATCATCCGAGCGTAGCCTATCTGTCGACCCTTTGCAGAAGGTATCTCGCCACGTACAGCTTGGTCGACCCTTGCTGAGTGCATTGCAATCCATCGTGTGGATGATAGCTATCGCTACAATCAATTTTACTAATCTGTTCAGATTTATTAGCACGCGCTGGAGGACACGCACCGAGCGGCGTCCGCCTTCCTGATCACCGGTCGGAGGCTCTAGGGATATGGGTGACGAGCATGTGTGGGATTGTTGGTATAGTTGGACGAAAGCCCGTGTCAGAGCGGCTGGTAGAAGGCTTGGAACGGCTGGAATACCGCGGCTACGATTCAGCCGGCATTGCTACGATCTTCGAGGGAGAATTGCACCGACGGCGCACCGAAGGCAAGCTTGTGAACCTTAAAGCGAGATTGAAAAAAGAGCCCCTGAGCGGCAACGTCGGCATCGCCCACACACGCTGGGCGACCCATGGCGCACCGACAGAATGCAATGCTCACCCGCACTTTGCCGATGGCGTGGCCGTTGTTCATAACGGCATCATCGAAAATTTCTCCGAGCTAAAGGACGGATTGGCGGAGGTAGGGGCCAAGTTTACGACCGATACGGACACCGAGGTGATTGCACATCTCCTGACAAAATTCCGTCGGGATGGCATGGGACGCCTTGAGGCGATGCATGCAATGCTGAAGTGCGTCAAGGGCGCATTCGCTCTTGCCATTCTGTTTGAGGACGATCCCGCAACGATTATGGTGGCGCGCAATGGACCACCATTGGTGATAGGCCATGGCGATGGTGAGATGTTTCTAGGCTCGGACGCAATCGCTCTTGCTCCGTTCACCAATGACATCACTTATTTGAACGATGGCGATTGGGCTGTTTTAGGCGAAACAGGTGTCCAAGTATTCGATACCGAAGGCAAAGTCGTTACACGCCCGCGGCAAATCTCGATTGCTACCGCCGATCTAATCGGCAAGGGCGATCACCGGCATTTCATGGAGAAGGAGATCTACGAGCAACCGGAGGCCATCGCCCGTGCTCTCGCTTACTACATCAATGCCAACGATAACGATCTCACAACCATTTCAACCGACATCGGTTTTGCCACGGTTGAGAGCCTCGCAATCTCTGCCTGCGGCACTGCATATTTGGCTGGCCTAATTGGCAAATATTGGTTCGAGCGCTATGCACGCCTAATGGTTGAAATTGATGTCGCCTCTGAATTCCGCTATCGCGAAATCCCGCTGTCGCCGCGGTCGGCAGCGCTCTTCATCTCTCAATCTGGTGAGACGGCTGACACGCTTGCATCGCTGCGGTATTGCAAAGCACAAGGTCTGAGAATAGGCGCTGTCGTCAATACCCGAGAATCAACTATTGCCCGCGAGGCAGATGCCATCTTTCCGATCCTCGCCGGGCCGGAGATCGGCGTTGCTTCTACCAAAGCATTCACTTGCCAGCTTGCTGTTCTCGCTGCGCTAGCCATCGGCGCAGGCAAGGCGCGAGGCACAATTACGAACGATGAGGAACAGGGGCTCGTCAAAAGTCTGGTTGCGTTGCCGAGGCTTATGCGACAGGTGCTGAACGACATCAAGCCGAAGATCGAGCACCTGTCGCGGGAATTGTCGAATTCCCGTGACGTGATCTATCTCGGGCGCGGCACGAGTTTTCCATTGGCGATGGAAGGTGCGCTGAAGCTCAAGGAGGTTTCCTATATTCATGCTGAAGGCTATGCGGCAGGTGAACTAAAACACGGTCCGATCGCCCTGATCGATCAAAACATGCCCGTCATCGTCGTCGCGCCACATGACCGATTCTTCGATAAGACCGCCTCCAATATCCAGGAAGTGGCCGCACGCGGCGGCCGCATCATCCTGATCACCGACGAAATGGGAGCGTCGATCTCGAAACTCCCCACCATGCACACTATCGTGCTACCTAATGTTGATGAGATTATCGCGCCGATGATCTTTTCACTGCCGCTTCAACTTCTTGCGTATCAAACGGCGGTCGTCATGGGGAGAGATGTCGACCAGCCGCGGAATCTAGCTAAATCAGTCACAGTCGAATGATTGTGACGATTGAATAGATCGCAACTCGCCTCCGAGAAAATCCACGACATGATCAGACATCAAAATAAGTGAGGTCGTATGCACGAACTTTCGCTCGCCGACGTGCCGTCGCGAATTGGCGAGGAACTCGGTAAATCCGAATGGATCACCGTCGATCAAGCCACAATCGATCTATTTGCCGATGCGACACACGATCATCAATTCATCCACGTGCACCCGGAACGCGCGGCAGTCGAAAGCCCGTTTGGTGGCACTATCGCTCATGGCTTCTTGACACTCTCGCTTCTGTCGGCGATGAACTTCAGCGGCATGCCAAGGATCCGCGAGCAGACCATGGGCCTTAACTACGGCTTCGACCGGGTGCGTTTCATGTCACCGGTTAAAGCCGGCAGCCGTGTGCGCGGTCGCTTCGTTCTCTCTGAATGTCAATTTCGCGGCGCAAGCATGCTGGTGACCACCTACGAGGTGACGGTCGAGATCGAGAACGAGAACCGACCGGCACTCACTGCCAACTGGATCACGCTCATTCAGTTTGACCCGAAAGACAGACCTAAAGGGATTTGACATCGTCCAGCCGGCGCCAATTGCCTGCTTTCTGAACAGCGCCGCCATGGGCTAACGCGCTCTTTTGCGTTGAGCATCTTGCTTTTCCCGACGATCCGGCCCCTGCGCAATCGCCTGTCACTTCCTCTCGGTTGACTAGAGGTGCGCCGCCGGCAAGGACGGCAGACTGGCATGATGCGTAAAATCTTGGAAAGCGTTGCCAGCGAGTTGATTAGACTTGTGCAACGTGAATGGTTGTTGAGGTAAACGGCAATTGCTCCAATTTCGGCCAAGCAGATCACCGAAGCCTATTGCCAACCCCAGCACGTTGACAACAGTACTGGTAACGCCAATGCCGGAGCAAGGGCCTACTCAACGAAAGAAGCGCCGCCACAAAAGGACCTGTGGCCGCGTGGGATCCCCTAGACATGCAGCCATAAAACGGAAGTCGTCCTATTGAAAGGCCTTCAACGCGGACTTTCAGTAGGATCGAAATTGCTTCGCGGGCCGAAGCCGGAACGCTACGCAGGCGCAGCTCCTGATACCACGCTGATCTTCAGCAGCAGGGCCACCTCCGCCAGCATCTCACGATCCTCCCGACCAGGGTCACGTCTTTGCCGTCGAACAACGCCCACAGTCGGATACCACGCGACCGGCCATTGGACCTTTGTTCAGATCCCGGTGCAGTCGATCAATAAAATCACGTCGTTTCTATTTTCCGTAGCCTGCGCCACTTGGAAAAGAGAAGCGCCCCGACGGGTGGAACGCTCCTCGGATTTTCGAGTTAAATGAAGACGAAATTTGCTGCCGTAAGCGAGTTAAGATCCCACATGTCTTCCAAATTATCGGCATGAGCGAAGGCATTCGCGTGGTTCGCAGAATCGACATAGGCCAGAGTCGCACCGCCAGTTTCCTCATCATGATAGACGATGATGTCACCGGCGGCTTCGTGATCAATAGCGTTCGCGGCGGCAGCGCCAGACGCAAAGCCTCGATCAGTGATTACCACGACGTGCTCGCCGTGCGCGCCTTCGGCCGTGCCTTTGTAGAAAGTGTCCACAAATTCGCCCGGAAAACCCCTGGAATGGTTGAT
Source organism: Rhizobium indigoferae (assembly GCF_034554815.1). Classification (NCBI taxonomy): domain Bacteria; kingdom Pseudomonadati; phylum Pseudomonadota; class Alphaproteobacteria; order Hyphomicrobiales; family Rhizobiaceae; genus Rhizobium; species Rhizobium indigoferae. The sequence continues at coordinate 233,215 of NZ_CP140639.1, read as the reverse complement.
GAAATTCGCGCCAAACAGATCCCTATCACCGAAGCCCCCGGCGTCCATGACAAAACGGTCATGCTCCGGCTCGAAATCCTTCACAGTCGTATACCAGTGCGTTGTTCCAACCATAGGGTCGTGGTACCGGAACACGAAGGCGTCGCCATCTTCGCCGCCAATCAAAGTATCTGCGCCGTCGCCAGCCACCAGGATATCTTTACCGGGGCCGCCGTCGAGCCAGTCATCGCCCTCTTGGCTATGTGGTATTACGCGGGGCCCGTAGGTGCCGTCGCTATATAGGAGGTCGGCTCCGTCGTGACCAATGAGCGTGTCTAAGCCTCCCCCGCCGTAGGCAATGTCATGGCCCGGGCCGCACTCGACCCTGTCATTGTCTTCACCAGCCTTGACGTAGTCATCGCCCGGGCCGGCAACAATCCAGTCTTTGCCCTTTTTGGCATCGATTGTGTCGTTGTCGGGTCCCTCAATAATAAAATCGGAACTGTCACTACCTTCGATTTTCACAGCATATACTCCTTATGAGGCAGCCGGCGCCGCCAGCGCCCCTTATGTTTTTTAAGAGCGATTTAGTGAAATCCATTGATTTGATATGAACGATTTGAATGACGGATGCCAATACGTGTCTCTCGGCTCCATGCGCACTGTTGGCCGGCAGATAATGACAAAGAATTGGGGTATGACATGCGATCCGAAACGTGGCCCGTCCCAGATTGATCTGTCGGCCAAGCAGCAGCACTGTCGGCGACTCCTTGCGTGCATCGGATTTATGCGTGAGGCGAACCGTTCAATATGCATAATTGCAATACCCCTATGCGCCACGCGAGGGTTGGCGGCCGGCCGTTCTTCTGTAGGCTCGCTTTTCCTCTGGTTGGGATGCGCATTTCAGCCGATTACCAGGCCGCGATGCAGGCTTGCCGCGCGCTGTGGCCAGCGAGTTGCGGATTTTTTTAAGTTGAACAGTGGTAGTTGCGAGAGAAGCGGGGAGCGCTTGATGCTTTCATCGGTGGCTGAGCGGAAGATGCTGTATGTGCGGGGCCTATTGCTCCTCGCGTGGCTCATCCTGATTATGTCTCTCTTTTGGGATCCTTATTCCGCTGGGCTGACGGAGGCTGACAATGGAAGCAGTCCATTCAGCATCGCCCACCATGCTGTCATTGTGCAGGGCGTGGAGCTTCGTGTTGAGCCGTATGCCCTCGGCACGCGCGTCTTCTGGACCATGCTTATACCGATCATGCCGTTGTTCCTCATGGTATTCGGGCACGAAGCGTGGCGCCGGGTGTGCCCCTTATCGCTTGCCTCCCAGATACCCGGGCTGGTTGGCTTGCGTCGTTATCGCAGTAAAGTGGAGCGTCGCACCGGCACCATTCGCAAGACGCTGCCAGTGATCGGACACCAGAGTTGGCTAGCCCGCAACAGTTGGTATGTGCAGTTTGGCCTGCTGTTCATTGGTATCGTGGCCCGGATCCTCGTCATTAATACGGATCGTAAAGCCATGGCCATCGCATCGCTGTCGATCATCGGCGCTGCGTTGCTGACCGGTTTTCTGTGGGGCGGTAAGACGTGGTGCAACTATTTCTGTCCGGCGAATATCGTTCAGAAAATCTACACCGAACCTGGAGGAATCTTCGAGAGCCACCCCCATTTTTTACGCCCCAAGCTGCCTCAGTCTATGTGCCGGAAGGCAACTGCTGAAGGTGACATAGGCGCGTGTGTGGGCTGTATGGGCAATTGCGGCGACATCGACCTGCAGCGCGCCTACTGGAGCGTCGTGCTCGATCCACAGCGCCGGAATGTCTACTATATGTTCTTCGGTCTTATTATCGGTTTTTATGGGTACTATTATCTCTATGCCGGCAACTGGGGCTATTACTTCTCTGGTGTTTGGACGCATGAAGAGGGCATATGGGAAAAACTGCTTCAATCCGGCTTTTATCTCTTTGGTCAGGCTTTGCCCATACCCAAGGTTTGCGCTGCGCCTCTCACGCTCGCTATCGCCTGCACATTGTCACTTGGTCTGGGCCGCGGACTTGAGAAACTTTACCGCCGATGGCGCTCGCGCGACAATAGCATGTCAGAAAAATTGACTATCCACCACTGCCTCACAGTCGCGGCATGGTCGTCCTTCAATTGCTTTTATCTCTTCGGGGGCCAGCCCAACATCATCCTGCTGCCTGAGCTCGTTGGCCGCGTCATCGATATCATTATTGTGGCATTGAGCACAGTTTGGCTGTGCCGCGCCCTTCAGCAAAGCCCATGTCGATACCAGCTGGAGAGCAGGGCGCGACCTGCGTGTTGAAGTCGTCGGTGAGCAAAAACCGGGCTTTTGCGCCGGTGCGAAAGGCTTTGCGGAGAATGAGCCGCCACTTGACTCTGCCGGAAAGAATGTCAATTGGAGGCAAAACAGCCTTAAGGGGCGTAATCAGGGACATGAAAATGACCATCGCTTTCACTTTTCCCGGTCAGGGCAGTCAGGCCGTCGGCATGGGCAAGGATCTCGCCGAGAATTTCGCGGAAGCTCGCGCCGTTTTCGAAGAGGTCGATCAGGCACTCGGTGAAAAGCTTTCGGACGTCATGTTCAACGGTCCCGAGGATACGTTGACCTTGACTGCGAACGCCCAGCCGGCGCTGATGGCCGTCTCGATCGCCGTCGTCCGCGGGCTCGAAGCCAAAGGGCTGGATCTGAAGTCGAAGGTCGCTTACGTCGCCGGTCATTCGCTCGGCGAATATTCGGCACTCTGCGCCGCCGGCACCGCGCGGCTGTTGCGCATCCGCGGCAATGCCATGCAGGCGGCCGTCCCAGTCGGCGTCGGCGCCATGGCCGCGATCATCGGCCTCGAACATGCCGACGTCGTTGCCGTCTGCGAGGCAGCGGCCGCCGCCGGCGCCTGCCAGATCGCCAACGACAATGGCGGCGGCCAGATCGTCATCTCGGGCGAGAAGGCAGCCGTCGAAAAGGCGGCCGGTCTTGCGACCGACAAGGGCGCCAAGCGCGCCATCCTGCTGCCGGTCTCCGCTCCGTTCCATTCGACGCTGATGGCGCCGGCCGCCGACGCCATGCGCGAAGCGCTGGCAACGGTCGCCAAATCCGATCCGGTCGTGCCTGTCATCGCCAATGTCCGTGCCGCCCCCGTGACAGGCGCCGACGAGATCGCCAGCCTCCTGGTCGAGCAGGTGACCGGTCAGGTCCGCTGGCGCGAAACGGTGGAATGGTTCGCTGGAAATGGCGTCACGACGCTTTATGAACTCGGTCCCGGCAAGGTGCTGACCGGCCTTGCCCGCCGCATCGACAAGACGATCAACGGCATCTCCGTCAACGGTCCGGCGGATATCGACGCGGCCGTCGCCGCCCTCATGGCCTGATTGGTATCTCCAGATATAAGGAACGTCTCCATGTTCGATCTTTCCGGCCGCAAGGCTCTCGTCACCGGCGCATCCGGCGGTATCGGCGAGGAAATCGCCCGCCTTCTTCATAAGCAAGGCGCAATCGTCGGCCTGCACGGCACTCGCGTCGAGAAGCTGGAAGCGCTGGCGGCCGAACTCGGCGAGCGCGTCAAGATCTTCCCGGCGAACCTGTCCGATCGCGACGAGGTCAAGGCGCTCGGCCAGAAGGCCGAAGCCGAGCTTGAAGGCGTCGATATCCTCGTCAACAATGCCGGCATCACCCGCGACGGTCTCTTCGTGCGGATGAGCGACGAAGATTGGGACAGCGTCATCGAGGTGAACCTGACGGCGACCTTCCGCCTGACGCGCGAATTGACACATCCGATGATGCGCCGCCGCTATGGCCGCATCATCAACATCACGTCCGTCGTCGGCGTCACCGGCAATCCTGGCCAGGCCAATTACTGCGCCTCCAAGGCCGGCATGATCGGCTTCACCAAGTCGCTGGCGCAGGAGATCGCCACTCGTAACGTGACGGTCAATTGCGTGGCGCCCGGCTTTATCGAAAGCGCCATGACCGGCAAGCTGAACGACAAGCAGAAGGAAGCGATCATGGGGGCGATCCCGATGAAGCGCATGGGCACGGGCGGCGAAGTCGCTTCGGCGGTTGCTTACCTTGCGTCCTCCGAGGCCGCCTATATGACGGGCCAGACGCTGCACGTAAACGGCGGCATGGCGATGATCTGAAACGACAAACTGTTGGCATGGGAATATTTCCGCCAATAGCATGTAGGCTAGCGTCGAGAGAGCGTTTACAGAGCGGCCATTCAATGCGGAATCTCGCCTGCGATGGTTTGATCGGTGAGGTCGTCACCATCGTCGCGAAGGGCGGCCGTCGCGGCGATCCGGTCCAGCTCCGAACGCATAACCAGGGCCGGTATCGACGACTGCGTCACGTGCCGAGTGCGCACAAGCGCAACGCGGCTTACCGTCGCGCCCTGCCGCAAGCTCTCCGACACGATCCGCGCCTTCTCCTTCGTCCGGCCGCGATGAACCTCACGCCGGTCTGGCCTTGTCGTGAGAACCTCCGATGTAGTGTCCATGGAGAAACTCCCCCTTGGATCAGCCAAGAGCGGGCAATGTGGGGCAGACACCGGTTACAGTGTCGGTGACCTGCCACTGCACTTTCATCCAGCGCTGGTTAGAGCCTCGGTGGTTTTTGAACCGCCCCAGGTTTCTGGACCAGCTGAGGCTTGAGTTTCCGGCTTCATTCAGGGAGGCGGGCTGGTTGCGCCTCCTGATTTCATCAGCGAGATCGGCACCTTATTGCCGATCGCACCATGTGGCCGAAACTCATTATACTCTCTACGCCAATCCTCCATCTTTTCGCGGGCATCCGCAAGGGTCAGGAACCAGTGCTGGTTCAGACATTCGGCGCGGAAGCGGCCATTGAACGCTTCAATGAACGCATTGTCGGTCGGTTTGCCGGGGCGTGAGAAGTCCAAGGTGACGCCTTTGGCATAGGCCCAAAGGTCAAGATCGCGAGACACGAACTCAGTCCCCTGATCCACCCTGATCGTCTTCGGATAGCCAACTTTCCGGCATACTCGTTCCAGGGTTTGCACGACATCTTCACCGCGATAGCTGTGACGTGGATCAAGCACCGGTACGTAACGCGAGAAGGTATCGACCACCGTCAAGACGCGCAGCTTCTTCCCAGTCGCGAGTTGGTCGTGAACAAAGTCCATAGCCCAGACATCGTTCGGACCGACTGCCATTTGCCGATCCTCCCGCAGCTTGGCTTTGACTCGCCGCTTCGGCGTCTTGTTGCGCAGTTGAAGACCCAAGTCCTTGTAAATGCGATAGGTTCGCTTGATGTTGGTGCCCCAACCCTCGCGTTCCAACAGCACATGCACACGACGATAGCCGTAACGGACACGCGTCTCGCAGATCTCTCGAATACGACGTTCCAGACCGGCCTGATCGGCACGGCGAGAGGTGTAGTGGTAGGTCGAACGATCAAAGTTCAGCGCCTCACAGGCACGCCGGATCGAGATCGCCCAATCGCGGCACATGCCCTTCACCACCTCCCGCTTGCGAGCAGGCCTTAGAGCTTTCGCCGGATGACGTCCTGCAGCATCTCGCGATCGAGCGTCAGATCTGCGACGATCCGTTTCAGCCGAGCGTTCTCGTCCTCGAGTTGCTTCAGCTTCTTCATCTCCGGCGGCAACATGCCGGCGTATTTTTTCTTCCAGTTGAAATAGGTCGCCTGGCTGATCCCCGCCTTGCGACAGATCTCCGCGACAGACACACCTTCATCACCCTGTTTCAAAATGAACGCCTTTTGTGCGTCTGAAAACTGCGATGCCTTCATCGTCTTCCGTTCCTTTCCAAGCCAGGAAAATGCACCGGAAAACTCTAACCAAAACTGGTCCAGTTTGAAGGGTTCAGATCATCATTCAGGGAGGCGGGCTGGTTGCGCCTCCTGATTTCATCAGCGAGATCGGCACCTTATTGCCGATTGCACCATGAGGCCGTTCTTCGTTGTACAACACGACGACAGAACACCCACGGGACCGAGGTTCGCGAGCTTATGTATCCGTGGCATCCCTGGTCCGGACGGCTCGTTCACGTGCATGATGCGGTGTCCAAAGGGACGCATATTTTCCGCTGCAGCCTTTCTGGTTCTTCTTCTGGTCGACTTCTTGAGGTCCCGTCGTGGATGTTCGACCGATCAGTGAGTGGTTGTTGGCGCAGCTTGGCGGTCCCGCACGTCGATCTCGCAAGCCTGCATACTTTGGCAAGATTGCTGAAGGACGCTGATGCGTCATCGCAATCTTCGGTAATGGGCGCAGCATTGGTCTCTCACGAAACGAGTCGGAGAGATGTTCATGCCTCGCCAGCCCATGACATGCCAGTTCGATCTGTTCTCGGCCCCGCAGCGGGGGAAGACGGCAGGGACGCCGCAATGGTCGGAGTTGCCGGAGGAGACTCGCCAAGCGTTGACGGTGCTCATCGTGCGGCTGTTCGTCGATCACGCAAAGTGCGGACATGCCTCCCAACAGAAGGAGGCCGGTCATGATGCATGAGAAGATCGGGCCGCATCATCTGGAGCGGAAGGCCATCCTCTATGTTCGGCAGTCCTCGGCTCACCAGGTTCTGCACAATCGAGAGAGCAGCGCCCTCCAGTACGCCATGCGCGACCGTCTGGCAGCGCTTGGATGGTCACAGATAGAGACGGTGGATGACGACCTTGGTCGTTCGGCCGCCGGCGGCGTGACCCGCGCTGGATTTGATCGGATGGTGGCGGAAGTCTGCCTTGGCAAGGTTGGCGCCGTGGCCGCGCGTGAGGTATCGCGCTTCGCCCGGAACAGCCGCGATTGGCAGCAACTCATCGAGATGTGCCGCGTTGTCGATACCGTCCTGGTCGACCAGGAAGCAGTTTATGCGCCCCGCCAGGGCAACGACCGCCTGCTCCTGGGTTTGAAGGGCAGCCTCAACGAGTATGAACTCGATCTCTTGCGTCAGCGTTCCCTTTCCGCCCGCTATGAGAAGGCTCGCCGCGGTGAACTCGTCGTCACTGTTCCGGCCGGCTTCGTAAAGGCCGGTGATAGGATCGAGAAGGATCCAGACCGACGCATCCAGGAAGCCATCGCACTCGTCTTCAACAAGGTCACCGAACTCGGGAGTGCCCGGCAGGCCTTGCTATGGTTCCTTGAGCAGGGGTTGGACCTGCCCGTCAGGTGCGCCAACGGTGACGTCATCTGGCGCAGGCCAAATTATGCCACCATCCACCGGATGATTGCGAACCCGATCTACGGCGGCGCTTATGCTTATGGTAAGAGTCGTTCCGTACCGGGATACGATGGCCGATCTGGAATTCGCCGCAAGGCGCGTGATGAATGGCTTGCCCTGATCCCGGACGCGCACGAAGGTTACATCAGTTGGGAACGGGCGGAGGAGATCCGCAAGATGGTCAGCGACAATGTACCGGCCAGTCGCCATCATGGAGCGCCGAAGCATGGCGACGCTCTGCTTGCCGGCCTGTTCCGCTGCAAAAGGTGCGGCCGGAAGCTGACGGTTCGTTACACAGGAGCCAACCATAACATCCCGCGCTATTCCTGTTGGCGTGGTCTACTCGATAGTGGCGAACCACGTTGCATCGCCTTCGGCGGTCTGCGGGTCGATGATGCGATCGAGGAGGCGCTGCTCGGCGTGGTCGAACCGGGAGCCATCGCGGCCGCCGTTGAGGCGGAACGCAATATGGCCAGCCAACGCGATCAGGTTCAGGATGCCCTGCTGCGCGACCTCGAGGCAGCACGCTATGTAGCCGACCGGGCATTCCGGCAATATGACGCGGCCGATCCGGAAAACAGACTTGTAACGTCGGAGCTGGAGGCGCGCTGGAACAAGGCGCTGACTGGCGTCGGCGAGATCGAGGCCAAGATTGCCAAACATCGGACAGTTACGCCGCAGCCGTTCCCTATGTCCGCATCACAGGTAACCGCACTTGCGGGAAACCTTCGCACCGTCTGGACGGCGCCGACAACCGATGCAAGACTGAAGAAGCGCATCGTGCGCACGCTCATCAATGAAGTGGTCGCCGATCTCGATGATGGAACCTCTGAGATCGTCCTCGTCATTCATTGGGTTGGAGGCGTCCACACCGAGCTGCGCCTGCCGAAGCGACGCCGTGGCCAAAGAAACGCGACCCCTGACGACATTGTCGACGCTGTGAGACAGCTCATCTTGATCGCCAATGACGACGTGATTGCCGGTGTCCTCAATCGCAACGGATTGACGACCGGCAATGGCAATCGCTGGACACGGGAGCGGGTCACCGCGCTGAGGTCATATCGCAAGATTCCGGTCTTCCGTCCGCAGATCGACGGGGTCGAGCCATGGCTTAATCTGGGCGGTGCGGCGAAGTTACTCGGGATAACGCCAAAGACGCTGCGTCTGGCGGCCGAGGCTGGCGATATTGAGGGGGTTCATCCGCTACCCGATGGCCCATGGATCTTCAGCCGTTCCAAACTCGCGACCCCACAAGCACGTCAGATCCTCGATCGTGCCCGGAAGAACCCTCGCCACCCCGCGGGATCGCCTCCAGATCAGGAAAACCTATTCCCTTCAATGACATAGAAAGATGGGTGTTATGAAACAGGATTGTAGTATCTACGCCAATCCTCCATCTTTTCGCGCGCATCCGCAAGTGTCAGGAACCAATGCTGGTTCAGACATTCGGCGCGGAAGCGGCCATTGAACGCTTCAATGAACGCATTATCGGTCGGCTTGCCTGGGCGTGAGAAGTCCAAGGTTCCCCCTGGCGTAGGCCCACAGGTCAAGATCGCGGACCCGAACTCCGTCTCCTGATCGACACGGATCGTCTTCGGATTGAGCAACGCCCCGATAGGCTTCATCGGACAGGGAAGCGATCGATGTACGCTTCAGAAAATCGAAGACCGCCAAGGGGGAGGTCGTTTTCGCGGCCCCTCCTGTGGGCAGAATGTGGCTTGGTCCGAGCAAGAAGTCCGCGACGCTGATTGCGGAGTGTGGGCCAAAAAGAATCTCACCTGCATGTTCAAAGCGGGTGAGATATTGACAGGCGTTGTCGGCAAGGACCGTATTCTGGAGCGTAGTCGTTGAGGAAGGCGAAAGCTTCCTCCCTCGTATATGCTGCAAGACACAATCTGCAGAGCACCCGACCTCAGGGTGCCCTGCAGATCGGAAACCTCAGCTCCAGGCATGGAGCGGTGGCTTCTCGCCGTTCAGAAAATACTTACCCAGAATGGCGTACTTCCAGCGGACCGGGTCGTGCAGAGTATGGGTGCGGGCGTTGCGCCAGTGGCGATCAAGCCCGTGCTCTGCAAGGGTTGAGCGCGTTCCTGCCAGCTCGAACAACTTGTTGGTGGCCGCAATCGCGATTTCGGTGGAGAGGATCTTCGCTTCGGCGGTAACGATTTGGGCTTCCGCAACGGTTCCCGCGTTCGGATCGAGGATCGCCCGGTCAATGGCATAACCTGCCTTTTCAAGCAGCGCCTGCGCCGCATGAAGCCGTAGCGTCAAGTCCCCTATCGCCTGGATTGTGTAGGGATCGTCCCAGGCGTTGTCGACGCCGGAATCCACCCAGGCGCGGCTCTTGGTGCGCACAAAGCTGACGGTCTCGTCTATCGCGGCCTGTGCGATGCCGGTATCGACAGCCACTTGGATAATCTGAAAGATCGCTCCGTCGGTGGTCGGCACTTCATAGCCCTTGTAGCCGGGCACGAGATGCGTCTTCGGCACTTTGACATTGTCAAGCAGGACCGTGCCCGACAGCGTGGTACGCTGGCCGAAGGAGGACCAGTCGTCGATGACGGTCAGACCCGGCGCACCGCGTTCGGCAATTGCGTACCAGGCCCTACCCTCGTCATCCAGTGCCACGATCGGCACCAGATGCGCGAGCAGTGCCCCTGACGAATAGAATTTCTGGCCGTTGACGACGACATGATCGCCGGCATCGACGAACTTGGTCTCGAAATCCACCGCGCGCTTGGATCCGAATTCGGAGAAGGCATTGCCGAAGCGTGTGCCCCTCAGCACTTCCGCGAACAACAGCTTTTGCTGGGCTGGGTCCGAAACCGTGCGGATCGCTGCCACGACGCCAAGATGGTTCTGCGCAATCTGTCCGATCGATGAATCGGCCGCCGAGATGATCTCGATGACCTTCGCAAGCGTCGCATAAGAGACTTCGGGACCGCCGAAGGCCTTCGGCACGTTGATAGACCAAAGCCCGCTCTGCGAAAAGGCATCCAGTTCCTTGACCGGCCAGATGCGGTCGTGGTCGCGCGCTGCCGATTCCTTGACGAACTCTGCCGCAAGTGTCTTGGCGATGGCAATCGCTTCGGCGTCAGTCTTGATAATGTGGGCTGGCTGCGACGGGCGTGGAACAGGTGGCACGGCCTTTGCGGCATTTTCGGTTTTTATGGTGGGAAGGGTCATGGTGGTTTCTCCTCGTGGTTGGATTAGCTGACAACGGCCGGGATGCCGGGAGCCACGGCTTTTTGGCCGAGGTAGAAAGACTTGATGTCGTCACGCCCCCGCAGATCGTTCGCATTGCCAGTGAGCACGGCAACGCCGTTTTTGAGAATGATGGCGCGATCGGAATATTTCAGAGCGACGGCGGAGTTCTGCTCCGCCACAAGGATGGAAAGACCCTCTTCGCGATTGAGGTGGCGCAGCGTCCGGAAAATGTCCTGGACGACGATCGGCGCCAATCCCATGGATGGCTCGTCAAGCACCAGCAAACGTGGCCGCGACATCAGCGCCCGGCCGATCGCCGTCATCTGCTGCTCGCCGCCCGAGGTGAGGCCGGAGAAGGCGCGGCGCTTTTCCTTTAACCTGGGAAAATGCGCGTAGACTTTCTCGATATCTCCAGCAATTTGAGCGCGTGTGCTGCCTCGGCCCAACCCACCAGAGATAAGGTTTTCCTCGACCGTCAGACTGCGAAAGCAATGGCGACCTTCAAGTACCTGCACGAGACCAGCGCGTACCAGGGTAGCAGGGCTTGTGTGTAGGACGTCGAGCCCATCAAACCGGATACGGCCTGCAACGACCTGTCCACGTTCGGCTGGAAGCAGGTTGGACAGCGCCTTGAGCGTAGTCGTCTTGCCGGCGCCGTTGGCGCCGAGGAGCGCGAGGATTTCACCGCCCGCCAGATGGAGGTCGACGCCATCGAGCGCCGTGATGGCATGATTGTACGTGGCCTTCAGACCATCGACGGCAAGCAGAGCAGTGTCGTGACCCATGATCGTGTTCCTGTCCATGCCTGAGAGCTGCAATTGAAAAAGGAGAAGGCGCGAGGCTGGTTGAGAGGGAACAACAGCCATTCCTATGCCTTTGCTTGAAGCCGCGCCGGCCGCGCGCGGCTTCAAAGGATCAGTTGGTGGCTGCTTCGGCGTCTGCCGCCGTACGCAGCTTGATACCCTTTTCCGCAGCGTAAGCCTCCGACGACTTTTCGATGATCGGACGTAGCAATGCCCAGTCCGGCGCGATCCAGTCAGAGACGACATTCCATTTCTTCCCATCCCACTGCTGGAACGTCACGTAGCCGTTGCCCTCGTGGTTGTCCCAGGTGACGTTGATTGAGTGGAACAGTCCCTTGGCGCCGAGCGCCTCGACACGCGCCGGGTCGAGCTGCAGGTGTTCAAACCCCCAGCGGACCTCGTCGCCGGTCAGCGTCCGCTTGCCAAACTTCTCCTGGGCGATACGGATCGCCTCGACATTCAGGATGCCGTTGACGATACCGAGATTGTGATAGACCGAGCCAATGCGGTTCTTATCTTCGAGGTTGCCCTTGCCAGCGTCGTAGATTGTTTTGACGATTTCCTGGACGACCGGATATGCGGCGCCCGATGCCTGGGTGGTGATCGCCGTATAGCCCTTGGCGGCATCGCCTGCGGGGATGACGTCTTCTTCTGAATTGGACCAGACATTGCCGATAATGTGGTCTGCCGGGAAGCCGACCTTCGCTGCGGTCTTGAGCGCGACCGGGTTCATCACGCCCCACCCGCGCAGGACGACGTAGTCCGGCTTGGCGCGCCGGATTGTGAGCCACTGCGACTGCTGTTCGTTGCCGGGATGCGGCACCTCGATCTGCTGCAGTTCGAAACCGTATTTCTTCGCCAGCAGTTCATAGATCGGAATGGTTTCCTTGCCATAGGGCGAGCCGTGATAGAGAACGACGATCTTCTTGCCTTTCAAGCTTTCGAGTCCACCCTCCTTTCCCGCGATATAGTTCACGATGCCGGACGTTTCGCTGTAGGGATTGAGAAGGAGCGGAAAGACATAGGGGAAAACGCGGCCGTCGGTCGAATCGGTGCGACCATGGTTGATGGTGATCAGCGGCACCTTGTCTGCGGTGATGCGATCGATCATCGCATAGGCAATGCCGACGGAGAGCGGGTTCCAGGCGGCCACGTTCGGGTTGCTCTTGAGGCGCTCGTATGCTTCGACGCCACGCTCGACCTCATACTGCGTTTCAGCTTCCGACCATGTCAGCTTGACGCCGCCCACGCCACCGTCGCGCGTGTTGATCAGGTTCAGATAGTCAATGAAGCCACCGAAGAAGCCGGTGCCGCCTGCAGCATAGGGACCGACGCGATAGCTCTGGAGCGGAAAGTACTGTTCGTCCGCATGGGCCATCGGCAGCGCCACCGTGAAGGCGAGGCCTGCGGCAAGAGCCGCAATCTTGAATTTGGCAAGGATCGTCATTTTTGGACATACTCCCGGTATCGACCGGGCGAGGCCCCGGTCAGGGTTGATCTGATGAAGGTTGTTGGCATTTCAGAGCTTTGAAGGCTCCGTTTCGATCAGGACCGCACGATCGCGGCGCCGATGCGTTTTCGAGCCCGGCCCCAAAGCGCGACAAGCCCGTCTGGTTCGAGGATCAGAAAGAGGATGATGAGCGCGCCGAGCACGATGCGCTGGCTCATATCGAGCACGCCCGAATTGAAGATATCGCCCAGCAGGAACGAACCAAGCCGCGAAAGGACCAGCGGAAAAACAACGATCAGCGCCGCTCCAAAAAAGGCCCCCCGGATCGAGGCAAGCCCACCGATGATGACGATGAACAGGATCTGGAATGAGCGGTCGAGATTGAAGCCGGCAGGCTCGACCGTGCGGAGATAGGCGAAGGCCCACAGAACGCCGGCAATACCGATGATGAAGGAGGAGATTGCGAAGGCCAGAAGCTTGGTCTTGAGCACCGGCACGCCGATGATCCGCGCCGCTGTCTCGTTGTCGCGCACGGCGATGAAATTCCGGCCGGTGCGCGAGTTCACCAACCGATAGGTCAGCAACGTGAGGACGGCGACCACCGTCAGCGCGAAATAGTATCGTCCGACCGGCCCATCGAAGACAAGGCCGGAGACCGAAAGTTGCGGCGCATCGATCACGCCGGATGCGGACTCATTGGAGAACCAGCTGAATTTGGTCAGCGCCCATTGCACGAAAAACTGCGCGGCGAGGGTCGAAACCGCAAGGTAAAAGCCCTTGAGGCGCAGGCTTGGGAGGCCGAACACCAGGCCGATACCGGCGGCTGCGAAACCAGCAAGAACCATGCTGACGATCAAAGGCAGACCGTCGACGCGAAGATTGAAATTGAACGCGGCGAAGGCGCCAACAGCCATGAAGGCAGCACTTCCAAGCGACACCTGCCCCGCATAACCCGTCAGGATATTGAGACCGAGGCCGGCGAGGCTGAGCGCCAGGAACGGCAGCAGGATAGCCTCAAACAGATAGTCGGACCCGAGAAGCGGCACAACGACATAGGCAATGGCAAGCCAGGCCAGTGGTGTCCCCCAGCGGGCGGGGAAACTGTATGCCGGAAGATCATGAGTGATCGTGGACATCGGTCAGACCCTTTCCACGAGCTTCTGGCCAAACAGGCCGGAAGGTCGCACGAGGAGGAAGGCGAGCGCGATGACATAGGCAAACCAGCCCTCGATACCGCCGCCAAAAAATTCACCGATATAGACCTCGGCCAGCTTCTCGGACGCACCGATCAACAGTCCGCCGACGATCGCACCGACGATCGAGTCAAAGCCGCCGAGCACAAGAACAGGCAGAGCCTTCAGGACGATCAGCGACAGGGAGAATTGCACTCCGACGCGGGCTCCCCACAACAGGCCGGCGACCAGCGCCACCAGGCCTGCAGCCGCCCAGACCGTCGCCCAGATCCAGGGGAGTTTCAATCCGACGGTGAGCGCCGCGAACGGGTCGTCGGCGACGGCGCGAAAGCCAAGCCCGATGCGGGTGTAACGGAAGAAGAGAGAAAGCAGCAGCACCATGGAGGCGGCAACGACGGCTGCGAAGATGTCGAACTGACTGATGTAGACACCACCGACGTCGAACGGCACGTCCTCGATACCGAGGTCAAGGCCGTGCACCTGCGTGCCCCAGATCAACTGCGCCGCCCCTTCGATGATATAGGAGAGGCCAAGCGTCGCCATGAAGAGCGTGATAGGCGGTTTGTTGGTCAGCGGCCTTAACACCGTGCGTTCGACGGCTATTCCGATAACGACCATGATCGCGAAGGTAATAGTGAGTGCGAGCGAGAAGGAAATGCCGCGTTCCGTCAGGCTGACGAAGGTCAGCGCCGCGAACAGAAGCATCGCCCCTTGCGCAAAATTAAGAACGCCGGATGTCTTGTAGATCAGCACGAAGCCGATCGCGACCAGCGAATACATGACGCCGGACAGAAGGCCGCCGGCGAGGACCTCGATGAAAAACAGCCAGTCGAAATCAGCCATCAGATGCCCTCCCCGTTTTCGTTCTGAGGGGCGACACCGAGATAGGCATCGATCACGCGCGGGTCGCGCTGGACCTCGTGGGGCGTTCCATCGGCGATCTTGCGGCCGTAGTCGAGCACGGCGACGCGGTCGGAGAGATCCATGACGACCCCGATATCGTGCTCGATCAGCAAGACGGTAGTACTGAACCTGTCGCGCGCGGCGCGCACGAAACCGGCCATCTCGTTCTTTTCTGTCGCCGTCATGCCGGCCATCGGCTCATCGAGCAGCAGGATATCGGGCTCGGCCACCAGCGCGCGCGCCAATTCCACCCGCTTTTGCAAACCATAAGGCAGTGTACCGGCCAGACGACCGCCGACATGCGAGAGGTGGAGGAACTCGAGCACGTCCAAAGCGCGACGGCGGGCATCCGTCTGTTCCGTGCGGGCACGACCGAGGCCGACGATCTGTTCGATGAAGCTCGACCGCGTCTTGTGCACCCGGCCAATCGCGACATTGTCGAGAACGCTCAAGCCCTTGAACAAGGCCAGGTTTTGAAACGTGCGGGAAATACCCAAGCGGGCTAGCTTCTGTGTCGGGACCTGGGTGTAGCGCCGCCCGGAGAGCCGCACATGGCCGCGATCCGGTCGGTACACGCCGCTGATCACGTTGATGATTGAGCTCTTGCCCGCGCCGTTCGGCCCGATAATGGCAAGGATTTCTGCCTTGCGCGCTGACAAGTCGATGTCGCTCAGGGCGACGACACCGCCGAACGACAAGGTCACCCCGACAAGATCTAGAATTGTGTCACTTGTGGTCGCTTGCCGTTCGCCGCCCAGGCGCAACTGACCGTCAAGTCCAGCCAAGTGCTCCTGTATCTCCGGCGGAAACGGCGCGGAACCCAGCGATCCAAAAGACAATGTCATCGTGCGCATGCCCCCGTTTTCTATTGCGCCCAGTCGGTAGCTTGGCCCGCAATATTCCGCCCGCAGGTGTCGCCATCTGCGGCTCCGTCATTCCCGGCGGCGGCCGAAAACCGGCCGCCTGTCTCATGCTCACTTATTCCGCAGCAATTGCCGTCGAAGCTTCGGCCTCTTCGATGGCCCGCACCAGCGGGATCACGTGTTTGCCGAAATACTCGACCTCTTCCTGGAAATGGAGGAAGCCGAGCAGTATGAGATCGGCCCCGGCACGCTTTAGATCGACCACACGTCGCGCGACCTGCTCAGGCGTGCCGATCAGGTTCGAGCGGAAGCCGTCATTGTACTGGACCAGGTCTTCAAAAGAGGATTTCGCCCAGTTGCCCTCGCCTTCAGGCGACGACTTTCCGGCATTTTTCACCTCGTGGCCAAAGGCATTGACCGCGTCCGGATTGGCCTTCTCGATGATCTCGGCAAGGACGGACCTTGCCTCTTCCTCGGTCTCGCGGACGATGGCGAAAGCGTTGACGCCAACGCGGACGGAATGACCGTTGCCATTCGCCTTGGCCTGGATGTCAGCGACCTGCTT
Source organism: Rhizobium indigoferae (assembly GCF_034554815.1). Lineage (NCBI taxonomy): Bacteria > Pseudomonadati > Pseudomonadota > Alphaproteobacteria > Hyphomicrobiales > Rhizobiaceae > Rhizobium > Rhizobium indigoferae. The sequence goes on along the minus strand of NZ_CP140639.1, from coordinate 217,055 downwards.
GCCGATTTCCTCCGGCGTGTTGCCATTAGTGAAGTACCAGTCGGAAACGCGCGATGCCATGTCGCGCGCGGCGCGCGAGGAACCGCCCTGGAAGATTTCCGGCTGCGGATCGATTGGCTTCGGCTTCAGCGAATAATTGTTGAAGCGATAGAAATCGCCGTGGAACGTGAAATTGTCTTCGGTCCAGATACCACGCAGGGCACGGATGAACTCTTCCGAACGGCGGTAGCGCTCGTCATGGTCCAGCCAGTGTTCGCCGATCGCGTGGAACTCGCCGCGGAACCAGCCGCTAACGACATTGACGGCGACGCGACCGTTGGTCAGGTGGTTGATCGTGGCGATCTGTTTGGCGGCCAACGTAGGGTTCCACGGGCCTGGCAGAATGGCGGCGATCACCTTCAGTGTCGTCGTGGATTCCAGCAGCGCATGACTGAAGGAAACGGATTCATGCTGGAACTCAGCGCCATAGCCGGCGGTGAAGCGAATCTGGCTCAGTGCGTAATCGAAGCCGCTCGCTTCGGCGATTTGCGCCAGCTTTCTGTTGTACTCGATCGTCCAGCTGGTGCGTTGCTCGATGTTCGAAATGACGAGGCCGCCCGAAACATTGGGCACCCAGTACGCAAATTTGACCGGCTCTCTACTGGCATAGGACATGGTACTCTCCCTTAAAACGCGGCGACGAGCGCTGGACGGTTTCCATGAGCGCGGGCGGCGGCAGCGTGATCGGCGACGGGCAGCACCTGCGCGAGTTCCGAAACGGCGCGCTCAATGCGCTCGCGAAGCACAGGGCTGGTAATCTCATAGTCCACGAAATCGGATTCGGTGGCGTAGATCGAGGTCGGCAGCGTCAGGGCGTTGAAGAAGCCGAACAGCGGACGCAACTGATGTTCAGTCATCAAACCGTGCAGCGGTGTGCCGCCTGTGGCAGCTAGAATGACCCGCTTGCCCGTCAGTGCGCGGTAGTCGACAAGATCGAAAAGATGCTTGAGAGCGCCCGTATACGATGCCCGGTAGACCGGCGACCCGACAACGAGAACATCAGCCGCCTCGACGGCGTCGATAATCGCACGCCCCTCGGCATCCAACTGGTCGGATCGAAGCGCCTTGAATAGAATGGGAGCTGCGTCAACCAGCTCTATGGTTCGCCTTTCGAGACCCAGCTTCGATGCCGCTGCAGAGACGACCGCCTCCACAACAGAAGCAGTTCGCGACGGTTGCTTGACATTTCCCGATAGACCCAGAATTTTCATCCCGCAACACCTCATTTGTAGTTATAGTCTATAGATTTAATGTACTAATGATAACGACAGGATGCTAATATTCCTTTCTATTGTGGAATTCTGATCCTGAAATCGCGTGCCGGCCGAAATAAAAACTCAGCAGCCCCTTCGCGGGCGCCCCTTTGTGCGTGATTTCGCCACGTTGTGCTGACGATGATTGCCTTATGCGAATTCGAACCACCGCCAAAATCTAAGCGAACGATTTCCCTTTAGATGCCTCCCGTTCCCTCGATTTTGATTTGAGATCTGCTGCTCTGGTAGGGAGTCGAACCGGTGGCTCGGGAAGAATTTCAAGGCATTAATTCGGATAGCTGGACGAATTCCAAAGAAGGCTAAGCGGCATAGCATTTCATTTCCGTGCCGCTCGATGCCATCACTGCCTAGTACTCGATGCAAAAAGGCAGGCTTCTAAGCCTGCCTTTCGATAGCTCCTACTTTGGCGTCGAAACCCTACGCAAACTCAAGCGTCGGTATGTTGCTAAGGTCAACGATATGCTCGGCCTGCCATGCATCATATGCAACCTGCATACGCAGCCATACCCCAGCGCCCATGCCGAATAGCTTTCCTAGACGTGCAGCGATATTCGGGGAAACAGGCTTCTTCTCAGTGATAATATCACGCAACTGCTGCCGGGAAATCCCAAGCAGGTTCGCAATCTCTTCGATGATCGGCCGCCGACGCGCCGCATGCAATTAGGGTCGAGACGCCCACGGAGAAGATTTTTCTTTTAATTAGCGACATATATAACCCCATAACGAGCGAAACTAGCATCCGGTGCTGGGCTGGACGCCCAAAGGTCTGCAAACCCCGCCTGACCCGCGATAGCCGCGGAGAGGGCATCATGAGCTTGCATGAGAAGAGCCAGATCGTCTACTGGATCAAGTTTTGCATCGCGTCCGTTGGGTCTTGGGTCGACCCGACGCTATTTGGGACATAGGGGGCGTTGCCGCTGCTGTGCTTGCCGGAGCCTACCTCCTGGACCACAGCCCCCGACGTTCCTCTGCGACAGCCCTTCGCCTGTTGAATATTTCAGCATCATACCTCCTTCTTAAGCAGACTCTCTACAATTACCTGATTGAAGACAAGAGACGCAGAGGATATATTTTGTAGTATATTCGTTTTGTTTATGTCAAAGATCCGTAATGCATTGATAGTTCACCAATACCTGGAAAAACCGTACGTAAATATATTTACGAATATATTATGGACGTCGAGATCGGGTCGCGTTGGTCGGAGCCCGCCTCCCGGAGGGGGTCGCCGAGCCGCAAGTTAGGCGGTTCAACGCGAACGACCAGGCGATCCTGTCGCTCGTGGTCTTTTCAAAGAGTAGTTGACTGTCCGGAATGCAGCATTGGTGGATCCCTTCATTGCCTAGCGGCTGCAAATGATCGCCGGCGTCGGCGAAGTCCCCCAGGTGGGCGGTAGCAACAAACAAATTCTCGTCTTAGTGGATCCCGACCGACTGCAAGCTTACGCCTGAGCGCCAGGCCGGTTCCCGGCTACTTGCCGCACGGGGACGCACCAAACTGGGAAAAAAGTTCGTCGCGTTCCGGTGCCGATCAGTCCAGGAGTTCACTACGAAGTGCCTCTTCCTCGCACACCCTACGGCTTTTCATTGATTGGTGCACAAAGCTCATTCGGACGCATGCCCGAAGCTGGTAAGCTGGTAAGTTTCCCAAGTCGAGTATCTTCGTCTCGCCGGCATTGCCCCGCCGCTCGTTCTAGCAGACGGCTTCAGCGTGCAGACTCACATGCAAAAATTGACAGCTCGAATTGTTTTTTAGACGAGTGGCGCCAAACGGTTCGCCGCCGACGACCCCGCTGGCGAAAACGCGCACGTTTATTCAGGCGACCAACTTGACCTGGAAGATGCGCTTTTTGGTTGTATGTATCAAGGGTATCTAATATGGTTTTCAGAGTCTAGCCGCCCACGGAACTGGGCACCCACTGCTTAGATGTGACGAAGTTAATCTTGCGCCGAACCGGGAGGTTGTCGTGAAGGAAGAATCCTCAGCGGTCTCGAATCTGGTGTTCGATTTCCTGTCAGAGTCAGCCAGTGCAAAGAGCAAAGACGATGTGTTACTCTTGCTTGGTAAAATTTCACAATATTTCGGGTTTAGTTATTTCGCGATATCCGGGATCCCCTCGCCTCCGGAGCGAATTGATCCCTATTTCGTTTTGGGCAATTGGTCAGCCGGGTGGTTTGACCGCTATCGTGAAAACAACTATATCCACGCCGATCCCATAGTGCAGCTTAGCAAGACATGTGATCACGGATTTGTTTGGTCGTGAACCGCCCCAGGTTTCTGGACCAGCTGAGGCTTGAGTTTCCGGCTTCATTCAGGGAGGCGGGCTGGTTGCGCCTCCTGATTTCATCAGCGAGATCGGCACCTTATTGCCGATCGCACCATGTGGCCGAAACTCATTATACTCTCTACGCCAATCCTCCATCTTTTCGCGGGCATCCGCAAGGGTCAGGAACCAGTGCTGGTTCAGACATTCGGCGCGGAAGCGGCCATTGAACGCTTCAATGAACGCATTGTCGGTCGGTTTGCCGGGGCGTGAGAAGTCCAAGGTGACGCCTTTGGCATAGGCCCAAAGGTCAAGATCGCGAGACACGAACTCAGTCCCCTGATCCACCCTGATCGTCTTCGGATAGCCAACTTTCCGGCATACTCGTTCCAGGGTTTGCACGACATCTTCACCGCGATAGCTGTGACGTGGATCAAGCACCGGTACGTAACGCGAGAAGGTATCGACCACCGTCAAGACGCGCAGCTTCTTCCCAGTCGCGAGTTGGTCGTGAACAAAGTCCATAGCCCAGACATCGTTCGGACCGACTGCCATTTGCCGATCCTCCCGCAGCTTGGCTTTGACTCGCCGCTTCGGCGTCTTGTTGCGCAGTTGAAGACCCAAGTCCTTGTAAATGCGATAGGTTCGCTTGATGTTGGTGCCCCAACCCTCGCGTTCCAACAGCACATGCACACGACGATAGCCGTAACGGACACGCGTCTCGCAGATCTCTCGAATACGACGTTCCAGACCGGCCTGATCGGCACGGCGAGAGGTGTAGTGGTAGGTCGAACGATCAAAGTTCAGCGCCTCACAGGCACGCCGGATCGAGATCGCCCAATCGCGGCACATGCCCTTCACCACCTCCCGCTTGCGAGCAGGCCTTAGAGCTTTCGCCGGATGACGTCCTGCAGCATCTCGCGATCGAGCGTCAGATCTGCGACGATCCGTTTCAGCCGAGCGTTCTCGTCCTCGAGTTGCTTCAGCTTCTTCATCTCCGGCGGCAACATGCCGGCGTATTTTTTCTTCCAGTTGAAATAGGTCGCCTGGCTGATCCCCGCCTTGCGACAGATCTCCGCGACAGACACACCTTCATCACCCTGTTTCAAAATGAACGCCTTTTGTGCGTCTGAAAACTGCGATGCCTTCATCGTCTTCCGTTCCTTTCCAAGCCAGGAAAATGCACCGGAAAACTCTAACCAAAACTGGTCCAGTTTGAAGGGTTCAGATCAGTCGGAAGCTCTGCGAGATCAAAAACTCGATCGGCAGAGCCGTCGTGTTATGAATGAGGCACGCGAATTCAAGTTTATTGACGGTTTTAGCGTTCCTTTACACACTGCCGCCGGGTTTCAATCGATTGTCAGTTTTGGAGCGGAAAAGGTGGAGCTCTCAACCTGCGACCGAAGCGCGCTCTATTTGATGGCGGCTTACGCGCACAGCTTGCTCCGCGCCCAAATTGGGAATGATGCCAGTCGAAAAATTCAGGCCTTACCGATGATCACAACGCGAGAGCGCGAAATCATCCATTGGTGTGCCGCAGGCAAAACAGCAATAGAGATCGCAACGATTCTCGGACGATCCCATCGAACTATTCAAAATATCATTTTGAACATCCAACGAAAGCTCAATGTGGTTAATACACCTCAGATGATTGCCGAAAGCTTTCGTCTCAGAATCATTCGCTGAAATATATGGAGTTTTCGGCCACTTCAAAGATCGGGCCTGTTGGATCACGACAGCCATCATGATCAGATAGTAGCCCCGTTGAAATGCAGAGCTAGATCTGCGCCTGAATTGATAGACAGGCGCAACGCAATTTTCGGTAGGTCGAGCAAACAGCATCCATTGGGTGGCTGCGAGGACGCACTTTGAATTTGTTTCCTCAGAAGTCGTCCAATGATGGCCTATCGCCAGACGGCCCCCCCGAATTGACCAGTCGCGTCTTTTGGGGTGATCCCCGACAGATCGCAGTGGTTGGCATTTTCTGGTCGGGCAGATTGGTTTAGCCGCGCACTTTTGACCGGCGCATTTATCATGCAATACGCGTTAAAGCGTGCGGGTAGCCCTGGCAATGTATTGGCCCGGGTGCCATTTGGCCTGCAGTTGACGCTTGCCCCCTCCAAACGTCCGGATGGATCCACGGGCTCACCGCTGAAGTCGCATGTTTTCCCGGTTGACGTTCCCGGATTTCCAACTGGGCCGGCAAGCGTGACGCCGCGGATCACAACGCCAGTTTCTACGGGCTTCGCCGCGACCTTGCCTTTTTGATGCTCCTCAGCCGCGGCGGCCTGCGCTAAGGTGACGGTCAGGGCGAAAGCAGCTAGGCACCCGAAAGCTCTCAAAGTAGCAGTCATTAAGCTTCTCCTCTTTGCCGGCCGGCAAGATGTCGCTTCCGGACCGATGTCTCTGAATCGAATGAATGGACCTGCGCCCCTTTCAAGTTACCGAAACTTGATCAGGTAGTTCACAGCCACGTTCTTGGGACGCGTCTCAAGAGCTGTGCGTGCCGGATTTTCCGGTGAACCTGTCGATTTGCTTGAAATGGAAGTTCCGGCGGCACTGCCCTGTTGCGAAATTCCCGCCGGCGTCGTTATCTCATAGGGATGCGCATGAACTTGCAGAGCATCGCATTGGAGTGACCCAACAACATTCGCGACATTATTTCCAGTTGGATCTAGCCGTCGTTTCGCGTCAGGGTCCATACCGGCACCGGCATCGAAACCGCGCAGGAACAGCCCACGGTAGTCTGGAATCCGAAATTCCAGATCGGCCGTAGAATTCCGCTCTCCATAGAGTCCGCCGAGAACGGCGTAGAGTTCTGGATAGGCGGTTGCCCTGAGATAGCGTCCATCGCAAAGCATCCATCCCTGGGCTTCGACGTAGCTGATAGGAGCTTCCGCATTTGTACCCGCAGCCACGCTAGAGCTTGCGCAGGGTGTGTTGCTCCAGATTGTATTGACCGAGCTCGAGATAGGGGCAACTTGCCCCGCAAAGGGACAGATCGCACCGATTGGAGGCCCTGCAAACATCTTTGGTTCCTCGGTCAAGATTGATGTGTGAGGGAAGGAATGCCAATTATCAGCAACAACAGGCGCTCCCATGCATCAGCTCCGCCCTGACGGGCGGAGCTGATGCCAATTCACCTTGCCATCAAGCCGGGTTGATATCCCAGGTATTGTCCTCTTGGAGCACGCCTACGAGATTGAAGACGGCAGAGGGAAACTTGGCTTCCCTGGTCTGGGTGATCGTGTCGATACTGAGCACCGAGCCGATAGTCACATTTGTTCCCGCCGCAATCCAATAGCTCGGAGTTGGCGTGAACGTGTGGAGCAGATTGGTGCCCGCTTGTGCAACATAAGTTCCTGTTCCGGACATGCCGATGCCCACGGAGAACCGGTTGTTTGGCACATTGGCAGCATCGTTGATGACCAGTGATCCTGCAGGATCACCCTTGATCGGCGCGGTCAGGCCAGGTCCATCACTTAATGAAAAAGTAGTGGTGTTTCTCCCGCTGGGGCTGCAGTCCTCCACCCCGGAGGAAAGAAAGTCCACGCCAGGAATCAGTTGTCCCGTGTCGCTCCAGACGAAATTATAGGCGATCTCCCAAGTGAATCTGATTTGATTGCCAACCCGAATTTTATACGGAGAGCAGAACCATGCCAAGGAGAAGACATTGGCAACAGGTTGAGGCATCTTTTGATAGACATAGAAGGTCCAAGGTTGCGCCGATTGATTCTTCAACAGCAACGAATATTGCGTTCCTTGGGCAAGCGCCGCGCTTCCCGGCTGTGATGCACGGGCATGATCCGTCATTTCCTTGTCTACATAGCTGACATGCAAGGACATTTGATTCTCCCTTTCCGCTGATTTTCTGTCTTCACGCCAGGACTGATCCAATCGTTTGGACCGCTTCTTGGCCCAGCTCCAACTGAGGCGAGTGTTATTGGAGACACCAATTCAGCTATAATCATTTCTGGGTGACGTAAATGAGTAGATTTACTCCCTGACAGACCACCATCAACCCATAGGCATGCCCCCGAGATCCGGGACGGTAAGAGCGGTCGAAGCCTATTTGGTCGGTAGCAGATAAGCGCCGGCCGAGATGGTTTTCTAGCGTAATCCCATCAAACGAAAAGCGGCCTGAGAGCCGGCTTGATCGAGCCTTAGGCGTCTTTGAGCACACCTATGCTCTACAAATTCACTCTAGCGGCACGAGATGATGGCATTCTAAACCCGTTTTGGCCGATCTTTCCGAAACCGCCTTCCCACGCCGCGCGGGATTGTCTGAATTCAAATCATGATTGCGCGACGAACGCTGCGCGAAAAAGTCGCCAATCACCCGCGACCTAGCGCAGAGATGAGTAGTTCTACTCATTTTGAAGGACCGCAAGATCAAGCATAGTGATGCGGGAGGAAGGGAGCGATGATCAAGATTTGCATTGGGCACTCTCGGGCTAACGCTGTAATCATGGAGAAAATCTGGCGATTTCGACACCAGCAATTTGTGGAACGACGTGGGTGGGAGGCGTTACGCAAGAGTGACAGACGGGAAATAGATCAATTTGATCACGATTGCGCTGTTCATTTTAGCGTTCTCAAGAACGATGCGGTGATCGGGTATTCTCGGCTCCTTCCTACGGTTCAGCCACATCTTCTTTCAACCGTCTACCCGCAAATCATGCGAGGTCAAAAGTGGCCAAGGTCGCACGACGTTTTCGAATGGACGCGGTGGGCGGTTGCAAGCGGGGACGAAAAGATTGATGGGGTTCCAGTATCGCGTGTTTTGATGATCGGGTTGATGGAGTTTTGCCGCGTTGCTGGTATCAGCTCGCTCATCGGCGAGACGCACCCAAAACTGATAAACTCGTTGCGCACCAACGGGTGGCAAACACACATCCTCTCAGAGCCTAGCATTTTCGAAAAAGAATTGGTCGTGCCGCTCGAAGTCATCCCATCGTCCTCTCCGCAGACGTTTTAGGCAATTAGCTAGCATAGGAAATTCCGCTCGATGTTTGAACCTTACGGCTCAGGAAGTTTTGGTCACCAATTCGCCGCCAGTCTGGCTCAAAAGCGAGCACGAGTCCCCGCCTGGAATTCTTTTGTGCAAGCGGCGCCACATCGCAATAAGACCTGCTTTTTTACCGGGCGATTGTCGTACGCTCAGTGCTTAGGTCAGCGAGCCAGCCGCGTAGCCGCCCGGATCGATTGCAGCCAAATAATTCCGCAGCCTATGCCACCCTAGAGCGGCATGGGACAGTGTACCTCAGTCAATCGCGTCACTGGCCCCTTATGGGGACGGCGAGGAAAACCAAAGGAGAATCATAACATGGAAACGATAACTACCCGCAAGCCCATTGATCCAATCGGTAGCGAGTTGAGCGTGTTTGCCAAGGCGCCGCGCGTCGGACCGACCCCTTCGACCACAGAAATTGCTGCCATGATCAAGGGGGGCAAGCCAGGCGACATGGACAAACTGGACGTTTAAGTTTCATCCGTGTGACCGTCGCCATGGCGGCGGTCACTGCCCGTTAGATTTTCATCAACTAAGCGATCATCCATGTTCAAGGGAACGATTGACCGAGGTCATCTCGAGTGCGTGGCTGAGCCCCCGAGGTACCCGCCAGCCTACCCCAACATCTCTGTCAAGATCCTAGACCATCCTTTGCTCGAAAGCTTCCGGTGGGACACCACTGATCAAATCATCCTGATCTGCCGCGAGCGTTCCGCCGAAGCGAATGGGCAGATTGTGGCACTCAGGGATTGGCCGATAGAACGAGCGCATGATTTCTGTGCTTTTGGGCAATGGCCGTTGGACTATCAGACAATTTCGATCAATCGCCATTCCGGCACGGTGACGTTCAGCGCCGGACATGGAGGTGTTGCGCCACTTTATCTGAAGGTCAGCGGCGAGCGCATTGATCTCTCCTGGTCGATAGCGGACTTTTATTCGGGCATGACCCTCGCCGACGTCGACACGGACCGAACTGGCCTGCGTCTTGTCGGGACGCTCCCCTATGCAACAACCACGATGTTTCGCGGTGTTTTCATGCTGACGGAGCGCGCGTCACTTTGCATCAGCAGGACGGGAGCCGTCGAGACGAGATATCCCCCTCCAGCACCGTATTTCATCCCCACCCCGCTTGTGGCTGGGGCCGACGTTGCAGCCGCAGCATGCCGTTTGATCGACACCCTGCTGCGTCGCTGGCCGCTCACGCCCGCCCTCACGGCTAGCGAATTCAGCGGAGGATTGGATTCGGCAGTCGTTGCCGCCATTTTGGCGGGGCAGCATCCTGACGCCCTGCAAACCTATGCCTTGGAGGTCGAGGGGCCAGCTCGTAGTCAACAGACTTCGCGGCGCGAAATAGCAATCGAGCACTTTGGCTTTCGCGACCAAACGCTGCGTGTTGACACGATACCAATGGTTCCGTGTGGGTTCGAAGTGAGTAGCGACTACATCCCCGCTCCCTACAATGCCGATCTGCAGCGGCCTCTCCATCAACTATTGGAGTCGCTCGCAACTGCCTCAGCCCCACGAGCGGTCGCAACTGGTACAGGCGGTGATGAGTTGCTAATGGCCCACGCTTTCGAGCAAAATCATGAGCAATTCGCTCGTAATATTAGCGATGCATTCCTTCCTGCGATCCTTCCCTCCGCCATGACACGGGTGCTCAAAAACCGATTGCCCGACTATGCAGCAAGCTGCGATCGGGCACCCTTTCCTATTCTGCCCATCTCGGTACTGGAGGCACACGCCGCGCGGGCTCCTTTGTTTGCGAGCCATGGCATATGGCCAATTAGCCCATTCGCCCAGCCAGAAGCCGTACGATTTTATCGGAGTTTGCCTTTAGCCTGGAGGCACGAAAAGGCGCTGCATCGCCGGATGTTGGAACGGCTTGGATATCCCAAACGGTTCTTCGGCGTTTCTATAAGAGAAAATTTCGAAAACTACCTGACCGGCTCGCTGATTATCGGTGCTAGCGGGATCACTAGTCAATTGTCCCGTCGTTGCCTGCTGCACGAACTGGGACTGATTGATGCTGACCGCCTGATCGCCACAATAGACGACATCCGATTCGATTCTCCGCTTAGCGAGCTCGGCTTTATCTTCCACGCGATTAACGTTGAACACATGCTTCGGCGAGTTGAAGGAACTTGAAGGAGATCGCCAATTTGAGATTTTCGCCGAACACCTGAAGTTACGTCACTAATTCCGTCATTAGAGATATCATCAGGGATGAACTATGGGCCGTATGGAGATTTTGACGGGTGTCGAGCGTCGGCGTGACTGGTCCGATGACGACAAACTGTCGATACTGGAAGAGGCTGCCGCTGAAGGCCCAAAGATTGCCGATGTTGCTCGTCGGCACGATATCAAGCCTCAGCAGATTTACACCTGGCGCAGGGCGTTCGCGGGCAAACAGGCCGAACCGGTCGTTTCGTTCCTGCCTGTCGCATTGACCGCATCGGAACCGACCAGTCAAGCAGAGCGACCGAACCCGGCAACAAAGCTTCGCTGCGAGGCGGTCGGCACGATCTACGCGGATCGAGATTGGCTGTGAGGCCGGTCGTGTTTGAAGGTCGATGCCGATATTGCACCTGACGTGTTGAAGGCGCTGATCCGCTCGGTGGAAGAAGCATGATCGCGCCGGGCGCGCGGGTCGATCTCGCCTCCGGCGTGACCGACATGCGCAAGGGGATCGACGGGCTGATGGAACTGGGTGCAGTCGTCGCTACGGCAGAAGCCCGTATCCGGTTCGGTATCGGAGCGAGACTTATATGAACTTTTGCCATCGGTCGCGCCCGCCAAGCAGCATCTCGTCGGTTAAAATGCAATCATCGGTACGGGCTACTGGCGAGTTATGTCTTCACCTCGTGCACAACTTCGTCCGGCGTCTGACGCGCTTGATGCGCATAGCCGCCGCCACATTGGCTCCAGCCAAGCTCAGGACCAGTTCCCAGAGCGACTGGTAACCGCAAATTACCGGCTTGTCCGTCTCGGGCAAACACGTGGCGCCGCTCGAATAGGCTGGGCGATAAAGATCCGCTCATTTGTCAGCCGAGCAGACCAGCTACGAGGCAATACCAGCGATCGCCTCCAGAAATGCCTCGATCTCTTCCTCGGTGTTGTAATAATGTGGCGACGCTCGCACTACGGGCGGGAGTTGTCGCGTATAGGCGTCGACGGGTGTGCTGGAAGGAGGGGAAACTGAGACGTTGATTCCCTTGCCAGTCAGATAAGCCATGACAGCTGACGAGTCCCAGTCGTTGACAGTGAATGAGATGATGGAAGCAAGGGGCGTCCCGAGATCATGTACGGACACGGCACGCATCCCCCTCAGGCCTTCGCGAAGCTTTGACGAAAGGCGCTTGCAACGCTCTTCGATGTTCTCGATCCCAATGCCGAGCGCGTAGTCCACTGCTGCCCGCAAGCCGAGGCGAACCGAATAGTTCTTTTCCCAAGTTTCGAAGCGTCTCGCATCAGGTCGCAATTCGTATCGATCCGGACCAGTCCAGGGCGCGCCATACAGGTCTATCATCGCTGGCTCGATCTTATCCAAGACTGATTTACGCATGTACATGAAACCAGTCCCCCGCGGCGCACGGAGAAACTTCCTGCCAGTAGCGGTGAGGATGTCGCAGCCGAGCGCGTTGACATCGATCGGGATTTGGCCGGCAGCTTGGCATGCGTCGAGTAGATAGAGAATGCCATTTTCTCGTGCTATTCGACCGATCGCTGCTGCTGGATTGATGAGCCCACCGTTCGTCGGGATCCAGGTAACTGCAATCAACCGAACGCGATCATCAATCATTTTCGCAAGTGCGTCCGGATCGAGTACGCCAGAAGCGTCATTTGGGATGACTTCGATCGATACGCCCGTGCGCTTGGCAACCTGCAGAAAGGCGATGTAGTTAGCTGCAAATTCCGCACTTGCCGTCAGGATCCTGTCTCCAGGTCCAAAAGAAAGGGAATAAAAGGCGCGCTGCCAGGCGATCGTCGCGTTTTCAGCGATCGCTATCTCGTCGCGAGAGCAGCTTACGAAAGTGGCCAAGCTGTCATAGGCTCCCTCTAACAAGGAGTTGGCCTCCGCTGCCGCCTCGTAACCTCCGATTTCGCCTTCCCGGTTCAGGTACCCAGTCACTGCATCGATCACCGCGCTCGGCATCAGCGCAGCCCCGGCATTATTAAGGTGGTTTCTATTCTTTGTGCCGGGGGTATCTGCACGCAGGCGGAGAAGGTCCAAAGTCTTGCAGGCGTCGCGGCTGATTTGCGACATGAGGGATTCCTTCCTTTGACCGAGCCAGCAATTTTTTGACGCAATCGGCATCGTCGGGAAAGCCGACACTTTCGCAACCCGATGTGCAGAAATGGACGGCGTTGTATGGTCGCCTGCCAAGTCGGCCGTAGCGGTGCGAGCGGTCCGATTGAGAAACATCACGAAGACCAGGGTGCGTTTCTCAGAAGGCGTTGTTGGTCGCGGCGGAACAGTTCCTTCAGGAATTGCTTTACGGCTCTTACTCTTGGAAGGTAAGCTAGGTCCTGGTGTGCCGACATCCAGATTTCACGCTCGCCGCTGAGCTCTTCCAGCACTGGAACCAGACCGATGTCCAGGCTGCGTGCGAATTCTGGAAGGGCAACAATTCCTGCCCCCGCAGACGCCGCGAACATCTGCGACATCATGCTATTTGAGCTGAACGCAATCTTTGGAGCAGGTACAAGTTCCTCCAGCCAAAGAACGCTTTCGAGCTGAACCAGCTCCTCGATATAGCCAACAAAGCGGTGCTCGCTAAGATCCGCAGCTTGAGAGGGAACGCCATTACGCTCCAGATAGGCCTGCGAAGCGAACATGCCAGTCTTGAAGCGTCCGATGAGCTGACTGTCGAGAGCAGTTCCATGTGGCTTGAAGAAGCTTAAGAATAGATCTGCTTCCCGGCGGGCGACCCGAACCGATTGCGGCGATGTTACAAGCTCGAGGTCAAGATCAGGGTACCGGCTACTGAGTTCAACGAGGCGCTCTGAGAGATAAAGCGTTGCGATGCCTTCCATTGTGGCTAATCTGACTGTGCCGCGTATTTCGTCACGATTGCTTACGTCGCTTCGAAGAGCATTCACGCCGTTCTCGATTTCCTCCGCTCGCCGCATTGTAACCAGGCCGGCCGGTGTCAGCAGAAGTCCGTCCTTGGTCCGTTCGACGAGTGCACTGCCAACTGTATATTCCAGACGAGCAAGTCGCCGAGATACGGTGGAGTGGCTGACTTTTAGTTCGCGAGCGGCGCCAGTCACGCTCTTGCACCGGACGACGATGAGGAAGAGTTTGAGATCGTCCCAATCAAGATGATCGATTGCAGTCGCCATGCTACCTCCGTCTATTTTTGCACAGGGTAGTGCATCCTATTCGGGTTGGCTCGCAAATTCGTTTTGATAGTCTCAAACGTGCTGTGCCGCTGTACGTGTGGTGTGCAGCGAAGCAAAATATCTTGCGGAAACGCTGATCGCCAGCAGGTCGCACTACTTGAACCTACCTTGGGAGAACGCATGTCTAGACGAACTGTGAATGCTTCAAACGCTGCGGCAGTGGGACCGTATTCGCACGCGACATGGGCCGGCGACCTTCTGTTCTGCTCCGGCCAGACACCGCTAGACCCCGGCACCGGCAAACTTGTCGACGGAAATGTAGCCGACCAGACACGCCAGTGTTTCGATAATCTGTTTCAAGTCCTTGAGGCAGCAGGTCTGGGGTCGGATGATGTCGTATCCGTCAATGTCTATCTCACGGACATGGGTGACTTTGGCCAGATGAATGAGATTTACGCCACGCGTTTTTCATCACCCTACCCGGCCCGCACTACAATCGGCTGCGCCAGCCTGCCGCTTGGAGCACGCATTGAAATCGGCCTCACAGCAAAACGGCAATCTTGAGCCTGCCTTTGCCGAGCTAGTCGAGATGGCTGATGGTGAGCCTTGATCAGTAGAGGAATGTCGATGGGAAACATGAAATTCTGGGCCGCGGCTGCTCATATTGCCCCCGTCTATCTCGATCCTGGGGCGAGCGCGGAAAAAGCTTGCTCGGTGATAGCAGAGGCTGCCCGAAACGGCGCATCGCTCGTGGTATTTTCGGAGAGCTTTCTTCCCGGTTTCCCTGTCTGGGCAGCACTTTACCCGCCGATTCAATCGCACGAACATTTCAAACGCTTCTTGAGAGCTTCGGTGTACATTGACGGCCCGGAGATTGAGCGTGTGCGAAAGGCCGCCTCCGATAACGGTGTTTTCGTTTCAATCGGTTTTTCCGAGCGCAACCCGGCAAGTGCCGGAGGTTTGTGGAATAGCAATGTTCTGATCTCCGATACCGGCCAAATCCTGGTCCACCATCGAAAACTTGTCGCAACCTTCTTTGAAAAACTAGTTTGGGATCCGGGCGATGGCGCAGGGTTGGTCGTCGCAAACACGAGAATCGGTCGCATTGGTGGCCTGATTTGCGGTGAAAATACAAATCCGCTCGCGCGCTACAGTCTGATGACCCAGGGCGAGCAAGTTCATATAAGCAGCTATCCGCCGATCTGGCCCACTCGCGTTCCCACAGAAAGCGACAACTATGACAATCGAGCAGCCAACCGCATCCGTGCCTCAGCGCACTGCTTCGAGGCCAAATGCTTTGGGATCATCGTGGCGGGGTGCTTGGACGAAGTCGCACGCAAATCCATTGCTTTGGATGATCCTGCGATCGAAGCGATCATAGATGCCAGTCCGCGGGCCACTAGCTTTTTCGTAGGGCCGACTGGAGCAGCAACTGGTGACGAAATGATCGACGAAGGTATCGGCTATGCCCAAATCGATCTCGACGATTGTGTTGAGCCGAAACGATTTCATGACGTCGTTGCCGGTTACAACCGCTTTGATATATTCGACGTCACTGTCAACCGAACACGCCGCAAACCGATCCTGTTCCAAGAAAGTCGGGAGGGATATGGAACCCGCCTCGATGCACCGGCCATGCAGGAGTAAGGCAATGACTCGGACGGGTATGCACATGATAGACACGGGTTTCTCCTTCCAGGGTCCGGCTGAAGGTGTTCATGCGCTCAGCTCCTGGATCACCCCGGAGGACGATCTCTTTCTGGTCACGCATATGGGGTTCCTGAACATCGACCCCGACCATTGGCATCTCGATGTCGATGGCCTCGTGGACACCCCAACGAGGTTTCGTCTCTCGGATCTCCAAGCCATGCCTCAGCGCGAGTACATGTCATTTCACGAATGCGCTGGAAGCCCGCTTGCCCCGACAGTTGCCCAGCGCAGGATCGGCAATGTGGTTTGGAAAGGCGTGCCGCTCTCGCTTGTTCTGGAACGTGCAAAGATTAGCACCGATGCGTCATATGTATGGACTTCCGGTCTCGAGTGGGGCGAATACGCGGAAATTGAAGAAGCCTATCAAAAAGACCTGCCTATCGAGAAAGCACTCGCAGAAGAGGTTCTTCTCGCGCTTGAGATCAACGGTCGGCCGCTCACTCCGGAGCGCGGAGGCCCCGTTCGACTGGTCGTGCCAGGTTGGTATGGCACAAACTCCGTAAAATGGGTTGGTTCGATCACGGCTGCGGATAGGCGCGCGAGCGGCGCCTATACGACACGCTTCTATAACGACGCAACGGCTTCCGGAATGAAGCCGGTGTGGAGTGTCGCCCCGGAGTCCGTTATCGTGTCGCCGTCACCAAATGATCTGCTGTCAGCGGCCATGCCAACGAAAATATGGGGCTGGGCTTGGGGAGATCATCGGATCTCTAGCGTCGAGGTCAGCGTGGACGGTGGAGGCTCATGGCGGACTGCCTCAGTAGGGCCGCGCGAGGGAAGAAGTTGGCAGCGGTTCGAGTTGCCGTGGACCCCTACATCAGGCCAGAATATCTTGCTATGTCGGTGCACGGACGAATTTGGGGAAGAACAGCCGCTGACTGACGCGAGAAATGCGGTGCACACGGTTCAAGTCGAAGTTGATCCTTGACCGGAGCTCACTGCGACATTGGGATGGGCGTCCACCGACGCACGAAAAAATTCGAGATTTCTCGATGAGCCAGCGGCACTACGGTCTGCCAGATCGACAGGACAAGAGCTTTCCTGCGAAAGTTACGATCGGGTGGAACCGAAGCGGCCGAGGCGATGATCGCGATCATGCGCTGTAGATCAGCAGTTGTCGCAGCACCTGTTCGCGCTTGTCATCCGATCATTGGCGACACCAGGGCGCTTGTTTTGCAATGCGTACTGGTATCGTCATCATGGCCACCCGTCTATCCCCTAGTCATCACGGGGTGCATTTCGTTTGTGACTCGATTGAGAAAACCATGCGCAAGAGCCCTCACTCCTGCCAAACCTGGGAGGCTCGCTGCCACGACCTCTTCGCCGATGTCCTCGGATTACCTACAATCTGGATACCTCATTCGTACGCCGGTTGTGGGCAATATGGGCCCGACGAACACGCCTAGCTTTCTGTCGCTCGCAAAGAAATTATGAAAATGACCGGTATTTTTCTCGACATCGGCAAATGTGCGTCGGCTCGTGGCTGCCATGGGGAGGAGGACATTAATCGGCTGTACCTTTGCTGAATCTGCTGTGAGACTGTTCACCTCTGTAGGTGCGTAGCCGCCGGCGCGATAATCTAGCGTGGCGCCTCCAACGATTCTCGCGGCGACAATTACGTTCGTCGAATGTGTACGAATAGTAGCTGCCTCTGCTACCTCATCCGGAAGACCGGATTCTCGGGAAAACCTTTCGCCTCCCAAGGCAGCGTGGTTGTCGTCGAACTTGTTTCGACGGCAGCCACGTGTTGTGGCTATGAGACCGCCTGTGTCGCGAGGATAAAGTATCAATGTTCCGGGAGCGAGCGCCGGTGACTGGCGCGATAAGAATGCCGTTCGTTTTTTGCTTTGCGGTGTGTCGCTCGCCCAGCGATACTAGTTGGATCTACCGCAAGGGGGAGCCAGGATGGCTTCGTTTCCGACCTGCCGAGAACGCTTTCTCTGCCGGCCGAATATAATGGTGGTCCGAGTAAACTGACTTCGGCGTAACCGGTGTTCTTCCCACGCGGTCTCCTGGCAGCGATCTGTGTTCGACTTTCAATACAAGAGCGAAGTAAGTGTCTCCGTCGAGACTCAGATTCTGCCAATACGTTCAACTTACTGGCGATCGGCCCGATGGTGACGAAATACTCAATCCGACCAACATGTCGGGGTTGTCAGATAGAGGGGAACTTTTCGTTCTGCTTGAGGGAGTCATAGCCGTACATGACCACTTCGCGCCTTGGCCATCACCAACAGGAGATTGTCAGCTCGAACATTCGCGGACTCAAGCAAACCTTCAACATGCTTGCACAATACTATATCGGTTCGAGTTTTGGATTCGATCACCAAAGTATAAGCCTACGCTATGGCGATGGGCCAAATATATCAAAAAATATATTATTGTTAAATATTGATCTATGGCGGAGCGCCGTCTAGACCTGCTCAACACGCGGCAAGGGACTATCCTGGTCAGCGACGGGAGGCTTAGATGAACCGACGTGACAAAATGCATCCAAACAAAGCCAGGCGTGATAGCCCGGAAATGGGGCTCGCCTTCCTCGATGGCGAACGTGTGGTTGCTCCACGGCGTGCTATACGCTGGCCGGCCGCACGGAACGAGCATCTGGATGCGCTTCGCGAAGTCGCAGATAGCGGAAGATATTATCGGGTTAGCCGTCCCGTGGTGGCCGGCATGGAGCTGAGCCCTGAAAAATTGTCGACGTTGCAACAACCATCTGCCGAACACGAGGCAAGCATAGGGCTGGACCTAACCAAAGCACTTCTCGCCACCAAACACGAACCGGAACGAATGCATCAGATCACATGGTCTCTTTCAAAATCTGAACGTGTCTTTGATTGCGCTGGAGGTGATTCTGACAACGGCGAAACCATCGCGACTGATGGACAAGTCGAGGCTCTCGCGAACCGCGGATACATCAAATCTGCCGATGCCTATAATCGGCTGATTGATAGGAATAACTTACGCGAAATACGACAGGTGGTAGATATTGGACCAGCGCGCCATCCCGTCGCAGCCCTGTGCCTATGGCATTGAAATTAGTGGCAGAATGCGATAGCTGCCAATTACGGCCGCGGCTGTAATACAGGTGGTTGATGCCGAATCTGGTTCGGGCGCGAAACGCGGTGCCGGTATTGGAAGGGCCGACTAATTCGACCTTCAATTCGAAGCGACCGTCCGGTCTCAATGCAAAAAGCTCCTGTAGGGTCCTTGAAGGATATCGACAGAGGAAAACTATCAAATGCGGTGTTGCAAGAACACGCCCCAAGGTCGTGGGGGTGACCCAAATTTTTCTACTGAACCAGAACCTGCAAAGGCCGATATTGCCTACGATGCTATTCGACAAATTCTCCACAGTAACGGTCGTGTGCCGGGGCAACATCTCAGGGAACAGGATCTAGCGTCTAAGCTCGATCTTGGTCGAACGCCAGTTCGCGAAGCGCTTCAGCGGCTTGCAGCTGAAGGGAAGATCCAATACATCCCTCAAAGAGGCTTTTTCACGAGGTCGATGTCGGAAAGAGCTCTGTTAGATTTTTATGGTGTCGGACGTGAGATCCTGATCTCGGCATTAAATCGAATGCGGCCGCAGGTCCCAGAGAGCTGGACCGTGACGGATAAATTGTCCCCTGACGAACTTGCCTTAAGGGCAGAGGCGATATTCACTAAAATCGCCCAAGAAGCATCGAATTGCGAGGCTTGCAAAATCGTCCACCGATTCTGTTTTTGCACTCACCCTTTACGAATGGAAATAACTGCGTCGGAACTTCGGCCCGCGTTTGTTGAAAGCCTCGAGAAGCTAATTGCCGCAATGTCTGAATTAGGCACGGCAACGACCCTGGTGGAGTCCGCGTTGACGAACCACCTTGATCTAGAACAGGGTGCCGTCTCAAGGATTGTACAAGAGGTGAACGAACGTGGATTAACAGGTTTTCCGGGGCCTGCGAAAAGTTTGTGACATCGCATACCGTCATCTCGACGAATGATCCTAATCAACGAGCTTGAAGAATTTTGTCGAGTGCCGCGCATATCTGCGACTGCTGCGGGCAATCCAAAAGCAGACGTCGGCATCACCTACCAGCATTTTTATTATGTTGCCAAATCAAAGAGGCTGCCGCCATCCCTTCAGCATTCCAGAATACAGCGCTGGCAAAGCGAAAAGTGCTTGTGTCCTATCGGGCAACGCCCTCCGCAGGTTTCCATTTGCCGCGGCTTGCCCAAGCCAGCTATGTTGATCGAGCGACGTTTTCAGCCGAAGTCTCAAAAGACATTGTGCCAAAGATCATAACAGCCAACGGGATCGACGCTGCGACCTTGAGGACAGAGGTTACGCCAGGCGGGTATCTCCTCAAAACCAATGCATCGCTTCAGACCGAGGGTGATCTCGATGACGCCGCGGCGGATCGACTTGCCGGCTCCCTAGGCTACGTCTTCCGCCAATATCGCGTCCTTACCTCTCGCCTCAACGACACGACAGGTAAGACAGGCTTTGTTGTCGTGCGGTTTCCGCAGGGCAGCCTTAACGCCACCGTCGCACAGAGATTCTTCGAGGCAGCGGACGCAACGAAAAAAGGCTTGGGCGGCGGATATGCCGTGTTCGGTGACGAGCAGATCTTCCTTAATGCAAAGAATTTCGAAGGAAAGCCTTATAGCGGACTCGATGACGCAAGCTTCCAAGACGGATTGAGCCGCGCAGCCGTATCGTTTGGCAACCCAAAACCAAAGGTTTCTTCCCTCGGCAATGCGACCGCACACTTTATTGGGAATGATTGGCAGAGGTCAACAAGAGGCGAGGGCTATCAAACCTTGCTCGGTGGACCGGACAGCGAGTTAGTGAGAAAGCTCGACGAGATCAGCAGGTATTATGCATTCCTCCTCGCGAAGACGGCCGACACCAACGGCTGGGCCAAAGATGAATAAGGGCCGGACGAGAACCTACGCTCAAGTCGCTTAGCGGGTTCAGATGGCATTTCACAAAACGGATCTCGCAGTCGATACGATTTTGAGTGATCGTACGCCGGCCACCTGGGGCCGCGCCGGAGAAAATCTCACTGCTGCAATGCTCAAGGAATTGAAGACGGCTTAATCCTGCTATGGTTCTAGAATATCTTAGCGCGGCGACTTCACAGCTTGAGTGGTCACCATCTTTGCCCGATCTGGCTCAGACATTCGGTTCAAAAGCGGCCGGGATTGCGGCATCGCGGTAGCTGAAACTGATGCCGTCTAATCGCCGTCGGAACAAATGAGAGTCGTCCAACATCGCTAGTCATAGCGTTCGATATTGGAGCGGATCCCATCACCAGCCACCGATTTTACATTCGACGGAGGATTGCCAGGACGAGCCGTGCCGCAGGGAGTCCTTATCTCGCCGGAAAGGTACTGGCCGCTGTTGCAGGGCAGCATGTTGACGTCGAGAAAGTCGCTCCTCTTCAGGGAATTCTGATACGCTACGACTTCTTTCATCGACAACGGGGTCGAGAAGATCGTCACTCCCTCAAATCCCGGTAGCGCCTCTATTGGCTCATCCATGGGCGATGTCTGACCGGGCACTGCTGCAGCGCCAATAACCCATGGGCCAACCGATCCGAAAATGACGGATTTCGGACGATCGGTTGGGGTGCCAGAGCTGAAAGGAGAATGCGGGAACCCACTGTCGAGCACTGCCTCATCCCATTGGTAAGCTGTTAACGCTAGAAAATAGGTATATGGCGCAAAACGGTCGATGCGAACTTTGCCGTCTGGAGTAAAGGTATAGTAAATCCACTCTGTGCCGGAGAATGCCCCTGTTGGCCCCACGACGTTCATATCCCAGGGCTTCTGCCACCATGCAATAGACGCCATGTTGCTTTGAAGCAGGCTTTTCGCAAAAGACCACTTTTGACCATTTGGATTGGGCGTGGCTCCCAACGCGAATGATAGGTAAGCATCGTTCGAATTAGAACTTAGAAGGGATAAGGCGCTACCGCCATTAGGAACGGTATTTTCACGGGTCTTTTCGACCAAAAGGACAGTGAACCCCGTGTCCGGTCTGATCGACGCGCTTTGACTTGTCACGATTGACGCGCGCGGTGGAAAGTTGAAGGAAGTCTTGTTGGTATAGAAGTCAAATGCCTGCCTCGTATCTTCGGGCACCGAATAATCCGCTTCTGCCGCCGAGTCGTGTATGTACAGCTTTGGAAATTCCCCGAAAATTGGCACTACCTTCGGTGTGAGCGTTTGAGATACTTTGTCCGACGCGCTTCTAAGACAATTGGCTTCATTGGTGCATGATGCCCCTTGCCCTTCGCCAGCGAGAAGACAGCCCAGCGTGGAAAACAATAGGAAGATTTTCATTCCATTGTTCATCAAAACAATCCTTTTTTTGGAAGCGGAGGTCTTGCTCTAGCGAGTCAGCTCGGTGGTGTTGCGGCGCCCTATCTGGCGCAACATATCGCCGACTACGTCGGGCCAATCAGTAGTGATAAGATTGGTACGATTGACGATCGCCATCTCCGGATCTCCTCGGTAATCTGGCACGATCCCTCGGTGAGCGGTCGATCTCGGATCCGTGTTGTGCTCGAAGCAGCATTTTCCGGCGCTGTTGGCGACGCCCTCTGGAAAGTAGTTACTTTCATGATAGGTGGCGAAGCCCTGCGTCTGGTCGGTATAGTCGAAATATGCCTGCAGACCGTCACCTTTATAGAATTGGTTCATTTCAAACTGAATGGGGAACGGCGCCACATTCCATTGATCGTAGATTGAGTCCTCGTGGGGATCATAGCTAGAATCCTTCACATTCTCGTCATCCGGGTTTTCGACGATAATGAGTCCGCCAATGAGGTTGGGGTCGTAGGTTGTCCGATTTAAAATCGTGCCGACATCCGCCGCATCCTTTGCTTTGAGCTTGAATACAACGGCTTTGCTGAGTTTCGCATTTCCCTTGGTCGCGAGAATGTCAAGGCAGCGTTGCATGAGCTCGATGGGATCCGTAGGGTCCTGATCATCGACTGCCGCCTTGATATCGACGATCATCACGTAGCCATGACCATCATCGGAGACATATTGGGCGAGTAGATCGAGCGCCGCAGAGAACGTTAGGAACTTCGCCTTTCGCCCTTGTGAATCCGTAAAAACGCGGCCATGTCGGTCCCGTAGATCGGCCTGTCGTAGCTGCGAAAAGTTCTGACTATATAATAGGCCGCTTCCAGTTGACTCGCGCTCAATCCTGTAGTCGTGAGACAGAACGACTTCATTGTCTGCGGTGAAGCGGGCATCGACTTCCACACTCTCAATCTGCGAATTCCAGGCGTCTTGCAAGGCATAGGCTGAATTCTCGGGATAGATCTCCCAAGATCCGCGGTGCGCAGATAGCAGGACCAAGTCATCGCCGGGTTTCGGCAGCTTAAACATGTTTCCTGTAATCGCACTGACAAGATATGGTGAAGGCTTTACCGGAAGCAGCGCCTCTGCTTCGGCATAGGATGGAATAGGAAAGCAAAAAAAGAAGTGAAAATGAGCGATGCCCGCAGATCCCGTCGGCCGCCGAGGTAACCAAAACGCGAGGAGTAAAAATTTAGGATCGCTGATGCTACGTTGTTGCTGGTGTGCATAGGGTTTCAGAACCTTTCGATGGGAATTTGGGTAGCTCGCTGCGGTGTACGGCCTGTTGCTGGGGCTTTTTGCAACAGCACAAACCGTCTCAGCAGTGGCTAAGGCCTGGGGTGGGAACGAAAGAGGGCAGATGCCCTCGCTGCGCGATGGGACGATGGGATTTGTTAGCCGACGCCTGGTTCACCCCTTGCGCTATGGCTTAATAACAGGCTGTCCGACATCAAGATGATCCATAAAAGCGGAGCCCAACAAGGACGTTGCATTGCCGGGTTGCAACATCGCCTGCTCAGGGGTTGAGCGATTTTCCATGAAAGCAGCTTGGAGCTCCGACTCAGTTATTTTCGTCCTGGCGTAGCGGTTCTCAGGTGAGGAGGCGTTGGCAGGACTTTCTCCATCAAAGCTGCTGCGCCATACGCTGTATGGACGTTATCAATTGCCAGCCAGCCGCTCTTTTCGTAAAGAACTCGCGCGTCCTCTGTTATCAAGTAAAGGCTTTTGTAACCGAGGCGGAATGCTTCGTGCTCCAGCCGCTCGATCAACAACGTGGCTATTCCTTTCTTCCGGTGAAATGGATGGACAAAGAGCGACTTAAGCCACGGGGATAGATGAGATTTTCCATCGAAATCACGATCAGCCAACGTGACCATCCCAACTGGCAGTGCGTTTTCAATAGCAATCAGTGTTAGCGGCATTGAATTTTTTGTTGCTGCTTCAAACTCGCCTCGCGTTTGTTCGTACGAGCCATTTGATTGACAACCCCATTGTCCGAAAGTCCAACTTGCGCAAATGGAAATAAAATTCGGAAGTCTTTCCAGGTACTCGATCGTTACCGGAGTTTCAGCTACCATTGGTTTCGCGGTCATAGTATCTCCATTTTTCTGGCGGGCCGAGCAATCGAGCGAGGAGCGGTCAAATTCAGGTGAAGCCCGTGCACCAACTGATGCTATCGGATCTCACGATATATCCTGGACAGTGACGCTGCGATTCAAGACGGTTCGCAAGCGCGCAACTGCGCGATCACAAACCTGCTAAGATTTGTGGCAACGCCGTCATGCGGCTAAACAGCTTTGTGGCACCTGCCTCCATCAGTTTGTCTCCATGCCCAGCAAGGCAATGAGAGCCACCTACGAAGCCAATCACCATCATCCCGGCCGCCACCGCCGCCTGAGTTCCAGCAACGCTGTCTTCAATAACGAGACAACTGTCAGCCGGTGTGTTCATATTCTGTGCTGCAAACAGAAAGAGATCCGGCGCTGGCTTACCACGCGCAACTTGCGAAGCGCTGAAGACATGGGGCCAAAAGAAATCATGGAGGTCTGTGACTTTAAGTGCCAAGCAGAGCTTTGCAGCATCACTGTTCGACGCCACGCACTTCCTTAAATCGATAGCTTCCAAGGTTTGCCGAACGCCGCTGGTTGCACGCAGATCACGAGCATATCGATTTGCAACTTCGGCCATCACACGTTCATGATGATCCTCCGGTAGCCGTAAGCCGCCCTCGGATTCTATGACTGAATAACTTTGCTGGTCAGTCATTCCTATGAAGCGATCGTTATATTCTTCAGCGGCTATGATATAGCCGCATTTCGCCAAAGCTTCGATGTGCACCCTGGTTGCGATAAGCTCGCTATCGACGAGAACCCCGTCGCAGTCGAAGATCAGTAATTCCGGACTTTTTGAAAAAGACATACAAGGAGTCCTCGTTGTAGAATCGCCCTGAGTTTTGTCCCAGCGCAGCTTTCAATCTTCCGGGCATTGAGCAAAGTATGATTGAAACCGATCGGATGTTGACCATTGCGGCACTGGGAAATTGGTGCGACGCACGGTGCTCAGCCGGAAATTGCTCCTGCGGCGATCTTTGGACCTTGCTTATGAAGAGCATTCCAAACCTTGTGAAACGCCTCTGCATAAAGCTTCATCAATTCGCCATCGTTGGGAGGCGCAATCTCGGAAACGTAAAACATCGTATCCAAGAGTTTCACTGTGTTTGGAAAATCTGCGGCCTTCCAGTTGTCGCAAATGTCCGGAAGATATTCGAATACGGGCTTCGTGAGCCAAACACAGATAGGCACGCCTTCGGCCTGCAGCGATTTGACCACGAAATCCCTTGCAGCCGGGCCTGGCGCGAAGCCAAGTGCCGCAGGTTCGATCCGGAGGGGAAAGTTGAGCATCGAATGGTCGCAGTCAGATGGGTTGAAAAGAGGAAATATACCCACAAGCTCGCTGATCATCTCCCATAAAAGCTTGCTGTTGTCTCTTCGGATTTGGAGTTGCGTATCCATCTCTGTGACTCGCAGCTTCGCTATAGATGAAGAGAATACGTTAGGCCTGTAGTTGTAGCCTTGGGAATAGGGCGAGAATATTCGCGCTCCACTCCGCGACGAGCTGGACAGCGATACGCGATCAACATGTGCAATCAAGTTGGCGTCCTCCGTAATGACAAATCCTAGCTCCCCAGCCCCAAGATGCTTGGCGCCGTTTCCGGATAGAGCGAGTGCGTCTGCATCAAGATGAGCACCGCCGACGATTGGTTTCGCGGCTCCGATCGATTGGCAGATGTCGTCGATCACAGCAATGCCTTGAGCACGCGCTGCAGACCTCCCGTCGGGGACGAGAATATTGTTCCCGAAAAGGTGAGTGATTAAAACTGCAGCGACATTGGGGTTGAACCTTTCAGCGGCCGCCCACTGATCAATCCCGGCTAGGTTCATGTCGACGTCAACGAAGACGGGTTGGAGGCCACTGATTGTAATTGGTCCTACCGCTCCTGGCCAATTCAGTGCCGCGGTAACAACTTGCTCGCCTCGCTCTTTGACGTAGTCGAGTTCGATGTGAATGGCCGCCGTTCCGCTGCCAACAGCGCGCACTTGCCACTTCCCAGTCCATCTTGCAAGTTTTTGCTCCAAATCGCTCACGATTGGATGGTTAACGCGGTGGTACCTTCCACCATCGACAACGCCACGGAGGGCATCCACGTGCTTATTCTGCGCGGCGGGCCAAGGTGTAACACGTCCCTGGGGGACCACAGGCTTTCCACCGAAAACGGCGAGCTTCTCGGCTGAGAAAGCGGCTGTTGCGTTGCGGGTTTTGAGCCGTAGTGCACCGAATCCGTTCATCGCGTTCTCCAATCATGCTCATTAGAATGCTGATCAGCCCACACGAACGCTAGCACTGCTTTCCCAGATATGATAGCTCAAACTAAGTATATAAAAAAGTATATTCTAAATTATATTTAAGATACGCGAGATAAAATAAGTATAATATTCGATTCTGTTGTGTATGGTGGCAGCCGCTTGGGCGTCACCTTGGTCAGCTTCTGTAGGGAGCGCTTGGGATATTTCAATAGTTTTTAACGACTGGGCGGACAACTAAGGTCACTGAATGAAGGCTTGACGTGAACCGGCCAAAGTTTCCCGTAAGCGCCAGGTGCCGATCATAAGATGCCTTGGAAGAACAGCACATGGCCCCAGATCATAACCCGAGCCTCACCGGATGGCGAAGAAGCGGTTAGCCCTCTGATAGTGCTGGCCGTTGGTGGCGCAATTGATTCGGCCAACAGGATTGGATGCTATGGACTCGTTGATAAGAAGACTCGAAGCTCACCGATTGGGAGAAAGTGAGGGCAGTTCTGACGATCGCCATAAAGATGAGAGCGCTAAGGGTATAGTACCCGCCCAAAAACTGATTCCAACGGGAACCTTGGGCCCTGCGAATCGGGGCCGATTGCTGCAAGCCTTGTACGACATAGGGCCATCTAGCAGGGCGGACCTGGCCCGCCTTACCGGTGTGACTCGAGGAACTATCGGAGGGATTGTGCAGCCCCTGATCGATCAGGGTGTTCTTGCGGAAGGAGAGGTGATACCTCCCAACGAAGCAGGCGGCAAACCGGCTACCAAGTTGTGGTTTTCCAAGGATGCAAGGCCAATATGCGCGGTGCTCCTGCTGCACGACCGCGTGAGTGCGTGTTTGGTCTCATTGGAGGGCGAGGTCTATGCTCAACACGCCGCCGATTTTCCGAAGAACCTAACACACCCCTCCGACGCATTCCGTATTATAAGCACCTGTGTCGAAGAAACTATCGCATCTGGCAAACCGATCTTGGGGATAGGTGTAGCAGTTGCAGGAATGATCAATACGGAGACGGGCACAATCGTGACCGTAAGTCTCGGGCCATTCCTGGACGGCTTACCGCTCGAAGCCGAGCTGCACAAAAGATTCGGAGTTACCGTGTGTGTCGATCAGGATACCAGAGCTTTGTTGGTTGGGGACCGATGGTTTGGACAGGGCCGCGGTCGGAGAAACTTCGCCTCCGTCCATATCGGCGAGACTTTGGGCGGGGCGCTTTATCTTGATGGGCATCTCTATCGGGGACCCGCAGGTGCAGGCGGTGAAATCGGTCATACGACCGTAGACATCAAAGGTCGGATATGCCAGTGCGGCCGACGCGGATGCTGGGAAACAATCGCCAGCTCGAAGTGGTTAATGGACGAGGCCAAGGTCAGGCGGTTGCCACAACCTCACTCGCTGGATGTGAGCCGATTATTGACTCTGGCCAACGACAATGTCCCAGGCGCAAGAGAATTACTTCGCGACTACGCGTTCAATATTTCGGTCGGCCTGGCGAACCTCCAGCAGTCCATGGCGCCCAATTTTATCGTCATTCACGGCGACATCGTACGAGGGGGAAACCCCATACTTCATTTAATCCAGGAAAGCTTCCGGGAATTGGTATTCCATCGCCCGGGTGATGAAATTGCCCTTGCTTTCGGAGATAGCGAATGCCTGGCGGCTTTGCGCGGTGCCGCCAGTCTGCTTCTTTCTGAATTGCTGAATTTCGTCATCTAATGGCCTCCGCAATACGATCCTCGGATAAGTGGCGCCAAACTGGGCTGCCTTTGAAAGCAATCTGGCAAACGGTAGGTAATTCCATAAGTCGGGCTTATAGGCGACTTTCGAACCTAAAGCACCTTACGCTTAATCGGACGCATATCCTGCGGCTTTGAGATAGTTCCAGCATTCGGTTCTGTTGAAGAGATTGCAGATTGAGCCGAGAGCGTCGGAGAGGGTATCGAAGGTTCTTGCGGCGGCGGCGCGCAGGTCAGCCTTAATCTTGGAAAATGCCATCTCCATGGGATTGAGATCGGGGCTGTAGGGCGGCAGAAACAGTAGCCCGGCTCCTCGTTTAACGGCCTGTGCCGCGCTGGTGCTTTTGAACGACGAGGTTGTCAAGGATGACGAGATCACCGGGTTCAAGCCTTGGCGCGAGCTGGGTCGGGACATAGGTCTCGAACGAGACGCGGTTCCTGGCGTGATGGATGATCCACGGCGCGGTCAGGCCGTAACAGCGCAATGCTGCGATGAAGGTCTGCGTCCCCCAATGCCCGAACGGTGCATCCAGTCGCATTCTTGGCCGACGCTTGCCGATCCAGACGTCACGGTCCAGCCGCACCGTCGCGCGTGCGCGTTCGACGCCATCAGGGCTTTTTTGTGAGCCCGTGGGCGGCCAGGACACGCGACAGTGACGACGGTGGAACCCGAACACCATGCGTGCCATCAAGCTTGTCAGCCAGTTCCAGCATGGTGATGTCGGGCTTGCGCTCGACCTCAGCGATCAGGAACGACAGATAGGCTGAAAGCTTGCCGCTGCCTCGCGGACGGCCCTCCCGCAACGGCGCGCAACCGTGCCGCTCACTGCGCGACGACGCGGTAGCTTGATCGCAGCACTCTCGCTGACACAGAAGTGCCGCGCCGCGGCCCGCCGAGACTGTCCACCATCGACACGACACGCTCGCGAATATCCAACGCATCAGACTTGCCTATATGATCATCCTTTGCGGCCAGGCGGATAGGCCTGTTTGGCGGCGGCAAGAGAACCGGATGAGCGGGATTGAACTCCGCGCATCAAGCAGACAATGGCGACGTCACTTGTAGACTTTGTCATCGCCTTGCCTGTACCAGCCTGCAGCCCCCTACCTGATGCTGAGCCCTCCGGTCACCAAGGCTCGCGGAAGGGCCGCAATTCCGTCAAGAACGACCAAGCCGAACGCGGCTGGTGAGTGACGTGCCAGACCTCTTCGGCGATGTCGGATGGCTGGATGAAAAAGTCATCCGGCATATCCGCGAACCGCGCGCGAGTCCAAGGCAGGTCGATGACCGCGTCGATCATCATGAAAGAAGCGTGTACGCCCCGAGGACCCATCTCGCGGGCAATGCACTCGGTGAGAACGCGCTGCGCCGCCTTGCTTGGCGCAAAGCCGGCAAAGGCGGCCTTGCCGCGGTAAGCCGCAGTGTTGCCTGTCACCAGCAAGGCACCGCCCCCTGCCGCCTCCATCCGCGGTGCAACCCACCTGGCCAGTTGTAGCAGCGCCATGACATTGATCTGGAAATTCTGCTGAAGGACTTCCGGCTCGATGTCGAGGAAGTTGCCGAAGGCCCCGCCCACCGCGTTGTGGATCACCACCTTAGGTGCGCCGGCGCGTTGCTCGATGGTCTCAAGGGCGTTTGCGAGCGCCGCAGGGTCGGCCACATCGCAGGGGACCGCGAAAGCGTTTGGAAGCTCGCTCTCAAGATCGCTCAAGCGCTCGGCGGTGCGTGCGAGCATGGCGACTTGGTAGCCACCGTCGTGGAACCGTCGCACCAATGCTGAGCCGGTGCCCGGCCCGACGCCGGTGATGATGACAAGCGGGCTCATGCGGCGCGCGCCAGGTGATCCTGCACGAAGTGCAGCCGATCATTGCCGAAGAACATTTCGTCCCCCACAAATAGGGTCGGCGCGCCAAACACGCCGCGCGACGCCGCCCTTGTGGTTGCCTCCTCCAGCAAGCCCTGCGCGTCCGGCTCGTCCATTCGCCTTCCAAGTTCCTCGGCGTCGAGACCGGCGGCACCCAGCACGGCGGCGACCTCTGCCGCCGTCGCAAGCGGTGCCGGAGCCGACCATATCGCGTTGAAGATCGCTTCTACCGCCGCGGACATAGCACCCATTTGCCCAGCCACGAGCGTGGCGCGCAAGAGCCGGCTAGCATCGATCTCCAGCAGCTGTGGGTGCCAGTTAAGCGACACTCCATAATGAGCTGCCCATCGCTGAAGATCGGTCATCACATAGCGGCCCTTGGGTGCGCAGGTGATGCTCGTCGGCACGTTCCCCACCTGCTTCATCAAGTCTCCGATCTCCAAGGGATGGAAGGCGATCTCCACATCCATCTTCTGGACCTGGGACAGCGCCAGGAAGCTGTATGGACTGCGATAGTCGAAATAAAAGTCGAGCGTTCTCATTCGGGGCTCCTTAAAGCAATCCGTCGTTGTACAAAATGTTATCGTGCACGCCGGCTCCGCGCTCGGCTGCGAGATAGAACCGAACTCCGGCCCGAAGGCCGATGATTAGGTAAGTAGAAACAGATGCACACCTAGGCCAACGCATTGTCTCCCTGGCGCCTATGAACGGTGGCGGAGTTGTTCGTCCAGCGGGCTTTGAAACCGAAAACTGCCAGCGTCACAACCAATCACACATTCATTCTGCATGATGACCATCATCCTGTCTACCCCAATGCTTCGCAGATCGTCATACGCCGGGCCGATTGGTGGGCGGGGACGTACCGATGAGGCAAACTCTCGGGCTCGCAGTCGTTTTGATCGGCACTTTGAAGTTGGTCTTTATAAACCTGCGATAGGTGCTCACGGTCGCGAGAGCGGCCCGCCAGGTTGCGAAGAGGCTGAACTATGCGCAAAGGGACCGGGGTGCTAACAGTTCCCGGCCCGTGCCACGACTCAGGCCTCGCCCCGGTTACCTGAGCGCGCCAGCTCATTGGCGTCGTCGAACGCCGCCAGGTGATCGCGGACGGTGCGGAGCAGGGCGTCCGAACGGTCGGGGTCGGTCATCACCCGCGACAGCGCCAGAGCCCCAACCATCGCGCTGACGGCCAACATCGCCCTCGAATCGTCGTCGTCGCCAAGTTGTTGCCGAGTGGCAGCGATGTAATCCTCAACATAGGCTCCCATGACCGTCTTGGACTGGGCATCGGCACGCCCGACATCGGAAACCAGCGCCGAAATCGCGCACCCAGAGCTGCGCGAGTCCCGATGGTTCCGACTTAGATAGTCTTTAACCACGTTGGCGAAGGCGCGCGCGCCCCCTGATCCCTTTGGCGACCGACGCGCGCCATCAACCAGGGCGCGCGTCAGAGCCTGGGCGAGCAAGTCCGCACGCGATGCGAAATGGACGTAGAAGCCGCCATGCGTCAAATTAACGCTTTTCATAAGCTTGCCTACACTCACCGATTCGAGCCCGCCGTCGCGGATCTGGTCAGCGGCCTCCATCAGAATCCGCTCTCGATTTTGTACCTTTTCGGCCTGTGAATGCCCCAAGACCAATGTCTCCTTGCCAACTGACGGTCTGCCTTGGCCATTAGCATATAAATAAAGGAAGGGTTCAAGGCGGGTTGCCTGTAAAACCGGACATTACCCATCGCTTCTATTACAAGCCGCACTCGCCGATTTTATCAGTGAAGGCTATTTTGCTACCCACCTTCGACGGATGCACCGACTTTACGGGGAGCCTCAAAAGGGTCTTTGTCGGCCTGTGTCAGCGTCATCTCGGCGAGTGGCTCTCTATCGAAGAGAATGACGCTGCCATGCGGCTTGTCGGCCGCGTCAATCTGAAACTCCGACACAATCCCGCGCAACTGTTTTGCCTCGATGGCAAGTGCCGTACTTGCAGCCGTGGATTCCTCGGCCATGGCTGCATTTTGCTGCGTCACCTGATCCATTTGATTGACTGTCCGATTGACCTCAAAAAGAGTTGCGGACTGCTCGTTGGAAGCGGCCGTGACGGCATCAAGCTGAGTGTTAATCAGCACTATCTGGTCCACGATGATCTTGAGCGCCTCGCCGGTATCGCGGACCAGCTTGACGCCACTGCTGACCTCATCAACCGAATTGAGGATAAGATCCTTGATCTCTTTTGCTGCATGCGCAGAGCGTTGAGCAGGCTCCCGCACCTCCTGGGCAACAACCGCGAAACCTTTTCCTGCCTCGCCGGATCGAGCCGCCTCGACGCCTGCGTTGAGCGCCAGAAGATTGGTCTGAAACGCGATTTCGTCGATGACCCCGACGATACTGGAGATCTGCGAGGATGACCGTTCGATGCGTTGCATTGCCGCGACAGCGCTGGAGACCACTTCCCCGGAGTGGCGCGCCGACTTGTTTGCCTCGATCGCAACATGTCGCGCCTCCGCTGTGCGCTTTGAGGAACGGGCGACGTTCTGGGTAATCTGATCCAGAGCGGCGGCGGTTTGCTCCAGTGAAGCAGCCTGATGCTCTGTGCGGCGTGACAGGTCCTGCGCGCTCAAACTGATTTCCTGCGCGCCATCATCTATCGATTCGGTTGCGTTCGACACAGCTCTCAAGCTCTCAGCGAGTTGGGCAACAGCAGCATTGAAGTTCGTCCGCAACGGTTCGAAGTCCTCGGCGAACTTGTCGTCGAGGCTGAACACGAGGTTGCCGTCGGCGAGATACCTTAGGCCCTCTGCAAGCCCGGACGTTGCCCCCGCCATATCCCGCGCCCGCTGACGCTCGGTCTCGGCGAGACGCGCACGTTCAATCTCATTTGCGCCACGACTTTTCTCTGCATCCTTTCCGAGATCGCGCGCCCTTAACTCGTTGTCCTTGAAGATCTGTACTGCCCGGGCCATCGATCCGATCTCGTCGCGGCGGATCGTTCCCTCAACAGTCGAAGTGAGATCGCCGTCGGCTATGACCTTCATCGTCCTAACCATCTGCTTGATCGGTTTGACCAACCAGGCGCGAATTGCGAGAAAGCCGAAACACCAGACAGCCAGGAGTGCCACACTAGCTGCTCCCAAACTCAGCACGGACGTGTCACGGACAACGCTCGAAACGTCAGCACGCTTTTGCTCTGCGTCCGAAGCGAGTTTTTCCGTGACGGATGTGAATCTCGGTGAGATGGCAGCAAAGGCGGGTTGGCAAAGAGTGAGATAGAGTTGCTGGACCATGGCAAGCTCGGCTTCACTAGTTGCGCCGCGACCAACTGCGATGGCTGCGCCACACGTATCGGTCAGGACGGAGAATCCATCCGCCTTCAACTTCGGCAGTTCGCTCTGCTCAGGAACGGCAGCGATCGCCAGATCCATGAACCTGACGAAGTTTTCTCGTGCGTCATTCAAGCCAGCTTCTGCGCGCGCCCTCGCCTCTTTCGACCGCGTCATCACCATGTCGCTGATGCTAGCACGCGCGGTTTCCAGACTTCGGTTCGACTGGGTCAAGCGAAGTGCTGCAGATGCATCTCTGTCGAGAAGCTCCTGATAGCTGTCGCTAACCCTCAGCATTTGCCGGCTCTGATAGAACGTCAGACCGAGTGCCATGATGCCAAAGACGGCCATGATGATAAAGAACTTACCGACAATGGAAACGTGTTTCACAGGCCACTCCTCTAAGCTCGGTGTCACTTACGGCGGATGGATGTTCAGATTCTGATGGTTTGATGTCTCGAGTTTTAAAAAAATGGCTGCCGCCGACCTCGTAATCGACGACAGCCAAGTTGCCTGGGAGGGCAGGAGAAAAGAGTTGAAACCCGAGCTGGCGATAGTTCGTGCACGTTCTGTCAGTCGCGGATCGCAGTCCCCGTTACTGGATCGAACCAGTGCAATTTCTCCAGGTCGACAGTCAATGGCAGCACCTGATTGGGTCGAGGCGTCAGCGCCGGTGGTATACGCGCCACAAGCCGGTTCTTACCCTTATTGGGAAAGTCTTCGGTATCCTCAGCATCGTTGATATTGACCGGCGGTGACGCAATGTCGAAAAACACGAAAGTGTCGGCTCCAAGCGCTTCGGCAACCGGGATCTGCTCATTGAACAACGCCTCGGCCTCGGGACAAACCTTGAACATCTCCGGGCGAATTCCAACAATGACTTGTCGCCCGGCAAAGACCGACAATGCTGGCTGGGCGGGGATGGAGAAGGATATCTTCGTCCCGGTAATCGCAGCTTTCAGCGTCCCGGCTTCCGCTGTCAGCTCGATGCGTACGAAATTCATGGCGGGCGAACCGATGAACCCCGCGACGAACAGATTAGACGGCTTGTCGTAAAGCATCTGCGGCGTGTCGATCTGCTGAAGATTACTCTCCTGTCCGTTAAACACCGGCTTCAGCACAGCCACGCGATCGCCCATGGTCATAGCCTCGACCTGATCGTGGGTCACATAAAGGGTTGTGACGCCGAGTCGCTGATTAAGGAGCTTCAGTTCACCGCGCATCTGCACGCGGAGCTTGGCATCGAGGTTGGAAAGAGGTTCGTCCATCAGGAAGGCCATGGGATGGCGAACGATCGCTCGACCCATCGCCACGCGTTGGCGTTGACCACCAGACAATGCCCCCGGTTTGCGCTCGAGATAGCGCGCGAGATCAAGCATTTCGGCTGCATCGCGCACCAGCTTGTCAATCTTGTCCTTGGGTATTTTGCGCTGCTGCAAGCCAAAAGCCATGTTGTCGTAAACAGTCATATGAGGGTAAAGCGCGTAGTTCTGAAAAACCATCGCAATATCCCGATCCTGGGGTTCTGTCTCCGTGACGTCAGCGTCATCCATGAGCAGCCGGCCGCTGTTGAGCGTTTCAAGACCCGCTGCCATCCGCAATAATGTCGACTTGCCACAACCAGACGGGCCGACCAAAACGACGAATTCTCCGTTCGCGACCGAAAAACTTACATTCGCAACAGCAACGGTTCCGTCCGGAAAGGTCTTGCCTATCCCATCAAAGGTCATGGACGCCATTTTTATCTACTCCCAGTATATTTGGGCGAGGCAAGCCGAACTGTTCGCACGGATTTGCCCCGAGCTTTTGGTTCCGGCATTAGCCGATGTTCACAGCCTTGCCGCTTGCGACCGATTGTTCGATCGCCGCCAGGATCTTGGTGTTTTCCAGACCGTCCTGTGCATCTGCCAGCAGAGGAGCATCACGGACCACGCTATCGACGAAGCGAGCGATGGATTCCAATACGAAGCCACCGATACGCGTCGCGCCGGTTGGCGTTATGCCGATGTAGTCATTGTATTTCAGTCCGCCGTCGACGATACGGCGCAGGCCGCCGCTATGGGTCGGGTCTGCCTGGATCTGACCCTTTTCACCAACGAACTCGATCTTGAAATCGACGAGCGAAGGATTGTCGCGCGACAGGATCCAGCTGTTCTCCATGGTCACGACCGTGCCCTTGGAAAATTCAAGGATCGACGCATGGAAGTCTTTCGTATCCACGCCGCCGGCAGACAGTGTCCCAGAGCGGGCGACGGAATAGACACGCACGACCTCGTCTGCGAGAATGAAACGCAGGACATCGACGAGGTGGCTGCCCAGGAACCAGAGTGCCGAAGACTTTGCAGCCCAGCTCAGCATTTCGAACGGAACGAATGTCGTATTCGAAAGACGCGCGGTCCCGTGTTTGGCCAAGCCGATCTGACCGTCCTGGATCATGTCGCGAACCTGGGCGAGGATGGGATTTACACGGTTGTGGAAATCAATCATCAGCTTGCCCTTGGATTTTGCGGCAGCCGCAGCAATTTCCTCGGCTTCACTCACCGTCGTCGCAAGCGGCTTTTCGCTCAACACGTGTTTGTCAGCTTTCAGAGCGGCGAGGATTATCGGCGTGTGGGTAAAGTCGGGTGTCGCAACCGAGATCGCATCGATCTGGTCGCTGGAGATCAGCTTCTGATAATCGGTGAAGGCCTGCGTTGCGCCGTAGGTTTCCTTCATCTTCAGCGCCCTGCCCTCATCGAGGTCGCAGACGCCGACCAGCTCGGTCTCCGGCAAGACATTAAAGGTGTGGGCGTGATTGCCGCCCCAGAGACCGGCGCCGATGACGCCCATTCGCAGTCTGCTCATTTCATTACTCCATTCATAAAGGGAAAGCTCAGCCCTTCACCGAACCAAAGGTGAGGCCTCGTACGACGTATCGATCGAAAACAAGGAAGATGATCATCGGAGGTATCATCGCGAGCACCGCGGCGGCGGCGATGTAGTTCCAGGTCACTCCGCTCGTTGCGAAATATCCAAGTGTTCCGATCGGAAGGGTGGCGGTCGAGCGTGAGCTCAGCACCAGCGGAAAAGCGGCGTTGTTCCATGCGAACACGAAGGCGAACATCGAGGTGACAATGATGCCGGGACGTACGATGGGCAGCGTGATCCGCAACATGATCGTGTACCAACGGGCGCCGTCCACCCGGGCAGCTTCCTCCAGTTCCACTGGCACCTCATCGATAAAGCTCTTCATCAACCAGACGGAAAACGGGATCGTCAGCGTCTGGAGGACCAGGATCATCGAAAAGTAGGAACCCTGGAGACCAATGCGCGTGATGAGGATGAAATACGGGATCAGAAACGCGACCGGCGGGGCCATCAACAGCCCGAGATACCACAACATGATGTTCTTCTTGCCGCGGAGCTTGAAACGGGACAATGCGTAGGCCGCAGGAACGGAAAAGGGCAGATTGAGCAGCACAGCACCAATCGCGACGATGAGGCTATTGACGAGTTGCGGTGCATTGGTGCCCGGATCGACGAGGATGTGCCGGAATGCGTCGAGATTGGGCTCGAATGTGAGTTGCGGCGGCATGGTGAACGCCGTCTCGGCCGGGCGGATCGCAAGGGCGATGAACCATAGGATCGGACCGACGAAGATTGCCAGGAAGAGGAGGCCGGCGGCGTAGGTGAGTGCCGTGTTGAAGCTCGTGTGGCGGCGGGACATTTCACCACTCCTCGTTTCGGAACGCGAAGAAGACGTAGAGGGCAACGATGACGTTGACGATTAGCACGGTGATCCAGGTCATTGCGCTGACTAGGCCTATGTTGAAGTTGACAAGGCCCTGCTCGTATAGAGAGTACCCAAGCGTGCGCGTGGAGGTGCCTGGTCCGCCGCGGGTGAGCACAAGCACCGTGTCGAAGGTGTTGAAGATCTGCATGAAGCGCAGCATGACGATGATGATCGCGGTGCGCTTGATCAGCGGCAGCTTGATCCGCATCAGGATCGTCCACGCGGACGCGCGATCCAGGCGTGCGGCCTCCAAAATCTCGTCGGGCACGGCCAAAAGGCTCGCATAGAGAACGATTGCAAAGAACGGCGTCCACTGCCAGATGTCGACGAAGAGGATCGCCGCGAGTGCCGTCGATGGCGAGCCAAGAATTCCCTCTGCGGGAACGGGGAGCCAGAACGACTGCAACAGCCAGCTCAACAGTCCACCGCCGGGATCATAGAGGTAGCGGAACAAAAAGCCGACGACGATGGGCGCAATCGTGGTGGGCAGGATCAGCAGGGCACGCACGACATTCATGCCGGGCAGCGCCTTGAGCAGGATGAGCGCGATCGCCAGGCCAATCGTGAACTCAAGTGTCGTGCCAAGGATCGACAGGATCAGGGTGTTGGTGAGTGCGGCGCGAAAATCGAAGGCGTTAAACGCCTGCACATAATTCTCGAAGCCAACAAACTGGAGCGGCTCCGGGCCGATTTGCAGGTTCCAGAAATAGAAGCTCGATCTTAGGGCAAACAGCAAGGGGTAGGCGATCAGAGCGAGCAGCATCACCACCGAAGGCGCGATCAGCAAGTATGGCAGGTTTCGTCGGATAAAGCTCTTCCGGGCAGGCCCTAAGGCTCGCGGAGAGCGAACAATAGTCGTGTGCATTGCCAGATCCAGTTCTTCTTCAAGTGGCTGCCGGCGCGATCGCTTTCGCGCCGGCCCGAGGAGAACTCTGTTACTTTTTGGCGATCAGGGCTTTGGCCCCGTCAAGAGTATCTGCGTAGCTATCCTTCTGATAAGGGATCATGAGATTGCCCTTTAGGATGCTCTCGAACAGGCTGTTGGCACGTTCAAGACCCGTCTTCGGCTCTTCGCTACCAGTCAAGAGCTGGTTCAATGTGAGACCCAGCACGCTTTCGACAGCCGTGTAACCAGGGACAGGCGGGCGTGTGACCTTGCCATTGCCCTGCTTCATCATCGCATACTGCACATCGAGGTAAGGATAGATCGCCTTGACTTCCTCGTCTTGATAGAGCGAAACGCGCGCAAAGTCGGAAAACTGGTAGTTGAGGTCCGGCCAAAGAGCCATTTTCTTCTGCGTGGCCTTCGAGGTCGCCCATTTGATGAAGGCGTAGCCTGCCTCTTGCCTTTCGGAACTGGACGGGATGCCAAGGCTCCAGCCGCCGAGGCTGACCGTCTGAGGCACGCCCTCAGCCTTCGGCAAGGCCG
Source organism: Rhizobium indigoferae (assembly GCF_034554815.1). NCBI lineage: Bacteria > Pseudomonadati > Pseudomonadota > Alphaproteobacteria > Hyphomicrobiales > Rhizobiaceae > Rhizobium > Rhizobium indigoferae. Next base: position 178,587 of record NZ_CP140639.1, on the reverse strand, counting down.
CGGTTGCATACTTCTCCATGACGTCCGACTTCTTGCCGGTCATGTAGCCGGAATTCTTGATCAGATAGAAGTACGGGGTCCACCAGTAGAACATGCCGATGTCGCCCTTGGCGAAACGGGTGCCGGCGTCGAACCAGACATAATTGATGGCTTCAGGCGGAGACAGCTTGTAGAGCTGCCTGTAGACTTCGACAGACTTGATCCAGGCGGGGCTTGTCAGCTGCGGGGAGAAATCCCACGGAGCGGCCGGGAACGATTTGAACCAGTTCGCCCCGTGGCTTGCTGAGACCTGCGTGAACATGTGGACGATCGGCGACGGTTGAGAGCCGCAAACGACGGTTGGAAAGAGCGGCTTGCCGCCAAATGATTTGCCTTCCATCGACTTCAGGGTGTCAACGTATTTCGTCCAGGTCCAGTCTTCCGATGTCTCGGTCGGCGGTGCTGCAATGCCGAGTTCGTCAAAGACGTCCTTGCGGTACATAACCCCCTGGGCATAGGCGGCGACCGGCAATGTGCCGACCTGGCCGCGCCACATATTCGAGGAGTAAAGGACCTCCGGGATGAAGTCTGAGAGATCGAACTCGTTGTCCTTGGCAATAAAATCATTCAGCGAGATGATCCAGCCATTGTCGAGGTACTGCCCGAGCCACATCTGATCGACAACGATGACGTCGGCGTCTGAGGTCTTGGCGACAAAGGCAGACACGAGGCGCGATTGAAGGGCGTCATAGGAGAGGCTCTCCAGTTCCACCTTAATGCCGGTTTCCTTCTCGTATTCTGGCACCAGCGCCTTCATTGAGAAAAAGAATGGGTCTTCAACGGACAGGACGCGAACCGTGTTCGCATCCTGCGCGGCACCCCGCCGTGGAATGGCCAATGATCCCGCGCCAGCCACAAGAGCTGCGACGGAAGCGCTTTTCAGCAGGTCACGTCGCGACATATTTCCGATATCGATTGTCATAAACAGCCTCCTCAGTTGCTTCGTATCCCAACCCCGGCCCTTCAGCGCAGCCCCGGGCTTCCGCTTGTCGATACTGAGATTGTTACCCCTAATTTGCTTTTTGTAAGCAGTTAGTTTGTACCTCGCACAAACTTATGTTAGTGTCAAGAAGTTGTCGCGGCGAAAATTTCGGCGCTGTACCGCGGTTGTCATCGACATCCTACTTGCATCACCAGAAAGGGCCTTATGCTGTATGGCCGTTCGATAATGTACGGGCTAAAAGGATCCGGTAGATTGGAGAAGAGAATTGAAGTTTGAGAGCCAGCCGTCCTATTCGTTGGGCCAGCGCACCCCTGCCAGCAGAGAAGTCGCTGCCGGCGAGAACGGCGGCAACGTGACACTTGTCTCCCAATCGGCACTTGGCGCGATAAACCGCGGTCGCGTCCTTCAAGCCTTATATGATAACGGACCTAAAAGCCGGGCAGATCTCGCTCGACTTGCAGGTGTGAACCGGACCACGATAACCGGTATTGTGCAGCCGATGATCGAAGACCGGCTTCTTATCGAGGGAGATGCGTCGCCTTCCGACGTCAAAGGCGGCAAGCCGGCTCGACCGCTTTATTTTAACCCCGATGCACCGATGCTCGGCGCAGTCCTCCTTCTGCCCGGCACGATACAGGGCTGCCTGGTCGCATTAACCGGTGAGATCAAGGCCATTACGAAAGCTGAGTTCGATCCGTTTGGCGACAAAGAAGCATTCATAGCGATTATCACAAAAACGCTTACTACTACCCTGTCTGAGGCCCAGCAGGCACCGTTCGGCATTGGCGTGGCATCCGCTGGAATGATCGACAGTGACAATGGGGTCATTCTTACCGTGAACCTTGCTCCCGTTCTGACGGGACTTCCACTTGTAGCCATATTACAGGAACACTTCTCTCTCCCGGTTGTCATCGATCATCACCCCCGCGCCTTGCTTGTCGGTGACCGATGGTTCGGACCTGGACGTGGCCAACAAAATTTTGCAGCAGTCTATACTGGCGAGGTTCTCGGCGGAGCTTTCTTCATCGATGGTAAAGTCTACCGTGGACTTGCCGGCTCCGGCGGCGAACTCGGTCACAGCGTGGTGCAGATCGATGGTGCCCTTTGCAATTGCGGGAAGCACGGCTGCTGGGAGACCGTCGCTGCCCTTCCTTGGTTACGAAAGGAAGCCGCCCGAATGGGCTTGCCGCATCCCAAAAGCGTCACCTGTGCCAGGCTTGTCATGGAAGCAGACGAAGGCTCGAACGCGGCAGAGGAGCTTCTCGACCGTTATACACGGAACGTGGCTTTCGGCATCGTCAACCTACAGCAAACACTCTCCCTCAACTCCTACGTCCTTCATGGAGACGTCGCCGGAGGCGGAATGAAGGCTGCGGAGCTGATCAGGCAGCATGTCGAGCAGCTAGTGGTGAAGAGACCTGGTCAGGAGATCTCGATCACGGTCAATGGTATCGGCGAAGGCCATACGGCTCTGCGTGGCGCCGCGGGCCTGGTTTTATCCAGCCACCTCAAGTTGGTCATTTGAGGCTTTGTAGCGGCACCGATCTGCAAGGAAGGGCTCGCGGGCATGCAAGGTGCGGTTCGCGCCGGGGCCAGCCCCGGTAGACCTCTTAAAGAGACTCAGGCGCGCAATCAATTTTTTAAGCTCGGGATTTGGGCTTGCGACCGTTAAGGTAAGGACTGCCATCGTCTGCGACGGCGGCGGAAAAGAGAGAGGCAAAGAACGGAATGCAGGCCGCCCCGATCGCGCCGGCGCGAGGGCCCAATCGGGAGGCCTCGACTGCGGCAGCCTCCAAGCCGCGCGACGGGCCAAGGATTGGCTGACTGGAAATTGCGCGTACCAGCCTGTCTGTCACTAGTTCTGGCAGCCGTCCCCCAAGGACAATCAGCGAGGGGTCGAACATCGCCGTTGCTACACGTACCGTCTCCCTGAGTTGCTTTCCGGCGCGTTCAACCCAGATTTCTAACGCCGCTTCGGCGCTGTCTGGCAACCGATCGAGATCGATGAAGTCGTGGATGGCGAAGCCGGCACCGTTGAGGGTGGCAAAAAGGTCTTGGCCGGATGGGCGCGGCTGGTCGTACGGGTAGAGAACTCCGGGCAGGCAGGCGTTTCCATTGACACCGCGGTACGGCCGTCCGTCGATAACCGCCCCTCCCCCGACACCGTGTCCGATGTGAATGAAGAACATCGGATCAGGCTGCGGGATGCGTCCGCCGAACACATACTCTCCGAGCGCTGCAGTTGTTCCATCATTCTCGATGTAATAGGGCGCTTCGAAAGTCGCTTTAAAAGCTTGGTCCGCCTCACCATCATCGAAAGCCGGGAAGAAGCTGTGGGCCTTGAGGATGTTCGACATCGTGCCGAAATTGCCGGGCACCGAGCAACCGACCCCGAGAAGGCGATCCTTAGGCGCTCCAAGGTCGGCCAGCATCGCCGCGATAGCCGCCTGCGCCGCGCCTGCCACAGACAAAGCCGTGCTGGTCTCGATGTCGACTGATTGGGAGGTAAGAATCTTACCTGCTAGATCAACAATTGCTACCTCCATTCGGGAGACCGAGAATGTTATTCCTGCGGAAAGATACCGGTCAGCCCGCAAGCTCAGCAAGCGCCGAGGCTGGCCTTGGGCGCCGGTCCGCTCGACCACCTCTATCAGAAGTCCGATCTCAATTAAGCGACCTATTAGCCGAGTGACAGAAGCGCCTGTCATGCCGGACCGTTCGGCCAGGTCGACGCGCGCAATCTTCTTGCCCACGAAAATCAGTTCGACCAGTCGTCGTTCGTTCCGTGAAAGGTCCATTGGTTCCAGGAGTGCCTCAAATCGTTAGTAGCCAAAGAGCTATTGCAATATATATTAAATTACGCAATGTAATTAAACTGTCATGAAGCTCCATTAAGAAGGCGCCGGGGATGACTGGCCAAACTGAAACGAGAGAACACCATGCATCAGATCAAACGTTTATTGACCCTCGCAGCCGTGCTGATCGCGATCACCTCTCCGGCCTTGGCCAATAGTCTTGTCGTTTATTCACCTCAGGGTGAAGAGAACGTTCAGTGGATAATCGACCAGGCTAAAGCCGCCGGTCACGATGTGCAGTTTCTGCGCGCACCCGGAGGAGAACTTTTTGATCGGCTGGTCGCCGAGAAGAACAACCCCCAGGCCGATGTCGTACTCGGCATGGTCGACACGTCTATGGCTCTGCTCAAAATGAACGGCCTGTTCCAGCCATACACACCAGTCTGGGCGCCGGACCTCCCGGCGCAATACAAGGACAAAGAAGGCATTGTCTACAAATTCTGGAGCACACCGGTTGTCATCGCCTATGATTCCGACAAGCTTGCCCCTGAGCGGGCGCCGAAAAGCTGGCTGGACCTGACAAGGGGCGAATACAATGGCAAATACGTCATCGGCAACACCGCCTGGCAGACGACAAGGGTCTATCTTGCCGGCATCTTGGCCCGGTTCCTCGACGACAAGGGCGACGTCACTCAGGCTGGATGGAATTTTCTTGGCGCATTCTATGCGAACGCGATCGTTGTCGATGACGCCGATGCGCGCAAAGAAGCCTTCAAATCGGGCGGTGCGATCATCAATCTGAACTGGTTCGGTGGCGTCACCAAGGACGCCAAGGAGCTCGGCATGCAAGTCAAGGTCATTGACACGGAAGGTGGCACACCGGTCATCTCCGAAGGCGTGGCGATCATGGCGGGAACCGATCAGCTGGAGCAGGCAAAGGCATTCGTCGACTGGTTCGGCTCTGCCGATGTCATGGCCGGCTACGCCAAAAAGTTCGGTCAGGTTCCGGTGCTGCCGGCGGCGCTGGCGAAATCACCGCCAGAGGTGCAGGCGAATGCGGAACTAGTCAAGGCGCAGCCGATCGACTGGGATGCGATCGCGCCCAAACTCGACGGCTGGTTGCAGAAGATCGAGCTTGAAATCCGGTGAGGATGTAGGACCGGGCGATGCAGATCGCCAGGCTTCACAGGAGTATGATCATGCCGACCCCGATCCTCATCATCGATAAACTGCATATTGGCTATGGCGACAAGGTGGTCATCCGCGACCTCTCGCTTGAGATTCACGAAGGCGAGTTCGTTGCTCTGCTCGGGGCCTCCGGCAGCGGCAAATCCAGCGTTCTGAGGACCCTCGCCGGCTTTCATTCGGTGATGAGCGGGCGGATTATTCTTGAAGGAAAAGATATCACCAACGAGCCTCCGGAGCGCCGCAACGTCGGCATGGTATTCCAGAACTATGCGCTGTTTCCAACGATGACGGCGTTCGAAAACATCGCCTTTGCTTTGCGTGTGGCGAAGATGCCGCAGAGCGAGATTGGCAAGCGCGTCGCCCAGATCGCCGAAACATCCGGGATTACGGAGCAGTTGCACAAGAAGCCATCGACCATGTCAGGCGGGCAACAACAGCGGGTCGCGATTGCGCGCGCGCTCGTCGCGGGCTCCAAGGTGCTTTTGTTCGACGAACCATTGTCCAATCTCGACGCCAAGGTGCGAGTGACGATGCGCCGCGAGATCAAGAGGCTCCAGCAGGAGTTTGGCTTCACGGCAGTCTTTGTCACGCATGATCAGGAAGATGCACTCACGATGTCGGACACGATCGTCGTGCTGGCAAACGGTCGTGTTGAACAGATCGGTGACGGGCGTACTCTTTACCGGAAGCCTGCGACGCCGTTCATCTGCGAGTTTATCGGCACCGCCAACGAACTGCCCACGCCGCTTGCGGGGCAAATCCTGGGCAGCGACGTTCGGGGGCGCATTTTTGTTCGCCACGAAGATGTGTTCGTTGGGAAAGCGATACCAGCCGGGTTGCCCGCGACCGTCCGTCATGTGGAATTCCTTGGCGCCCACAGCCGTATCGACCTGGATGCCGACGGATATTTCATTTCGGCCGCTAGGATGGGGCACGAGTTACCCGAAATCGGTGAGACCGTGTCCTGGACGATCCGGCCGGGGTCGGTGCATATCTTCGAGGAAGCGGACAGATGAACCGCGCGGCTGCCGTCGAGCGCGTAGTCTATTGGATCGGGTTGGCGGCCCTGATCTGGATCGTCGTCACCTTCCTGATACTGCCGCTCGTCGCGTCACTTCATGCGGCATTTTTCAAGGACGGCAGCCTGGTGGTTGGCCAGATCGTAAGCGAACTTTCAAGATCACGAAGAGTGCGTGCTGCCCTTTGGAACACGGTTTGGATGACGTCAGCGACCATGGTCACGGTGACCATTGTCGGGATTTTCCAGGTGGTTGTCCTTGAATATTTTCACGTACGCGGTCGTGCACTCGTGAAAATCGCCTATGCAACGCCGCTGGTCTTCGGCGGTGTCGTTGCGGCGGCGGGCTATAACTTCACCTATGGTCCCGGCGGTGCGGTGACACATCTGGTGAAGGCGATCGTTTCCAGCCTCCCGCAAGACTGGTTCATCGGCTGGTTTGGCGTGCTCTTCACGCATACCTTTCTGATGACCAATTTTTACTATCTTTTTCTGCGTGCTGCGATGCGCCGCGTCGACTACGCAACCATCGAAGCCGCGCGCAGTATGGGTGCCTCGGAATATACGATCCTGGGGCGTGTGGTACTGCCCGCAATCATGCCGACGCTCCTCGCTGTCACCCTTCTCACCCTTTACACCGCGATCAGCTCTTTCGCCGCCCCTCAGGTGCTGGGCGGTCGCGATTTCCACATGCTGAGCCAGATGGTGCTGACTCTGAACAGCCTGCGCCGTCCCGACATGGCCGCCTTACTGGCGCTTATGATGGGACTGTGTCTCATGGCGCTTATCCTGCTGTCTCAATATTACGAAGCGCGCGGCTCCTATGTCGGCGGCGCGAAAGCAACTGCGCCCATCCAGCTACGCAAAATTTGCAACCCGATCGGCAATGCAGTGCTACATTTTTTTGCCTATCTTCTGGTAGCTATCTATGCGGTGCCGATCGCTCTTGTCGTACTCTTCTCCTTCGCCCCGGCCGCGAGCATCGGCATCGAAGTGATCCCATCCAGCCTGACACTGAAGAACTATGCCCGCGTCTTTACCGAAGGCACCGCCTTTCTTCCGTTCTTCAACTCCATAGTGATGAGCCTTGTCGCGGTATCGGCGGCGCTCGTCGTTACACTGTTTGCCGTCCCGGTTATTCTTGGTCGGCGCAGTTGGCTGACGCGCCTTCTGGACATCACTTTCTTCCTGCCATGGGTAGTTCCTAGTATTCTGCTCGCAGTCGGGCTGATCGTCACCTTCGACACGCCAAACCCGCTCGTTGGAAACGCAGTCCTCCTTGGCGGCTACTGGCTCCTGCCGATTGGCTACGCCATCGTCGCCTTGCCGCTTATGGTGAGGTTCCTGCGGGCAGCCTTCGTAGGAATCGATCCGGCCTATAACGAGGCGGCCCGCTCGATGGGCGCCACTGGTCTTTATCGCTATCGCCGCATCATTCTGCCGATAGTGGCGCCGACTGTAATCCTCGTCGCCGGGATGGCCTTCAACGATCTCCTGTCGGAATACCCCCTGTCGGCGTTTCTATACAACGTCAACAACAAACCGCTGCCGATTGCAATCGTAGACAGCTCGCTGTCTGTCGATCCTGAGCAGGCCGCGCTCAACCTTGTCTATGTCACTCTGATCATGGCGTTTTCACTGGCGATCATTCTGTTGGCCGAGCGCATCGGCCTTGGCAAAGGTCCAGAAACCACAACATTGTAGAACAGGAGACTGATCCATTGGATACCTGCATCACCGTCTGGCATTGGCCGCACCAGGAGCGTTGGTACGACGAAGGCATTCGCAACTCGCTCACCCTCATCAAGGAAGCTGGCTTCACACACATCAACTGGAATCCCGACTCCGGCAGTTCGTACTGGCTGGCCGACGCCGAGATCGAGTTTACAAGCAGGATCGTGACCGATGCTGGGCTGAAAGTGCACTCGGTTCATGGCAGCAATGGCCGCAATCCTATCACCGAGATCGGCCACAGAAACCCTGGCCCTTTCGCGATGGAGACGCGCAAGGACTTCCTATCGCCGCATGAATGGCAGCGCCGCAGCGGAGTCGAGCTGTTGCGCAACCGTGTCGACCTGGCGGCCGCGTTCCAGTCCCCCAATATTGTTCTGCACATCGATATCAACGACAACGTTTTCGGCAGCGAAGCCGCCGAACGAGCGTTCTTCGACCCCCTTTTCCAGTCTCTCGACGAGATCAGGCCTTACTGCGTCGAGAAGGGCGTCCAGATTGCCGCGGAAACTCTCCTTTGCGCCAACGCCCAGAATTTCCTCAACCTCTATGATCGGCTGTTCGCTCGATACGGCAAGGAGTTCATCGGCGTCTGCTTCGATTGTGGCCACTGGGAACTGATCGAGCCAGGCAAGCTCAGCGTGCTTGAGCGTTTCGCGGATCGCCTCATTGCTACTCACATTCACGACAATTTCGGAGCAATGGATAACCATCTCTTGCCATTCGACGGACGATTAGATTGGCACACGATCGCCTCGGCGATCGCCGCAACTCCTTATCAGACTCCGCTCAACTTCGAGACGCCAATGGACCGGTATGGGATTCCAGAATCCGCCTACTATCGCCGCGCTCACAGTGTTGCTGTTAGGCTCGAGGAGATGGTCGCTGAGGCGCGCGAGAGGAAAAGCACGTGATGGCGAATGCGCTTACCCTCGACATTTCTCCACTATGTCGTGACAAAGGTAGCAGCGTTGACGCTTGAACAGTTCCGGGGCGGAAGCCGAAATGGGTCTGCTGCCGGTCGAGCCTTGAGAGATAGACGATCGAGTCGTGGACATTGGCCGGCGTAACATGAGCATCGGTGATGATGGCGAGCTTGCCGTGCACCGTGCGATGATCGAGAGAGTAGAAGCTCTTCGGCTTGCCGTCGCGCACCATATAGTCGCTGTCTGGATCGCTGCGGGAGACCTTGGTCTTCTTCACCTCCGGCCGGCGCTCCTTGTCCTTCAAGGGCTTGGCCGTGCAGCTTGCGTTCGGCCTCGATCGCCGCATCCAGATCGGCCCAGTAGTCGGCGCGCGGCTTCTCGACCATCGCAAGATCGTATTTGCCCTTGTTGGCATTGGCCTTCAGATGGGGTGCCGTCGACCAGCCCGTGGCCGATCGCCTGTTCGACGATGTGATCGAAGATGTCCTGGGCAACCGATGTATCCTTGTAACTGCGGCGGTTCTGGGCTGAGCGTCGAGACGTCGAGCACTCCATCCGTCAGCTTCAACTGCAGAAACCAGCGATAGGCGACATTGACCTCAATCTCGCGCACCAGCTGCCGCTCCGAGCGGATGCCATAGAGATCGAGGAACAGCGCCTTGAACATCAAGGTCGGGTCGAGCAGAGGGCGGCCGTTGTCGGGGCAGTAAAGTCCCGCAACACGATCACGAATGAACGAAAAGTCGATAACAGCGTCGATCTTGCGAAGCAGGTGATCCTTCGGAACCAAGCTGTCGAGCGTCACCATCTCGAGAGCCCTCTGCTGCGGCGCGGGTTTCTTCAACATGTCCCACTGAATCATAAACCCGCAGCCAAGGCCAGGGGTTTGTCAGCAATCTGACGGCGGGGAAATCCCCGCCGCTTCGAAGTTATCTTGGAAAGGCCGGCTTACGCCATGGCCTTCTGCAGGTTCTGGTCGATCTTGTCGAGGAAGGCAGTGGTCGAGAGCCATGGCTGGTCGGGGCCGATCAGCCGCGCCAGGTCCTTCGTCATGAAACCGGATTCGACGGTGTCGACGCAGACCTTTTCGAGCGTCGCGGCGAAGCGGGCAAGCTCGGCATTGTCGTCGAGCTTGGCGCGATGCGCCAGGCCACGGGTCCAGGCGAAGATCGAGGCGATCGAGTTCGTCGAGGTTTCCTGGCCCTTCTGATGCTCGCGGTAGTGGCGGGTCACCGTGCCGTGAGCGGCTTCGGCTTCGACCGTCTTGCCGTCGGGCGTGAGCAGAACCGAGGTCATCAGGCCGAGCGAGCCGAAGCCCTGGGCAACAGTGTCGGACTGGACGTCGCCGTCATAGTTCTTGCAGGCCCAGACGTAGCCGCCAGACCACTTCAGCGCCGAGGCGACCATGTCGTCGATCAGGCGGTGTTCGTAGGTGATGCCGGCTTCCTTGAACTGATCCTTGAATTCGGTCTCGTAGACTTCCTCGAAGATGTCCTTGAAGCGGCCGTCATAAGCCTTGAGGATGGTGTTCTTGGTCGACAGATAGACCGGCCACTTGCGCATCAGACCGTACATCATCGAGGCGCGGGCGAATTCGCGGATCGATTCGTCGAGATTGTACATGGCCATGGCAACGCCGGCGCCCGGTGCGTTGAAGACTTCCTTCTCGATGACGGTGCCGTCTTCGCCGACGAACTTGATCGTCAGCTTGCCCTTGCCGGGGAACTTGAAATCGGTGGCGCGGTACTGGTCGCCGAAGGCGTGGCGGCCGACGACGATCGGCTTGGTCCAGCCGGGAACCAGGCGCGGCACGTTCTTGCAGATGATCGGCTCGCGGAAGATGACGCCGCCGAGGATGTTGCGGATCGTGCCGTTCGGGCTCTTCCACATTTCCTTGAGGTTGAATTCCTTGACGCGGGCCTCATCCGGCGTGATCGTCGCGCACTTGATGCCGACGCCGTACTTCTTGATGGCGTTGGCGGCGTCGACGGTGACCTGGTCGTTGGTGGCGTCGCGGTTTTCGACCGAGAGGTCGAAATAGTCGATGTCGAGGTCGAGATACGGATGGATCAGCTTATCCTTGATGAGCTGCCAGATGATGCGCGTCATTTCATCGCCGTCGAGATCGGCGACGGGATTGGCGACCTTGATCTTGTTCATGTATCTGCCTCGTTCGAGCTTCAATGGGGACGGGCGTCCCGGGTGGGTGATATGATCCGGAGCGCTGCTGGCGCCACAGGCTGGCCTCGCCAATACCCGCGTCGTGATCACGCGCTGATTCCGAATTCGGCAGATGATCCCGTTCTATGCGCTGATCATCCGCTCCAGTTCATCCATGTCGGGGACGATGATATGTCGAAAGTTCTCGATGCGAATGACACCGCTCTTGCGCAGCTTGGTCAACTTGCGGCTGACGGTTTCAATGGTCAGACCGAGAAAATCGGCGATCTCGGCGCGGGACAGCGGCAGGTCGAAAGAGGTGGTCGTGGCGGTCTGCGGTTCGGCGTGGGTGGCGATGAGGTGGAGCAGGCTTGCGACCTTCTCCTCGGCGGTGCGCCGGCCGAGCGTCAGCATCCATTCGCGCGCGGCGTCCAGCTCCTTCAGCGCCTGATCGTGCAGGCTGCGCTGCAGCTTCGGCGTCTCCGATATCATGCGGTCGAGCAGGTCGCGGGGGAAGACGCAGATTTCGGCGTCGGTCGCAGCCTGAGCCGACAGCATGTTTTCGGGCACGAAGGGCCTGCCGACGAAATCGGGGGCGAATTGCAGGCCGACGATCTGCTGGCGCCCGTCCGGCATCACCTTGCAGAGCTTTACTACCCCGCGCATGATGTTCGAATAGACAGAGCTTTCCGACCCTTGAGCGATGATCTCGCTGCCGGCATCGACCGTGCGGCGCAGCGACTGGCGGCCGAGCTCTCGGAGTTGGTCGCTCCACAGCGCGCCGCAGACGACGCCGTGCCGCGCTTGGCAGGAAGCGCAAGCGACGGGAGTGCCGGCGTCGGAAACCTTACTGCGTGCAACGTCCATTTCCTGATTCCCTTCAAAATCCGCGTGTGCCATGATGTGGCTGCGCATGCTGGGCGTACCCCAGACGATTACGCCGTGATTGCGGGTTCGGCTATCCCGATTTCTTCCGGCGCGGCTTGATGATTACCAATTTCGCCGGGACCGCGAGTTGATCCAGATCAAAGTTTCGGTGCCATGGCTGTTTTTGGAAGCGCCTGCCTCGACACGAGGCCGTCCCGCACAATCCTTCAAACTTGAACGACGGAGCAAAGATCTTCCAATCCTGGGCGACGAAGCCGCCGACCTGTTTGCGCACGAGCATTTCCCAAATTGTATGACGGTTACTCGCGACGGGGAAAGGGTTCAGGTCGAAAGGCATTACGGGTTCCTTCAGCTGGGTCGCCCATACTCTCTCTAGCCGGTTTCCAGTTGACAGTCGAGTATGTTTGTGCGACGTACGTACTAACACAGTGCGCGCAGCTGGTGCGGCCCGAACGCGATCGACGTTGTGTCAGATGACCTCCTGAAGGAACGGGCGGATGACTGTCTATCTAATCGGAATCGACGGCGGTGGCACCAGCTGCCGTGCGGCAGTCGCCGGTGCGAACGGGAGTATCCTTGCGCGGGCTCAAGCCGGGCCCGCCAACATTCTTTCCGATCCGGATACGGCGCTCGACAACATTGCCAGTGCGACCCGCGCGGCTTTCTACGCAGCTGGCATCAATGCGCGTAGCATCGCCTCGGCGCGTGCAGTTCTTGGGGTCGCGGGCAATAATGTCGGCGAGGCCGTTCACTACGTGAGAAACAGGCTACCCTTCGCCGAGGCGGACATCGAGTCAGACGGGCTGATCGCGCTACAAGGCGCGCTTGGCGATAAAGACGGAGCCGTCGCCATTTTAGGAACAGGCACGATCTACATCTCCCGCCACTGCGATTCGGTAACCTACACCGGCGGATGGGGCTTTACTGTCGGCGACCTCGGCAGCGGCGCTCGTATTGGACATGCGCTTTTGCAAGAAGCGCTGCTCGCATATGACGGCATCCATGACATGTCCGCGATGACCGCCTCAGTCCTTGCGGAATTCAAGAATGACCCACGCAATATCGTCGAGTTTGCGCGGCAGGCAAAGCCCGGCGCCTTTGGTCGCTATGCGCCGCGCGTATTCGAGCACATCAAACAGGGTGATGCCGTCGCCGCGCGCCTGTTGAAAGAAGCCGCTGTTTCAGTTGACGAAGCACTTGATCGTCTAGTCGCTCGAGGAACGCAGAAGATTTGTCTGCTCGGGGGATTGGGGCCGCTGTATTCGTCCTGGATCGCTGCACGGCATCAAAGATTATTGGTAACTCCCGAAGGCGATGCACTGAGCGGGGCCGTGGCCCTGGCTGTGTCGCGCTTCGGGCATCTGAAAGCGATCGAATGAGTGACAGGCTTGCGGCCATGCTTCCAGGATGGGGGATAGACATCAAGGGCGCCGGCCCGCTCTACCATAGGCTTCGCCTGGTGCTTGAAAAGGCAATCCTGTCGGGTAAACTCAAAGAGGGCGACGTTCTTTATTCCGAACGAGACCTCGCTGAACATCTCCGCGTTAGCCGTGTAACGGTCCGCAAAGCAATCGACCATCTCGTCCAAGACGGCTTTCTGGTCCGTCGCCGCGGCTCAGGAACCTTCGTTGGCGGATCGGCGGTCCACGCAGATCAGCCTCCGTTATGCGCGAACTCTTTGACGGGTAACATTTCCTGGCGTGGATCGGACACGAAAGTCGAGTGCATCGAGCGCCGCACGTCTCATCCCGCACCAGAGGAGATGATGACACTCGGCCTGTCAAGCGACAGTCACGTCGTGCGCATCACCTGCTTGCGGAGCTCGGTGGGCCAGCCGCTTGCGATCGAACGCACGTGCATTTCCTCGGAGTTCCTGCCCCACGCTCGTACCGTTACCTCTTCTATCTGCAACACACTCGCGGACGCAAACTTTAGACCCGTTCGTGCGATCCAGCGCACTTTCGCATCCAACATCGAAGATCCGGACGCCTTCTTGCTTGGCGTGGCGATTGGAACGGCTGGTCTTTTGACAAAGCGCGTTGCCTATCTTGCTTCGGGCCGTGCGATCGAATTCACCCGCTCACTTTTTCGAGGCGATGCCGGAGGTTTTGTCAGCAAGCTCACCTTTCTCGAAAACTGACCGCTCTTCTTACAAGACAGGATCCTATCATGCAGGCCACCGTGCAAACGAACATGCGCCGTGAGATCGACGAAATTCCAGAAGCTGCGGCCAGATTGCTCGATCGCTTAGCGAAAGACTTCGCTGCCACCGGAGCGGCTTTGCGGGCCGAGGACTCCACATTCGTCGTCACAGCCGCGTGCGGCTTGTCCGACCACGCCGCCATGTCCCTGAAATATTCAATCGAGCTAAGCGCAAAATTGCCGTCGCTTCGATTCGGCTTTCACTCGCTTCAATCTACGGTCTCGAGCCCAACTTGGTCGCGGGCCCCCTTCCCAAGGCAGCCACGCGCGCCATCGCCGCTTGGATTGCGCTGAAAATACGCTTCCCGCTTGCGGGACCCACCAACGCCATGAGCATGCTGAGCACAGAGGTCGGCTTGTGCCTGAAGACGACGCAGATCTCTTGGTGTTGACCCTAAGTTTGAGTTGAAGTCGAGCTGGACAGGTGGGCCAAAGGGTTTCGAGACAAGCGATCATGGTGATCTTGGATCAAATTTGCACAGGTTCTCCAATCTTATGGTCGATGTTTTCCGCTCGGAAACCTACTGGCTTTAGCTGAGTGGGACCAGCGCGTCATGAAGATAGCAATGCTCTCGCCGTTTGAACGAACCTGTCTCCATTGGATATCGAGAGGCTGGACTGTAGCTGATATCGCGTTGATCGAGGGAAAGGATACCGCTGAAATTCAGGCGTGCGTGGAGCGTGCGGTTATTTCGCTCAACGCCGACTCAGTGGAACAGGCGCTCGAGAAAATGAAGCTCACGAGATCAGACTGATCGCATCATGGTCGCTGGCGCCGGACACTTTCACCTTACATTGCATGCTGCTTGTAAATGCACCGTTTTTGGCGACGTCGGGCCCGCAGCAAGATCGCGCCATCGGTTTGAAAATGGAGAGAATGGCTCCTGCGGTCGGCGGAACGCAGCCGATCCGAGGTGACCACGAAAGCAAGCCAATCCGCGCGTTTGTGATGGGTCGTGGCCGAGTTCCGGATTCCACGAATAACACGCTGAAAGGTCCGCTCGCGAGCTGCGGCCGCTGCCGCTCCGCGGCGTGGCTATCGCGCCCGTCCCGAGCCTTTGAGGAGCCATCGAGCGGGAATTGGCCCGCTCCCACTGGAGCCCTTCTAAACTCGCTCGATCATTACCTCGCACAGTCCCGCGCCTTCCAGCTCCCATGACCTGATGGTCCGGTCACCGTCTTTGAAGTCGAGGGTGAATACAGCGTCTTTCCCTCTGACGAGATCGATGCCGACGACGACCTTGAGATCGTCCCTGAATTTTTCCCCTGGCCGGCGCTTAGAGCCGGCCTTTGGCGTGCCGCTTGCGAGAAGCAGGCCGCAAGGGAGGCTTCGCCGAGGCCGTGCATTGCATGATCCGACAATTGCCGGTCGCGCCCTTGCAGCCTTTGCTCTTCGCGGCGGGCCGAAGGGTGCCCACGAAGCGACGGGCAAGGAAAGGCAATGGAGGCCGATCGCAGTGCGATCGGGAGCAAAATGAAAAGAAGAGAGATAGAGGCGCTGCGTGAGCAGGTGAGGTGCGCGGCCGTTCTTGAACAGGCGAGGTTCGCCATCGACATCAAGGAAAGCACGCGGCGGGCAGTCAAGTTTCGCCGCGGTGGTGAAATCATCATCGTCACGCATGAGGGGCGCGGATGGTTCGATCCGCTCAGCGATGCGAAAGGCGATGTCTTCGGGCTTGTCGAGCATCTCGATCATGTCGGTTTTCTCGAAGGCGCCGATAGGGTCGCGGATCTCGTTGGTTTCGAGACCACGGAACCGGAGTGGCAGCCTGCGAGCCGTGATGGAGGATGCAACCTCTCTCTTGCCGAGCGCTGGCAAGCGCGCCGCAGCCCATGGCCCGATTCATCGACGTGGCGCTACCTCAACGGCGAGCGCCGGCTGCCAGCACCTATACTCTGTGAGGCGATCAAAGCGGGGCTTCTTCGGGAAGGCCCGCGTGGCAGCATATGGGCAGCGCATACGGACAATGCCGGCGTGGTGACCGGATTGGAGGCGCGCGGACCGCAATACCGTGGCTTCGCCTCTGGAGGAGCGAAGGTTCTCTTCCGTCTCGGGTTGGATACTGCGTTGCGCCTGGCCGTCACCGAAGCCGCGATCGACGCCATGAGCCTTGCGGCAATCGAAGAGTTGCATGACGGCACGCTCTATCTCAGCACCGGCGGCGGGTGGTCGCCGGCCACGCAAGCCGCACTGCGGGAATTGGCCTCCCGACCGGACGCCCGGCTGGTCGCTGCGACGGACGCCAATACACAAGGGGATCTGTTTGCCACGCGATTGCGGTCGCTTGCCGAGGATGCCGGTTGCGAGTGGACCCGGTTGCGCCCGGCCGAGGAGGACTGGAACGAAACCCTGAAGGTCAGGGAGAAAGAAAAGAGGGAAAGAAAGGCAGGAAGCGTGCCGCATTCGCACCGCCCGCGTCAAGGGAGGCGTCGCCCGGCGGAGCCGGCCCTTGACCCAGCCGGTCGCGATGCCGGCGCCAGGCAAGCGGTCATGAAGGGCTGAAGGGGATGGCGAGGTCGATAGGATGGCGCCGCACTTCGGTCCGAAAACGCGTAAGGAGCCGCAGATGATCCCCTCTCCCGCAACCACTAAGGTTTTCCAGGGTGTCGCAAGCCGCCAACAGATGTTCCGCATGTTTGACCGCCACGCGGAGCGCCCGAAGCGTTGGGATGGTGATGGCGCGCCGTTCTACTCGGGCGAATGGTTCGAGATCGGCGAGACCGAGCATGACTACATGTTCGAGGTCCTTCAACCATTGTGGACCCGAGGATCCCTGTTTGCGATGCGCGAGTTCATGACTGGCTCGGTGACATCATTGGTGGCTTCGATCTAGTCTACGATGGCGAGCGTCAGCAAGTCTGACGGTTATCGCTACACCACCATGCTTCAGCGCACGGGCGCGCGGACTACGAGATCGATCTCGCCGTCACGGTGACGCCACTCGGCGCCGTCTTCCGCCTCGAGCATGCGCTGGATGATTTCGACGGGGGAGCGGGAACGCTATCGCCAGCGGCTGGAGGAAGCGCGCCGGCGTCTTGCTTCCTACCAGTCCCGTCAGGGTGGCGATTTTGCCTTCGCGAGTGAGTTGGCCGAAAAGCGCCGCCAGCTCCGGCAGATTGAGGCGGAGCTGGCGGCCGAGGCGCGCGAGGCAGGTACGGTGGCTCCGAGGGAGCAACCCGATTTTGGAAGCAGTGCAGCATATGCATAGGTGCGTTGCACAATAAATGTTTTCCATCTGATCAAAATATCACCATAGTGCACACAGCTGATGCACATGGCGGTCTCCTCCCAGTGCCGCTGCAACAGCTGTTCCCCTCTGGAGGTTAAATAACCTTCACACTTCATGGGCCTCGGTTCTTCCGACGGCCCATTTTTTTGTTCCCGCTCAACCGGAATTCTGACCTTCGCATGGGATCGCTCGTCTGAAAAACAGGAAAAGAGAGTGAAAGAGAAACCGGTCGCAGATCGGTCCTCCCGTCGCCACTGTCGCTCAACCGCGGCCTGCGCATCCCGGCCACTCGTCCTTCGCAAGGCTGTTAGCCCCGCTTGTACTTCGTGGCCGGGCCGCTCGCCCGCAGTTGCGCCGGTCGGGCCGCTCTGCGGTCCGGGAGATGTCTTCAGGAAAAAATGAAGACAGGAAGGACCGGCAGGAGGCCGCGTCCCCATCCCCGGAAAGGAACACTCCCATGCAACTCATGAAGGTCGATCCGCGTGCGCTGAAGGACAATCCCGACAATACTCGCCAGTCGAAGTCGACGCCCCAGGCCGACGCGCTGCTGCTTGCGACCATCAAGGCCGTAGGCGTAATACAGCCGCCCGTTATTTTTGCCGAAGCCGCCGGCAACGGCTATATCATCGAAGCCGGTCACCGGCGCACCCGCATGGCGATCGCGGCGGGGATCGAGGAAATCGATGTCATCGTCGTCGAGGCGGCGAACGACAACGGCGCCATGCGCTCGATGATCGAAAACATCGCGCGCGAACCGCTCAACCCCGTCGATCAATGGCGCGGCATCGAGCGCCTCGTTGCTCTCGGCTGGACCGAGGAAGCTACTGCGATTGCGTTGGCCCTGCCGGTCAGACAGATCCGCAAGCTTCGTCTGCTCGCCAATGTGCTGCCTGCGATGCTCGACCACATGGCCAAGGGCGACATGCCGAGCGAGCAGTAGCTTCGCACGATTTCCGCAGCGTCACTCGACGAGCAGAAGGAAGTCTGGAAGGCACACAAGCCGAAGAAGGGTGACACGGCATCCTGGTGGGCGATAGCCAACGGCCTCACCAAGACCCGCATGTTCGCGCGCGAGGCGAGTTTCGGCGACGATCTCCGCCGGGCCTACGGCATCGAGTGGGCGGAAGACCTGTTCGGACCGGCCGACGAGGATAACCGCTACACCACCAACGTCGAAGCATTCCTCGGTGCGCAGCAGGAATGGATGAGTAGCAATCTTCCCAAGAAGGGTTCCATCGTCGAGCTCAACAATTGGGGCCAACCGCAATTGCCGCCGAAGGCGGAGCGTGTCTACGGCAAGCCCGGCAAAGGCGGTTGCACCGCCATGTATCTCAATCGCGAGGGCAAGGTGCAGTCCGCCCATTTCCGGTTGCCGGAGATCAAGAGGGCGAAGCGAAAGAGCGATCCGACCGCGCCCGGCGGCGAGGACAGAAACGAGGCCATCGACGTTGCAGCGAAGACCCGTCCCGACGTGACCCGAAACGGCCTCGACATGATCGGCGATTTCCGCACAGACGCTCTGCACGAGGCACTGGCACGAGCGCCGATCGAAGACGTTACCCTCTTGGCGCTGCTCGTCCTCGCATTCGCCGGGCAGAACGTCTCGGTCGATTCCGGCTCCGAAACCTCCAACCATTTCTACGGCTCCAGGCGTTTCGCTCGGCACGCCGTCCGGCTGATCGGTGAAAGCGGCAAGCTGTAGTTCGACACGGATACGCTTCGTGTCGTGGCCAGGTCGACCCTGATCGACGCACTGTCGGCGCGGACCAACCGCACGGACAGCGGCATTGTCGCCCGGATCGCCGGCGATGCCATAGGCGCCGACACCTATCTTCCGAACATGGGCACGGAGCAATTCCTCGCGTGCCTATCGCGTCCGGCACTGGAAGCGTCCTGCGGCGGTAGGAGTGTCGCTCCCCGCCCGCGCGTCAGGGACACCCGGGCTGCCCTTGTCGAGCACTTCAAGGAAGAGCGTTTCGTGCATCCGTCTGGCCTCTTCGCACCCGATGACGTGAAGATGGGCGATTGGCTGGCCAAGAACATGGAGCAAGGGGGCGAGGACGACGATGCACCCGCCGACGGGCCGATGGGCGGCATCGAGGACGACGGCAACGCAGCCGACACCGAGCTCGAAGAGCTGGATGAAGCCGACGCTGACACCGGCACTGAGGATCCCGATACCGCTTACGGAATTGCGGCCGAGTAACCCTGCCCCACCACTCCATACTGATCGATACCGCCGCCGGCCATCACCGGCGGCGGCTTTGTTTCCTCACCTCAAAACAGGAGAACGAGGATGTCTGCGTCTTTGGTTTATGAGCTCGCCCCGAGTGGCTCGATCGTCGCCCGGTGCGACGGCACGCCTCGCCCGCCCGAACGCCAAAGGAAGAAGCTCGCCGCAGGGAAAGCCGCTACAGCAAGGGCGGCTGATCCGAAGGTGTCGACCACCGTCAAAACGCGCAGTTTCTTTCCGGTGGCGAACTGATCGTGAACGAAGTCCGTCGCCCAGACATCATTCGCTCCGACAGCCATTTGCCGATCCTCGCGAAGTTTGGCCTTTACCCGGCGCTTGGGCGTCTTGTTCCGCAATTGCAGGCCCAAGTCCCTGTAGAAGGCGATAGGTTCGCTTGATGTTGGTGCCCCAACCCTCGCGTTCCAAGAGCACATGCACGCGACGATAGCGGTACCGCACACGCGTTTCGCAGATCTCACGAATACGACGTTCCAGACCGGCCTGATCGGCGCGGAGAGAGGTGTAGTGGTAGGTGGACCGATCGAACTTCGACGCTCCACAGGCACGCCGGATCAAGATCATCCAATCCCGGCACATGTCCTTCACCACCCCCCCCCCCGCTTCCGAGCAGGCCTTAGAGCTTTCGCCGAACGACGTCCTGTAGCATCTCGTGATCCGCGTCAGATCCGCGACGATCCGTTTCAGCCGAGCGTTCTCGTCCTCGAGACTATTCTGCTTCTTCATCTCCGGCGGCAACATGCCGGCGTACTTTTTCTTCCAGTTGAAGTAGGTCGCCTGGCTGATACCCGCCTTGCGGCAGATCGCAGCAACAGAGACACCTTCATCGCCTCGTTTCAGAATGACGCCTTCTGCGCGTGCGAAAATTGCGATGCCTTCATCGTCTTCCGTTCCTTTCCCAGCCAGGAAAATGCACCGACGCCGGTCCATTGCGTAGTGAACTCCTCGTGCGACAGCTTGCGAGTGTCGCCATAGGCTGGGTTCATGACGGCGAGCCACCTCGCGTCGACCGCTTGGAAGTCGCATAGCGAGGTCCAATTCCGCCGCGTCATTCCTACGGGAAAATTCGTTCTCACGCAGCAGGTTGAGAAAATGCGCCTGCTCGGCCTTAACCGTTTCGGTGAGGAGGCGGACAGGGCTGATGGTGGTCCCGGACGAGATCAGAGCTTTGAGGTCAATGGCAAGATCGCTGCTAGCGCGAATATTGGCTCTGACCGCCATGAGCTTTTCGCCAACCACCTCATTATCGAGGGTGAGGATCTCCTGATCTTGCGCAACCCGGCCGTCGTCTAGGATGCGAGAAACGCGCCCGGAGAAGGGCGCGACCAGGGGGATGGGTATCTATGGGATGTCTCGGGGATTGTTCAAATCTCCCCGCTCGTAGCGCAGCCTTCATGACTTATCCGATTTGAAGCCCATCGGACCGCCTCTCCAACGCGGTAGTGATCGCGGGCGGATTGCGACACGACATGTCGGCAGCCCTACAAAACCCTCCGAATAGCGACAACGAAACATGTGCAATCCCGGAGGCTTACCGGCGCAACCTGACTGGCACGAGTAGTGCTCAGAGTAAGCCAGGTCGCTACAGACCTAATCCGACTTTGGGAGATCAAACGACTATGGACACCGTGACCTTATCAAACGAGTGCCGGACATTCAGGCGCCTTATATCGTCTCTACCGGAAAGCAGACAATTGATGGTGACCCGGCCCAGGTGGGACCCGGAATTGCAAAGAGGCTAACCCTCCGGCAACTGACTTACAGGCGTCGCTTGCACAACCCTACGGCGTCTAATGCGGAGAAGCATAATCGGTGTTCAAGACTAATGGGAACTCTTTGACGACCTCCATCTGCATCAAGGCTCGGTGTCTTCCTTTCACGACGGGGACATCTCCATGCTTTCAAAAGAAGGACACTATCGCAATGGCCCGCACCCGCAGAAGCCATTTCAGAAGACGAGATCATAAGCGTGCGTCCAACAGACGCCGCGTTTCTAAATCGAAACAACTCGACCTGATCCTTAACACGCTCATTCCTGGCGCACGAAGCGCAGGATAAAACACTGGTGGAGAATAAAAATGACCTCTCGTTTAGGCATAGACTCTCCAGCTCCGTCAATCAACGTACAGCACTGGCTGCGCGGCGATCCGCTTTCCAACTTCCAGTCCGGCAAGATATACATCCTTGAGTTCTTTTCGACTACCTGCAGTGGTTGCGGGCCGGCGCTGTCCCACTTGGCGCAGCTGCAGGAGGAATACAGCGACATGGGAGTTGAGGTCATCGGCGTCGCAGCAAATAAGGAAGCTGCAACGGCTGACAAGGCCCGAGCTCAGGTGGACGCATGGGCAAGTAAATGGCTCCCGAATACGAACATTCGGATCGCGTTCGACTACTCAGGCGACATGGATAAGCATTGGAAGCAGGCTAGCCTAACTTTCCATGTTCCACAGGCGTTCGTTGTCGACCGAGACGGCAGCATCGCCTTTATCGGTCATCCGGATGCGCTCGAGGACGTTCTGCCAAAAGTGATGGACGGCAGCTGGCGCGCCAGCGCCGAAGCAAAAAATGCCGAAAACGAGCGCATTGCCGAAGCCGAGATCGCTGCTCCTATGAGAGCGTTGTTTGATCGAATCCGGGCGGCGACAGAGATTGAGGATTGGAAGACGGCGCTCTCGGCCATTAAAGAGGGCATCAGCCGTTTCCCGGACAACTTCAAGTTCCACCAGCGGCATGTCGAGACATTGATGGGAGAAATGCGGGACATGGAGGCGGGCTGGACAGCACTAGACCAATTTGCTCGCACTGCAATTGAACGAAACTCTGAAGATTGGCTGCTCGCGGCGATGCGAGAACTCTTCGGTCCCTATGATTACTCGGGCCTTCCATCTGCGGAACGCTTTTCGATGGGCAAGGAGCTCTCCGAACGAATCCTGAGACTGTATCCGCAGCAGGATGCTCTCTCACGCGCTGAGTCTTACATGACGATTGCCCGTTACTATCATGAAAGCGGCGATAATGACCGCGCTGTGGATTTGATCGAGCAGGCTTTGAAGTTCTTGGACGGAGAGCCTCTCCCGGACGTCGAGAAGCATGAACGGATGGTGGCGCATTTGCTGGATCGCCTGACGAAGTACAAGGGTGAGCAGGTTTGTTATGGGGAGATTTGTGCGGCTCCGCCGAAGCAGAGTTGAAAATAGCAACCTGTTGGCGCTGCTCAGGCAGCGTCGACAGGAATTCTAACGAACCATTGGAGCAAAACGCATGTTTGATCCGACCGGATCGCGCGCGTTTCGCGCGAGCTTCTGCATCGGACAGGTTCGCGGATCTGTGGGCCGGGTCCCGCGGCTTCGCACTCGAGTGTACCCCGACAGGTGGTGGCTCTGTGCCAGAATGTCTGATGTCGAGCTGAGGGAACTCCTGAACGACGCATCGTGGGTTGCCCAAAGCCAGAAAGTCCAAACATCTCCGGACGATATCCAAAACTTCACAAGCAAATACCGGGTCTCGAAGACGCGACCCCCAGTCAGGCGATTTAAGCTCGCTTTAGGAACGAAAGCCGCGTGTCTGGCCCAAAGTCTTTGCCACTCTCAATCTGTATCCGCCGCAGTTGGCGGGTCAAGCGAGGTGAGGCGGACGCTGAAGATTGGGGGAGGGATGTGACGATGCCGCGCGGCCTGAAACAAGCAGTCATCACTTGTCTGCTCACGAGAGATCCGGCGCGAGTCTCGAAGGACAATTCGGCCGCGGCGCGCAAGCTGGTCAAAACGGTTTAAGACAAGGAGGAATAAAGTTGCTACGCAAAAAAAGCAAGGTCGCTCTCACCAGTGCATCTCGTCGGCGAACGCTCTTAGCCGCATTAATATTTGCCCTCATTTGCGGACGATCGGTTGAGGCCAACGCTCCTCAAGTCATCAACCACGACGCGGTGCAAGGGTTTCCCGACAGCACCACCGGCTACCTCAAGACCTACCAGCCTTACCTCAAGGTCTCTGGCGGATGTGTGCCTTTCCCGGCAGTAGATGCCGCCGGCAACGTCAGCGGCGGTCTGTATCCATCGGGCTTTGCGTCGGGCGGTTGCTCGAAGAACCTTGGACAAATTTATGTCAGGGGGGAGGACTTTAGGGGCGAATGCGCCGTCATGTATTCTTGGTTCTTCCCCAAGAACAAGATCGGACCTTGGCCATCCACTATGGGGTCCCGGTATGATTGGCAGAATGTCATCGTATGGCTATCAAGTTGCGACGGCCAAGCGCACGTCAACGCGGTCAGCTACTGGAGCAATCGTGGTTACCACACGACGACAAAGCCGCACATGCATGGAACGCATCCACTGGTTGCGTATGTGAATAACGACTCAATCGGGTACACGGTCGTGGGCACGAGAACCCGTGGCGGTACGCAGCCTGCAATCAGTTGGTCCGATCTGACCTATGAAGCAATGCTCACGCTCGACTTGTACGACTTCGGCGTGGGCGTGCCGTTCATCGATCGCAATTTTTACCAAAATCTGGCCAAGGCGTATTATCATTGATGCTGGGGTTGCTTGCGGCGCTAGAAGATCGTGTATCAAGTCATCCGCGTTTCGGGCGGAGGGATAGGTGTGACCGCAGTTAGGTCGGGTCTTCTTCTGCCCGGCATGGTGACGGCGCGGCGAGAGACAAGCCGCCATCGATTGCATTAGCCGGTAGATCAGGGGTCGGGCCGAGCGCATCACGGTCACTGAGAACGCCAAGCTCCACTTGCACCGCCGGGCGAGTCGCGTCCGGCCAAGGAACAGCTGTTTCAGGATCACGTCGAGCGGCACATCTTCCAGCGGCGAACGGGAAATCGCCGCTCCTGGCTCGCAAACTCGAACGCCCGGAGTTGACGATAGCCACAATGTGTACGGCCCCCGGCGATGACTCGGACGGTGCGGCGGCGTGAGCCCAACCGGAGCGCGGGCTTTCGTGGCTGCTGATCCGAGCTGGAGGAAGGGATGCGGGCTACCGGTCTCAAGGGCTTCTCTCCTCCGTGGTTCGTTGTCATAGCCCCGCCCCTGCCGGTCTGCCCTTCGTGTTCGCTGCGGTCTGAACCGGCGGCCCGATCGTTTCAAGGCCGCTGGCGCGCCGCGGAGCGGCCGGTCCAGCCTTCCTCGCAAAACGGCTCCGCGTCCTGCGCGGGGCTTTACCCCGCTTGTCCGCAAACCCGTTTCGCTCGTCCGGCCCTCCCGGACCTGTGAAAGCGCCCGTCCTCAACCGGTTCCTGTCGACCGCATCGAAGGGCAGACCGGCAGGGGCCGGAGCCGCTTCGGTGGAAACTACGAAAGGAAGATCACATGGCCAAGCCCGTAACAACTCGATCCGCAGCCCGCGTCGTGCCGCTCCGCAAGGGCGCTACCCTCGAAATGGTCAGGCTCACATGCCCGGACACCGCTCAGGCGATGCTAATCGCCGAGAATCTCGGGACCGCGGTGGTCGACAGCGACGGCATCCGTGAGCTCCACGAGCGCCTGATAATCGAAACCGCCGACAGCCTCTCGGACGGCCTCGGCGAAAAGGCGATGCAGATCCATCTCCAGCGCATCGTCGGAGCCTATGTCAGCTCGGCGCACGGAGCCGGCCAGTTCTACAGCCGAGCAGTCTCCGAGGCCCGCGCCGCCACCGCCAAGTCGGCAAACGATGCCCGCGACGAGGACCTCGATGGCCCGGTCGGCTACGACAGCGCCGCCCAGCGCAAACGGGAATTCGCAGCCGATATGGGTATACAGTCCCACGCGTTGCGGATGGCCGCCGAGGGCGCTGTCGCAGCCTACGGCCAAGTCATCGGCGAAGCCTGGAAGCCTTTCGACCGCCCAGTCGACAATCCTGGCCACTCGCTCGACCGCAAGGCGGCCGAAGCACAGATGGCGGCTTTTGGTTGAGCCGTTTCGGGCGGAGCTTCGGCTCCGCCACTACTTCCCTCTAATCTTAGGTCGGTTCCTTTCGGACCGGCCTTTTTCCATGTCACGCGAAGGAAGGAAAGGAAGAACACGGACGCTGCCCGCCACGCGGCCCCGTCCCGGTCGGCGGTCCTGCAGGAGCCGGCGGCCTGCCGCAACGGCTTCGCCGTCCTTCTCTCCGTTCCGGCCGTTCCGGTGCGGCAAGCCACCCGATGGCTCCTGCCTTCGGACCTCCGCGACGGGGCCGCGATGGGCGCAGCCTCAAACGGAGGATAATGACATGAGCAGGAAAGCCGAAGGCGAACGCGCCGACATCTATGCGCGAATCACGGATAGGATCGTCGCCGATCTCGAAAAAGGCGTAAAACCTTGGATGAAACCCTGGCACGCGGCCAACACGGATGGCCGGATTACCCGGCCGCTGCGCCACAACGGTCAGCCCTATTCGGGCATGAACATTCTCCTGTTATGGTCGGAGGGAATGGCGCGCGGCTTCACGTCACCCATGTGGATGACGTTCAAGCAGGCGCTCGAACTGGGAGCGGCGGTGCGCAAGGGCGAGACCGGTTCGACGGTCGTCTTCGCCAGCCGCTTCACCAAGTCCGAGGCGGACGGCAATGGTGGAGAAGTCGACCGGGAGATCCCGTTTCTGAAGGCGTACACCGTTTTCAATGTTGAGCAGATCGATGGGCTGCCGGAGCACTATCATCACCGACAGAATGCGGTACTCGGTCCATTCGAGCGCGTCGAGCACGCCGATCGCTTTTTCCGCAATACGGGAGTCGTCATTCGGCATGGCGGCTCGCAGGCTTATTACTCGCCGGTCACGGATCACATCCAGATGCCGCCGTTCGAGACGTTTCGCGATGCCGCGTCGTACGTGGCAACGCTGAGTCACGAAAGTTGCCATTGGACGGCGCGCCCTGATCGCGTCGGTCGCGATCTCAGCCGATATGCCAAAAACAAGAGCGAACGCGCCCGCGAGGAGCTGATCGCCGAGCTCGGCAGTTGCTTCCTGTGCGCCGATCTCGGGATTATGCCGGAGTTGGAGCCACGGCCGGACCATGCCTCTTACCTCGGCTCGTGGCTGAAGATTCTATCCGACGACAGGCGGGCTGTCTTCCAAGCCGCGGCGCATGCCCAGCGTGCTGTCAGCTTCCTGCACGGTCTCCAGCCCATTCAGGCCGATGAGAGAGCGGCTGCATAGGGGTCGTCACGGTCGGTCGTTGTCACCGCAACGGCAGACAGCTCTTTCGGCGCTCTCTCCGCGAGCGCGTGCTGATCGGACTTGAGGTCCAGTTTCCCCCATATCGATGGTTTCCGATAGGTGGCTTTCAGCTTTCGGGACTGCTTGATTTCGACGATAAACGGCTTTGTCTTCTGACGCATAGATCCTCCAGGCGCCGAATCGCGGCCCGACAATATCGCGTTGATGAGAGGAGGCAACTGCCCGGGCAGCCGAGTTTGTCGTATCCAAACCCGTTGCCCTGACTCAGAGACAGGGCAATGGGTTCGCGGCGGCAACGTTCCGGCACGACTGGGCGCTGACGAGGGCCGCCATGTCAAGTTCCTCCCACCGCTGTCATAGGCCACGTCCTCCGCGTGCTCGATGAGGCATGTCTGATCGGCGACCGGCTTCGCCTCGATCGTTCTCCCGCAACGGTCGTCCGCAACTTTCTTCCCCTGAGCGCTGCGCGCCCATTCCTCGCGCAACAACAAAGCCGCGGCCGACCGCCCTCCACTTCGTTTCAGCCCCTTCGGGGTGCGGTCCGATCGTCCCCGATCCTTGCGACAGCCATCGAGGCCGCGAAGGGCGCGGCCCGAAAACAACCGAAAGGAACAGACAATGGCTACCATCGGCATCTTCACCGCAAACGAAAACGGCTTCACCGGCTCGATCCGCACCCTCGCACTCAACGTCAAGGCCCGCATCGCTTGCGTCGACAACCCCTCCGACAAGGGTCCGCACTTCCGCATCTACGCCGGCAATGTCGAGCTCGGTGCCGCCTGGCAGAAGCGCTCCGGCGAGAGCGACCGCGACTATCTCTCGGTCAAGCTGGACGACCCGAGCTTCCCCGCCCCGATCTACGCAACGCTCTCCGAGGTCGAAGGCGAGGACGGCTACCAGCTGATCTGGTCCCGCCCCAATCGGGATTGAGATCTCAACAAGGCCCCGCCACCGAGGCGGGGCCAACTGGCCGCTTCGAGAAAGCCGGTAACGGGCGTCGAGCCCGCTCCCGGCTTTTCGGGTGCGATACGGAGAGGTGGGGTCTGCTCATATCGAGCCAATCGTGCCGTGGAGCCGGGCCAGCTTCAAGGATGAGCGGTTCCCCCAAAATGCTGACGCATTTCGGCTCCCCCACTCACCGCCACTGGCGGTCGCATGCGCGATCCTTGACCCTGACCCACCATCACGCCGGTGGGCGTCATCTTTCTCAAACATCAAGGAGATGACGATGATCGAACAACACATCGAAGAACTGCGCGCCGAGCTGAACGCCTGCATCGAGCCCGCCGAGCGTCGCGAGATCGAGGCCGAGCTCGAAATCGCCCAGGCCGAGCTGATCGTGATGCTTGGTGAACAGGACGGTTCCATCGACGTCGAGCCGCCCTTCTGAGGGCGGCATATCACCAGCGCTGGGGACCGCCGCCATCCACAGCACGGAGAGGAGCGATCCACTGCGACTCTCCTTTCGATCTCCTGTCATCGACATCGGGGATGCTGCATCCCGTCCGTCGCCCGCAACCTGCCGCCTCCAGAGCTTTGCCCGCCGCGTTGCGGCTCCTCGTGGACGCAAAATTCGGGTTTCGGCAGGTCCTCCCCTCTCCTTTCGGCCCGTCAGGTGCGTCCCTCGTTGCCCATCATGCGGCCTATCCCCGCGATATCCGCATTTCGAAAGGAGAAAATACCGTGCAAGAGCTCGTTCAGTTCCTCACCGCGACCGGCCGTCGGCTCCGCACTCTCGGCAAGGTGATCTGGTCACTTCTTCCGCAAGGGAAAACTCGGCCTCAAACTGGCCATCAAGATTCCCTTCGTCGTCGAAATCGAGGCGTCGTTCGAGACCGACTGGAACCGGCGCGAGTGATGCGTCACCAGGGCCGCTTCGTCGGCCCCTCCTCTACCAGCTGGAACGCGGAAAACAATTATGGTCAGCTTCCCTAATATCGGAGCGTTGCTTTTGGCCGATAGCCGCGACCACGCTTTTTGCTTCAGCAACTCACACTCGAGTGGCCGGGACGTCAGGATCAGCGCATGCTTGCTCTCGAAATGCCCCTGCTCGCGCCCAAAATGCGCCCGCCGCTCGGCATCGATCGCGCGGGTCGCTGGGTCGGGAAAATGGCAACGGTCTTCCGATGGAGTGAGTCGGGCCGCGCGTGCCCGCGCTTGTGTTAGCGGCTATCTACCGTGCGAATACGTACATTAAACCTGCGTAATATTCAACTTGTGCCCTTGCTCTAAAAACAAAATTTAACGATTTCTAAATCCCGTGGCAAACGGATGGATTCTGGAATGGAAAAGATCGCGGCTATCATGAATTTCAAAGGTGGTCTGGGAAGACCACCACCGCTGCGCATCCAGCGCAGTATCTCGCTTTGCGCGGTTACGTCAGCCCGCTGGTGTCGGGCAAAACGAAACCCTTTATGGGGCTATTAGGTACGATGATGAGCAGGTGCCGATCGAAAAGCAGCTTTTACGCCGCCGCGCCTTTGTTCGCAGCCTCGGTAGAGGTGCAAGCCTTGCGATCGGCAGACAGATTCAAGGCGGTGGTCGACCACCTGAAGCCACGTCGAATTGTGCGTGGACTGCCGGACGTCATGTCAACTCCGGGTGGAGGCAGACTAGCGCAGGTAAAACAGACCAAGTCCAAGGTGGAGGTCACGATCGACAGGAAAGCAACGCCGGACTTTGCAGCATTCGTTTTGGAACATTTGCCGGCGCTCTATGAGGCGCACCGTGCAAAGCATCAACTGAAACAGGGAATTTAACGGCAAAGAAAAAGAGCTCCCAAACCTTGCCGTCGTGGAAGCCCTTCTGTTTCCTTAGCACGAACAGAAATCGCATTTCCCCGAATCCCAGTCAAGAGTCTTTGGCACCGTAATTTGGTGAGCAGCTTTCTATTGCCTTTTTGAAGGTGAAGAAAATGCAGATTGGAAGTGTGACGACGCCCTTTGGGCGGCGGCCGATGACGCTTGGCTCGGTGAAGCTACAGCTTGCGACGGCCGAGATCAAGCCAGGTAAGACCGCGGACAAATGGAAGGTGTTTAGGGATGCTTCCGAAGCGAGGGAGTTGCTTGGACTGCAAGATCGCAGCCTTGCCGTCCTGGACGCGCTCCTGAGCTTTTATCCGGACACCGAATTGCGCCAAGACGCGCAGCTCATTGTTTTCCCGTCCAACGTGCAATTGGCCCTTCGTGCGCACGGTATAGCAGGTGCCACGCTTCGTAGACATCTGGCCCTTCTCGTAGAGGCGGGACTGATCGTGCGGAAGGACAGTGCGAATGGAAAGCGCTTCGCCCGGAAGGACAAGGCCGGTGCGATCGATAGCGCATTCGGCTTTGATCTGTCACCGTTGCTCATGCGAGCGGAAGAGCTTGCCGTGATGGCGCAACAGGTCGTTTCCGATCGCTTTGCCCTCCGCCGGGCGAAGGAAGATTTAACGATATGCCGGCGTGACGTTCGAAAGCTCATTTCTGCTGCGATCGAGGGAGGTGCGTCGAGCAGTCGTGGCGCGCTGCGAAGGCGTCGCCCGCATGGAGGAGCGCTCATCCCGGTCGGAGGCTAGTTCACGCCGGACCGCGGAGCGGATCGCCAAGGAAATTGCCTCGCTGTGCCCCGACTAAGAGGGAATACACCAAAACTCAATGAGGCTGACGAAGGCTGCTCCGATGGAGCGGGTAAGTTTGTTGGCGGCAAATGTTGTTGGCTATTGACTGGTCCAGGCGAATCATTAGATTGCGTGACGGAAGATATACGCCAAGGCGTATTTAAACCGTCATGAGGCAATTTAATGCACAACCTGAGAATCTGCGCAATCAAATATTCACCTTATGCCTTTTATGCCTTTCTCTAAAAACAAAATTTAACGATTCTAATCAGGGGCAAACGGATGGATTCTGGAATGGAAAAGATCGCGGCTATCATGAATTTCAAAGGTGGTCTGGGAAGACCACCACCGCTGCGCATCCAGCGCAGTATCTCGCTTTGCGCGGTTACGTCAGCCCGCTGATGTCGGGCAAAACGAAACCCTTTATGGGGCTATTAGGTACGATGATGAGCAGGTGCCGATCGAAAAGCAGCTTTTACGCCGCCGCGCCTTTGTTCGCAGCCTCGGTAGAGGTGCAAGCCTTGCGATCGGCAGACAGATTCAAGGCGGTGGTCGACCACCTGAAGCCACGTCGAATTGTGCGTGGACTGCCGGACGTCATGTCAACTCCGGGTGGAGGCAGACTAGCGCAGGTAAAACAGACCAAGTCCAAGGTGGAGGTCACGATCGACAGGAAAGCAACGCCGGACTTTGCAGCATTCGTTTTGGAACATTTGCCGGCGCTCTATGAGGCGCACCGTGCAAAGCATCAACTGAAACAGGGAATTTAACGGCAAAGAAAAAGAGCTCCCAAACCTTGCCGTCGTGGAAGCCCTTCTGTTTCCTTAGCACGAACAGAAATCGCATTTCCCCGAATCCCAGTCAAGAGTCTTTGGCACCGTAATTTGGTGAGCAGCTTTCTATTGCCTTTTTGAAGGTGAAGAAAATGCAGATTGGAAGTGTGACGACGCCCTTTGGGCGGCGGCCGATGACGCTTGGCTCGGTGAAGCTACAGCTTGCGACGGCCGAGATCAAGCCAGGTAAGACCGCGGACAAATGGAAGGTGTTTAGGGATGCTTCCGAAGCGAGGGAGTTGCTTGGACTGCAAGATCGCAGCCTTGCCGTCCTGGACGCGCTCCTGAGCTTTTATCCGGACACCGAATTGCGCCAAGACGCGCAGCTCATTGTTTTCCCGTCCAACGTGCAATTGGCCCTTCGTGCGCACGGTATAGCAGGTGCCACGCTTCGTAGACATCTGGCCCTTCTCGTAGAGGCGGGACTGATCGTGCGGAAGGACAGTGCGAATGGAAAGCGCTTCGCCCGGAAGGACAAGGCCGGTGCGATCGATAGCGCATTCGGCTTTGATCTGTCACCGTTGCTCATGCGAGCGGAAGAGCTTGCCGTGATGGCGCAACAGGTCGTTTCCGATCGCTTTGCCCTCCGCCGGGCGAAGGAAGATTTAACGATATGCCGGCGTGACGTTCGAAAGCTCATTTCTGCTGCGATCGAGGGAGGTGCGTCCGGCAACTGGGAAAGCATCGAAGCGATGTACAGCGGTCTCGTGGGCAGGATTCCGCGCTCTCCGACGCTCAGTGAGGTGAATTCAATCTTGGACGAGATGGAGCTCTTGCGGCAGGAGGTCACCAACATCCTGGAAATGCAGCAAAAAGACGAGAATTATAGCACCAATGGTGACCATAATGAGCGCCACATACAGAATTCAAATACCGAATCCATCTTTGAACTTGAAACACGCTCCGAAAACGAGCTGGGCGCAAAGGCGGTGGACGATGATCGGCCGCAGAGGAAGCCACTCCAGAAGCTTTCTCTTGAGGTGGTGCTGCGGGCTTGCCCCGAGATCGCGATATATGGGCCGGGCGGTATGATCGGAAGTTGGCGCGACATGATGCATGCAGGGGAGGTCGTCCGGTCGATGCTGGGCGTCAGCCCGTCGGCCTATCAAGAGGCCTGCGAGGTGATGGAGCCGGAAAATGCGGCGGTCGTAGTGGCTTGCATCCTCGAGCAGGCAGGGGTCATCAACTCGCCTGGGGGATATCTCCGAGATCTCACACGCAGGGCGGCACGGGGCGAATTTTCACTTGGGCCGATGATAAACGCACGTCGGCAGAGGAGACTGAAGGCGGAGTCAGGTTAAAAGCGTTCGCATTTACTCAGCCCCATAGCCGGGAGCTTTGAAGAAGTGTCGTCATTCTGAAAGCGAGAAGACGCTGACGATCTCGCCGAGGGCTTGGAGTGATGAAATCGAAGCTTCGGGTTGGTCGTTTGCGCCCCAAAGGTCTGGAGTTTGGAAAATGCCATTTCGGTGAGATTGGGCGGATAAGCGGCAGGAAGAGGAGCCCGGCGCCTTGGATTTAACCAACTGACTAGCTCCTGTCGCTTTTGTCGAAGCCGTTCGGCGGGCAAATGATTCACAGGATCATTTGCTTTTCCGCTTCACTGTCGAGGATGACGACGTCGCCGCTTGACAGCGTCGTAGCGAGTTGTGTTTCGATCCAAGCTTCGAAGATGCGCCGGTTCATTGGTGCAGTGACGATCCAAGGGGCGATCTGGCTATTTCAGCGCAGGCCGGCGTTGAAGGTCTGCGTATTCCAATGGCCGAAGGGCGCGTGGGTGCGATAGCGCTCGCCTTGGATGCCAATCCGGCGCGCCTGGTCGGCTTGGTATTGGTTGCGTGATCGGCCGACTGTAGAGCGTGGACCAGCAGACCGCGTCACGCCAGTCCGATGCACAACTCATCGAGCGTGTGTTAGGCGAACTGAGAAACTGGAGAGGCGCATTGCCTCACTTGGTTGCTACCGGTAGAGTCTACGACCCGAGGCGAAGAAGCCGTTGCTGTCTTCCTGGTCCGGAGATGGATGGCGAGGCGGGTTAGCATGGCGACACATCGGAATTGGTCGAAGCAATTGTCGAGTGATATCGAGCGAGCTGCCGGGCCGACAACCAACGGATTCTAGGCGAGTTCGGGCGACCGGTTCGTCACCGCTAGACAGTATTCCCGTGGGCTATCGCGCTGAAGTTCAGGAGGCATTGGTAGCAGCGATGTGGGAAGCATCTGACCGCCTCTTCTAGAAACACCTTCAAGCCGCTGATCCCCATCCTGCTGCCGGTCCTTGAGCGGCATGGCCAGCTGGATCTTGGTATCGAGCTGCGCGACAAGCTGTTGACGATCAGCGCAAGCGACCATGGATCGCCTTCGGTCGGAAATGCGTGCTGTAGCCCGCGGCGAACGACGCCTTCGTGCCGGAATGAGTTCTGCGGATCGGCGGTTGGTTCCTATGCGCACGTTTGGGGAGTGGAACGATCCGCCGCCAGGTCAGTCGAGTTCGATTTCGTGGCCCAATCCGTCACCTCTTCATCCGGCGGCTTCGTATAGACAATAGTGTTCACCGATATCGCCACCGGTTGGGCCGAGTGCGTGCCAGTGCGGACGCGAGAACGCGGTCTTGTGATTGCCGGAGGCTCAGATCCAAGTATGGCTGGAGGCTGAGCCGCCACTCTCGGCAGCCATAGTGCTGCGGCTGCAGATGAACGTCGATCAGCACGGTTCAGCCTGCAGACGGTGCAGATGGCGGTGAAAGCCTGGCGTAAGGAATCGGCCCTTGAGATCCTCTATCGCGACTGGATGGCGATCACGCCGGCTCTTCCGCCTGCCATATCATTGCAACGATACCACGTACGATATGATTATGACCTCGTTCCATGCTGGCCGGCTGGAGCGGTTTCCAAGCGCGGAAGGTGGTGGCTTTACGTCTTGTTCTTCGACTGGCCGCTGCCGGCGGCAGGACGTCGAGCAGGCTTCGGCAAAGGTCCAACTTCAGTTGCCGATGACCATTTGGGAGTTGCCATAGTGACGAATTTGACACTAGAGCAAAACCCGGATGATGCGAATGTCGGTTCCGCTTTTCAGAGGATGGGTGGTAAAGCTGTGGCGAAGCGTATGCACCGTCACCCGTTTCTCGATGCCGGCCGCATCGCACGCCGAACGGCAGGCTGAATTTAAAACCGGAACATCGATGGGCTTGCTCTGGTCTAGCCCGGGAAACAGCCAAACCTGCAGTCGCGCCAGCTTCCAATAGACTCTCAGATGCTGCGCGAGTTGCGACGTCCGCATCTCATCATCGGAGATATGCCGCCTGACCCAATGAGCCAGTTTCGCCAGCGACACGTTTGCCTCGCGTTCGAGATCCCGGCCGGCGCCGACTTTGCGCGCCGGGATTCGCGACGTTCCATGCGCTCGAATTGCACAACAAGGCGCAAGGACAGTTCTTCACGCCATATCCCATCTACCAAATGATAGCTCGAATGGCTGCCGGAAGGGCTGAGGATATCCAGAAGGTGATTGCGGAACGCGGCTTAATGATCGCGCAGGAACCCGCAGTCGGCAGCGGAGCGATGATCATTGCGGTTACCGAAGCCATCCTTGAGGCAGGATTAAAGGACCAGCAGTTTCTCCATGTAACCGCCGTGGATATCGACTCGCGCGCCGTCCATATGGCCCACATCCAGTTTTCGCTTCTTCATATCCCCGCGACCCTGATCGTGGGCGATAGCTTAGCGTGGGGTTCCGGGAGGAGCGAGGCAAAGCACCCGGCGCGGGGGCTATGGCTTCTCCCTGCAATGCCGCGAACCGCTGCGATCTTTGCTGCCAACTCTTCCGCGCCCGAGCGGGAGCCATCGGCAACCGCTGTCGAGAGGAATGGACAACTGCGTCTGTTCTGAAAGGCGTGGCGTCGGGCCGAACTTCCGAGCGGTTCGATTAGCTTTTCATCAAGAGCAACGGGATCGTCCGGCGATGTAGCGGGAGTCTTACAGCACTCCTCCTTCCGACCCCCTGTCCGACATCGGGGATGCTGCATCCAGTACCTCGCGCCGCAACCTGCCGGCGCCAGAATTTCCTCACTGCGTTGCGGCTCCTCGCGCGCCAAAATTTTGTCGCCGGCAGGTCCTTCACTCTCGTTTCGGCCGTTCAGGTGCGCCGCCTCCTTGTCCGTCATACGGCCTATCCCCGCGATATCCGCACCGTGCAACAGCTCGCTCAATTCCTCACCGCGACCGGCCGTCGGCTCCGCACTCTCGGCAAGGTGATCTGGTCACTTCTTCCGCAAGGGAAAACTCGGCCTCAAACTGGCCATCAAGATTCCCTTCGTCGTCGAAATCGAGGCGTCGTTCGAGACCGACTGGAACCGGCGCGAGTGATGCGTCACCAGGGCCGCTTCGTCGGCCCCTCCTCTACCAGCTGGAACGCGGAAAACAATTATGGTCAGCTTCCCTAATATCGGAGCGTTGCTTTTGGCCGATAGCCGCGACCACGTTTTTGCTTCAGCAACTCAAGGAACAACCGAACCGCTTCCTCTTCCCGTTCGAACACATGCTGTTTCTCCTGGCCACGCTTGCCGATCCGTCCCCATCGCCGGGTCAGGCAGGCCTCTCCGAACATCGTCTGCTCGATCTCCATGGCATAGTACCGCGCCATGTTCTTGGCTGGATCCGTTCGTTCGACATAGAGCTGGTAGGGTTGCGAAATCATGTCCACATGATCGTCGCACGGTGCCGCCACGTCCAACGACATATGTGAATCCTACAGGTGCGACCGATTCATTTTCGTGAAGAATGGCGTTTCGGGCGAGGCGCCGATGGCGCGCGGCTCTAGTCGCGCTGCGACCGGAGCCCGCACGCGGTCTCCACCCCGTTGGGTCACGATCCTCTCGCAGCACTAAAAGCGTGCCTCTGTCAAAAATCGTTGTCAGGCGACAGCCGGAAGGTCTCGTGGCCATCGGAGATGGCAAGCGGTCGCGTCCTTTCAGGACGCGGTTCTATCTCTCTCTGACCCCCCATTTTTGCACCCGCCGTTCCGGCGTCAAGGACATCGCGGCCCCTCCAATTTTCCCAACACCGCAAGCGGCACAGACAAAATCGGTTCCTCCGCTCGCCGCAGCGCGGCCGCGTCCCGCGGTCCCTGACCCCTCACGGGCTACAGTGCGGACACCTTTCGTCAGAAAACGAAAAGGAGGTGGCATGAAAGAGGCCGCGGCCGTTGAGAGAACGGATCACTGAGATGCAGATGATGATCGAGGGACAGTCACACTTCCAGCCTTTCGGCTTATCTTATTGGGGTTTCGAAGATCTCAATAAGGGAGTTGGAAGCATGACTGCCTCTTATGAATACCATATCGGGGTCGACTACCACAAATCCTACAGCCACCTGGTGGTTCAGGACAGCAGCGGCAAGACGCTGAGATCCGGCCGGGTGAAGAACGACCGACAGTCGCTCGGCGGGTTTCTCGAACGCTATCGAGAGAACTCGCATGCGGTTGTCGAGGCGACGCGCAACTGGATGGTGATGTACGACTGGCTCGACGACATTTGTGATGATGTCGTTCTCGCCCATCCGCTGAAGGTTAAGGCGATCGCCGACGCCAAGATCAAGACCGACAAGATCGACGCGACGGTGCTGGCACATCTGCTCAGAGCCGATCTGGTACCCGAAGCCTGGGCGCCAAGCGAGAGATCGCGGGACCTTCGCGTCGCGCTACGCGAACGGATGTTTTACGTGCGGCTGCGCACGATGACGAAGAACCGGATCGTCACGGTGTTCGACCGCTATCCGGAGCAGACGGCGCAATTGAAGAAGCTTGGCGACCTGTTTGGCAAGGCCGGCCGCGTCCAGCTGGCTCAAGTGAACGTCTCTGAGATCGACCGCATCCAGATTGACCGTGGTCTCGCCTTCATCGGCGACATCGACATGCGGATCAAACAGTCGGAAGCAACGATCCGGGCGATGACCAAGGCCAATGCCAACGTCAAGCTGTTGAAGACGATCCCCGGCATCGGCGAGTTCTTCGCCCGGCTGATCGATGCGGAGATCGACGACATATCGCGGTTCCGCCAACCGAAGAAGCTTGCCGCCTATGCCGGGCTTGTGCCCTCGACCTATTCCTCCGGCGGCAAGACCTTCCACGGCAAGATCATCAAGCAGGGCAACAAGTGGCTGCGCTGGGCCTTCGTCGAGGCGGTAACACCTGCCATCGCCAGCGATCCACAGCTGCGCGCCCAATACGAGCATCTGAAGATCAAAGGAATAAACAAGGCGCGGGTTGCCATCGCGCGCAAGCTTCTGACGATCGCCTTCCAGATCCTGCGTGACCAGCGCGCCTACGAGCCGCGCGGCACCGCCACCATGGAAGGCGCGTCGACGATATCCCGGTTGTCCTGATGGCAGTCTAGCGAGCCCGGTAGAACTGGGTTGCGCTTCTCAAGGAGAATGGGAAACCGGGAGCCGAACGCCACTCTGTGACCGAAGCCCCAGGCATCAGGTCACGCATTGGAGACTGGTTCAAGAACCGAAGGACAGCAAAGCGATCTGTCCGGCGGAAAGAGAGACTTTGCCGATCGGTACGAATGCCGATGGCTTGAACGATTGCGCGGAAATTTCGATGCGGAAGTGCATCTTCCCGCCGATATCTCGCGGGAGTTTCTGTCTGCAGCGCTGCTTTGGGCAGTCGACAACAAGGTCGATTTCGGTTTGTTCCACGAGGCGGACGAGATCATCATTGCGCATTTTGGCGGTGATGAGATCTACCTCCCGTCGCGGTGGTCCAACAAACGATGGCACATCGGCCTTGAGGACAAAGAACCCTTCGACCCGGGCGATTGAGGCAGAGACCAGAGGCGGCTTGTCGCCTCTGGTCTCTGCCTCTTCACATGAGCCGCTCCAGCCGGATCGACCAACCAGAGCGGCTATGAAAGGGGCTCCGCCGCCCCTCTCAACCTCACCCCATGAAGGAAGGGCAATGCCCCTCCTTCAAACTTCCTCCCATGAGGAAAGGGGACGGTTCCCTCCTCCCTTTCCCCAAACCCCTATCCCTCTCCCGTGCAGGGAAGGTGATGATGGCTGTCACCCGCCCTGGCACCAGCCGTGTCGGGCACCATACCATGATCGGGCAAGCCCTTCCTTGATCAAGGCGTCGCCCAGCGAGTTGCCCGCACGGGATACGGTCCGCAGTTTGCGTCCATATTTGTCTTCGTCACGGAACCCGGCCGCTAGCGAGAATTTGCCGGCGTTGAGCAGCGACAGCAGGCGGGATTTTGCCGCCTCACCCCTTATCCGTTCCGCCTCGCACCGGGGCGGGCTGAGTTCAGGCGTATCGATGTCGGCGACGCGGATTTTCTGGCCGTTGAACCAGAATGTGTCGCCGTCGACGACGCAGTTCGCTCGATGGCTTCCGTCGCAGATCGAAAATGCGGCCGACAATGAATCCGTCGTCGGTACCTTGGCCAAAGTGGCGAAACCAGGGAGAGCGTCGGCGCCGCCATAGGCAAGCCAACCTGCAACTGCAATGATTACGGTGCATAGAACTGCCGTCGAGTGTTTACGCCATCTGTTCTGCCCGGATCTCAGCAGTCCTCCCCCCCGGCGCTGTCGATCGCGGCCGCCTCCGGCCTTCGGCGGCTTTCTGAACGGAACCACATTCGATTTCGCCACTATCCGATCCCCTCGTTTCGGCTCAGCCTATGTCGGACTCGGTTTCATCTGCGTTTACGGACGAGCTTGGCTCCCGGCTGCAGTGTGGCCGGCAAAATGGTGCGCGAGGGGCGGCGAGCAGTCGATCCCGCCTCCCCTTCGGGCCACTATGTTGAGGCTCCTGCGGCTGCCCTGTTCCCACCCATCGCACGACGAGAATTCCCGAAATCTCGCCCGTCAGGCGTCGCTATGCTGATTTCTCCGATACTCTTCATTTTCCTGGATCAGCCTTGCCCGGTTGTACTGCGCGCCGGCTTGGATCATGCAGGCTTTGGCGCATCCCCGATCATGTGAAACCTGTTCGTGCCGACGCATGCCTTCATGTCGTCGCGCCGGAACCAGATGGCTCGTCCGCATCGGAGCGGCGCATTGCCGGCCGTGAAGACGATCTGTTCGTCGGCGCGCATGCGCAGAACTTCATGAGGCTGGATGAGTGGTCTGGCGGCGAGTTGCTTCGAGCGTGTCCGCGATGATCCCTTTGCCTGGAAACTGCGGCTCACCTGGTCGATCTCGACCGTTGTCATGCCGCAGCGTCGGGAGATGTAGGCCGCGGTTTCGGGATCGTTGATCGCGGCAAACGAAATCCAGCTGGCACTCTCGAACCACTTACTTGCCGCGTCGTGGCCGCCATAGGTCTCACGCATCTGGCCGATCGACTGATAGATCATCGTCAGCGTGATCCCGAATTTGCGGCCGGCGTCGCGCGCGGTCTCGATGATCCGCATGTAGCCGAGGCGGGCGACCTCATCCAGAAGAAACAGCGCACGCCCCTTGATCTGTCCGTCGCGATTGTAGATCGCGTTGAGAAACGAGCCGATGATGACGCGCGCAAGACCCGAGTGGGTCTCCAATGTCTTGAGGTCAATGTTGATGAAGACGTCGGTGTTTCCCGCCGCAATATCGCTGGTCGAGAATTTCTTTCCCGATACGAGGGCGGCATAGTTCGGATAGGAAAGCCAGTGTGTCTCTTTGACCGCGTTGGCGTAGACGCCGGAGAAGGTTTCCGGCGTCATGTTGACGAAGGCAGCGACGTTCTCCTTGACGAAATCCGAGCCCGAATTGTCGTAGATGTCTTGCAGCCGTTTGCGCAATGTCGGCTCCGGCTCCGAGAGGTTCATGCGCACCTGCCGAAGCGTCTGGTCCTTTTCATCCGTGTGGCCGGACAGGCAGACATCGGCGATCAGCGCCGTCAGCAACTGCAGTGCTGACGCGCGAAAGAAGTCGTCACGGACTCCGCGCGCGCCGCCGCTGTCGCTGATGATCCATGATGCGACCGAGGCAATATCCTCTTCCTTGGTTCCGCCGAAACCCCCGACCCAATCAAGGACGTTAAAGCCCATGCCCGGCTTCTTGGGATCGAGGACGAACACGTCTCTTCCCGCTCCGCCGCGATGCGCGGAGACCATGGGTGCGACCTCGTTCGATGGATCCAGTACGATCAGCGTGCCGCCCCATTTCAGTGCCGTCGGGATTGTCACCGACGTCGTCTTGAAACCGCCGGAACCGGCAAAGATGATCCCGTGCGATGAACCGAAGGAGCCATCGAAGCAGAGCAACGGCGACCTGCCGCCGGCGCCCCATGTCTCGGCGCTATCGGCCCGGAACGTTTGGCTCCCGACACTGTCCTTGTCGACCCTATAGCGCTCGCCGATGACGATGCCGCCGGCATCAGTGAACAGATCTGCCGCTTCCGTGAGCTTCATCCAATCTGCTTCACCATGCAGTGCTCGCTTCCCCTGAATGCGTTTCGGCTCAGCCCTTGCGAAGGCCGCATTGCCGATGAACGCCACGCGGAGCGCGAAGCAGGCACACATGAACGCTGCGCCCACTCCGATCGACGTTGCTGGATCGAGATAGGTCAAGACCGACTTGTCGGCGTTGAGCGCCTTCGTGAAAGCGGCAAGGCGCATCGTTTCGCGTGTAGCCGCGATCAGGATCGTCCCGCTGCATCCGGCAAGGACACCCCAACCTGCCTGCTTGATGTTGATCGAGCCGGCGCTCGCGAACAGGAACAGAATTCCGATCGCCGCACTGGCGATATAGGGCAAGGCGATCCCCGCCCGTCCCCATGCCAGTCGCGCGGCCTCGGTCTTTCCGAAGCCTGAAAGCCACTGCTCGATCCCGATCATTCCGATGACGACCAGGATCATCAGCGTCCCTGGCACGACGACGAGCGCAATCCTATTGATCGTCATTGCCAAAGGCCTCCACGCCGATTGCCGTGAGCCTGGACCGCTCACCATCGTCACCCTTGATGCGGCGCGCTGCATCGATCAGCGCGCCCAGCAACAGCGTTCGCTTCTCGTAGCGCAGACCGGCCTTGACGATCAGGCCGCCGAGCTCGATCTTTTCGCGCGTGTCCTTTTTGCGGGCATCGGATGTCATCGTCCTCGCCATGCGCTCAAGCCTCGCCAGCGCCGCCCGCGCCCGGGCCAATTGAGTTCGGCGGGGTTTGCTGCGTGACGTTCCCTTGCCCTCCCCTTTCCTTTCCGTTCGAAGCGGCCTTGCCTCCGCGAAACCGCTTGGCTGCTTCCTCGAAAGCTGCCTGCAGCTCCGACTCGTCGATCTCGATCTCACCAAGGCCGGCCTTGAGCGCAATTCTGCCGATCCGCTCGGCTTCCCTTGTCTCGGCGTTCTTGAGCTGTTCCTGCAGTTTGGCGATTTCGTCGCGGATTTTCGCGGATGGCTTCTTCATGTCCGTCTGTCTCCCTGGCTGAGAAAGCGTGTCTTTCGAAGCCAGTTTTTCGGACCGGGGTGCGGAACGCACTACTGTGAATCCTACAATCGCCAGCGGCGATGCTTTCGGGAATGATCCCGGCCGTTCCGAAGGAGCGGCTTCCAAGGGCGCAATTATACGTCGCTGGCGCGACGTGTTGCTGAGAGCCTGGTGGGGCCGCCGCTCCCAACGAACTCTTTGATTTCGTTCCGGGAGAACTCCGCCGTGGCCGTCCCTCACTTCTCTGTCAGCGTTGTCGCCCGTGGCTCCGGCCGCAGCGCCGTCTTGTCGGCGGCCTACCGGCACTGCGCTAAGATGGAGTTTGAGCGGGAAGGCCGGACGATCGACTACACGCGAAAGCAGGGGCTCCTGCATGAGGAGTTCGTGATCTCTGCCGACGCGCCGGAATGGGTGCGCAGCATGATTGCCGATCGTTCGGTCGCCGGCGCATCCGAGATGTTCTGGAACAAGGTGGAGGGCTTCGAGAAGCGATGCGACGCGCAGCTCGCCAAGGACGTCACCATAGCCCTGCCGCTCGAGCTGACGGCCGAGCAGAACATCGCGCTCATGCGCGACTTTGTGGAGCGGCATATCAC
Organism: Rhizobium indigoferae; assembly: GCF_034554815.1. Classification (NCBI taxonomy): domain Bacteria; kingdom Pseudomonadati; phylum Pseudomonadota; class Alphaproteobacteria; order Hyphomicrobiales; family Rhizobiaceae; genus Rhizobium; species Rhizobium indigoferae. Next base: position 136,640 of record NZ_CP140639.1, on the reverse strand, counting down.
CGCGCATGGCATGGTCGCGGACTGGGTCTATCACGACGCACCGGGCAATCCGCATGTCCATCTGATGACGACATTGCGGCCGCTGACTGAGGATGGCTTTGGTTCGAAGAAGGTTGCGGTCCTCAGCCCGGACGGCAAGCCGATCCGCAATGATGCCGGCAAGATCGTCTATCAGCTCTGGGCCGGCGGCACTGAGGATTTCAATGCGTTTCGCGACGGCTGGTTTGCCTGCCAGAACAAACATCTGGCGCTTGCCGACCTCGATATCCTCATCGATGGCCGTTCCTACGAAAAGCAGGGCATCGACCTCGAGCCAACCATTCACCTCGGCGTCGGCGTCAAAGCCATCGAGCGCAAGGCCGAGCAGTTCGATCGGATGCAGGAGACCTCGGCGAGCAAGCTCGAACGCGTCGAGCTTCAGGAGCAGCGCCGCAGCGAGAACGCCCGCCGCATCCAGCGCCGTCCGGAGATCGTGCTCGACCTGATCACGCGGGAGAAGAGCGTCTTCGACGAACGCGATGTTGCGAAGGTGTTGTATCGCTATATCGACGATGCCGTCCTGTTCCAAAGTCTGATGGTCCGCATTCTGCAAAGTCCAGAAGCGCTCCGGCTCGAACGCGAGCGGATCAACTTTGCGACAGGTGTTCGGACACCCGCGAAGTACACCACGCGCGAAATGATCCGGCTTGAAGCCGAGATGGCCAATCGCGCGATCTGGCTCTCCGCTCGCGCCTCACATGGCGTCCGGGTGGTGGTGGTGCAGGCGACCTTTGCGCACCATTCCCGTCTGTCGGATGAGCAGCGAACGGCGATCGAGCATGTCGCCGGGGCCACGCGGATTGCCGCCGTTGTCGGTCGCGCCGGCGCCGGCAAGACGACGATGATGAAGGCTGCGCGCGAGGCGTGGGAAATGGCCGGCTATCGTGTGGTCGGCGGTGCCTTGGCTGGCAAAGCCGCCGAAGGTTTGGAGAAGGAAGCTGGCATCGGCTCCCGCACGCTGTCGTCGTGGGAGCTTCGCTGGAACCAGGGTCGCAACCAGCTCGACGACAAAACTGTTTTCGTACTCGACGAGGCCGGCATGGTGTCGTCACGGCAGATGGCGCTCTTTGTCGAAGCCGTAACCAAGGCCGGCGCCAAACTCGTACTTGTCGGCGATCCGGAACAGCTTCAACCGATCGAAGCGGGTGCCGCGTTCCGCGCCATTGCCGATCGCATCGGCTATGCAGAACTTGAGACAATCTATCGTCAGCGCCAGCAATGGATGCGCGATGCCTCGCTCGATCTCGCTCGTGGCAATATCCGCAGGGCTGTCGACGCCTACACCGCTCATGGTCGAATGATTGGTTTGAGACTGAAGGACGACGCGGTCGAGAGCCTGATCGCAGCGTGGGACCGCGACTACGACTCTTCGAAGACCAGCCTGATCCTTGCACACCTCCGCCGCGACGTCCGAATGCTCAACGATATGGCGCGCGCCAAGCTGGTCGAGCGCGGCGTCGTCGCAGAAGGATTACCGTTCAAGACCGAGGACGGAACCCGCATGTTCGCCACCGGCGACCAGATCGTGTTCCTCAAGAACGAGGGCAGCCTTGGCGTCAAGAACGGCATGCTCGCAAAGGTGCTTGAAGCCGCACCTGGCCGGATCGTTGCAGAGATTGGTGACGGCGAGCACCGCCGCCAGGTCACGATCGAGCAGCGCTTCTACAACAATCTAGATCATGGCTATGCGACGACGATCCACAAGAGCCAGGGCGCGACGGTCGACCGGGTGAAGGTGCTTGCTTCGCTCTCGTTGGACCGGCATCTCACCTATGTGGCCATGACGCGCCATCGTGAGGATCTCGCCGTCTACTACGGCAGTCGCTCGTTCGCCAAATCCGGCGGCCTCATCCCGATCCTTTCGCGCCGAAACGCCAAGGAGACGACCCTCGATTACGAGAAGGCGTCGTTCTATGGCCAGGCGCTGCGCTTCGCGGAAGCGCGGGGCCTTCATCTTGTCAACGTCGCCCGCACGATCGCACACGATCGCCTCCAATGGGCCGTTCGGCAAAAACAGAAACTCGCCGACCTCGGCGCCCGTCTAGCCGCCATCGGTGCGGCACTCGGGTTGGTCCGCGGCAGCAACAAACACTCCATCCCGGACACAATCAAGGAGGCCAAGCCCATGGTATCAGGCATCACCACCTTCCCGAAATCGCTCGACCAGGCTGTCGAGGATAAGCTCGCCGCCGATCCCGGCCTCAAGACGCAATGGGAGGACGTCTCGACGCGCTTCCATCTCGTCTACGCGCAGCCGGAAGCCGCCTTCAAGGCGATCAATGTCGACGCCATGGTCAAGGACCAGTCGGTCGCGCAGTCCACCCTCGCGAAGGTCGCCGGCGCCCCCGAAAGCTTCGGTGCGCTGAAGGGCAAGACCGGTCTTCTCGCCAGCCGTGCCGACAGGCAGGACCGGAAAAAAGCCATCGCCAACGTGCCGGCGCTCGCCCGAAATCTTGAACGCTACCTTCGTGAGCGGGCCGAGGCCGAATTCAAACATGAGACGGAGGAGCGCGCGGTCCGGCTCAAGGTTTCGGTCGACATCCCGGCGCTCTCTCCAGCCGCCAAGCAAACGCTCGAACGCGTGCGCGATGCGATCGACCGCAACGATCTTCCGGCTGGCCTCGAATATGCTCTGGCCGACAGAATGGTGAAGGCCGAACTCGAAGGTTTCGCCAAAGCGGTTTCCGAGCGTTTCGGGGAACGGACCTTCCTGCCTTTGGTCGCGAAAGACACGAGTGGCAAGACCTTCGAGACCGTCACATCGGGCATGACGGCTGGCCAGAAGGCCGAGGTCCAGTCCGCGTGGAATTCAATGCGCACGGTCCAGCAACTTAGCTCTCATGAGCGTACGACCGAAGCGCTGAAGCAGGCCGAGACGCTGCGTCAGACGAAGAGCCAAGGGCTCTCGCTTAAATGACGGCGGGAGCTGGAACGCGGCGGGCGATGACCGCACAACAACGACGAGCGGCTGGAATCATTTTTATGGCCGCATTGGTCGTCATACTGGCGATCGGCACCGGCTTCGTCGGCGGGTACCGCATTAATCTGACGCCGAGCGAGCCACTCGGCCTGTGGCGCATCGTTCCGCTTCATCGTCCGGTGGCTATAGACGACCTGGTGTTCATCTGCCCTCCGGAAACGGCTGCGATGCGGGTAGCGAGGGTACGAGGATATCTCCGTTCTGGTTCCTGCCCGGGCGGCGTCGCACCGTTGATCAAGACAGTGATCGCCGTCGCAGGACAGAATGCCGAAATCGGCGCCAGCGTGAGCGTGGATGGGAGGGTGATTTCCTCTTCTAGACTCGCACCACGAGATGGAAAAGGCCGGCCGTTGACGCCCTTTCCTAGCGGCATCGTCCCGCCAGGATATGTCTTCCTGCATTCCGGTTTTTCCGGCTCCTACGACTCTCGATATTTTGGCCCAGTGCCGATCTCTGGCATTCTCGGGCTGGCGCAGAAGGTGTTCACCTATGTGCCGTGATTACCTTCGGCCGGCGCTGCTGATATTCGCTTCGATCGCGATCGGCGCGGTGGGCTGGAGCGGCCATGTGTCGCTTCTACCCGTCGCGCTGGGGTTTCCGCTTCTATGGTCGATCTCGCGAACGAGATTAGTGGCGGCACTTGTCTCCGCCGGATATTTCCTGGCCGCGTCGCGCGGTCTGCCGCAAGGCGTGGCCACCTTCTATTCGTCCGATATCTGGCCGGGCCTCCTGCTCTGGCTGTGTGCGTCTTTGAGCTTCGTTACCGTGCATTCCGTCCTCTGGACGAAGAACCCGAACGTTCGTCCGGTTCGCTATCTCATCGCGACCATCATCATGGCCATCCCACCGTTCGGCATCACGGGATGGGCGCATCCTGTCACGGCTGCGGGTGCTCTGTTTCCGGGATGGGGATGGTGGGGACTGTGGCTTATGACAGCCGGCCTTGCGGGCCTCGCAACCCGCATTTGGCCAGCTGTCGCCATCGCCTTGACAGGCCTTTGGCTGTGGTCCGCCGTCTTGTGGACCGACCCGAAACTACCGGAAGGCTGGCGCGGCGTCGATCTGGAAATGGGGGCTTCGCTTGGTCGGAAGGCCGGTCTTCAACGCCAGCGTGACTTGATAGCAACGGTACGTGGGGTAGCGGGAGATGGCGCCCGCTTTGTGGTGCTGCCGGAAAGTGCGATTGGCTTCTGGACACCGACCGTGGAGCGGCTTTGGGTAGGCGTCCTCCGCGACGGCGATGCGACGGCCATCGCTGGTGCCGCGCTGCTCGACGCAGGGGGCTACGACAATGTCCTTGTCGCGATCGATAGGAAGGGCGGCCGCATCTTCTATCGCGAACGCATGCCTGTTCCCGGCTCCATGTGGCAGCCGTGGGATTTGTTGTCTGGGGAGAGTGGCGGTGCCAGGGCGGACTTTTTCGCGAACCCGGTCGTCCCGATCGGTGCCAGCCGGGCAGCACCGCTAATCTGCTACGAGCAACTGATCGTTTGGCCGATCCTTCAGTCCATGCTCCACGATCCGGATTTTGTCGTCGCCGTGGGAAACGGCTGGTGGACCGAAGGGACGTCGATCATCGCCATCCAGCGCGCCTCTACCACGGCTTGGGCGAAACTCTTCGCAAAACCGCTTGTTATAGCCTTCAACACCTGAGTGCCCAGGAGACACCATGATCGACGCAGCCCTCATAAAAGAATGTGCAGACCCTTCTCTCAAGCCCGCGATCGTCGGGCAGTTCGTGATGGCAGCGGGCTCGGATGATCCCCTCGCCGTTACCGTCAAATCGGGCGGTCGATTGATCCTCGTTCCGAAAGCCACATCTTCTGAGGAGGCGATGGCGATCGTGCGCCAATACGCTGGTCAGGCGGTCGTCCGAGTCGGCCTGACCCAGTTTCCTGCTCAGGTTGGAGTCAAGGAGCCCGCTGATTTGAAGCCTGATCTCGTCGATCCTTGCCAGAACCTCCGCAAAGGCACGGCGATGTTCGCCAAGATCCTCAGGATCGTTGCGAAATGGTATGGCAACCCCACGAGCGAAGATGTCTTCCCGCAGATTTTCGAGGATGGGGTTTACGCATGGAAGACCGGTGAGTTCGAGGGCGTGAGCGTGTTTCAGGCGGAGGATCCTGGCGTACCCATCGAAGCGCCGCAGAAAAGAGATGAGACCCGTCCCGCCGAGTCAGTGGATGGCGAGGAAGCAACGCCGAAAGACGTACAGCCAGAGACGGTGCAGGATGTTGGACGCGCGGGGATGCGGATCGATCTTTCCCGCATTGGTGGTCAGCAATAGCGTTGAGTTTATCCTGCATTCGCGGGGCATCTTCCGGCCAAGCCAGAATTTAGGCTCCAAAGCATGAAATTAAAGTGAGACAGATTGCGACCAAACCGCTCATTCGTCCAGCCTCGTAGCCTCGTAGCCTCGTAGCCTCGTAGCCTCGTAGCCTCGTAGCCTCGTAGCCGCGACCGCGTGCGGCATCAGGAATGTGACAATCTCCGCGATGACGTCTGTCAGATCGCTAGGATTGTGTGCAACGCCTTCAACGAAAGCTCGCCATTGCCGCTGCTTTTGCTGGTCCTTGGCAAAGGCGTCCGTTAGGGCGTCGGGGAGGTCAATGGGGATCGATGTCTCGCGGCGATCAAAGGTAGCGGCTATTGCGTGCGCCAGCCGATCATCGCTGAAGTCGAAAGACCTGCTGAGGATCCAGATGTCGTAGAAATCCTTCATGCGGCTGTCTCCTCGCCCCAGCATCACCATTGCCTGGAACTTCTCGGCAATGACCGTTTCTCGCGCATAGGCCCGAAGCCGCGGCATCGGAAAATCGAGCATAGAAGGATAATCCAAAACCTCCACCCCAGGCTCAAGCGCATCGCCAAAACCGATGTCGATCGTCAGGTTGATCCGGGCTCCGCTGATCGAAGCGATCACCCGCAGCCTGAGCCCACCATAATCCAATGCCTCGCGAATACGATCCACATGCAGCGTATCAGCGTCAAACGTAACGCCATCGTCGGCCTCTTGCGCCAGAATTTCCCGAAATGTCTCAAGCATCGGGTCCGGACTCGGATCACCGAAACCCAAAAGATCGAGGTCGCGCGTGCCTCGGTGCGGATTGTCAAACCAACTCATCATCAACATCGCCCGTTTTAGAACGAAGCGACCGGCGTGGGGCGACTGGCTAAGCCGGAACAATAACCGTTCAAGAGCGAAACGCGTCAGGACCAGATCGAAGCTTTGCCCGCTTGCCTTGGCGAGTTGCAACAGTCGGGCGCGCACCGAGGCGCCGACGTTTCTGATTTCTTTAGCCATTGGCGGCCAGCGCCTCGAGATACGGCCGGATCACCGATCCGACGCCACCGCGTTCGGCCTGGTTGGCGATTTCGCAAGGAGTAGCCCTTCGTTGCCGCAGCGCCTCCTGCAGCCCTTCTATCGGTGCTAACTGAGCGCGGAATAGCACGTTTGGTGGAACTGCGGAACGCAGGTGTGACGGCTGCCACTATGAGCCGAATGGAACGAGATGTTGAAGTACTGCGGCTTGCCCGCGGTCTTTATCAACTTCCTGATGCGCAGCTCGACGTCAACCACAGCCTAGCGGAGGTTGCCAAACGCGCGCCCAAAGCCGTTATCTGCCGGTCCGGGCGATTTGGCGTTGCGTGACGGAACCGGGCATTGATATAAAAGCTCGAAAAAATGGATCTATTATCCTAGGATTTGTATCACAATCCCTGAGGTGGAGAAAGTCCTCGCTTTGTGAATTCTTCACCACGAATAAATGCCTCGACTGCATGAGAGCTGACAAATCCAGTGGTCGTCAAGAGTAAAGATGTAGCCTTGACGACGGACCTAGCCAGACGTGAAAGCATTGCCGCCTGGGTATGAACCCGTCAGTCCGCAGGACAACTTCTCTTAATCGTCAAGCTCGGCGGTTGGCATCTGTGACTCCATCGGGGGCCGCTTCAGCAACTCACAGGCTTCGATGCCCAAGACGGTCGCCAAACGGTCAACAACATCGATGCTTGCATTGTAGACGCTACGCTCGAGCGAACTGATGTAGGTGCGATCGATATCCGCGCGATGGGCGAGTTCCTCCTGGGACAAGCCTTTAGCCTGCCGCGCAGCTCGCAAATTTCGCGCAAATACCTCTCGAATCTCCATGATCCGGAGAACAGCGGCTTGATGAGTATCCTACCACGGAGTATTCTCTACAGCTCAAGCGAGGGCCGAATCCTTTTGAGCAAATAAGCAAGGCCGTCTCATTCAAGTCCCTGCACTCATCGACGTCGGTATGGAGAGGCGCGAGAATCGCACAGGACCCAGATGATGCTCAGCGGATATTGTGGTGGCGCTCAACCGATATAATAAGGCCGCAGCCTTAGGTTCGGGCAGCAGAATGAAGTTAGGGAGAAGCGGATGAACGATGTGGGCTCATCTCGCTACAGTTGGATGCAAGAGTCAGAACTAGAGGTGCTGGCAGTTGCTGCGATCCGTGAGCACCGCCATCTTATTGCCGCCGATGAGGCTGTCTATGAGGAATGGACTCGCGCGAGCGCCGATCCGTCGATCTCCGCCGCCGTACTCAAAAGCCTGCAGGATGAGTATGTCGCACGTCAGAAAAAATCCGAAGCCCAGCAGGAGGCGTTGTCGGAAATCATCGATGCGCTTGGCTACGTCCCTGAAGTTGCCCCAGATGGTGAAGAATGACGCTCATACCAGACCGTGATCTTTGGCGATCGCGACAAGGTGCGGAACGGTTGCCGCTTCGAGCTTTTCGCGCGCTTTATCGAGGTAATGCTGCACTGTCCTCGGATTGATGCCTGTCAACATTGCGGTTTCCGGAGCGCTTTTGCCCTTTGCCGCCCACATCAGGCACATTGCTTCTCTTGGTGAAAGCAACCGTTTCGGAGCGACAATCGTCGTCGCAGCGATGATCTTCAGGCGGTAATGGATCACCAGAACCGCCCGGATCGCTTTTTTCGCATCCTGCAGCTTTTTAACGTCAGCCGTTTGTGCTGAGGATGCAAACGTCAGCATCATCGTCGACCCGAAACTTCCTTCGACGGGTATAGTCACCCCACTCCGAATGCCGTAATCGATCGCCTGGTCCCGAAAACGCCTGAGTTCTGAGGTTCCACGAGCGGGCCAATCGTCGGCCGTCCAGGAAAACATTTCCATGCGACGCTTGGCTTCCGTGACGACCGGGTCGATACGGGAATACTGGCTTTCGAGATAAACGCCCTGCCATTCCTCCGGATAGGAGTTGAATGTGCGGATTTCCAGCCCCTCAGTCTGCAGAAAAGCAAAACGGTCGAAGCCACATGCGTGCGCAAATGTCTTAAGAGCACTTTTGATCATACGTTCATCATGCGCGGCTTCTGTCATATCGATGAGAGAGCGAAGGTCACCGTCCATTAACTTTTCTCCTTTTGCGACGGTGCAAGCCTCCCACTCGTCGCGCCGTTCTGACGCCGCGAGGTACCGGTTGCCACGTTCGGCCAGCCGGTGCCACATGGAACATTGGACGATACGGCAGTTGCTTCTACGCGAAGCAGATCCACGGTCGTTGCATGGCTTAGGTCTATTCACCTCTGCGGAGTATTCAACTCCTTCTGATCTAAAGACGATGATGTTTATAGAGATTTTTAGTCACACCTGCGCCGCCACTCGGAATGATCTTGCGACGTTCAGCAAAGTAACGAAAATCTGAGGGTCCTTTAGCTGGTTAGCGGCCGCTATAGACAGACGGAAAAACAATATCCTGATCGACCACGACGTTGAACTTGTAGCCCGGTCGGATGCGAATCGTCGGCTGAACATTCAGATTCTTCGAGATCGTCTCTTCCGCTACCCGGCCGAATGCTTCGGCAAAATTACGTCGTGCTGCATCCGAGGCGGTGTCCTGCGTCGCGAGCGTCGAACTCTCGGGCATAGACATATCGATCCCGGTCCCGATGATTGCTACTAGCGCCGCCGAACCGAACGTCCTCCAGAGATGGCGGTCGACCTTGTCCTGGAAGCCGCCAAATCCTTCGGCGTCCGTGCCGGCCATGCCACCGATCTGCAGTGTAGACCCGTTCGGAAAAATGAGGTCGGTCCAGACGACAAGAACGCGCTCCTGGCCGAAGGACACCTTGGAATCGTAACGGCCGAACAGCTTTGCGCCTTGCGGGATGAGAAGGCGATAGCCGGTGGCGCTGTCGTAGACATTCTGGCTGACCTGAGCTGTAACGCGCCCTGGCAGGTCGGAATTCAGGCCGGTGATTAATGTCGCCGGGATGACCGAATCGCGCTTCAATTCATTGGGTGACATCTGCGGCACGACCTGGTTTGGCAGGTAGCCCAGATCCTTGATGTCCTGATTGAAGAAATCCTCCTTCGACGTCTGCCCGTTCTGATCGACATTCTGCCCCATCAGGTCGGATTTCATGGCCTCGACATAAAGGTCTGAGGCGCTGTTCGCCACGGCATTTGTCGGCTGGCGGCCGGTGGCATTGGTGGAGCTTGCAGCCTTCTCGACTTCGGAAATGTCTACCTTTAGCGGTGAATCAAGCGCCGTGGAACGAGCCTGGAGACGCGCCATCCGTTGCCGCTGCACCTCTCGCATATATTGCTCATCTTGCTCCCGTTTCAGGCGCGCCTTCCACTCCTCCTCGGATTCGAGCCTTTGTCGATGGTCTTGTCGCTCCTCTGGTCGGCGCTCGACGACCGGCTCGTGCTTTTCCTCTTTCTCCACGACGACGGGCGTCGGCTGAAACACCTCCTGCTTTTCTGGGTCACCGATAATGCCGTCCGTGACGCCCCGCTTAAGCTGGTCGCCGAAACTGGTCGCAGGGCTGTTGGAAGCGCTCTCGATGTCGCCACGATTGAAGGAAAGTCCGCGCAGCGACAGACCAATCACAACGACGCCGACGAACAGCACGATGACAATGATGGCGACGATGATCGGCAGGCGGTTGAGCCGCCGCATGCCCTGCTGATCGTCGGCTTGGCTCGACGTGCCAAGCTGGAGCGACTGAACCATGTTAATCTCCGTCAGTTGCGCTGCATGATCGAAAGGGGACTGGCCGGCGTCGCGCCGGCCGCCGTCGGCGTGTAAGCGCGGCCAAGAGCGATGGAAGGCGTCGAGACCTGCACCAGCACTTGCCCGTCGAAGCCCTCGATTGCATAAGCAAGCTCGACCGGCTTGACGTCTTTGGCGACTTTGCCGTCCGTGACGAACGTGTAGCCCCACCCCTTCAGGGCCGCCTCAAGGGTGGATGCGAACTCCGATGTGTCCGTCTCCATTTTGATCGTGGTCGTAGCACCTGCCGGGCCGATCTGTTCGGCCAGACGACTTGCAATGTCGCCGGCGATGGCGCTTGCAGCCGGTCCGGTGACGGCCACAGGGGTCGAGCTGGTGGTGAGCGCGTCGTCGGCCGTTTGGCAGCTGGAGAGCAGCGCGACCGCGATGAAGAACGCGAATAGCTTCCGCATGGTTCAGCCTCCCCGCCGGATGGTGATCTTCTGCTGCCGCCAACCGACTCCGGAAACGAGGATCGCTTTGTCGATCGCATAGTCGACGGTCATCATGTCGTTCTTCATGCGATAATTGACGATGCGATTTTGACCGCTGGAGACGACGAAGAGCACAGGCGCGTCCTGGCCGGAGATCGATTTCGGGAACTGAATGTAGGTCTTCACCCCGTCCGAATAGACCCGCTTCGGTTTCCACGAAGCACCGCCGCTGATCGAATAGGAGAAGTTCAGCTTGTCCGGCGGCGTGCCGGGAATGCCCCCGGTTTCGAGACGGGCATTGATGTCGGCGAGCTTGGTGGATGCGTCCTCAGGGTACTCGAAACCAACGCGCGCCATGTACTGGCTGGGATGGGACTTGAGCTGGATATGATAGGTTCGCCGTGAAGTGGTTACGACCATTGAGGTGAGAAGGCCTGGCTCCGACGGTTTGACGATGAGATGGATCGCCTGCCCGCCTGTGGCCCCCGAGGTGGCCGGCTCCACCTTCCAGCGCACAGTGTCGCCGACGAGGACGTCGCGAACGATCTCGCCACCCTGAAGTTCGATGTCGCACACCTGTAAAGGAGAGCAGACGACGGACGGCTGGGTCTCGCCGAACAGAAAAATGACCTTTCCGTCCGGACCTGTCGTGACCAGTCCCGGCGTGCCGCGCCACTTTCTGGAAAGATTTGTTCCTTTCACCTCGTTGCTCGTCATGCTTTGCGCCTGCGCGCCCGCAGCAAGCAAGAGTCCGGCCATGCAGCCGGCGACTGCGATCAATCCTGTTTTTTTCATTGAAAGAATCCCTGCCTTTAAAGCTGTGCCGTCCAGTCGAAATCCCGGATGTAGAGGCCGATCGGATTGAGGCGGATCGTCGTCTCATCCTGTGGCGCGGTGAGCGTCACCGTTGCGATCCCGCGGAACCGCCTCGTGCCGGTTTCCTTGCCCTTGCGGTCCCGCTCGTATTCCGTCCAGTCGATCTGATAAGTTTGGTTCGAGAGCGCCACGATGTTGTTGACCTCGATGGCAACTGTCGAAGACTTCGCCTTCTCGAATGGAGAATTGCCTCGAAACCAGGCGTTGACCTTCTCCGTCGACGGATCGGACGTGCGAAGAAGGGCGTAGGTGCGGTCGATATATTGCTTCTGCACCACCGCATCTGGAGTGATCGAGCGAAAGCTCGTGACGAAGTTACCGAGTGTGGCGCGCACCACGCGGACATCGGCATACTCGATCTGCTCGGGGAAACCTGCCGTGACCGCCGTCCCCAGCTTATCGACCTCGACGATGTAAGGCACGAGCCTGAGCTGGGTGCTGAGATACATCGCGTAGCTGAAGCCGATAACGGCCATGACCAGACCGAGGACACCAACAATGCGCCATGCGGCTGCGGCCTTCACGTAGGAGCCATAGCGTTCGCTCCATTCCTGGCGGGCGGCAAGATACGGGTTTTCCGGGGCGCGGTTCGCTGCCATTTATTCTTCCCTTGTCTCGATTACGGTTTGTCGTTGCGTTCGGGAGGAGGTTTCGGTCCGCTATGACCGCCGCGCTGTTGATCGAGCTTGGCGTTGGCCAGTCCGAGAATCGACCCCGCATAGGCGCCGGGAGAGCCGATTGCCTTTTCCTTCGCGGCAGATCCGGCTGCTTGCGCGCCGGAAGTGAAGCTCGCGCCCACGCCGCGAAGAGCAGCACCTCCAACGGATGAACCGCCAGCTCGTGCGGCTTGCGCGGCCGCAAACCCCGCGCCTGCAGCGCCGGCGGCGAGGAAGCCAGCACCGGCGGCAAAAGACGCCGCTTGCCCGCCGTGGCGGATCGCTTCCATGCCACCGGAAACCGATGCGCCCTGGACGACGCCCTGGATGATATTCGGCACGTACATGGCGATGATGAAGACCACGACGGAGATACCGGCGGTGGCCAAGGTGGTGACAAACTGGTCGGAGGATGCGGTCGGGGCATTGGCCAGACCCAAGAGGACCTGCGACCCGATCTTGGCGATCATCACCAAGGCCATGAGCTTCATGCCGACGCCGAAGGCGTAGACGAGATAGCGGACGGCAAAGTCTTTGGTGAAGGACGAACCACCCAGCCCGAGCATGATCATACCCGCGAGCAAGCCGACATACATCTCCGCCATCACCGATACGAAAATCGCGGCGACGAGCGAGAAGCATATGACCACGACGCCCATGGCGAGAACGGCGGCAATCGCGAGGGCGTTATCCTCGAACACACCGAACTGCGCCTGTTGGGACATTTGCGAGGCGACGCGGATGCCGGCATCGAACACTTCGGCGGGCGAGGCCGAACCACCGCCGGCGCCAATTTGGAAGAGGCTGTCGACCACAGCTCGCGCAAAGGTCGGACCTTGGGTCAGAACGAACGCGAAGAACCCGATGAACATGATCCGCCGCGCCAGCTCAGCAAACCAGCTGTCCAGTGAGGCCGACTGGATCGCCAACCAAACGGCCGCAATGCCGATCTCGATCGTTGCAAGGATCCAGAACAGGGATTTCGCCGCCTCCATGATGGTGGTCTCCCACCCCTTAGCAGCAGACGAGACCTGGTTTTCCAGTTCCGTGAGGACCTGTCCCTCCTGCGCGAATGCGGGAACAGCATAGGCGAGCAAAAAGAGACCTGTAATCAGGAACGAGCGTGCGACAGTTACCTTCACCATCTTGGGCGCATCTCCTGACCTTCCTTGATCGGCGGCAGCTCCTTGCTAGAGCCGAAGAATTTTTCCCTGACGGCGCGTTGCTCCTCGGTGAGCGCAGGTTTGCCTGTGTTTCGGGAATTGAGGATCAGCGCTGTCGCGACAGCGGATGCGGCGGCGATAGCCAGCAGCAAGGCGATCAGGACCGGGCGGCTCACCAGCGCGGCTCCATTTTCTGGCCTTCCGGAACGCTCTTGACCTCGGCATTGAAGAATTTTTCCCGCCGCGCCTGCGCGAGGTCCTTGTCGGTCTGCTCCGTCTGAAGCCAGGTTCCCATCATTGTCATCTGTTGGGAGACCAGACCGCGAAGCTTCTGCATCTGGGCAACCTGCTGGGCGGCAATCTCGTGTCCGACCTGCAAAGCCTTCATCTGCCCGTCGGCCGTTTCGGACATCGACCGCAGCGAGGACATTGTGTCTTCCTCGCTATCGAACTGTTCGGCCGTGAGGCTCGCCCCTTTCAGCGAGCTGGCGATCGTGTCACGGTTGGTGTCCGACCAGGACTGGTAGGTTGAGGAGAACGTCGCGTTATCAGGCAAATTCGTCTTCAGATCGGCATAACTCTGAAAGCGCTGCTGAAGAACGTCGTCCGCATTCCCCATCGAAAAGGCGATGCCCTGCCCCTGGTCGACGATACTGCGCAGTTGGTTGAGATCGCTTTCGACCTGCCCCCAGATATGATCAGGAAGCTGCGCGGTGTTTTGCAGCATGTTTTCGTAGATCTTGAGCTGGTTCTGGATCTGCTCTGCAAGTTGGCTGATCTGCGTCAGCTGATTGTCGACTTGGATGCCGGAGCTTTTCATGAGGTCCACGAGCTGCGCATTGTTGGCGAGCTGCGTCCATTCCGTCGCAGCACCGGTGGCTGTACCGGCATACACTGAGCCTGCAGCGCCGATCGTGAGAGCTGCGGCCGCCAAGCAGGCGAGCCATCTATTTGAGTAGCGATGCGGCATCGTGAACTCCTCTCGTTTCAAGCCAGTGGACCGGCCAGTCGCGGCCATGTTCGGATTTCAGTGCGCGGATGCGTTTGAGGTCCTCTTTGCCCGACGCGCCGACAAAGCTCAGCGCGACTGGCCCAAGCGACATGTCGAAGAGCCGCCGGCCTTCCGGTGTGGCGACGTAGTATTCGCGCTTCGGCATGGCGGTAGCGACGATCTCGACCTGCCGCTCGTTGAAGCCGATGCGCTCGTAGAATTCACGCGTCCCCGACTCGCGTGCGGCGCCGTTTGGGAGGCATATCTTTGTCGGGCAGGATTCCTTTAGTACGTCTATGATCCCGGACCGCTCGGCATCGGAGATCGATTGGGTCGCAAGGACGACAGCGCAGTTCGCCTTGCGCAACACCTTCAGCCACTCGCGAATTTTGTCACGGAACACAGGGTGGCCGAGCATCAGCCACGCCTCGTCAAGCACGATCAGACTTGGCGACCCATCCAGCCGCTTCTCGATCCGGCGGAACAGGTAGGTCAGCACTGGCACGAGGTTACGCTCGCCCATATTCATCAGTTGCTCGATCTCGAAGGTCTGGAAGGCGCCAAGCGTGAGGCCATCCTCTTCCGCATCGAGGAGTTGGCCCATCGGGCCATCGACGGTATAGTGATGCAGCGCGTCCTTGATCTCGCGCAGTTGCACGCCGCTGACGAAATCCGAGAGCGAGCGACCGGATGCGCTCGTCATCAGCCCGACCTGCCGAGAGATGGCGTTACGATAATCGGGTGTGATGGTAACGCCCTGCAAGCCGACCAGCATCTCGATCCATTCCGTCGCCCAAGCCCGATCGGCATCACTTTTGAGTTCGGACAATGGGCAAAAGGCCAGCGTCCTCCCCTGGTCCGAATTGTCGCCGCCGATCTCATAGTGATCGCCGCCGGCTGCGAGCGTCAGGGGCAGAAGTGAACTGCCTTTGTCAAAGGCGAAGACTTGCGCATTTTCGTACCGGCGAAACTGTGCGGCGATCAGGGCGAGCAAAGTCGACTTGCCAGAACCGGTCGGCCCGAAGATCAGTGTGTGGCCGACATCATCGACATGCAGGTTCAGACGAAAGGCTGTGGAGCCGCTCACAACCTGCATCAAGGGCGGGGAATTCGGTGCGTAAAAGGGGCATGGCGCGACTGGGTTTCCGGACCAGACCGAGTTCAGCGGGATCAGGTCGGCGAGATTGCCGGTGTTGATCAGCGGCTCACGGATGTTGCAATACCAGTTGCCCGGCAAGCTGCCGAGATAGGCGTCAGTGGCATTGAGCGTTTCGATCCGCGCACCGAAACCTTCCGCCTGGATCAGCCGCCGGATCGCTTCGGCCTTCTCCTGGAGTGCTTCGCGGTCGCTGTCGAATAGCACGACCACCGGTGTGTAATAGCCATAGGCAACCATTTGCGACGAGGCCTGTGCGATCGCATCCTCCGTCTCGGCCACCATGGTCATCGCGTCCTGGTCGACGGATCGACTTTGTGTCTGGAATATCTGGTCGAAGAACGGCCGGACTTTCTGCTGCCATTTCTTGCGTGTGCGTTCGAGCTTTTGTCGGGCTTCCTCGGCATCAAGGAAGATGAAGCGCGATGACCACCGATAGGTGAGCGGCATCAGGTCAAGGCTGTTCAGAATGCCCGGCCAGCTTTCGGCCGGCAGACCGTCGATCGCAACGACGCCGAGGAAACGATTTTCGACCTTTGGCGTTAGTCCGTGTTCAAGCTCTGCGGTGGCGATCCAGTCGAGATACATGGGAACATCGGGAAGGCGGATTGGATGGCTTTCGCCGGTGGTGCAAAACCGGGCGAACTGGAGGAGCTCGTCATATCGGGCAATCCTCTCCCCTCCCCTTTCGACCGTTTCGCGGGTTTCCATTCGTCGGATCGAAAGTGTGTTAGCAAAATACTGCTCAAGCTCTCGCACCGCGTTCTTGAACACGAAGAGTACCGTGTCCGCGTAGGACTTCTTCCGGCTTTCCTCGTCCGAATAGATGTATTTGCTGAGAGCAGTCTTCTTGGACTCGAGTGGCCGGTAGGTCAGGATCAGCGCATGCTTGCTCTCGAAATGCCCCTGCTCGCGTGCGAAATGTGTGCGCCGCTCGGCATCGATCGCGCGGGTCACTGGGTCCGGGAAATGGCAACGGTCTTCCGATGGATAATCGACTGTCGGTATGCGGATCGCCTCGACCTGAATCATCCAGCCACTTCCAAGCCGAGACAGAACGGCATTGATCTGCCGCGACAGCTCGTTGCGCTCGAGGTCTGTCGCGCTTTCGGAGTCCGGGCCAGCGAAGTACCAGCCGGCCATCAGGCTTCCGTCCTTCAAGAGGAGGACACCATTGTCGACGAGGCCGGCATAGGGAACGAGATCGGCAAAGGATGGGACGGTCACCCGGAAGCGTTTGAGAGCTACCATGGCCGCCTCCTCAATACCGCCGCCACGGCGAGGCGGTCGCCTTGTAATAAGGCTTGTAGGAAATGTGCCTGATATAGACCTGCCGCATGAGCGGATCCGACTTGGCCATCATTCTGAGCGCCCCGACGATGACGATCCAGATGGCTACACCGAAGAGCGCAGAATAAACCGTGAGAACCACGAAGATCAGGATCACGGCCGCAAGGCCGGTTATCAGCACCAATTCACGGTCCGCGCCCATTAGAAGGTTCGGGCGCGAGAGGGCACGATGGATGCGATTGCTTCGCAAGCCGGACACGGACTTAGCCATGAACTCGCTCCCCTTCCCCGTTCGAACCAATTGACGTGACCTGCTCGTCGGTCAGTCCGATCGAAGCGCCGGTCGCACCGAACAGGCCGACGATGTTGGTGGCGCCGAGCAGGATGCCGGCGACGAGAACGACGTACACAAGGCGCCGCGCGAAATCGTTCAGCTCACCGCCGAAGATGAGCATTCCGCCCGCGATAGCCACGGCTGCAAGCGCGATTGCGCCCGCAACCGGGCCGGTGATCGACTCCTGGATCTGCTGCAGCGGCCCCTCCCACGGAAGGCTGCCGCCGGAACTGGCAAGCGACGGCGCGACCGAGGCAAGTACGATGGGCGCCGCCAAGAGTGCTACGGCGATGAATGCGTGCTTACGCGACATGGCGCGACTCCTGTTTTTCGGTGAGTTGATCGGATTCGATCTCATATTGTCCGTTGATGAACCGCTCGACTTGGATGATGTCGCGAACAAGCCGGCCGCGCGGCGTCCGCTCGATCGAGATGACCAGGTCGACGGCCTCTCCGATCACCTCGTGCATCGGCTGCTGGCTTGCCTCCGCCGTGAGTTGTTCAAGACGGCGCAGCGCTGACATGGCAGTGTTTGAGTGAATCGTCGCCACACCGCCAGGGTGGCCAGTGTTCCAGGCCTTGAGCAGTGTCAGGGCTGCGCCGTCGCGGACTTCGCCGACCACGATCCGGTCTGGACGCAAGCGCATGGTGCTCTTCAAGAGCCGGGCCATGTCGATCGAATCGCTGGTATGGAGGAGAACGGCGTTTTCGGCCGCGCATTGGATTTCCGCGGTATCCTCAAGAATGACGAGACGATCCTGGGGCGCAGATTTGACGATCTCGTGGATGACCGCGTTCGCTAGCGTCGTCTTGCCCGAGCCCGTTCCCCCGGAAATGATGATGTTCAGCCTCGTGGAAATGGCACTGCGGATCGTTGCGGCTTGGTATTCTGTCATCACGCCGGCGCAAATATAGTCTTCGAGCGGAATGAGGCGCGCTGCCCGGCGACGAATCGTGAAGGCAGGCTTGGTGACAACGGGGGGCAACAGCCCCTCGAAGCGGTGGCCACCGATCGGCAGCTCGCCGGAGATGATTGGTTGTTCTGTGTCGACCTCTGACCCAAGCGCGTGCGCCACTGTCCCAATGACCATCTCCGCGGCAGCGGATGACATCTCGCCGGCGGGCGCAACGCCGTGACCTAGCCGTTCGATGAATAATTTGCCGTCCGGATTGAGCATGATTTCGACGACGTTCGCGTCGTCCAGGGCAACACAAAGCTGATCGCCGAGCGCCTCCTGAAGTTTGCGGACGAGCCGAGGGTGAGAGCGAAGCTGGTTCACGGATTTCTCCTTAGGCTGCCCGGCTGACAGGGGGCGAGTTCAGAACGGTAGTTGGAGGGACGGAGCCTGAGGAACTTCTCTGCGTCGGCGGCCAGTGTGCCTGCTACGGCCATCGTCACGCCAATCTTCTTGGGTTCGCCCAAACGCTGCAGCGGCCATCCGACGCGAGCGAGGATTCGCTCGAACCTAAGATCGGTCACCGTGACAATCTCGGTATAGCCATTAGCCATGCACCATTCGATGATCCCAGCGAACATGGTCAGCGTGGCTTCATGAACCGAGCCGTCCCTCCCCTCCGCAAGTGCCGTGTCGACGCAGAAGCGAGAACTCTCAATCATCGCGGCATGACCGTTGAGTTGACCGTCTGGGAGAAGCGACGAGAAAATGTCGGCCACCATTGTCGGTCCAAGCGCAGGAAGAAGCCTCGCGCACCCCGCCAATTGGCCGGTCTCTGCGATGGCGAGAATATAGGTCGGCCGAAGCGCGTCGAAACGATCGGACTCGCACCCCGCCGTTACATCGACTTCCCAACCCAGGCGATCGGAAAAGACCCGAGCACGAAGCTGGTAGTGGATGTGTAGGAGATGCGCCTCTTGGATCGTCCGGGGTGTTGAGAGCGCGAGAGCCTGCATGATTTTTCTCCGTCGTTGTTGGTCGGCGGAAATCAGCACAGTTTGGAATCGGAGGGCAGTTGTAGGATTCAACATGCACGTAGCGAGGTGAGTCGCGGTTCATGAGTGGTGTGGCGCTACAGAACCGCCTAATCTACTTGCTGCTACACTGTTCGGATTTGTAGGATTCACAGGAGAACATTCCGGGATCAGCGAGCCGGGCATTTGAGGCTAACTCCCGGAGCGGAAAAGAAAAAATCCGAACAGCCTTATGCAGATTGTCCCCGGTCGTTTACCTTTTGTTAACCCTAAACCTCTGGACCAGGTTGGAGAATCGTGTTCTATTTTTGGCGGGCAATGGCCGGTAAACCGGTGAAAAGCCGCCAAGAGGGACAGATGGCGATAGCAAACCGAGTAGAAGCAAGTGTTGGCTCAAAGGAAGATGCCGGCAGCAAAATCATGCGCCATGCCGGGCTTCTGTCCGGGCAATTGCAACAGCTCAGAACTCGTATGTATCCGCCAAAATCGGAAAAGACCCTGCGTCCCTTTCTGACCAACGAAGTGTCGAAGCTGACGTCTATACCCGATTCCACCCTGAAGCTCATGTCCACCGAAGGACGAGGGCCGATTCCCAGTAGGCTGGAAAATAACCATCGCGTCTACACGCTGGACCAGATCAATGAACTGCGTGAATTGTTCGCGATTCAGAAACCTGCAGACGCCTTGCGGTTCCTTCCTCGTCGTCGTGCGGGCGAGCACCTCCAGGTTCTTGCCATAGCCAACTTCAAGGGCGGCAGCGCGAAGACGACAACCTGTGTCCATCTTGCCCACTATCTCGCCCTTCATGGGTATCGCGTCCTCGCACTCGACCTGGACCCGCAAGCATCCTTGTCCGCTTTGTTCGGTGCTCAGCCAGAAATTGACGTCGGGTCGAATGAAACGATCTATGCCGCTTTGCGTTACGATGACGCCGAGCGTCGTCCCATCCGCGATATAATTCGCAAGACATATTTCGATAGCATCGACCTCATTCCTGGCAATCTCGAGGTCATGGAGTATGAGCACGAAACGCCACGGATCTTGGCGAACAAGGGCAACTCCGGCGCAATCTTCTTTGAGCGACTGAAACTCGCCCTTTCGGAAGTCGAGGCGGACTACGACATCGTGATTCTCGACACTCCGCCGTCCCTCGGCTTTCTGACGTTGAGCGCAATATACGCCGCGACTAGCATGATCATTACGGTCCACCCGGCCATGCTGGACGTCGCGTCGATGAGCCAGTTCCT
Source organism: Rhizobium indigoferae (assembly GCF_034554815.1). Classification (NCBI taxonomy): domain Bacteria; kingdom Pseudomonadati; phylum Pseudomonadota; class Alphaproteobacteria; order Hyphomicrobiales; family Rhizobiaceae; genus Rhizobium; species Rhizobium indigoferae. Next base: position 116,492 of record NZ_CP140639.1, on the reverse strand, counting down.
TCTCATGATGGGGGATCTGATTAGTGTTCTGAACGAGAGCGGCGCTCAGTTGGACCAGGACTTCATTCGGTATCTGGTTACACGACACGACCCCAATGACGCGCCACAGTCGCAAGTCGTTGCGATGCTTCGGCACTTGTTTGGCTCGGATGTGTTATTGCCCACTGCCATTGAAAGCACCGCTGTGGAAGCAGCCGGTTTGGCGAAACGCTCGGTATACGAGCTCGAATTGGGACAGATCGGACGCGATACTCACAAGCGTGCCCGCGAGGCGGTAGATGCTGTGAACGAGGCGATTGTTCGCCTGGTCAATGATTGCTGGGGGCGGACATGAGCAAATCCCCTCGCAAGTCGATTGTCGCGAGCTTCGGGTTGCTTTCCGCAGAGCTCGAGAGCGATCAGGCTGCGGATCAACAGCAGCCGTCGCAGGCCCCTGCCCCGGTTCCCGGAAATCGTGTCGGAGCAGGTGTAATCGGTGCTGCTCACCGAGCAATCGACGACATTCGGACAGAGCGAGATCGCTTGAAGGCTATCGTCGAGTCGGGCGGTGGTGCGGTTCGCGAGTTGGATCCGTCGCTCATCGACCCTTCCCCTTATCCGGACAGACTGCCGGACGATGACGCAACAAGCTTCGAGGCGTTCAAGCGATCGATCGAGACTGAGGGGCAACAGGTTCCCGTCCAGGTCCGCAAACACCCCTCGTCCCCAGGTCGCTATCAGATCGTCTACGGTCATCGACGGTGGCTCGCTGCCAGGCAGCTTGATAGGCCTGTTCGCGCTCTCGAAGTCGAGATTTCCGACCTCGACCTAGTTCTTGCACAAGGCATCGAAAACGCTGGTCGCCAAGACCTCACCTGGATCGAGCGCGCGCTGTTTGCCTCCCGAATGGATGATGCGGGGATCAAGCCTCGGCACATCTACGCTGCGCTTTCGATCGAGGACGCAGAACTGGCTCGGATGAGGAGTGTCTACAGGATCATTCCCGCGGACATCATTGAGGCCATTGGGCGGGCGCCAAAGATCGGGCGGCCACGTTGGCTGGATCTTGCCAAGACGGTTGCGGGCGACGCGGGAGCGCTCGATGCACTGCGGGCGGTACTGGTTAGGAAGGGCGAGACGGCCGAGACCTCTGATCAAAGGTTTCAGCGTGCGTTGAACGCCATCAAGCCAGCATCGACGGATCGTCGGGCGCCAAGTCCGATTACAGACAAGAGCGGAACGAAGCTCGGCGCCTTGTCGATGTCCTCGAAAGAGGTTCGAATTTCGGCCGAGGGCACACTCGGGATTGAATTTTTGAAGTTCGTTGAGGCGGAGCTCCCAGCGCTTACTGAGCGCTTTGCCCGCCTGCGAGAAAACGAGAAACCCTGACAGTTGTCAGGGTTTCATAGTGAAGGAAAGAAGCAGCAAAAGAAAAAGGCCCCCAAACGTTGCCGTCGTGGAAGCCTCTCTCAATGTGTGACAACTAGAGAATCGCATTTCCCCGAATCACAGTCAAGAGTTTTTGGCACCGTAATTTGGTGAGCAGGTTTCTTTTGCCTTTTTGAAGGTGAAGAAAATGGAGATTGGAAGTGTGACGACGCCCTTTGGGCGGCGGCCGATGACGCTTGCCTTGGTGAGGCGGCAAATCGAGACGAGTGAGATCAAGCCAGGTAAGACCGCGGACAAATGGAAGGTGTTTAGGGCTGCTTCCGAAGCGAGGGAGTTGCTTGGACTGCAGGATCGCAGCCTTGCCGTCCTGGACGCGCTCCTGAGCTTTTATCCGGACACCGAATTGCGCCAAGACGCGCAGCTCATCGTTTTCCCGTCCAACGCTCAGCTCACACTTCGTGCACACGGCATAGCAGGTGCCACGCTTCGCAGACATCTGGCCCTTCTCGTAGAGGCGGGACTGATCGTGCGGAAGGACAGTGCGAATGGAAAGCGCTTCGCCCGGAAGGACAAGGCCGGTGCGATCGATAGCGCATTCGGCTTTGATCTGTCACCGTTGCTCATGCGAGCGGAAGAGCTTGCCGTGATGGCGCAACAGGTCGTTTCCGATCGCTTTGCCCTCCGTCGGGCGAAGGAAGATTTAACGATATGCCGGCGCGACGTTCGAAAGCTCATTTCTGCGGCGATCGAGGAAGGTGCGTCGGGCAACTGGGAAAGCATCGAAGCGATGTACATCGGTCTCGTGGACAGAATTCCGCGCTCCCCGACGCTCAGTGAGGTGAATTCAATCTTGGACGAGATGGAGCTCTTGCTGCAGGAGGTCATCAACATCCTGGAAATGCAGCAAAAAGACGAGAATTATACCACCAATGGTGACCATAATGAGTGCCACATACAGAATTCAAACACCAAATCCATCTATGAACTTGAACCACGCTCAAGAAGCGAGCCGGGCGCAAAGGCGGTGGACGATGATCGGCCGAAGCGGGAGCCAGTCCGCAATTTTCCGCTTGGTATGGTGATGCGGGCTTGCCCCGAGATCGCGATATATGGGCCGGGCGGTATGATCGGAAGTTGGCGCGAAATGATGGGTGCAGCGGTCGTCGTCCGGTCGATGCTGGGCGTCAGCCCGTCGGCCTATCAAGAGGCCTGCGATGTGATGGGGCCGGAAAATGCGGCAACCGCGATCGCTTGCATCCTCGAGCGGGCAGGGCACATCAACTCGCCTGGCGGATATCTCCGAGATCTCACACGCAAGGCGGCACGGGGCGAATTTTCTTTGGGGCGGGTTCTTATGGCGCTGTTGAGAGCGCATGAGCAAGGCGATAGGGCCGTCGGCTAGGAGCGGGCGATACGAAAAACCCTGACAGCTGTCAGGGTTTTGGTTCAAGGATACCTGGCGGCTCGCGCCTACCCTAATCCGCGGCCAGGCTAGGCGGATTAGGGTACTGCGGATGTTATTGGCAAAGTCGCCGGTTCCGACGGCGGTGGCCAAGAAAATTTGCGACTGAGATGATCGGGGAACCGCAGTGTGCCACTACTCTTCTGCAACATCGCATGGATGAAATACTATGGCGGGTGAGATCCAAAAGATACGCCAAAAGGGGCGGGGCTTCCCCAGGACCCAGGGCTACTGTGGCGAAGAGCTGAACTTTGTCGGCTGTGAAGATGGGTATGTTTACGGCCATTTCGAAACGATCAAGGGCGACGTCGACCGTCAGGTAAATATCGAGCGCCTTGGCGCACAGAGACGCGCGAATTTTCTAGACGGTGTCGACGTTGTATGGGCAGCCACGCGCTCGCAATGAGTTATGCGACTCAGACGAACAGAATCGGCTCATCGGCCTAGCGAGTTGAGTAACGGCGTCAGTGTTTCGCCACAATCCGCGGCTCGATTTCGCCCTAGATGTGAGAGGCGAGATACAATCAACCTGCCATGGAGCCGACATCTCGTCTCGATCATGCGGATACCCTTAACTTAACAGCCACCCACCGGCTCGTCCAATATACGCGTCACGGTCTTTCGCTGGGTCGGGGACCTCGATATCCAGCGCGCCGAGAAGCGTGCGCATGTTGGAGGCAATGAGATCGGCGAGCGGCTTCTGCCCGCCCTTGCCAACCCGGTCCAGGTGTCCGGCAAGCTTGTTTGCGACCTCTGTGGCATACCTTTTCGCAAGGCGTTGGCGCGCCGCGGCACTGGGAATGCCAACAGTCTTGAGGAAGAGATCAATATCTTCCTTCCGTATCTCGTCCAGAGTCGTGGCATCGCCAATTTTGTAGGCAAGTTCGTCGGTGAGTGTGTCGTCGAGACGCGTGGGGAGAATATCGTAGCGGGGTGAAGTACTGATCCCCCCGCCTGGCTCATGGAGAAGCGCGAAGTTCTTGGCGTGGGCATCGACGTTCCCGACGAACAGGTCAAAAAGCGTCGCTTGAATGAAGAGTTCTCTTTCGACAGCGGGATCGGAAGTCGCATCGAGAATCCTCCGGACCGCGTCGACATCAAAACGCCGACCGGGAGCTCCTCGCCGTTCGTATTTGAGTGCCGAGGGGAGGCCAAGGGCCTGCGCGAAGTCCTCCTGATGAATTCGGACGATGCGACCGTCTTTGTCACGAGCGCGATCGAACCGCGTGACCAGGAGCACGTTGACGCCGGCGATTGGGAGCAGTGAGACATCCGCGGTTGAAAACCCGATCTCCTGAGACAGTCGCATTGCCTCATACTCGAGAGACCCATCGTGGATATGGTCTTGGTCCGGAACTTTCAAAATGTGGGTCGTCGGCGCGCCAGAACTGGGCACGGGCTCGGCGAGAGATCCGTCGGGCAGGACAGTGAGAGCGATTTTGCTCTGCATGCCAGCAAGAGGGGAGGGGTCATCGGTACCCGCAGGCAATCGTCGTCGCTTGTGGAGCGACTCAACGATCGCGTCCAGTCGGTCGCCCTCGATCGGCTGGTAGTCTTTCTGATAGTCTCCGGGCACCTTGGTTGGAGGTGAGCCAACGGGTAGAACCGAGAGGGCGCCTGCGCAATCCTTGCCGAGATGAAACAACAAGCCCGCAATATCATCACGAGCAATAGCTTCGCGAGCCATGATGTCGGAGAGCGCGCCATCACGCTCCTGGAGCAGGTTGTCAAAGAAGGGCCGGGTGACGGCCTCTTCAAACGGCTCTGGTGTCAGGGGCAGGGAGAGAGACAGAGATATCGCGCCTGGTTGTGAGACATAAGCTTCGCTATAGGCGAATGCCAGACCGCCACGTTGATCTCGGACGAGAACTCCCACCGGGTCGGCGGAGGTGTCCAGGCGGACGTCGAGAGCTAGGGCTTCCATTACAGCAATCGGCCGCGCGCGATAAGAGATATCCCGGCCGCGCGAGCGACCTGGAGAACTTTTGCGAATTCCAGCGTCGGCTTGCCGTTTTCCAGTTCAGAGATAAACCGGCGTCCAACTCCTGCGAGATCTGCAAACTCCTGCTGCGACAATTTCCGGCGCTCCCGAAGGCGGCGGACCATGCGCCCAAGATCGCCGATGCTATCGAGTTGGACGTCCGCTTGTGTGAAGGCCTCTGGACTCGCTTTTGGCATGGCGAGCGGGGCATGCGCGGCTGGTTGGGCCGAGAGATCCGCCAATTGCTTTGGCAAGGAGGTCTTTATCTTTGCGGAGATATCTGGGAGGTTTAGATCTATCTTCGGCGATCCCTCGGTCAGTTTGTTGGTCATGTCCGAATGCTGCGTCAGCCGCCTGGCAATCTCGGATGCAGGCTCGATCGACTTCATAAGATCGGGGTTTGCATTCAAACTCTTACTGAGATTCTTTGAGGCTTGCGCGGGCGCGTCGATCGAGGCCAGCGTGCGGGCTAGCTCCATCGCCGGGGTGGCTTGGTCGACCAACTTCTGGATTTCACTCACTGAGTCGAACGATTTCTTAGGCAATTTCATCATCCTTTGCTCCCGAGCGGGAACATATCACCTTCATTGAATGATCACAAGCGGTCTTGCACCCTTACGGGAGCAAGACAAATTTTCTGTTACTGTACGGGAACATCGATGATCGTAGTTCGTGCGCACCGAAACCATTCGTTCCCGCTCGGGAGCAGCTTCCGGCGCCCTCCATAGGGCCGCGCGGAGCACGGCGCTGAGCTCTATTGACGATGAATTCGTTGTTTTCCGATGATTTGGCCATTCAATATAATGACAGGGACATCCGATCATCCAAAATTATCAGTTATTTAGCACACATCTTGATCAAAGCATTCTCGCCGCTCGACCGCTGCGGCGCGTCGCACTGTTATAATAGCTCGATGCTTGCTGCACCGAGCGATGACGCGACTGCTCCATGGCCTCTGGTAGGGGGACACCGCGATTGGCGGCCTCAGTAAGGTATCCCGACCGTAAGCCGTGCGCAGAGAACTCGCTAGTGTCCAACCCAGCGATCTCAGCCCTTTGCTTGAGGATTGCATTAACTGACTGCGGATCGAGCGCACGGCGCGCAACGGTCCCCCACCGCCCGATCCCCCGAAACACGCTTCCACTGTCGATCTTCGCGGCCGCGATCCAGGCGTTGAGCGCCTCCACCGGCCGGCCGGTCAGATAGACGACATCGTCCTGTTCGCCGGAGGTGGTTTTGGTGCGGCCGAGATGGATGGCGAGAGAGGGGAGGGGGGCGCCATTTTCGATCAGGATCGGCGGCTCGACGGTCAGTTGCTCGCGGCGCAGCCCGGCGACCTCGCTGCGCCTCCGGCCGCCGGAGGCAAACGCGACCATCAGGATTGCCCGGTCCCGCAGATCGCGCAGGCTGTCGGTGGCGCAGGTCGCCAGCAGCTTTGCCAGCACGTCGCCGGTGACCGCCTTGGCGCTCTTGCGACCCCGCGTCCGGGGGACGGCGCGAACCGCAAGGCGGATGGCGGACTTGAGGGCAGGGGAGGCGAAGGCCCCGTCAAAACCGCGCCATTTGGTCAGTGTCGACCAGTTCGCCAGCCGCCGGCGCACCGTTGCGGGCGCGTGCGGACCGACGGATTTGAGGAAACCTTGGCTTCGAAGGTTCTCGTCGACGTCGGCCGGCATGCCGTGGTCGGGATCGGTGTCGCGGCGTTGCGGGTCCCAGAGGTGATGGGCGACGAATTTGAGCAGCAGCGCCTCGGGCGCCGGCCAGGGCAGCGATTTTCCGGTGGCCGCCAGTCCCCAGGCTTCGAGATAGGCGAGATCCGAGGTCAGGGCGCGAAGTGTGTTGTCGCCCATGCCCTGGTTGACGAGATGGCGCAGCGTCTCGACATCCTGGTCGGTGAGCAGCTCGGCGAGCTCGTCGCGGCGCTCGATCGGCAGCACGGCAGCGATGGTGTCGAGCTCTTCGGCGCGCCGCTCGACGGCGGTGAGTGATGTCTTGGATTTGGCCACGGACGCTCCAAAATCGCTGTATTCGGCGGCCTCCAGGGCCGTGATATGCCCCGATTCTTGCTGATTTGCGACTCCAGATCAACTACCATCGATAACCTATACTTATCGATGGTTAGAACGGCACCCTCCAATCATCAGCAGCAGCGGAAGCAATGCTCGATGTCGCTTCTGGTTAATGGCAAGTTTACCATGATTTCAGCGTCTTACGATTTGTCGAAGTTGCCCGTCCAGATCCTGTTTCGGGTAAGCGGGGCTGATTTGGTGGCCATGCCGACACAATCAGCATGTCTGACGCCGAGCAGGGTGCTCGAAGGGCCGAGAGCGTTCAGGCGCGAGCTGCAACCAGGGAGGCGAGGGGTGCAACAGCATGATCTTCGTCACTGATCCCCAGCCGATCGCCGAGATAGTGCCAGAACGACAGGCCGAGCTTTTGGCAGGTCTTCATCAGGCCGAGCATGCTGTCACGCGCTTGGCGACCGTCGCGACTGACCGTGCCGCCGGAAATCTTTCGCTTGATGACAAGTCCGCGCAGATCTCTTTCCGACGCATTGGTATGGAGCGGGGTTTCAGGCCGCTCGAGAACCCGCAGCAGTTCTGCCTTGCGGCGTCTCAGTCGAAACAGCAGTTTGTCGAGGTCGCCATAACCGGTGCGCAGCGAGAAAATCCGATCGAACCGGGCCTGAAGGCTCCGGGCTGCACGCGGATCAGGTCTTCGCTGATAGGCTTTCAGGGCCTTGTAAAAGCGCCAGATGAGATCCCGCAGGGTTTCGACATGCCGTACTTGGCCGGGTGTCGCCGGCATCAGTTTGTGCAGCAACCGTTCGGCGTGGACCCAGCACAGCGCATGGGTGCCGACGCGGAACTGTCCGGCATCGTCGGAGACAATCACCGCATTGCCGACCAGACCATGATGGCGGATGGCGCCCCAGATGCCGGCCTCGGCAAACGGGCGGATTATTTCTTTGTCGAAGATGTCGATACCATTGGCGGCCAGATACTCGAGAAACGGAACTTGATTGGCAAACCGCCGCGATTGGCGTGTCTTCAACCGCGCCAGAAGGGCGGGGTCGACCTGACGGTCTTCCAGAAAGGTGAAGGCGGCATCGTTGAGAACATAGTCCTGATAGTTGCCGCGCAGCAGGGCCAGAAAGTTCAGCCGCGACTTCGACGGCGCCGTGCGGAAGGCAGTGAAATGTTCGCCGCCGATTTGTGTCGTGTGGAAATTGCGGTTGGCATGACGGGCGCCAGTGTCGTCAACCGTGACAAAGGGAGCCGAGATCAGGCCCGCAAGCAGCACGGCAGCATCCTCGGCATGAAAGCCATCCAGCCGCTCTGTCAAAAACCGGATGACCTGGCGTTTGGTCGCGATCATCGCTAGCGATGACGCTGTAATCTCGATACCGACATCGTTCAGCAAGGTCGTCAATCGCTGCGTCGTCACCTGCCCATGGCTATGAAGCATCAGGCAGAAGCGACGCAGACTGGCGCCGTAGCCGCCCTTTATCCCCGCAGGCAGCGGCGCGACGATCGTGCGTCCATCCGGAGCCACCCAGCATTCGCGGCGATAGCGCACCACTTCGGCCCGCACAACCAGATCCCGCACCACGCAATCCTTGTAGCCCTTGAAGCGCGATCCGGGTGGTGCGTTGGCAGGCAGCACCTCTTCGCGCGTGACGCTGCTCTTGTCGCCTTTCGGCCCGCGACGCCGCGCAGGCTTTCGGCTGCCGGCAACCGTTTTGTCACTCGTTGCCTGGTCCATACCCGACGGCCTGAAGGGTGGGCGTGGCGGCAGGTTTTTGAGCCGCGCAATCTCGTCGCGCAGAAGCTGGTTGTCGACCTTCAGCCGCGTGTTCTCTACCCTGAGCAGGTCGTTGTCTTCACGAAGCTTTCGGTTGTCAGCCTCAAGCTTCTCGATCCGGATTTCTGCCCGATCAGCCCGCTCCACCAGACCAGTCACCAACTCCCGCAGCGCCTTCAGCGACAGCGTGTCGGCATGCTCGGCCATGGGGAGGCGGCGCTTCGTCATAAAGGAAGTGAATCATGATTCACAAAAAACAGGAATCCCTTCTGCCACCAGATCTGCTCCAGTTACTGATGCGGCCGGCTTTCGACGCCGGTCTCGCGCTCACGCGCCTGGACGAACGGATTACGCGCTCTCCGGTCGGAACGGGCTTCCTCGAGCGTGCCCACTTCACCGACGCCTGCGCCTCACTGTGGATCGACGGCGAACTTGTCCACCTCGAAGACCTCGTCCTCCACGACGCGTTTCGCGATACCCGCACACCCACCCATGAACTCACCATTGCCCGCGACGTGTTGCGAACCCGCCGGCGCATTGCCGCGCAGTCGCCGGATTGGGCGTTGTCGTCAGAGGGTATCCGAACTTTGTAACCGGTGTTCCGCTCCCACCTTGTCCTCGCCGCGCTGATCTGTGATCGCCTATCCATGGACGAGCAACGGGAGTTTCTCCATGGAGAGTACATTGGAGGTTCTCACGACCAGAAGGTCTGGACGTGAGGTGCATCGGCAGTGGCCTGACGAGGTCAAGGCGCAGATCGTTTCGGAAAGCCTTCGGCCAGGCGCGATGGTCAATGAGGTCGCAGAGCGCCACGGCTTGAAGCCGAACCATCTCTCCACCTGGCGAACGATGGCGCGGCAGGGCAAGCTGGTTCTACCTGCACCCGAGGATGCGGTAGAGTTCGCAGCGGTTATCGTCGATCCACCCTCCTCGGAGCGACCGATCAAGAAAGCCAGCCGTCCGGAGATCATCGTCGGCGCGGTCACGATACGTCTGGAAGAAGGCGCGTCTGCCGCCCGGATCGCCGCTGTCGCGCGTGCTTGCGCGGTTCCGGCATGATCTTTCCATCGAACCGGGTTCGGATCATGGTTGCCACCAAGCCGGTCGACTTCCGCAAGGGCCATGATGGATTGACGGCATTGGTCAAGAACGAGCTGCACAAGGACCCGTTTACCGGGACGGTCTTCGTGTTCCGGTCGCGCAAAGCGGATCGGTTGAAGCTGATCTACTGGGATGGCAGCGGTCTGGTGATGGCCTACAAGCGGCTGGAGGAGCACACGTTCACTTGGCCGGGCATCAGGGATGGCCTGATGACGTTGGGCCATGCTCAGTTCGAGGCTCTGTTTGCAGGGCTCGACTGGCGTCGGGTCCGTTCCGTGGAGACGAGAGCGCCTGAAGCCATCGAATAGATGCGTCACGATGACTCGGGCGACAAATTCCGGCGGCGAGACGAGGCAGAATTTGATAAATTTCCACCATGTTGGACGCCGCCGATTTGCCGGACGATATTGCTGCCTTGAAGGCGATGCTGATCGCAGCGCAGGCGCGTGAAGTCCGTAAGGATGAGCGGATCGAGCGGCTGGAGAATTTGGTCGCTGCTTTCAAGCAGGCAGCCTTTGGCCGCAAATCCGAGAAGGCCGATCCCGAGCAATTCGATCTCGCACTGGAGGACCTGGAAACGGCCATTGCGGCCGTCCATGCCGAAGATGAAGCCGATAGCCCTCAGGGTAAGCCACAGCCCAAACCTCGCGTCGCCAATCGTGGCTCTCTTCCAGCTCATCTTCCACGGATAGAAGAGATCATCGAACCGGAAAGCCGGATCTGCGCCTGCGGCGGAGGTCTCCATTGCATCGGCGAAGACGTGTCCGAGCGGCTGGATATCATTCCGGCGCAGTTCCGCGTCATTGTTACCCGTCGCCCCAAATACGCCTGCCGTGCCTGCACCGACGGCGTATCTCAGGCTCCAGCGCCTGCACGATTGATCCAGGCCGGGTTGCCGACGGAGGCGACCATCGCGCATGTGCTGGTGTCGAAGTACGCCGATCATCTGCCGCTCTACCGCCAGGCCCAGATCATGGGCAGACAGGGTATTGATCTCGACCGCTCCACGCTCTCGGATTGGGTCGGCCGGGCGGCGTTCGAACTACGTCCGGTCTTCGACGCTTTGATCGCCGACCTGAAGCGGTCGACGAAGCTGTTCATGGACGAGACCCGTGCGCCGGTCCTCGATCCTGGCTCCCGCAAAACCAAAACCGGATACTTCTGGGCGCTGGCCCGCGATGACCGCCCTTGGGGCGGAGGTGCGCCGCCAGGCGTCGCCTTCACCTATGCTCCTGGTCGCGGCGGACTACATGCCGAGAGGATTTTACAAGGCTTTACGGGCATTCTTCAGGTCGATGGATATGCCGGATACAATCGGCTGATCGCACCGGATCGCGTTGGAACGGACATTCGGCTTGCCTATTGTTGGGCGCATGCTCGTCGCAAGCTGGTCGAGATCACCCGCACCGGGTCAGCACCCATTGCAGAGGAAGGCGTGAGACGGATCGGCGAACTCTATCGGATCGAAGCAGAGCTGCGCCGACTTCCTGCCGAAGCTCGCCTCGCCGGGCGGCAGGAACGATCCGCAGCGTTGATCACAGACATGCGAACTTGGCTGACGCATCATCGCGCCCGCGTCGCTGGTAAGTCTCCGCTCGGCGAGGCGCTCGCCTATATCGCCAAATACTGGGATGGCCTCTGTATCTTCCTCATCGATGGCCGCATCGAGATCGACAACAACACTGTCGAGCGAACAATCCGTCCGATTGCCCTCAGTCGTAAGAATGCTCTCTTCGCCGGACACGATGCTGGAGCGGAGAACTGGGCGGTTATTGCCTCACTGATCGAGACCTGCAAGCTCAACGCTGTCGATCCGTTCGCCTACCTGACAACCACGCTCACCTCCATCGTCAATGGCCACAAGCAGAGCCGGATCGACGAGCTGATGCCATGGCGCTGTATATGAAGGCGAGGAGATATTCGTCAGGCTGGGAAATCTGACTGTTTGAACAAAATCATCGGCCCGATAGGGTGTGTGCGTGGTAAGCGATGTTCTACCCCATGTTGTATTGACCGTGATCTGTGATTGGCTGGATGAGCCAAGGGAGTTTCTCCAGTCGTAGAACGGTGTCGGGGCCGCGCTGAGGAGCGAAACCGGCGGTCGAACAGATGCGTCACGATGACTGGGATGGATGCTGCCCTACCGCAAATCTGGTCAAAGCGTTGTGAAATTGAATAGCTGGTTCAGATAGCGGTATCCGTATGCTATCTTAGAGGAGGCGTGGCGGAGTGGCTTATCGCGGGCGGCTGTCCAACGGGACCCGCTCCGGGCTTTCGGGCTCGCGCAGGTTCGAATCCTGTCGCCTTACTTCTTTCGTTGCAGTAGGGGGCCACCGGCTTCTCGCCAGTGGCCTTACTCGACAATTCGATCTGGGCTTCGCCATCTACCATCTTCATGAAGCGGAGGTTACACCCGTGTGCCCACGAATGAGCTGATCGACCTGTCGCAACGCTGTAAGCGTGTATCAGGGTTCGTCGTGAGGCTGACGCCAAATCATCTGTCGTCATGGCGAACGATAACGGCGGCCGCGATCAACTCGCAGCCGACCTCGAACAAAGCTGCAACGATCCCGCTGGTGCATATGGCGGGCTCATTTCCGCTTCGGTCCGCTGTCGAGCCATTTCCTTTGAACGCAACTTTATTGTCAATGTGCGGGCGGCTCAGGTGTTTTGCCAGAATGCGCTTTCAAGGTTTTGATAAACTCCGTGACCAGATCGATTGAAGTCGAGTCGACAACAAGCTCCTCCAGATGTCTCGCGATTTCTTCACATTCGTTCGCGGACAGGGAACGGAGATTCGAGCTGACTGCGTTATAGTCTGGCGTCCCGTGAGAAGCGAAGGAGCGGTTGATGACGAAGCACTCCGTTTTTCCGTCAAGTCGCTCAACCGACAGAGCGAGCGAGCCGCCATCAGGTGCGATGGCGTAGTCAACGATCAATGTGAACACGGCGACTCCGATCTGTTTTTAGTCTCTTCTTCCGTCAGAACGCCTACCTTGCATAGCTACTACCGCGAGATTTTGGGCCCATTCTATCTTGTTGTTGAAATCCGTTCCTGCCACATTGAAGCGTTCTGGCAATGCACTGGGCTCGCCGTACATGGATTCAATCGACGACTTTCCGAAAGAACACGTTGACGCTGTCCGTGGCTTTCGGGACAATCAACTCAACTATGAGGAGAGGCCAAAGTTTATCGAGCTTCTCACTACGCTGAACCTCGCCCACGCGACGAGCAGGTATTCGGTCGACTTTACCCCGGAAGGAAAACGCATAGACGCCGTCCTGTACAAACAGATTAGCGACTGGGCAAACGACTATTATACCGTTCAACCTCTGATGAATTACGTCGAAAAATTTATAGACGGCGGAGATAATCCCGACACAAGTACCGAAGTTTTGAAGTTTGGCTTGGCTTTCAGAGGCGCGAATGGGCGTGTTTATCTCAACATGCGGGGGCGGCAACTCGAAACTAAGATAATGATTGGGAGGAGGTAAGCTCTGCACCTTCCTGACCGACGGCCGCGTCGAGATCGACAACAACACCGTCGAGAGAACCATCCGACCGATAGCATTAAATCGGAAGAACGCTCTCTTCGCCGGGCACGATGCAGGAGCGGAGAGCTGGGCGACCATTGCCTCGCTGATAGAAACCTGCAAGCTCAATGCCGTCGATCCGTTCGCGTACCTGTCCGCCACGCTCACCCGCCTCGTGAATGGCCACAAGCAGAGCCGGATCGGCGAGCTGATGCCGTGGAAGTACCCGGAGCGAACACACGGCTGAAGTCCGCTGTCGGCCCATTACAGCCATCCCGACTATTTCTAGGGCATTGGCTTCTGATTGGGATTCGCGACGAGGAATTCGCCAAGAGCCGGGTCCTCGGCATGGCGTTTCTGCTGATCGATAATCACGAAGTTGGCACCCAACTCGACCTGAAGCAAAAGCAGAAGCTGGTCCACATCGCTATTGAAGCGGTCGCACCTCGCTTGCGTCCAGAGGCTTGGATCAGGTGGATACAATGGGTTGAGGTAGCTAAGATATTCTTGATCAAGACGGTTGATGAGCGAGTGAACGTTGCTTGGCAATAAAAGCCGGGGGGGAAGTGCGACATCCCCTTGAAGGTCATACACGGTCGCATCAAGCGGTCCGACGCCCAATTTGGATCGGGTAGCATCATCACCCGCCCACAAGCACCCGCCAGCCCCAAAATCAAAGAAAAATCGTAGTGTACCGTAAGCGACAAGCCGGGGCCGTTCAGGCGGCGTAGTTCCATGGCATGAGCGCGTCGATTTCACTGCTGGGCCATCCATTCGCAAGGCGCTCAAGCGTCTGGGTCAACCAAGCTTGCGGATCGACTGCATTCATCTTTGCCGTTTGCAGGAGCGTCGCGATGGTCGCCCAAGTCCGGCCGCCACCGTCGCTTCCAGCGAATAGACTATTTTTTCTCGTGATCGCTTGGGGTCTGATTGCTCGCTCGACTATGTTGGAGTCGAGTTCGATGCGGCCGTCGGTCAGGAAGCGCTCGAAGATGTCTCGACGCGAGATGGCATACCGCAGAGCTTCGGCGAGTTTGGATTTTCCAGAGACCCGCGGCAGGGTCGCCTGCCAGAGAGTGAAGAGGTCACGGACGATCGCTGCGGAGATCTCCTGGCGTGCAGCGACACGAGCTTCAGGGTTTTGGCCGCGCACACGCTCCTCGATCTCCCATAACCTCGCCATACGCTCGACGGTGTCGGTAGCGATTTTCGAGCTCTTTGCGACATGCAACTCGTAGAACTTTCTCCGGCTGTGCGACCAGCAGCCGGCCAGGATGGCGCTGTCATTGCCTCCATCTTTCCGGACGAGCTTGTTATAAGCGGCATATCCGTCGACCTGCAGGATTCCACGATAGCCGCTCAGGTGTCGTGCGACACACTCGGTGGCTCGACTGTCCTCGAAGCGATAGGCTACCATCGGTGGACCGCTGCCCCCAAAAGTCCGGTCATCCCTGGCATACGCCCATAGCCATGCCGTCTTCGCTGATCCGGAACCAGGTGCAAGTGTGGGCAAGGTCGTTTCGTCGGCAAAGATCCGTTCGGCCTTCTTGATCTCATCGAGGATGTAGTCGGCGAGGATATTGAGCTCGAACCCCAGCTTGCCCATCCATTGAGCCATCAGCTTGCGGTCGAGTTCGACCTTGTCGCGTGCGTAGATGGCTTCCTGGCGATAGAGTGGCAGCCCGTCGGCATATTTGGAAACGGCGATCTGGGCCAGAAGTGCTTCCGTCGGAATGCCACCTTCGATGATATGTGCCGGAGCCGCCGCCTGGACGACACCATCCTCATTCCTAAAGGCATACTTCGGCCGGCGGGTGACGATGACACGGAACTTCGCTGCCACGACATCCAGCCGCTCGGAGACGTCTTCTCCAATCAGGATTTTGGTCTTACCTGCATGTTCTGGAAGCTCTTCCGGTTCGATCACGACCTCGACGCGCTCAAGATGAGGCGCAAAGCCCTTGCGTGGCCGCGGAGCGCGTTTGCTGTCCGCGCTACCGCGGCCTTTCGTGACCTGAGCCTTGATCGTCGCAATGCCGGTCTCGATCTCTTCGAAGACAAAGGCATGCTGCTCGTCATCGACGGTGGATGACGCAAGCCTTTCCGAGCGTCGGCCAAATCGGGCGCGATCGAAAGCCTTCAGGATCTGCGTCAGCCGCTCGATGCGCTCATCGGCGTCCGCGTTGCGGGCCTCTAGATCGTCAACCTGCTTCTCCAAAGCCTCGACGCGGGCTGCTTTTGCGGCCATGGCAAGAACCATGGCTTTGAGAGCCTCTACATCATCCGGGAGCTCAATCTCGGGCCGCGTCATGGGTATGATCAGAGCATATTTTGCCGCGCTCCGCCCATGTTTTCAGGGACCTGATTCACTTCGCCGCAGCGGTTTTACCCAACAATCTCGGGAGGCTTCACCGGCGTGGATCGAACCCGCTTCCAGTCCATTCCGTCGACTAAAGCCAGAAGCTGGGCATGATTGAGCTGGACGCGATGATGGCCGATCCGGGGCCAGCAGAACTGGGCTTTTTCCAGCCGCTTCGCATAGAGGCAAACGCCGGAGCCATCCCACCACACGATCTTGACTCGGTCTGCTCTCTTGGCCCGAAAGACATAAAGTGCACCGTTGAACGGATCACTGCCAGCATCCCGTACCAGCGAAAGCAAGCTGTCCGGCCCCTTTCGGAAGTCGATGGGATGGCTCGCAAGAAAGACCTTCACGCCGGACGGGATCATGCCGACCGCACCGCTCGGATCACCCGCTGCAGGTGTGCTTCGCCGATATCTGCGTCGGCCCGGATAACGACGTCGCCGATGATAAGCTCGATCATCGCACGTGTGCCAATCGTCCCAGTCTCTGTCTGACCAGCCCGATCTTGCGAGGAGGATCGTTGTCCGTCACGAGCATCACGACGCCAGCCAAATAGCTGCGAGGGATGTATGCCGATGCGATGCGCAATGGCCGAGACGCTTGCGCCGGGCTCCATTGCCTCAGCCACAGCCCGCGCTTTAAAATCATCGGACCAGCGGCGCCGAAATTGCCGTGGGGCGCCCTCAAGCCGTTCCGGAACAGCCTCGATCATATGGAAGTTTCTAGTTCCAGAGCTAGGCGCAGACATAGAAGCTCACAGTTTGTGAATCGTCTGTCCGCAATACAGCGGCCAACGCATCTGACGCCAGATGGGGTCAGCTTGTCGCTTACCGCAGATCTCGCGAATACGACGTTCCAGGCCGGCCTGATCGGCACGGCGAGAGGTGTAGTGGTAGCTTGAACGATCGAAGTTCAGCGCCCCACAGGCACGCCGGATCGAGATCGCCCAATCGCGGCACATGCCCTTCACCACCTCCCGCTTGCGAGCAGGCCTTAGAGCTTTCGGCGAATGACGTCCTGCAGCATCTCACGGTCGAGTGTTAGGTCCGCGACGATCTTCTTCAGCCGTGCGTTCTCGTCCTCGAGTTGCTTCAGCTTCTTCATCTCCGGCGGCAACATGCCGGCATATTTCTTCTTCCAATTGAAGTAGGTCGCCTGGCTGATTCCTGCCCTCCGGCAGATCTCTAACCGCATTTCCTTGATCAGCCGGTCCTGCAATGTCCGGTTCATCCGCTCGACGCGGCCCTTGGCCTGGCTTGAGTTTGCGCAGAGAATTGTTTAGCTCACAAAGCGCCCGCCCGAACTGGGTCATGCCCTGGCCACCCTTGGCCTCCTTCTTCGCCACCCGGAACACCGAATGCTTGTCGGAGTAGAAGACCACAGGCGCGCCGTGATCGCGCAGGTAAAGCGCCAGCGCCTCGAAATAGCTGAAGGCGCTTTCCGAGCGCACGAAGCGCAACTGCATCAGCTTGCCCGTCGCATCGTCGACGAACACCAGCAGCGAGCATGGATCACCGCGGTCCTCGAACCAGCGATGCTCGGACCCGTCGATCTGCACCAGCTCGCCATAGGCTTCACGCCGCAAGCGCGGCTGATGAAACGTCCGCCGCTGCTTGCGCGAGAGCCACAGGCCCGCATCCACCATCCAGCTGCGCAACGTCTCGCGCGACACCCGCAACCCATCTGGTGGCGGCAAAGGTTCCGGTAAACGAGATGGCACGTCAGCTTGGACGTCATCGCTCGACCATTTACCGCGAGATCAAGCGCAATACGTTTCATGACCGTGAACTGCCGGACTACGACGGGTACTACAGCACAGTTGCTCACGATATCTCCAAGGAGCGGCGACGCCGGCTGAGAAAGCTGCGGCGCCACCCAACTTTGCGCACAGAGATCATCAACCAGTTGGAGGCTCGCTGGTCTCCAGAACAGATTGCCGGACGCCTGCTTTCGGAGGGGCTAAGTCTTGTTCGTGTCTGCAAAGAGACGATCTATCGCTTCATCTACAGCAAGGAAGAGTATGAGCTAGGCCTCTATCGCCATCTGCCCGAAGCGCGCCGCAAACGTCGTCCATTGCGCTCCGGCGAGGGTGATCTGCGTATAGCATCGAGACATGCCAAAATCTCCAAAGTGAAGCCATTGAAATTACTGGCATGTCGCACTTGGAAATAGAATGTACCCGTGTGAGTTCATGCTGAGACGCGACTTGCGGAGAACTTCAAGCTATCCGGCATGTCTCATCTGGGCGAGCAATTTCTTTCGAAAGACCTCTGCCGGTGTTCGGTAGCCGAGGCATTTCCGCGGTGTTGAGTTCAGCCGGTTGCAAACCGCAAGAAGGTCTGCGTCCGTCACCGACAAGGGATCGACCTCTCTCGAAAGCCATTTGCGAACTCGCCCATTGGTGTTTTCGACGGTGCCTTTCTGCCAAGGCGATTGCGGATCGCAGAACCAGGTCTGGGTGCCGATGTTTGCTTGCAGATACGGCCAGTCGGTGAACTCGGTGCCGCGATCGAAGGTGATCGAGCGGCGGGCAAGATGGGGCAGGGATTGCAGCGCGCGGATCAGCCCGTCCATGACAGGCCGGGATTGCCGATCGTTGTTGCGAAGGAAGATCGCAAAGCGGCTGACCCGTTCGACGAGCGATGTCACATTGGCCTTGCCGAATTTCTTGCGGAACTGGATCAGGTCGCATTCCCAGTGCCCGAACTGCTTGCGATCGGCAACGACGTCCGGGCGGCGCAGGATGTTCAATTCCGGGCTGAAGCGCTGGCCGTGTCGACGTCGAGCATGTCGCGGCCGGCGCCTGGCCCGGTGTTCCGGCAGGTGCCGCCACAGCTTGATGGCCTGACCATCTGCGGAATAGGCGAACTTGTAGATCGTTTCGTGGCTGACCGAGATCGGATGACGCTCCAGCCGCATGCGACCAGCGATCTGCTGGGGCGACCATCCGTGCAGGATCCGGTCGATCACGGACTGCCGCACATGTGAGAACCGCGCCAGCTTTCGCAACTTGGCACGACGCTCACAAGCCATGTCATGGGCCGTCACGCAGTAATAGCCGTTGAGATCCGGTATCAGCTTGTCGACGAACGTGTTGCGCTTGAGCTCACGAAAGATCGTTGAGCGATGCCGCCCGAGTTTCTCGGCGATGATCTCGACGCTGATGCCGGCCGTCCGCCAGCGAGCGATCTTGCGGCGTTCATCCAAGTCGATATGGGAGTAGGTGTGTCTCATTGCGCTTTCCTTGCGAGCGATAACCCATTGGCATCTTTCGCAAGTCGCACTTCATCCTTGAACCCACCCGGCTACATGCAATGTCAAAGCTGATTAGATGCGCGACGCTGTCAGCCAGTTAGAAACGCGACACCGGCTCCGCCGATCAGCCCACGATCCGACCGGCTGGGCCGGGTTGCAAGGGAGGAGCGGGGGCGGGTGAGGAGCAGCACTTCGGCTTTAGCTTTGAGATTATGAGTGCCCCATTTATTCTGCTGCCTCCATTCGTGCCAGCGCCTTCTGCCTTTTTGCGATGACCTTTGGATCATTCATGAAGTCCGTCCGCCGGCCAGGCTTGCGGCCACGCTTCTGATAACCATTGCCCTGGCTGCCATCGGGAATACCGAACATATGATCCGTCTGGCCAGTGCGGCGAGGGCCGCTCTTGCTACGCTGCTGTTCGCGCCCGGCCTGCAGCTCGGCGACGATCGACAGCACGTCGTCCAAACGCTTGTTCTCAACGACCTCGGCTCGATGGACCGATCGCAACTTGTCGAAGGTTCTGTAGGGGAGGGTGAAGCTCTCGTGCATGATCTCGAGGCGGCCATCCGGGTAGTCGCAGACAACGACCTTCTTTCCCGCCAGCAGCCTAGAAAGGTCCGTCGGATCAAGAATGAACAGCACCTTGTCGTAGCGTAGCGTCAGGGATTGCGACAGCGTGCGCACTTCCTTCCGGCACATGGCACCATCGAGGTTCTCATGGTCGGCCAGCGACCGGTGCATGTCCTTCGGATTGCGCGGTTGCTTGCCGAAACGAGAATTGAAATCCGCAATGAACTCAGGCGCATAGGCATTGGCAGCTTCGATCGTATCGATGCCGCGAAGCCGCATCTCCTTGACCAGCCGATCCTGCAGTGTCTGGTTGGCACGCTCCACCCGGCCCTTGGCCTGCGGGGTGTTGGCGCAGATGATATCGATGTTCAGCTCATAGAGCGCCCGACCGAACTGCGTCAGGCCGCTCGTGCGGTCTTTCTCCGACGCATGGGTGGAGCGAAAAACGCCGTGCTTGTCGCTGTAGAAGGCCAGCGGCTTGCCCCATTGCTGCAGATAGGCCTTCGTCGCATGCAGATAGTCGAACGTGTTCTCCGATCCGGCAAAGCGCAAATGCAAAAGCTTGCCGGTGGCGTCATCGATATAGACGAGCAGGGCGCATTTGGGGCCGCGGTTCTCGAACCACCAGTGATGCGAACCATCGATCTGCACGAGTTCGCCAAAGCAGTCGCGTCGGCCGCGCGGTTGGAAAACCCGCTTCTTTCGCTCACGCCGCGAGATCCAGATGCCGGCCTCTGTCATCCATTGCCGTAGCGTCTCCTTGGCGACCGAGATGCGATGCAGTTCGATCAGCTTCTCGCGCGCCAGCGTCGGACCGAAATCCAGATAACGTTCGCGGATCAGGTCGAGCGCCGCATTGCGAAACTCCTCGCTATGGCGCCGATTGCTCGGCTGTGATCGCTTCTTGGAAACAAGTCCGGCTGGACCATCTCGGTCATAGGCCTGCAGCAGCCGATGGACCTGACTTCGGCTAAGCCCAAGCAGTTCGCCGGCCTGGACGACGCTCAGGCGTTGGTCACGGATCTTCTGGATGACTTCGAGGCGATGCAACTCTTTCTGCGACATGGTGATCATAAAGGACATGACGACTCCGACCGCTCATGGTCTCGACCAGGCTGAAGGTCGTCATCCTTGCTCCCAACGTTGACATTGACCAGCGCGTCGAGAGGCGAGACTGTCGCATCTCTAACTGGCCCAACTGTCGCATTACTAAATAGCCCTTACATGCAAAAGTGGCATAAGATATCTTATGGAACTGTTAACCCTGCCAAATCTACGTGCAATATTTCGGACGGATGCGCATATCAGCCTTGGCTCGGTGCCTGACTTCTTGAAGTTCCACGGCATCAGAGCGTCGATCTCGCTCGATGCCAACCTGCAGCGATACGCAGGCGTCTGCGTCAGCCTAGCCAGCTGATCCGACTTCGTTCATCTTGGCGGACTGGATGAGCGTAGAGAGCGTGGCCCACGTCCTTCCGCCGCCGGTCATTTCCGGCAAATAGGCTATACTCTTCCAGACAATTGCCTGAGGCCTGATTGCACGCTCAACAAGTGGGAGTCTATCTCGATGCGCCCGTCATGGAGGAACTCTTCGAAGGCCTCCCGCCGATTAAGAGCTAGCGAATTGGCTCGTCCATTTTCTCTTCCTGTCAGCGAATTTGGATGATGATTGGTGTCCGTGTAGTAACGCGGGGTCAAACCGCAGCACCGAGAGGAGAATTAGCAGCTGAGGTCGGCGGAATGGATATGCCGGCACCGAGCGCGCACATGACAAGCCACGACATGGCTTCCTGCCGCGGTAGGCCGTGGCATGTTGGCACGAAAGGTGTTCGGCGCCCGGATCTCTCTCACATGAGGAGTTTGGCGTCAACAGCCATAAAGGTGGCATGTTGGCTTCCTCATTTCGGATCCAAGTCTGAGTTCGATATTTCTGCCGGCCACTTCGAGCATATACAACCTCACATACGGTCGCCGCTGCCGGCGGTTGCACCACGATCCTGCTTCCGGCGGGCCAGGGCTCAGGAGAACTGGACCAACCCTGTTCCCTGCTGTTGAAGAAGATCCACGGTCCGTTCACCTGGATCCGGTCTTGGGGATTGAAAGAGCTTGCAGGTAAGCTGCCATCCGTCAGGCGAATTTCGGGCACTGCGCGGGCACGGTAAGCGCGCGAATTGGTCCTACTCATCAAGGTCCGGAAATGGTGTGATCGACCAGCCAATTAGGTCCACGGCGCGCTGAAGTATCGCCTTCGTCTGAGCTGGGCTCGATGAAACGGCGATGACATGTCCGATCATATCCCGGTAATCCCCTTTCATGACTATCGGCGTCTTGGGTGCGACATAAAATCTGACATCGACGACACCTGGTACAGCAGCCGCCAGACCGGTGCCCTCGATCCGATCGAGGATGCCATTGCGATCAGGAACCAGGAAGCGCGCGGCTGCAGTGCGGGAATGCCTTGCGCGCAGATCGCATTCCTCGCCGATCACAAGCTTGATATGCTCATTGATGAGATCGATGCCGTAGGCGAGTTCAATGAGCCGAGGTGTGGTCCAACCTGGAAGACGCGGATTGACTTCAATGACGACTGGGCCGCGCCTTGTCCATCGGAATTCAATGTTGGTTGGCCCCCAGTCAAGACCGAGAGCTTGCAAGCAGCTCAGCGAAACTTCCACGATACGCGCATGCTCGTCATCAGTCAGCGGAGCCGGAAACATGCTTCCGCAAGGGACGAAGTGCGGCAGGCGGTTAAATTCGGCGAAGCCAGCCGCAATGACCGTTTTGCCCATGGTATCAGTGCTATAGAGTGGGCCTTGTGCGAATTCTTCGACCAGAATCCGGGGTGCAGGCTGCCATACGTGCGCCCCGCCCAACAGATGGGTTGCATGGTCAGACACCTCATCGGCGGTGCGGCACAATCGGACACCGCTGCTGCCGCTGCCGACAGCTGGCTTAACAATCACCGGCAAGCCGATCTCCGCGGCAGCGCCTTCGACGTCTCTCGCATTTGCTGCCAAGCGGTAAGCCGGCATCGGAACGCCGGCTTGTGCGAGGAGCTGACGTTGAACAAACTTGTCGCAGCATCGTTCTATGGACGCGGGGTCGGGCCCCGGCAGATTGAAATGCCGGCAGAGCTTGCCAACTGTCACATAGAGCGACTCTTCGAAGCCAGGAAAGCCTGTAATGCCGGCAATGTCACAGGTCGCACGCAGCCGAGAGCATTCGCGGATCAGCGTCTCGAGATCGTTAGTATCGATCCGGATGGCCTCGCTGCCTTCTGCCGCAAGATAGTCGTACTGAGCTGGATCAGTCGCCAGGGTAATTGGATGAAGACCAAGACGCTGGGCCTCTCGGACGTAGAGCGGACCATTGCCCTTCGAACCTTCAAGCAGGATGAGTGCTCGTTTTGCCATTGGTTGTTGACCTTTCGTTGTGTTCAATGATGTACTTGGAGCGCAAACCGGCGTCGACTTGTTATCTGGGTGTACGCTTATTAGCACTGTGCACCTTTCGGTCTCATCCTTCGGGCAAATCGTCCAACCAGCAGGCGCCCTCCAGATATGGTCGGGAGAAGACCTTTCCGATCTCTTGCGAGCACTTGTTCTGATGGTAGCGCATATACACGCGGCCATCTGCTCCAAGGTCAAGGATCTCGATCTTTCCCGTGTAATGGGACATGATGTATTTGAATGTCTTATGGATGCCACTGAGACGTTGGCTGATTCCGTGCACGATCTCTACTCCCCTGCGCAGGGGAACCTGAAAATGTGACCCGCCCTTCACCGGCCTGCCTTGAAAGAGGTAATAGGGGCGGACACCCATTTGGTGACACTTAGAGAAGGTCTCAGCCAAGATGTCGGGATCATCGTTGACCTTTGCGAGAAGCACAGACTGATTGAGGAACTGCACACCATGTGCGCGCAACGATCGAATGTTGCGCTCCGCATCGACCGAGATTTCACCGATGTGGTCGAAATGGGTTACGATAACTGCGGCCTTACCTGCTTCATGGATCCGTTGGAACAAAGACGCTAGAGTTGGATCCTCAAACCGTTTGGGCTCGTAGGCGACCATTTTTGTGCCAATGCGAATGGTATCCAAATGTGGAATAGGCAGCAAATAATCGAGAATTTGGTCGAGCTTGGAAGTGCTGAGCACGAATGGATCGCCGCCCGACAGGAGCACATTCGTTATCTCAGGATGACTGCCAATATATTGCGAGATCTGGGCAAAATCAGTTGCGACTTCCTCGGAGTCTTTGCCAACAATGCGTTTGCGAAAGCAGTAGCGGCAATATGAAGCGCAACGGTCAGTTACCAACACTAACCCGGTCGCGGCGTACTTGTGCTGAAATCCGGGCACGATCGTGTTGTCGTGCTCACCACTCGTATCCAGGTCGCCGGGGCTCTCGAACTCTTCGAATGAGGGCTCGACAATGTACTTGAGCTGATCGTAATGGCCACTGTTGGTGATCTGTTCCCTATAGAATTCTGTAACCTTATAGAGAGTGATGCTTTTGGCTTTCAGCTCCCACGGAGCAACCGCGCGCGTCCCCTCAATGAGCTTGGTGGCCTTGATATCGGTTCGGTTCGTTCGATCGGTTTTCATTTAGACCCCCTCAGCCTGAGACCGGAAAAACGGTCGCGGCAGTTTCTTCACTGTGTTTAAGCAAGGTGCGCAGGTCGGCTGCGTCAGGCAACCAAGCTTTAAGGCGAAGCTGGCAGTTAGCATCTCGGCGGGCCTTGGCTACACCTTGCATGTCTCTTGTCGAGACTACAGCCAATACCGCCTGTTTCCGGGCATAGCCTGCCCAGGCGCGATAACGGCGCGAACCGGTCCTATTCATCAAGGGCCGGAAATGGTGTGATCGACCAGCCAATTAGGTCCACGGCGCGCTGAAGTATCGCCTTCGTCTGAGCTGAGTTCGTTGAAGCGGCGATGACATGTCCGATCGTGTCCCCGGCATCGCCTTTTCTGACGATCGGAGTGTTGGGTGCGACATAAAATCGGACATCAACGACACCTGGTACAGCAGCCGCCAGACCGGTGCCCTCGATCCGATCGAGGATGCCATCGCGATCAGGAACCAGGAAGCGCGCGGCTGCAGTGCGGGAATGCCTTGCGCGCAGATCGCATTCCTCGCCGATCACAAGCTTGATATGCTCATTGATGAGATCGATGCCGTACGCCAGCTGAACCAGTTCAGATTCCCCGCCCGGAAGGCGCGGATTGACTTCAATGACGACTGGGCCGCCCCTTGTCCATCGGAATTCAATGTTGGTTGGCCCCCAGTCAAGACCGAGAGCTTGCAAGCAGCTCAGCGAAACATCCACGATACGCGCATGTTCGTCATCTGTCAGCGGAGCCGGAAAGAGGTATTCACAAAAGACGAAATGGGGTGGAGGGCCGAAGGCACCGGTACCAACCGCAATGACCTCATTTCCCATTGTATTAGCGCCGTAATATGATCCCTGAGCGAATTCTTCGACCAGAATCCGGGGTGAAGACTGCCATACGTGCGTTTCGCCCAACAGATGAGTCGCATGGTCAGACACCTCGTCGGCGGTGCGGCACAATCGGACACCGCTGCTGGCGCTGCCGATAGCTGGCTTAACAATCACCGGCAAGCCGATCTCCGCGGCAGCGCCTTCGACGTCTCTCGCATTTGTTGCCAAGCGGTAAGCCGGCATCGGAACGCCGGCTTGTGCGAGGAGCTGACGTTGAACAAACTTGTCGCAGCATCGTTCTATGGACGCGGGGTCGGGCCCCGGCAGATTGAAATGCCGGCAGAGCTTGCCAACTGTCACAAAAACCGACTCGCCGGGGTTTGCAAAGCCTGTAATGCCGGCAATGTCAC
Source organism: Rhizobium indigoferae (assembly GCF_034554815.1). Lineage (NCBI taxonomy): Bacteria > Pseudomonadati > Pseudomonadota > Alphaproteobacteria > Hyphomicrobiales > Rhizobiaceae > Rhizobium > Rhizobium indigoferae. The sequence goes on along the minus strand of NZ_CP140639.1, from coordinate 91,195 downwards.
AGGTCGCACGCAGCCGAAAGCATTCGCGGATCAGCGTCTCGAGATCGTTGGTATCGATCCGGATGGCCTCGCTGCCTTCTGCCGCAAGATAGTCGTACTGAGCTGGATCAGTCGCCAGGGTAATTGGTTGAAGACCAAGACGCTGGGCCTCTCGGACGTAGAGCGGACCATTGCTCCTATGGCCCTCGATCAGGATGAGTGCTCGTTTTGCCATTGGTTGTTGACCTTTCGTTGTGTTCCCACTCTCTTAGAGCAAAACGCGTGCCACTCCGGCGGATCGAGCCTCGCAAGAGAATTTGTGCTTTCTTTTCAAGAATGTTGACTGCAGCCAAACGAAAGCGAATTACCTAACATGGCCCAGACAAACCCGACAGCTGGTCTCCGGCCGTCCTACATTTGTCGAGGCATGACGGCCAAGGCGTGATCACCTGAACCGGCGGCGCGGAGCGTGCCGGCATTGTGGCCACAATCTTCCCTCGAGCTTGCAGTGAGGTGGGGCTGACGCGGTACACCAGTTGGGTCATATGCGACATTGTGATCCTCCAAGGGATCAGCCCGGCTGCAATGGTCGGCTGATTCCATACGCACATCACCTCATGGACGCGAAACGCGCCCGCTCGACTGGCTGCGCGTCGGTCGCTCGCTCGATTGCAAGGTCGGTTTGGGGGGGGCGGTCGCCCTCATGCAGGGCGGAAAGAAGCTCCGATATCTGCTGATCCGCTGGCGAGAGCCGGTGGTTCAGCCGCATGAAGTCCATCCAGGTCGGCGTGCTATATGTCTCCGCCCATTGCGCGGGGATTCGAAGGTCTTGCTGGAGTGTCCAATCACGCGCTCCCGCTCGGCTCATGGCGAACCGGCGTGCCCGCATGTGACGAAGAAAGGTCTCGAGGCTCTCCTCCCCGATAAGATAAACTGTCCTTGCTGCGATGGGGCCACTGCGGGGTTTCAGGTCAAGCGCCAGTCGCGGGGCTGGAAACTCGGAGCCCTGCTGGTCGCCAACAGCACCGAGAAGGACTGGCAAAACAAACCCGAGAGCTCCTACGAGAAACAGGGCGCAGGCAGCCAATTCGAGAGACGACGCTAAGGAGTAGGATTGGGCGACGGTGCCCCAAATCCAACTGCCGGCTGCTATGCCGCCCGAATGGCAGGCATAATAGATGGAGACAGTGCGACCAACGACCCATCTTGGGCTTGCCAGCTGGACCCATACATCGAAACCGGTCCAGGTTATGACCCAGCCTGCGCCGCCGAAAACTAATGCAAGGGTGTCAATAATCGGGTTGGAGGTGAAGGCGAGCGAGAGGCAGCAGAGAGCGCAAGCGATTGACGCAAGCGCCATCAGCCACTCCTGCGGGACCACCTTCCTCAAGACCTGGTTGATCAATCCGGCGATGCAGGCGCCAGTCCCAAAGCCGGTAAACAGAATGCCGTAGAGGATGGGGCCACCAGCCAGACGATCTCGGGCAACAAGCGGTAGAAGTGCGAGGATCGAAATGGCGCCGAGCCCGAACAGGGTCGCGCGAATGATCGCAGCCCTGATATCTGACGACAGAGCGGTGAACCGCATTCCATCGTGAATGGCCGTTGCGATCCGTTCCCGCGGTAGGGGAGACGGACGTACATGCCATTTATTCTGCAACACCGAGCCGAGAGGCGCCAGATTGGTAACTGCCGCAAAGCCGAAAGCGGCCAACGGCCCGAGGAAGGCAAGAATCGCTCCACTCAAAGCGGCTCCTATGCTACGCGTCATGTTGTAGCCGACCGAAATAAGCGTCACTGCGGCCGGGATATCTCGTTTGTCGAGGATATCGCCCACCGAAGCGTGCCAGGCAGGTTCATTCAGCGCAAAGCCGCTGCCAGCCAGAAACCCTAACCCGAGAATGAGCCAAGGACCAACAAAGCCAAAGCCGACAGAAAGCGACAGCACGATGGAGGCAAGCGCGATCAGAGAAAGGCCAGCGATCATCACCGATCGACGGCTGAAATTGTCTGCGACTGCTCCAGCCACGATCGAGAGGATGAACGCCGGTAGGGTGGTTGATGCCTGCACGAGCGCGACCATCAGGTCAGATGCGGAAATCGTCGCCATGAGCCAACTAATTGCGACCGTTTGTACGAGCCATCCAAGATTGGCGACCTGTATGGAGGTCCAGATCGACCGGAACGCCGCATTGCGGAGGGGGGCGAACGTCGAGTCAGCTATAGGAAGGTCTTCGCGTTGCATGATTTCTGTGACTTTCAAAGCATCGAACCAGGCTTGGCATAATCCAGCAAAGGTCGTGCCAGGTCGTAGAGTTACTTAAAATAATGCCAATTGCTTTGTTCAGATAGTTAGATGGGTAAATTGAACACATGGTTGAGGGCGATCTGACTCGCGGAGCCGACAAGGCCACGGACAATGTCGCGTGCGGTCGTCACGCGCCGGACGCCAAAGGTCCAAACTATCGATGGGCAATGAGGCCGAGCTCAACGCAGAGAGCCGAGGGCGTTAATCGGAATGATGCGGAAAGGATTTTAATGTTCAAATTGGGTATCCCATAACCTGATGTGGTGGACGGCCTCCGCTCCCGGCATCGCAATGTGCCAAAGTGTGGCTGTCGAAAGCCACATAAGGGAGAGCCGTCCATGGAGAAGATTACCACAATTGGTCTGGATATCGCCAAGCAGTTCACGGAGTCAATGGTGCTGGCGCGATCGTGTGCCGCCGCAGGCTTCGCCGCGACGATGTCGTTGGATTCTTTAAGGCATTGCCGCCGTGCCTGATCGGAATCGAGGCTCGCGCGACCGGACACCACTGGGCTCGGGTTCTCATGGCACTGGGTCACGAGGCTCGGTTGATGCCGGCGTCTTACGTCGAGCCTTACGTGTGCTGGTTCCAGATTGAATGCAACGCGGTTGGAATCTATATGATCTGGTCCTCCATAGCCAATAGATGTGTGAGTTCATGCTGAGACGCGACTTGCGGAGCACTTCAAGCTATCCGGCATGTCTCATCTGGGCGAGCAATTTCTTTCGAAAGACCTCTGCCGGTGTTCGGTAGCCGAGGCATTTCCGCGGTGTTGAGTTCAGCCGGTTGCAGACCGCAAGAAGGTCTGCGTCCGTCACCGACAAGGGATCGACCTCTCTCGAAAGCCATTTGCGAACTCGCCCATTGGTGTTTTCGACGGTGCCTTTCTGCCAAGGCGATTGCGGATCGCAGAACCAGGTCTGGGTGCCGATGTTTGCTTGCAGATACGGCCAGTCGGTGAACTCGGTGCCGCGATCGAAGGTGATCGAGCGGCGGGCAAGATGGGGCAGGGATTGCAGCGCGCGGATCAGCCCGTCCATGACAGGCCGGGATTGCCGATCGTTGTTGCGAAGGAAGATCGCAAAGCGGCTGACCCGTTCGACGAGCGATGTCACATTGGCCTTGCCGAATTTCTTGCGGAACTGGATCAGGTCGCATTCCCAGTGCCCGAACTGCTTGCGATCGGCAACGACGTCCGGGCGGCGCAGGATGTTCAATTCCGGGCTGAAGCGCTGGCCGTGTCGACGTCGAGCATGCCGCGGCCGGCGCCTGGCCCGGTGTTCCGGCAGGTGCCGCCACAGTTTGATGGCCTGACCATCTGCGGAATAGCCGAACTTGTAGATCGTTTCGTGGCTGACCGAGATCGGATGACGCTCCAGCCGCATGCGACCAGCGATCTGCTGGGGCGACCATCCGTGCAGGATCCGGTCGATCACGGACTGCCGCACATGTGAGAACCGCGCCAGCTTTCGCAACTTGGCACTACGCTCACAAGCCATGTCATGGGCCGTCACGCAGTAATAGCCGTTGAGATCCGGTATCAGTTTGTCGACGAACGTGTTGCGCTTGAGCTCACGAAAGATCGTTGAGCGATGCCGCCCGAGTTTCTCGGCGATAATCTCGACGCTGATGCCGGCCGTCCGCCAGCGAGCGATCTTGCGGCGTTCATCCAGGTCGATATGGGAGTAGGTGTGTCTCATTGCGCTTTCCTTGCGAGCGATAACCCATTGGCATCTTTCGCAAGTCGCGCTTCAAACTTGAACCCACCAGACTTATGGAACTCTGATCGTCGGCGCATAGTGAGGTTCGCAGGATACAGAAGGTATGCGCAGGAATTCAAAGAGCCGATCTAAGCTTACGCGCATATTTGCGTCCGCGCAGTTCAAAACTCTTTCCAGACTCGGCAGCTTAGCTTCCGGCAGATCCGCAGAACAAGAGTCTTCCGTCCTAGACATTTAACTGTCCTTTCCCTTGTGAAGGCTGGGCAGCACGTTGTGCTTTTTTCGTTTCGACGTTTGAGTTGCCATTAGAAGGCGCTAGGGGTGGCTATCGTGCTCATCATTGACCTCGGGCCGACAGGCTAGTTCAGGACAACTACATTTGGGCTTGCTTGCGTGTCCGGATGAACATTGAACTGGAGCTTTACGAATTTTTCCCGCTGTTAAGCACGAGGCTATTCATTCTGTCCCACCACTCAGGCTGATCACCCCAACTCCGTTCTCGAAAGCGATCCTTGTGCCGTAAGGCTCGGAAAGTTTCTGCAGGCGGTTCAAGATCATCTCGGCTTTCGCAGCAGATGCGAGACTAGGGATTCCTCGGTTCGCGAACCTTTTGGAGTGACCGAGCTCAACGGGGTACAGGCGCAACTCGGTGAGTCTGTTTTCCTCGAAGCGGCTTACCGCAATGATGCTCTCATAGAATACAGGGGCGCTGAAACCGGGTGAAGTTTCGTAGCCCGATAACATTTCGGACACGGTCACGTCAGCGTCTGTGGCGTCGATCAAGTCCTTGTCATAGACTTCGTACATGTCAGCGCCCACAGGGGTCCGGAGATCGTCCATCATGAAGTTGCCAAGGCTATAGAATATCGGCCGACCCTTATAGACTTCGACACCCCGCAATCGGTGCGGTCCGTGTACGATGTAAGCATCAGCCCCTGCATCGACAGTCTGATGTGCGAATTCTCTCTCGTAATCCGCCGGTTCTTCACTCCAATTTCCCGGTTCATGCCCGTGATTTGTAAAGATGCAGAAGTCGGAAAACTGCTTGCCGCGGCGAATGTTTCGGAGGATGTTCGCGACGTCCCTAGAATTAGGCTCATAGGAATACCCGGGCCGCTCGCCGGCTCTGAAAGTCACATTCGCAACCTTAACTTGGTCTGACTGTCTCCCGGACCGCCCAAAGTTCGGCAGTGAATCGCGCACCATCCGGAGGCTATCGAGCATTTTGGGCTCCACAACGATACTCCTCTCCAATCGGAGAGTGTTGATGCCAGGCCTTCCCGGAGCTTCGCCCGCTCCGTCGCAGGCACGTGACATAGGTGTGAACGTGGATGCGGACGATACCAACCCTACCCGTCCTTTGGTTGTTTCTACAAAACGTGCGGCACCAGCCTGTGACAGATTTTCGCCAACACCGGCGTAGGCAATGCCATTTTCCTCGAGCGCGCGGCACGTAAGGCGCATGCCCTCTACGCCCCAATCGAAAGCGTGGTTGTTTGCGTAGCTGACCAGATTGAACCCCATCGTCCTTAGATCAGGCCCAGTTTCTGGCAAGCTGACATGATACGCTCCGCCATACTCTGCTTGCGGGCTTCCTTCGAAAGAGCGAATGTCGAAGATGTTGGTTTCCAAGTTACCAAAGGTCACATCTGCGGCTTGCAAGATTTCAACAACTTGCGCAAAGCCTGGGTGGCAGCTGTTGGTTAATCGCCGCGACACAATGAGGTCGCCAACTGCGACAAGCGTAAAGCCGTCCGCGATATTGGTTTCGAGAGAGCCCGCCACGTCGTAGCTGTTCAGTTCTGGCCCTTGTTCGTCTCTATATGCATTTTGGTCGGCGTTCATAAATTCTCCAGATAGCCTGCACGCTAGGGGTGCCATAGGTACATTCGGGTAAGATTTGAGGGCGTCAGGAGACGCCCCTCTAGCTGGTCACTGGCTAAGGAGCAGTGCCTCGCTTACAATGTCAGAGTTCTCACGAATGGTCGGAGCCCGTACATGACATGCGACAACTCGACCATCCGCCATCGTATGCAATGTCGGAACGTCCTGTCTGCATCGGTCGACTGCTAGTGGACACCGAGGGTGAAACGCACATCCCGTCGGCGGATTCACGGGGCTTGGAACTTCCCCTTCCAGGCGCGCTTCCAGACCGCGGTGAGTTGGGTCGGGAACCGGGGCGGCTGCGATCAATGTTTCGGTGTAGGGATGCACAGGATTTGCAAATAAGTCTTCGCACCTGGCGAGTTCCACGATGCGCCCCAGATACATAACTGCCACCTTGTGACCGATATGCTCGACGACGCCAAGGTCATGAGAGATAAAGACGAAGGCGATGCCCAGTTCTTGCTGGAGATCCATAAGCAGGTTCAGGATCTGCGCTTGGACGGAGACATCGAGAGCCGAAACCGCCTCGTCTGCTATGATGATCGCAGGCATAAGGGACAATGCCCGTGCTATGCCGAGACGCTGGCGTTGCCCTCCCGATAGCTCGGAGGGAAGCCGGTGCATGATCTCCGGAGCAAGACCCACCTGTTGCAGGAGCTTTGCCGCGAGCGCCTCCCGCTGCGTTCGGCTCAGGCGCTGAAAATTCTCAACTGGTTCCGTGATGATCTGGCCTGCCGAGAGCCGCGGGTTGAGCGATGAATAGGGATCCTGGAACACCATCTGCATTCGACGGCGTTGATTTCGGAGCTCGTGTTTCTTCAGGCTAGCAATGTCAATACCTTCAAGGAGCACGCGACCCTCAGATGGATCGATAAGGCGCATAAGGAGCCTTGCGATCGTTGACTTGCCGCAGCCCGATTCACCGACGATGCAGAGGGTCTCACCTGCCTCGAGGGAAAATGATACGTCCTGGACTGCCCTGATTACCGGAGTGTTTCTCTTCGAAAATCCGCCGCCAAGCGGATAGTGCTTCGTCAAGTTCTCGACCGTAAGCAGTGGACCGTTCATACCCTAAGCACCTTCTCTACATGCCAGCAGGCGGCGGCGTGACCCGGCCCGTGTTCCTCCAGGACTGGCGCTTTTTCCCTGCAGATGTCCGTCGCAAACGAACACCGCGGGGCAAAGCTGCACCCGATGATAGGGGCGCGCAGACTGGGTACGATCCCTGGGATTTCCGGCAGACGACGTTCCTTTCCCCGACGCCTGTCGGGAACAGAACGCATGAGTGCCTTGGTGTAGGGATGCATGGGTCGCGCAAAGAGATCGATGACCATCGCCTGCTCAACAATCTGCCCGGCGTACATCACAATGACGCGCTGACATGTCTCGGCCACAACGCCAAGATCGTGAGTAATGAACATCACCGAGGTGCCCGTGCGTTCTTTGAGATCGACGATCAATCTGAGGATTTGCGCCTGAATTGTCACATCCAGAGCCGTCGTAGGCTCATCGGCAATCAGCAACTCCGGTGAACAGGCAAGCGCCATGGCGATCATTGCACGTTGACGCATGCCGCCCGACATCTCATGCGGATAGTTCTTCAGCCGGCGCTCGGGGTCCGCGATACGGACGAGACGCAGCATCTCCTCAGCCTTCGTCATTGCTTCCGACCGCGAGACCCGAGTGTGTATCTCAACGGCTTCGGCGATCTGTCGCCCAACAGTGTGAACCGGGCTCAAGCTGGTCATCGGGTCCTGGAATATCATGGCAATCTTGTTGCCACGAATTTTTCGCATTTCGCGATCTGAAAGCTTTAGCAAGTCTTGCCCGTGGAACCGAACCTCTCCGCCAACTGTCCGAGCAGTCAGCTTTGGCAGCAGGCGAAGAATGGACAGAGAAGTGACACTTTTTCCGCATCCCGACTCACCAACGACACCGAGCGTTTCGCCTTTTCGGACCTGAAAGCTCACGCCACCGACAGCGCGGGTGATGCTGTCTTCGCCAAAGAAGTGCGTTTCAAGATCGCGAACGTCAAGAAGGACGTCGTTGTCAACAATATTCAGCATCTTCATATCAACGCCTCCGCTTCGCGCGCGGATCGAACAGATCGCGTAAGCCGTCCCCGAATAGATTGACAGCCAGCACCGTAAGGGCAAGGCAAATGCCAGGGGCAAAAAGCGTCAGCGGAGCGATGGAAAGATAAAGGCGCGAGCTGGAAATCATATTCCCCCAACTGGGAATCTCCGGCGGCACGCCGATGCCCAGAAAGCTCAAGCCGGCCTCGGTCAAGATTGCAGTTCCGCAGACAATAGCACTTTGAACCATGAGTGGCGGAAGAGTGCTCGGAAGAACGTGGCGCCACAACACCTTCGGAAGACGAGCGCCACCGCAAACAGCCGCCTCGACGTATGGCCGCTCCCGCACGCTTAGAACAATCGAGCGAACAAGCCGGGTCACACCCGGTATTTCGGGAATCGCGATTGCCAAGATCAGAATTCCGATTCCAGAACCAGTTAACGAAATTAGCGCAATGGCCAGGAGAATGGTCGGAATCGACATCAAGGCGTCCATGAAACGCATGACCATATTGTCAACTGCGCGGATGTAGCCAGCCACAATGCCGATCATCAGCCCAGCCAAGGCTGCTACCAGAGCTGACGCCAGCCCAACCATGAGCGATATACGCGCGCCATAAATGGTCCGCACCAGAACATCGCGGCCGAGGTTATCGGCGCCCAGCCAATGATCACTGGAGGGAGGCTGGAGGCGAGCGAATGCATCCATCTTTCCCGGATCCCCTGCATAGAACGGAGCAAGAAGTGCAGCAAGGATCAGGAGAACGAGGAGCCCACCGCCAGTTAGGACCAGAGGGTGGCGTCGGGCAAGCACTGAGATCCGAAATTGAGCCTGAGCGCCAGATTGTGTTGGTGTTGTTGAGATAGCCATGTCAGTACCGGATTCGCGGGTCGATGAGCGTGTAAGCAAGATCGACCATGAGATTGATCAGGACATAAAGGCCCGAGACGATAATTAGAACGCTTTGGATGATGGGATAATCCCGCCCGTTGATGGCATCGACAACCAAGCGACCGATGCCTGGTATGTTGAACACCGTTTCCGTAAGGACGACGCCACCGACGAGACCGGCGAAACTCAATCCAATCGCTGTAAGGATCGGAACGCCAGCATTTTTCAAGGCATGATGAAACAGCATTGCATAGGACGATGCGCCTTTGGCTGCGGCCGTTCGCATATAATCTTCTGACAATACCTCAAGCATGCTTGACCGGGTGATCCGGGCAATAAAAGCAATGTATGCAAGGCTTAAGGTTAGTGTTGGCAGGATTAAGTGCACAAGCCAAGCTGTCATACCCTGACTTATCGGCTTATACCCCTGGACAGGCAGCCAATGAGTCTGGATCGCAAAGACGTAAACGAGGAAATAGCCGATCACAAATACCGGGACAGAAAAACCAACTGCCGAGAAACCAATCAGAAAGCGGTCTGCCCAGCCCCCAGCACGCCAAGCGGCAAGCACGCCGAAGGAAACCCCAACGAGTATTGAAAGAAGCGCCGTCAGCAGTGATAACGAGATAGTGGGCTGTAGGCGTTGAGCAATGAGCTCACTAACAGGAAGTCCAGAAAATATTGAGGTTCCGAGATTGCCGCTAACAATTTCCTGAACCCAACGCATGAACTGGGCCGCCAAAGGATCATTCAAGCCCATCTGGTCGCGGATACCGGCGACGACCGCTTCCGTCGCCGTTGGACCGGCGATAATGACGGCGGGGTCGCCGGGCGCAAATCGGACAAGCAGGAAAATGAACGCTCCGACCATCGCCATGACGGCGATGGCCGAGATCATCCTGCGGATGATGTAGAACAGCATGGACTCACGCCTTTTCCATGTTCCACAATGCGACACGGTTAATAGGCATGCCGACAATACCGGTGAGTTCCTTGCGCCGGGCGACCGGCCTCAGTTCTTGTCCAAGTCTGATATCGCCGACGAAATCCCACCAGATTTTCTGCATTTGTCGGGCCAACACCTTACGCTCCTTTAGAGTTTCGACGTCCGGCCACTTAGCCCGGAGTGCCTCATACTCCTCGTTCTTCGGCCAGCCATACCAAGCCTTTTCACCACCTGCATTCATGAAGATCTGCGATGTCGGATCGCTCATCAGGAAGTCGGTATCGGTGGTCATAAACATACTCCAACCGCCGCTCTCAACGGGACCTTTGTTCGTTCGGCGCTTAGAAAGCCCACCCCAGTCGCTGGCAGCGAGTTCAACATTCATCCCGACTTTTCGAAGGGAGTCTGCGAGAAGTTGCGAGGCATCCCTGTGTGCCGGCTGGGTGGAGTCCTGAAGAATTATGACTTTTTCGCCCGCATACCCCGCTTCCTTTAGAAGTTGCGTGGCTTTCGCCGCATCGCCACCCTTCTTGAACCAACCGGTATTTTCGTCGTTCGAGTAGTGCGTGGTGTTGCCAAAAATCGACGTTACGGGAGTGCCGTAGAGCGGATCCGGAGCGATTACGCGCAAGAACGCTTCTTGATCGAGCAGGTGGAGAACCGCCTGGCGCGCTTTCACGTTGTTGAATGGCGGTTGAAGGAAATTCATTCGCAGGCACCAGTCCTGGCCGGATTCATTCAACACTTGGAGCTCTAGGTTCGGGTCAATTCCAATAACTGGAAACAGATCTGCGCTGGGCCGTTCGATGAAATCTATTTCACCTGCCTGCAGAGCGCCTACAGCAGTCTGCGGATCTGAGATTTGATCCCAAACGACCCGATCTACTTTTGCGATCCTCGCGCCTGCGTACCCATCCTGCGGTCCTTTCCGCGGCACGTAAGCCTCGTTACGATCATAGGTGAAGCTGGCACCTGGCCGAGCCAGTTCCAGGTTGAATTTGAACGGTCCCGAGCCGATGTTTGCGGTTACCTGCTCAGTAGCAGCCAGCTTTGCATCCTGCTCACGCATTATAGCAAGGTAATATCCACTGGATGCGCCGAGGATGTCTATCAGTATTGGCAGCGGCTCCTTCAGAACGATCGAAAACGTCTTGTCATCCTTCTTCAAAATGTCCTGTGCCCGCGACATGATGAGTTGTCCACCGGCATCGACCTGAGCCCATCTTCGAACCGAAGCCACGCAGTCTCCCGCAGTAACTGGTGTGCCATCATGCCATTCCAGGCCTTCCCTCAGCTGAAACGTGTACGTCTTTTTGTCCTCAGATAGGGTCCATGTTTCCACCATCTGGGGCTGCGCCTGAAGCTGCAAGTCTAAGGCGAACAGCGTATCATAAATGGCCATAGCATGGCTGGCCGTGACGTCACTGGAGGTGAAGATTGGATCGAAAGCAGTTAGGGCGTCGCCCATAACCATACGGATGTTTTTTTCGTCGGCTGAAGTTGTTTGCGCGCGGAGGATGGATGGAATGGAGAGTGATGCTCCGGCTGCCACACCCAATTTCAGCGCATTGCGTCGAGATATGATCATTATCTATTCCCCTTTTCTTGTTGGAAGCTCTATATGCAAGTATTGATTGCATCCTTTGATGGAAGTCGAAGTTGCAATCAGTTAGTAACTCGAACGGATACCTTCCCTTCAGGCATGCCTAGCCGCCTCCTGCGACCTCTGCTTTTGCCACACTGCATGGTCCGGAACTGCATCAGCAGTAAACCGTCATAAGCCCCTTTTTCGCCGTTTGCAACGATTGTTTCACATGGCTGCATGTGAGACATTCGACGCGATTTTCTCCCATTGCCAGGCGCTTTACACTCCGGACGTCGACAGTCTCTTCAGCATGATGGCCTTCTGTGAAGGAACTTTTCAGCAGAGTCGGGCCGAAGATCAGTGTATGGTTGACATCGCCAACCTGCAGGTTCAGCCGAAACGGCGTCGACCCGGATGCTACCTGCATCAAGGGCGGCGAGGCCGACGTAGAACGGGCAAGGCGCGGTCGGACTTTCGGACCAGACAGAGTTCATCGGGATAACATTCCCCGATGGCGTATTGTCCCTAATCTATGCGTAGGAAGGTGACGTGATTGGCCGCGAGCGCTGCTCAAACCTAAGGTGCGAAGATCAGTTTTACCGATCCGACAGAGGTCGGCCGGTTGCTCATGCGCCAGTGATAAAGCGCATCAGATTCGAACTCGGCGACAACGCCCCTTTTATCGTCTTCGACGACGCCGAGATCGATGCTGCGGTTGACGGAGCAATCCAAGCAAAATTCCGCAACGCGGGACAGACCTGCATATCCGCCAAGCGGATTTACGTTCAGTCCCGCGTCTATACTGAATTCGCTGAAAGGTTCACCGAGCGCCTGCGATTGCTAAAGGTCGGCGACTGATTTGATCCTGATGATTGGTCCGTTGATCAACGAGGACGCGCTCACAAAGATTGAATTGCACAACACGGATGCGGTGCAAAAGGCGGCAATGGTTCGCTGTGTCGGTAGCCGCTCTGCATCCTTTGGAACATTCTTCGAACCAACTGTGATCACGGACGTCGACAAAACAATGCGTGTGGCCCAAGAAAAGACGTTCGGACCGCATGCACCACTCATTCGCTTCGACGACCCCGATGACGTAGTTCACGACGCGAACGATACAATCTAAGGCTTGGCGGCCTACTTCTACGCTTCCAACCTCAAGCGGGTGTGGCGCGTCGCTGAAGCGCTGGAATATGGCATGGTTGGCATCAACACAGGTCGCATGTTGTCTGGCGGGATCAGGCAGTCGGGGATCGGGCGTGAGGTTCCCGGCACGGGCTAGAGGACTATCTCGAGATGAAGTATGTCTGCATGGGTGGCCTATAGCGGCAGGATGGCGGGCAGGCCAACGATGTGAAAACGGGCAACTTGCGCACAAAAAGTCGCTGCCGTCGGGACCTGTCCAACGGCAGCCTAGTTGCTTGGGAGGCGCATTTGTGTGCCGTCACTGGCAACAGTAGCCATGACAGGAACTCGACCGAAACCGATCATACGTCAAGCTGACTGACGCATGACGGCGTTCTCGGTGCAAATAACGCGTAAGCCTGCAATGTTGCCGACAGAAACGCAGGAATCCGCCGCGGCCTATTATTAACCCGCCGGGAGCTTTTCCTGGCATATGTAGCAGGGACGTTGTTTATCCGTCCCCGGCGTTGGATAGGAACAGGCCACCGCACAATCGCCAAGCGTTTCGTTCTGCCTTGGCGAAGCCCGGCGGCCAATCAATGGATTATCCGATCAGATACCGATTGCCTCATAGGCTTCGGCAATCTGTCGGATCGAGGCAACATAAGCCGCGGTGCGATAATCCCCGAGTTCCGGTTGCTTCTCCATGAGATCGCCGATGCGGGCCCAGGTGCTGCGCACGACATCTTCGAGGCCCGAACGAACAAGGTCGATCTCTGAGCCGCCTTCGAGGAACTCGTCGCGGATGTCGGCCGGGAACTCCTTGCCCGTCATCTGCTCGAGCGCTGCAGCGATTGTCTGGTTGCGCCGCTCGCGCCGGCGCCGTTCCATCAAGCCGAAGGGAATATGCGTCAGGTTCTTAACCCACTCGAAGTAGCTGACGACGACGCCACCGGCATTGACAAAGAGATCCGGAAGTATGGTCACACCGCGGGAGCGCAGAATCTTGTCCGCCTCAAAGCTGACGGGACCGTTGGCCGCCTCCACGACCAGGTGTGCCTTGATGCGTTCCGCGTTTTCGACATGAATGGCATTTTCCATCGCCGCTGGAATGAGAACGTCGCAGCGCTGTTCGATGCCGGTCATATCGCCGACAAAGGACTTGGCGCCTTCAAAGCCGAGAATGCTGCCGGTTCGGATCTGATGCTGCTTGAGCGCCTCGATAGGTAGACCCTCGGTATTGGTGACGTAGCCGTCACGTTCAGCAACAACGGTGATGCGTGCGCCGTCCTCTTCGGACAGGAACTTGGCGGCGTGATAGCCGACATTCCCGAAGCCTTGCACGATGACTGAGACGCCCTTCAGATCGCGTCGACCGTCGAGCCCGACTGTTCGAGTGTCGCGAAGAAAGCTTTGGATGGCGAATTGGACGCCCCTGCCCGTCGCTTCTGTGCGGCCCGCGATGCCGCCCTTCGACAAGGGCTTGCCGGTGACGCAGGCGCGGGCATTGACGACATCGGTCGGATTGGCGCGACGGAACTCATCCATCATCCAGGCCATTTCGCGCTCGCCGGTGCCGATATCGGGAGCCGGAACGTTAACGCCCGGACCGATCAGACCGCGCTTGTTGAGCTCCTGGGTAAAGCGGCGGGTGATGCGCTCGAGTTCCTGCGGTGTCCACTCGCGCGGATCGATCTTCAGCGCGCCCTTGGAACCGCCGAAGGGAACGTCAACGAGCGAGCATTTCAGCGTCATCAGCGCGGCCAATGCCTCGACCTCTTCGGCATCGGCATTGGATGTGTAGCGGATACCGCCCTTGACCGGTTCGCAATGCTCGCTGTGGACCGAGCGCCAGCCGATGAAGCTGTACATGCGGCCGCGCAGACGCACACCGAAGCGGACCGTATAGGTCGAATTGCACTGGATGATCCGCTCTGCCAATCCCTCCGGCAGATCAAGGAATGACATGGCATGGCGGAAGTTCTGATCGACGCTTTCCAGAAAGCTTGCGGAGCTGACCTGCATCACGCGCCCCTCACGGGTTGAGGAGCATGATTTCGAAAATGGTGTTTGCCGATCGGAGCCGGCTGTTGTGACGTTGCATGCACTTGGTACTTCCTTCCATAGTTATTGACCGCCGGCCACCGTCCGTCAGGGGCAACAATCTGATAGCTGTTCAACTCGAGAGTATCCTATGCTCGGCATTGCGGGCGAGGAGCGCATAGATCAGCGTGAACAGGCGGCGCGCCGTGTCCTTGTCGATGCTGACTTTAGAGGAGAGACGCTCTCTCAAAAGCTCGGCCGCTTCGTTGTGGATGCCACGGCGGCCCATATCAATCGCCTCCAGACGCTCTGGCCCGGGCCGGGACATGGCATCGTAGTAGCTTTCGCAGATGCGCGTATAGTCCTTGATCAGCCGCCGGAAAGGGATAAGCGAGAGATAGTGGCTGACAATATGCACCCCATTGTCCTCTGCAACGTGCAGGGCCAACCGTCCGTCCACCGTCTCGATCTTGAGTCGATAGGGGCCGCCGTCATGACCAATCGGCGTGAAGGTGTTGGTTTCCAAAAGATCGATGATCGCCAGCGCCTGTTCACGCTCGACGCGCGTGTCCCGTGTCCCGAAGGAGCAATCGAGTGCGACACCGCTAAGTCGATACTGGGCACCGGTCATGACAGACGCCTCCCTCACATCGCTTCCACGCACATGGCGACACCCATGCCGCCACCGATGCAGAGGGTCGCAAGACCCTTGGAAACGCCGCGGCGCTTCATTTCGAAGAGCAGCGTGTTGAGGACGCGGGCACCGGAGGCGCCGATCGGGTGACCGATGGCAATGGCGCCGCCATTGACGTTGACGATCGACGTATCCCAGCCGAGATCCTTGTTTACGGCGCACGCCTGCGCCGCGAAGGCCTCGTTGGCTTCGACGAGTTCAACAGCCCCGACCGACCAGCCGGCCTTTTCCAGCGCCTTGCGCGAGGCGGGAATAGGGCCTGTGCCCATGATCTGCGGATCAACGCCGGCCGTCGCCCAGGAGACGATACGCGCCAGCGGCTGGATACCACGGCGCCCGGCTTCAGCCTCGCTCATCAAAAGGGTTGCAGCCGCGCCGTCGTTCAAGCCCGAGGCATTGGCGGCGGTGACAGTGCCTTCCTTGTCGAAGGCCGGGCGTAGCTTGGTCATTGATTCCAGAGTTGCACCATGGCGGATATATTCGTCCTGGTCGACGGTGACGTCACCCTTGCGGCCCTTGACGACGAACGGAACGATCTCGTCAGCGAAGCGGCCAGCCTTTTGCGCGGCCTCGGCCTTATTCTGCGACGCCAGTGCAAACTGGTCCTGCTGCTCGCGGGTCAGCTGCCACTGGCGGGCGACATTCTCCGCGGTGATACCCATGTGGTAGCCGTAGAAGGCGTCCGTCAGGCCATCCTTGATCATCGTGTCGATCATCTTGAAGTCGCCCATCTTCACACCGCCACGCAGGTGCGAGCAATGCGGCGACATCGACATCGACTCCATGCCGCCGGCAATGATGATTTCCGCATCGCCGGTTGCGATCTGCTGCATGCCGAGCGCGACTGCGCGCAGGCCCGAGCCGCAGAGTTGGTTCATGCCCCAGGCGGTCTTTTCTGGCGGAATGCCCGCCTTCATCGCGGCTTGGCGCGCCGGGTTTTGGCCTTCGCCTGCCTGCAGCACCTGACCGAGGATCACTTCATCGACCTCGCTAGCCTCGACGCCGGCGCGTTCGAGCACAGCCTTGATGACGGCGGCGCCAAGCTCGTGTGCCGGTGTGTTGCCGAAGGCACCGTTGAAGGAACCGACCGCGGTGCGCGCCGCGCTGACGATGACGATGGATGGGGTGCTCATGACAGCTCCTCCGCTTTTGGTGGGTTTGGAATAGTTCGGACGCAGAGCGCCGGATCAGTTGACGATCGTCGCGTCTGTTGCGGCGCGCAGTTCACTGTCAGTGGTGCCATCGGCGAGCTCCACGAGCCTCAGGCCGCCTTCGACCACATCGAGCACGCCGAGATTGGTGATGATCCGGTCAACCACGCTTTTGCCGGTCAGCGGCAGGGTGCAGGCCTTCAGCACCTTGGAGTCGCCAACCTTGTTCGTGTGATCCATGACGACCACCACGCGCTTGACTCCAGCGACCAGGTCCATTGCGCCGCCCATCCCCTTGACGAGCTTGCCGGGGATCATCCAGTTGGCGAGGTCACCATTCTCGGCGACTTCCATGGCGCCGAGAATAGCCATGGCAATCTTGCCGCCGCGGATCATCGCAAAGCTCTGTGCCGAGTCGAAAAAGGCCGAGTGCGGCAGTGTCGTCACCGTCTGCTTACCAGCGTTGATCAAGTCCGCGTCGACCGCGTCCTCGATCGGGAACGGACCGATACCGAGCAGGCCGTTCTCCGACTGCAGCGTCACATGGACACCCTCGGGAATATAATTGGCCACTAGCGTCGGAATGCCAATGCCGAGATTGACGTAGGTGCCGTCCTGTAGTTCGCGAGCAGCCCGAGCTGCCATCTGGATCCTGTCCCAAGCCATCTGTCTCTCCCCCTTACCTCAAGCCGCCGCGCGCGTTGTGCGTTGTTCAATGCGTTTTTCGTGTCTGCCCTGGATCAGGCGATGCACGTAGATGCCTGGCAGATGGATCTGATCGGGATCGAGGCTGCCAGCCGGCACGATCTCCTCGACCTCGACAACACAGATCTTGCCGCAGGTAGCGGCTGGCGGATTGAAATTGCGGGCAGTTTTGCGGAAGACAAGATTGCCGGTCGTGTCTGCTTTCCACGCCTTGATAATCGACAGGTCGGCAACGATGCCGGTCTCGAGTACATAGACCTCGCCGTTGAAGGTCTTCAATTCCTTGCCCTCGGCAACGACCGTGCCGACGCCGGTCTTCGTGTAGAAGCCAGCAATGCCGGCGCCGCCTGCTCGCATGCGCTCAGCGAGCGTCCCCTGCGGATTGAACTCCAGCTCCAGTTCGCCGCTCAGATATTGCCGCATGAACTCGGCGTTCTCGCCAACATAGGACGAGATCATCTTTCTGATCTGCTTCGTTTTCAAAAGCACGCCGAGGCCGAAGTCGTCGACGCCGCAATTGTTCGAGGCGATCGTCAGGTCCTTCGCGCCAGCCTCGCGGATGGCAGCGATCAAAAGCTCCGGAATACCACAAAGACCGAAGCCGCCGGCCGCGAGAAACATCCCGTCGAACAGCAAGCCATCAAGGGCTGCCTGTGGGCTCTCGTAAATCTTGTTCATAATCTCCCCTTTAAGTCTGGCATAGGCAGCTTTTCGCGTGCGCTTGTTGTCGGCGAAGAACCCGCCTCGCGTGCGGGTGGTCACCCACGATTGATGCAAACGACCTTCGGCTGGGTCATATCCTCATAGGCGAAGCGCACGCCTTCCCGGCCCATGCTGCCGTATTTGAAGCCGCCGAAGGGCATGGCGTCGAAGCGGTAATCGGAGGAGTCGTTAATCATTACGCCGCCAGCGTCGATGCGTTTGGCCGCATCGAGCGCAACGTTGATGTCATTGGTGAAGATGCCCGCATGCAGGCTGTATTCTGGATCGTTGGCCATCTCGATCGCCTCGTCGAGCGTGTCGAAAGGCGCGAGCATGACAACCGGCGCGAATACTTCCTCATGCCAAAGGCGGCAGGTCGGCGGCGTGCCTTCCAATACCGTCGGGTGATACAGGGATCCTTCCCGTCGTTGGCCGCATAGCAGCTTGGCGCCTGCAGCGACGGCTTCGTTGACTGCGGCTTCGGCGCGTTCCGCGACTTGGGCAGAGATCATCGGACCGACGTCTGTGTCTTCCTGCAGCGGATTTCCCGCCTTGAGCTTGCTCGTCGCGGCAACAAAGGCATCGCGGAAGCGGTCGTAGAGCTCGACCTGGACGAGGATGCGCTGAGCACCGATGCAGTTTTGCCCAGCCGCCCAGAAGGCGCCGGAGACGCAACCTTCGACTGCCTTTTCGAAGTCGCAATCACTCATGACGATAACGGGCGCATTGCCGCCGAGCTCCATGGCAAGCTTCTTCAGGCCAGCCGAGCGGCTGATGGCTTCGCCGGTGGCAAAACCGCCGGTAAACGACACCATTCTCACCTCGCGTGCAGTGATCATTGCGGTCACCAGTTCTCTGTCACCATGCGAGATGGTGATGACCTCCTCGGGCAGGCCAGCTTCCCGTAGTGCTTCGACCAGCTTGATCGCCGAGAATGGAGTGAGGTTCGATGGCTTAAGCAGAACCGCATTGCCGCCGGCGATCGCCGGGCCGAGCTTATGAGCGACCAGGTTCAGGGGATCGTTGTAAGGTGTAATAGCGGTTATGATACCGAGCGGTTCACGGGTGAACCAGCCCTGGCGTTGCTCCGAGCCGGTAAAGGCATCGAAGGGTACGATCTCGCCGGCGTTGCGCTTTGCTTCTTCCGCCGACAGTTTCAACGTATTGACACAGCGGGACACTTCCTTGCGCGCCTGGATGATCGTCTTGCCGGCTTCGCGAACAATGGTTTCGGCAAAGGCGTTGCTGCGGCTTTCGATGATCCGAGCGGCCCCTTCCAGGATGCTCGCCCGCTTGTGCCGCGGCAGATTGCGCGAGATCTCGGCGCCGCGGCGGGCAGTTGCCAGCAGGCGATCGATCTCGGCAGGGTCGGTTGCCTCGACCGTTCCAAGTAGCGCGCCGTCATAGGGGCTGTGGACAGAGATCGGCGCCAGGCTGGTTTTGACGTGGAGTTTCGCGGCAGTCATATTACCAGGTCCTCTATTCCTCATGGCCCCCCGTCGGAGGGTCGCGTTTAACCTCAAGGCAAAGGCGGCACCCTGCCCTGTTCCGGCTTTATGCAGTCGTTGATCACAAGCCCTGGCGGCCGGCATCACCGACCGCCAGGGCTAAAATATCAATCAGAGCTTCTGGCGGTCGCGAACCAGGTCGTCCATGACCGAGCGCACTGCCTTCTCGGCAATCGAGACAATCTCGTCGATCTCTTCCTTGGTGGTGACCAGTGGCGGTGCGAAGCCGAGGATGTCGCCATGCGGCATGGCGCGGGCGATAAGGCCGCCGTCGCGAGCTGCCTTCGACACGCGTGCACCAACCTTCAGCGACGGATCGAAACGGGTCTTGTTCTCGCGGTCACCGACGAACTCGATGGCACCCATGAGGCCAATACCCCGCACCTCGCCGACGATCGGCAGCTGAGCAAACTTCTCCTTGAGCTGCGCCTGGAAATAGGCGCCCACGTCGCGAGCGTTCCCCGGCAGATCTTCCTTCTCGACAATATCGAGCACGGCATTGGCCGCAGCTGCGCCGATCGGATGGCCGGAGTAGGTATAGCCATGCGAGAAGGCGCCGACTTTGTCGGCTCCGTCTTCCAGCACCTGATAGACCTTCTCGCCGACGATCGCTGCCGAGAGCGGGAAGTAGGCAGAGGTCAAGCCCTTGGCAACCGTGATCAGGTCCGGTTCGATGCCATAATGCTGCGAGCCGAACATCGAGCCGGTGCGGCCAAAACCGGTAATGACTTCGTCGGCGATCAGCAGCACATCATGCTTCTTAAGCACCGGCTGAATGGCCTCCCAATAGCCTTCCGGCGGCGGCGTGATACCGCCGGTACCAAGCACGGGTTCAGCAATGAAACCACCGACATTGTCAGGCCCAAGCCGTTCGATGAGCTGGTCGAGCTCAAGAGCCCGGCGCGCGGAGAATTCCCGCTCGGTCTCGCCAGGATTGGCGCCCCAGTAGTGATGCGGCACGCCGGTATGGGTGATCTGAGGCAGGGGAAGGTCCATGTGATCATGGTAGAAGCTCATGCCGGTCATCGAGCCTGCGACGACGCTGCATCCGTGGTAGCCGCGCTCGCGTGAGATGATCTTCTTCTTCGTGGGCTTGCCACGCAGGTTGTTGTAGTACCAGACGAGCTTGGCTTGGGTCTCGTTGGCGTCCGAACCGGACATACCGTAAAATATCTTGCTCATCTTGCCCGGCGCCATCTTCACCAGACGATCAGAAAGGATCGCCAATTCGTCGGTCGTGTGAGCGGCGTAAGAGTGGTAATAGGCAAGCCGGTAGGCTTGGCGCGAGATCGCCTCGGCCACCTCGGTTCGGCCATAGCCGACATTGACGCAGTAAAGGCCGGCAAAGCCATCAATGAGCTGGTTACCGTAAGCGTCCTGGATCCGGATGCCCTTCCCCGTCTCGACAATCGTCGGCTCGCCAAGCTTGCCGCTGGCAAAGTCCTTCAGCTGCGTGAACGGATGCAGGACCGAGTTGCGGTCCTTCTCGGCGATGTCCTTAATGTTGATGGTCACTGAAATGTCCTTCCCTAGCTGCTATCATCTCATGGAACGGTCGAGGTCACGCTATGCGCCAGCCGGACGGTTCGCCCCTCAATTGGCTTATCAATGTGCAGGTAAGCCGCCGCCGGTTGACTGCAAACATCCCACTGTCTATGCAGAATTCCTGCGTAATTTTCTCATTCTTGCAGGACTGATCAAATATGGAACTCGATCGCGCCGACATTGTGCTTCTCAGTGCCGTACAAGAGAATAACAGGCTCACGTCCGAGGAACTGGCCGAGCGAGCACACCTTTCGCCGACTGCCTGCCAGCGTCGGCTCAAGCGTCTGCGCGCCGAAGGCGTTATTGAAGCCGACGTCTCGATCGTCTCCCCGAAAGCCGTCGGCAGACAGGTCACCGTTGTGGTTCTCGTATCTCTTGAGCGCGAGCGCGCCGACATCATCGATCGTTTCAAATCCGCAATCAGAAAGACGCGCGAGGTCATGATTGGGTACTACGTCACCGGCGATGCCGATTTCCTGCTCGTGGTCACTGCAAAGGACATGGAAGACTACGAACAATTCACCCGACGCTTCTTCTACGAGAACAATGACATCAAAGGATTCAAGACAATGGTGGTCATGGATCGAGTGAAAGCCGGCTTCGTGTTCCCTATCGAAAGCTAGAGCTTAAGCGACAGCTCTGATCCAACTGAGGTCCTCCGTCGACGGGCTATTGCTGCAATACGAGTAATCTGCCCGCCCGTCCTAGGATTCCAATACCGCTTATCTCAGGTCTGCATTCTGCCCTGACGGGCCGTTCCTACCGAACACGACCCGGTATGTTCACCGTTCAACAACCGGGACGTCGATGTAGCAACCTTCCACGCCGCGATAAAATTGGAGTTCGGGCGCGTCTCCGTCCGAGGGCACATTGGCGAATGAAGTGCTCTCACTTCCCGCAAGACATACTCTCAACCTGTAGCCGGCCGGCAGGAGCGCCGATATAGGAAGCAGCGTAAATGCCAACTTTGCTGGTTGACCGGGTACCAGCGGCTCGGCATCACTCTTCAAGTAGCTCTGCTGCGGACCTAGAACACTGAAAGGGGAACCCTTCCAGACTTTGCGGTGGGGTCCGCGCAACACTCCCTCTGTGAGATAGCAGGAAACCCCATCCGGGCTTACCGCTTCAAGATAGACGAAGAAGATACCATCTTCGCGAGTCGAGGAGACATTCAACTCCGCGATGGGGTGTCCGGTGATTTCGAGGTCTCGTTCCAATGGTGCGCTGGTGTAGGTCAGACGTGCGGCCGCATACTGTTGCCGATCGTCGTAATCTACTTCGCCAGTCCCAATCCCGCCGTTGGTGTCCCACCTGTTAGTCAGCACGTCCCGAAATTCACGGTCGACTTGCAGCAAGTCGAAGCCGCTTTCCTCGGGCAAGGAAGACAGGCGCGAGCCACTTGCAATGTACCAGCGTTGGCGCGTGGCCGGGACTGGCCACGAGCGCGTCGATTTCCAGACACCCTCGCCGCACGTGTAGTAGTGGATGACCTTATCAGGCTGGCTTACAGCTTCGCCGTTGAAACACCCATTCACGAAACGAAAGTCATTTGCCTGCTGGCACTGCATGGTTGGAACGAGATCGTCAACGTCGGGACGGAGCGGGTCGTAAGCTTTGCGGCCACAGTGGTTCCAAGGTCCGATGATCACATTCATCGGATTTGACTGAAGCAGAAAGCGTCGAATTGAGCCCTGCGCCGCCCCGGAATCGAACCAGCTGCTCCAGTTTTGCATTGGGACGCCAGACTTGGAGATAAGGTCCGCGGCGGCTTGCGGCGAAAAATCAAATCCAGAAATCTTGCTCAACCATTCTTCCCTACAAGTGACTGTGCTCACGGATATGAAGGAAGGTGCTTGCCCATGCTCGAGCAAGGCCGCGGCCAATTCCGCCTCGCTTCCAACTGGACGAATGCCCGCTCGGAGATTGCTGGAGCGATTAGAATTATCTTTGCTGTTCTGATCCCTGTTCAGCGATTCGACCAGTTCGCTCCACCTGTCGAGCGTGAGGTTGGGAGCACCGCCAGGCCAAGTCTCAAAAAAGATATCGTAATCGACATATCTCGGGACGATTCCCTTCAGCGCAGAGTGGTTTCTCGAGGCGATCAGATCTGCGGAGTTCGCCGTGTAAGACAGCCCATAGGCGACCACGTTACCAGTGGACCAAGACTGCTCTGCGATCCAATCCAAGATATCGCTGAAGTCCAGGATCTCCTCGCGTGAGCGGTGGCCGGGCCAGACCCCGAAGGAGGCCCCGGTACCACGCACGTCTCCAACAACAACTGCGTAGCCATGCGGGACAAATAAATCGGCATAAGAATTCGAGGGTTCGCGCTTCTTTCCCCGCCCGTAGCACGTCATCACCAAGATAGTGTCGCGTTTGCTGTCAACGGTATCACCCATCGGACGGGTGACATCCAGGGCTATCCTTACGCCGTCGTTTGCGGGCACATAGACCGAGTTCAAATCGCCTAGTTTGTGCCTACCTTCAACAACCGCATCGAGGTCCAAGCGGAAGAGTGCTCGCCGTTCTTGTTGTGAGTCGGCAGTTCGTGGTGAACGAAGATCTACGTCGTTTGGTGCACCGGCCTCGACCTGATCCTGACTGATGGCTGTCATGCCGCTTCTCCCTGACTAAACTATGATTTATATGTCTCATACACACAAATATGCAACATTCGTTTCAAACGACAAGTGAGCTTTCTGGCAGATATTCCGCCCGCTAAGACCGCCGAATGGTTTTTACGTATCGATGAGTCGCCTCTGCGGGTTGGCCATGTCTGACGGATCGAATTAGCAGGCTGAGTTGCGGCTTGAGTGGTGCACGAGGTGATCACGCAGTATCTGGCAATGCAGTGAGCGCGGGTGTAATTGCGTGCTGCGTCCGGCTGGGCGCAACGGCCTCCTTGATCGGACATGCGCGCGAAGACAGCCATCGCCCGACTTTGATCCGACACCACAGAATGCTTGTCGGAACCAAGATCAAATTTCTATCGTGGCGCCACTCTCGCGTGTACCTCGATCTACCCAGAGCAAGCAGCAGACATCCTCAAATTACCCAAGTCTTCCGGTCGGCAAAAGCGAACGGCTGCGTTGGATAATACCCGCGGCATTCAGACGTCGATTTCAGTCTATAACGAGCAGCTTACGAGGAACGCTCGAGAGAAACTCGACCTCACCTTCAGTGATAAGAAAGCTTTCTGTGATCTCGATGCCCCAGTCGCCGTACCACAACCCTGACATGAAATGAAACGCCATGCCCGGCTGCAGTTCCGTCCTGTCGCCTTGTCGGAAGCTTGCGGAGTTTTCTCCCCAGGCCGGAGGATAGCCGATGCCAATGGGGTAACCGGATCGGCTTGTCTTCTCGAAACCGTACCGCGCCAACGCTCCCGAATAGGCTTTGGCGATGTCCTCGCAGCAATTGCCGGCTACCGCCCTCTCAAGTCCCGCTTGCATGCCGTCCAGAACTGCAGCTTCTGCGTCTCGTATCTGGACAGTCGGCTTGCCGAGATAATATGTCCTTGAAAGCGGGCAGTGGTAGCGCTTGTGCACGCCCGCGAACTCAAAGAATATGGCTTCGTCACCGCGTATTGGCTGATCGGTCCATGTGAGGTGCGGCGCCGAGGCATCCGCACCGGCTCCCAGGTTCGGTACGCAGGCCGGATAATCCCCCCAATAGCCGTCGACCCCGCGTGTTCCTACGTACGAAAGCTCGGCAATCAAGTCAGACTGCTTGATCCCAGGACACAACACCTCGGAAACCCGCTGATACATAGCCTCGACGATTTTACCCGCACCGCGCAAATACTCGATCTCTCGAGGTGACTTCACCAACCGCTGCCAATTTATAAGCCTGTCGGCCTTCTGAAATCTTGCGTTCGGTAACGACGCCGCAAGGGCCTCGAACGATGCGGCGGAAAAGCAAGAGCTATCTTTCTCTACACCAATGACCGATGAGCCATGTCCTTCATCTACAATGATCGCCCCCAGAGCGGACATGGCGTGAAGAGTGTCGGACTGCACGTATTCGTCACCGTACCATTTGATCCTGTCCTCGCTGATGTAGGCGGTCCGGCGGCAACCATTTGCGTCCATGCGTCGGCCAAACCACAACGGTTCATCGCTCTTTGTCACCACGACGCACTGGGGTACATAATAGGAGCATCCGTCATAGCCGGTGAGCCAGTGCATGTTGGCCGGATCGGTAACAACCAACAGATCGATCCCGGCCCGTTCCATTGCGTTACGCGCCTTCTCCAGGCGCATTTTGTATTCGGTGAGTTCAAATCGAAGCGTTGCAACGCTCATTGCTAATTCCTTCTTGAATGCAGTCGGGGATCTAGGTCGGGGTCCGGCCGAGCACTGCATTGAGCGTCAGCGCGCAGAGGTCCGTGATGTCATAGATCGGAAGCGTTGTTTTGCGCCGAAGAGCCTTCGAGACGACAGGGAACCCGGTGCACTCAAAAAGCAACATCGCCACTTCGGGATACTGGCCGCGCAGTTGTTCAATGCACTCGCCAACCTCATGTTCGATCTGTTCGAGATCAGTTCGCACGAGAGGACGAGCCAAAGTATTGCGCATGTAAATGCCGCCTTCGATCCCTCCTATGACCAAGCGTTCACGGTCGCGCGCATTCTGGACACCCAATAGCTCTTCGCCCAAATGCCGTGTGTCAGCTGTCAAAACGGCGATCTTTTTTGCAGGAGCAAGCTGGCGAAGTAGAATTGGTATGAGGAGCAGACTGGAGGTTATGACCGGTACATCCACTGCTGCGGAAATCGCGTCCTGATGACGGATCAAAAAGCCGCAGTCTCCAACAATGACGCTGGCACCTCGCTCAACAAGCTTATGGGCGGCAGTCACGCAGGCGCCTTCGAGTGAGGGATCACCTCGAATGACGCGCTCAGCTAAAGCACCTTCAACGATCTCAGTGAGGATCGGAAGGCCGAATGTTGCTGGATTCAGGAGTGAGCCTTCGCGAGGAGCGGGGGTGCATTCCGACAGACCCTCGTCAAGCTCAAGAACTCCAAGCATCCCGCTGCTTTGTGAAATCACGATGTATTCCTTTCATTCAGATGGCCGAGGCTGCTGTTTGGCAAACCTGGAAGACGACAGCAAAACGTGGGGCATCTGTGTGACGATTCCCGACTCGCAGATCAGATCGCTGATGAGCTTGCTCATTTTAAATAACGACCTTATTTGACGAACAGTTTTCGTGGGGTCGTCGTCAGAGGCTCATAACCAGTGTCTGAGACCACAAAGCTCTGTGTGATGGTGATCCCGACCTTGTCGAGCCACAAGCCTGGCATCATGTGGAAGACCATGCCGGGCCTGAGGACTGTTTCGTCGCCCTTGCGAATGCTTGCAGTACGTTCGCCCGAGGCCGGGGGGAAGCCAATACCGGTCGGGTATCCGATACGCGACTCCTTCTCAATTCCATGGCGAGCGAGTGCTTGTCTGAAGTCGCTTTCAACCTCCGAACAGGTCCGGCCGGGACGGACCGCTTCAAGGCCAACGTTCAACGCTTCGATCGCTATTTCCGACAGATCTTGGAACGACGGTGACGGCTTGCCCACGACAATTGTACGAGCGAGGTTGACCTGGTAGCGGTGCCGGCACCCCGAGAGTTCTAGATTGACGACCGTAGAGTCCGGAAGACGGTCGTCGGTCCACGCAGCATGCGGAGCGATCGAGCGCTCGCCTATGCAAAGATCCGGGGGGCAACAGGGGTAATCGCCGCCGAATTCTGCCGTGCCGGACACCTGTTGATGGTAGATTGCAGCCGCGATGTCGCATTCACGCACGCCGGCTTCTACCGTGTTGACGACGCGCTTCATTGCGACGTCAGCAAGTTGTCCGGCTTGGCGCATAATCGCAACCTCAGCAGGGCTTTTCACCAGGCGGATCCAACCTACGAGAAGATCAGCGTCCACGAACTCGGCATCAGGTAGCGCCCGGGTGAGGTCAACGTGCCCACGGGCGGGATAGTAGTAACCACCCATCTCCACCCCGATGCGAGCATTTTCGCCGCCAAGTTCCTTCACGATTTCAGCCATGAAGCCATAGGCTGATAGCGTGGCCGATTGAACGTACGTGTCCGGATAGGCGCGAATATTGTCTTCCGCGAGATAGGTAGTCATGGTGGCCGAAACGCGATCCATAAATCGACCAACCCAGACAGGTTCGTCGTGATCTTGAGCGACGATCACCATCTGGGGCGTGTAAAAGGAATAGGCATTGTAGCCGGTGAGATAGTTCTGATTAGGCGGTTCAGAAAGAAGGAGGATGTCTATCCCTCTATGCGCCATTTCCGTCTTCACGCCGGCAAGTCGAGCTTGAAACTCGCTAAGTTCGAAGTGCAGTTCTTTTATCATCCTCGCCCTCACCCTGGTCGAAAACTCAAATCGGCCGATTTATCATCTCATTGACGACACCCTCGTCGATTGGGGTGTTGAAGGTCATCAAGATGTAGCCGAGCACGGAATAGAACCCGACGGTGGCAATTAGATCGAGCACAGCCTCAGTTCCCATAGATGAAGAAATGGCTTGCTCAATATCCGAAGAGAGGCGTGCGTCGTCGAATAGCGCATCGACGGCGCGCGCAATCAGCCCGTCCTCTCCAACTGGCGTTCCGCTCATCTCGCGAATCCGAGCGTCTGAAATGCCCAATGCACGAGAGCGGCTTACGTGATGGACCCATTCATAAGTTGAGCCCATCCGATGGGCCGCCCGCAGGATGACAAGTTCCGAGCGGACAGGGCCCAACGCACTGTCTTTGACGATATGCTGACGTAATGGAGCCCATGCCTTCAGCAGTGCGGGGTGGTGCGCCATTGTGCGGTAAACATTGAGTGATCCCGCAAAACCTGCCTTCATGTCATCAATTTCGACGGGCCACTCTTCGTCGGTTATCGGCGGGCAGGACGATACCATCTTGTTTGAGATATTCATCGCACGGCCTCAGCTTTCGATCGCGGCTTTGATAGCAGCCGCTAGCCTGTCTACGATCATATCGATTTGCTCAGGCTCGACGATGAAGGCAGGAGCCAACAGCACGTGGTCGCCGAGCTTACCATCAATTGTGCCGCCCATCGGGTAGCACATCAGGCCCTGCTCCATCGCCTCTTTCTTTATCTTGGCGTGGATTTTGCGCGCCGCGTCGAACGGTTGTTTCGTATCCTTGTCGGCGACTATTTCCACACCCCGAAATAGGCCCCTGCCACGAATGTCGCCGACATATGGCGATTGGCCGAGCGCCGCATCGAGTCCGGCCTGAAGGCGATCGCCCATCTTGACGACGTTGGCAATGATTTCCGGGCGCCTGAGTATCTCCACGACCTTGTTAGCCGCCGCCGCCGCAATCGGATGGCCGATGTACGTGTGCCCATGTTGGAAGAGACCCGATCCATCCGCAAACGCACGATAGATCTTCTCGGAAAGCAAGACAGCGCCGATTGGCTGGAACCCACCCCCCAAGCCCTTTGCGATAGTCACCAGATCGGGAACGATATGTTCCTGCTCGAACGCGAACATCGTGCCGGTACGACCCATGCCGCACATGACCTCATCTAGGATGAGCAATATGCCGTACTTGTCGCAGATTTGCCGAATACGTTTGAAGTAGTCCGCCACGGGGCCCACTGCGCCCAGGGTCGCGCCGACGACAGGTTCAGCGACGAAAGCCATAACTGTGTCAGATCCCAACTTGAGAATCTGATCCTCGAGTTCCTCGGCCAGCCGGTTGGCATAAGCCTCAGTGGTTTCATCGGGCCACATATCCCGGTAGGCATAGCATGGGGAAACGTGGTGGGTTTCCGGCAAGATGGGCTTGAACTGAGCGCGACGCCATTCGTTCCCACCCGTCGCCAGCGCGCCGATCGTATTTCCATGATAACTTTGCCGGCGCGCAACGATATGACGCCGCTGAGGCTGACCTATTTCGACGAAATACTGTCGGGCCATCTTCAGCGCAGCCTCGACAGCTTCGGATCCGCCAGAGACGAAGTAGACATAGTCCAGGCCGCTTGGCGTGAGGGCGATAAGTTGCTCAGCGAGTTCCTCAGCCACATCGGTGGTAAAGAATGACGTGTGAGCGTAGGCAATGCGCCCCATTTGCACCTTCATGGCATCGACAACTTCAGGGTGATTATGTCCAAGGCAGCTGACAGCTGCTCCCCCGGAACCGTCGATATATGTGCGCCCTTCGCTGTCGGTAATGTGGACGCCCTCCCCGGCGACGGCGCTGGGCAAAGTTGTACCAATGGTTCGATGGAGGATTTTTGTCATAGCAAACTCGGGCTGCTCACGGCCGGCGTGCCGGCGCTTCTGGATGTCCATTGATTGCCAGTTTTCACGAAAAAATGCAACAACTGTTTTAAGAATGCCACTTATGATGCATTTGTTCTTATTCAACGTGGAGAGGCGCCGACACCAGCTTTCCATATCGTGTTTGACTTCCAAACCCGTTGGAGACATGGTCCGCTTGGTTCATCAAAGTCATTGTGAGGCAAATGTTGCAAAAGGGTCCACTCCACTCGCACATCATCGAACGGTTCGACGACATGTCCGAGCAGTTGCAACAAGCAGCTCGCCATATTCTCGAGCATCCACAAGAGGTCGCGCTCGTCTCGATGCGCGAACTGGCGCGCAATGCGGGTGTCCAGCCCTCGACCATGACGCGCCTTGCAAAATTTCTTGGCTTTCCGGGTTATGAAGACTTCCGCGTACAACATGCTGACGTCATCCGCGTAAATGCGGACGGTTTTGCAGCACGCGCGATGCAAAGAGACGAAGCTGGATCGAATGATGAGGGCCTCGCGCACCTTATGCTCCAGAGCATTTCAGCCCAGATTGCCCGGCTATGCGAGCCGGAAACGCTTTCAAAACTGAACGAGCTGGCTGAGCGTTTAGCCACAGCCCGAAGAGTTTATGTTCTTGGCCTGCGTTCCTGCCATTCGGTCGCCTGGCACTTTCATTACGTGATGACGTTATTAGGTGAAAAGACAGTCCATTTGGACGGTCCTGCCGGCACGGGCGGCGACGCGCTCATTCGCGCGACGACTGATGACGTTCTCCTGGCCGTTTCAATAAACCCATACTCTCGCTATACGCTAGAAGTCGCGGAAGCCGCCGTTGAGAAAGGTATGAGCGTGCTCGCGATCACGGACAGTGAGGTTTCACCACTGGTTACGATTGCCGAGCATGCAGTCCTGTTTCCAACCGAGAGCCATACCTTCTTCCATACATTGACACCGGCTTTGGCAATTTCAGAGGTGCTATGCGGGCTTTTGGCAAGCCACGATCGAAAGGCGGCGCTAAAGGAGCTCAAGCGCGTCGACAGCTATCTCTCTTCGATGAATACCTACTCTGCATCTATACCGCGTCGAAAAATCTGAAGAGCCTGATAGACCACCAACGTGTGGGCGTCGCTTCATACCTCAGTCTGAGTTTCGGAGCCGCTCGCTTCGATACCCAGCCAGACGATAGGCCGACTTCCGCACGATCGACGATGATTCTATTTGCCGAGTTGCGTCCTGACCATAGATTGGCAGGCGATGGGGAATGCCAGCCCCAGATTTGAACCAGGACTGGCCTCAATTTAAGCCTTAAGCCGGGTTCGCGGCAGCGTTTTGCAGCGAGCTCCGTCCTCGCCATAGAGTGAAATATAGAGCCACCAGCCAAACAATAGGCAGCAAGGTGAGCAAGGACCCCACTGCGGCAATCGTTGGATCGACCTGCTGCTTCAAATTTTCGAGCATCTTCAAGGGCAATGTCGGTATCGCATAGCCGCTGACAAACGATGTAATGATGACCTCATCGAAAGAAGCTAGAAAGGCAAACAGCGCGCCGCCGATAATACCAGAGCGGATTAGAGGAAATGTCACACGCACAAAGGTTCGCGTCGGCCCGGCACGCATGCTCATTGCAGCCTGTTCAAGTCTTCTGTCAAACCCAGAAAGAGTGGCGAGGACAATCACTACAACATAACCAATCGCACCGATGATATGTCCCAAGATGATGCCAGTGCTGGTTCCTACCAAACCGATTCTTGCCAAGCCAAGATAGACAGCGACGGCCACCACAATGATCGGAAATGTGATCGGTGTGAGAATAACCATCGTCATGCTTGAACGGAAACTGGGTGAGCAGCGGCTCAGGCCCAAAGCTGCCATTGTACCGGCTATCGCTGATGCGACGCTCACTATAAGCCCGAATTTGAAGCTGTTCCACAGAGCACCAGTCCACGTCGGGTCCTGGAAGAAGGAGTAATACCAGCGCAGAGACCATGTTGTCGGCGGGAACTCGAGAAATTCGCCCGGACTAAACGAGATCACGATGACGATCAGTCCCGGCGCCAGCAGAAAGGTCAATACAAGTGCAAGAAACGATGCCCCGATGAGATTTGCCCAACGGGTATCCCTGTGACTTTTATAAAGCTTCGTCGCCCAGTACCGAGCCCGGAACGGTGTTGCAAGTTCATTTAGATAGCGGCTTACCTTGGAGAGTGATAGCCAGCGGTTCGCCTTGATCTTGTGTTCCACGGACCCAGATTGACCGTGTGAGCTGGCGAGATTTACGCCTGCCGTGGAGAGAACCACGAGTGCCACGGCAAGAAGAATGAAGGCAGCAGCGGCAGTCGGCGCCATATCCAATGACGTCGTAAGCTGCGAATTGATGAGAGTAGAGAGCATGGTGTCGCCAAGGCCACCCAACGCTTGCGGTGTGATGTAGAAACCGAGGCAGACAACAAAAACGAGTATGCATCCGCTTCTAATTCCAGGGACGCTAAGCGGAAGAAACACACGCAAGAACGCTGTGAAAGGCTTTGCGCCCATGCTGCGGGCCGCCGCCATTAGAGTTTTGTCGATGTTCACCATCACGCTAAGCAATGGCAAGATCATCATGGGCAGCATGATGTGCACCATCCCGACATAGACCGCGAAACGGTTATAAATGAGGGTGAGTGGTCGGTCGATAACACCTAGGTTCAGCAACAAGCTATTGATAAGCCCATTGTCTCCCAACACAACTGTCCACGCGTACGTCCGCACCAGGGCGCTCGTCAACCAAGGCAGGAACACCATCACCATAAGGACAGGTCGCGCCCGGCCTGCAACAGCAATCAGGTAAGCTGTGGGATAGCCGATCAGCAGGCAGATTGCAGTGGCCACCAAACTTATCTTGAGCGTCTGAACGAGAATTAAGACATAAGACTTCTTCTCGAAGAACCCTATATAGTTGGCAAGGGAGAATTCTGGTGAGTTGAGACTGGTCAGGAATAGAAGGATCATCGGTATGCCGAATACGGCGAACATGACCCCGAAGGCAGGCACCGTCAACAGAACCGGGCTTGAGCGCAATCGTCGTATCATTGTCATTAGCGAGCCCCCGGGTTTAGGCGGTTACAAACCGAACGTCTGATCGAAGCCAGTCGAGGCGAACCTCGTCGCCTGCGCCGAACACCTCTTGCCCGGAGGCGACGTGCTCTCGAGCGATCAGAACTGTGTCGCCAACACGTACCCTGTATTTTCTCAAGGGACCGGCATAGATCATATCTTCTATGACGCCGGCAACAGATTGCCTGTGCTCCGCATCGCTGCGCCTCGGCCCAGTCGGCGCGTTGACGCAAATGCGCTCGGGTCGGAGCATTGCGACCATTCCGGGCGAAGGCACGACATCGGATTGAACCTTTAAGTCTGCGCCTTCCAAAACGTTGGCCTCGCCCAGGAAGTTTGCGACAAAGCGCGTGTTCGGACGGTCGTATAAGGCTTCGGGCGTGTCGATTTGCTCTATCTGCCCAGATCTCATCACCACGATGCGATCAGACAAGGTGAGCGCTTCTTCTTGGTCGTGGGTCACACAGATAGTCGTCTTCCCAAATTCCCGGTGAAGATCCTTGATTTCAATCTGCATCTGCTCGCGCAGATTTCGGTCAAGTGCGCCAAGCGGTTCATCGAGCAGCAGGATAGGCGGATCCGCGATCAAGGCGCGCGCAAGGGCTACGCGCTGTTGCTGACCCCCGCTCAATTGGGACGGCATGCGACCACCGAATTCACTGAGGCGGACGCGCTCAAGCATCCGGCTAACCCGCTTCGCCCTTTCCGCGCTATTGACACCACGCATTTCAAGTGGAAATTCGAGGTTGCGGGCGACGGTCAAGTGCGGGAAAAGTGCGTAACTTTGGAATACAATTCCCTGATCGCGTCGATAAGACGGAACTTCCGAGACTGATTTCCCGGCGATCAGGATATCTCCTTCGCTCGGAGTGGTGAACCCAGCAAGCAGCATCAACGCTGTGGTTTTCCCCGACCCACTCGGCCCCAGTATGGTCAA
The DNA here is from genome assembly GCF_034554815.1 of Rhizobium indigoferae. Classification (NCBI taxonomy): domain Bacteria; kingdom Pseudomonadati; phylum Pseudomonadota; class Alphaproteobacteria; order Hyphomicrobiales; family Rhizobiaceae; genus Rhizobium; species Rhizobium indigoferae. Next base: position 57,999 of record NZ_CP140639.1, on the reverse strand, counting down.
GAACTCGCCACGAGACACCGAGAGCGAGATATCTTTGACCGCCGCAACCGCCCCATATAACTTAGTGACGTTGCAGAACTCAATCTGGGCGGGAACTGGGGCTTTCTCCAACAATTCGTCCTCGGTAGGAAGGTAACTTTTCATTTTCAAGGCCATTTCGAATACTCCGTTAGGACCACGCGCCCAACAGACGCGTAGTCCCAAAAAGTAGGCAGTGGGATTGGACGGCGCTATCTGATCAAATCAGAACCAGAAAGGCGACCGGCTTGATGAGCGCCGCCGATACATCGTTGGCACGAATTGGACTACTGTAGAATCCACTCGTTCCAGCGCTCGACAAGCCGATCCTTGTTCGGTTTTCCATCCGGTCCTGCCTCGGCATACCACTTTGCATCCAGGGCGAAGCTGGAGGCTGCATAATCTGGATGCGACGCAAGCTTTCGCGCAACATTGTCAGGTATCATCTTAAAGGCGTTCTTGTTGGTCGGAGCCTGGGCAATCAGTTCAGCGAAAGCGGCCTGCCGGTCGGCACGGCCGGTGATTTCGAGGAACTTTTGAGCGTTTTGCGTGTTTGAGCTGCCCTTCGGAATGACCCAATAGTCGGTTGTCAGCTTGGCCTGGTTCCGATTGATCTCAATCGGGCTGCCCTCATCGATAAGGGAAAGCGCCCGACCGTCGTAGGACTGCACAACTTCGGCAACATTGTCCCGCATTATCTGGAGAATTTCGGATCCACCCGTCCACCATTTGCGAATGTGCGGCTTGATCTTAACGAGGCTCGCAAAGACTCGGTCAATGTCCAGCGGATATAGTTTGTCCATAGGAACACCGTCGGCCAGCAGCGCCTCTTCCCAAGGACCGGTTCCATATTCTCCGGTAAAGAGAGACCGGACGCCTGGGAATTTCTCCACATCCCAGAACTCGGCCCACGACGTCGGACGCGGTTTCCCTGCGGGGAATTTCTTAGTATTCCACACCATGTTATAAGAGTAGACGTAGGAGGCAAAGCCGTTCGGTTGTTTCGCGTAGTCGGCGATGGCTTCTAAGTCGTCCTTTTTCCAACCAGAGTAATCAACCTTCTCGAGGTATCCTTTTGCACTTAGAGGATGCACATGCGTTTGGCCCAAATTAACGATATCGGCTGAGACGTTCTTAGTATCAACCATCATTGCGATCTGCGTCGATGTGAAATCCGCCAATATAGGTGTGACTTTGACGCCAGTTTCCTCCTCGAAAGGCTTTACGTATGCCTTCATCACCGCGTCGCCCCAATTTCCGCCGCTCATGTTGACCTTCAACTCGCCAGTGGACGCTGCTCGCGCACGACCGGCTACGGAGGACAACGCTCCCACCGCGATTACAGATGATGTCGCCTGCATCAAGCGCCTGCGATTTATTAGAAAGGTCATTTTCGTTCTCCCTCTGTTGTTCCCTTGCACATTGTTGCAAGCGGATTCCAATTGCCGATGCATAAGCGCCGCGACGCATGATGACGCCACTGACAGCCCGGCCGCTGGAAAACTGCGCGTGCCTCGTGACACCGGGTGTGGTGCGTAGCAGCGGCCCGGATCCTTCCCATTTCGACACCGACACGGTAAACACCGGCGGCCTGATCCCAAACGCTGAGCGTCCGATTGCTTGCTCAAGCAAGCCCTTTATCAATGCCTAACCCAATACGACGACAATTGCAACAAATGTTTTAAGTCTAGCATTATGCGTCAAGCGTATTATCTATCGGGATCACCAAGACGTGTAAACTGGCTTCAGTATGTGCCCGGTTTGACAGGCTGATCGGTGTAACGCAGAGCAAATATTGGCGTGAGGAAAATTGGCCAGAAGATCATGATAGCATTGGCGTGCGAGATTAGCTGTCGCAGCGGCCATCTGAATGCCGTTACTGCTAGCCTGGATTAGTTCGCATGCGCTATGTTCGGTTCTTCGGGCGCCAACTATTGTGTCGGCTTTCTACCGACGCACCTACTTCGTCTGAACCGGTGAGGTTTTGCCAGAGCTGCATTCTCGGCAGCTTACGTGACGAGGTTTTTTCCTCGCTCGCTGCGATAACTGATCCCCAGCCGGGTTGAATCGGTCATCGCAAAACTCCAGCAAAAAAGAGTTCGATCGACGAACGTGGTTTTCACCAAGTGCCCGAGGAAGATATACTAAAGTAGTCGGCAACAGGATGAAGTTCCCTATAGCCGATGCAGTGATATGGTAGTCCTCCCCGCGAATAAGGGGCTTCAAAAGTAGAATTTTCTCGGCAAGATGCTCGAGGAGATTTTGATGAAGAAGAGCCGATTTACCGAAGCCCAAATCATGGCTGTGTTGCGCCAGGCGGAAGGCGGTGTCCCCGTACCTGAGCTTTGCCGGGAGCATGGCATCAGCAGTGCCAGTTTTTACAAGTGGCGGGCAAAGTATGGGGGCATGGACGCCTCGATGATGAGCCAGATGAAGGCTCTTGAGGACGAGAACCGTCGATTGAAGCGGATGTATGCCGACTTGAGCATGCAAGCCGATCTGCTGAAGGAGGCTCTCGGAAAAAAATGACGCGGCCATCTCAGCGCCGAGAGCTGGCCGAGAAAGCAGTGGCGCAACGCGGTGTAAGTATCGCGCTGGCATGCAGGACATTTGGCGTCAGCGAGACGTGTTATCGGTATGGTCCCCAACGTAATTTCGACAACGATCAGATCGCCGATCTGCTGCTTGGGCTTGTGAAGGTGAAGAAGACCTGGGGATTCGGTCTCTGCTTCCTGTATATGCGCAATGTCCAGGGCCATCGCTGGAACCACAAACGCGTCTACCGCATCTACCGGGAGCTTGAGCTGAACCTCAGGATCAAGCCCCGGCGGCGACTGAAGCGCGAGAAGCCAGAGGAACTGGCGGTGCCCGAAGCGCCGAACATGATCTGGTCGATGGACTTCATGGCGGATCGCTTGGCGGACGGTCGCCAGTTCAGGCTTCTGAACGTGTTGGACGACTTCAACCGAGAGGGACTGGGGATCGAGGTTGACTTCTCACTTCCTGCCGAGCGGGTCGTGCGCAGCCTCAACCAGATCATCGAATGGCGGGGCAAGCCGCTGGCAATCAGGGTTGATAATGGCCCTGAATATGTCAGTTCGAAACTGGTCGAATGGGCAGAGACCCAAGGCATCGCATTGAACTACATCCAGCCCGGCAAGCCTCAGCAGAACGCCTATGTCGAGCGCTATAACCGAACTGTCCGGCATGAATGGCTCGATCTGTATATTTTTGACAGCATAACGGAGGTGCAGGAGATCGCCACGAAGTGGCTTTGGACGTATAACCACGAACGGCCCAACATGGGCATTGGCGGCATCACACCCGCTCAGAAACTGAAAATGGCCGCGTGAATTCTACCGCTGAACCCCGCTAAAACGGGGAGGACTACCATATCGATCGTGGCCGCGCACCTGCCCTTCTGAGCATCCGGCAATGACGGAACGTTAAATCTGGACGATTTCTCGTGGGAAGCAGCCGAACACCTCCGCTCCATTCTCGGTAACACGGAAGGTCTCACTGATTACGTAGCCGAGATCTTCGTCAATCCAGTTCCCAAGCATCAGGTGAAAAGTCATGTTTGGTACCAGAACTGTGGGATCACCAATCTTCAAGCTAGCGGTCGGCTCTGTCCAATTAATTCCCATGGCGTAGCCGCAACGAGACTCCTTCTCGAAGCCGTGTTTACGAAGCGTTGTGGTAAACGCGGCGGCCACATCCCCACAGGTAGCGCCTGGCCTCACGGCATCAAGTGCAGCCTCCAACCCAGCTGCCTCGCCGTCGTGCAGCTGCCGGAGACGATCAGAGGGCTTACCGATAGAGAAGGTTCGCATGAGCGCTGAAGTGTATCCGTGACGCACCCCAGCAATCTCTAAGTTGACTTGAGAACCATCTTGAAAGACGTCTTCGGTCCAAGAGAGATGACATGTCGACGTGCGGGGCGAGGCGCATAGGTGGAAGGGGGCCACATCGGTCCCAACCTTGCCATCTGCGCCACGAATTAGCGCCGCAATAATCTCTGCGGACGCATGAGCTTCGCTAACGCCCGGCCGAATGACCTCCTTAGCACGGTGCATGGCGGAGTCCGCGATTTTTCCCGCTTCGCGCATAGCAATGATCTCAAGGTCGGATTTGACACCTCTGATCCAACTGATCGCGTTGCCGAAATCAACTACTTTCGCTTCAGGCGCTCTCTTCCTGAACTTTTCGATTGTTGGGCCCTGCAGGAACTGTGCCTCGATTGCTACGCACCCCCGACCATGACCGCTATCAAGCAGGAGATCGATCGCGGCATCCCAGCCATCTTTATCGGGGTTTGCGATAAGATCCTCGGCATAGCCGACCACACGACTGCGATCGATGAACATTTGGTGGACGGCTGCTGGCGCATCCATTCGACGCGTGATGAACGTCGGCTCTTCTTCTCTGAATGAGACTAGTAGGGCTTGTGGCACGTAGCCTGACTTTGAGGTATAACCTGTCAAATAGGTAATGTTCGCCGGTGATATTACCACAAGCAAATCAACCTCCCGTCGTCCCATTTCCGTCTTGACGGCGGACAGGCGCTGCAAATATTCGCTCCGCGGAAACGCTTGCGACCCTTTGGGCATAGCCATAACATCGACTCCTCTGCCATCATGAAAAAACTACTACGAGCTCGCCTCGCTCGCTGGGGTTCGGAGGACCCGGATGATTTGGATCATCGAGCCGCTCCGGCACCGAGGGTCACCACGCCGAACATAGGAGCGGCGACGACGCAAATTCATTCGCGTATGAGGTCTAAGCAGTATTGAACCGCCAGTTCCGTAGCGGGGATCACGACCTTGTCGGACACGCCAAAGGTCGGCGTATGCACCCCTGTATCGTTGCCTGGCTCCTGACTGCCAATCCAAAAATAGATGGACGGCAGCAGATCAGAATAATAGCCGAAGTCATCGCTTCCCGAGCTTGCCGGTCGTTCGACGAACTTGTCCTTGCCTGCCACTTTGCTGACCGTTTCACGGAAACGGGCGACCAGGTCGGCGGCGTTGATGACGGGTGGCTCGCCTGCAAGCGATGAAAACCGAGCGCGGCCGCGATGCATAGACGCCACCCCTTCAGCCATCTCACCGACTCTTCGAACTAACAGGGTCCTGCGCTCGGAACTGCTTGTGCGGATCGTCCCCGTCAACGTGACCGACGGGCAGATAATGTTGGTCGCCTCGCCCCCATGGATGGTGCCGATGGTGATAATCGCGCCATCGTCTACGGGCATTTCCCGCGACACCACCTTTTGGACCTCATTAATGAAGGCTGCGGCAATGGAAATCGCATCGACGCCCGCATTCGGCTTTGCCCCGTGGGCCATAGTTCCAATGAATTCCACCTCAAATTGGTCGGAAGATTTGGTCACAGCGCCGGCACGTGCGCCGTAGGAACCTGCTGGAATATCTGTATGTACATGAAGCCCAATAGCTAAGTCGAAACCATCAAGCAGTTTCGCCTCCGCGACACTTCGGCCCCCAAGCGGTTCCGCCTCTTCCGCTGGCTGAAAAATGACGCGCACTTTACCCGAGAAGTTCTGTCGCATTCGATGGAAAGCAAGGGCTGTACCCAAGGCGATCGATCCGTGAACGTCGTGGCCGCAAGCGTGCATTACGCCTGGCACCCGGGATTTATACGGGAGGTCGTCCCGTTCTTCATGAATCGGGAGCGCATCAATGTCGCCCCGGAGCACCACCGAACGACCGGGTCCGGAAGCGGCCCCCTCGATATCTATATAAACACCGGTATTATGAAAGGTCTTCGCTCCAGCGAGGCCGAACGCCTCCAGTGTTTCAATAATCCTTTTTTGGGTCTTCCACTCATTGTTCGACAGTTCTGGCTCGCGATGCATTGCATGTCGTAACTTCAGAACCGCATCACACTCGGTTTTTGACAGCAGGTTGTTGGTCAAAACGTTCACTTTAATCCCTTGGTCTTCCCGGCGTGACTGATCCGCGAACTTATCAGCTGCGTGACGTTGAAAGAGTTGTATATGCATCAATTGATGCAATATTTGGTTTTGTGCGTCAAGTGTTTTATCTGACGAGCCGGGGAGGCCAGATTGGCCCCGTACGGCTCTCACTTTGGCAGGCGATGAAAGGCCTTCCTCCAACGGATTAGAGCAGATCCTGCGCTCGATGAATCGATTGTGAGGTGACGTGGCGCGGCGAAGCTGATTCAACATCCACAGCGGAGAGGTGGATGATGGCACGAGCACTGAGCGATGATCTTCGGTTACGCGTATTGAAAGCGTCTGCGGCGGGCATGTCTGCACGGCAGGCTGCCGCCTTGGGTTGGGATTTCGACGGCAATCCGCTGGATCGCAAGGGCCAGCGATGGTGAACCGTCATCCCGGCCGCAAGGTTGGCGACGGTCCTCGAGCTTGGATGCACACGAGGCGTTCGTTGTCGAGATGATCGACGATCGCAAGGACGTGACGCTCGACGAAATGGTCGAGCGTCTGTGCGTTGAGCGGCAGGTCGGCATCAGCCGGAGTGCGATCGGTGCTTGGCTGCGACGCCGCCGGTGGACGTTTAAAGGAAGTCCGCACATGCATTGGAGCAGGATCGACTGGATGTCCTGAAGCGCCGGCGAGCCTGGTTTGATGGCCAGCTCGATCTCGATCCGGAAAAGCTGATCTTTATAGACGAGACCGGACCGTCGACCAAAATGGCGCGCCTGCGCGGACGCGCAATTCGAGGCGAGCGTTGTCGAGCAGGCGTGCCGCACGGCCATTGGAAAACAACGACGTTCACCGGTGCGCTGCGCCTCACAGGCATGACCGCCCCCTTCGTCTACGACGGAGCAATGAACGGCAATGTCTTCCGGGCATATGTCGAGCAGGTGTTGCTGCCAACCTTTCGGACCGGGGACGTCGTGGCGATGGATAATCTGCCTGCGCACAAAACAGCCAGTGTGCGCGATGCCAGTCCTGACTTCAATCCCATTGAGAACGCATTCTCGAAATTGAAGGCCATGTTGCGGGCTCGGGTAGAGCGAAAGATCGACGCTTTGTGGCCTGCGGTGGGCGCCTTGATGCCCCGCTTCACGCCGGCAGAATGCGCCAACTACTTCAAGGCCGCAGGATATGACCCAGATTAAACAGCATCTGCTCTAGAATTTCACGCTTGGACGTTGGGTGGGTACGCGAGTGCCAGTGGTTTCAGTCGGGCGAATAGAGAGCGATCTAAACCCCGCTGCAAACTCCAGCGGGATCTTCCTCGGGGAAAACTATCACGGTCAACGGGTATCGCCCTTACGGCGGTTCACCGAGCTCCAGCATGCCAAACCCAATGGAGCGAGTGATTGAGCTCGATGTTGCGGTCGTTCAGACGCGAACGGTGCCTGCCGGCGCAAAGGCGGATACAGCGGCACTCACATCGCGGAGAATGAACACGCCTTGCCACGATCGCGGCAGGCTATGCCGGCGCAGAGCCTAAGCGGTCGCGGTGGCGCCTGCCGGTTGTAGGACAGGTTTCCATTGACAGATCACGAGCCTCCGGCAAACCCGGCGCGGTTCAGCACAGCATTTTTGTTCCTTTTGTGAGTGGGCTCGGAACATTGAACAGACGGGATAAGCGGCTTCGGGTCAGTGAGCCGTGAGCTCATGTATCCAGCTTTGCAGTCCCTAAGTTCTTCGAACAAAAGATGTGCCGCACGTACCCAGTACATCTTTGAGCTCTAAAGGCCGCCCATACACAGGTATTTCATATCTACGTAGTCTTCCAGGCCATGTCGCGAACCCTCGCGTCCTATGCCGGATTGCTTGACGCCGCCGAACGGCGCGGCCTCGGAGGACATGCGGCCGGTGTTGATGCCAACCATGCCATATTCCAGCGCTTCAGCGACGTGCCAGACCCGCTTGAGGTTGGAAGCGTAGAAGTAGGCCGCCAAGCCGTAGATTGTATCGTTCGCATCGCGAACCACGTCATCGGGGTCGTCGAAGCGAAAGAGTGGTGCAAGCGGTCCGAACGTCTCTTCCTGGGCCACACGCATGGTTTTGTCGACGTCCGTGATCACAGTTGGTTCGAAGAATGTTCCAAAGGATGCAGAGCGGCGACCGCCACAGCGAACCCTTCCCCCCTTCTGCACCGCATCCGTGATGTGCAGTTCAATCTTTGTGAGTGCGTCCTCGTTGATCAACGGACCAATCGTGACATTAGGATCAAACCCGTCTCCGACCTTGAGCAACCGCACGCGCTCGGTGAACTTCTCCGCAAATTTAGCATAGACTCGAGACTGAACGTAAATCCGATTGGCGGATACGCAGGTCTGTCCCGCGTTGCGGAATTTAGCCTGGATCGCTCCGTCAACCGCAGCATCGATCTCGGCGTCCTCGAAGACGATAAAAGGGGCGTTGCCGCCGAGTTCGAAGCTGATACGCTTTATCTGGTCAGAGCACTGGCGCATGAGCAACCGGCCGACCTCTGTCGAACCGGTAAAACTAATTTTCCGCACCTTAGAATTGGAGCAGAGCTCGCGGCCAATCACGTCACCTTCCGACGCATAGATTAGATTCAATACACCATGGGGGAAGCCAGCCAGTCTTGCCAGGTTGAACATGGCCGCGGCGATTAGTGGCGTCTGCTCAGCGGGCTTGAGGACGACGGTACAACCGGCAGCAAGAGCCGGCGAAATCTTGCGTGCCACCATTGAGGCTGGAAAGTTCCAGGGGGTGATTGCGCCGACCACACCAACCGGCTGCTTGACGACCAGCATTCGTCGATCAATCGATGGAGCCGGAATGGTTTCGCCATAAATGCGGTTAGCTTCCTCAGCATACCATTGCACATAGGCGGCCGCATGCAAAACTTCTGATTTCGCCTCTGCCAGCGGCTTTCCCATCTCCGCGGTCAGGATAGCCCCTAGATCGTCGCTGTGTTCAAGAATCAGCCGGTGCCAGTTCCACAACAAATTTGATCGCGCGCGAGCGGTCAGCCCAGCCCACGCTTCTTGCGCGGCGTGAGCTCTTTCAATGGCGAGCCGAGCATCATCGGCACTCATGTCCGGTACTTCGGCCAGCAATTCTCCGGTGGAGGGGTTCAGCACGGCGAATCTCTTGCGTAGATCCGCGGACGAAGAACCAAGGTCATTGGCAAGATCACGGAATAGCTCCGGTCGTTTCAGGCGACGCGTCAATGCTGTCGTTAGTGTCATTCCTCGTCCTCCGGGTGTGCCCCGATCATGTCTCTTCCCGTCCGTCCAGAACAGCAAAACCGGAGCGATGACGGTCAGCGCCCCGGCTACATGCCTTGCTGTTGTGGTCGATCAAACCAGGGAAATGACAGCTTCGATCTCGACCTTCGCGCCTTTTGGAAGGGCCTTTACCTCGTAGCATGCGCGAGCGGGAAAGGGGGGTGAGAAAAAGCTCGCGTAAACGCGGTTGACCTCGATGAAGTCACCAAGGTCGGTGAGCAATACGGTCGTCTTGACCGTCCTCGACAATTTAGTACCGGCGGCTTTAGCGATCGCCTGAAGGTTGCTCAGGCACTGCTCGGTCTGCTCCACGGCGTATACGGAATTGAACTCGCCTGTGGCCGGATCAATTGGTAGCTGGCCCGAAACAAAGAGTAGATCGCCGGCCTTGATTGCTTGTGAGTATGGGCCGACGGCTCCAGGAGCGTCGGTCGTGGAAATTTGTTCAATCAAAGTTTTATCCTCCGTGAGGTTTCTGACAGTGGTTTAGGCGTAGCGGCTAACCGCCAGGTCAGTTGCGTCGATTTCGGGCTTTCGACCGGACACGAGATCAGCGATGACTCGGGCCGAGCCAGAGCTCATCGTCCAACCGAGTGTGCCGTGTCCGGTGTTGAGGAAGAGGCCCGCGATCTTGGTGTGACCAATCGTCGGCGTTCCATCCGGTGTCATCGGGCGAAGACCCGACCAGAATGTCGCCTCTTTTACATCGCCACCGGGAAAAAGATCCATGACGGAATGCTCGAGGGTGCTCCGGCGGGCTAGGCCCAGGTCGTTCGTATAGCCGGAGATTTCTGCCATGCCCCCGACACGGATACGGTCACCAAGACGCGTAATCGCGATCTTGTAGGTCTCGTCCATGATCGTCGATTCCGGCGCCCGCGAGGGGTCAGTGATAGGGATCGTCAGGGAGTAGCCCTTGACCGGATAAACTGGGAGCTTGATGCCGTGGCATTTGAGAAGTAACGGGGAGTAGCTGCCGAGTGCCACGACAACCGCATCTGCTGGTATCATTTCCCCGTTTGTGACAACACCGCGGACACGAGCGGCCTCGATATCCAAGCCCCTTATTTCCGCACCCCAGGAGAACCGAACTCCAAGCTGCTCTGCCTTTGTGGCAAGCGCACTGGTGAACTTGAAGCAATCGCCGGTTTCGTCTTTCGGTGTTAGCAGGCCGCCGACAATCTTGTCACGGACATACGTAAGCGCCGGCTCAATGCGAGCGCAGGCATCACGATCGACTACCTCGTAGGGAATGCCGTCGGCTGCAAGCGCCTTGACGTCCTTGGCGGAGGCATCGAGCTGTGCCCGTGTGCGGAAGAGTTGCAGCGTTCCCTGCATACGTTGGTCGTACTCGATGGCTGTCTCGTTGCGCAGAGCAGCGAGGGCGATACGGCTGTAGTCGGCCAGCCGCAGCATGCGGCTCTTGTTGAGAGCATAGCGCTCGGAAGTGCAGTTCGATAGCATCTTTAAGAGCCATGACAGCATGGCGCCATCAATCTTAGGCCGCAGGATCAACGGCGCATGTTTCATGAATAGCAATCTCAAGGCCTTCATCGGAATACCTGGCGCTGCCCAAGGCGAGCAGTATCCGAAGGAAACTTCGCCTGCATTGGCAAAGCTTGTCTCAAGCGCCGGACCTTTCTGCCTGTCGACAACGGTGACTGTGTGACCAGCCTTTGCCAGCTGGTAAGCGGAGGTGACGCCAACAATGCCGGCGCCTAGAACGATGACCCTCATAATGACCCCAATAGATGAACCCACAGCTCCTGACGATATTGCCTATGGTAGCGGTCGTCGAGGCAACGGCCAAAGCCATTTCCTCTCGATGCAGCCGTGTCTGTCGGTCATTCTTGCGGACGTTCATTCGGAGTGATCCTGGAAAATCGAGGTGTAGTAACTCCGGTCTCCGGATGGACAACCTCCTCAAAGCTCGCATCTAGCCGACAATGGCACCCTCGAAATGGCAACTGAGATAGAAATTGACCGGTCGCACCGGCCTTTTCAACAATGGATAGCAATTGGTCGATATGACTCAGCTTAGACAGCGCTCAGAATCCAGTTCGAGATATCGGACTTCGGCTTTGCACCGACGAAGATATCGACAAGTTCGCCGCGCTTGAAGATTGCAAGGGTCGGAATAGACTCTACCCCGTACAGCGCGGCGAGTTCTGGGTTCTCATAGGCATTCAGCTTGGCGAATTTGACCTTTCCTTCGAACTCGACGGCGAGTTCTTCGAGGACCGGAGCAATTATCTTGCAGGGGGGGCACCCATCGCCCCAGAAATCGACCAGAACAGGTTTTTCGGATTCCAGAACTTCTGACTGAAAGTTCTCTTTATCAACTTCAAAGACGGACATGGGTGGCTCCTTCAAATTAGGGTGTCATGTGATTGTGCAATCTCAATATGATGATGTCGCCGAATGTTACGCTCCTTTCTGTCATTAGGCGGAATAGTACATCTGGAACTCAACCGGATGCGGGGTTGTCTCCAAGAGAGTGATCTCTTCCATTTTCAGCTTGATATAGCTGTCGATCAAATCGTCGTCGAACACGCCACCGGCCTTGAGGAACGCGCGGTCGTTGTCGAGGCTTTCGACTGCTTCGCGCAACGAGCCACAGACGGTTGGAATTTTTGACTTTTCGCACCGCGGCAGTTCGTAGAGGTCTTTGTCGATCGCTGGGCCGGGATCGATCTTGTTCAGGATGCCATCAAGACCGGCCATCTGGATGGCCGCGAAGGCGAGATAGGGATTAGCGGCCGGATCCGGGAAGCGGACTTCCACACGCTTTTCTTTCGGATTGGAGCCAGACGGAATACGGCAGGCGGCCGAGCGGTTGCGGGCCGAATAGGCAAGCGACACAGGAGCTTCGTAACCCGGGACGAGACGCTTGTAGGAGTTCGTCGACGGATTGGTGAAGGCGCAGAGCGCTTTGGAATGCTTGAAGATCCCGCCGATATAGAAAAGGCAGGTCTCGGAGAGGCCAGCATATTCGTCGCCAGCAAAGATCGGCTTGTCGCCCTTCCACAACGATAGGTGCACGTGCATGCCCGAGCCATTCACACCAATGACCGGCTTCGGCATGAATGTCGCCGTCTTGCCGTAAAGTTCAGCGACATTGCGGACGCAATATTTGTAGATCTGCATCTCGTCGGCGCAGCGAACCAGGGTGTTGAAGTTCGTGCTGATCTCGTGCTGGGCAGGAGCCACTTCGTGGTGGTGCTTTTCGACTGTCACACCCATCGATCTTATGTGTGCTGACATCTCGCTGCGCATTTCTTGACCAGAATCCTGCGGCGGCGTTGACATATAGCCGGCCTCCGTCTGGATGCGGTGGCCGAGATTACCTCCTTCGTAAGACTTATCACCGTTGATCCGCAGCTCCGCGGAATCGAGCTTGAAGCCGGTGTTGTAGGGATCGGCCTGATACTTGACGTCGTCGAAGACGAAGAATTCGGGCTCGGCACCCACATTCACCTTGTCGGCGATTCCAGTCGTCCGCAGGTAAGTCTCAGCCTTTTCGGCTATGCCGCGTGGGTCGCGGTTGTAGCGTTCACCCGTAACAGGTTCGAAAACGTTGCAGAGGATCGTCAGCGTGGACACCGAGAGGAACGGGTCCATCTGGGCGGTCGTCGGATCTGGCATAAGGGTCATGTCGGACTCGTTGATCGCCTTCCAGCCGCGAAAGGACGAACCGTCGATCTTGAGACCTTCAGTCATTATGTCCGTGTCGATTATTGCGACGTCGTATGTCATGTGATTCAACTTGCCGTCCATGTCGGTGAAGCGGAAGTCGATTTCTTCGACGTCGTTATCTTTGATAAGCTTGAGCAGCCTTTTTAGGGGATCCATGGTTGCCTGGTCCTTCTCTGTGTTGATCAGAAGTCAGCTTAACCCGTTGGAGCGGGAGCATTTTCAGTGGGCTTGATGTCGGGACGATTTCTCCTCTCGCCTGTCTCAACACCAATCTTTGCAATTTCAATGCCAAACGGAAAACACTTATAAAACAGGATTTTAACTTTCTGGGACAATGTTTATGGCCCGACATTGTCGGACAAAACCAAACGATTTTGTCGCTGCCACTTCCGTTCACTTGTTTTCCCTCTTCACCAGCAAGCGGCCCTGGCCTCGCGGAATGCACTTTCGGAATTTCGGGCGGTAATCGGCCCAGTTGTCGAGAATCTGCGTGGCACGGGCCGAGCCCGTATAATGCAGATGTTTGGAGATCAGCTGGTAGAGGCGCTCCTCGTCATGGCGCGTCATGTCGTCAGAGACGTCGACGCGTCCCTTGTGCATGAGATCGCCACCGTGATGATGCAGCTTCTCCAGCATGTCGTCCTCCTCGGGCACCGGCTCGAGCTCGACCATCGCCATGTTGCAGCGGCTGGCGAAATCGCCGGTCTCATCGAGCACGTAGGCGACACCGCCGGACATGCCGGCCGCGAAGTTGCGGCCCGTGGCGCCGAGCACGACGACGACGCCACCGGTCATGTATTCGCAGCCATGGTCGCCGACACCCTCGACGATGGCGATCGCGCCCGAATTGCGCACGGCGAAACGTTCGCCCGCCACACCGCGGAAATAGCATTCGCCCTCGGTCGCACCATAAAGCACGGTGTTGCCGACGATGATCGAGTCCTCGGCGACGATCCTCGAATTCTCCGGCGGCCGGATGATGATCTTGCCGCCCGAAAGGCCCTTGCCGACATAGTCGTTGCCGTCGCCGATCAGGTTGAAGGTGACGCCGCGCGCCAGGAAGGCGCCGAAGCTCTGCCCCGCCGTGCCGCGAAGCGTCACGTTGATCGTGTCTTCCTTCAATCCGCAATGGCCGTAACGCTTGGCCACCTCGCCGGAAAGCATCGCGCCCACAGACCGGTTGACGTTCTTGATGCCGACCTCGAAGGCGACGGGCGTCTTGGCCGTCAGTGCCGGCTGCGCCTGCTCGATCAGCACACGATCGAGAATATCGTCGATCGGGTGCTTCTGCCGGCTCGTCCAGAACGTCTCCTGCTTGGGAGCGTCGTCCTTGTGGAAGATGCGGCTGAAGTCGAGGCCCTTCGTCTTCCAGTGGTTCAGCATCTCGTCCTTCTCCAGGAGCTCCGAGGCGCCGGTGATGTCATCGAGCCGGGTGAAGCCCAGCGAGGCGAGGATTTCGCGCACTTCGTTGGCGACGAAGAAGAAATAGTTGATGACGTGCTCCGGCGCGCCCTTGAAGCGCTTGCGCAGCACTGGATCCTGGGTCGCCACACCCACCGAACAGGTGTTGCGATGGCACTTACGACACATGACGCAGCCGGCGGCGATCAGCGGCGCGGTGGCAAAGCCGAACTCGTCGGCTCCGAGCAGCGCTCCGATAATGACATCGCGGCCGGTCTTCAGCCCGCCATCCACCTGCAAGACGACGCGCGAACGCAATCGGTTCCTAACCAGCGTCTGCTGGGTCTCGGCAAGGCCGATTTCCCAAGGACTGCCGGCATGTTTGAGCGAGGTCAGCGGCGCCGCACCCGTGCCACCGTCGGAGCCCGAAATAGTAATATGGTCGGCGCGTGCCTTGGCGACACCGGCGGCGACCGTGCCGACGCCGACTTCCGAGACGAGCTTGACCGAAACATCGGCGGTCGGGGTGACGTTCTTCAGATCGTAGATCAGCTGCTCCAGATCTTCGATCGAATAGATGTCGTGGTGCGGCGGCGGCGAGATCAACGTCACACCCGGGGTCGAATGGCGGGTCTTGGCAATGGTCGCGTCAACCTTGTGACCCGGCAGCTGACCGCCTTCGCCAGGCTTGGCGCCTTGCGCCACCTTGATCTGCAGCACGTCGGCATTGACGAGATATTCGGTGGTCACCCCGAAGCGGCCCGACGCGATCTGCTTGATCGCCGAACGTTCCGGGTTCATCGAACCATCGGCCAGCGGCATGTAGCGGTCGGATTCCTCGCCGCCCTCGCCGGTGTTCGACTTGCCGCCGATCCGGTTCATGGCGATCGCCAGCGTCGTATGCGCCTCCCTGGAAATCGAGCCGAAGGACATCGCCCCCGTCGAGAAACGCCTGACGATATCGGCCGCCGGCTCGACCTCGTCGATCGATATCGGCTTGCGGCCGAGCGCCTCGGCGCTCTTCATCTTGAAGAGCCCGCGGATCGTGTTCATGCGCAGCGCCGAATTGTTCACCATATCGGCGAATTCGCGGTAGCGATCCTCGGCATTGCCACGCACGGCATGCTGAAGGGCGACGACCGCATCCGGCGTCCAGGCATGGCTTTCGCCGCCCATTTGTTGAGCATATTCGCCGCCGATGTCGAGCGTCGTGGCAAGAAGCGGATCGGTGCCGAAGGCCGCGTTATGGCGGACGACGGTTTCCGCGGCGATCGCTTCGAGGCCGACGCCTTCGATCTTCGTCGCGGTGCCTAAGAAATACTTGTCGATCAGTTCCGACTGCAGGCCGATTGCATCGAAGATCTGCGCGCCGCAATAAGACTGGTAGGTCGAAATGCCCATCTTCGACATGACCTTCAGGATGCCTTTGCCGACCTCCTTGATGTAACGGCGAACGGCTTCGGAAGCATCCACCTCCTTCGGGAATTCATCCTTGGCATGCATGTCGAGCAGCGTGTCGAAGGCGAGATAAGGGTTGATCGCCTCGGCGCCGTAGCCGGCGAGCAGGCAGAAATGATGGACCTCGCGCGGTTCGCCGGTCTCGACGACGAGACCGACCGAGGTGCGCAGCCCCTTGCGGATCAGATGGTGATGCACGGCAGCAGTGGCGAGCAACGCGGGAATGGCGATCCGGTCCGGCCCGATCTGGCGGTCGGAGAGCACGATGATGTTATAGCCGCCCTTGACGGCCGCTTCCGCGCGCTCGCAGAGCCGGTCGAGCATCTCGGGCATGCCTTCGGCGCCACGCTCAATATCATAGGTGAAATCGAGCGTCTTGGTGTCGAAACGGTCGGTCGAGCGGATCTTCTCGAGATCGCCATTGGTCAGGATCGGCTGGCGAACCTTGAGCCGCTTGGTATTCGGCGCCCCCTCATGGTCGAGAATGTTCGGACGCGGCCCGATGAAGGAATCCAGGCTCATGACCAGTTTCTCGCGGATCGGGTCGATCGGCGGGTTGGTCACCTGCGCGAATCTCTGCTTGAAATAGTCGTAAAGCAGCTTCGGCTTTTCCGACATCGCCGAGATCGGCGTATCCATGCCCATCGAACCGAGAGCCTCTTCGCCGTTGATGACCATGGGCTTCAAGACCATCGCCAGGTCCTCCGCAGTGTAGCCGAAGGCCTGCTGGCGGTTGAGCAGCGACACGTCGCGGCGCAGCGCCCGCGGCTCCACCGGCTTCAGGTCTTCGAGGATGAGCTGGGTGCGGTTGAGCCAGCTGGGATAGGGATGGGCCGTCGCCAGTTGCGACTTCACCTCGTCGTCGGAGATGATGCGTCCTTCTTCCATATCGATCAGCAGCATCTTGCCCGGCTGCAGGCGCGATTTCTGGATGATCTTCTCCTCCGGAACCGGCAGCACGCCGGCTTCGGACGCCATGATGACGCGGTCGTCATCGGTGACGAAGTAGCGCGCCGGCCGCAAGCCGTTGCGGTCGAGCATGGCGCCGATCTGCTTGCCGTCGGTGAAGGCAACGGCAGTCGGTCCGTCCCATGGTTCCATCAGCGCCGCATGATATTCGTAGAACGCCTTGCGTTCGGCCGCCATCGACTGATTGCCGGCCCAGGCTTCCGGGATCAGCATCATCACCGCATGCGCCAGCGGATAGCCGCCGCGCACCAGGAATTCGAGTGTGTCGTTGAGAAAGGCGGTGTCCGACTGCCCCTCGTAGGAGATCGGCCAGAGCTTGGAGATGTCCTCGCCGAACAGCGGCGAGGAGACCGAGGCCTGGCGGCGCGCCTCCATCCATTTGACGTTGCCGCTCAGCGTGTTGATCTCGCCGTTATGGGCGACCATGCTGTAGGGATGCGCGAGCTTCCATGACGGGAAGGTGTTGGTCGAGAAGCGCTGGTGCACCAGGGCGACCGCGCTTTCGAAGCGCGGATCAGACAGGTCCTTGTAATAGGCATCGACTTGATCGGCCAGGAACATGCCTTTGTAGACGACCGTCACCGATGACAACGATACCAGATAGAAATTGCTCTCCTCGCCGTCGAACTCGTCATTGATGCGGTGGGAGATTACCTTGCCCAGCTTGAACAGTTGGCGCTCGAACTCGTCGTTGTTTTCGGCATCCTCGCCGGCGCCGATGAAGACCTGCACATGATGCGGCTCGGTTTCGGCAATGGCCGGCGCCTTGGAGAGCGAGGAATTGTCGACGGGCACGTCGCGGAAGCCGATGAAGACCAGACCTTCCTCGGGGGTGACGTCCTTGATCACCTTCTGGAAGTGCTCGATCTGCTTTTCGTCGCGCGGCATGAAGATATGGCCGACGCCATATTCGCCGACCGGCGGCAGGGTGATGCCCTGCTCGGCCATCTCCTCGCGGAAGAAACGGTCGGGGATCTGCACCAGGATGCCGGCGCCGTCACCCATCAGCGGATCGGCGCCGACGGCGCCGCGATGCGTCAGTCTCTTGAGCATGCCCAGACCATCCATGACGTTCTGGTGCGACCTCTGGCCCTTTATATGCGCGACGAAGCCGAAGCCGCAGGCATCACGCTCGTTGCGTGGATCGTAGAGGCCCTGGGCACGAGGCTTGATCGCATTGGCAGCAATCTTCTTGGCTGTCGGACTTGAGCTGAATGTTGGCATTGACTTCGCCCCTCTTCTGCTCCTCTTCCCCACCAGCGATGTCGGCGAGGAATATCAGCGGCAATCTCCCGTCGACGGACTGATGACACGCTTCAGCAAGGTCAACATTATTGATTTAACGGTCCGGCGCCGGCTGGCCCTGTCGACGCAAATCTCCTTTCCTAAATTCAGTAACTATCATCTCGAGTGCAGTCCGAAACCTACAGGATCGGGTACGTCAACGCGTCTTCGAAGGAAGGTTCATGTCTCGCTGACCCCTGCATTGAGCCTCTGTCCCATTTTCGGCTTCTAGAGTCAGACGCTCGCGTGGACAGACAGGTCCAGAATGTCCAGACCACGTTGAAGCGTTTGCGCATCAATCGTCAGAGGTGGAAGAAACTTGATAACTTGGTCCTCTGCACCGCATCTCTCTACCACAAGCCCCTCATCAAAGGCTTTGCGAACGATCCTTTCGGCCACGTTGCCTGTAGCGCAGTCGAGCGCCAGCATCAGGCCTCTTCCGCGGACGGATAGATTGTGATTTTGGGTGCTTTGCGCGATCTGCCGCAGGCGCTCGCTCATGATGCTTCCTTTTTCCATGACATCGTCAGATAGATTTTCATTCGCCCAGAACTTTCTCAAAGCGCCCGTCGCTGTCACGAGCGCAAGGTTGTTGCCTCGGAACGTCCCGATGTGCTCTGCCGGCTGCCATACGTCCAACTCGGGCTTGAGCAGCAAAAGGGACAGCGGCAGCCCAAAGCCACTCAGCGACTTCGAGAGAACGATTATGTCGGGCGATATACCGGCGAACTCAAAGCTGAAGAAACTGCCCGTTCTCCCACATCCTGCTTGAATGTCGTCAACGATGAGGAGAATGTCGTTCTTTCTGCAAATTCGCTCGACCGACCGCAGCCACTTCTCGCTCGCGACGTTTATGCCCCCCTCGCCTTGAACGGTTTCCAAAATGATGGCTGCTGGCAGATCTATGCCACTGCTTGCATCCGAAAGCACTTCGTCCAGGTATTCCGACGTGTCTCTATCAGGCCCAAAGTAGCCGTCATAGGGCATGAATACGGCGCCGGCTGGAGGAAGGCCTGCCGCACCGCGGTAATAACGATTACCCGTCACCGCAAGCGCCCCCAGGCTCACTCCATGAAAGCCGTTGGTGAATGAAATTATGCTATGCCGTCCAGTGACCTTGCGTGCGAGCTTTAAAGCAGCCTCCACGGCATTGGCGCCGGTCGGACCGGGGAATTGAAATTTATATTTCAACCCACGTGGGCGCAAAATTGTCGCATCAAAACACTCCATAAACTCTCGTTTGGCTGACGTTGCCATGTCCAATGCATGAATGGTTCCATTCGATTTCACGTATTCCACCGTGGCATTTATCAACTCGGGATCGTTGTGACCGTAGTTGAGAGCGCCCGCGCCGCAGAGAAAGTCGATGTATTTGCAACCCTTCTCGTCCTCGAGAATGGCTCCAACGCCCCTCCTGAATACGGTAGGAAAGGATCGCGAATACGACCTCACGTTCGATTCGAGGTTTTCGAACACCGAAAGCGAGTTGGAGTTGTTGTCAGCGAACACGATCTTACTCCTTTTTGACCGCCGCAATTTCGGTCTCCTGTCACAAGCCAGGTTTCAATCGGAATTCCGGCTTGGCTCAACGGTTATGACCTGGCAACTTTCGTCGTCCGGCCCATTTCTTTCAAGTTTCGTGCCAGTTTGCTTCGTTGTAGTCGACACATATTTAATCTCTGCTATGCCAGCTATTTAGGCGCCCAAATACGGGACTGAGAGAAGCAGGCATGTCGCTGAACCTGCAAATTGTCGTGACAATGCCGTACATCGTGTCTCCATGCATGGGTGGCGCTTGTGGCGTGCGGACCTCCTGGGCAAGTTCTTTTATCTTTTTGCTGACTACTTTTAATCAGCAAGGGAGGCGGGTGTGATCGAAGGATTCAGCCGGCTGTTTATCGATTGCGATTTGTCGCCTGCCCAGAAGTGACCACGGCTTGCCTTTGTCAGCCTCTACAATCTGTCAAAACTATCGCACCAAGCCGGGGTATCCGCGACGGAGGTTCTTCCTTGATTCTTTCGGACGCCGCCCAAGCAGCGCCAAGAGGTTCCGTTTCCACTCCCTACAACAGAGCCCTGCGAAGTGCTTCGTGACACTTGTACTCGGCTAGTGTCTTCAGCAATTGCGCTAGCAGGGGCTGCTTCACTTCGTCTTGAAGGGGCAGTCCCTTTACCAAAGTCACAGCCATTTCGACCAACTCCACTGCCACGTCGTTGTTGCCGATCTCATGGAAGAAGTGGGCCATGGCATCATAGTATGCCGCCCTTGAGTGGGCATCTTCCCGCTGACACAGTGCCAGGATGTGCTGGGAGAGCTCCTTGCCCATCGACAAGCGTTCACCAAAGGGAAATCGTGAGTAATCATGCGATGAGTCAAAGAGTTGGTACATCGCTCCAAGAAGCCAGTCTTTTGAGTCCTTCTCAATTGCAAGGCGGACAAATTTGCGTAGCATCAGCCAGCCGGCCTCCATGTCTTGCAATTCGTCAAGTAGCGTGTCCGCATATAACTCGAATAGGTAGAGGCTGTCCGGGATAACACTGACGCCATCGTCAAGAGCCGAAAGTGCCGTCTTCCAATCCTTCGCCTCTATCGCCGCCCAGATGCGACCGATCAATGATTGTTCAGCGGCGTCCATCCCGTTCTCCTTTGTCAGGTCGTTCGCTTCTTCGCTGGTGCGCCAGCTGCGTCAAAATTAGGGAACTTTGCCGTTAACCACGTGTCAGTGAACTCCAGCCTCACCAGCTGTCGCAGCTTCCTCATCTGCTGCAACGCCGATGACCGCGAGTCCCATGTCCTGTAGTTCTCCTGCACCTGCACCTGCACCAGGCGGGCCAGTCCCGGTACACAGGTCCGCACCATGTTGCGAAGAACTCGAGGATATATATCTTGCTGGGCTTGAGGGCCGAAATGAGATTGCCACGCAGCCAGTCCTGCGCTTTAATCGACGGAGGTGAAGAGCCAATGCGCAAATAGCTATGTCTGCACTCCACTGTGTTTTGCATGCCTTCGGTTGGCCCTGAGCTTGCGTCTATGCCGCGTGGCCTTGCGTTAGCGGCCGTCAAGCACTTTCGGCACAGCGTCATCGAGGTCCGTAGGGTCGATAGCGGCGACGTTTCCGTCGCGGTCGACGATGAAAGGGGTAGGCACTTCTGTAGAATGGCTCGGCTCCATCCAGAGCCTGTATTTTTGGCCTGTTAAATCGACCCCTATCCCAAAATTCAGATTTGGGCACGTCCGGTTCAGCCATGCGTCCACATCGGCTCGAGTCTCAGCCACCGTTGAATCGCGTTCAAGTAATACGACACCGATGACGTCAAGACCAACATCTCGGTATTTCTTCTGCAGTTGCCTGAGACGGGGCATCTCGCGCGCGCATGCTGGGCAGGTAGTTGTTATAAACGCGATAATGTAAACTTTGCCACGTTGAAAAGTCTCAAGAGGCTCGCCACGAACCCACTCCAGATCGTTGATTGAGGGTGCTAGGTCTCCTACCTTCAGGTCGGGCATTCTTGGTGCTCCTTGACATGTTCAAACCAACGCGGTTATCCGGCGACGCGGATGCGTCGGCCGTTCCGCCGCCTCGCATAGCTCTCAAGATTCGTGCCAAACAGGCCGATTGAGCTGGCGAACAATAATTCGCTGCGATTCCAGTTATGTGGGCATAAAATACTTCATTGAGAAAACGAACTCCCTGTCGCGTAACCGACAAAGGTAGCGACAATGCCGTAACCCGTGACGTACCCCAGTTAATTAAGACATTTGGAATTTGCCAAATACGACCCCCGACGGGGAGAAGTGATCTGAACCTGATCTGAACCCTTCAAACTGGACCAGTTTTGGTTAGAGTTTTCCGGTGCATTTTCCTGGCTTGGAAAGGAACGGAAGACGATGAAGGCATCGCAGTTTTCAGACGCACAAAAGGCGTTCATTTTGAAACAGGGTGATGAAGGTGTGTCTGTCGCGGAGATCTGTCGCAAGGCGGGGATCAGCCAGGCGACCTATTTCAACTGGAAGAAAAAATACGCCGGCATGTTGCCGCCGGAGATGAAGAAGCTGAAGCAACTCGAGGACGAGAACGCTCGGCTGAAACGGATCGTCGCAGATCTGACGCTCGATCGCGAGATGCTGCAGGACGTCATCCGGCGAAAGCTCTAAGGCCTGCTCGCAAGCGGGAGGTGGTGAAGGGCATGTGCCGCGATTGGGCGATCTCGATCCGGCGTGCCTGTGAGGCGCTGAACTTTGATCGTTCGACCTACCACTACACCTCTCGCCGTGCCGATCAGGCCGGTCTGGAACGTCGTATTCGAGAGATCTGCGAGACGCGTGTCCGTTACGGCTATCGTCGTGTGCATGTGCTGTTGGAACGCGAGGGTTGGGGCACCAACATCAAGCGAACCTATCGCATTTACAAGGACTTGGGTCTTCAACTGCGCAACAAGACGCCGAAGCGGCGAGTCAAAGCCAAGCTGCGGGAGGATCGGCAAATGGCAGTCGGTCCGAACGATGTCTGGGCTATGGACTTTGTTCACGACCAACTCGCGACTGGGAAGAAGCTGCGCGTCTTGACGGTGGTCGATACCTTCTCGCGTTACGTACCGGTGCTTGATCCACGTCACAGCTATCGCGGTGAAGATGTCGTGCAAACCCTGGAACGAGTATGCCGGAAAGTTGGCTATCCGAAGACGATCAGGGTGGATCAGGGGACTGAGTTCGTGTCTCGCGATCTTGACCTTTGGGCCTATGCCAAAGGCGTCACCTTGGACTTCTCACGCCCCGGCAAACCGACCGACAATGCGTTCATTGAAGCGTTCAATGGCCGCTTCCGCGCCGAATGTCTGAACCAGCACTGGTTCCTGACCCTTGCGGATGCCCGCGAAAAGATGGAGGATTGGCGTAGAGAGTATAATGAGTTTCGGCCACATGGTGCGATCGGCAATAAGGTGCCGATCTCGCTGATGAAATCAGGAGGCGCAACCAGCCCGCCTCCCTGAATGAAGCCGGAAACTCAAGCCTCAGCTGGTCCAGAAACCTGGGGCGGTTCAAAAAGCACCGAGGCTCTAGTCGCCGCTGGATGAAAGTTCAGTGGCAGGTCAAAGTCCACGAAGGCCTCAAAATTACGAGCAGATCATTTCTTCTGAAGCTGGCGAAGGATGGGACGCCACTGAAAGGCAGAACTTTCTGAACGATCTGCGCCGGGCTAATGCCCATTAAGCCACTTGTAAGGACGGTGCCACGCTGAAGAGCATTCGAGCAGATCCGTGTTCAATAGGACCGTGCCGCACGACGTGTTGTCAGAAAGTGGCGTTTTCTTTGCCGTCTAAGGGTCTTGGTTGCTGACCGCCTGTGCAGGGGCGAGAGCTTTGTTGACGTCACTGCCACTATCATGACCGACAGCAGAGCAGGAAGTTAACCTTATGTAGGGCACCAGACGAGGCGCGAATCACAGCGCTTTGCGGCAAGTGATCGGAAATTCGTTACGGCCGCTGGCGATAGATATAGGCTATTTGGAACAATAGCCGTAGAAGATACACATGGAATGAGACATCCTTTCGGTTTGTCAGATATTGCACAAAGGGCCAGTACCACTCGTTCGCCCTTCAGAGTGTGACAATCAATTTGCGACATTGTCATCACCTTTGTCGGTTACCTGACAGACGCTCTCTTCCTGAATCCCGCATTTTTTGCGCGCATATAACTGGAATCGCAGCGAATTATTGTTCGTCAGTTCAATCGACCTGCTTGGCACGAATCTTGAGAGCTATTGCGAGGCAGCGGAACGGCCTCCGCATCCGCGTTGCGGGATAACCGCATTGCTTCGAACACATGAAGGAACGCCAAGCATGGCAGCTCTGCGTCAGATCGCATTCTATGGAAAGGGCGGCATTGGCAAGTCCACTACCTCCCAAAACACGCTAGCCGCCCTTGTGGACCATGGGCAGAAGATCCTCATCGTCGGCTGTGACCCTAAGGCTGATTCTACGCGCCTGATCTTGAACTCGAAGGCCCAGGATACGGTTCTTGATCTCGCAGCAACGAGAGGTTCGGTTGAAGATCTTGAACTCGAAGACGTGCTCAAGGTCGGCTATAAAGGGATCAAATGCGTGGAGTCTGGCGGCCCGGAGCCAGGTGTCGGCTGCGCGGGACGCGGCGTTATCACGTCGATCAACTTTCTCGAAGAGAACGGCGCCTACAACGATGTCGACTACGTGTCTTATGACGTGCTCGGTGACGTTGTCTGCGGCGGCTTCGCGATGCCGATCCGTGAAAACAAAGCTCAGGAAATCTATATCGTCATGTCCGGCGAAATGATGGCCCTCTATGCCGCCAACAATATCGCCAGGGGCATTCTAAAATATGCTGCAGGCGGGAGCGTGCGCCTGGGTGGCCTCATTTGTAACGAGCGTCAGACCGACCGCGAAATCGACCTCGCCGAAGCGCTGGCTGCCAAACTAAATTCTAAGCTCATCCATTTCGTGCCACGCGACAACATCGTCCAACACGCCGAGCTTAGAAAGATGACGGTGATCCAATATGCGCCGGACTCTCAGCAAGCGGCCGAGTACCGGACACTTGCCCAAAGAATACATGACAACTCCGGCAAAGGCACCATCCCGACCCCCATCACCATGGAAGAGCTTGAGGACATGCTTCTCGATTTCGGGATCATGAAGACCGACGAGCAGATGCTTGCCGAACTTCAAGCCAGGGATGCCAAGTTGAAAGCTGCCCAGTGATCACACTGACACTAGCGCGCAGCGACATGTAAAGCGCCCGCCATCCCGTGAGGGATGGTTTCGCCGATGAGGCTTCAGCCGGATTTTCCAAGGGGTTGGGTCAATGACCTTCAAATACACCAATGACAGTGATTTACATGCGAAGCTTATAGCAGATGTGCTGTCGCAATATCCGGACAAAGCAGCAAAGCGCCGCAGTAAGCACCTTAGCGTTGCAACGAGCGAAAAGGACGCAAACGCGACCAGCGAATGCGAGGTAAAGTCGAACATCAAGTCTGTTCCAGGCGTGATGACGATCCGCGGCTGCGCTTACGCCGGTTCAAAAGGTGTCGTCTGGGGACCAATCAAGGATATGGTTCACATTTCACACGGGCCTGTCGGCTGCGGTCAATATTCCTGGTCGCAACGTCGCAACTATTACGTCGGCCTGACGGGCATCGACACGTTCGTGACCATGCAATTTACATCCGATTTTCAGGAAAAGGATATCGTTTTCGGTGGTGACAAGAAACTGGAAAAAGTCATCGATGAGATCGCTGAACTTTTCCCGCTAAGCAATGGCGTCACCCTGCAATCCGAATGTCCGATCGGTCTGATTGGCGACGATATCGAGGCCGTAGCGCGAAAAAAGGCCAAAGAACACGCAACGACTGTTGTGCCGGTACGCTGCGAAGGCTTCCGTGGCGTGTCGCAATCGCTTGGCCACCACATCGCCAACGACGCAATTCGAGATTGGGTCTTCGACAAGAAAGACTTAAAATTCGAGTCAGGTCCCTACGACGTAAATGTCATAGGCGACTATAACATTGGCGGGGATGCATGGGCCTCGCGCATCCTGCTCGAGGAGATCGGGTTGCGCGTGGTCGGCAACTGGTCTGGAGATGCAACTCTCGCCGAAGTGGAGCGCGCGCCGAGAGCCAAGCTCAACCTCATTCACTGCTATCGGTCGATGAATTACATCTCCAGACACATGGAGGAAAAATATGGCATTCCTTGGATGGAGTATAATTTCTTTGGCCCATTCCAGATCGCAGCCTCGCTGCAGAACATAGCCAAGCATTTCGGGCCGGAGATCGAAGCTCGAACCAACAAAGTCATAGCCAAATACCAACCCTTAGTCTGGGCTGTGATCGATAAATATTGGCCGCGCCTTTCTGGCAAACGGGTGATGCTCTACATCGGCGGATTGCGTCCTCGTCACGTCATCACCGCCTATGAGGACCTCGGAATGGAAATCGTAGGAACCGGCTACGAATTCGGTCATGGCGACGACTATCAGCGCACCGGCCATTACGTAAAAGAAGGCACGCTGATCTACGACGACGTGACTAGCTACGAACTGGAGAAATTCATCGAGGGCATTCGGCCCGATCTCGTCGGGTCCGGCATCAAGGAAAAATACCCGGTGCAGAAAATGGGCATTCCATTCCGTCAGATGCACTCCTGGGACTATTCTGGTCCGTATCACGGTTATGACGGCTTCGCGATTTTCGCCCGGGACATGGATATGGCAATCAACAATCCAGTTTGGGGTCTTTACGACGCGCCCTGGAAGAATGACCGCGCTTGGGCGGCGGTTGCTGAGTGAGAACCGAGCGGTTTCGCGCGGAAAAACGCCCAAGGCCAGCGACGAAGGTTTCTGTACCGCCTTTGAGCAGCGGCCAGATTGAAAGAGGTGACCCCTATGCCGCAATCAGCTAAGAAAACTCTCGACCACGCGCCCCTATTCTGCGAGCCGGAATACAGGCAAATGTTGGCCGAGAAAAAGCTGAACTTCGAATGCCCACACCCGGATCACGTGGTGTCTGACCAACGCGAATTCACGAAGACCTGGGAATATCGCGAAAAAAACTTGGCCCGCCAAGCCCTTGTCGTTAATCCAGCCAAAGCCTGCCAGCCACTCGGCGCGGTCTTCGCAGCGGCGGGATTCGAGCGAACGATGTCGTTCGTCCATGGCAGCCAAGGTTGCGTTGCCTACTACAGATCGCACCTATCGCGCCATTTCAAGGAGCCGACATCGGTGGTCTCGTCATCGATGACAGAAGACGCCGCTGTATTTGGTGGCCTGAAGAATATGGTCGACGGTCTCGCCAACACGTACAAGCTCTATAACCCGAAGATGATCGCGGTGTCGACCACATGTATGGCCGAGGTCATCGGAGATGACCTGCATGGTTTTATCGAAAACGCCAAAAGTGAAGGTTCGGTCCCGCGCGATTTCGATGTCCCCTTCGCCCACACACCTGCCTTTGTCGGCAGCCATGTCGATGGCTACGACAGCATGGTAAAAGGTGTGCTGGAGAATTTCTGGAAGGATGCCGCGCGAAAGGAAGCCACCGCTTCTATTAACATCATTCCTGGATTTGATGGCTTCTGCGTTGGGAACAATCGCGAATTAAAACGCCTGCTCGACTTGATGCGAGTGACTTATGTGTTCATCCAGGACTCGTCAGACCAGTTCGATACGCCTTCCGATGGCAAATTTCGGATGTATGACGGGGGGACCAGCATCAGTGACGTGAAGGCGGCGTTGAACGCGGAGTGGACATTGTCCCTGCAGCATTACAACACTCGCAAGACGCTGGATTATTGCAGAGACGTTGGACAAGCGGCGACCTCCTTCCACTACCCTCTCGGCGTCGAAGCTACCGACGAACTTCTGATGGTGATATCGGAGATTTCCAGCAGAGAAATTCCTGAGGCGATCCGTCTGGAGCGCGGCCGACTCGTCGATGCGATGGCGGACAGCCAAGCTTGGCTATACGGAAAAAAATACGCGATCTACGGCGATCCAGATTTCGTTTATGCGATGGCACGCTTCATCATGGAGACCGGCGGCGAGCCAACCCACTGCCTCGCTACAAATGGTACCTCAGCTTGGGAAGACGAGATGAAGGAACTCCTCGCATCCTCGCCCTTCGGGAAGAATGCACAGGTTTGGCCAGGCAAAGATCTCTGGGCACTGCGCTCGCTACTTTTCACCGAGCCGGTGGATCTCCTGATCGGAAATTCTTATGGGAAGTATCTCGAACGGGACACCGGTACCCCACTGGTTCGGCTGATGTTTCCAATTTTCGACCGGCACCATCATCATCGATTCCCCCTCATGGGCTACCAAGGCGGACTGCGTCTTCTAACGGCGATTCTCGACAAGATCTTCGACAACCTCGATCGCGAAACAATGCACGCGGGTGTGACAGACTATTCGTATGACCTCACTCGCTAAGAGCGGCGGCCGGCCAGGCGGCCTATCTGTCAACCAGATATGAAGGCAGACGAATGTCCTCGCACAACGCCAAAATCAAAGATGCCTTCCACGAGCTCGCGAGTGAAAGGAGCGGCAGCAGGGGTCCTAAGGCGCGCCGAAGGAATTGCGCGAGGCCAATGGGCCCAGGAACGGCCGTGGGCGGTTGCGCTTTCGACGGCGCCAAGGTCGCACTGCAGCCGATCACCGATGTCGCGCACCTTATTCACGGGCCGCTCGCCTGCGAGGGAAATTCCTGGGACAACCGTGGCGCTGCCTCGTCAGGTCCAACACTTTGGCGCAGCAGCTTCACCACTGATCTCACGGAAATCGACATTGTGATGGGACACAGTGAACGGAAGCTCTTTAAAGCCATCCGGGAAATCAAGGATGGGTATGCGCCCGCGGCAATCTTCGTCTATTCAACCTGCGTTACAGCGATGATCGGTGACGACATCAACGTTGTTTGTAAGCGAGCGACGGATGAATTTGCCTTACCGGTGGTGCCGGTCAATGCGCCGGGCTTTGTCGGATCTAAGAACCTCGGCAACAAGCTAGCAGGCGAGGCGCTGCTCGAGCATGTCATAGGCACGGTGGAGCCTGATGAACCAGGCCTTTGCGACATCAACATACTCGGCGAATTCAACCTCTCGGGTGAGTTCTGGCTGGTGAAGCCGCTCTTGGATAGGCTTGGCATCCGCGTCCGTGCCTGTATTCCGGGAGACGCGCGCTATCTGCAAGTCGCCTCCGCCCACCGCTCACGCGCAGCGATGACGGTGTGTTCGACAGCGTTCGTCAATCTGGCCCGTGAGATGCAGGAACGCTGGGACATTCCGTTTTTCGAAGGCTCCTTCTATGGCATCTCTGGCACCTCGGAGGCACTCCGGCGGATTGCCGATCTGCTTGTAAAGAGGGGCGCCGATCCCGCGCTTTTGCATCGCACGGAAATCCTTGTAGCGGAAGAAGAGGAAAGGGCGTGGAAGAGACTAGAAGCCTACCGGCCTCGCCTCGAGGGCAAGCGCGTGCTTCTAAATACAGGCGGTGTCAAATCCTGGTCGATTGTCCACGCCTTGATGGAGATCGGAATGGAGGTCGTCGGCACATCAGTCAAGAAGTCGACGGTCGAAGATAAAGAGCGGGTCAAGCAGACTCTGAAGGAGGAGAACCTCCTATTCGAGTCGATGGCGCCACGCGAACTATTCTCGTTTTTACTCGAACGAAAGGCTGACATCATGCTCTCGGGCGGACGCACCCAGTATATAGCGCTAAAGGCAAAACTGCCCTGGCTCGACATTAATCAGGAGCGTCATCACGCTTACGCAGGCTATGAGGGAATGGTGCATCTTACTCGACAAATTGACCTGGCAATCCACAATCCGATGTGGCCGCAGGTGCGCGAGCCGGCGCCATGGGAGCCGGCCTTAGTCGCTGAAAAGCGAGCGAAAAGAGAAGCGTAAGCGCGTCGAACCAAAACCGCGAGATCACTCGCAAAGAATGTTGAGGTCGTACTATGGCACGCGTCGTATCTCAAACTAAGTCGGCGGCGGTCAACCCCCTGAAGTCGTCGCAGCCGCTTGGTGCTGCCTTCGCCTTTCTGGGCGTCGACGGCGCAATACCTCTGCTCCATGGCAGCCAGGGATGTACGAGCTTCGCGCTCGCACTGCTCGTGAGGCATTTCAATGAAGCGATCCCGCTGCAAACGACGGCGATGAACGAAGCCGCGATAATCGTCGGCGGCGCGGATCGTCTCGAAGAGGCAATTCTCAGCCTCAAAGCCCGCACAAGGCCACGACTGATCGGGATATGCACGACCGCATCGGTAGAGGCCCGCGACGAGGATGTCGCTGGTGACCTCGAAAACATCAAACGCAGGCGGGCGATCGAACTTATGGGCACTGAAGTGGTACTCGCCAACACGCCGGACTTTGACGGTGCGATAGAGGAGGGTTGGTCTAAAGCTGTTACCGCCATGATCAAGGCAATAGCGCGACCTGACAAGCAGTATCGTAATCCGAGGAAGATCGCGATCTTGCCTGGCTGGAATTTAACAGTTGCTGACATAGAACATCTGCGCGAGACGGCCGTAAGCTTCGGGCTCGACCCGGTTATTCTGCCCGACGTATCCGGAGCGCTCGACGGCTCCATCCCGGAAGAATGGATGCCGACAACGTATGGCGGCACGAAATTGGAGGAGATCCGCGATCTCGGTGCGACGATGCAGTGTATCGCAATCGGTGAGCATATGCGGCGACCGGCTGAAGCGCTGCAGAGACTGACCGGCGTGCCCTACGTGCTGTTTAGATCGCTGACGGGCCTCGAGAACGTCGATCGCTTTATTCGCGTGCTTGCCGCTGTTTCACGGAGACAGGCACCGCTCAATCTCCGCCGCAATCGAATGCAGTTGCAGGATGCCATGCTAGACGGACATTCCCATATGGCTGGCAAGAAGATCGCAATCGCTTCCGAGCCCGATCAACTTTTCCAGTTCTCCGAATTTTTTACTGCCATGGGTGCGGAAATTGCGGCCGCGGTCACCACGACCGGCACTTCGAAGGCGCTCGAGATGGTACCGGCGAAGACCGTCAAAGTCGGCGATCTCAGTGATCTGGAAAGTCTCGCCGCAACAGCCGATCTTATCGTCACACACTCGCACGGCCGAGAAGCTGCCAGACGTCTCGGCGTCCCGCTGATGCGGGTGGGGTTCCCCATGTTCGACCGCTTCGGCAGCCAGCACAAGCTTACAATCTTGTACCGAGGGACCCGCGACGTGATCTTCGACTTCGCGAACATCATTCAGGCTAACCACCCTCCGAACCCCTGGCCCACTTGACTCAACCGACAGGCGGGAATCGCAAATGAGATCAATTCGTCGCCTCTCGCTCTTCAATGGGAGACTCCACCAACAACTGCCGAAACGGCAGGTAGGCGCTTTGCGAATTGCGATCTCCACTCAAGCTATGAAAGGACTGAAAGCGCAGTTTGAATCGGCCAAACGATTGGCCATCTACGACGCGATACGCGACGCGTGGACCTTCGTGCAAGCCGCTGGGTTAGAAGACATCTCCGACGAGATCGGAAGACACCGAAGGGAAGGTGAGGATTGCACCGGGGCGAAGATAGCGGCGTTAGACAGCTGCCAGCTCGCATTTTGTCTCGCAATGGGCGCGCCTTCGGCGGTCACATTTGTCATCGGCAGAACTCGCTAAATCGGAGGAATCTATGACAAGCTCATCCGTGACTCGCGACGGGTCCCGATGGATGCCGGAATATCTGAATTCGATTAACCCTGCGACGTGCATCGGCTGCGGTCGCTGCTTCAAGGTCTGCTCACGTGAGGTCATGCATCCCTACGGCATCGATGAAGCAGGTGAAATGCTCGGTGTCTGCGATGGCCAGGACGACTTTAATGGTGAGCTCAGTCGCGTGATCATGGTCATTGATTATCCCGGCCGCTGTATCGGCTGCGGAGCGTGCGCCCGGGTCTGCCCCAAGAACTGCCAGACTCATATCGCTGTTGATCATCGTTCAGTATCTTGAATTCCGTTCGGAGCGGTAGAAGCCGCAGGCGCTATTCACAGTGCGAGACAATCGCATCGGTTCGAACGCGTGGAGAACGTAGCATGGCAGCTTTGCGTGAAAGTAAATCCAGCCATGCGACGCGAAGCTCTTTTTGGGCATCCACTCTGCCATTCGGAGGCGATCATCACAGGAAACACTAGGTCGAAAGTCCAACGATCTGAAGACAGGAAGCATTGAACTGTGCATCAAGCCGCGACCTACCTCTCTGTGATTATTCTTTGCGTCGCCGAAGCGACTGTCGCGAGTCAAACCAGTCATGCCCAAGCCGTCCGGACCTGATGTGGTCGACCTCGGAGCATGTAAACCCGCCGCCGAGTTCGACAGTCTTAGGTTACATCCCTGGGCGGCCGAAGTGAGCTTCGAAATTTGAAAGCAAGATCCAACCACGAGCTTCTGAATGAGGATACCGATGAGAGCATTAGATATTTCTGTCGTTGGAGCAACCGGGGCGGTCGGAACGGCCCTGATCCAGCTATTGGAAAAAAGCGAGATTGCGATCGATCGACTGAGGCTGTTCGCCTCCAGTTCGGGTGCGCGCCAACTCAAGTTTCGAGATCAAACATACCTGGTTGAGGCACTCCGCGACATCGGCGATATCGGTGATACCAAAACCGACATTGCATTCTTCTCTGCAGGCGGCGACGTAAGCGCCGTATGGGGGGCTCGGTTCGCATCCCAAGGAGCCTTGGTGATTGATAACTCGAATGCCTTTCGAATGAAGCCTGACGTACCACTCATCGTACCACAAGTTAACGCGTGTTCACTTACGGTTCGTCCACCGTCTGGAATGGTAGCAAACCCAAATTGCTCCACGATACAGCTAGTTCGGGCACTGAGACCGTTGATGGCGACGTTCGGCGTTCACCAGGTTCTTTTGACTACCTATCAAGCCGCGTCTGGAGTTGGCCTGCGCGGGATTAACGAGCTAGAAGACGGTGCCGAAGCCTGGCTCGAGGGGAGTGCCGGACCCGCTGCGGAGAGCTTCCCTGTCCCTCTCGCATTCAATGTCATACCCCAGATCGGAGAGATTTGCCGGGAAGGCGTGGCTCTTGAGGAACGCAAGCTGGTTCAAGAGTCACGGAAGATCTTCGGTATGCCTCATCTGCAGTTAACCGCCACCTGCGTTAGAGTGCCGGTAAGGACGGGCCATTCCGAGGCGGTATACGTCGAGTTCGACGATCATGTTCGACTAGAACAGGTCCGTGAGCTCTTGGCAAATGAACCAGGTGTTCGACTTTATGCTAATGATTATCCAACGCCGCGCTTTCTGGGAGATCCTGCAGATGTTCACGTCGGACGGGTCCGAGTTAATCCCGAGAATCCGCGCGGGCTTTGGATGTGGGTGGTAGCCGACAACCTTCAGGTTGGGGCCGCACTCAACGCACTCCTCATCGCACAGCTTGCGATCGCCAATAACTTGATCGGTGAAACATGAAGACGACTATAGTCAAATTCGGGGGTTCGAGTTTTCGAGATCCTTGTCATTACGCTCGAGTTGCTCGGCATTTAGCTGAGCTGCGGACTGCAGGAGGAAATAAGATTATCGCCGTGGTCAGCGCAATGTCTGGAATGACCGACAAGCTGAAAGAAACCATGCTTGGCGTCAACAGGGAAGCATCGTCATCGAATCTCGATGCGGCGCTTGCCACCGGCGAGATGCTAAGTGCCTGCCTGTTGGATGCTGCAGTCAGCAGCCTTGGGATTCCCGTAACGTCGTTGAACGGCTATGCCCTCGGGATACGCACGAATTCAGACTTCGGCCGAGCGTCAGTAGAAAGCGTGGATCCTCAGCCAATCAGGGCTGCACTTCAGAAGCATGACATTGTCATTGCCGCGGGTGGTCAGGCGATTGATCACTCGGGCAAACTTACGTTTCTCGGCAGAAACAGCTCCGATCTGACAGCAGTCGTGATCGCAGCTATGTTGGGAGAGCAAGCTTGCGAAATATATTCAGATGTTAAGGGCGTCTACACGGCAGATCCTCATCTTGTACCAGGGGCACGATTAATCCCGAAGATTGGGTATTGGACAATCGCGCAGATGTCGCGGCAGGGCGCAAAGGTGCTTCACCATAGGGCAGTGGATTATGCTAGAAAGCACGCGGTCACCATAGTTTGCAAAGCACTCACTAGTGACGGAGCGGCGACGGGCACGATCGTCACAGGCCACGGATACTCCGGTTCCGTGACAGTAGCACGCGACACAGCAGTATTAGCTGTCGCGAGTGTTGCAGAACGCGACACTCTCCTTGGGCTTCTTGATCAACACGATATTAGCTCGATATGCTTTGAGGAGGACGGCAGGCCCTGCCTTTGCATCATAACCGACATCGATTTTGCGATGCGCCTGGTCGCCACGGCAGGCACGCGCGCCGTTGCCATCGGATCAAAGGTCGTGGTGACCGAGCTTAATGGCGCGATGTCGCGCGTCCACCTTCACGTTGACTACGAGAGCGCCATGGTACATGCGCAAGACATCCACGAACATATGTATCCTGCAGCCGTTGGCGATCTTGTGATAGAGAACGACTAAACAGCGCCACAGGCGACGCCCGAATGGAGGCGGCGGCGAAGTCGCTTGATCGGGCCATCGGCCCAGGATGCTTCGACTTGGTAGCCGGGTGATCGCTAGCGGAGATCGCCTGTTCGCCGCCCTGATAACCCCGGCTCATCGTCGCGTTCAACATGCAGTCTTCATCGCAGGGCGCCGGACAGACGCGACCGGTGAATTCGAAAAAGTTATTGTCGAACGCAGGTTCTGGATCGCCGCTTTCCAGTTGTGGTAGACGAGGACAGTGCAAAGCGGCTGAAACCAAACCCCTTCACCTTGCAGTGCGCCAGCATCTCGTCCTCGCGCTCCGGCGCGCTCTTGATGCCCTTGCGCAGCCCTGGTCGCCAGACTCATCGCGCAGGTATTGAGTTCGCATTCGCGGTCATTGATGCGGCCGGCGGCAATCCGCGCCGCGGTGCCATATGAATAGTGCCCCCCTTGATGACATCGCGGTCGGTCTTCAGCGCGCCTTCTAGCTGCCGGACGACTCGCGCAAGCTCCCTTACGACGGGAGGAGAACGCTCCCTGCCGGAACGCACTCATCGCATCGGACTTCCATCGACATTGGCGAACCAGGACGGGCAGAAGAGACAGGCATGTGCTGCTCATCCGTAGCGACCTTTCTGACACGATCGAGCGAAGCGCGGTGCTTTCCTTTCGATCGGCTCGTCCTTCACGATTCTACCCCGCAGGCCCGCACCCCGCCGACAAGTTGCCGCCCGAAACCTCTATCCCAGCCGATGTTAGGGAGATTTCCTTAGCCCTCCTTTTGGACTTCTCACCTCAAAGTGCAGCGCCCTTTAATTCGGCGCTTCCTGCGGCATGTCGGCCAAGAGCGTGCCTTTTCTTCCACCTGGTCAGAGCGCGTTCCGCCAATCCAGAGAACTGATCCACCAAACGCGAGATCGAACCTAAAAACACCCCCGCGTGACGGTGGGACAGTCGGAATGTGCCAACGACTGAAGACGCCTTTGTTTTTATGATTGTAGCGCCGTCCCATCTCGTTGACGGAGATCAAGGCGCAATTTGCGGCTTCATGACAGTACTGGCGAGAAAGACGGCCGCGACGCGGTCGTCGGCGTACTGGGGACGACATCATGAATTACACAACGGAAACGATGGTGATCGCGGTCGCGGCGTTTCTAGCGCTGCTAGCAGCCGCATTCGCGCATGATCATCTTTTTGCGGTTCACATGGGCATACTTTGCCTCTGCCTCGTTATGGGGGCTGTGCTGATGGTCAGGAGGGTTGACTTTTCGCCGGCAGGCCAACAGCGCAACGTCGATAAGTCCGGCTATTTCGACGAGGTGATACGGTATGGCTTGATCGCCACGGTGTTTTGGGGCGTGGTTGGCTTCCTGGTTGGCGTGATTATCGCGCTGCAACTGGCCTTTCCTGACCTCAACATCGCACCTTATCTCAATTTCGGAAGGCTGCGGCCCGTTCACACGTCGGCAGTCATCTTCGCCTTTGGCGGCAACGCGCTGATTATGACGTCGTTCTACGTGGTGCAACGCACCTGTCGCGCGCGTCTTTTCGGCGGCAGCCTGGCTTGGTTCGTATTCTGGGGCTACCAGCTTTTTATCGTGCTGGCTGCGACCGGATACGTTCTCGGAATCACCCAGGGCCGTGAATATGCCGAACCTGAGTGGTACGTCGACCTCTGGCTGACTATCGTTTGGGTCACCTATCTCGCCGTGTATCTTGGGACGATCCTCAAGCGCAAAGAGCCGCACATCTATGTGGCAAACTGGTTCTATCTCAGCTTCATCGTCACCATAGCAATGCTGCACGTGGTCAACAACCTGGCGGTTCCCGTCTCGTTCCTTGGCTCCAAGAGCTATTCTGTCTTCTCGGGCGTCCAGGACGCGCTGACCCAATGGTGGTACGGCCATAACGCCGTCGGCTTCTTCCTCACCGCCGGCTTCCTGGGCATGATGTACTATTTCGTGCCGAAGCAGGCCAACCGACCGGTCTTTTCATACCGGCTTTCGATCATCCACTTCTGGGCGCTGATCTTCATGTACATCTGGGCCGGTCCGCATCATCTGCATTACACGGCACTGCCCGACTGGGCCCAGACGCTCGGCATGGTTTTCTCAATCATGCTCTGGATGCCCTCCTGGGGCGGCATGATCAACGGTCTCATGACGCTTTCGGGCGCCTGGGACAAGATCCGCACCGATCCGATCATCCGTATGATGATCGTCGCCATCGCCTTTTACGGGATGTCGACCTTCGAAGGCCCGATGATGTCGGTGAAGACCGTCAATTCGCTCAGCCACTATACCGAATGGACGATCGGTCACGTGCATTCCGGCGCTCTCGGCTGGGTGGGAATGATCACCTTCGGGGCGATCTACTACCTGACGCCGAAGCTATGGGGACGCGAGCGTCTCTACAGCCTGCGGATGGTCAACTGGCACTTCTGGCTCGCAACCCTCGGGATCGTCGTCTACGCCGCCGTGCTTTGGGTTGCCGGCATCCAGCAGGGGCTCATGTGGCGCGAGTACAATTCCCAGGGCTTCCTCGTCTATTCCTTCGCGGAGACGGTCGCGGCCATGTTCCCCTACTACGTGCTGCGCGCGGTCGGCGGAACGCTTTACCTGGCGGGTGGTCTCGTCATGGCCTGGAACGTGTTCATGACGATCCGCGGCCATCTGCGCGACGAGGCTGCGATCCCAACCACTTTCGTGCCCCAAGCACAGCCTGCCGAATGAGGTGAGACATGGCATCGATACTTGATAAACATCAGATCCTCGAGAAGAACGCGACGCTTCTTCTCGTCGGCTCGCTGCTCGTCGTGAGCATCGGCGGCATCGTCGAAATCGCACCGCTTTTCTATCTGCAGAACACGATTGAAAAGGTGGAAGGCATGCGGCCGTATACGCCGCTCGAGCTGGCCGGACGAAACATCTACATCCGCGAAGGCTGCTACCTCTGCCACAGCCAGATGATCAGGCCGTTCCGCGACGAGGTCGAACGTTACGGCCATTACTCACTCGCGGCCGAGTCCATGTACGATCATCCTTTCCAGTGGGGATCCAAGCGAACCGGGCCGGATCTGGCCCGAGTCGGCGCACGCTACTCCAACGAATGGCATGTCCAACACCTCGCCGATCCACGCTCAGTCGTGCCGGAGTCGATCATGCCGAGTTACGCCTTCCTCAAAGAGCAGAGGGTGACGGTCAAGGACGTGGGAATGGACCTGAAGGCCAACGAGGACGTGGGCGTGCCTTATGACGACGACATGCTGGCGAACGCGGAGGCCGACATGAAGGCCCAAGCCGATCCGAACGCAGATACCACGGCCCTGCTTGCCCGATATCCAAAGGCGAAGACCGGCGATTTCGACGGCGATCCTGCTGCGCTGACCGAAATGGATGCCTTGGTGTCCTACCTGCAGATGCTCGGAACGTTGGTCGATTTTTCGACCTACGACGATGCGACCGGCTACCGATGAGGTGATCCATGGAAACCTACACTGCAATGAGACACTTCGCCGACAGCTGGGGCCTTTTGGCAATGGCGGCATTCTTCGTGGGCGTCGTTGTGTTCACCCTTCGCCCAGGCAGCAAGCAGACGGCGAAAGAGGCCGCCGATATTCCCTTGAAGGATGATTGAGATGTCGGAAAAACATATCGATGAATTTAGTGGCGTCGAAACGACCGGACATGAATGGGACGGCATCCGCGAACTCAACAATCCGATGCCCCGCTGGTGGGTGTGGACCTTCTACGCCACCATTGTCTGGGCGTTGGGCTATGCGATTGCATATCCCGCGATCCCGATGATTACCGACGCCACGAAGGGCATGCTGGGCTTTTCCAGCCGCGCCGAGCTGCAGCAGAACCTGGATCAGGCCAAAGCATCGCAGACGGCACTTCATGATCTGATCGCCACCAAGACGGTGCACGAGATCGATTCCGATTCTGCCCTTCGCGAATTCGCGGTCGCCGGCGGCGCATCTGCATTCAAGGTGAACTGCGCGCAATGCCATGGCTCGGGAGCAAGCGGCGGCCCGGGATTTCCGAACCTCAACGACGACGATTGGCTGTGGGGCGGAGACCTGGATGCCATCCAGGCGACGATCGCGCATGGGATTCGCTTCGACGGGGATACGGACACTCATGCTTCCGAGATGCCGCCCTTTGCCGATGTTCTGGATCCCGTCCAGACAAGGCAGGTCGCGGCCTACGTCTGGGGACTGACCAATACACCGTCGGACCCCGGTCTCGCAGAGGCCGGAAAACAGGTCTTCGTCGATAACTGTGCCGCATGTCACGGCGACGACGCCAAAGGAAAGGCCGACATGGGCGCGCCGGATCTCGCCGATGCGATCTGGCTGAAGGCACGTGGCGAGGATGCGATCATCCGGCAGGTCGCGGCTCCCAAGCATGGCGTCATGCCTGCCTGGGCAGGGCGTCTCGGCGATACGACGGTCAAGGAACTTACCATTTTCGTGCATTCGCTTGGCGGCGGGACGTGAGGAGACAAGCCATGGCATCTCACCGCCACAACCCGATCCTCGATCTCTACGGCACGCCGCGCGCCACCATACGATCACGTGTGTCGCCGCGCGCTAGGACGATGCCCCCATTATACGAGCAGGACGATCCGGCAAAGATCGGCAGTTCGATCGTCAGTTTGACCTGCCTCAAAGACCACGAGCAGACAAGCCGTTAACCGTAATTTTGTCGAGGACGTCCCAGCTGTGGTTGTTCCCCGCAGCTCAGGGCCACGCCTCTCCAGAGGCGTGGCGTTTCGCTTCGCGGGAAGGCCCTCACTCTTGATCTGCATCAAGGGCGGATGCGCGGCAGATGGGACAACGGCAGGTGAAATCGGATAGGTCCTATGAACCTCTACACTCCACCAGATCCCGACAACATCGAACGGCTCAGTGTCGAGCCGGTCAATGCCCGTCGCAACCGACAGCCTCTCTACGCACCTCGAAAGAAGGTTTTTCCCAAGCGTGCAGAGGGACGTTTCCGTCGGTTCAAATGGATCGTCATGCTGGTCACGCTCGGCATCTACTATCTCGCGCCATGGATTCGCTGGGATCGCGGTCCTTACGCGCCTGACCAGGCAATCCTCATCGACCTTTCTTCACGACGCTTCTTCTTTTTCTTCATCGAAATCTGGCCTCAGGAATTTTATTATGTAGCGGGTCTCCTCGTCATGGCGGGGTTCGGCCTGTTTCTCGTCACTTCCGCGGTTGGCCGCGCATGGTGCGGCTACGCTTGTCCGCAGACCGTCTGGGTTGATCTCTTTCTCGTCGTCGAACGCGCGATCGAAGGCGATCGAAACGCGCGAATGAAGCTTGACGCTGCTCCCATGAGCTTTGCCAAGCTGAGGAAGCGTGTCGTCAAGCATTCGATCTGGCTGCTGATCGGCGTCGTCACGGGCGGAGCGTGGATCTTTTATTTTGCCGACGCGCCGAGCCTGCTTGTTTCCCTGTTCATCGGCCGCGCGCCTGCAGCCGCCTACACCACCGTCGCCATCCTTACCGCAACGACCTACGTTCTCGGCGGTCTGATGCGAGAGCAGGTGTGCACCTACATGTGCCCGTGGCCACGCATCCAGGGTGCGATGCTCGACGAAAATTCTCTCGTCGTCACCTACAATGACTGGCGGGGCGAGCCGCGGTCGCGTTACCCGAAGAAAGCTCGAGCCAGGGGCCTGCCGGTCGGGGATTGCGTCGATTGCAATGCCTGCGTGGCGGTGTGTCCGATGGGAATCGACATTCGCGACGGGCAGCAGATGGAGTGCATCACATGCGCGCTCTGCATCGACGCCTGCGACGGTCTCATGGAGAAGCGGCGGAAGCCTCGCGGCCTGATCGCCTACGCCACGCTGAGCGAATACGCGAGCAACATGTCGCTCGCCACGGACGAAGGACGAACGGCCGTCCAGCCGTCCAGGGTTCGAAATCAGGATGGGACCTTCGTTCCAGCGATCCGACGCTTCAACTGGCGTATCATCTTTCGTCCGAGAACCGTCTTTTACGCGGTCGCCTGGGCGTCGGTCGGCACGGCCATACTGGTCCATCTCGCCTTTCGCGAGCGCCTTGAACTCAACGTCGTTCACGACCGAAATCCCCAATATGTTCTGGAAAGCGACGGCTCTCTGCGCAATGGCTACACGCTTCGTGTCCTGAACATGGTGCCGACGCCGAGGGATGTGAACATAAGCCTGGTCGGGCTCGAGGGGGCGACGATGCGTATTCCCGAGTTCAGCAACGAAGACGCTCGCAGCTTTACAGTCCATGCCGAACCCGACGCGGCCACGACGCTCAAGGTCTTCGTTACGCGCAAGCCTACCGGAGCCGCGATCAATGAATTTCTGTTCGTCGCGGAAGATACCGATCATGCCGATCGGGCAACCTACCGCGCAGCGTTCAATGCACCGGGAGACATCAAATGAAGACCTCCGCTCAAGGTTTTACAGGCCTGCACATGCTGCTTTCGACCTCGGCATTCTTTTGCGTGGTGATCGCGGTGAACGTCACCATGGCCGTCTATGCCTCTTCCAGCTGGAGCGGTCTGGTCGTGGAAAACACCTATGTCGCCAGTCAGGAGTTCAACCGCAAAGCGGCCGCAATGAAGGCAATGGCCACTTCCGGCATCGGGGGCACGCTCTCCATAAGGGGCAACGAGATCCGCTACGACATTCACGACAAGAGCGGATCGCCTGCGATCGTCGACGACGTCGTTCTGAATTTCAAACGGCCCGTCGGAGACCACGAGGACTTCCACATTACGCTCAGGAAAACAGCCGCGGGGCGGTTCGAAGCGGAGCATGGCCTAGCCGAAGGTGACTGGATCGTTGAGGCCATATCGCGAAACGGCGGCGTGGTCGTCATGCATGAGGCAAAACGCATCGATACCGCGGAGTTAGGCCAATGACCTGCTGCACCATGGACGCGGAAAGCGTACTTGCCCTCAGCACGACATCATCCAGTGCCGAAGAGGTTCGCCTTGCCAGCCAGCCGCTCGGCGATGGATTGCGTCAGCTGGACCTGAGTGTTCCCGACGTTCACTGCGGCGGCTGCATTTCCACCGTCGAAAGGGCGTTGTTGGCGCTTCC
The DNA here is from genome assembly GCF_034554815.1 of Rhizobium indigoferae. Taxonomy (NCBI): domain Bacteria; kingdom Pseudomonadati; phylum Pseudomonadota; class Alphaproteobacteria; order Hyphomicrobiales; family Rhizobiaceae; genus Rhizobium; species Rhizobium indigoferae. The sequence continues at coordinate 16,760 of NZ_CP140639.1, read as the reverse complement.
CTTCGTCAAGACAGCGCGAGTCAATCTCACGGCTCGAAGGGTGACCTGCGTCTACCAGGAAGAGATCGAGGCGCGCGCAACCGATCCGTCCAAGATCCTCGCAGCGATCAACTCGGCCGGATATCGCGCGCATCTCTTCACGCCCTCAGCTCCCGAGAACGACAGGACCAGAAATCAGCTTCTCCTCGCGATCGGCGTTTCCGGTTTTGCGGCCGCTAACATCATGTTGCTTTCAGTATCGGTCTGGTCGGGCGCAGATGCCGCGACGCGCGACATGTTTCATTGGATCTCGGCGATGATAGCAGCGCCCGCGCTGGTTTATGCGGGGCGCTTCTTCTTCAAATCGGCCTGGAATGCGCTCCGGCACGGGCGCACCAACATGGACGTTCCGATCTCGCTCGCCGTGACGCTCTCCTATGCCGTTTCATTGTGGGAGACCGTCCATCACGGCGAGCATGCGTGGTTCGACGCTTCGGTCTCGCTGCTCTTCTTCCTGCTGATCGGCAGAACCCTCGATCATGTCATGCGGGAAAAGGCTCGGGCAGCGATCAACGGACTCGCAAGACTGGCCCCGCGCGGAGCTTTGCTGATCAATCCGGACGGGTCGCGACGTTATATTGCGGTCGAAGAGATCGCGGTTGGAGATGAAATCTCGATAGCCGCAGGCGAACGGGTTCCCGTCAATGGCATAGTCGTCAGCGGAGAAAGCGACGTGGACCTCTCCATCGTCACCGGCGAGAGCAGCCCCGTTGCCGTCGTCAGCAACACTGAAGTGAGTTCGGGTGCGATGAATCTGACCGGCTCGCTCGTGTTACGGGCGACGAGAATCGCCAAGGATTCGCTTCTTTCCGAGATCATCGGCCTCATGGAAGCTGCCGAGGGCGGAAGAGCTCGCTATCGCAGGATCGCCGACCGTGCTGCGGCACTCTATTCCCCGGTCGTGCATCTGTTGGCGTTGGTCTCCTTTCTTGCCTGGGGTTTTCTGGGCGGAGACTGGAAGCAGGCCATGCTGGTCGCGGTAGCCGTGCTGATCATTACCTGTCCATGCGCATTGGGCCTTGCCGTGCCCGTGGTCCAGGTCGTCGCCGCGGGGGAGCTTTTCCGGAAGGGCATCATGGTGAAGGACGGTTCGGCACTCGAAAGACTGGCCGAGACCGACACCGTAGCCTTTGACAAAACGGGCACCTTGACGATGGGCAGTCCGCGCCTTGTCGGAGTGGACACCACGGAAGAGAGCGCCACTGCAATCGCCCGCGGATTGGCCGCGCATTCGCGGCACCCTCTTTCTCGGGCTCTGGTACGGGACGCCGAAGCCGCCCCTATGCCCTTCGACAGCGTCACGGAAATCCCCGGCGGGGGACTGGAGGCCAGGAACGGAGCGGATGTCTATCGATTGGGCAACACTGCGTTTGCCTGCGGAACCAGCTTCGTGCCCCTTACCGCCGATAGTCCGTTTTCGGAAGTAGTCTTGTCGAAGAATGGCGTCGATCTTGCTCGCTTCTTCTTTGATGACACGCTTCGTCCGGGTGCTCGCGAGGCCATCGACCGGCTCGGTGCAGCCGGCCTTGGAACCCTGATCGTGTCGGGCGACAGGCAGACCGTCGTTGACAATACCGCGCATGCTTTGGGTATCGACAGGGCTTTGGGCTCTCTGACGCCGAAACAGAAGGTCGAGGAATGCCAGAGGCTAAATGGCGAAGGTCGCCGCGTGCTCATGGTTGGCGACGGTATCAACGACGCCCCGGCCCTTGCTGCGGCCCATGTCTCGATGGCGCCGGCCACGGCCTCCGATATCGGCAGACAGGCCGCCGACCTCGTTTTCTTCAACGATCGCCTCGACGCTGTGCCGGAAGCGATCGCCGTTGCGCGAAGCTCCGCCAACCTCATCCGGCAGAACTTCGCTCTCGCCATCGGTTACAACGTCCTGGCTGTGCCGATCGCCATCGCCGGACTGGCGACACCGCTCATAGCGGCGGTGGCAATGTCGACATCTTCAATCATCGTCGTGACGAACGCGCTGCGCCTGAACGCGTTCGGCAAGCGTCGGGATATGCAAATTCGAGGGGGGATCGGCAGAAGCGCGCAGGTCAAAGCCGCATGAACATGTTGATCTACCTCATACCGATCGCGCTGCTGATGGGAGGAATGGGACTCCTGGCATTCCTTTGGTCGCTGAAGAGCGACCAGTATGACGACCTTCAAGGTGCCGCCTGGCGAATCCTCGCAGAGGACGAAACCGATCAACGAAAACCCTAACGACACACTGGGTCCAAACACGAAAGGAAGATAGATGCTTGCGATAATCTGCACTGTCGTCGTTTGTCGGCTTCGCGACGCATGCCTCGTCCCAACCGTGCTCGATACTCACCATAACTATCTGAAACTTAGCCATAATCATCTTCGGCATCCAAGCGAGTGGTTTGGCACGAATCTTGAGAGGCTAATACGCGCCGGGGCGCCAAAGTTGCCCCAAGTGGTTCATGATGCCAAGCACGTGTCTAGTTTCACCTGAAGGCATCGATCTCCGTGACCTGAGGTCATGATCAGGCATGGTCCCACGAACAGTGGAACTCTATCATGAAACAATCCGCCAATCTTTTCCTGCGCCAGAACCAGTCCCTGGTGATGACTCCGCAACTGATGCAATCCATCCGGTTGCTGAAGATGACGCATTTCGAACTCACCCAGTTCATCGCCCAGGAAGTGGAGCAGAATCCGTTGCTCGAATTTCAGGACGACGACGAGGCGGGTGGCGAAGCCGAAGATGGAGAGTATGCTCATCAGCCAGAGGATGCCGGCGGGGACGATGGCTATGACAATCGTGAAGAGGCGCTCTCCAGCGACTGGTATGACAATGGCGGCAGCGCCAGAACCAGCCGGCTGAACGACGAACTCGATGCCAATTACACCAATGTCTTTCCTGATGACGGAGCCCCGCAGCGCCTCGATGCGCCGGAACTCGTCAGCCAGTGGAAGTCGATGCCGGGCAGCGGTGAGGGCGCCGACTACGATCTCGACGATTTCGTCGCCGGTCAGGTGTCGCTGCGCGATCATCTCGCCCAACAGATTCCCTTCGCCCTGCCTGATATGGCCGACCGGCTGATCGCGCAGAATTTGGTCGACCAGCTCGACGACTGCGGTTATCTGCAGGCCGATATCGTCGAAACCGGCGAGAGATTGGGCACGAGCCTCGCTCAGGTCGAGCGCGTGCTCGCCACCCTCCAGAGCCTCGATCCGCCGGGCCTTTTCGCCCGCAGCCTTGCCGAATGCCTGGCGATCCAGCTCCGGCAGAAGGACCGATACGACCCGGCCATGCAGGCTCTGGTCGAAAACCTCGATCTGCTTGCCAAGTACGATTTCATCACGCTGAAACGGCTTTGCGGCGTCGACGAGGAAGATCTTCTCGACATGCTCGGCGAGATCCGTCAGCTCAATCCGAAGCCTGGCAGCGGTTTCGAGGCAGCTGTTTCCGAAGCGATCATACCCGACGTGGTCGTCAGAGCCTCCTCGGAGGGCGGCTGGCTGGTCGAGCTCAATCCGGATGCGATGCCGCGCCCGCTGGTCAACAAGTCCTATTTTTCGCGGGTGACTAAGAACGACGAAGCGCGCGCCTTCCTCTCCAGTTGCCAGGAGAAGGTCAGTTGGCTGATGCGCAACCTCGACGAGCGGGCAAATACCATCATGAAGGTGGCAAGCGAAATCGTCCGCCAGCAGGACGCCTTCCTGTTGCACGGCGTCGATCACCTGCGCCCGCTGAACCTGAAAACGGTCGCCGAGGCGATCGAGATGCATGAGTCCACAGTCAGCCGCGTCACGTCGAACAAATATATGCTGACGCCGCGCGGCCTCTTTGAACTCAAATATTTCTTCACTGTCTCAATCACCGCCGTCGCGGGCGGCGACAACCATTCGGCCGAGGCCGTGCGTCACAAGATTCGCGCGCTGATCATGCAGGAGAGCCCGGAGGCCGTGCTTTCCGATGACGATATTGTTGACATGCTGAAGAAGGGCGGCGTCGTTCTCGCCCGCCGCACGGTTGCGAAATACAGGGAGGCGATGAACATCGCCTCTTCGGTCCAGCGCCGCCGCGAGAAGCGGGCACTCGCCAAGGTCGCGGGCTTCTGACGCTATCTTCGACCCGGATCGAAGCATCCTGCTCTAAGCGGCGGCGCGACTTTGTGAAGGTAGCCCTTGAGTGAGGTTTGGATCGCGCCGGCGCCTCGATCCTCAATTACGTTGCGCTGATCCGTGACGAATCCACCTGGTTGCGGAACAGACCATACAACCGCTGCTCTAGGATTTTGGCAGCGGAACTCCAAGCATCACCGTCCAGATGGCAGAAGCCTTTGGAGCGGCCGGGGTGAACTGAGTGAGCATCGGGGCTCAGAGCCTCGCTCTCGTTTTTCAAAAAGCAATCAATCGGATCCAAATTGAGGAGCAGACGGCGCCTGCGGTCAATCAGCTGCGCCGCCATGGTTTAGACGGTGTAGTCCTGCCTCAATCGGCTTCGGCGCGTCAGCTATAGGTCGTCTATGCGACGGTTACGCGCAAAAACGAACTGAGACAAAGCTTGTATAGCCGGGCATCAGGCCATATTGCCACGTCAAAGGGCTGTCTTCACCAGCGAAGACCGGCTCGCAATCATCGAGCGGCTAATGTGCGATCTACAAGCTGATGTCCCTGTCGTATGCGGCGCATGGTTTTGATTCGATCACTTTTCTCGAATGCGACAGCTGATTGGTTGTCAGCTGTGGTTGCATCCCATCTTGTGGAACCACACTTTGGAGTGGCCTGAAATCTTCCAGCGGCCAGCACACGCTGCGGTCACGGTCCTCCTGCGTCGCCAAATGTGCGACCGACAAAGTTGCGAGGCCATACGCTGATATGGTTGGTGTCAATGTTGTCACGAAGTACGAATCAAGTGATCCAAGTTATCATCCGAAACAACCTGCTCAAACGAAGGCGCTTCACATATGAAGGCGATCCTCCGGCGCTTTGGGTCAATTGATCGGCAGATCATGATCCTTTATCTCAATATGGAGGGTGCGGCGACCATCGCCGAAGTCTCGGGGCGTTTGACGGACACCGTTGCCGGCCGAATCAGCGCGTCAAGCGCTTCCAAGCTACGATATAAGTCCCAAGAGTCATTACAATGAAACGGCGTCAACGGAATTATATCCCAGCTGTTGCTTATTCGAGTCAGTGAGCCAAAATTCAAAAAGTCTAGAGATGATGTCCCGAGAGGTGGTGTAGCTCGATAGCGGTGGTCATCGGCTTTTTCCGGTAGGGTTGGGTTGTTCAAGCACAACCTGATGGAAAGACCACCGATGACCAATGACATGATGGACCTGCGCTCGCGTGTTGAGAAGAGCGCTGATGCGGATTTGCTGCGCGAGATGATTGGCTTTGCGGCCGAGAAGTTGATGGAGCTGGAGGTTGGCGCGAAGACCGGCGCGGCCTACGGCGAGAAGAATGACTTTCGACTTGCTCAGCGTAACGGATATCGCGATCGCGACTGGGAGACCCGAGCTGGAACTGTTGAACTTCGAATTCCAAAGCTACGCACTGGCAGCTACTTCCCGAGCTTTCTGGAGCCGCGCCGCATGGCTGAGAAGGCACTGACCGCGGTGATCTTCAGGGTTTCGTTCAATTGCAGTGCGAGCAAATTGCCCTAATGCTATCCAGCCCGCCTCCATGTCGGCCATTCCTCCGATCAATGTCCCGACATGCCACTGGCGCAAGGAGATGCTGTGCGGGAAAAGGCTGATGCCCTCTTCAATGGCCGAGGGCGCCGTCTTCCAGTCCTCAATCTCTGTCGCCGCCCGGATTCGACGACGCAACGCGCGCTCCGGAGCATTGATTTCGCCTTCAGCAATGCGCTCGATTTCGGCATTTTTTGCTTCCGCGCTGGCGCGCCAGGTGCCGTCAATCACTTTTGGCAAAATGTCCTCGAGTGCATCCGGATGACCGATAAGGGCGATGCTGCCGTCTCGATCGACAACGAACGCCTGTGGAACATGAAAGAAGGGCTGGCATCAAGCCAATACTTATCCATTTCGCCTGAGTGATCGAATGCGATCCGAATGTTCGAATTCGGGAGCCTTTTAGTCACCCATGCGTCCACCTGAGCTCGGGCCTCGTCCGCCGTTGCAGCTTCCTCATTTGCTGCAACTCCGATGACCTCAACTTCGATGTCGCTGTATTCCTCCTGCAGCTGCGCCAAGTGGGACAGCGCCGGCCCGCAATAACTGCAGGTAGTCGAAAAGAAATCGAGGATGTATATCTTGCCGAGCTGGAAGTTGGAAGCGGATCGCCGCGCAGCCAGTGCTGCACTTTGATAGACGGGGCTGGAGAGCCAATACCCAAACCGAAGGTCATGTTTTGTTCTCCACCAGTGTTATCCGGCGCTTCGTGCGCCAGGAATAAGTGCGTCTTAGGTGTCGGGTCGAGCCGCCTTGATTTCGATCAATCATGCCCGCGAAACATCAACAGCGACAAAATCTCAACCGCGCCGATCATACCCGTACATCCCATCACAATACGAAGACACTGCCAAAAGTCGCCTCGTTCCCAACGAAAAATAGCGCTGCGCGGAGTGTTCCGCTGACCGCTATGCGATTATAGGTGTTCACGACGCTGATTGCGATCGCGGGATTGACGAGCTCTCATCAAAAACCTCGCGAACGGCTTTGTATGTCCTGTCCGGCACCCGGGTTCCGCAACGCGAGCGTGACCTCTCGACCGAGCGAGCGCGGCGCTCTTGTTGAAGAGGCCAGCGCCTTCCTGCCGGGCCTGCGTCAGCGCGAGTTTCTCGACCTTCACTCCTCTCGTGAGGAGTCCGCGTGTGTGCACGTCGAGGCAACAGGCACGATGAGCAAAGAGCTGAAGATCGTTGCCGGCGTTAAAATCCTCCGCAGGGAGACGGCGAAAGCTTCCACCGAATTGCCCGCGACGCAGAAACGGATCTGCTTTTCCATCATTCCAGCCACGTGTGACTCCATCCAACTTTAGGCACGAGGCGGCTCGTTGGCGTTGATGGCTCCGAACGGGCACTTCTAATGTTGTTAGCCGGCGCTCGATTGTGGGCGCAGTCGCTCCATTTTGTTGCCCGACGAGGCGCCAGTGCGTTTTTGGCCGACCTTAAGGAAATGCGTTTGCCACGCTGCTCAAGCCGCGGTCCGGAGAATGGGTTTATTGCAGCTTCAGCGCTCGAACCGTTCCAGCATCCTCTTCAATTGTGCGTTTTGCATTTGGAGCTTGCGCGCCAGCTGCTCCCGGAGCACCCTGATCTCTTCATCAAGGCTGATTGCATCGCCAGAAACGGCGGGAACACGTGAAGAAGGTGGGAGAACGACTGCAATCGCTTCCGCTTTCTTGTCCCGTCTGCTGCGCTTTCGCGTTGCACCTTCGCCAGGCTGCGAGGGCTTTGGTGCGTCGTGCGCGGCTGTATCGGCGTTATCGGACAAGACCAGATCAGCCGCCTCCACGGGCCTAGCGCCTTCGATATCTGCCGCGCCATCAACACCGCTTGTCGCATCTTCGGAATGATCCGGGTCCGCTGACACCGCGTCAGATTGATCGCTAGCGACCGGCTTCTCGTTGGCCTGACGGCCTGCGGCGTCCAACTCGTTGTTGCCTGCTGTTTCAGACGGCTTGGCGATGGCCAATACGTCCGGCTTCGCGTCATCGGTCGAGCCGTGTTCTTGCCTCTGCTGCCTTCGCGGGGACACCAGCCGGGCAAGAAAGTTCCAAGGAGACGCCATTTTATTCGACCTCGAATTCTACCCCGGTATGCATACCGCGAGCCAAAAGCGTTGGCGGCAGAACGAACCGCCGCCAAAATGTACACTTCAATAAGCATGAGAATGCGGCCAGCACTTGGCCGTCTGCTGCCAATCAACCGAGGTTGAGTCGCTTTCGCAGATCGGCATTTTCAGCACGGAGCTTCTCCGCCAGCAGCTTGCGCAGCCTCTGGTTTTCCTCTTCGAGTTGAAGAAGGTCCGCGATCTCATCAACTGCCGCCACCGGCGGTGCAGCCGCTATTTGCATAGCCTTCGGAGCACGTTTGACAGGCGCACGTTTGGCACTCACCGTACCTTCGTCAGACTTTGGCCTGCGTCCTCTCTTTTGCTTGCCAGCTGCGGCACTCGCAGCCGCTGCCGGTTGGACGGAAACGACGGCTGCGGCCGTTTCAGGCACTGCTTTCTTAGCGCGAGGTTTGCGCACTTTTTTCGATACATCGGGCGCCGCGGCGGCCGGTGTGTCAGCATTGATCATCGTATCGTTTTCGTCGGCCATCGTGGTCTCCTGTAAAGCCGATGCATTTGTCTCCTGCCCGATCGGCAGTGTCAATAACGGTCCGGCCTGTTCTTCTCCGGATACAAGCATCTCGCTGCTTTTTGCCTGAGGAGTTAATGACATAAATGGCATTGCGTCGTCCTGCAGATCTTGAGCAACGGACTTGAGATCGGTGTCTCCCCAAATCGAATTCGGTTTGGAATTGAGTTTTCGCCGACCTGATTTGTACTCGACGGCAAAGCTGCGCTGCACTTTTTTCACTTTAAGAAACCTCGGGTGTCTGTGGTAATTTTTCAGCGACGTCTTCAGTATCGCAACAAGCCTTTCAGATAACGACTGCAGTCCATTCGGTCTATCCTTTTTAAGTATTCGGCTCAAACGCGGCTCCAATCGCAGAGAACCACTTATGGTCGCAACTGTGACAAAACGATAGAATCGCAGCCGTCGGGAATAGTTCCGTTGACGCCGCTTCATTGTGACTGATTCTTGTTGACTACATCGCGTTCTGAGCGGACGAAATCGATGCGGGAGTCCGGGCCACCCCCGGCAGCATCTTGATCGTTTGTCCGTTTATCAAGAGGCGCACTGCCGAGCGCTTACTTTCGGTGCGACCGCCCGCGGATTGTCGGTGCCAGTGTCGCATTATCGCGGCATTCGGCCATAATGTTCACTTAATACCGCGCAATATTTAAAGCTATTCGGTAACCTCGGTAAGCCCGATGCTGGCCGCGAGTAACCCGGCAACTACCCAGGCCTTCTGGCGAACATTGACAGGCCCTACCCTCGGCAAATCATCTGCAAATGTCCTACACGACCGACTTTATCTCTGAACTGACCCGGGCGGCTAACGAGGTCGACAAGCTGAGCACTGACGAATACCGCTGCCTAGTCGAACGCGCGGTAAGGATGGTGCGGGAGATGCGCCTGGAAATCAGCACGCGCCCCAGCCGCGGAAATTGTGTTGTGATGGGGGAGCTCGAGATCGCTGCCTTGATGGCAGAGGCTGCTGCGAATAACGACGAAGTCGAGGGTGTTCTGCTCAACCTCGCCGGCATGATCCGAGCGCTGAAGATCATGGTGGATGAGAAGATTGACGTGCGGAAGGACGATTAAGCGAGTTGGTGTTGGCATGCCCAAACTCCCGTTTTATAGAGAACGTGAGTAGATATCGTTGATCCGCGTGACCTCGATCAGTTGGCATCCGCAAATTTGATCGCACATCTCCACATTAACCGTATTCCAAAGATCGTGGAGTGCCCTAACTCGGCCGACATTGTCCATTGTCATGCTCTTTAAAAACTCGATGTGTTGCCCGCGTAGGCAATTGCGAACGGCTTTCGCCAAAACAATGATCGCCCGCATCGACGATCTTCGCAGCTTCTGGGTTGATCGCGATGGAGCCTCGGCGAGGAACGCCCAGGTCGTGCTGCCGCTTGCCCGCGAAGTTAGTAAAGCTTCGCCGGCTATGTGCGGGGATTACTGTTCGTTAACATTTGCGCATCGCCCGCGCGGACTCGCGTTGCAGCGTTTCCAGCAGATGCAATGCTCGATGAGCTAGCCACGCGGGACAAAGATGTGGTCGTGGTGATATGCTGCCACCATGTTGCACGGTATGCCAGCTTCTGCGAGAGAGGCAGCAACGCCCGCCGTAAGGCCGACGCCATCGAGCGCAGAATTCACATTGAGGGTGATCTGGCGCATCGCAAGTGAAGTTTCGAACCCCGCTTCGTGGGCCTCTCCTTTCTCAAGGATGACTGTCAAACCTTCTCTTTCGTGAAATGTCCCAATCGGATTCAGATTGTGGACTTTGCTCCCTCCGTTGGGTATCGAGCAGAACACATACTCGCCGTCTTTGAGCGAGGGCGTCATGTTCGACAGCATTTCGAACTTGTCTCGCGACACAATAGTCATTTTAGCGGTCTCCTTTGCCTATCATCATGATGTCTTAGGTGTTCATTGTCTAAGACGGGGCGCGAACAAATGAGATTTCCTTAACTGGCATAAGGCAGATTGACGATGTTGGATCGATGGTAAGCGACAAGCCGGGGCCGTTCAGGCGGCGTAGTTCCATGGCATGAGCGCGTCGATTTCACTGCTGGGCCATCCATTCGCAAGGCGCTCAAGCGTCTGGGTCAACCAAGCTTGCGGATCGACTGCATTCATCTTTGCCGTTTGCAGGAGCGTCGCGATGGTCGCCCAAGTCCGGCCGCCACCGTCGCTTCCAGCGAATAGACTATTTTTTCTCGTGATCGCTTGGGGTCTGATTGCTCGCTCGACTATGTTGGAGTCGAGTTCGATGCGGCCGTCGGTCAGGAAGCGCTCGAAGATGTCTCGACGCGAGATGGCATACCGCAGAGCTTCGGCGAGTTTGGATTTTCCAGAGACCCGCGGCAGGGTCGCCTGCCAGAGAGTGAAGAGGTCACGGACGATCGCTGCGGAGATCTCCTGGCGTGCAGCGACACGAGCTTCAGGGTTTTGGCCGCGCACACGCTCCTCGATCTCCCATAACCTCGCCATACGCTCGACGGTGTCGGTAGCGATTTTCGAGCTCTTTGCGACATGCAACTCGTAGAACTTTCTCCGGCTGTGCGACCAGCAGCCGGCCAGGATGGCGCTGTCATTGCCTCCATCTTTCCGGACGAGCTTGTTATAAGCGGCATATCCGTCGACCTGCAGGATTCCACGATAGCCGCTCAGGTGTCGTGCGACACACTCGGTGGCTCGACTGTCCTCGAAGCGATAGGCTACCATCGGTGGACCGCTGCCCCCAAAAGTCCGGTCATCCCTGGCATACGCCCATAGCCATGCCGTCTTCGCTGATCCGGAACCAGGTGCAAGTGTGGGCAAGGTCGTTTCGTCGGCAAAGATCCGTTCGGCCTTCTTGATCTCATCGAGGATGTAGTCGGCGAGGATATTGAGCTCGAACCCCAGCTTGCCCATCCATTGAGCCATCAGCTTGCGGTCGAGTTCGACCTTGTCGCGTGCGTAGATGGCTTCCTGGCGATAGAGTGGCAGCCCGTCGGCATATTTGGAAACGGCGATCTGGGCCAGAAGTGCTTCCGTCGGAATGCCACCTTCGATGATATGTGCCGGAGCCGCCGCCTGGACGACACCATCCTCATTCCTAAAGGCATACTTCGGCCGGCGGGTGACGATGACACGGAACTTCGCTGCCACGACATCCAGCCGCTCGGAGACGTCTTCTCCAATCAGGATTTTGGTCTTACCTGCATGTTCTGGAAGCTCTTCCGGTTCGATCACGACCTCGACGCGCTCAAGATGAGGCGCAAAGCCCTTGCGTGGCCGCGGAGCGCGTTTGCTGTCCGCGCTACCGCGGCCTTTCGTGACCTGAGCCTTGATCGTCGCAATGCCGGTCTCGATCTCTTCGAAGACAAAGGCATGCTGCTCGTCATCGACGGTGGATGACGCAAGCCTTTCCGAGCGTCGGCCAAATCGGGCGCGATCGAAAGCCTTCAGGATCTGCGTCAGCCGCTCGATGCGCTCATCGGCGTCCGCGTTGCGGGCCTCTAGATCGTCAACCTGCTTCTCCAAAGCCTCGACGCGGGCTGCTTTTGCGGCCATGGCAAGAACCATGGCTTTGAGAGCCTCTACATCATCCGGGAGCTCAATCTCGGGCCGCGTCATGGGTATGATCAGAGCATATTTTGCCGCGCTCCGCCCATGTTTTCAGGGACCTGATTCACTTCGCCGCAGCGGTTTTACCCAACAATCTCGGGAGGCTTCACCGGCGTGGATCGAACCCGCTTCCAGTCCATTCCGTCGACTAAAGCCAGAAGCTGGGCATGATTGAGCTGGACGCGATGATGGCCGATCCGGGGCCAGCAGAACTGGGCTTTTTCCAGCCGCTTCGCATAGAGGCAAACGCCGGAGCCATCCCACCACACGATCTTGACTCGGTCTGCTCTCTTGGCCCGAAAGACATAAAGTGCACCGTTGAACGGATCACTGCCAGCATCCCGTACCAGCGAAAGCAAGCTGTCCGGCCCCTTTCGGAAGTCGATGGGATGGCTCGCAAGAAAGACCTTCACGCCGGACGGGATCATGCCGACCGCACCGCTCGGATCACCCGCTGCAGGTGTGCTTCGCCGATATCTGCGTCGGCCCGGATAACGACGTCGCCGATGATAAGCTCGATCATCGCACGTGTGCCAATCGTCCCAGTCTCTGTCTGACCAGCCCGATCTTGCGAGGAGGATCGTTGTCCGTCACGAGCATCACGACGCCAGCCAAATAGCTGCGAGGGATGTATGCCGATGCGATGCGCAATGGCCGAGACGCTTGCGCCGGGCTCCATTGCCTCAGCCACAGCCCGCGCTTTAAAATCATCGGACCAGCGGCGCCGAAATTGCCGTGGGGCGCCCTCAAGCCGTTCCGGAACAGCCTCGATCATATGGAAGTTTCTAGTTCCAGAGCTAGGCGCAGACATAGAAGCTCACAGTTTGTGAATCGTCTGTCCGCAATACAGCGGCCAACGCATCTGACGCCAGATGGGGTCAGCTTGTCGCTTACGATCGATGAGCGGGCCGCCAAAGTACTTCGGATTACGCCTTCGGCGGTCCCGCAACATATTAGAGCGCTTGAGGAAAAGACTGGCGGTCTTGATCGTCCGCGGTCACCCGTGCCGGCCTACCCCATTTGGAGAGAGGATATTCCGTCACGCCGCACGGCACTCGCACGACAACGCTGACTCCTTCTTAGAGGCATGGCTACGTATGAAGCAAGGTTCTGCTCGCTTTACTCGCTCTTCCCGCAATTTGGCGTCATCCGGACATCTTTCGCGATGCGCCCCTATAAATCCAACGGTCCGTTACCTCTCGACAGCGCCGGCATCCTTTAGTGTCGCGGTAACTCACAGGGTGGCTCCTGCGTCGGGGTCGGGGTAAAAATCACTCATGCGACAATGTTAGGCCGTAAGCCGTCGTCAGGGCCGCAGACTATGCCGCCTAAGAGTTCAATGAGTCGATTACCAGTTCGACCGAAGCAGCTGATCAGCTTTCTGATGGACACATCGGCAACGCAGGCAAGAAGGTGGGCAAGCCAGGCTTGGGCTTCGACGCCGTTTAGATTGGCGATCGTCGTGGCAGAGTCTGGACGGAATGTGAAATTTACTCGTGGGCACGATCATGGACCTTCCCTGCCCCATTGACAGGATGCTCCAAAAAACTGCGCCACCGATACAACGAGGGGCGCGTTTGCCTAGGGGCCGGGGCCAACCGTTTTGTCGCGCAGGTTCCAATTCAACCGAAGGTCCAGCCTCGTCCCGGCCGTCGTTCGACCGTTGTCAGGCATCTGCAAAAAGCTTCCCATTCATGTACTTTAGACCGGTGTCGCTCGCGACCGTGACGACCGTCTTACCCTGCCCCAACTCCATGGCCAAACGAATCGCCGCAGTGACGTTGAGGCCCGTGGACGTACCGACCAACAATCCTTCCTCCCGTGCCAGCTGGTGGCACATAGTGCGTGCTTCTTCTTCCGGAATGCTGCGCGCTTCGTCGTATAGATCGTGATTGAGCAAAGGCGGAACGAAGCCTACCCCTATGCCCTCGACATGGTGGGTTCCGGCCCACCCCTCCGATATGACAGGTGAAGTGGCCGGCTCCAGAACCACGATCCGAACCGACGCTGAGCGCGACTTCAGAATCCTTGCCACGCCCATTGTCATTCCGGCCACACCAACTGCGCCACAGAAGGCGTCGATACCGTCTGGAAATTGTGTGACCAACTCGTGGCCGATTTCCTCGTAGCCAATCAAGGCGTCACGGTTGTTAAACTGGTCCGAATAATAGCAGTCCGACCGGTTGGAGACCTCCTGCGCGTGACGAATCATAGACGGAATTAGATCGGCCGAGATTTCACCGGACGGGCTGTGGATCAGATCAACGGTCGCGCCAAAGCTGCGCATGGTACGCAACTTCTCCATGGCAAAGGCCTTTGAAGAGGCCACGATGAGATGATAGCCTTTCACTGCGCAAACGAAGGCGAGCGAGGACCCAGTGCTTCCCCCACTCGCCTCGACTACTGTCATTCCTGGCTTCAAATCCCCGCGGCGCTCAGCCTCTTCAATGATGGATTTTGCCATGCGGTCTTTATACGAGCCTGTCGGGTTGAAATACTCGAGCTTCACAAAGACTTGAGCGCTTCCGTCCGGTACGACGCGACGCAGGCGTACGACCGGTGTATTGCCAATAGCGTTGAGCGCGGACTCGACGGGTGGCGGGGGGCTCAGTTGCATGTTTTATTTGTCCTTCCGGTTGATCGTCTAGCGTCTATTGGGCAAGCCACCCGGGTGAACCGCGTGTTGAGTTTTCGATGGGGCGTCAACTGTGCCGGTGTGCGTTGCGGGATGGTTTTCGGGGGTCTAATCCGTTGGACGGCCGCCCCGGCTTTAGATGTAGCCTTCCGCTCTACCAGCAAAACGGTCACTTCCGTATCTGAGGGTCGAAGGCAAAGATCGAGGTGGGGAAAACCGGCGGATTGAGCGCTCCATGATAATCCAGGATGTCGTGGCCTTAACGGATCGAACGAGTGGCAAAATCCCTGGAAACCTGGCCGCGTCAAAATTGTGGGCTCCTTTTGGCGAGCATCCTAACTTAGAACTACGCTAGCAATCTTGCTAAAGACATAAGCAACATTGCCATATTTTAGCAGGTCAGCAAAGCTGGAGGGCCGTTCTCGAACAATCCTTCCAATCTGCCTGTTGCGTCATCTTCGCTCGAAAGGGCGAAGTTCTGCAACGGGCTGTTGAGTTGCACTGAGATCTGATTGAGTGGATGGACATGAGCCAGCAGGAGTTCCTGGCTCGATGCAAAACATCCAACGAGATCATACAGCGGATTCCCACGAAGTTTCCCGAGAGACTGCTGAACCCTGGAATCGGGCGCGCGCGCTCCGATCGGCATCTCATGCCGAATTTGCGAGCGAAAGAACTGCGCCAGCCGCACCATTCCCCCTTGAAGAGTCGGTTGGTGATCGAACCTCACAGCCGAGGTTCCCCCGCCCTACCCCTGAAAACTGCGCCGGAATTGAACAGCATGCAATTGAAGCGCGACCCGTGAGTTGCTGCACCCATCTTCCTTGAAGAGTTGAGCCGTGGAAGAAGCTGTTCAGCGATGTCAGCGCGGCGCATCGCATATCTTTTCTAGAATCCCTAGAGCGGATGCGGTCCTTCGGATCCTCGACGCGTCGAAATCCGCGTCATTCTCCAGAGCTGTCACCTCTTCCACAGTCAAACCAGTGGTTTCTGCGACGTCGTCCAGCGAATAGCCGCGAGCCAGGCGAGCTTCTGCAATCAGAGCGCCAACAGAAGGGGCAACTGGGGATTTCGCAATCTTCGAGACCACGTTCATGTCGTTTAAGGCTCCTTTTGGCGGCCGGAAAACGTGCATCCGTTTTCTAGTTCCACCGCTGCCGACCGCGTCCGGCAACGGACAGTTTCTTCGATCTCCGCGGGCGCTCTTTCTATCAGTTTACGCAGCGGAGTACAGGTCTGACGCGATCAGGGCGGACAACCCTTGCATGGCAGCGGACGAGAGGTAACCCCAGCTCCCAGCTCCCAGCTCCCAGCTCCCAGCTCCCAGCTCCCAGCTCCCAGCTCCCAGCTCCCAGCTCCCAGCTCCCAGCTGCCGCGCGCACTCACGAAGGCCCACAAGCAGCTTCCGATCTGGCAGGAGCGTTCGCCCCGGAAGGGAAGCTCGTGGGAAGTGATCTACTGATCATTTCCAAGCGGCGAGCGATGGACAAACATTCGAGAATTGCCTCGGCGCGATACGCTCATGGCCCGCAGGTTTGGCCAGAGCGTGTGAGAAACTTGCCGGGCGCTGTTGATCGGCCGTCGTCTTGAAGAGATCGCCGAAGAACGGCGCATCGGGATCAAGCGCGGCCTGAGCTCAGGGGTCTTTCATAGTCTTGGCAACTTAAGGATAGTGCAACTTCGAACGCCAAGATGCGAGCAAACCCCGCATCGTGTTTAGTGTTCGCCTCAGTTCTTGGTGACGAAGTCCTTGACGTTGGCAGGCGTGACGAGCTGAAGGGAATGTAGATCTTCTTTTCGACCCTTCGCCCTTAGCAAGCTTGAGTGCGGTATCGAGCGAGCGCTTGCTCTGGCCGGCGGTATCCTGGAACACGGTAACGTCGAGATCGCCCACCTGCATGGCGGCAAGCGCGTCCTGCGTGGCATCGACGTCGCTCACGACGACGACCCTGCTCAAATCCTTGCCGGTCTTTTGAAACGGCCGATCGTGCCGTGGCTGCCTTGCGGCGGGCAGATTTCGGACGTGCGCAATCGAGCATGCGGTTGAGAACGGCGCAGCCGATGACGACTTCGGTCTGCTCACCAGGCCGCGACCTCGCCCGCAGACGCCGCCCGATGATGGACTTGTATCGCCCGATTGCCGTTTCGACCGGCGAGCGTTTGCCGTAGCTGTTAGAGAACTGCCATTCAT
>NZ_CP140635.1:4532500-4863510 GCF_034554815.1 Rhizobium indigoferae | reverse complement strand
ATCCGCCTTTACTTCCGCCGCTTCCAGGCGAATTGAGCCGAACGCCTGCGGTGCCGCATCCGCATTGTCGAGCCCGCTCGTCGTCATCGTATTCATCTGCATAATGCCGCCTTTCAATTCCACCGGGCGGCATCCGCTAAAACGGCCGCCCGATCATTCCCCGCTTTGGCGGGCTGACGGATCCTCATGAGCCGCTCGCCTGCCGGTTCACTCAAACACTGCCCCCGAAGGAACCGGCGCAGAACTCCGTTGCAGGTGCCGCGCTCATGCGGCAACCTTCATCGGCTTTCCGTGCCAGGCTGGCGGTCGAACCTCGTTTTCGGCCGACCAGCCCGAACGCAATATTACTTTACCTTCTCCGATGGCCTCGCCTTAAACGTGTGGCCACTGAAGGCACAAAACATCCCCGCTCCGTAACAGCCACGTTACGGCTCAAATCCGTCGAGTGCTTGAAAAAACGGAAGCGCAATGCTCCGTAACAAACGGCACAAACTTATCGCCCTGCCGACGTGGCAGTTAAGACCGAGCCTCTGCAGGTGATGTCCGCGCCCTTTGTTGAAAGCCATTTAGGCAGGATCAAAAGGCAATATCAACGATGAATTTTACGCAAAATTAAGAAGCGGGCATTGACTCCGCCTGCCCTTTTCGGGCGTCACACCAGCGTCAAAAAAGAATCGCAGTTGAATCAAAGAGATTCCCCGTTCGGGCTATTTTGACACGCATTGAAAGAAAAAAAAATAAAATCCTCTTGACTCGCCTGTGGTCCCGAAAGCGTGGGGCAGAGTCGCGCGGCGTCAAAGCATCCTTGCGCAAGCCATTGTTTTTAAACAATTTTTCCTGTCATGGCGCTGACACGAAACAGTCGTCAGATTAACCATGCAGGGGCTGATCGGTGGAATCGAAAAAGCCCGGTAAAATTACCGGGCTAATCATAAAGAAGAAGTCCTTAATGGAAGATTACGCGGTCGTGGTGACCGAAAGAGCCTTCACACGAGCGGCCAGACGCGAGACCTTGCGCGATGCCGTGTTGGCATGCAGCACGCCCTTGCTGGCGGCGCGGGCAAGCTCGGGCTGAGCAGCCAGGAAAGCTTCCTTCGCCTTGGCGGCGTCACCGGATGCGATGGCCTCTTCGACCTGGCGAACGAAAGTACGAACGCGCGAGCGACGAGCCTTATTGACGTCGGTACGGCGGGCGATCTTGCGGGTCGCTTTTTTCGCCGAAGTTGTATTGGCCATGGATGCCTCTCTCAAGAATTCGAACAAACTCCGCCATTACCGCGGGCCTTGCGGCCACAAAATCCAGCAATGCGGGAGCAATCGCGGAAAACCAAACCGGCTTTCCGAACCGTGGGCGGGCATATAACTCTAAAGCCGGCCCACGTCAACGCGGATTTTCAAGCTTTACTACCGGCAAGCGCCTAAAAGCATTCAACGGTGCGTAAAAGCCGGTTTGCGCTTCTCGACGAAGGCCGCCATGCCTTCTTTCTGGTCGTCCGTGGCAAAGAGGCTGTGAAACAGGCGGCGCTCGAAACGCAAGCCCTCCTCCAACGTCGTCTCGAATGCGCGGTTGACAGCCTCCTTGGCCATCATCACCGAGGGACGCGAAAGCGAAGCGATCTTTTCGGCCGCGGCAAAAGCCTCGTCGAGCAGACGTTCGGGTGCCACCACACGCGAAACGAGTCCCGAACGTTCCGCCTCGGCCGCATCCATCATGCGGCCGGTCAGGATGAGATCCATCGCCTTCGCTTTGCCGACGGCGCGCGTCAGCCGCTG
Organism: Rhizobium indigoferae; assembly: GCF_034554815.1. Taxonomy (NCBI): domain Bacteria; kingdom Pseudomonadati; phylum Pseudomonadota; class Alphaproteobacteria; order Hyphomicrobiales; family Rhizobiaceae; genus Rhizobium; species Rhizobium indigoferae. Next base: position 4,861,737 of record NZ_CP140635.1, on the reverse strand, counting down.
CGAGCCGCCCATGCCGGGAATGACGCCCAGTGTGATTTCAGGCTGGCCGAACTTCGCCGTCTCCGAGGCGATGATGAAATCGCACATCATGGCGAGCTCGCAGCCGCCGCCGAGCGCAAAACCGCTGACGGCAGCGATCACCGGCTTGCGTGCCTTGGCGACCTCTTCCCAGCCGCTGATGAAATCACTCTTATAGATATCGGCGAACTCAAGCGGCTGCATCTCCTTGATATCGGCGCCGGCGGCAAAGGCACGCTCGGAACCGGTCAACACGATCGCTCCAACCGTCTCGTCGGCGTGGAAGGCGGCGTAGGCCTCTTTCAGTTCCTTCAGGACGGTGGAGTTCAGCGCGTTCAGCGCCTGCGGGCGGTTCAGCGTGACGAGGCCGACATTGCCTCGGGTTTCGACGATCAGGGTCTCATAGGCCATGCTGTTCTCCCGGTTTCTCACTCTTACTTCTGGCAGGTGGCGCAATAGAAGGTGGAGCGACCCGCCTGGACAATGCGGGCGACCGTACCGCCGCAGCCGGGCGTGCGGCAAGCCCGACTTTCGCGATCATAGACGGAGAAGGAATGCTGGAAATAGCCGAGCGATCCGTCGGTCTGGATATGGTCACGCAGCGACGATCCGCCGGCGGCGATCGCGTCGGCGATGACATCGCGGATCGAGGCGACGAGCAGGTCGAGCTGCGCCTTCGGCCGGCCCCCTGCCGTCACCAGCGTGCCGGCGGCGCGGATCGGCGAAAGATGCGCGCGCCACAGCGCCTCGCAGACATATATATTGCCGAGACCGGCAATGTTCTTCTGGTCAAGCAGCGCGCTTTTCAGCGGCTGCGCCTTGTCGCGGAAGCGTTCGGCCAGATAGGCGGCGCCAAGCTCGTTTCCTGTCGGCTCCGGGCCGAGATCGCGGAAGAAGGGATGGGCGGCGAGATCGGCACGCCCCACCATATCCATGAAGCCGAAACGGCGCGGATCGTTGTAGACGACCCGGCGCGGGCCGCTTGCGCCCTCCAGATGGAAGACGACGTGATCGTGTTTCTCGTCCTTCGAGCGGGCATGGTGGAATTCGCCCGGCGCGGCGGAGGCAGCAGCCTCCTCGATGCGGCCCTCCTCGATCCGGAAGGAACCGGACATGCCGAGGTGGGAGATCAGCGTGTTGCCGTCGTCGAGATCGACCAGCAGATATTTAGCGCGGCGGCCAAGGCTGACGATGGTGCGGCCCGAAACCCTGTCCGCGAAAGCGTCGGGAAAGGGGAAGCGCAAATCGCCGCGCCGCAGCTCCAGCTTGGTGATGCGGGTGCCCTCCATCGCCGGCGTCAGGCCGCGTTTCACCGTTTCGACTTCTGGCAATTCCGGCATCTTAACCCATCTATATCTAACGTGTTTCAACCGACGACGATGTGCGCTATAGCGCCAGTGTGCCGTGGAGAACGCGGCCCATAGATAACGTCGCGCGCGGTCTTTCGCTATGGCCGCCGCGCCCGAATCTTCAGGAACGGAGCAGTCTGATGTCAGAAAGCCGCACTTCCGCCGATGGCGGCATGGAGACGTCCTACGGCTTCCGCGAGGTGCCTAATGGCGAGAAGCAAAGCATGGTCAACCAGGTGTTCCACAAGGTTGCCAAGCGCTACGACATCATGAATGACGTCATGTCGATGGGCATGCACCGCGCCTGGAAGGATGCGATGATCTCGGCGCTGAACCCGCGCAAGGAGCCGGGCTACAAGGTGCTCGACGTCGCCGGCGGCACGGGTGATATCGCCTTCCGCATCGTCGAGGCCTCGGGCAGACAGGCGCATGCCACGGTGCTCGATATCAACGGCTCGATGCTTGGTGTCGGGGCCGAGCGGGCGGAAAAGAAGAAGCTTTCCGGCAATCTCACCTTCGTCGAGGCGAATGCCGAGGAACTGCCGTTCGAGGCGGGCAGCTTCGATGCCTATACGATCGCCTTCGGCATCCGCAATGTGCCGAGGATCGACGTAGCGCTGTCGGAGGCCTATCGCGTGTTGAAGCGGGGCGGACGGCTGCTGGTGCTGGAATTTTCCGAAGTCGATATGCCGCTTCTCGACAAGATCTACGACGCCTGGTCGTTCAACGCCATTCCGCAATTCGGCAAGGCGATTACCGGCGATGCCGAACCCTACCAATATCTGGTGGAATCGATCCGAAAATTCCCGAACCAGGAGAATTTCGCGGCAATGATCCGCCAGGCCGGCTTTTCGCGCGTCACCTACACCAATTATACCGGCGGCATCGCCGCACTTCATTCCGGCTGGAAGCTCTGACGCATGACGCCGAAAAATGTTGAGCGCTTTTCGAATAGCGTCGCGCGAGAATCAAGCAGAAGATGAGTACTTTCGGCGCATATTTTCGCCTTTGGCGCGTCGGCTGGGTGCTCGTGCGTGAGGGTGTCGTGTCAGCCCTTCCTTCCGAAGGGCTGCCGCCTCCGGTCGCGCTCGCCAAGTCCTTCGTCACGATTTTCGAGCGAAGCAAGGCGCGGCATCAAAAGCGCAGCGACCGGTTGGCCCAGGCCGTCGAGCGGCTCGGTCCCTCCTATGTGAAGATCGGGCAGTTCCTGGCGACGCGGCCGGATGTCGTCGGCGTCGAATTCGCCAACGACCTGTCGCAGCTTCAGGACCGCATGGCCTTCTTTCCCTCGGCAGCGGCCAAGGCCAATATCGAAGGCTCGCTCGGACGGCCGATCGGCGAGCTCTACGCGAGCTTTGGCGATCCGATCGCCGCCGCCTCGATCGCGCAGGTGCATCCGGCCGAGGTCGATAGTGCCGAGGGCCGGAAGAAGGTTGCCGTCAAGATCGTGCGGCCCGGCGTGCGCCAGCGCTTTGCCCATGACATCGAGGCGATGTATCTCGTTGCCCATATGCAGGAGCGTTTCCTGGCGTCCAGCCGGCGGCTGCGGCCGGTCGAGGTGACGAAGACGCTGGAGCAGACGACGAAGGTGGAGATGGATCTTCGCCTGGAGGCGGCTGCCCTTTCCGAGATCGCCGAGAACACCGAAAAGGATCCCGGTTTCCGCGTGCCGAAGGTCGACTGGGAGCGCACCGGGCGCGACGTCATCACCATGGAGTGGATCGACGGCACAAGGATGTCCGACGTCGAAGGCCTGCGCGCGGCGGGCCACGATCTCAACCTGCTTGCCGACACGCTGATCCAGTCGTTCCTGCGCCACACGCTGCGCGACGGCTTCTTCCATGCCGACATGCATCCAGGCAATCTCTTCGTCGATGCTGACGGCATGATCGTCGCCGTCGACATGGGCATCGTCGGGCGGCTGGGCAAGAAGGAGCGGCGGTTCCTCGCCGAAATCCTCTATGGTTTCATCACCCGTGACTATATCCGCGTCGCCGAGGTGCATTTCGAGGCCGGCTATGTGCCCGGACATCACAATGTCGAAAGCTTCGCCCAGGCGATCCGGGCGATCGGCGAGCCGATCCATGGACAGCCGGCCGAGACGATCTCGATGGGCAAGCTGCTGACGCTGCTGTTCGAAGTGACCGAACTCTTCGACATGGCGACGCGGCCGGAGCTGGTGATGCTGCAGAAGACCATGGTCGTGGTCGAGGGCGTATCGCGCATGCTCAATCCGCGCTTCAACATGTGGAAGGCCTCCGAGCCTGTCGTCGGCGACTGGATCCGCACCAATCTCGGGCCGAAGCGGATCGCCACCGATCTTAAGGACGGACTGAAGGCGGCGGTAAAGCTCGCCGAAGCCGTGCCCGAAATCGCAGCGAAGACCGAAAAATTCCACCATCAGCTCCTGCATATGAGCGAGCACGGGTTGCGCTTCGATGCTGAGACGGCGGAGGCGATCGGCAAGGCCGAAGCGCGGCACAACCGCTCGGCCAGGATCGCGCTTTGGATCATCGCATTGACGCTTCTCTATATTGCCTGGATGCTGAGCTGACCGCCTGCCAAAAACATGCTGTGTTCGGCATTTGGGATATCCCATGTGACGGAGGGCTCGCTTAGTCTCACGTTCCGAGCATGATGCCGAAAAGTGTGAGCGGTTTTCGGGCGACATCATGCTCTGACTCTTTAGTTTAGAACAGGATTCAGATTTTCGGCCGATCCGGCCTAAAATCATCCTGTTCTGGGGAGATAGGCACATGAAGCACGAACGCCTTGGCATCGAACTTTCCGGACAACCGCTCGGTTTTGCCGAGATGGTGACGATTGGTGCGGGCAAGGCTAAGATTTCGGCTTCGGCGACAGGCATGGCCCGCATCGCGATCGCCCGCGAGGTCGTCGAGGATGCGATTGCCTCCGGCATGCCCGTCTACGGCTCGACGACAGGCGTCGGCGCCATGAAAGATGTGGAGTGGTCGGCCGACGAACTCGACACCTTCAATCTCGGCCTGGTGCGCGCCCATCATTTCGGCACCGGCACACCCTTTTCCTGCAATATCGTCCGCAATGCCATGGCGATCCGTATCAACACGGCGCTGACCGGCCAGGTCGGCTGCACGCCGGAGCTGATCCAGGCCTATATCAGGATGCTCGAGGCCGATCTCATCCCGGTCGTGCGCCGCACCGGCTCGATCGGCTGTGCGGATATCGGCCTGATGGGACAAATCGGAGCGGTGCTGACCGGCGTCGGCGAAGCGATCTATCGCGGCAACCGGATGCAGGCGGCCGAGGCTTTCCAGGCGGCCGGGCTGGAACCGATGCGGATGGCGCCGCGCGACAGCCTCGCCTCGCTCAGCATCAATGCGGTAAGCTTTGCCTCGGCGGCGGAAACGACGCGCAACGCCGCGGCCTCGATCCGCGTCCTGCTGGCAACGGCGATGATGGCGGCCGGTGCGCTCGGTGCTTCCCGCGATCCCTGGAAGGCGGTCCGGCATGTCGGAACTGCGCGCGAAGCGCTGATCGGTGCCTGGCTCTGCAATGCCTCCGACGAATGGAACTGGCCCGTCGCAACGCATGTGCAGGATCCGCTGAGCCTGCGCATGATCGCCCAGGTGTTCGGCGCGGTGATCGAAAACCTTTTATCGACCGGCCATAAGATCCTTGCCGCCACCGGGCGTTCGGACGACAATCCCGTCGTGGTTGAAGGCCGGGTGATGACGTCGGGCGGCTCTCTTCCGCTCGATGTGACGATCCTGCTCGAATCGGCAGCGCTTTGCATGGCGCATGCGGCGCGCAACGCCTTCAACCGCTGCGTCATTCTCGGCAACGGCCAGCGGCGCGACCTGCCGGTCAATCTCGTGCCGCCGGGGCGGATTGCCACCGGTTTCGGGCCGATTATCAAACTTGCCGGCGAGATCTTCTCGCGCGTGCTGTCAATGTCCAATCCCGTGTCGGCCCAGTCGCTGGTGGTTGCGGCCGGGCTGGAGGACGAGGCGGCCTTCCTGCCGCTCGTCATCGAGCGCTTCGACCGGCAGATGCGGGCGCTGAAGCGCCTCGCAGCCCTTGAGGCGCTGCTCTCGGCCCAGGCGATCGACATTCTCGGCGATGAACCGAAGGGTGTTGCAGCCATGCTCTACGAGGTCGTGCGCAAACATGCGGATTTCTATACGGTCGACCGGCCGCTTTCGGCTGAAGTGGAGGCGATCGAGGAGGAACTTGGTTCGGACGATTTCGTCACGAAGCTGACTGAGCAGGTTCCGATCGCCTCCTTCGACGATTTCTTCGCCCTCGGCTCGCTGGAGCACATCGAGGAACGGCTAATCCATGACGAGCCGGCAGCAGTCTGATTTCCAGTCTACGGAGGAAGCAAAATGGACTTCGATCTCGTTCTGCAGGGCACGGTGGTGCTGCCGGACCGCATTGTCGAAGAGGGCTATGTCGCCGTGCGCGACGGCAAGATCGCCGAGGTCGGCCTCGGCGTGCCGCCTGCGGGCCGCGAACGGCATCTGCTCGGAAAAGCGCTGATCCTTCCCGGCGCGATCGATGCGCAGGTACATTCGCTTTCCCAGAAGGACCAGGAGGATTTCATCTGGTCGACGCGCTCGGCGGCGGCAGGCGGCGTGACTACAATCGTCGACATGCCCTATGACGAAGGCAATCTCGTCTGTTCGGCAGCGGCGGTGAAGCGGAAAGTCGACCATGCCGGACCGCAGGCGCGCGTCGATTTCGCGCTTTACGGCACCGTCGATCCGGAAGAAGGCCCGGCGCGGATCCGCGAGATGGTGGAGGCAGGCGTTGCAGCCTTCAAATTCTCGACCTTCGGCACCGACCCTAAGCGCTTTCCGCGCATTCCGCCGGCACTGCTCGACGCCTGCTTCGCGGCGATCGCTCCGACGGGGCTGACAGCCGGCGTGCACAATGAGGACGACGAGGCGGTGCGCACCTATATGGAGCAGGTGAAGGCGAGCGGCATCACCGACTGGCGGGCGCACGGCCTGTCGCGACCGCCGATCACCGAGCTGCTGGCGATGCATACGATCTTTGAGACGGGTGCCGACACGGGCTGCCCGGCGCATGTGGTGCACTGCTCGCTCGGGCGCGGCTATGATATCGCGCGTGCCTATCGCCGCGACAGCTTTGCGGCGACGGTCGAATGCTGCATCCATTATCTGACGCTCGACGAGGAAAACGACGTGAAGCGCCTCGGTGGCAAGGCGAAGATCAATCCGCCGGTGCGGCCGCGCGCCGAGGTGGAGAGCCTCTGGCGGAAGGTGGCCGAGGGTGATGTCTGGCTGGTCTCGACCGATCACGTCAGCTGGTCGGAAAACCGCAAGACCAATCCCGACATGCTCGCCAACGCCTCCGGCGTTCCAGGCCTCGAGGTGATGGTGCCGCTTTTCGTCAAAGGTGCCATCGAACGCGGCATTCCGCTGACATGGGCAGCCAGGCTGATGGCGGAGAACCCGGCGAAGCATTTCCGGCTCGACCATATCAAGGGCGCGCTGACGCCGGGCAAGGATGCCGATATCGTCGTGCTGGAGCCGCGCGACAGCGTCTATGATGCCGCCGCGAGCGGCAACAACGTCGTCGGCTGGAGCCCCTATAACGGCATCCGCCTGCCCTGGACCATTTCCGCCACCTATCTGCGCGGCGAAAAGATTGCCGAGGGCGCCAAGGTGCTTGCTGCGCCCGGCACCGGGCGCTTCGTGCGGCCGCTGCCGCGCCAGGTCATTGCGGGAGCTGAAGCATGAGCCGCAATCTTCCCGTCAATGCCGACCGGATCGCTGGAGATATCGAGGCGCTGGCCGGGATGACCGAGCCGGGGCATCCCTGGACGCGGCGGGCGTTCTCGCCGCTCTTCCTCGAAGGCCGGGCCTATATCGACGCGCGGATGAAGGCGGCGGAACTGGAAACGCGGGTCGATGCCGCCGGCAATCTGATCGGTCGACGGACTGGCCGGAAACCATGGCTCGGCACGATCATGGTCGGTTCGCATTCCGACACGGTACCGGACGGCGGCCGCTTTGACGGTATTGCCGGGGTAATTGCGGCGCTGGAGGTGGCGCGCGCGCTGCGCGACCAGAATATCGAGCTCGATCACGATCTCGAAATCGTCGATTTCCTTGCCGAGGAGGTCAGCATCTTCGGCGTGTCCTGCATCGGCAGCCGTGGCATGACCGGCCAACTGCCGGCGGCCTGGCTTTCGCGTGTCAGCGACGGGCGCGACCTGGCTGAGGGCATCGCCGAGGTCGGCGGCAGACCTGATGTACTTATGCAGCAGAACAGGCCCGATATAGCCGGCTTTCTGGAACTCCATATCGAACAGGGCCCGGTGCTCGAAGCCGAAAAGGAGGATATCGGCATCGTCACCGCGATATCAGGCATCACCCGCATCGAGATCACCGTCGAAGGGCGGGCCGACCATGCCGGCACGACGCCGATGGACCGACGGGCGGATGCACTGGTGGCGGCGTCGCAGCTGGTGCTCGACATCCGCAACGCCGCCACCGAGCTTGCGAAAACGCCGGGCCATTTTGCAGCGACGGTCGGCGAATTCCGGATCGAGCCGAATGCCGCCAATGTCGTGCCGTCGAAAGTAGTGCTGCTGATCGATGGCCGTGCCGAAATCCGTGCCGACATGGAGGCATTCTGCCGCTGGCTCGACGGCCATGTCGAAAAGCTGGCGGGGGCCTACAGCGTGACGATCAAGACCCCGAACCGGGTTTCCGACAATCTGCCGACGCCTGCTGATGCCGGGCTGCTGTCGACCTTGGAGGCCGCTTGCGAACGTGTCGGTGCAAAACATCGGCGCATGGCCTCCGGCGCGGGGCACGACACGGCCTGGATCGCCAAGGCGGCACCGGCGGCGATGATCTTCGTGCCCTGCCGCGAAGGCCGCAGCCATTCGGCCGACGAGTGGGCTGAAAATGACGATATCGCGCTCGGCGGCGCCGTGCTTTTCGAGGCGGTGCGCGAGATGGACAAGGATTTGAATCAGGAGAGGACCGATGGGACGCATACTCGTTGAGAAGGACGTGGAAGCTGCCGTCAAGGGTGGCTCCGTCTATGCCGCCGGCGGCGGCGGCTGGGCCGATCACGGGCGGATGCTCGGTTATGCCGCCGTCAATGTCGGCAAGCCCGAACTGGTCTCGATCGACGAGCTGAAGGACGAGGCGTGGATCGCCACCGCGGCTGCGATCGGCGCACCGGCCTCCACCACCCCCTGGGAAATGCAGGGCATCGATTATGTGAAGGCCGTGCAATTGCTGCAGGAGGCACTCGGCGAAAAGCTTTCCGGGCTGATCATCGGCCAGAACGGCAAATCCTCGACGCTGAACGGCTGGCTGCCGTCGGCAATCCTCGGCACCAAGGTGGTCGACGCGGTCGGGGATATCCGCGCACATCCCACAGGCGACATGGGCTCGATCGGCATGGCCGGTTCGCCCGAGCAGATGATTCAGACCGCTGTCGGCGGCAATCGGGCCGAAAACCGTTATATCGAGTTGGTGGTGAAGGGCGCGACGGCGAAGATCTCGCCGGTGCTGCGCGCTGCCGCCGATCAATCCGGCGGCTTCATCGCCAGTTGCCGCAATCCGCTCAGAGCCTCCTATGTCCGCAGCCATGCGGCGCTCGGCGGCATTTCGATGGCACTTTCGCTCGGTGAGGCGATCATCGCGGCGGAGATGAAGGGCGGATCTGATGTCATCGACGCGATCTGCAAGACGACGGGCGGACATATCCTTGCCGAAGGAATCATTACCCGCAAGGAGGTCGTCTACACCAAGGAAGCCTTCGACATCGGCACGATCACCGTCGGCGCGGGCGAAAAGTCGGTGACGCTGCATGTGATGAACGAATATATGGCGGTGAACGATGCGGATGGCGGGCGACTTGCCACCTTTCCCGCCGTCATCACCACGCTTTCACCGGAGGGCGAGCCGCTCAGCGTCGGCCAGCTCAAGGAGGGCATGCGGGTGTTCATCCTGCATGTGCCGATGGATATCATTCCGCTGTCGGCAAGCGTGCTCGATCCGACCGTCTATCCCGTCGTCGAAAAGGCGATGGGGATCGAGATCGCACGCTACGCACTGGCGACAAAGGCCTGAGCCATGGCGCGCGATCGGGGTCTCGAAGAACTGATGCGTGAGGAACTCGGCGATCGGCCGGGCCTTGCCGAAAAATCCATGTTCGGCGGCTGGGCCTTCATGCTGAACGGCAATCTTCTCTGCTGCGCGCGAAATGACGGCATGCTGATCCGTCTCGGCAAGGGCAATGACGACTGGGCGCTGGCACTGCCGGGCGTGATCCAGATGCTGTCGGGCGAGCGGGTGATGCATGGCTGGGTGCGAGGCGGTGCCGAGGTTTATGGCGACGATGCCCTCAGACGGCGTTTGCTTGATGCAGCACTCGCCTATGTGCAATCGCTGCCCAGCAAATAACGAACGAAGGCAGAGCAAAACGAGGAACTCACGATGCCGAAGGCCAATCCACGTCATCCGAAATTTCCGATTCCCGGAGGGCCGGAACTGCGCGCCAAGGGCTGGCGGCAGGAGGCGCTGCTGCGGCTGCTCGAAAACGTGCTCTCCGTCGGCGAGGATCCCGACAATCTGATCGTCTATGCCGCGCTCGGCAAGGCGGCCCGCAACTGGGCGGCGCATAGGGGCATCGTCAAAGCGCTGACCGAGATGGACGAGGACCAGACGCTGCTCATCCAGTCCGGCAAGCCGATCGGCCTCGTTCGAACGCATGCCAAGGCGCCGCTGGCCATCATGGCGAACTGCAATATCGTCGGGCAATGGGCAAAGGCCGAAGTGTTCTACGAGCTGCAGCGCAAGGGGCTGATCTGCTGGGGCGGGCTGACGGCCGGCGCCTGGCAATATATCGGCAGCCAGGGCGTCATCCAAGGTACCTACGAGATCTTCATGCGCATTGCCGAGCGGCGCTTCGGTGGCGATCTCCTCGGCCGGTTCGTGCTGACGGCCGGCCTCGGCGGCATGGGCGGGGCGCAACCTCTCGCCGGCCGCATGGCAGGGGCTGCAATCCTCTGCATCGACATCGATCCGGAGCGGGCCCGCAAGCGACAGCAGATCGGTTATCTCCAGGAAATCGCTCCCGATCTCGATAGCGCCCTTCAGATGATCGATGCGGCAGTGCAGGAGAAGCGGGCGCTGTCCGTCGGCCTCGTCGGCAATGCGGCGGAGGTCTATCCCGAGATCGCCCGCCGCGGCATCGTGCCCGACATCGTCACCGACCAGACCTCGGCACATGACCTCGTCTACGGCTACGTACCGAAGGGCATGAGCCTCGAGCAGGTCAAGGGCCTGCGCGACGACGGCCAGGGGCAGTTGATGGCGGCAAGCCGCGCCTCGATCGTAGACCATGTGACAGCGATGCTGGAATTCCAGAAACGTGGCTCGGAAGTCTTCGACAACGGCAACCTGATCCGCACGCAGGCCAAAGAGGGCGGCGTCGCCAATGCCTTCGACATTCCGATTTTCACCGAAGCCTATCTCAGGCCGCTGTTTGCCAGGGCGATCGGCCCGTTCCGCTGGATGGCTCTGTCAGGCGAGGAGAGCGATATCGCCCGGATCGACGACCTGCTGCTCGAGATGTTCCCCGACAACAAGATCATCACCAACTGGATCCGGCTGGCGCGCGAGCATGTGCCCTTCGAAGGGCTGCCGGCCCGCATCGCCTGGCTCGGCCACGGCGAACGCACCGCACTCGCAAGGCGCGTCAATGCGCTGGTTGCAAGCGGCGAACTTAAAGGCCCCGTCGCCTTCTCCCGCGACCATCTCGACGCCGGCGCCATGGCCCATCCGAATATCATGACCGAGGGGATGAAGGACGGCTCCGACGCGATCGCCGACTGGCCGCTGATCGATGCGATGATGCTCTGCTCGTCGATGGCCGATCTGGTCGTCATCCATTCCGGCGGCGGCGGCTATGCCGGCTACATGACGAGCTGCGGCGTCACCGTCGTCGCCGACGGCACGGACGCCGCCGACGAACGGCTCGACCATGCGCTGACCAACGATACGGCGCTTGGCGTCATGCGTTACGCCGATGCCGGCTACGAGGAGGCGCTGGATGAGGTGGCGAAGAAGAACGTGCCCTATATCCGGCTTGGTTGATGCGCGGGCGAGCAGCGCATCAGGCAATCAGATTGGAGACTTCGATGAGGTTGCCGTCGGGGTCTCTGAAATAGACCGAGCGCAAACGCCCGGTCGCGCCGGTGCGCTCGACCGGACCCTCTTCGACGGCAACACCTGAGGCCTCCAGATGCGTGATGACATCGGCAAGCTGAGTCTCGGCGATGAAGCAGAGGTCGCCGGAGCCGGGTGTGGGGTGTCTCGCCTTGGGATCGAATTCGTGGCCCGCATGGTGCAGATTGATCTTCTGCCCGCCGAATTTCAGTGCTTTTCGGCCTTCAGCAAAGGTTTCGACCGACATGCCGAGGATGCGGGAATAGAAGTCGCAGCTGATGGCGATATCGGCGACGGTCAGCACGAGATGGTCGAGACGGTCTATGCGGATCATGCTTTTCTCCTCGCGAGGTGCTGCGCAAGACAGGCGGAGACAAAGGCCAGCGCCAGCATGGCAAGCGTGAAGATAACGACGGCGACCCAGCCTTCAACCGCGAAGAACCAGCCGCCCGCCGAACCCATGAGGCTGGAGCCGACATAATAGGCGAGCATATAGAGCGACGAGGCGTGCCCTTTGGTGCCATGTGCCAGCTTGCCGACAAGGCCGCTGGCGATCGAATGGCTCATAAAGAAGCCGGTCGTGAGCACGATGATACCGAGGATAATCGCCGGGAGCGAGGCAAAGAGCGTCAGCGCGCTGCCGGCGGCGGTGAGTGCCAGACCGAAGAGAAGCACGGAAAAATGCCCGATCCGGTCTCCCAGCAGGCCGCCGATCGAGGAGGCGCCGATGCCGAAAAGGTAGACGGTGAAGATCAGGCCGAGTTCGGTCTGGTTGAGGCCGTAGGGCGGCGCCACCAGGCGAAAACCGGCATAATTATAGATCGTCACGAAGGAGCCCATCGCCAGGAAGGCGATGGTGAAGATGAAGGGCAGCGCCGGATTGCTGAGGTGGCCGAGCCAGGCTTTTGCATGAAAGCGCGGATCGAAGCCCGGCCGGCGGACGAAATTGCGGGACGGTGGCAAGAGGGCGATGAAGCCGATCGCGGCGGCAAGGCCGATGGCGCCGATGATGAAGAGCGCCGGACGCCAGGTGAGATATTCGGCGAAGATGCCGGTGAGCACGCGGCCGGACATGCCGCCGAAAGCCGTACCACCGACATAGAGGCCCATGGTGGCGCCAAGGCCGCGCGGATCGATTTCCTCGGCGAGATAGGCCATGGCAACGGCCGGCACACCACCGAGAACAAGGCCCTGAAGCGCGCGGATGACGAGCAGCAGATGCCAGTTCGGGGCAAAGGCGGTGGCAATGGTCAGCAATGCCGCCCCGACCAGCGATATCGACATCAGGCTGCGGCGGCCGAGACCTGCCGAGACGGCGGCGGCGCAGACGATGGCGACCGCCAGGAAACCGGTGGAGAGCGAAAGGGACAGCGAGCTTTCGGCCGGGCTGACGGCGAATTCCTGCGAGAAGATCGGCAGCAGCGGCTGGACGCAATAGAGCAGCGAGAAGGTGGAGAAGCCGGAAAGGAAGAGTGCCAGGCTGGCGCGGCGATAGGCGCCGGCGCCACGGGTCAGGTAGTGCTTCTGCCCTGGGGTCGCAGCTGTCTCGGAGGTCTTCACTGCATGCACTGACGGCGGCATATCTTCATCCTTCCAGCCTCCGATCTAGTCAAAGCGCCTCCATTTGTCCAATATATGAGACCGTCGATTCCGATAGGTTTTGGAGATAGTGATGGAGCTGCGGCATCTCAGGTATTTTCTGGCGGTGGCGGAAGAAGGCAATTTCACGCGTGCCGCCGGCAAGCTCGGCATCGGGCAGCCGCCGCTCAGCCAGCAGATCCGCGACCTGGAGAGGGAAGTGGGTGCGGCGCTGTTTCACCGTGTGCCGCACGGCGCCGAATTGACGGCAGCGGGCGCGGCCTTCCTTGGCGAGGCAAAGGCGTCGCTGGTGGCAGCTGAGAAGGCGAAGCTTGCGGCGCAAAGCGCCAATCGCGGCGAGACCGGCCGGCTGTCGCTCGGCTTCACCGCATCCTCCGCCTTCAACCCCGTGGTCAGCACGACGATCCGACTGTTTCGCGCACGCTGGCCGGAGGTTCGGCTGTCGTTGACGGAAATGAATACGCTGGCGTTGATGCAGAAGCTGGAACGCGGCGAGCTCGACGCCACCTTCATGCGCCCCAGCCTGGACGATCCCGCCGACATCCGGCTGCGGCGGCTGCCGGACGAGCCGATGGTGATTGCCCTGCCCGCCAGCCATCCTCTGGCAAGACATCGCAGCCTGCCGCTTGCAATGCTGGCGGACGAACCCTTCATCCTCTTTCCCCGGCTCGTGGGCTTGAGCCTCTACGACGATGTCGTGCTCGCCTGCCGCAAGGCGGGATTCGAGCTGACCGTGGCGCAGGAGGCGCCGCAGATTTCCTCGGTCGTCAATCTGGTGGCGGCCGATCTCGGCGTCTCGATCGTGCCGGCCTCGATTTCGGAGATCAAGCTCGAAGGTGTGGCCTACCGGCCGATCGAGGGGCCTCCGGCCGTGGCGCGCCTGGCGCTGGCAATCCTGAAAACACATCGCTCGCCGGTCACCGAGAACCTGATGAGCCTGCTGAGCTAAAGCGCGTCGCAATCTTTCAGATTCGCTCTTCGCGCTTTAGGTCCTTGTTTTGCGCATGTCGTTTTCGCAAAACCGCTGCACACTTTTGCGCGACATGCTCTAGCCCGCCGGATCCCAATAGGGCGGATCGCCGAAGCTCTTCTTCAGGTGATCGGCGATGGCGCGGAGCTTGGCGGAGGGGTTTCGGCCCTCGGGATGGGCCATATAGATGAATTCGGCCTCCGGCCTGTGGCCGACATCGATTTCGGCAAGCCGGCCTTCGCGGATGGCCGGGCCGGCGATGAAGGCGGGCAGCAGCGCAATGCCGAGGCCGGCAATCGCCGCGTCGCGGAGCATGTCGCCATTGTTGATGCCGAGCGCCAGTTTCGCACGGACGACGATCGCACCCTCCGGCGTCTGGAAGCGCCAGTCGGCAACGCCGCGATTGGTGTAGAAGATGCCGCGATGGCCGTTGAGATCAGCCAGCGAGGACGGAATTCCCTGGCGGGCGAGATAATCCGGCGAGGCACAGAGAAGACGGCGGCTTCGCGTGAGCTTCCAGGCGACCAGCCGGCTATCGGCGATCGGACCATTGCGGATAATGGCATCATAGCCGTCCGAAGCGGCATCCACCCGCCGATCATCGATATCGAGGGTCAGTTCGATCTCGGGATGTTTGGCGAGAAAGGGATAGAGCGCCGGGCCGAGATGCATGCGGCCAAAGGTGACGGGGGCGGCGATGCGGATCGGGCCTGACAGCGTTCCGCGCCGCTCCGCCATATCTGCCGCAGCTTCCTCGATCTCGCGCACGATGCGCGCGGCGCGCTCCAGGAAGACCGTGCCATCCTCGGTCAAAGTGAGCTTGCGGGTCGTTCGGTGCAGCAGGATGCCGCCGAGCGATTTCTCCAGCTCGGCCAACCTTTCGCTAACGACGGATTTGGACAGCCGAAGACGCCGGGCCGCCTCGCTGACCGAGCCTGCCTCGACCACGGCGACAAAAGCCGCAATGCCTTCTATCCTGATCATCGTTCGGCTTTTCCGAATTCGAATTCCCCGATCTGGAGACTAATCCGAACGAAAGGAAAATGCCATCTTCCATTCAACGGAAGGGACGGCAAGGGCCGCCTCGCCTCAGCACAGGAGATGGAACCATGAACCGCTTGAACAACAACGTCGCGATCGTCACCGGCGCAAGCTCCGGCATCGGCCGGGCCACGGCAAAACTCTTCGCCGCCGAAGGCGCCAAGGTCGTCGTCGGCGCCCGCCGTCAAGGCGAACTCGACAGCCTCGTTGCGGAGATCAAGGCAGAGGGCGGCGATGCCATCGCCATTGCCGGCGACGTGCGCTCGGAAGATTATCACAAGGCGCTGGTCGCGGCCGCCGTGACGAATTACGGCAAGCTCGACATCGCCTTCAACAATGCCGGCACGCTCGGCGAAGCCGGTGCGAGCACCGCCGTTTCCGAAGCGGGCTTCAGCGAGGCGCTGGCGATCAATCTGACGGCCTCCTTTCTCGCCGCCAAGCACCAGATCGGGGCGATGGTGGAAAATGGCGGCGGCTCGGTGATCTTCACCTCGACCTTCGTCGGCTACAGCTTCGCCTTCCCGGGGGTTGCCGCCTATGCCGCCAGCAAATCCGGCCTGATCGGCCTGACACAGGCGCTTGCCGCCGAATTCGGCCAGCAGGGCGTGCGCGTCAATGCTATCCTGCCGGGTGCGGTCGATACCGACATGTATCGGGACATGAACGATACGCCTGAGAAGCAGGCCTTCGTCACCAATCTGCATGCGCTGAAGCGTGTCGCAACACCCGAAGAACTTGCCCGCTCAGTCCTCTACCTCGCCTCTGACGATGCAAGCTTCGTCACCGGTACGGCATCGCTGGTCGACGGCGGCGCTTCGATCACCCGCACCTGAGGCGGCGCGGTGCGGTTATCCGCTGCGGGTTGATGATCCTTCAACGCGCCGGCTTATCGCGCCGCCTTTTTCAGAGCATTCTCGCATTGAACAAGAACGGGCCACGCCCCAACATTCGGTCAAAGGAACTTCATCATGTCACGCCTGCAGAACAAGACAGCCCTCATCACCGGCGGCACCAGTGGCATCGGCCTCGAGACCGCCCGCCAGTTCATCGCTGAGGGCGCCCGCGTCGTCGTTACCGGCAGCAGCGCGGCAAGCGTCGAGGCGGCCCGCGCCGAATTCGACGGCAAAGCCACCGTCATCCAGGCCGATGCCGGCAATGCGGTCGGCCAGAAGGTCGTCGCCGATAGCGTGAGAGAGGCTTTCGGCACGCTCGACATCCTCTTCGTCAACGCCGGGGTCGCCGAATTCGGGCCGCTGGAACAGTGGAGCGAAGCCGCCTTCGACAAGTCGGTTGATATCAACGTCAAGGGCCCATTCTTCCTGATTCAGGCGTTGCTGCCGATTTTTTCGAAGCAGGCTGCGATCGTGCTCAACACTTCGATCAACGCCCATATCGGCATGCCGAATTCCAGCGTCTATTCGCTGACGAAGGGTGCGCTGCTGACGCTTGCCAAGACATTGTCGGGCGAACTCATCGGCCGCGGCATCCGCGTCAACGCCGTGAGCCCCGGTCCGATCGCCACGCCGCTCTACAGCAAGCTCGGCGCTTCGCAAGCCCAATCGGAGGCGATGACTGCGCAGATCCAGGCCCAGATTCCCGTCGGCCGTTTCGGAACCCCCGGCGAAGTCGCCAAGACGATCGTTTTTCTCGCCTCCGATGAGGCGGCCTATATCGTCGGCAGCGAACTCATCATCGACGGCGGGATGAGCAACCTCTGACCCACGAGTGTGGCGGAGACTGGCTGCCGCCGCAGCTTGCCCGCCTCGGCATGGCGATCGCGATCGTCATGCCGCGGCTTCCGGAGTAGCTCCAATGCCTATCGGCGGCGCGATTGCATGTTCTCCGCCAAAGGCTTAGGGTCGAGGGCGGTCAGAAAAGGCAACGGGTAGAAGGCCATGGCTCTCAGCGGCAAACGCATCCTCCTAATCATCTCCGGCGGCATCGCGGCCTATAAGAGCCTGGATCTGATCCGCCGGCTGCGCGAGCGCGGCGCGAGCGTGCGCCCTGTGATGACCAAAGGCGCCCAGGAATTCGTCACGCCGCTTGCCGTCGGTGCACTGGCGGCGGACCATGTCTACCTCGATCTGTTTTCGCGACAGGACGAACAGGATATCGGTCATATCCGGCTGGCGCGCGACTGCGACCTCGTGATGATCGCCCCTGCCACCGCCGATGTGATGGCGAAGATGGCGAACGGGCTTGCCGACGATCTCGCCTCGACGATGCTTCTGGCGACGAACAGGCCGGTGCTTGCCGCACCGGCGATGAACCCCGCCATGTGGGCCCATCCGGCGACGCGGCGGAATGCAGCGATGCTCAGAGCCGACGGCATCCGCTTCGTCGGGCCGATGGCCGGCGAGATGGCGGAAAGCCGGGAGGCCGGGCTCGGCCGGATGGCGGAACCGCTGGAGATCGTCGCTGCTGCCGAAACCATGCTCGACGACGGAGAAAAGCCGCTCAAGGGACGCAAGGCAATCGTCACGTCAGGACCGACGCATGAGCCGATCGATCCGGTGCGCTATATCGCCAACCGCTCCTCCGGCCGGCAGGGGCATGCGATCGCCGCAGCCCTTGCAAAGCTCGGAGCGGAGGTGACGCTCGTATCGGGGCCGGTGACAATCGCCGACCCCGTCGGCGTGACAGTCGTGCATGTCGAGCGGGCTGAAGAAATGCGTGATGCCGTGCTTGCGGCGCTGCCGGCCGACATCGCCGTGATGGTCGCAGCGGTGGCGGACTGGCGCGTCGCCTCGGCGGCCGACCAGAAGCTGAAGAAACATCCCGGCGAATCCATCCCGACGCTGGCGCTGACCGAGAATCCGGACATCCTGAAAACCGTCGGCCATCATACGATGCGGCCGAAGCTGGTGATCGGCTTTGCCGCCGAGACGCAGGACGTCGAAAGCAATGCGAAGGCGAAACTCGAGAGGAAAGGCGCCGACATGATCGTCGCCAATGACGTTTCTCCTGCGACCGGCATCATGGGCGGCAGCCGCAACCGCGTCAAACTCGTTCGCCGCGACGGCGTCGAGCAATGGCCTGACCTGGCGAAGGAAGAGGTCGCCGAACGACTCGCGGCACTGATCGCCAAGCAGCTCAGCTAATCGCCAGCGCCTTAGCTATCGTCGAGCGGCTCAGGCAGGAATAGCCACGCGCGGCGGCTTGGAGGCACTCCGCTTCTCCGGCCGGAAGTCGGCGACGTCGATGCCGTCTTTACCGACGGTGACGGCGCTGCCATCCGGAATTTCCGCCCAGGCATCGCCATCGTCGTTCAGCGGCTCGGACACGAGGCAATAGCCCTCACCCACAGGCGAGGCATAGAGCGTCGGCGCCTTGCGATCGGTCGCATAGCGAACAGCATAGAGCGTGTTGCCATCGGAGAAGGCAGCGGTAAAGCGCAGCAGGATCGAGCCGATGACGCTGTCGGCCAGGTCCTCGACGACACCGATCATGTGAGCCATCGCAGCGATCGGCGCCTCGCGCAGACCGAATTGCAGCGCCAGCAGGAACATCAGTTCGGAGTCGGTCGTGCCGCCGCGGGCATTGAACAGCTCGTCGTCGAGCATCGCCTCCATCGGCCGGCGCAGTCGCTCGAAGCCTGCGATCTGGCCGTTGTGCATGAAAGACCAGGTGCCATGGGTGAAGGGGTGGCAGTTGTCGCGGCGCGTGCCGCCGCCTGTGGCAGCGCGAACATGGGCGAGGAAGAGCGGCGAACGAATCTGCCGTGCCAGGCTCTTCAGATTGCAATCCGACCAAGCCGGCAGGATATCGCGGTAGCGGCCGGGCTCGGGCCTGTCGCCATACCAGGCGATACCGAAGCCATCACCATTCGTCGCCGTCTTGGCGCGGGTGGCGCAATGGGACTGCTCGATGAGCGAGTGCGCAGGCGACGATACCAGTTCCTCAAGATAGAGAGGGTCTCCGCGATAGGCTGCCCAGCGACACATGGCTTTCTTGCTCCGGAACCCGCCGCCGCATCGGCGGGAATGCTCTAAATTGTCTGATGTCACGGCTAATAACAGCTTAACGCGTTGCCGGTTTGCAAGCGCAACATGACGGTTTCGTGACGTCTGGCACCTTCACATTCGGCGAAAAGCCGTGTTCTTTTGTGAACCCCCGCGGTTCTCTCAAAGCAGCGCATGCGTGCATTTCTGCTTGCATCTCAGAAGAATCAGCCTAACTTTAAGCCATCAGCAACAGAACGAAAGGAAGGTGATCCAATGTCTAATGAGATTTCGGACCTCGTAACGGGCATGGAAGAGGTGACGAAGGCGAGGCAGCCCTCGCTCTAATCCCCGCCTTCCTAGGGCTGCATAGACAGTCCAGGCCAGTTTGAGGCCAAACTCATGGAAAGGGTCGCTGAGGCGGCCCTTTTTTATTGTCTCGATGTCTTTATCGTCTTGAGTCAGGCGTTGACGAAAGATCGAAATCTCACTACTCATAAAGTCATCTGATGACTTTATGAGTAGTGAGATGCGAGCGCTCAGCAAGACCAATCTCGCGGATGAGGCGATCGAGGCGATCCGCGGCGACATTCTCGGCAAACGCTGGGCGGTCGGCGAGAAATTGCCGAATGAAGCCTCGCTGTCGGCCATGCTTTCCGTCAGCCGGGGCACCGTGCGCGAGGCGGTGCGCGTTCTCGTCTCCCAGGGTTATCTCGAGACAAGGCAGGGTTCGGGAACCTATGTCCGCTCGACGACCGATGCCGGCCGACCGCTGACGATGGCCCGGCGCGCCAGCCTGCGCGACCAGTTCGAGGCGCGCCTGGCGCTCGACGTCGAGGCTGCCCGGCTGACGGCGATCCGCAAGACGCCGGAGACGGTTGCAGGGCTTCGCAGGCTGCTTGCCGAACGCGGCAGTTACGACGGCGGCGATCAGGCTGCCTTCATCGAACGCGACCTCGCCTTCCACAAGGCTGTCATCGCCGCTTCCGGTAACCGGGCGATGATCGAGATCTACGATTTCTTCTCGACCTCGATCGCCGATACCATCGCAGCGACACTCGGCAAGGATATTCCCGAACCGGACATGCAGGCGCATGCCGATATCGTCGACGTTATCGAAACCGGCGATCCCGACAAGGCGGATGCGGCGGTGCGCCGTTTCATGGCGCCCGTTCTTGCCGCCCTCGACCGGATGATCCTGTCATGAACGCGCCGTCCAGCCATGCCGCCAGCGCGCTCGACCCCGCCGACGAATTGCTGATCGACGCTGAGGCCGGCAGCCTTCCGCCGCCGCAGGCAATGCCGGTGCGGGGAGCTGCCGGGCGTTTCCTGCTTGGCGCGAGCCTGGTGCTGATCGCCTTCAACCTGCGCCCGGTCTTCTCGAGCGCCTCGGCGCTTCTGCCGGAGATCCGCTCGGAGCTCGGTGTCAGCGCGCTGGGCGCCAGCCTACTGACGACGCTACCGGTCGTCTGCCTTGGTGCCTTCTCGCCGCTTGCGCCTCGTCTTGCCCAGCGCCTTGGGACGGAGCGCACGCTGCTCGGCGTTCTGCTGCTTCTCGCACTCGGCACGGGTTTGCGCGGGCTTTCCTCCGTGCCACTGCTCTTCATCGGCACCGCCCTTGCGGGCGCCTGTATTGCTGTTGGCAACGTGCTGCTGCCGGGGCTGGTGAAGCGCGATTTCGCCGGGCGCGCCGCACTGATGACCGGCTTCTACACGATGGCGCTTTGCGCCGGTGCGGCAAGTGCCGCCGGGCTGACACTGCCGATCGAGCACGCACTCGGCGGCTCTCTCGAGGGTGCCCTCGCTGTCTGGGCGCTGCCAGCGCTCGCCGTCAGTTTGCTTTGGCTGCCTGAAGTTCTTCGCAGCGGCCGGCAGGCAAGACGAAATGGCTTCCACGTCAAAGGCCTCTGGCGCGACCGGCTTGCCTGGCAGGTGACGCTGTTCATGGGGCTGCAATCGGCACTTGCCTATTGCGTCTTCGGCTGGCTGGTTCCGATCTTACGCGAACGCGGGCTCGACGGCGTCACATCAGGGGCGATCGTTTCCCTGTCGGTGATGGTACAGGCGGCATCCTGCCTGATCGTTCCGCATATCGCCGTGCGCGGTCGCGACCAGCGGCTGATCAATGCGAGCCTCTGCGGCGTCGCCGTCATCGCCCTGCTCGGCCTGCTCTTCGCGCCACTTTCGACGGTCTGGCTATGGGCGGTGCTGCAGGGCATCGGCCAGGGTGGGCTGATCGCGGCGGCCATGACGACGATCGTGCTGCGCTCACGCGATCCCGATGTCGCCGCCCATCTTTCCGGCATGGCGCAATGCGTCGGTTACCTGCTTGCCGCCATCGGCCCGCTCATCGTCGGCCTCATCCGCGGCTGGACCGGCAGCTTTTCCTGGTGCGCGGCCCTCTTCGTTGCGCTCGGGCTGGGCGCGGCGATCAACGGCTGGAAGGCCGGCCGTGCGATCGAGATCAATGTTCACGCGGTCGAGAAGGTCGGCTGAAGCTCGCTCACTGGCCCATCACCATCTCTTGATGCCCGTCGTCGGCCGCGGATGCTACGCTATCTCAGCCTCTCATTCCCCACGCCGGAGGAGACATCTTGCGCATACGAACCCTGTTTCTGTTCACCGCGCTCGCAGCAATGCTGGCCCCCGCCCTTTCCCATGCGCAGGAAAGCGATCCACCGCGGGCGAATGTCCAGAGCGGCGCGCGCGACGGCGTATTGAAGCTGCTGCCGGCCGATTCCGTCACCGAGCACGCGCTGACGATCGGCGGCCGGAAGATTGCCTATACTGCCACCGCCGGCACGCTGGATCTCTTCGGCCAGGACGGCGTACAGACCGGCGCGGTCTTCTACACCGCCTATGTCGCAAGGGATGGCGGGCCGAACCGGCCTCTGACCTTTGCCTTCAACGGCGGGCCGGGTGCGGCTTCCGCCTTCCTGCATCTCGGGCTGGTCGGGCCGAAGGTGCTCGATTTCGGGCCGGATGGACGTGACGGCGCCAATGCGAAACTCGTCGACAATCCGCAAAGCTGGCTCGATTTCACCGATCTCGTGCTGATCGACCCGATCGGTACCGGCTGGAGCCGGACGGCAAAGGCCGACGACGCCTCCAATTATTATAACGTCAGTGCCGATGCCCAGAGCATCGCCAAGGCGATTGCGCTCTATGTCGCGCACAACAACCGTTCCAACTCGCCGAAGTATCTTCTCGGCGAGAGTTATGGCGGCTTCCGTGCGGCCAAGGTCGCCTCGGTGCTGCAGGAAAGCCAGGGCATCATCGTCGCCGGCGCTGTGATGCTTTCCCCCCTGCTCGAGGGCCAGCTGATGTTCAATGCCGATCAGTTTGCGCTCGGCGCGGCGCTGGAGCTGCCGTCACTGGCGGCGGCCGAACTCGACCGGCACAAGGCCTTTGACGAAGAGAAGCAGAAGGAGGCCGAGACCTTCGCGCTCGGCGACTATCTGACGACGCTGGCCGGACCACCGCCGATGGGTGCCGATGCCGCCGCCTTCTATGGCAGGATCGCGCGCCTGACGGGCATTCCAGAGGATATCGTCACCCGCAACCGAGGCTTCCTCGGCAGTTCCTTCGTCAAACATTCAGATGGGGGCGGCGAGGTGATGAGCGCCTACGACGCCTCCTTTGCAGCACCCGATCCCTATCCGGAATCGGATTACGACCGCGGCGACGACGCCATCCTTGACGGCTTCACCCGCGCCTATGGCGGCGCCTTTGCCGATTACGCCCGCAACGAGCTCGGCTTCAAGACGGAGATGACCTATTCGCTGCTCGACGGCGATATCAGCCGGCGCTGGGAATGGGGCGGCGGGCGCGGCGGCGGATCGCGCTTCCAGGCCAGCGCCACCGACGACATCCGGCAGCTGCTCGCCTCGAACTCGGCATTCCACCTGCTGATCGCGCATGGCTACAGCGATCTGGTGACGCCTTACAGCGTCAGCCGCTACGTCGTCGACCATCTGCCGCCCTCGCTCGCCGACGGCCGCGTCGGGCTAAAGCTTTATCGCGGCGGGCATATGTTCTATACGAAAGCCGATCAGCGGGCCGCCTTCACGGCGGATGCGAAGGCCTTCTACGCCTCACACCCGGCCGCTCAGCCGGCGGAGTAAAGCGTGGCGCGATCTTTCAGATTCGCCTGCCACGCTTTGGTTCTTTGTTTTCCGCATGTCATGATCGCAAAACCGGTCTACACTTTTGCGCGACATGCTTTGGGGGCTTGCCGATGCATATCACCGGAGGATGCCATTGCGGCGCGATCCGCTATCAGGCGGAGATCGATGCAGAGCGGATCTCGATCTGCCATTGCACCGATTGCCAGCGGTTGACGGGCTCCGCCTATCGCATCACCGCACCGGCGCGGCCGGGAAGTTTCACACTACTATCAGGCGAGCCGAGAGGCTACGCAAAATATGGCGACAGCGGCGGTCTCAGCCGGCAATTCTTCTGCCCGAATTGCGGATCGCCGCTCTACCGCACGGATGGCGAAGGCGGCGCGATCGGTATCCGCGTCGGCAGCATCGACCAGCGGCGGGAGCTGACGCCCAGGAAACAGATATGGTGCCGGTCGGCTTTGCCCGGGGTGGAGAACATCGAGCCGCTGCCACGTTTCGAGGGTGAGGACTAGCGAGACAGCGACGCTTAGACCGGAAACCGGGAGCGCTCGTCTATTCCGGCAGATGCATATCAGGCCAACTGTCGGTGACGCCGGCCTGTACCGGACGCTCCAGATAGGTGGAAAGCGCGATATAGCTGCGGGTGCCGGTGACGCCGGGAACGGCATGGATCTGCGAGAGAAAAGCCTCCAAGGCCTGCGGGCTGGCGGTGCGGACCTTGAAGAGAACGCTGGCGTCGCCGGCGACCGAATGCATCTCCTCGACCTCGGGAAAACGCAGGACCTGCATCAACCGCTCGCTCTTGCCCCAGCCGGCCGCTTCCACATGCACGAAAGCAAGCAGCGGCTTGCCCAGCGCTGCGCCATCCAGCGCGGCATGCACGCCCTTGATGGTGCCGGATTGTCTCAGGCGGCGCACACGCTCATGCACGGCCGGCGCCGACAGGCCGACCGTTTCGCCAAGCCTGGCATAGCTCTGGCTGCTGTCGGCGGCGAGCGCGGCTAATATTTTTCGGTCGAAGGCATCGATGACCGGCTGCTGTGGGCGTCTTTGCCGAAGATCCTCTGTATTTTTCGTCATTCCGCAAAACCCTCTTTCTGTCGAAGAATAATCGTCGATACTACCATTATTCAATAGAATATTCGGAGGATGAAAGATTTCATGGAGATGATCGCGCGCAATCCGGCAAGTGGGGTCTATCCGGCCAGCCCTGATTACATCCATGCGCTGGAGGTCAGGCATCCATCCCGGCTGCTCTTCGTCAGCGGTACGATGGGTCTCGATCAAGAGGGAATGGCGGCGGCCGATCTGAAAGCACAGCTGGAGCTCATCTGGTCCAATCTGCGCGCCATCCTCACATCCGCTGATATGACCGTGGACAATATCGTGCGGCTGACGAGCTATCTCAGCGACGGCGCGTTTATGGAGGCGAACCAGAATGCCCGCCTTCGGGCACTTGGCGGCCGCGCCGTGCCGACCACGGCGATCATCGTCGAAACGCTGCGTGACGACTGGCTGGTCGAGATCGAGATCATCGCTGCCGGCTAAGGCACATTGGCCGTCGCACCGCGAGGGTGCGACGGCGGCGGTGATCAGGCCGCCTGTTTCAACAGACCGAGCGCCTCGGCCAGACCGACCTCGCCGCGGAAACCGCCGCTGCTTTTCGCCTCCTGTCGATGCTCGATCGCATGGGCAAAACGCACGGCCGGTTCCTGCTGCATGCGCTCATAGAGGCGATCCAGGCCGGGAAACTGCCGGCGGTCGACGACCTTATGGAAATCGTTCCAGCGGGCGATCCCGACGAAATAAGCGTCAGCCAGGCTCGGCCCGTTGCCGAGAAGCCATTCGCGGCCATCGAGCAGACGCTCAAGCGTCTGATGCGCCTTTTCGACCGCGGCGATGCCGTAGGCTGTAAGGGCCTGCTTCTGCTGCGGCTCCAGCGGGTGTTCGAACGCATACCAGAGCGGGCCGAAGGCCTTGAAGAAACTGGTGTTGAGAAAGGCGAGCATATGGTTCAGACGATCGAAATCCTCCGACCCCTGCGCAAAACCCAGACCGCCGCCGATCGCCCGAGCGCCGATATGATGGAGGATCGCCATGCTTTCGCTGATCGTCCTGCCATCCTCGAGCAGCAGCGACGGCGTTTCGCCGACTTTGTTGATCCTGGCATAGTCATCGGTGGAGACCATTTCCGGCATCTCGACGCGGCAGAGCCGATAAGGCAGGCCGGACCATTCCAGCGCGACGATCGAGCCAAAGGAGCAGCCCTCCGGCACGCCGTAAAACAATATGGGTGACATCAATCGTTCCTTTCAGAATTGACCCCGTTTGGACACGATGAATGTGAAGATGTGGACGATCCTGCGGTAGAGGCTATAAATGCATCGTAATGTCCACATATCTGGAAGATGACAATGGCGCTCTTCAACCTCAACGACCTCCATCTTTTCGTGCAGGCCGTCGACAGCGGCAGTTTTACCGCCGCCGCCAGGCATCTCGGCATTCCGAAATCGACTGTGAGCAAACGGGTTGCGGAGCTGGAGGCACGGCTCGGCGTCCGGCTGATCCAGCGCACGTCACGAAGCTTCGCGCTGACCGAGCTCGGCCGGGAATTCTTTCAGCACGCCCAGGCCTCGATCATCGAGGCGGAGATGGCCGAAGGCATCGTGCGGCGGCATCTGGCTGAACCCGCAGGCAGCGTTCGCCTCACCGCCTCGGTGCCGACGGCACAGTTCACCTTGGCGGAACATCTGCCGGCGCTGACGGCACGTTATCCGAAGCTCCGGCTTTCCGTGCACGTGACGGACCGCTTCGTCGACATCGTGCAGGAAGGCTTCGACATCGCGCTGCGCAGCCATCGCGGGCCGCTGCCGGATTCCGCTCTGGTACAGCGGAAGCTCGCCAGCCACCCTTTCTTCATCCTCGCCTCGCCGGATTATATCAGCACCCATGGGCAACCGCACCGGCCGGAGGAACTGGCACAGCATGCGACGATCATGACCAGCCTGACGGAGGATCAGTGGCGGCTCTACTTCGATGGCGGCGACGAGGTTCTCGTCACGCTGCATTCCGTCATGGCGGCGGATGAGCCCTATGTCCTGATGGAAATGGCCGTGTCGGGGCTTGGCATTACCTGCCTGCCGACATCCGTCTGCCGCAAGGCGCTGGCAGACGGGCGGCTGGTGCGGGTGCTGCCGGAATGGACGGCGGGCAGCATCGAAACGACGATCCTGATGCCGCATCGGCGTGGCCAGTTGCCGGCAGTGCGCGCCGTCGTCGATTTCCTGGCCGAACGGCTGGTGGGATAATGATCACGCCGCCTTGGCGGCGTGATATTCCTTGATGGCGACCATCTTGATCGCCGGATGGCGCTCGGATTCATAACGCAGCGAGAAACCGTCCTGGGCGAGGAAGACCGGGTCGCCGTCGAGATCGCGGGCGATATCGCCGCGCTTGACGGTGAGGAATTTCTCGAGATCGGCCGGCTGCTCGGCCGAGATCCAGCGGCAGACGGAGAAACGCGACATTTCGAAGGAAACCGGCAGGCCGTATTCGGCCATCAGCCGCTCCTTCAACACGTCGAGCTGCAGGGCGCCGACGACGCCGACGATCGCCGGCGAGCCGTCTTCCGGCGAAAACAGCTGGACGACGCCTTCTTCGGCCATCTGCTGCAGGGCTTCCTTGAGCTTTTTCGCCTTCATCGCATCTTCCAGGCGCACGCGGCGCAGGATCTCCGGCGAGAAGTTCGGCACGCCCTGGAAGACCAGCGATTCACCTTCGGTCAGCGTATCGCCGATCCGGAGCGTCCCGTGGTTGGGAATGCCGACGACGTCGCCGGCATAGGCGGTGTCGGCGAGCTGGCGCTGCGAGGCGAAGAAGAATTGCGGCGCCGTCAGGCCGAGCTGCTTGCCGGTGCGGGCGAGCCTTGCCTTCATGCCGCGCTCGAGCTTGCCGGAGCAGATGCGGGCAAAGGCGATGCGGTCGCGGTGGTTGGGGTCCATGTTGGCCTGGATCTTGAAGACGAAGGCCGTCATCTTGTCGTCGGTCGCATGCACGGTCCTGGTATCGGCGACCTGGTCACGCGGCGGCGGGGCGAAATCGCCGAGCGCGTTGATGAGGTCGCGAACGCCGTAATTGCGCAGCGCCGAGCCGAAAAAGACAGGCGTCATATGGCCTTCCAGGAAGGCCTGGCGATCGAACGGACGGCAGGCCTCGATGGCCAGCTCGGTCTCCTCGACGAAGACCTGGCGCTCGTTTTCCGGCAGCCTGCCGGCCACGCTTTGCGGGCCGTTGACCGGCGTTCCCTCGATTTCGGTATCCGAACCGCGCACCGTGTTGGCGGCGATATTGTAGGAGCCACAAAAGGTCTTGGAGCGGCCGATCGGCCAGGTGATCGGCGCCGTATCCAGCGCCAGCTTCTCTTCCACCTCATCGAGGATCTCGAAGGGATCGCGGCTTTCGCGGTCCATCTTGTTGATGAAGGTGATGATCGGGATATCGCGCATGCGGCAGACTTCGAAGAGCTTCAGCGTGCGCGGCTCGATGCCCTTGGCGGCATCGATCACCATGACCGCGGCATCGACGGCCGTCAGCGTGCGATAGGTGTCGTCGGCGAAATCCTCGTGACCCGGCGTATCGAGAATGTTGAAGACATTATCATTATATTCGAAGGTCATCACCGAGGTGACGACGGAGATGCCGCGTTCGCGCTCGATCTTCATCCAGTCGGAGCGCGTCTGCATGCGATCCTTCTTTGCCTTGACTTCGCCGGCAAGCTGAATGGCGCCGCCGAACAGCAGCAGCTTTTCGGTGAGCGTCGTCTTACCGGCGTCCGGGTGGGCGATAATAGCGAATGTGCGGCGGCGGGAGACCGCCTCGGCGAGACTTTCGGCCATACTTGTGAATCCTGTGGAATTGCCGCGTATCTAGCGATTAAACCCCGGCATTGCAATTGACCTCGGGCCTTCCGGCGCAAAGTAATGAACCATGACCATTCATCACGATACGCGTCCGACGCTGAATCTCATCCGCCTGCCGAATGGCGAAGGCCTCGATCTGCCCGCCTATGAAAGCAAGGGGGCGGCCGGCATGGATCTGCGGGCTGCCGTCGACGAGGCAGCACCACTGACGCTTCTGCCCGGCAAACGGGCGCTGGTGCCGACCGGCTTCATCTTCGAGATCCCCGAGCATTTCGAGGGACAGGTGCGGCCGCGTTCCGGCCTCGCCTTCAAAAACGGCATCACCTGCCTGAATTCGCCTGGTACCGTCGACAGCGACTATCGCGGCGAAGTGAAGGTGCTGCTCGCCAATCTCGGCGAAGAACCCTTCGTCATTTCGCGCGGCATGCGCATCGCCCAGATGGTGATCGCGCCGGTGACCCAGGCACGGGTGGCGGAGATTACCGAGGCAAGCGAAACGGTGCGCGGCGCAGGCGGTTTCGGCTCCACCGGCGTCTGATGGAACAGCGCCTCGACAGCGCGGGCCTGACCTTCCGGCAGGACTATTTCAGCGACCCCGCCGGCTGGGCGGCGCTGGTCAGCCTGCTCAGGGATATTTTCGGCATCGATATCGGACCGCTGCAACAGCTCGGCGGCCCCGACCCCACCAGCATGCCCTTCGGCTGGTTCGACGCCGAAGGGGAACTTGCGGCGAATATCTCGGCGTTTGCGCTGCCCTTCGTCCTCAACGGCAGGAACGTCCATGCCGCCGGGCTGCAATCAGGTGCCGTGCGGCCGCCATGGCGCGGCCGCGGGCTCTATAGCGACGTCACGGTAAAAGCCCTCGACTGGTGCGAGCGACAGGGCTTTGAAGCCGTCATCCTCTATACCGACAAACCGTCGCTCTACGAACCCTACGGTTTCCGCGCGATAGCGCTGCACCGATACGAGGGACCGACGCCCGACCCTTCGTCTTCCGCCGCCCGCGCCCGGCCGCTTTTGCCGACAAACGCGGATGATCTTGCCCTGCTGCAATCGCTGCTGAAAAGACGAAGCCCGGTTTCGACCTCGCTGGCGGTCACAGTCAATGCGGCGATGTTTCTGATCAACACCCAGCTCGATCCCGATATCCGCATCAGCTTCCTGGAAGACCGGCAGGCGGCGATCGCGTGGAAGATGGATGAGGCAGGCCGCTTCAGCCTCCTCGACGTCGTGGCGGCTGAGATGCCGTCGCTTGCAGCGATCCTTGGCGGACTGGAGATCGCCCCCGCCTCTGTCGAAGTGCTTTTCCGTCCCGACAAGCTCGGCTGGGACGGTGTTCCGCAACCGTTGGAAAGCGGCACGAGGTTGGTGCTGCGCGGGCTCGGCCATGCCACCCCGGATTTTCCGGCGATGTTGTCGCCGATGGCGGAATTCTAGAGCAGTTCCAGCAAAACTGCGCAGCGGTTTTGCGACCGGAATGCGCAAAAACAAAAAGGCATTTCGCCGCCCCCTATTTCCGGCGGGAAAGCGGTGGCAGGCGGCGCTTGACGGGCGAGGCCTTGATCATCGCGGTGTTGGTCTCCGCCCTTTCGGCAACCCGGTCGAGGATGCCGTCGAGATCGGCCATCGAGCGGATGACCAGGCGGGCGATAAAACAATCATCACCCGTCACCTTGTCGCATTCGATGATTTCGGGAATTTCCTCGATGATGCGCTCGACGATGTGCAACTGTCCCGGCAGCGGACGCACGCGCACGATCGCCTGCAAGGGATAACCGACGGAGGCGGGATCGAGATCAATGGTGAAGGCCTTGATGATGCCGCGCTCCTCCAGCCGGCGCAGGCGCTCGGCCGCACTCGGCGAAGAGAGGCCGACCTGCTGGGCCAGTTCCTTCAGCGAGATCCGCGCATTACCAGCCAGCGCCTCCAGAATGGCCTGATCGATTTCGTCCAGCGATTGCACATCATTAGCCACGGTGAGACATTCCCCTCGTATGATTAGGCGATATCGATCATCGTCCTTTTTATCCTTATATAAAATCGCCTATCGCCGCAATATTCTTATGCCACCGAAATGGAGGCAATCATGGGCAGCGACATCAAAAGAGGCACGGCGGAAATGACGGCAGCGATGCTGATCTCAGGCACGATCGGTTGGTTCGTCGTCATGTCGGGCCAGCCTGTCAGCGGCGTGGTCTTCTGGCGTTGCCTGTTCGGCGCGCTCACTTTGCTCGTCATCTGCGGCGCGCTCGGGCTGCTGCGGCCCGGCATCATCACGCTGCGTGCCTTCGGCATCGCCATATCGGGCGGCATCGCCATCGTCTTGAACTGGCTGCTGCTGTTTGCCTCCTACTCGCATGCGACGATCTCGATCGCGACGACTGTCTATAACACCCAGCCTTTCATGCTGCTCGTGCTCGGCGCGCTTTTTCTCGGCGAGAAGATCACGGCCACCAAGCTGTTCTGGCTGACACTCGCCTTCGCCGGCATGATTGCCATCGTCGAGGCAAAACCGGGGACAGGCGGGGCGGCATCTGACGGTTACGGCCTCGGCATCCTGATGGCGCTCGGTGCCGCCTTCTTCTACGCGCTCGCCGCGCTTGCCGCGAAATGGCTGAAAGGCACGCCGCCGCATCTGATCGCGCTCATCCAGGTCGCAACCGGCATGCTGATGCTGGCGCCGATGACCGATTTTTCTCATCCGCCCGGCGATGTCGGATCCTGGGGGATCCTGGTGACCGTCGGCGTCGTCCATACCGGGCTAATGTATGTGCTGCTCTACGGTGCGATCCAGAGGCTGCCGACGCATCTCACGGGCGCTCTGTCCTTCATCTATCCGATCGCGGCGATCCTCGTCGACCGGCTGGCCTTCGGCCACGCGCTGCAGCCGATGCAGATCGCAGGCGCCGCGATCATTCTCCTTGCCGCCGCCGGCATGAATCTCGGCTGGACGCCGCGCTGGCTGCGGCCGCGGGCGGTGGAGAGCTGAACCGGGCGTTCCGATCGGGATGGCCGAGACGCCCGGTTGCCGACATTACCTCTGCGGGCGCGTCGTTTCGAACAGGAACCAGGTGCGGCGCTCACCCTCGTCGATCCAGTTCTCGATCAGGCTGGCGGTTGCGACATCATTGTGCTCGTCGCAGAGGCCATGCACCTCGCGCAGCAGCGAAACGAGTTGAGCGTTGTCCTCGCGCAGTTCCGACAACATGTCTTCGGGCGTGACGAAATCCGCGTCATTGTCCGAAAGGCGCTGCTGACGTGCGATCTGGCCGATGGAGCGGAGCGTCGTGCCGCCGATCTTGCGGGCACGCTCGGCAATGTCGTCGGTCATCGCGAAGATCTGTTCCGCCTGTTCGTCGAGCAGCAGATGATAGTCGCGAAAATGCGGGCCGGACATGTGCCAATGGAAATTCTTGGTCTTCACATAAAGCGTAAAGACATCGGCGAGCAGCGCAGTCAGCGCCGCCGAAATATCGGTAATGGCGTTGGTCGACAGGCTGGACGGCGTCTTGAGTGGCGAAAGCCTGCGGGTTTCGGCTGGCGTATGGGACATTTAATCTCTCCTTGGTGATGAAAATCTCTAGCGCCACCGGCCGGGACAACCGCGGCGGGCCGCGCTGATCGCGCATTTGCAGAGAGAGAAATAGCAAGGCCGGGTCGCTTTCCAAGTAGATCATGGTCTAGCAGACCTATTCCTTATGGTTATGGACCGATCAGCGCCAAAGCATTGATGAGGAAGCGGCGCTTGCCTATAGATGGGCGGTGGAAGCCCTGAGGGTTAAGAAGATGAGCCTCACCGTCCTGATTACCTATGCCGGAGCGCTGTTCATCGCCGCGGCCATTCCGGGACCCGGGATTACTGCAATCGTCGCGCGTGCGCTCGGCTCGAATTTTCGCGAGACCTTCTTCATGGGCCTCGGCCTGGTGCTCGGCGACATGACCTATCTGACAGCGGTCATTCTCGGCCTTGCCTTCGTGGCGCAGACCTTCACCGAGGTGTTCATAACAATCAAGATCGCCGGCGTCCTCTATCTCGGCTACATCGCCTGGAAACTCTGGACGGCGGGGCTGTTGCCGCAGGATATTGCGGCACGGAAATCGACCAATATCGGCATGTCCTTCCTCTCTGGCCTGCTGGTGACGCTCGGCAATCCGAAGACGATGCTCTTCTATGTCGCCCTGGTGCCGACGCTGATCGATATCGGCAATGTCGGCTTGCGAGACTATGCACTCCTGCTCGCCGCCACCTTCGTCGTGCTGATCGTCGTGCTTGTGCCCTATATGCTGCTCGCCTCGCGGGCCCGCACGATGCTGAGAGAGCCGCGGGCCTTGCAGGCGCTGAACCGGGTTGCCGCCGGCATCCTCGCCGGCACGGCCGCCTTCATCGCCACGCGAGCGGCCTGAAATATACATTCGGCAAGAAACGGTTTTCAAAGGTTTTTTTCTCTACTGATCGCCACTCCAGGTCGAACGCGGTCTGGCCTAGTCGGGCCTTTGACCCTATTCTCCTCCTCGATTTCAGGAGCAGGATTTCAAAGGGAGAGCACCATGTCGCATAAGCCCGGCCGCGGCCGCATCTATTCCTCGATCACCGAGACCATCGGCGACACGCCGCTCGTGCGCTTCGACAAGCTGGCGCGGGAAAAAGGCGTCGTGGCGAACCTGATCGGCAAGCTCGAATTCTTCAACCCGATCGCATCCGTGAAGGACCGTATCGGCGTCGCGATGATCGAGGGCCTCGAAGCGCAAGGCAAGATCACCCCCGGCAAGACGGTGCTGATCGAGCCGACCTCCGGCAATACCGGCATCGCGCTCGCCTTTGCCGCCGCCGCCAAGGGGTATCGGCTGATCCTCACCATGCCGGAGACGATGTCGGTCGAGCGCCGCAAGATGCTGGCGCTGCTTGGTGCCGAGCTGGTGCTGACCGAGGGGCCAAAGGGCATGAAGGGCGCCATCGCCAGGGCCGAGGAACTGGCGGCGTCGCTTCCCGATGCCGTCATTCCGCAGCAGTTCGAAAACCCTGATAATCCCGAGATCCACCGCAAGACGACGGCCGAGGAAATCTGGAACGATACCGACGGCACGGTCGATATCGTCGTCTCAGGCATCGGCACCGGCGGCACGATCACCGGCGTCGGACAGGTGCTGAAAAGCCGCAAGCCCGAGATCAAGATCATCGCCGTCGAACCGGCCGATTCGCCGATCCTGTCCGGCGGCAATCCCGGTCCGCACAAGATCCAGGGCATCGGTGCCGGCTTTGCGCCAAAAATCCTCGATACCGGCATCTATGACGAGGTCGTCACCGTGACCAACGACGAGGCCTTCGAACAGGCGCGCCTCGTCGCCCGGCTCGAAGGCGTGCCGGTCGGCATCTCCTCGGGTGCAGCACTGACCGCCGCCATCAAGGTCGGCATCCGTCCCGAGAACGCCGGCAAGAACATCGTCATCATCATCCCGTCCTTTGCGGAGCGTTATCTGTCGACGGCGCTGTTTGAAGGGCTCGGGAGCTAAAGGTGGCTATGGCGGGGCCTTTCCGCCGGCAATTTATCCTGCAGAATATCGGGGCGCTTCGGCGCCCCATCATTTGTGCCGTCACCTGCATCCCAATCGACGTGGGACGAAAGTTCTGTGGCAGTCCGTAATAACGATTGTCGATGTCCACCTGAGCTCGTTGAATGCAGGTGTTTGCCAACCTTCGCCATGACTTCCGCCAGCGTCGCGGTCAAACGATTCAGCTCGGTGTGCTCTCTCGTCCGCTCCGGAGCATAGCGCGATATGATGTACTCACGCTTTGCTGTCATTGCCTCGAGATGCAAGGCAGTCTTCTTTCTCAGTTTAAGTTTGACAACGAACAAAGGCTCAGCGAGATTGTGCATCCGTTTTCGTATTTCTTCTGGAGCAACGCCTTCATGGCGCAGGAAGGCATTTAAGTAGAGTTCGATAGCGTGAATGGCGCACATTCGAGCTGGAGCAATGGATATTGCAACTCGCTTCTGACCCTTCCCGAACAGGAATTTCGAAGCGAGAGAGTAGGCATTCGCTAAGTCTAGAACCTCCGATGGGTTAGCGTTCGAGCCCGGATATTCGTTACTCATCTACATCCCCGGCAGATTTTCTTATCCGTCACCTCCGATCGACTATGTCGAACGGACCGACATCCTTCTCGAAATTTTTTCAGCCGAATCTAATATTGTAAGTAGCGACGAAGTGAGGAGAAGCCCTTACCCTTAACGGATAAGCAACACAGAGGGATGTTTAAATCGGCGTTCTAGGCAGGTTAGGCACCGCTTTTGGCAGGTCAGCCCCTGCCAAGAGCATTCG
This sequence comes from Rhizobium indigoferae, assembly GCF_034554815.1. Lineage (NCBI taxonomy): Bacteria > Pseudomonadati > Pseudomonadota > Alphaproteobacteria > Hyphomicrobiales > Rhizobiaceae > Rhizobium > Rhizobium indigoferae. The sequence goes on along the minus strand of NZ_CP140635.1, from coordinate 4,827,250 downwards.
CGGCCGGCAGCGCGCCATAACGGCAGCGATCAATCGTTCCGTCGGGGTTGGGTTCGCGGACAGCGACATAATCTCATAATCCGGCAGCGCACCAGCGGGGATTTCGCTGAGGGCAGCACTAGCGCCAACGCGATCGGCAGATCGGTGAGCGGCCTGACGACTAGTACTTTAAAATATCTGCGCGCATCCGCCCTTCTTCCTATGCCGCCGCCGTCAGCCTTTCGCCGGCGATGCGGTAGGAGATCGCTTCGGCGAGATGGATGCGGCCGACTGTCGGCTTGCCGTCGAGATCGGCCAGCGTGCGGGCGACCTTGAGCACGCGGTGGTAACCGCGGGCGGAGAACTTCATCTTCTCGGCGGCGTCGCGCAGCAGCTGCAGGCCAGGGGCATCAGGCTCGGCCAGTTTCTCGGTCATCGCGGTCGAGCAGCGGGCATTGGTGCCGATGCCCTTGGCGCCAGCGCTTTCGAAGCGCTCCTGTTGGATTGCGCGGGCGCGGGCGACGCGGCGGGCGACATCGGCACTGGTTTCAGCCGCCATCGGCCGGATGAGATCGGCAGCGGAGACGGCCGGCACATCGATGCGGATATCGATGCGGTCCATCAGCGGGCCTGAGATGCGGGCCTGGTAATCGCTCATGCAGCGCGGGCCGCGGGCGCAGGTATGGCCCGGCTCGCCTGCCATGCCACAGCGGCAGGGGTTCATCGCCGCGATCAGCTGGAATTTCGCCGGATAGGAGACGCGGTGATTGGCAGGGGCAATGACGCATTCGCCGCCTTCGAGCGGCTGGCGTAGCGCATCCATCGCCTGCGGCGTGAATTCGGGAAACTCGTCGAGAAAGAGGACGCCGTGATGGGCAAGCGAGGCTTCGCCTGGACGGGCGCGCAGGCCGCCGCCGACGAGGGCCGCCATGGTGGCGGAATGATGCGGGGTGCGGAAGGGCCGGCGATCGGAAAGCTTGCCGCCGGAGAGCTGGCCGGCGATCGAATGCACCATCGAGACTTCAAGCAGCTCGGCGGCCGAGAGCGGCGGCAGGATGGACGGCAGCCTGGCTGCCAGCATCGACTTGCCGGAGCCCGGAGGACCGACCATCAGCATAGTGTTGACAACAGACCCCCGTTCAGTCATCAAGTCAAAATGATTCAAGCGCCCGCACCTAAAGCCTTCTCGTACATCCGCTTCTCTACGCCCGACCAAATGAAAGGCGATAGTTTCCGCCGCCAGTACAGCATGGCGGAAAGCTACGCTCTGCGGCGTGGACTTGATCTTGATAACGGCCTTGCACTTAAGGATTTCGGTGTCTCTGCCTTCCGAGGTCAGAATGCAAAGACCGGCGCACTCGGTTACTTCCTTGAGCATGTCCGCTCCGGCGATGTGCCTAAGGGCTCAACACTTTTGATTGAGGCGCTGGACCGTTTGTCCCGCCAAGCTCCGCTCGACGCGTTGGATACGCTGAGGGAAATCATGCGGGAAGGCGTGACCGTCGTGACCCTCGACAACGAAATGGTCTACACGACAGAGACCCTGACGACCAACTTCATGCAGCTAATGGTCACGCTGATGGTGTTCGCCCGCGCCAATGAGGAAAGCGCAACGAAGGCGCGACGGTTGAAGCAGGCATGGGTTGGCAAGCGACAGAAGGCGGCGTCGGTGCCTCTGACGGCCATCTGTCCCGCATGGCTCAAATTGAACGACAGTCGCACAGCTTACGAAGTAATCCCGGAGAGGGCCGAGGTCGTCCGAAGCGTCTTCACGATGTGCCTTGACGGACTCGGACAACATGCCATTGCAACAAAGCTCAACATGACCGGAACGCGCACCTTCGGCGGTTCGGACATGTGGCACCGTTCTTACGTAAAGAAGCTCCTCGAAAACCCGGCCGTAATTGGCCGCTTCACCCCTCATACGCTGAGCGTGGTCGACGGGCGCAAGGTGCGAACCCCAACCGAGGCAATCGAAGATTATTTCCCATCGATCTTGGATGTTGAAACATTCGAGAAGATAGCATCAATGAGCAGTCTACGGGGACAAACCATTGCTACGGGACCGCAAGCCACCACCGCCAACATCCTTGGTGGCCTAGCCAAGTGCCCAGCGTGTGGCTCGACAATGACCAGGGTGAACAAGGGTGGCCGCAAAGGCGGCAAGCCATACTTGGTTTGCACAAGGGCTAAGGTCGGATCTGGTTGCGAGTACCGACAGGTGAAGCTTGAGGCCATCGAGGTGGCCGTGTTCGCATTGGGGACCTACCTGCATAGCCTGACGCCGTCACCGAATGCCGAATATGAAGTCAAGTATCGGGAGATGGTGATAGCCGCAGAGGTCGTTCAAGAGGAGATACAGAACCTCGCTGAGGAGATCGCGAAGGGCGCCAAGAAGGGCGTCAATTCGCGGGCCTTACCCAGGGCCTTAGCAGCGAGAGAAGCCGAGCTAGACGATCTTCAGGTCCAACTGGAGACGCTTGCTCACCGTGCAGCGGACGCAATTACCAATCGCATTGAGAACACTGTGGAGGAGTTCTGCAGGGCGACCGAGGGCGGCGATATCGCAAAGATCAATGCGACGATGCGGCAGTTGTTTGACAAGGTTGTCGTGGACTACTACGCAGGATACCTGCGGCTGCACTGGCGGCACACCGAGGATACTACGGCGGAGGTGCTTTACACGTTCGCTAAAGAGTAAGATCAGTTTCGGCTGATGGGACCGGAAACGGAAGTCCAAGGGTCCAAACCGGCTTTTTGTCGTTCCGTATTGATATAGCCGATGCAGACATCGCGCATAACCACATTGAGCACTGCCGCCGGTGGGACGCCCCAATCTCTCGGGAACTGTTCATAATGCTTCGTAATTGCACCTTCGAGCATGTCAGCCTTGATATGGAGGGCCAACCCGCAAGCGACTGTACCGTCCCGCAGCGCTGTTACCCAAGCCTGCTCGCCAATGCTGAAACTGTTAGTCACTTGGTCGACTACACCCTGAATGTAGTTGTAGCGTGCATATGGATCCATCGACTTCCATGCCGCGTAATCATTCTTGAAACCGGCTTCAGCGATCGGTCCGAAACTGGTTGCTAAACAGATCGAAGCTAAGACCATTTCGACCAAATTCTTCATGTCTGCCCCGCGCCCCCGCGATCGAGATTTAAGACAACTGTTGCCATTCATGACACGCGGAACGCGAACTAAGCAACGTTGGGATCGCCCCGCGCAAATGTTCTCACCACAAAAGTTTTGGGCGGGGTCATCCAGATTGACTGCGCGTGCAGCCCCCCCGTGCCCCCCGAAATGTAATAGGGCACTCGTGGCAGTCTCGCCACTGTGGCACCTTCGCCCCGATCAACAACAACGACCCGGGAATCTCGGGTGATTCGACGGTGCACATTGGTCCGTTCGGGTGCTGACGTGAGCCTTGGTCAGCAACGGTGGGCCATTGAAACCCACTTCGTGCCGGCACTGGCAGCTCGATCATTGGTCCTGAATTTCCTTGATTCGATCAAGACTGCCAAGCGCCACAGCGGCTTCTCAAGTGGTACGTTTTGGGCATACCCTTGCAGACCGATATGACCAAGCAGCACCGTATGGTCTCTGCATTTCTGTTGACCAGTTCAAACTTACCAATTATATGATTACCAGTTCAACTTGACTGGAGCGTCTAACATGACCATGATCCGCACCTATCTCCGAGCCTCTACCAAAGACCAAGATGCTTCCCGTGCCCGTGCTGAGCTTCAGGCCTTTGTGGATCAGCGGGGGCTCAAGATTGCTGCGGAATACATGGAACATGAGAGTGGCGCTTCGCTGGCCCGTCCCGAATTGTTCAAGCTGATCGACCAAGCCCACGTGGGTGACATCCTCTTGATCGAGCAGGTGGACCGCCTAAGCCGCCTCAAGACCGACGATTGGCAGAAACTGAAAGCCAAGCTGGCGGCGAAACGCATCAAGGTCGTGGCGCTCGATCTTCCTACGTCTCACATGATGATTGACACTAACGAGTTCACGGGTCGGATGTTTGAGGCTTTGAACTCGATGATGCTGGACATGCTCGCAGCCATCAGCCGAAAGGACTACGACGACAGGCGCAAGCGGCAGGCGCAAGGTATTGCAAAGATCATGGCAGACCCAATCACGAAAGCGGTCAAATTCAAAGGCAAAGCAGAGGATGTCCGGCGTAACACACACGTCGCAGAGTTGCTAAAGTCCGGCAAGAGTTGGAGCGACGTGCAAGCTCTGACGGGCGTAAGTCGCATGACGGTGGCCAAGGTGGCCAAGCGCGTCCGAGAAGGCGCTCAGTAATTTTAACATCGGGGGGGTTGCAAATCAGGCGCTCCTCTCTTCATGTATGTTTCGTTAGTATGACTGGTCGCGAGGGGACGAGCTTGCTTAGCGCAACGGAAGACGAGCGTCAGTCCGTGTCCGATTACTTCAAGGGCCAAGCACCTGACCTTGAAATAACATTCATGCAGAAGCTCCATTCCGAACAGGTGCTGGGTCACGTGCATGATGCTTGGGACATACACACCAATAAAGACCGCTGGTGGGTAATCACGAACCCCACAAATCTCTACTCGCAGGAACAATTCCCCAACCTGGACTACGCAATCACATTCCACATGGGGCTGTGCTTGAGAATACCGAGGGACCTAAAAAAGAGACGGAGCGACCGCGGTCTCCTACCCTTCGGCGCAGTGTTCTCAGAGCTCGAGGCTGCCAATGTTGCGCTTTCTCAGGCGGTAAACGTCGCAGGCTATCAAGCCGTAGGAATGCGGAGCCGCGAAGCCCTCGTCACCTTCATTGGGGTAGCTCAGGAATGGTTTTCGCCCGAAGACGGAAGAGAATTGCCGAAGAAGGCAGACTTCAAGGGATGGTCTGAGCAAATGTTCGACATGCTTCTGTCCGGCAGAGATCAGAAAGACCGCCGTCGCCTTTTCAAGAGCCTATCGAAGGAGGCTTGGGATTTTGCCGCATGGCTCACCCATGCCAAATCCGCAACGTGGCGAGACGCAGAGGCATGTCTCTCCACCACCGAACACATAATAGGCCTAGCAAGCTCACTATTCATCTTGCGGATGAGATCTGTGCCCGAGGAATGCCCAGAATGTGGATCACCGGATCTTCAACCCGAAGAAGGGCGACATACTGAGGCTCCAGAAATAATCTGGGAGCGGCCCGTGTGTGGCAACTGTGGTTGGACCGGAACTGCCGTGCCCATCGATGAAGAAGAGCCCAACGAGGAGCTTGCGGAATTGATTCAGCGATACAGTGCGATCGAAGATGACGATGCATGCATCATCCCCGATGTGCCGCTTAGGAAACTTTCGTCCCCAGAGAGCCCTTAGCTATCCCCATCTTGCCTTAGATCGCATATCCGTATCGACTTTGGGGGCGAGAAAAGTTTATCCCAGCATTCTCCCAAGGTCACTGCAAGTCCTTGAACTTCCTGAACGTCCACCAGATTTAGTTCTTGCGTTGATCAAGTCTATGATTTTGCTCAATTTTCTGTCTTGACGGATACCACGGATACGGCGATATTTGCGATCGCCTGACGGTCCGGGGACACAACCCCGGCGCAGGGGAAGCAGAAGCAGCCCCGTAGAGCGGAACCAAAGCACCAAATCGGGAGCGGTCATTGGCCGCAAGCAGTGGCAAGACAGGACGGCAGTGGCCCGAACGTTGAACCGAGCGGTGAGGGATTGGCCGGGAAGCAACCCGCGTCCCCTGATGACACCACAGAACCTACAACTCATCTTGCCGACACCGAGCGGCAGAGCCGCCACCTTCGTGACGAGACAACATTAAGCCCACGGGCGACACATCACATCATCGATACTGCTCAAATAAGTCCTGCTCCCGTGCCTCAGGGTCCCGGTACGGTCAGCGATGCGGCGGGTACTGCATCAAACAGGGGTTCCACCCCCTGCCCAGACCCATTCCCAAAGATTGAGATCACACGCACATATGAGAACTTGCAAGGCTGCCGGATGCTCTGCCCAGGTCAACGGCTACAGTACACTCTGCGAACAGCATAAGCGGACGAAAGCTCGCCACGGTCACCCTCTTCAGACCGGCGTGAAGAAATCCGACCTCAAACCCTACATTAAGGAAATCGACAACTACCTGAACACCGTCTCGGCGACCAACGCCTACGAGTCGATGAACGACATCTGGGCTCGCGCTGTCGCTGCGGCGAACGCCCACATCAGGGCTACAGAACGTGGCATTGCAGCCAACGTCCATGAGCTTCAGGCATCCAAGGCAATCCTTTCGTTGTCTGAAGAGACCGATAGCGTCGTGATAGCCAAGCTCCTCATGGGCATGGGCTACTGGCACGAAGATGACCACAGGCGTTGGAAGTACGACAACGGGTTCCGTTTCCAGACCGTACGCATGTTGCTGCGCCTGAACCCTCGTGAGGCCGCGTACAACTGGTCCATGAACGGAATGACACGCAGCGTCTACCGAGAGGTGCCACCGAGGACTATAGCGGCTCTCTGGTCGATCATCGAGGCCACGAAGCTCGTTGGTTACGGCGTCGAGATCGCCAAGCGGAAGGCCAAAGCCCTGGAGGCCGCTCGACAGAAAACCAGGGCGGAACGGGATGCCATTCTCGGACCAGAGCTGACCGGAGGCGCAGCTTGACCGAATCTGCATCCAAAGACACCAGCAAGCCCGTGGACAGGCCATTCAGCCCGTGGCGCTTCGCTAAGACCGAGGCGTCAAAGGCGCTCATCACCGAGGCCATCGGGGACATCCAGCGCTATGAGGAGCAGCGGAAGCTCCGCCAGCGTAAACGGAAGGAACACGACCGAGAAACCTTCGAGCTAACGGCGGAGGCCATTCTGTGCGACCTGATGCATCACGCGCTCTACAGGCGTCCAGATGCGATCTACGTTACTCGGTCGAATGCCGTCCTTCGGGACCGGAACCGATACCGTCCACGAGTATACGGCAAGACCTTCCCCGATGTTCTTGACAGGCTTGCCGCTCCAGAACTTGGTTGGATTGTCCAAGAGATTGGCGACAGCGATTGGCGGCAAGGTGCGCGGCGCACGTCCATTCGTCCCGGTCCGCATCTACTCGCACGTATAGACACCGGAGGCATCACCTTCGCCGATCTTGGGTTAGCCCGCGTGACGGAACCGATCATCCTGAAGAGCGAGAAGGCTGACTTCTGGGACGAAGCACAGGTCATCGACTACCTCGATACGGAGGAGACGAGCCTCTTTCGGCGAGAGATGCGCGACATCAACGAGTGGCTGCGGTCTGCCGACATCGACTACGGAACCTACAGGGGCGACACCGGCCATGTTCCCGACACAGGGGACAGAGACTTACGCCGCATCTTCACTCGGGGGCGGTTTGACAACGGCGGTCGTCTCTTTGGTGGCTTCTGGCAGGGAATGAGCAAGGAAAGCCGGTTTGACCGCCTTGTCATCGACGGTGAGGCAATAGTCGAGCTGGACTACGCTCAAATGGGACCAAGGCAGCTCTACGGCATAGCATGTGCTGTGCCTGATGCCGCGGACCTCTACGCCATTCCCGGCTTCGAGGAACACCGTAAGGGTATCAAGATCGTATTCAGTGCCATGGCCTTTCACGACAAACCTCTGACCAGAATGCCAAGAGGGGCTGCGGGAAAGTTTCCGAGGGGTGCTCGCATAAGCGAAATCACCGAAGCCATCATGCGTCATCATCCCGCGATCGCTGATCTCTTCTTCAGCGGGGTAGGACACCAAGTTCAATTCCAAGAGAGCCGGATCATGGTCGATATCTTACTGAGCTTGAAATCCAATGGTATCGTGGCCCTGCCCATTCACGATGCTATCCTTGTGGCTTCTTCCAATGCGGCGGTAGCAAAGCAGGTCATGGCTGACGTCTTCTCGCACCATGTCGGCTTCCCTGGACTGGTGGATGTTTCCTCCACACACTCAGGGTGACCTTTGTCTACCATGGTGGGGCTCCCCTATGGGGGTGGCCCTCTTACCTTCGACACCAATGGCTACCTAAGCCTGCCTCCGTAAACCCTTATAGCAACCTCAGGACTACTCATAGGAGGCCCCGTAAGGCATGAAATGCGGCGACCCACTTGAGGCCCCCATCGCTCGCGCCACCATCACAGATCGTAAATACCACCACTACCGTCAGTGGAAGCTTTCGAGGGAACAGACAACTGTTGAAGGGATAACCGGTTCGATCGCCTTCCTCAGGACGATTAAGTTCAAGACCACTGCGTTCATCGAGGTCTTCTTCGCAAATTGTTTTGGCGTTCTTACTCTGATTGTCAGAGCAGTCTGTTTGGCATTGGCGAGGGGGCGTTACCTCGTTCTGGCTTACCGTTGGCTTCGCTTTTCATGTTCGAGAAAAACCGCCCTCGATCAATTGCCCAGAAGTCGAGAAGGACCGAAAGCATACTTCTGGCATCAACGCTGAGGTCGCTAGGGCTTTTGAAGGTTTGCAAATAGGCAGCCTCTTCCAGCTCGCGAGCGATATTATACAGCCCCTGCGCTGTACTCGGGCGGGCAAAGTACTCGGCTGGAATGTGGGTCTGCACATCCTCCAAATCACTTTCAACGCCCCTGCGAATTTTGCTGCCTAATCCCCTCATTTCAGGCGCGTATTGATCAACTAACCCGATGGCTATGTCGATGACGTGAGCCGTGCCTCTTGCCCCCGACGAGCCAAACTGAAGTCCGCTGTTAATTTCTGTGACCTTTGCGTCTTGCTCCACGAATGCCAAATCCCTCATCACGAAATCAAAACCCACCGCGACCAACGAAGCAATGAGGTACAGGATGCGGCAAGCCGTCGTCTTATGCAGCGGGACGATTAGGGTTTGCTCAGCAAAGAACCTTGCATCCGTCAGCCACGAGTTCACTTCGTTGTAGCCGAGGCCGTTAAGCACAAGGGACTTGGCTGTCCGAAGACGTCCTTTCCAATCGCCCGCGACCTTCTGGTCGGAGAAGGCATCAATGGCGTGCAAAAAGTCCTCTTCCGACATGCGGCCGGACAACGAGAGATTTGCCAGACGGCTAAGGAAGTTGCCATCTAGCACAACAACTCCATGTTCTCGGCCGAACTGAGCGACGTCGGGACGCTTGTCTGTGGTGGCCACTATCGCCTGATCTAGCCGGAGCGTGGCGGCAAGTCCTTTTGCCCAAAAGATGCGCTCGATCGCCTGGGGCGTCTTCTTGTTCTTTATGTCCACGACGACACGGTGTCGTGAGACCGGCGAGGGACGATCGTAGAGCCACAGGTCGATATCTGTGACATCAAACTTTCCGTAGGTGAACGGAACGCCTCTGAGTGTATAATAGCCGCTCTTCATGAAGTAGCTTCTGACGCGCTCCTCCATCGACATGCCCTTGTCCAACGTGACGGCCATTTATCGTCCGCCTCCTGTGCGTAGAACTTCGAGCATGTTTCGGACCACCCGCTGGCTCTCCGGCAATTGATGCTTTCGGACCAGCGTACGAGTTTCTTCCGGTCCGGTATACCCAGTGACTTGGGCAGACGGTATTTCCTTAAGCAACGGCATATCGCTTGCGTCGCCCGATTGGAGGACTTGCAAGGCCATTTGGCCAACATCAGTCTTCCTGAGGCGCATCTGGTGCCCGTACGCGGGGCCTTTCCGCAGCTCGACTACACCGCGCAGTTCAAGCGCAACATAGTCTTCCCCGATCGCCGTCGCCGCCGCCGTCCACTCCCCTCTAAGGAGCCGCCCGAGCAGGTCTTCGATCCGTCGTATTCTGCCATGGTTAGGATGCCGCCGAGTGATGCCGTATGTCAGCGAGCTTACAAAGGCCTTGGCGAGATCGAGACCTTCATCCACGTTGCCATTCGCATATTTCCCGAACGCCGCTGGTCGGGTCGCGAAGGACACGCTCTCCGTGGGATTACTGACAAGGTTGACATCGAAGAACCCGATTGAGTTCAGTCGCTCAAACAGTTGCGGCCCAATAACCTTCTCAATCTCGGTCACCGCAAGACATCCCTGCTTCTTTAGGCGCTCCTCCACCTCGGACATCAGTGAGCGTTCCGTCGCGTTCAGCTGACTTAAGATCGCGGACACCTTCTTCAGATCACCCCCTTTGAAGAGGTTACCGTTGAAGTAGACGATGGCGCCCGCATCGTGCTTCTCCCAATCAATTAGTCGGGTTCGCTCTGTCTGCGCGAGGAAATCATCCGTGGCACCCGAGGTCATTCTGTAAGTGTCAGATATCCATCGAGTGGCTTCCCTTTTGTCTAAGGGTTCCGAAGAGGCCATTTCAGCCAGCGAAATAGCCGCCAGTTCCTCTGGGCGGGGCGAAAGCGCGGCAAAAACCTCTGCGCCTCTTTGCAGAACGGTCGCACTCGTTACACCGAAGACCTCGACGCCAGACACGCTTCGCTGGAGAAGCTGTTGTTGCTCCAGCGCCCAGAGAGCACCCTGCAGCTCGAACGGAGTCATATTAGCCGCTGTTGCCAGCACTTCAACCCTGGGCATATCCACGACGTTCTGTTGGGTCGCGGAAAGCGCGGACAGAAGCTTAGTGGCCTTGCCCGCACTGAGTATTCGGTCAAATCCCGATGCACCGCTGAAATGCTGAAGTTTATTAGTGTGGTGGACCAGCCAAGAGCCAGTGACTTTGCCATCCATTGGCGTCGGCGCATCTGCCATGTTGCGATAGACCCTGTGAAATTACGCTATCATAGCTTGCGCTTGTGTCAGACGCCAATCGACTGGCCGCTCGATCCCCATGATATTGTCTGGTTCGGTACTTTTCGTGAAGGTATTTCCACCGCCCTCGCGCCTGTTCGAATCGCTCTGAATACCGAGGAGATGAGGCTCCGTTCCGACACGTTCCGGGCGGAGTACAGCTAAAGAGGCTCTATCCGGGTCATAGACTACGCATAGAGTGCGATGGACGCGGCAGAAGACAGTTCCACACCCAGCGGAATCGCTCCCCGTGACAAGATTGCCCTCATTGAGGCTGAAACAAAAGAATGATAGTTTTGGGCATGATGAGTAAGATGCGTTCCATAGCTCGAGGGCTATTCCTCGCTCTCGTCTTTACATCAGCACTGAACCCTGCAGCCGTAGTTGCACAGGGGGCAGATGGCGTCGCGCACGTCATAAGTAGTGCTCCCCTGAGCTGCATTACAGGACCGGAGCGAGAGACTTCAGCCTGTGATCAAGAGCCTGGCTTGTATCAGATGATGCGTTTCTCGTTGGCTGTTGAGGCGGCGTCGCTAGCACTGCAGGCGACCAACGCACTTCCACCTGATGCAAACTTACATTTCGTCCAGGCGTCCATCATCAAAGGCGTGGAGGAACAGGGAGGATTTCTTGGTTTGGTCAAGCCAATGATGAACTTGGCTGACTATGCCTCACTGCAAGCACACCCTTATGGCGACTCAAGCTCGGCGGTACTGTCAAGGAGCCTAGCCGCGTTGGAGTATGTAGCTCCTGGCACGATCAATGTCCTCGAGGCGCGAAACGCCGGTCTGTCGGATAAGATTGGCTTCAAGCCCGGTAAGTTTCAGCGGTTCGCGGACTTCGTTACAGCTGGTGGCGGTAAGTCTCCACTAGCCATGGATGTAAAGAGCTTCTCGTCTTTCCCTGAACTTGGCGGGGATCCGTTGCTGAAGCCGCATCAGATTCGCGACATTGAGGGGCTCCGTCCGCAAGGCATCTTTTCGGACACGCGGATACCTGTGTCATTGGAGGCACCTGCAAACGGGCTCGCTAACTTCGACTTCACGACCAGCAGGCTAATTACTGCGTACTTTGGAGCACCCGCCCCTGACGGCATTACAAATCTTCCGCCCGACTTCAGCGAGAGCCCATTCGGCGGTCGAATGTGTGTCGGCTGCCAAGAGGCAATGCCAAAAGTAGACGGAGGAGCCGCGAAGCTCCCCATGTTCGGCTCGACCGCGTCTTTGACGGAGGTAGGAGGGCAGAACCCTCCCCAATCAAAACGTATGAGCGGCCCGAGTATCGTGGAAACCGCTCAAGGGGATGAGTACAGAGATGACTATGGTGGAGCCGCAAAAGAGGCCGCTAAAGACCTTCTGTGTTCAGGTTTATGCGACATTGGATCAGTCTTGTACATCGTGCGCGAATCGAAAAAGAGTGCGGAAAAAGCCACTGAAATGGCAATCGATGCTTTCGGTCCTAAGTCTGATTGGAACGAGGCACAGAAAAAGATCACAGCGGAGGGGAAAGAGCTGTTAAAGACGGCTACGGACACGTATGAAAACCTCCCAAAGTGCGCTTTTGATAAATGTCGGACTAAGGTTGACGAGCTTTTGAACGGTAAGCCCTCAGTTCCAACAACACCCCCCAAAACTGAAGAACCAAAATCTCCTACAACCGAAGGACCCAAAATACCTCCTAAAGCCGAAGAACCAAAAACGCCGCCTAAAACCAAAAACGCCAGTAACGACGGCCTGACGGTTGATCCAACGACAGTCCCCCCCGAGAGTGATTGTGCGGTTGATCAAAACAACGGTCGGCCCTTTTGTGGCGCGGCACTGCCGGCCGATAGTTCACGTCAAGCGTCCAGTTACTTCTATCGAGGAAGTGGGGGTCACTTCCAAGGAGATCTAACGGGGTTCAAGGCAGTCTTCGTCGACGATCGAGCCAAGAGTGGCCAAATCTGTGTTGATGCGAGTTGCGCACCAGTCAAGCCCGACGACATTCCAGTGGATTGTCCTCAAGGGGGTTGCCTTCCACCGGCCGTACCTTCTCCCGGTGTCCTTCCCCCCTCCTTTCCTCCCTCGCCCGTCCAATGAGAAGTTTATCGGGCTTCTCCTGGACCAACGCGCGACCTTGGGGCTTGGAGGACGGCGGTAGAGTTGCTTTCAGCTGCGAGTTTCGCGGAGGCTCACGATGCTTATACCGAAGAGGTCGCTGTTTGTACTAGCATTTTTGACCTTGGGAGCGCACCTCCAAGCTGCGGAAGTGACGATCGACTTTCAGCATGGGCGGGTTTTCGCGGAGGATCACGATGCTCGGCTTGTTGAATACGTGCGTAGCACACTGGCAAACAAGCCGCCGCTTGTTCCACCACTTATGCCGGACGAGTCAATGGCATCAACGAGGATCCTGGACTTGAAACAGGCAATGGATCGGGTCGACCCCGTTCTGTCAGCGCAGTTCGACATCCAGCCCCAATTCACCGCAGTTTTCGACGAGCGTCCAGTCGACATACTTGGTATTCCGATCTTCTCCCAGAAAGACCCGCCCGGCGCGGAAATTACACAGATCCCACTGCCCGGTCCGACGGCGCTTTTCCTCGGGTGCATCGACCCAACTCGTCTACGCTCCCCTTCGGCCGATGATAGTGTCTTGGAGGAGATTGAGGAAGCCAAGCGCCTGGGCTTTCGAGGCTTGGAAAATCTTACCGACGACCAATTGCTTTCAATGATACTGCGTCCCAAGGTGGTGGTCGCGGCTTCCCGACCTAGCGATGCGGTTCAGGCGTTCTGTTCAAAAAACGGGCGGCACTACGTTCGCTTCGCCGTCGGGCGCATGGGATCTCGCGTGTTTGTGAATCAGCTTGTTTCTATACCTATTTCGGATCTGTCGCGCATTTTTCTTTGGGGAGGGAACAAGCCCGAGCGCTTGCGTTCTGAAGCAACGCGCACCTACACCCAAAGGAGATGTGTTGATCTCGTAGGCGACGAAGCAGAAGAAGCATTGGCCACGGGTAATTATGACGAACGACCCAGCGAGAGAATTGTCGGGGAAAAAGTTGTTCTCGTGCCTTGTCGATATGAACCTCTCGAAGTGCACATCGACGATGCTATCTTCGGGGCGAGCTCTTACGCAAAAATGAAATCCACAGGGTCTCGGGTTGTCGAGGGGGTACGCGCCAATGCATGCGACGGTCGCTTCGGACACCTGCCCGACGACCTTAACGACCTCGCAGCTCTTGTAGCGGCGGAGAGTGCATGGACAATCCTTCTCTGTGATAAACGCCCGGCCGTTTCATTTCTTGCTGTAGGACTAGCCGCCCAGACGCATGCGGCTGAAGCATTCTGTTGGGCTGATGCAGAGCTCGGTCCTCAGCTACGCCAATTCTCGCCTAGCGACGAAAACTCAACCGAACTTGCTTTCCAAAATGACCGTGAAGCGGCAGCTTATCTGGACATCATGCCCGTCATTTTCGAAACTTGTTCGTTGATGAGGCCACAAGAGGCCACGAGTGCCCAGTCAGCCTTTCTCAGTGACCTTTCATCTAGGTTTCTCACCGATCTCGACTTTAGTGCACTTGATTCAGACTTGGCTCGCCGTGTTGCACTGGCAACCGCAGAGGCTATCGACGGACGTTCGTTGACGTGGCTTGCCTACCCGCTTGGTCTTTTGGAGTCGCTGTGCAAGAGCAGCGCGGACAGCGAGCCTTGCGCGACGCTTAGGAGAGCCGAAGAAACCGCCATGATCCAGCCTATAGACGAGTGGCGCCATTGGCCCGACAGATCAAACAATCCGACCGCCCAAGATGGCGTGTCCGGAATCGACGTGAGCGCTCCGGTCTTCGTGTACGTTGCGGCGGAGGACCTGTTCAGTACACAGCTCGACGCCGTGCTCAGCAAGCTCCTGGTGCGAAAAAGGAATAGCGGTGGAGAAATTGTCTGGCCGGCCCTAGCCCGGAACGAGACCATCACCTGGAACGTCGACTTCGATATTTTTCAAACGCCCGTTTTCCCTTTCGAGCACGATCCTGCCATTCAGCAATGACCCTCCGCGCGACGCGGTGCGCCTCGCACCACCGGTTGAATTAGTGGAGTTAAGGGTCTTTCGCTCACAACATGAGCAGATTATGGCCACCGGCGGCCGCCACTTCGAGCGCGCGCTTGGCGCTTTCCTGGCCCTTGATCTCGGCGAGATCCGGCAGGTTTGCGGCATTGGCGCGGATCGACGCCTCCGGCCTGGATAGGACCTGCGTGCCACGGAAATGATTGGCAAGGGCGATCAGGCTGCGGGGTGCAAGGATATCGACCTCGGCGCCGCCCAGGCGGCTTCGGCGCCGCTTTCGGCCGGGCAGATCAGCCCCTTGCCGAGCGCATCGGCGCCGATCGCAGCCGGCAGCGCGCCTGATATGGCGGCGATCGTGCCGTCGAGGTTGAGCTCGCCGACGACGACAAAATCCGATAGGGCATCGGCGGGAATGGCGCCGAGGGCGGCCATCAGGGCAAGGGCGATCGGCAGATCGAAATGCGAGACCTCCTTCGGCAGGTCGGCAGGCGCCAGATTGACCGTCACCCGCTTCGCCGGCAGCGCCAGGCCGGAGGCGTGGAGGGCCGCCTGCACGCGCTCTCGGCTTTCGGCAACCGCCTTGTCAGGCAGGCCGACGATCTGCATCCCGACCTTTCCGGGAGCAACCATGACCTGGACCTCGACCGGCACACCTTCGATACCCTGAAATGCAACCGTACTGACACGCGCGACCATCAACCCATCCCCTTGCCGCAAACTTGTATATACCGCCCTGCAGCCTTTATTCGATGCATGTCGTGGTCCCTTGGGCGACATGCATTAAGGCTAGCGGTTACAATCTGGCATGGAAACTGGAATAAAACAAGAACAATCAAAGAACGGAATCAGGCATCCGCTGTGACCTTGGTTGCGCTCGGTCGCGGGACCTCAGAACGGTCATGGGCGGCTGGCTCAGCCGCGCTTGCGCTCGATCGCATCCCAAAGCAGGGCGGCTATATCGGCACCGCCGAACTTCTTCACCTCGCGAATGCCTGTGGGCGACGTGACGTTGATCTCGGTCATGTAATCGCCGATCACATCGATGCCGACGAGCAGGAAGCCGCGCTCCCTCAGCGCCGGGCCGATGCGGGCGCAGATTTCCTGTTCGCGCGGCGTCAGCTCGGTCGCCTCGGCACGGCCGCCGACATGCATGTTGGAGCGGCTGTCGTGTTCGGCCGGCACGCGGTTGATGGCGCCGGCGAATTCGCCGTCGACCAGGATGATGCGTTTGTCGCCCTTGCGCACGTCGGGCAGATATTGCTGGGCGATGAAGGGCTCGCGGAAAAGCTGGCCGAACATTTCGAGCAGCGAAGAGAGGTTGCGGTCGTCGCGGGTCGAATGGAAGACGCCGGCGCCGCCATTGCCGTAAAGCGGCTTCAGGATAATATCGCCCATCTCGTCGCGGAAGCGGCGGATCTCGGCGGCATCCTTGGTGATCAGCGTCTTCGGCATCAGATCGGAGAATTCGGTGACGAAGATCTTCTCCGGCGAATTGCGCACCCAGGCCGGATCGTTGACGACGAGCGTCTTCGGGTGGATGCGCTCGAGCAGATGCGTCGCGGTGATATAGGCCATATCGAAGGGCGGATCCTGGCGCAGCAGCACGACATCCATGGTCGCGAGATCGACGCGCTCCGGCGCGCCAAGCTCGTAGTGATCGCCCTTGACGTCGCGCAGCACCATCGGCTCGACGCTGGCATAAAGCCGGTTGTCACGGAAGCTCAGGCGGTCGGGGGTGTAATGGAAGAGCCTGTAGCCGCGCGCCTGCGCTTCCAGGCTCATGGCGAAGGTGGAATCACCCGCGATATTGATGCTTGCGACATGATCCATCTGGACCGCTACATTGGTGATCTTGGCCATTTCCATCCCTCGCTGAATGCCGGACAGATGTAGGTCGGCCAGATATCAAACGCAACGGCCAATCAAGGGCTTCGGCACTGGAGCATTTTTGTTTTTTGCGCAATTCCGGACACAAAACCGCTGCGCAGTTTTGCTGGAATTGCCTTTCACCGCGTTTCGAGTTTCCGCATCAATCGGCCGCGATAGCTATCGAGAATGACGGCGAGCACGATGACGGCGCCGATGACGATCGGCTTGATATTGTCGTCGGCGCCCAAGAGCTGCAACCCCGTCGACAGCACCTGCAGAATGCAGGCGCCGACCAGCGTGCCGACAATCGAGCCTTTGCCACCCGAAAGGCTGGTTCCGCCGATGATGACGGCGGCGATCGCATTCAACTCGTAGCCGATGCCCGCAACCGGGCTGCCGACATTGAGACGGAGCAGATAGACCATGGCCGCAATGCCGGCCGTCAGCCCTGAGATCGTAAAGACCGCAATCTTGTACCGTTTGGGCTCATGCCCCGACAGCCGGACAGCCTCTTCATTGGTGCCGATCGCGAAGACGAAGCGCCCGAAGACGGTGTAGCGCAGCACGAACCAGCCGATGAGGACGACGACGATCGCAATCAGAAAGATCGACGGAAATATGCCCCAGAAGATCAGGTTGCCGAAATCGACGAATGGCTGAGGCAGGCCGGTGATCGTGGAATTGTCGCTGACCACGCGCGCCAGGCCGCTCGCGACGTTCAGCATGCCAAGGGTGACGATAAAGGAAGGAAGCTTCCACTTCTCGCAAATCCACCCGTTGACGGCGCCAAGGATGGCACCCGTGCCCATCGACGCAAGACATGCGAGAACAATCGCCTGCCATGGCGAAAACGCCGGATTGATCATGATCGTCGCACCGATCACCGTGCAAAGGGCAAGCAGCGACCCGACCGAGAGATCGATGCCGCCAACGAGGATGACGAAGGTCATGCCCGCAGCAAGCACGGTGTTGATGGCAATCTGCACGAAGATCTTCAGGAAGTTCTCCGGCGTTGCGAAATAGGGCGCCGTCGCCGAGAAAAACGTCAGGATCAGAATGAGGGCAATGGCGACGCCCGCCTCCTTCAGCGAGATCCGGACAAGCTTGTCCCAGACGCTCACCTCTTTCGCCTCGGTCTGTTTTTCAATGTTGGCGGACACGACTGTACTCCTTGTAGGCGAGCGAAAGGATCCTGCTCTCGTCAAATTGTTCCCGAACTATTTCGCCCGATATCTTGCCGTCGGAGAATACGATGATGCGATGGCAAATGCCCATGAGCTCCGGCAGATCCGAAGAGACGACCAGAACGCCTTTTCCCTGAGCCGCAAACTTCCACAGAAGCTCATAAATCTCGGCCTTTGCACCGACGTCGATTCCACGGGTCGGCTCATCGAAAATCAGCACTTTGGGACCGCGGAACAGCCATTTTGCAATGACTACCTTTTGCTGGTTGCCGCCGGAAAACGTCCTGACGGCCTGATGGATGGACGGGGTCTTGATGCGCAGTTCGCGCACGAGGCGCTGCGAATGATCATCCTGCGCCCTTCGCATGATCAAGCCGTTGCGGGAGATCTTGGCGAGATCGGTTATGGTGGCATTTTCGGCGCAGCTCATATCGAGCATCAAGCCCTGCATCTTGCGGTCTTCGGTTGCCAGGCAGAGCCCGGCAGCAACGGCATCCTTTGGCGAATGGATCGCAACCGGCTCGCCATTCACGCGGATTTCGCCGGCCGCTTTGGCATCGGCGCCGAATATGGCGCGAACCGCTTCCGTCCGGCCGCTGCCGACAAGGCCGGCAATGCCGACGATTTCCCCCTTTGCCACGGAAAATGACAATTCCGGACTGTTTCGCGTCACCTTCAGGCCGGACACACCGAGCGCCTCGCCGGACACGGTGCTGTCGCTGCGAAAAATGCCATGATCCGAAAGCTTCCGCCCGACCATGAGTTCGACGATGTCAGGAATCGCAAGTCCGGCCAGTGGACGCGTGATCACATGCTGGCCGTCGCGCAGCACCGTCACATCGTCACCGACGTCAAAGATCTCCTCCAGCCTGTGAGAGATGTAGAGCGTGGTCACGCCACGCCGCTTCAGGCGCTTGAGAATTTCAAAAAGGCGATCGACCTCCTTGGAGGTCAAGGTTGCCGTCGGTTCGTCGAGAACGAGAAGCTTGCTTTCGTAGCAAAGCGCCTTGGCGATTTCGACCAATTGAAGCTGGGCAACGCTGAGGCGGCTCGCCAGTGTCGTCGGAGCCACGTCGAGGCCGACCTCTTCCAGGAGTTCCGCCGCTCTGCTGTTCATCGCCTTATAGTTCACCAGGCCATATCGGCGCGGCAGATGCTCAAACAGCAGGTTTTCCGCCACCGTGAGGTTGGAAAGCGGATGCAGTTCCTGGTGAATGACCCGGATGCCCGCCTTGAACGCCTCCAGCGGCGAGGCCGGATGGTATGGCTTGCCGTCGAACAGGATTTGACCGTCATCCGGCCTGAAAACGCCACCGAGCAGGTTGATCAGGGTCGACTTTCCAGCACCATTCTCGCCGAGAAGAACGTGCCCCTTGCCGCGGCCGATCCGCATGGAGACATCCTTGAGCGCCACGACGCCCGGGAAGCGCTTGCCGATCCCTTCCAGCCTCAAAATCTCGTCATCTGCTGCGTCTGACACGTCGACCTCATGCACGCTCTGTTCGAACTCCACGCAGGACGCATCCCAGGGCTCGGAAGCGAGCCTCACCTGAAGCGATCAACGCGTCAATCGGTTGCTAGCGGTGAGCGCCGGCCGCAGCCGGCGCTTCCTGTACGCTGCCGCTTTTTCAGGCACGCGATGCGGGCGATCCCGACTATTTGAGATCCGCTGCGGTGACCAGCTTGATGTCGGTCTTGACCCAGCCGGTGAATTTCTCGCCGGCAAGTTCACGCATGCCATACTGGATGCCGAGGACCGCCATCTGCGCACCATACTGTTCGACGGTGGCAAGCATCTTGCCATCCTTGATCAGCGGCTGGACCGGCGGAATGTTATCGAAGCCGACAACCTTGATCTTGCCACTTTGGCCGGCCGCATCGAGCGCCTTGACAACGCCGAGGGCCATCGAGTCGTTGGCTGCCATAACGCCCTGAATATCCTTATATTTCGTCAGGAAATTCGTCATGACGGTATTGGCTTCTTCCGTCTCCCAATGGGCCGTCTTGCTGTCGAGAAGCTCAAGCTTGCCAGACTTGACGGAGTCCACGAAGCCTTCCTTGCGCTCCTTGGCATTGTCGGCCTCGGGGTTACCCTCGAGGATGACGACCTTGGCGCCGGGTCCCAGATCCTTGGCAAGCGCGTCGCCCGCAAGCGTCGCCCCGCCCTTATTGTCAGGCCCGAAGAAAGCGAGATCGATACCGGCTTTCTTCTTCGCATCGGCATCGAGCGGCACGTCGATGTTGATGACCTTGACGCCAGCCTTGACTGCCTTTGCCAGCGGGGTTGCCATGGCCTTTGAATCGGCCGGCGCGACAACGATGATATCGTATTTCTGCGTGACGAAGTTTTCGACGGCATCGACCTGGGAAGCGAAATCTCGCTCGTCCTTCATGCCGACGGCCTTGAAGTCGAACTTGTCCTTGTTCTCGGCCGCATATTTGTCGGCGCCGGCCTTCATCTGCTTGAAGAACTCATTGGACAAGGATTTCATGATCAGGCCGACCTTCGGCTTGCCGGCCGCAAAGGCGGGCGACACGCCACAGGACAGCGCAAGCACCAAGGTGCCGGCAAGTCCGAGCTTCAATGCCGCACGGCGCGGCGCATTGATCAAGACGGATTCACGCTTCATAGAATTGGACATTTTTTCCTCCGAACGGTCCTGGGCTCAGCTCCACCTGAGTTGCCTGCGGCAATGAACCGTTTCCAACGACATCTGGGTAGCACGCCCTTAAAAATTGTCAAGCAGTGGGAATTCAGCCAAACACCCGCTTTTGTTCCTGTGTTTCGCTCATATCGGTGTGCATGTGATGAACCGTTTCCATTGAGCGTTGGCCCACGCTCATGCTATGGAGACTGGCGGTCAATATTGAGATGCAGCCCTTTGACGAGGGCGGTAAAGACCATTAGCTGGAAGCTTCGATCAGGCGCCCTTCGGTGTCTTCCGAAGGCGCAGAGAAAGGGCCACTGTTTCCGTTATGTCAAAGGTCGGGATTCGAGAGGTTGCCAAGCTTGCGGGAGTTTCCACCGGGACCGTTTCGCGAATTTTGAATGATCATCCCTCGGTGACGAAGGAGTTGCGGGCGCGCGTCACAGCGATCATCAAAGACCTCGGCTATACGCCCGACCCGTCGGCGAGAAGCATGCGCGGCAAGGTCAGCCGCCTCATCGGCATCGTCATTCCGGATCTGACCAATCCCTTCTTCGCGGAACTTGTCCAATCGGCGGAACAAGCGGCGGCAAATCACGGCTATAATATCATCGTCATGACGTCGTTTGATCATGCGGCCAAGGAGGCTGACCGCATCAAACAGCTGACAAGCCGTAAGGTCGACGGCATCATGCTGGTTCCCAGCAATGATTTCCACACACTCAAGCTGCCGAAGGGATTGCCGATCGTCGTCGTCGACCGGCTTATGCCAGGGTATTCCGGCATTGCCGCCGATCACCGCAATGGCGTTCGTCTTGGCGTCGAGCATCTTTTGCAGCTCGGCCATCGCCGCATCGGCTTCATTTCGGGGCCCGGGCACTCCGTCCCCGCTAACGATCGACTCAGGGGCTATCTCGATGCAATCGAGCAGGCGAGGGAGCAGGCAGACGGCACACGAATGGCAGGACCACCGCTGATTGCCGAGGCGGCCTTCGACTACGAGAGCGGCCGTTCCGCGGGAAATTATCTTCTGGCCCGCGCGCGAAACGAGCGGCCGACGGCGATCTTTGCAAGTTCGGACCAGCAGGCAATCGGCTGCATGCGGGCAGCGCATGATCTGGGAATCCCGATACCTGCAGCCCTTTCGATCCTCGGCTTCGACGGTATCCCGCTCGCAAGCATGACAACGCCACGCCTGACGACAGTGAAGCAGCCGATTCAAGACATAGCCGCAGCGGCGGTGGCCGTTCTGTTAAACAAGCAAACCGCGCCCGAGCTCGACAATCCGATCCTATTCGCTTGCGAGATCTTGAAGGGCGAAACAACCGCTTCGCCTCAGCCTGATTAGCGCGTAACTCCCAAAATCGAAATCGATCTTCAGGCAGCGATGCCCTGGTTGCCGCCGTTGCGCAGCATGTTGCGGAGGCGGTAGGCGATCGCCAGTGGCTTCGGGAAGGGTTTGCGCAGGAAGGCGACCTTGCGGACGTAATTGTCGACCCGCCAGCTCGCCCAGGTTCCGCCGGCGAAAAAGGCGACGTCGCCGGCGCGCAAGGTGCGTTCGGTGCCATCCTCGGCAGTGATATGCACCTCGCCTTCGAGGATCATCACGGTCTCGTCCCAGCCGAAGCGCCAGCGGAATTCACCCGCCGTGCAATCCCAGATCGCCGTCAACGACGCTTCGTCATAGCCGCGCGAGTGTTCGGCGGTGCGGGCCTGCGGATTGCCGCTGACGATCCAGTCCGGATTGATCGGCGTCGGCTTCAATGGCAGCAGGTCGCTCGCATGCGCCACGAAGGATTTCCCGGCCGGCTTCGCCACGGCATAAGGCGCGGAGCGCGCGGCCATGGCGACCGCACTTGCAAGCATCAGCTTCCAGGCCATGAAACAATCCCCAATTGTTATCCCTACCGAGATTTGGGGTAGCAGAGAGTCGTAAGAACCTCGTTCACGCGGGAACTAAAAGTTTAACGATTCGAAAACGGATTGGACCATAAAGGCGCTAAACGCATCCGGAAAGTGCCGCGGCAGGCGGCCGGGCATGATCGCCACGATATCATAGCGCTGGGAAAGGCGAGCCTGGTCCGCCTGGCGGGCGAGCCAGAGATCGCTTGCCGCCCGTATCCGCTTCTGCGCGGCGATAGAGACGGCATCGACCGCCGCGGCCTCGCCATGGCGGGCCTTGACCTCGACGAAGACGGCGAGATCGCCCTTGCGGGCAATAATATCGATCTCGCCGAGCCGGGTGCGGTGGCGCAGTGCCAGGATGCGGTAGCCCTTCAGCATCAGGAAGGCGGCCGCGACATATTCCGACATGCGGCCCCGGCGCAGCGCCTTCCTCCTGATGGCGGTGAGATCATTATCGCCCATCGGCGTTCTTGATCTCCAGCAGGCGCTGGTAGAGCACCTTGCGCGGCAGGCCGGTGAGGCGGGCGGCCTCGGTGGCGGCGCCTGCCGTCGGCATTGACTTCGACAGGTCGGCCAGCATGGCTTCGACATCGGCCTCATCAGTCTCGACCGGCTCTGGCGGACCGATCACGAGGACGATCTCGCCCTTGACGTTTTCCACTTGCTGATAATGGGCGGCGAGGTCGGCAAGCGTGCCGCGACGGAACTCTTCATAGGTCTTGGTCAGCTCGCGGCAGACGGAGGCGGGCCGCGTGGCCCCGAGCACATCGGCGGCGGCCAGAAGCGTTGCGCCGATGCGGTGCGGCGATTCAAAGAAGATCAGTGTCGCGGGTGCCGCGGCAAGTTCACCGAGACGGTCGCGGCGGGCCTTGTCCTTGGCCGGCAGGAAACCGGCGAAAAGGAAGGCATCGTTCGGCAGGCCGGAGCCGACAAGGGCTGCGAGCGGCGCAGAGGCGCCGGGAATGGGAATGACGCGGTACCCTGCCGCAATCGCCTGCTGCGCCAGCCGGTAACCGGGATCGGAGACAAGCGGCGTGCCGGCATCGGAGACCAGCGCCACCGAACGCCCGGCTTCGAGCGCCTGCAGCAACCTTGGACCGGCCTCGTTGGCATTGTGCTCATGATAGGCGAAGGGGCGGTTCTGGATGCCATACCGATCGAGCAGCACGCGCGTGACGCGCGTATCTTCGCAGGCAAGCACGTCGGCGCCGGCCAGCGTTTCGAGCGCCCGCAGCGTAATGTCGCCGAGATTGCCGATGGGGGTGGCGACCAGATAGAGCGCCGGCTCCAGCGGCCGCGCCGGCACCGTTGCATTGTGCAAGCGGAAGCTTCGCCGGGTGGCGGCGTCCGCTGTCGTTTCCTCATTCATGCCATTTGCTTTCGTCCCGCCGGCTCGTCGCCGGCATCGAAGCCTTTATGGGCGAGCCGCACCGCTTCGGCAAGGGTTCGGATTTCTGTGAGCATTGCTCCGGAAAACCGCAAATGCAGGCGCGCGTGCGTCCATGCCTCTTGCAAACCAATGCTGAAGTCTGCCATTTTGCCCGTCCACTCCCCCGGCCTCAAGCCGGGACAGCATTCTTCGGGTGCTCGATGCGCCCGGACAGTCACGGTCGAAAGCGGTAGCATCCCATGCGTATTACTATTGAGCGGTCAAACCTGTTGAAATCGCTGAACCACGTCCACCGCGTGGTCGAACGTCGCAACACGATCCCGATCCTGTCCAACGTACTGCTCAAGGCCGACGGCCAGAAGCTCGACATGAAGGCGACCGACCTCGACCTCGAAATCACCGAGGCGACACCTGCTAGCGTCGAGCAGCCCGGCGCCACTACCGTTCCCGCCCATCTTCTCTACGATATCGTGCGCAAGCTTCCCGACGGCTCGGAAGTGCTGCTTGCCACCAGCACCGATGGCGGCGCGATGACCGTGCAGTCCGGCCGCTCGAAATTCTCGCTGCAGTGCCTGCCGGAGTCGGACTTCCCTGATCTCACAGCCGGCACATTCACACATTCCTTCAAGCTGAAGGCGACCGATCTGAAGATGCTGATCGACCGCACGCAGTTCGCGATTTCGACGGAAGAGACGCGTTATTATCTCAACGGCATCTTCTTCCACACGATCGAGAGCAATGGCGAGCTGAAACTCAGGGCGGTTGCGACCGACGGCCACAGGCTGGCGCGTGCCGATGTTGATGCGCCCTCCGGCTCCGAGGGCATGCCGGGCATCATCATTCCGCGCAAGACGGTCGGCGAACTGCAGAAGCTGGTCGACAATCCCGAAACGACGGTGACCGTCGAGGTCTCCGACGCCAAGATCCGGTTGACGATCGGCTCGATCGTCATGACCTCGAAACTGATCGACGGCACCTTCCCGGATTATCAGCGCGTCATCCCCACAGGCAACGACAAGGAAATGCGCGTAGACTGCACGACCTTCGCACAGGCGGTCGACCGCGTCTCGACCATCTCCTCCGAGCGCGGACGCGCCGTGAAGCTGGCGCTTTCCGACGGGCAGCTGATGCTGACCGTCAACAATCCCGATTCCGGCAGTGCGACTGAGGAAGTCGCCGTCGGCTACGACACGGATGCGATGGAAATCGGCTTCAACGCCAAATACCTGCTCGACATCACCGCCCAGCTTTCCGGCGAGGAAGCGATCTTCCTGCTTGCCGATGCCGGCTCGCCGACGCTGATCCGCGACACGGCGGGCGACGATGCGCTCTACGTGCTGATGCCGATGCGCGTCTGAGGGGAACGAAGGCGACCGCTTGCCGTTTTTCCTCCTGTCAAAACGGAGGATCCCATGAGCAAAAAGACGGGAACGGTGCGCATCGGCATATCCGGCTGGACCTATGCGCCCTGGCGCGGCCAATTCTACCCGAAGGACCTGCCGCAGAAGCAGGAGCTTTCCTACGCCGCGCGCCACTTCCGGTCGATCGAGATCAACGGCACCTTCTACGGATTGCAGCGGCCCGAAAGTTTCGGCCGCTGGCGCGACGAGACGCCGGATGATTTCATCTTCGCGGTCAAGGGACCGCGCTTCATCACCCATATGCTGCGGCTGCAGAATATCGAGACGGCGCTCGCCAATTTCCTCGCCTCCGGCCTGCTGCGGCTTGGTCCCAAGCTCGGGCCGATCCTCTGGCAATTGCCGCCGAACATGGCCTTCGATCCATCCCTTTTCGAAAGCTTTTTGTCGCTGCTGCCGCATGACCGCGACGCGGCGATAGCGCTTGCGAAGCGTCACGACTGGCATATCAAGGGACCGGCCTGGCTTAAAAGCGACGGACACCAACCGATCCGCCATGCGCTCGAAATCCGCCACGAGAGCTTCCGCTCACCCATCTTCATCGAGATGCTCAGGCGTCACAAGGTCGCTCTCGTCTGCGCCGATACGGTGAAATGGCCGCTGCTGATGGATATCACCGCCGATTTTGTCTATTGCCGCCTGCATGGCTCCGAAAAGCTCTATGTCAGCGGCTACGAGGACGAAGCACTCGACATATGGGCGCAACGCATCCGCGCCTGGGCCTCGGGCGGAGAACCTGAGAACGCGACACGGGTACTGGCGCCCGTAGCGGCGCGCACCAAGGGCCGCGACGTTTATCTCTATTTCGACAATACCGACGTGAAGCTGCGCGCACCTGTCGACGCCGATCACTTGGCCGAAAGGCTGGCCGATCTCATGCCCGGTTCCGCGCCGAAAGCCGCATGAACTGTTGATGCCGATGTCCTTGTTGCGAAAATCCTTGTCCCTTAAGCGACAAGCGGCATATTAAGGCATTCGATCAACATGCGGATGGGTGGAGAATGAGCTTACGGGTCAAGGTGAAGGAACGGTTCGGGAAGAGGTTCGACGACGAGATCCGCTTCTTCCGAGGCATGATGCAGGGGCCGAAGACGGTAGGCTCGATCGTGCCGACCTCCTCGATCACGGCGAAGCGCATGGCAAGCGTCGTCGATATCCATTCCGGGCTGCCGGTGCTAGAACTCGGGCCGGGCACGGGCGCCATCACCAAGGCCATCCTCGGCCGCGGCGTTCGTCCGGAAAATCTCGTTGCGATCGAATATTCGACGGATTTCCACAAACATCTGCTGCGGACCTATCCCGGCGTGCACTTCATCAACGGCGACGCTTTCGATCTTCAGACCACTCTTGGCAATTTCGGCGGTCTCACCTTCGATTCCGTCGTCTCGGGCATTCCGCTTCTGAATTTCCCGATGGCGAAGCGCATCTCGCTGCTCGAAAGCCTGCTCGATCGACTGCCGGCCGGCCGGCCGATGGTGCAGATTTCCTATGGGGCGATCTCGCCGATCGCCGCCAATCCCGACCGCTACCATATCCAGCATTTCGACTTCGTCATGCGCAACATTCCGCCGGCGCAGCTCTGGATCTACAAGCGCGGCTGAGATGTTCGGGATCTACATCACTCATCCGCAGGTCAAGATCGACGCCAACGTGCCGGTGCCAAAATGGGGGCTTTCCGATGTCGGCGCGGCACGTGCCCGCAAAGCGGCAGAGAGCGGCTGGGTCAGGCAGTTGCAGCGCATCGTCTCCAGCGACGAGACGAAGGCGATCGAGACGGCCGAAATTCTGGCGGAGGCTTCCGGCGTGACCGTCGAGATCGTCCCCGCCATGCACGAGAACGACCGCTCGGCCACCGGCTTCCTGCCGCCGCCGCAATTCGAAGAAGCGGCCGACTGGTTCTTCGCCCATCCGGAACAAAGCTTCAAGGGCTGGGAGCGCGCCGTCGACGCGCAGGCCCGCATCGTCGAGTCTGTTAACGCCGTTCTTGCCACACATGATGCGACGGCGCCGATCGCCTTTGTCGGCCATGGCGGCGTCGGCACGCTGCTCAAATGCCATCTGGCGGGGAGCTCGATCGCGCGCGACCGTGACCAGCCGGGCGGTGGCGGCAATCTCTATGCTTTCGGTCTTGCGGATCGCCGCTTATCATGCGACTGGACGCCCATCGAAGACTGGCAGGGGTGACTTCAGATGGACGCACGCGAGCGGTTGATCGTCGGCCTGGATGTTCCAACGATCGGCGAGGCGGAAAGACTGGTTTCCGCGCTCGGCGACGATATTCTCTTCTACAAGATCGGCTATCAGCTGGTCTTTGCCGGCGGCCTGGAATTCGCCCGCGATCTTGCCGCCAGCGGCAAGAAGATCTTTCTCGACATGAAGCTGCTCGACATCGACAACACCGTTGCCTCCGGCGTCGAGAACATCGCCAAGATGGGCATGTCGATGCTGACGCTGCACGCCTATCCGAAAGCGATGAAGGCGGCGGTCGAGGCCGCGGCCGGTTCCGGCCTCTGCCTGCTCGGCGTGACCGTGCTGACCTCGATGGATGCCGATGACCTTGCCGAGGCGGGCTACAGCCAGGATCCGCACAGCCTGGTGCTGCGCCGCGCCGAACAGGCGCGCGCAGCCGGCATGGGCGGCATCGTCTGCTCGGCGGAGGAAGCGACAGCGGTGCGCGAAATCGTCGGACCCGAGATGGCGATCGTCACCCCCGGCATTCGCCCTGATGGTAGCGAAAAGGGCGACCAGAAGCGCGTGATGACACCTTTCGACGCGCTGAAGGCGGGAGCGACGCATCTCGTCGTCGGCCGGCCTGTCGTCAAGGCGCCCGATCCCCGAGATGCCGCCCGCGCCATCCTCAGCGAGATGGTGTCGGCGCTCTGGCCGGCAAACCGCTGATAGTTTCAACGACAAAAGGGAGAAGACCATGGCCAAGGGATATTGGATCGCCCGCGTCGACGTTCGCGATGCCGAGCGCTACAAGGATTATGTGGCGGCCGCCAAGCCGGCCTTCGAAAAGTATGGCGCGAATTTCCTGGCGCGCGGCGGCGCCTTCACCGAACTCGAGGGCAAGGCGCGCGTCCGCAACGTGGTGATCGAATTCCCGTCGATGCAGCATGCGGTCGACTGCTACAATTCGCCGGAATACCAGATCGCCGCGAAAATCCGCCAGGAAGTCGCGGATGCTGAAATGGTCGTCGTCGAAGGGGTCTAGAGCGGTCTCGCATCCCGCAAAACTGACGGTACGATAGGCCTTCCCGTCGCGCCGGGATTCGGCTAAGACGAAGCCAATCAAGCATTCCGCAAAGCCTTTCGAGGAGCCTGCCATGACCCTTGCCAACCTGCCGCCGCTCGTCACCGTGTTCGGAGGGTCCGGCTTCGTGGGCAGGCACGTGGTTCGGGCGCTGGCCAAGCGCGGTTATAACATCCGCGTCGCCGTGCGCCGTCCCGATCTCGCCGGCTTTCTGCAGCCGCTCGGCAATGTCGGCCAGATCTCCTTCGTCCAGGCGAACCTGCGCTACCGCAGCTCGATCGATCGCGCCGTCGACGGTGCGAGCCACGTCGTCAACTGCGTCGGCATTCTGCACGAAACCGGCCGCAACACTTTCGACGCCGTGCAGGAATTCGGCGGTCGTGCGATTGCTGAGGCGGCGCGCGGCGCAGGTGCGACACTGACGCATATTTCGGCGATCGGCGCCGACGCGAAATCCGATTCGGACTATGGCCGCACCAAGGGTCGCGCCGAAACGGCCATCCTCTCGGTCAAGCCCGATGCGGTGATCTTCCGTCCGTCGATCGTCTTCGGACCGGAGGACAGCTTCTTCAACAAGTTCGCCGAGATGGCGCGCATGTCGCCGATCCTGCCGCTCGTCGGAGGCGGCAAGACGAAATTCCAGCCTGTCTATGTCGAGGATGTCGCTGAGGCCGTCGCCCGCGCCGTCGACGGCAAGGTCGCCGGCGGCAAGGTCTATGAGCTTGGCGGGCCTGAGGTGCTGAGCTTCCGCGAATGTCTCGAGACGATGCTGAAGGTAACGTGCCGCAAAAACCCGCTGGTATCCCTGCCCTTCGGCATCGCTTCGATGATCGGCAGCATCGCTTCGCTGGTCCCCTTCATAACGCCGCCGATCACGCCGGACCAAGTGCGCCTGCTGAAGCGCGACAATGTCGTCTCCCCCGAAGCCGAGGCGGAAGGCCGCACGCTGAAGGGCCTCGGCATTGCGCCCACCATGGTGGCATCGGTGCTTGGCTCCTACCTGGTGCACTATCGTCCGCACGGCCAGTACACGGGTACCGGCAAGGCCGCCTGACCATCTTTTCCGAGGAACGATAACGCCGTCCGCCGATACCGCGGGCGGCGTTTTGGCGTTGGCGTGTCCCGCAAAGCCCGGCGCAAGTTTGAAGTGTTCTGGTGCTCGGCATACTCAGCGGCGTTGCATAAAAGACGCATCGGAATTTTTGTGGAATTAACGCCAAATTTAGCAGGAACGTTTATTGCTATTTGCCATTCCACTGACTACCAAACCCGCGCGTCTTCCAACGGACTCAACGCCTGCGGTCGCGTGCGGCAATCACTGTGAAAGGCATTTCTCGATGGGCAAGTCAATCGCGCTCCTGTTTGCGTGTGCGGCGCTGGTTATCCTTGCAGGCTCTTTCGTTGCACCCGGTTCGGTCGCGGCGGTAAAGGGCGATTGCTCGCCGGCCTACGGCGTCGATCCTTGCTCGACGGCTTCGATCATCCATTGACGAAAGGCCGGCCCTGCGCCGGCATGCTGCTCCAAGCAAGCAGTCGACCGGAACGCCTGAAACAGGGCGCTTCCAGATCACCGCTCAATATCGCCTGTTTCAAAACGGCGGCGGGCGCTTATCCCCTCAACATCGCCTATCTGAAATCGGCGCCCTGGCGGTAATCGAGTGTCTATTCGAGAAGTCCGGCGGGCATTTGCATTCGCGCCGGGAGTTGCGCGAATGCAATGCGGGACGGATGTCTCAGGCAATGAAACCGGTCGCGGCCATGCCGAGCAGCAAGACACCGAGAATGATGCGGTAGATGGCAAACAGCGTAAATCGGTTGCTTCTGATATAGGCAAGCAGCCATTTGACGGCGATGAAGGCGACGACCGTGGAGACGACGAAGGCGATGCCGAGCGCCGTCCAGTCTTCGCCTGCCGCTCCACCATCCCTGAACGTCTTCAGCAATTCATAGCCGCTTGCGGCATACATTGTGGGGATGCCGACGAGAAAGGCGAATTCCGTCGCCGCTGCGCGATTGCCGGTGCCCGCCAGCATGGCGACGAAGATCGTGGCGCCGGAGCGCGACGTTCCCGGGAAGACGCCGGCGACGATCTGGGCGATGCCGACCAGGATGGCGACAAGCCAGGTGATCTCTTTATGAGGCGGCCTGCGGGCGGCGGCCCATTCGGCAAAAATCATCCAGATACCGCCGATGATGAGCGCCCAGGCAATCGGCGTCGCGGTCTCCGGCAGTTCAAAGCCGAGCTTCTTGACGACCAGTCCAAGAACGGCGGTGATGAGAAAGGCGACGATCAGCTTGGCGGCATAATCGCGGTTGGCAGGATCGCGCCAGCCAAGCACCAGATCCAGCAGCCGACGCCAGTAAATGATGGTGACGGCGAGGATAGCGCCCGCCTGAATAACGATGTTGAACATATCCGACCGATGTCCGAGCCATTGCTCCGCAATGATCAGATGGCCGGTGCTCGAGATCGGCAGGAACTCGGTGATCCCCTCTATGACGCCGAGAATTGCAGCATTTATATAATCCATACATTGTCTCCGGTTTAAAGTTCGGTCGGGCCTGAGCGCTTGGGCCGATCAGGCTGCCGCTTCCATTCGTTCGTTAGACCGTGTTTCGCCATTATCAGGTGGCCTGAAAAATCCGATTCGCTTGTATTGGCGGGGCCAAGCTCCTATAGCTTCAACCAATGAGTCATGACTAGGGCGCTATAATTGAGCTGCCACACAGTCCTGTAACAGCAATCACAACGCCCGAGTATCGATGCCCACGCTTTATCATCATCCCATGTCATCCGCATCTCGCTTCGTCCGGCTGATCCTGGCGGAATACGGCTATCAGGCGGATCTGATCGAGGAGCAGACATGGGAGAAGCGCCGGGATTTCCTGGCGCTTAATCCGGCCGGCACGCTGCCGGTCTATGTCGACGACAGCATGCGCGCGCTCTGCGGCGCGAGCGTCATTTCCGAGTATCTGGACGAGACGCATGGCGTCTTGAAGCGCGACCGGCGGCTGCTCGCCGAAGATCCTTTCCAGCGGGCGGAAATCCGCCGGCTGACCGAATGGTTCATGCAGAAAATGGAAAACGACGTGACCAAGCCGCTCGCCCGCGAGCGTGTCTACAAGTTGCAGATGACAGCGGATCAGGGCGGTGGAGCGCCAGATTCCAAGGTTTTACGCACAGCGCGCGCGAATATCCGCCAGCATATGCGCTATCTCACCTGGCTCGCCGGTTCGCGTCAGTGGCTGGCGGGCGAGCGGATGAGTTATGCCGACCTGGCCGCCGCGGCCTCGATCTCGATCCTCGATTATCTCGGCGAGATCGAGTGGGCGGATTCGCCCGTCGTCAAGGACTGGTACCAGCGGCTGAAGTCACGTCCCTCCTTCCGGCCGATGCTGACCGAGCGCGTGCGCGGACTGACACCGGTTTCACACTATGCCGATCTGGATTTCTGACGAGGGCTCTTCATGCCCGAACCGAATGATGACCAAGGCCGCCGCCGCCGCGACAATTTGACCGAGTTCGTTCGGGCGGAATCTGCTGCCAAGGGCTTCGATCTCTGCCGCATCACGCGTCCGGACGCGATCCCCGAAGCCAAGGAGCGTCTCGGCCAGTTCATCGATGCCGGGCGCCACGGGACGATGGACTGGATGGCGGAGACTCGCGACCGGCGCGGCGATCCGCGCACACTCTGGAGCGACGTGCGCTCCGTCGTCGTCTTCGGCTTGAATTACGCACCGGAGGAAGATCCCCGCGGTATCCTCGACAAGCCTGATAAAGCGGCAATTTCCGTTTACGCCCGCAACCGCGATTACCACGACGTCATCAAGGGCCGGCTGAAGGAAATCGCCACGCGCTTTGCGGCACGGGCCGGCGCCGACGTGAAGGTCTTCGTCGATACGGCGCCTGTCATGGAAAAGCCCTTAGCGGCGGCGGCGGGGCTCGGCTGGCAGGGCAAACATACCAATCTCGTCAGCCGCACGCACGGTTCCTGGCTGTTTCTCGGCACGATGTTCACCACCGCCGATCTTGCCATCGACGCGCCGGAGAGCGATCATTGCGGCTCCTGCCGCGCCTGTCTCGACATCTGTCCGACGGCTGCCTTTCCGGCGCCTTACCAGATCGACGCGCGGCGCTGCATCTCCTACCTCACCATTGAGCACAAGGGACCGATCGACGCCGATTTGCGAGTGCTGATCGGCAATCGAATCTATGGCTGCGACGACTGTCTTGCCGCCTGTCCCTGGAACAAGTTCGCAAACTCCGCCTCCGAGATGAAGCTGCAGGCGCGGGAAGATCTGAAGGAGCCGTCGATCGCCTTTCTGCTGACGCTTGACGATGCCGCCTTCCGTACCTTTTTCAGCGGCTCGCCGGTGAAGCGGATCGGCCGCGACCGCTTCGTCCGCAACGTCCTGATCGCCGCCGGCAATTCCGGCGACAAGGTGCTCATCGGGCCATGTTGCGAGCTTTCGGACGATCCCTCGCCCGTAGTGCGCGGCATGGCGGTCTGGGCGCTTTCACGGCTGATGGAGGCTGGCGAATTCTCGGTCTTTGCCGCACAAAGGGCGGATGAGAAAGATGACGACGTCCTGAACGAATGGCGATTGGCGGGAGTGGGCTGATGCATGTGATGATCTTTGGCTGCGGTTATTCCGGCACAGCGATCGCCAAGGCCTTATCAGGCAACGGCGTGCGTGTTTCCGGCACCACGCGTTCGCCAGACAAGATGGACGTGCTCCGCCAGAATGGCATCGAAGCATTCCTTTTCGACGGCGAGAGCATGGACGAGGGGCTGCGCCGGGCGTTGACTGGTGTAACGCATCTCGCGCAGTCGATCGCGCCTGGAAAGGCCGACCCGCTGCTGCGGCTGCTTGACAAGGACGGCGCAAGCCTGCTGCCGAAGCTTGAATGGATCGCTTATCTCTCCACCGTCGGCGTCTATGGCGATCACAAGGGAGCCTGGGTGAGTGAGGAAACGCCGTGCCTGCCCATTTCCGGGCGGTCGAAGGAGCGGCTCGAGGCAGAAGAGGGCTGGCTGGCGATGGGCCAGGAGCGCGGTGTGCCGGCGGCGGTGCTCCGCCTTTCCGGGATCTATGGGCCGGGCCGCAACGCCTTCTGCAATCTGGCGAAGGGCACGGCGCGACGGCTGATCAAGAAGGACCAGGTGTTCAACCGCATTCGCGTCGAAGATATCGGTGCCGCGACCCACTTCCTGTCGGAGCGCGGGCTCGGCGGCATCTATAATGTCACCGACGACCGGCCCGGCCCGCCGCAGGATGTGATCGTCGAGGCAGCCCGCCTGATGGGCGTCGAACCGCCGCCCGAGCAAGCGTTTGAGACCGCCGAACTGACGCCGATGGCACGCTCCTTCTACGGCGAGAACAAACGCATCTCGAATGCGAAACTGAAGGCCACCGGCTTCGAATTCTCCTTCCCGAACTATCCGATGTCGCTTGCGCAATTGTGGCAGGACGGGCGCTGGCGTGGTTAGAACGCAGTCCTGTTTGCGACGGGATGTACTCACCCAAAATGAGTAGGAAATTCCTACTTTGCCGCTTTGGCCGGACAATTTTCGCCGCATCTTATGGTTAACGGCCTTTAAATTTGCCCAAATGTGGCAGCAAATATGGCGAAATCGGAAAAATATTTTCGCGATTTTCGTGAACGCCAGGCCGTTAACTATCCCTTCGGAAAATTCGTTCGGATTTTAGCTGATTTTATTAGGTTTTTTCCACATTTGGGGGCGGCATGGATTCCTGAGATTCCATCACCGCACTCACGAATGTTACAGATTGTAATATTCCGTGAACACATCCAGCACTTTTTCGCCACTTTTTCGCAGATTTAAGCCCCGCCGCCTGCAAGGGCGTGAGTTCAATAGTTGAGGGATACTCTGTTTTGAAGAAAATACGTCGTTCTATTATCGTCGCCGCAACTATTGCCGCCTGTTCCTCCATGATTCCGGCGGAAGGTTTTGCTGCAAATGGCTGTGGCGGTGCTTCATGGTACGCACTTCGCTCCAAAACTGCTTCCGGGGAACGTATGAACCCTGCCATCTTGACTGCCGCGCATCGTTCACTTGCTTTCGGCACCAAGGTGAAGGTCACCAACCGCAATAATGGCCGCACTGTCGTCGTTCGTATCAACGATCGTGGTCCGTTCATCCGCGGTCGTGTGATCGACCTGTCGCGCGCCGCCGCGCAGAATATCGGCATGGTGAGCTCCGGCACCGCGAAGGTTTGCTACCAGGTCATCAGCTGAGGCGCCGGAAGCGGCGCTTGCTCTTGCCGTCAATCGCGGTTACCACCCGGTTGAGACTTGTGAACAATCCACTGCGTGACTATCGCGTTTGCGCTGGTCGTTCACACGCCACGGCAACAGGAGACAATGTAAATGCGTCTGGGCGGCCGCCTCGAAGGGGCGATTTCTGTGCTCGCGGACATCGATGCCCGCAAGCGGCCCGTCGCCGACGCGCTGAAGGACTGGGGCCTCGCGCACCGCTTCGCCGGTTCCGGCGATCGTGCGGCGATCGGCAACATCGTCTATGACGCACTGCGCATGCGGCTTTCCCATGCCTGGCTGATGGATGACGATAGTGCCGCGGCGATTGCCCATGCCGTCATGTTCCGCCAATGGGGTTTCACCCCGGACAGTCTTGCCACCGAGCTGGCGGATGACAAGTTTGCGCCGACGCCACTGAGCGCCGATGCCGCCGCGGCGTTTGAAAGCCGCTCGCTCGACGATGCGCCGCCGCATATCCGCGGCGATATTCCCGAATGGGTTCAATCCTCCTTTGAACAAGCTTTTAGCGCCGCCTGGCTCGCCGAGGCGCAAGCGCTCGCCGCCCGCCCGACGCTCGATCTGCGCGCCAACCTGCTCAAGGCCTCCCGCGACAAGGTCGTCAAGGCGCTCGAAAGAGCCAACGCGCATGCAGCGAAGATCGCCCGCCAGGGCATCCGGATTGCCGCCGGCGAAGGCGCCTCGCGTCTTCCCAACGTGACAGCCGAGCTTTCGTTCCAGAAAGGCTGGTTCGAAGTTCAGGACGAGGGATCGCAGATCGTCGCCGACCTGGTGCTCGCCCATGATGGCGAACAGGTTCTCGACTATTGCGCCGGCGGAGGCGGCAAGACGCTCGCCATGGCGGCGGCCATGCAGAACAAGGGACAGGTTCACGCCTATGACGCCGACCGCAAACGGCTGGCGCCGATCATCGAACGGCTGAAGCGGGCGGGCACACGCAATGTCCAGGTGCATGACGACGCCAGGGCGCTTTCCGGCCTTGCCGGGCGCTGCGACAAGGTGCTGGTCGACGCGCCCTGCACCGGCACCGGTACATGGCGCCGCCGCCCCGATACGAAGTGGCGGCTGACGGCCAAGAACCTCGACGAACGCACCGCCCAGCAGCAGGACGCGCTGGCGCAGGCGAGCAGCTTCGTCAAATCAGGCGGCGAACTGATCTACGTCACTTGCTCGGTCCTGCCCCAGGAGAACGAGGAACAGGCGCGCCGCTTCACGGCCGCCAATCCTGATTTTCAGATCGTCAGCGCCCTACCCGCCTGGGATCAGCTCTTCGGAAAGGACGCCCCGCGTCCGCATTCTTCCGACGGCCTGACGGTGACGCTGACGCCCGCCTCCACAGACACGGACGGCTTCTTCTTCTGCCGCATGCAGCGCAAGGGCTGACGCGGCTTAGCGGAGGCCTGCAACGGATGGCGATGCCGTGGCGAAATGGCACGGTTGCTGCCGATTTTTCAATCAGATGCCGTTCAAAAATGACCGGTTGGTCGCGCCTGTCCATTCTTAAAATCATTCCAAACTAGAGTGTTTGACACCAGTTTGCTTTTGCGCGAAGAGACGGAGCCCGATTAGACGGAAAATCCCGTCACAGGAGAGGATCATGAAGCTCAACCGCAAATTCCGCGCAGCCGTGCTGGCGATCGCCCCCGCCGCCCTGCTCGCCCTTCCCGCGCATGCCGAGACCGATGCCGCCGCCGTAGTGAAACACTATGCCGATCTGGCGCATGCGAAATACGAAGACTCGCTGACGACAGCCAAGGCGCTCGACGCCGCCATCGACGCCTTCCTGAAGGCGCCGACCGACGCGACGCTCAAGGCCGCCAGGGACGCCTGGATCAAGGCACGTGTTCCCTACCAGCAGACGGAAGTCTATCGCTTCGGCAATCCGATCGTTGACGACTGGGAAGGTAAGGTCAACGCATGGCCTCTCGATGAAGGCCTGATCGACTATGTCGATGCCTCCTACGGCACCGAAAGCGACGAAAACTCTCTCTATGTGGCAAATGTCATCGCCAACAAGACGATCAAGATCGACGGCAAGGATGTCGACGCCTCCAAGCTGACGCCGGAATTCCTCTCCGGCACGCTGGCCGAGGCCGGCGGCATCGAAGCCAATGTCGCGACCGGCTATCATGCCATCGAATTCCTGCTCTGGGGTCAGGATCTGAACGGCACGGGGCCTGGCGCCGGCGACCGTCCGGCAACGGATTACGATCTCAAGAATTGCACGCACGGCAATTGCGATCGTCGCGCCGAATATCTGAAATCCGCCTCCACCCTGCTCGTTTCCGACCTGCAGGAAATGACCGACAACTGGACGCCGGATGGTGCTGCGACGAAGAACGTCGAAGCCGATCCGAAGGCCGGTCTCGTCGCGATCCTGACGGGCATGGGTTCGCTTTCCTACGGCGAGCTTGCCGGCGAGCGCATGAAGCTCGGCCTGTTGCTGCACGATCCCGAGGAAGAGCATGATTGCTTCTCGGACAATACCTACAACTCGCATCTCAACGACGCGATCGGCATCGCCGCCGCCTATACCGGCAACTATACCCGCGTCGACGGCACCAAGCTCAGCGGCCCGTCGCTGCACGATCTGGTGGCCGCCAAGGACAAGGCGCTCGATGCCGAAGTGGAAGGCAAGCTCAACAAGACGCTCGATGCCATGAACGCCATGGCTAAGCGCGGCGAGACGGTCGAGAAGTACGACCAGATGATCGCCGAGGGCAACAAGGAAGGCAATGCCGTCGTCCAGGCCGCCATCGACGGGCTGATCGACCAGACGAAATCGGTGCAGCGCGTTATTGCCGCACTCGATCTCGGCACGGTTCAGCTTGAAGGTTCCGACAGCTTGGATAATCCTAACGCCGTCTTCAAATAAGCAAAAAGGCGGGCCGCTTCGAAAGCCGAGGCGGCCCGGACCCTGAAATGTCGCATGCCCCGGCCCGCCGATTGATCGCCAGCGCAACGCTCTGCGCCACGCTTGCCGGTTTTTCCGTCAGCATCGCCGCCGGTTTCGATCTGCCGACGAAACGCACCGACCTTTCCGCGGCCGATCTCAAACGTGTCGCCGACGTCACCCGGCCGACAGCGGATTTTTCCAAGGCAGAACAATACGAAGCGATGCAGGCAGGGGCGACGACCTCGATCGACCCCGTCACCGAGGACAGCTTCTCGCATATTTCGGCCAACATCCCCTTCGACGAAGAGCAGAATTTCAAGCTCGGCAACGCGCTCTTCCGCAAGCTCTGGGTTTCCGCTCCCTCCTCGACGCAGGCTTCCGATGGTCTCGGGCCGCTCTTCAACGCCCGCTCCTGCATGAGCTGCCATGTCAATGACGGCCGCGGCAAACCGCCGGAGGGAGGCCCGAGCGCCACCTCGATGTTGCTGCGGCTTTCCCGTGCGGCCCGGACGCCGGAGGAAGAAAAGGCGGTCGCGAGTGCTGATGTCGTCAATTTTCCCGATCCGGTCTACGGCCATCAGCTGCAGGACCTCGCCGTTCCCGGCCTTGCTGCCGAAGGAAAGATCGCGATCAGCTACCACGAGGAGAGGGTGACGCTCGGCGACGGCGAGACCGTGTCGCTGCGCCGTCCGAGCTATGCGGTTGTCAATCCCACTTATGGACCGCTCGATCCCGCGACGACGATTTCGCCGCGTGTCGCCTCGGCGATGATCGGCCTCGGACTGATCGAGGCCATTCCCGAAGCCGATATCCTCGCCCATGCCGATCCGGACGATACCGATGGCGACGGCATTTCGGGGAAGGCGGCGATCGTGCGCGACCATCGCAGCGGCAAGATCGCGCTCGGACGATTCGGCTGGAAGGCACAGAACGCCACGGTGCGCGACCAGAGTGCCGATGCCTTCGCCAATGATATTGGCATCTCGACGCCCGATCAGCCGAAGGCGCAGGGCGACTGCACCAAGGCGGAAGAAAAATGCCTTGATATGCCGACCGGGGTGCAGAAACGGCTGGGCGCGCAGGAAGCGCCGGGTCCCATTCTCGACCTCGTGACCTTCTATTCTGAAAATCTCGCGGTTCCCTCGCGCCGCAAGGCAAGCTTCCCCGAGACGCTGCGGGGCAAGCGGATCTTCTACGAAACCGGCTGCATTTCCTGCCATGTGCCGAAATTCGTCACCCGCCGGGATGCGCCGGACAAGGCACAATCCTTCCAGCTGATCTGGCCCTATTCCGACTTTCTCCTGCACGATATGGGCGACGATCTTGCCGACGGGCAACAGGTTGGCCTTGCAAGCGGACGTGAATGGCGCACGCCGCCGCTATGGGGTATAGGACTGACCCGGACTGTCAGCGGACACAGCTTTTTCCTGCATGACGGCCGTGCGCGGAGCCTCACCGAGGCGATTCTCTGGCATGGCGGCGAAGCTGAAAAGGCCCGCAACACTTTCTCCTCCCTGTCGACCGACGACAGGGCGGCCCTGATTACATTCCTGGAGTCACTTTGATGCGCCTTTGGCACCCCCTGCTCTGCCTTCCTCTGATCGGCCTCGCGACATCAGCGGCCGCCCAGACGGCCACTCCCCCGGCAGGGCTGAACGAGGATGCCGTTCCCGCCGTCATGCAGCGCGCCGTCGACGAGGTGATCCGTCCCGGCTATCGCAACATGCAGCAATCGGCCGCCCGGCTGACGACGGCGATGAAGGATCTTTGCGCCGACGGCACGCAGCAGACGCTCGACAAAGCAAAGTCCACCTTCGACGACACGATCCGCTATTGGTCGATCATCGAGATCGTCCAGACCGGGCCTGTTATCCAGGACAATCTCTTCGAGCACATCCTGTTTTATCCCGACCGCAAGGGCGTTGGCCTCAAGCAGGTGCAGGCGCTGATCGCCAAGGCCGATCCGAAGGATGCGACCGTTGATGCGATCGCCGGCAAGAGTGTTGCGTTGCAAGGCCTGACGGCGCTGGAATACGTGCTTTACGGCAATGGCTCCGACGATCTCGTCGGGCAGAAGGGCAGTTTCCGCTGCCTTTACGGCCAGGCGGTCGCCGGCAATATCCAGCGTGAGGCCGGCGAAGTCGTCGCCGCCTGGGAAAAGCCCGATGGCGTGCAGGCGAGCTGGAAACATCCAGGCCCGCAGAGCAACGATTTCATGGACAACAAGGAAGCGGTGACGGCGCTGCTCGGCATTCTCGTCCATGGTGCTGAGAATGTCCGCGACCAGCGGCTGGAACAGTTCTACAAGGGCAAGGACACCGCGCCACGGCCGCGCATGGCGATCTACTGGCGCTCCAAAAATACCTGGAAATCGATGGCCGCCAATCTGGAGGGCCTGCGCACGCTCTGGCAGAAGGCCGGCATGGCCGAGCTTCTGCCGCCGGACAAGCAGCCGATTGCCGCCTCGATCGACGAGGACTTCAAATCGCTGCTCGACAGCGTGCCAAAGCTCAATCCCGACATCGATGTCGCCACAAGCGATGCGGAGAAGGCCAAGCTCGATACGCTGCTTGCCGATAGCCGCGACCTGATCACCCGGATCAGCGACGAATATGGCGCGGCCATCGGCCTTTCAGCCGGCTTTTCCTTTTCGGACGGAGACTGAGACGATGATGCCAAGTGCCGCGATCGACCGACGCAACTTCGTCAAGGCGGCCGGCCTTGGCTTCCTTGCGGCCTTGGCGCCGAGGTCGCTGATGGCGCTGGAGCGGGCCGATGCGGTCTATGCCTCGGGCATTCGTGCAGCCGACGGCTCCTTTGCCATTGCGACCGTGACCGAGCGTGGCGAGATCGTCGACCAAGTGGCGCTTCCCGCCCGCGCTCACGGCATGGCCTTCAGCGCCAGCACCGGCAAGACTGTCGCCTTCGCGCGCCGGCCCGGCACCTATGCGATGATCTTCGATCCCTGGAACAAAAGCGAGCCTGTTGTCATCAACTCCAGGGAGGACCGGCATTTCTACGGCCACGGCGCCTTCTCTCCTGATGGTCGTTTGCTCTATGCCAGCGAGAACGACTTCGACGGTAATCGCGGCATGATTGGCCTCTACGACGCCACCGACCGCTTCGCCCGCATCGGCGAATTCGAGACCTACGGCATCGGTCCGCACGACATGACCGTTTCCGAGGACGGACGCCTTCTCATCGTCGCCAATGGCGGCATCGAGACGCATCCGGATTTCGGCCGCACCAAGCTCAATCTCGGCGAGATGCAGCCATCGCTGGCGCTGATCGATGCGGCAACCGGGGCGCTGGTCGAAAAACATGTGCTGCCGGCGGAATGGGCAGAACTCTCCACCCGCCACGTCGATCTCGACGGCGAGGGCCGCATCTGGTTCGCCTGCCAGTATGAAGGCCACCGCCAGGATTTGCCGCCGCTCGTCGGCCATTTCGCCAAGGGTGAAGATCTCTCCTTCATCGACCTGCCGGAGGAGACGACGCGCAGGCTTGCCAATTACGTCGGGGCGATCGCCGTCAATCGCAGCGAAGGTCTCGTCGGTATCACCTCGCCGAAGGGCGGCGCCTCGGTGACCCTTGATGCAAAGTCGGGCAAGGTGCTGGCCGAGACCGTCGTTCCCGATGCGGCGGGCATCGCGCCGGCAAGAGGCGGCTTTGCCATCTCCTCCTATGATGGCGGTTTCCTGTCGACCCGCAGCGACGTCGCCTGGGATCAGCACATCGTGCGGATCTAAATCAGAGAGGCGCAATTCCGGACGCAAAACCGCTGCACACTTTTGCTGGAATTGCTTTAGCCGGCGCGGGAATAGGCTTTCTGCTCGGCGCTGACGCTCGATGCCGCGGCCCTTGCCGCCTCGTGCAGCCATTCGTTTCCCCGCACCGCCAAGTCCTTCAGGATCGCTGCAACCGCCGCCGCATCGTCGGAATGGCAATTGGCGATCTCGAAGCCCATCAGTTCCAGCATCGTCGGCGAAAGCAGGATCTCGGGATGCCGGTCGATTTCGATCTTGCAGCTGTTCGGCGAGAGCCGGCGCACGAGGATGCGGCCGGAGACCCGGTAGTGAGGATCGGCTGAGC
The DNA here is from genome assembly GCF_034554815.1 of Rhizobium indigoferae. Classification (NCBI taxonomy): domain Bacteria; kingdom Pseudomonadati; phylum Pseudomonadota; class Alphaproteobacteria; order Hyphomicrobiales; family Rhizobiaceae; genus Rhizobium; species Rhizobium indigoferae. The sequence goes on along the minus strand of NZ_CP140635.1, from coordinate 4,785,560 downwards.
GCGCCCGTCCATTGGCGATCTCGTCCGCATGGATCGCCACGTCCTGCGGCCTGTGGCGAAGCGACCAGACGGACGGCAGCAGCGCCTTCGCCTCGCGCAGCACCGGCCCACCCTGCCATTCGGCATAGGCGACGAAACGCGGCCGGCCGAGGCTGCCGGTGCCGCCGCTGCGCGGCTTCGGCACGAAAGGCCCTGCCCCGGACGGCAGCGCGGCGGCGAGCGCCTTGATATAGGCTGATGGCGGCGGCTTGCTGCCGGGAAGCAACATTTCGTATTTCTCCCAGAATTCCCGGCGTTCGGAATTCGGCAGCATCAGCGCCTTGCGCAGCCATTTGTGGTCGCGCTCGAGGATGACGGGCAACGGATTTTCAAGGCCCCTGCGATAGCCGCTCAAGATCAATTCGCCGATCATGCGAACCGAGGGACCGTTGTCGCCGCGCGCCAGGATGGCGCTTGCCGCAAGGCGAACGAGATCCAGCGCATAGGGCATCACCGCCGCGTCGTCGAAATCATTGACGCCCCAGACGAGCCGGCCCTCGATGTCGCGCCATGTGCCGAAATTCTCCAGATGCGTATCGCCGATCGCCAACACCTCGGGCACGGAGCCAAGTTCCGGGCAGATATCGAGGATGATCTCGCACCAGCGCCAATAGGTGGCGCGCAGGAAGACGAAATCGTCGCTTCGCATCTTTTCGTGCTTCTCCCGGAGATCGTCCTTGACGAGATCGTCGCCGAGTTCGCCGGCCAGCCAGGTCTCGAAATTCCGGACCGATTGCGATATCGTCGTCATGCCGGCGCTCCATCATTTCGCGACCCGATGCGGAGAATACGCGCACCGCGCGAAGCTGCAATCGTCTTCGCATCGGATCGCCACAATCCAGCGGTACTGGCCAGCGGTACTGGCCAGCTGTACCGGCTTGCGCGGCGACGCAAAGGTGAAAGGTTGCCCCGGCGACACGGTCCCGGGTTTCCATCGCCGCCCGGACCGATTTCAACAATGTCCAGCTTGTCGAATGCGGCGCGCCATGCCACTTTCGCGGCTGCAAGAGGGGCAGACATGAGCGAGACTGACAGGGGCGATTTCCGCGCGCGAATCCGCCGCAATTTTGCGCGCCAGGCGGCGATGGAAACGATCGGCGCGGAGCTGACGCGCGTCGAGCACGGCGTCGTCGAGATCGAGCTTCCCTTCGACGTCAAACTGACACAGCAGCACGGCATCCTGCATGCGGGCATCATTTCCGCAGCGCTCGATTCGGCCTGCGGCTTTGCCGCCTACAGCGTCATTGACCCGGAAGCCTCGATCCTGACGATCGAGTTCAAGGTCAACCTCATGTCGCCGGGGCGTGGCGATCGTTTCCTGTTTCGCGGGGAAATCACCAAACCCGGCTCCACCATCATCGTCGCCGACGGACGAGGCTACGCGATCAGCGACGGGCCGGCCAAACTCATCGCCTCCATGACCGGAACGATGATGGTGATCCGCGGTAGAGAGGGCATTACGGGATGAAGTTCGAACTGAAATCGATCGCGGGGAAATCCATCCTTTTCGTCATGGCGGCGGAGGCCGAATACGGTCCCTTCCTGCGTTCGCGCATCGAACCTTTGATGACCGGGGTCGGCCCGGTCGAGGCAGCCATCGCGCTGAGCAAGACATTGGCGCGGCTGGATGCAGTCGACGAACTGCCCGATCTCGTCGTGTCCCTCGGTTCGGCCGGCTCCGCGAAACTGGAGCAGACCGAAGTCTATCAGGTGACCTCGGTTTCCTACCGCGACATGGACGCCTCGCCGCTCGGCTTCGAAAAGGGCAAGACACCCTTTCTCGACCTGCCCGCAACGCTCGAACTGCCGCTGCGCATTCCCGGCATTGCCGAAGCAAGTCTTTCCACCGGCGGCAACATCATTTCGGGCGCCGCCTATACCGGCATCGACGCCGACATGGTCGACATGGAGACCTATGCGGTGCTGCGCGCCTGCCAGGGCTACAAGCTGCCGCTGATCGGCCTTCGCGGCATTTCCGACGGCGCCGTCGAGCTGCAGCATATTTCGGGCTGGACCGAATATCTGCACATCGTCGACCGCAAGCTCTCTTACGGCGTCGACAGCCTGTTCACCGCACTGGAGGACGGGGTATTCTGGTTCTGAGCCCTTGAATGCGGGACAATTGGAACAATAAAAACCCGATACCGCCGATTTCCCGCATTGCCAGGCGAAGCGCTTTTCATTAAAGCCTCGCCATGACCCAGACAGCACATCCCGACTCCGTTCTCATCGTCGATTTCGGCAGCCAGGTGACCCAGCTCATCGCACGTCGCGTGCGCGAGGCTGGCGTCTATTGCGAGATCGTTCCCTTCCAATCGGCCGAAGAGGGCTTCAACCGCCTGCAGCCGAAGGCCGTGATCTTGTCCGGCAGCCCGGCTTCCACGGTGGACGAGGGATCGCCGCGAGCGCCTCAGATCATCTTCGACAGCGGCCTGCCGGTCTTCGGCATCTGCTACGGCCAGCAGACGATGTGCATGCAGCTCGGCGGCAAGGTCGAGAGCGGCCATCACCGCGAATTCGGCCGCGCCTTCCTCGAGGTCGACAGGGACTGCCAGCTGTTCGAGGGCCTGTGGTCCTCCGGCTCGCGCCATCAGGTCTGGATGAGCCATGGCGACCGCGTCACCGCGCTGCCAGATGGTTTCGAGGTGGTCGCCACCTCCTCCAACGCCCCCTATGCCTTCATTGCCGACGAGAAGCGCAAATATTACGGCGTGCAGTTCCACCCGGAAGTCGTGCATACGCCTGATGGCGCCAAGCTGATCGGCAACTTCATTCACAACATTGCCGGCATCAAGGGTGACTGGTCGATGTCGGCCTATCGCCAGAAGGCGGTCGAGCAGATCCGCGCGCAGGTGGGCGACAAGCGCGTCATCTGCGCGCTTTCAGGCGGCGTCGACAGTTCCGTCGCAGCGCTCTTGATCCACGAGGCCGTCGGCGACCAGCTGACCTGCATCCTCGTCGACCACGGGCTGATGCGCAAGGACGAGGCGGCGGGCGTCGTCGCCATGTTCCGCGAGCACTACAATCTGCATCTGCTGCACGTCAATGCCTCAGATCGTTTCATCGGCGAACTCGAAGGCGTCAGCGACCCGGAAACCAAACGCAAGATCATCGGCCGGCTGTTCATCGAGACCTTCGAGGAAGAGGCCAAGAAGCTTGGCGGCGCCGATTTCCTCGGCCAAGGCACGCTCTATCCCGACGTCATCGAAAGCGTTTCCTTCACCGGCGGCCCGTCGGTGACGATCAAATCGCACCACAATGTCGGCGGCCTGCCGGAACGCATGAAGATGCAGCTCGTCGAGCCGCTGCGCGAGCTCTTCAAGGACGAGGTGCGCGCGCTTGGCCGTGAGCTCGGCCTGCCCGACAGCTTCATCGGCCGCCACCCCTTCCCGGGCCCCGGCCTGGCCATCCGCTGCCCCGGCGGCATCACCCGCGAAAAGCTGGAGATCCTGCGCGAGGCCGATGCGATATATCTCGACGAAATCCGCAAGGCCGGCCTCTACGACGCTATCTGGCAGGCTTTTGCGGTGCTGCTGCCAGTCCAGACGGTCGGCGTCATGGGCGACGGGCGCACCTATGAATTCGTCTGCGCGCTGCGCGCTGTCACCTCCGTCGACGGCATGACGGCGGACTTCTACCACTACGACATGGAATTCCTCGGCCGCGCCGCGACCCGCATCATCAACGAGGTGCGTGGCATCAACCGCGTGGTCTATGATGTTACGTCGAAGCCGCCTGGCACGATCGAGTGGGAGTGACGCGGAGTACCGTGGGGTAGTATCGGATGGGCAGAGGACACTCGAGCGAATCCTAGGCCATCGTACTTCTCGGGCCAAATCACACGGCCTTAGATCGATTACTGCTCCTTCTTGAACAAATCCTGGAAGATGAGCTGGCCCCAAGTGCGGCCGCGTGCGTGCACCAGTGCGCCACCCTCGTTGAGCTTTCCCAGCTTGACGGGTGCGAACCCGAGCTGTTTGGCCAAATCCGCCACGGGAGCGATCGCTTCCTCGTCGTCGCTCGACAGAAAGACGACCCGGTGGCCGCCATCGACGACCGGGTCGGCAGCCAGGGTGGACGCAATCAGGTGATTGAAACCTTTCACGAGCTTGGCGCCGGTGAACGACTTCGCTGCGAAGGCGGAGGACAGGAGGCCGTCCAGCTCCTCAAGGGGAACTAACGCGTTCATCGCGTCGATGACTGTCTTGCCTTCCCAGCTCGGCAGAGCCTTCGCAACCTCGCGATGCTCCCCGAACGGGACCGCCAGGATGATCGTGTCGGCCTCGAGTGCATCCTGCAGCGGCTTGGCGACGACCGTGGGTCCAATCGCCCGCGCCTGAGGCGCCAACGCCTCGGGCGGCCGGCGGCTGGCGACAGTCACGTCGATGTTTTTACGGGCGAAGGCGTGGGCAAGGGCCTGGCCTATCTTACCGAATCCTACAATCGCATAGCTCATGATACTTCTCCTATCCGTGTTGATATTGATTCCCAGGCCCTTAGGGGCTCTGGGGATCCGTTCCGCTGTCTGGCGACTTTCGCGTAGACGTCTCGCCGTGAACGACTTCCGCACGGCCGGACGGTCAGCCGCTTTCGGCGATCCGGCGCGAATTCAGATGGCCGAGAAGCCGCCGTCGACAGACAACTCCACCCCATTCACGAAGCTCGAATCGTCTGAAGCAAGAAACAGCGCGGCCGCCGCAATTTCCTCAGGACGACCCATCTTTCCCCGCGGGATCAGGGATTCGAACATTTGCTTCGCCTCCTCGGTGAGAACTTGGTCCTGCATCGGTGTGGCGATCGGCCCCGGATGCAGCACGTTCACCCGTATATTCCTGCCCTTGAGTTCGTTGAGCCACCCGCGTGCGAACGCGTGCAGTGCCGCCTTGCTCGCCGCATACACGCTGTAACCAGGAAAACCTTTCAGCGACGCAACTGACCCGGTCATGAAGATCGATCCGCCATCGTTGAACAGCGGCAACGCCTTCTGAACCGTAAACAGCGTGCCCCGCGTATTCAGGTTGAAGGTCGCGTCGAAATGCTGCTCGGTAATCTCGCCCAGTGGGACGGCTTCGCCCGTGCCGGCGCTCGCGTACAGGATGTCGGTCCTGCCCTTTTCCCGTTTAACCGTGTCGAACAGACGGTCGAGGTCGTCGAGATTGGCCGCGTCGCCGCGCACGCCGGTTACGTTCCGGCCAATCAGCTTGACGGCCTCGTCCAGCGCCTCCTGTCTCCGGCCGGTGATGAAAACATAGGCGCCTTCTTCAACAAACCGCTTGGCGCTCGCCAGCGCCATGCCGCTCGATCCACCCGTGATGACCGCAACCTTACCCTCAAGCTTTCCCATGACTTCTCCTTCCAGGCTCCGCCTTTGATCGTTCGGGGACGCCCCCGAGACCCTCCAAATAGGTCCGCCGGAGTCAGGCGTTGAGTGCGGAAGCGCGCACATCGGTGGTGCAAAATCGATCCGGCTGGACGACTGACGCCAGCCGCGACGATCGGCGTCCGCCGTTCGGAATTGAGCCGCGCCCGTCGACATAAGCTATGATGACAGCCCGTACTGCTGTACGAATGCGTTGGATACGGGCTTTGGAAGGCGCACCGCGCGGTGCCGGATTGCACCATGATCGACTGGGATGACATTCGCTACTTTCTTGCCGTGGCGCGCGGAGGCTCTGTGCGGGCTGCCGCCGAGGGCCTCGGGGTGTATCATTCGACCGTGCTGCGACGCATCGCTCAGCTCGAGGAACGCCTCGGGGCGCAGATGTTCGAAAAGCTGCCTTCGGGCTACCGCCTGACGGCTGCGGGCGAGGAGGTCCTCGAGCTCGCGAACCAGATGGAAGCGTCGTCGCACCAGCTGGAGACGCGCGTCTTCGGTCGCGACCAGAGCGTGCGCGGGCTTCTGCGGGTGACGTTGGCTCCAACCCTTGCGACACATCTGCTCATGCCGGATCTCGCCGATTTCGCGCTTCTGCATCCTGATATCGAGATGGAAATCATCTCGTCCGGCGAGCTGGCAAATCTGACCAACCGAGAGGCCGACGTGGCGATCCGCGTCGTTTACGACCGCAAAACCCTGCCGCTCAATCTTCACGGCCTGAAGGGACCGGAGCTCTTCAGCGGCGTCTACATGTCTCGCGATCGACTGGCCGCATGGCGTGCGGGCGCGCCGGATCCCGTCCGGTGGATCGTCATAAGCATTCATGGCATCCCGGACTGGGTCCGCGAGGGTGAGGTTCGCGCCACGGGGGTTCCGTTCAGGACCACGGACGGCGAAGCGCAGATCGTTGCGGTACGGCAAGGGCTCGGGATGACGACACTGCCGTGCTTCGTCGGAGATGCCGACCCCCTATTGGTGAGGGTGCCGGGCGCCGACCTGCACCTGCATGGAACTCTCTGGCTTCTGACGCAGGGGGAGACGCGCAAGACGAAGCGCGTCCGGCTCTTCACGGAATTCGTATCCCGCAGGCTTGCCGCGTATGCTCCGCTTCTCGGGGGGCTGTCCATGTCGCGCGACTGACGCCCGGAAGGTCGCCGGCGACGCTTGCCGTAATCCGGTCGGAAGCCGAGCGGCGATTTTCATCTGGCGAGTCGCCAGATCAGGCCGGAACGTAGGTCAACCTGATTACATCCTCGCCAATCCGGTCATGAGCCATCAGGCGGAGCGGCGGCCGGGGTCCGGCGAAATATGGCTTGCCGTGACCGAGCACGACGGGGTGCAGGTAGATTCGATACTCATCGATCAGGCCAAGTTCGGTGAGGCTTTGCGCCAAATTGGGGCCGGCAACTTCGATCTCCCCGTCGCGTTCCGCCTTCAGCTTGCGGATCGCGGCCTCAAGATCTTCCCCAACAAGGCTGGCGTTGGGACCGACCGACGTCAACGAGCGCGAGACGACCCATTTCGGCTGGTTCCGCCACGCTGCCGCGAAGGCCTGTCGCTCTGCGTCCCATTCAGGATGTTCATCGTCCCAGTAACGCATGACCTCATACATCCGGCGACCGTACACGCTACCCGCCTGCCGCTGAGCCTCTTCGATGAAGTGGCGGAAGAGCGTGGGGCTTGGCCCAAACGCCATATGATCGACGTAGCCGTCCAAAGACTGGTTCATTCCGAACACAAGCTTGGCCATCCTCACTTCCTTTCCTTAAACGGCATATTCGCGCATGTCTGATTGCATAATGCAATCAGTTTTACGTTAGCTCAACTGATTTTATTTCGCACTTGGTTTTTGCAGTGCGCATAAACCCCGACCTGACGTTCGCCACCCGCCGTGCGAGATGCTGACCGACCAGAGGAGCGGGCCTGGTGGACAACAGCCTGTCCGCTTCCGGCGATCAGAATGGACAAGCCGCGGCCAGAGGGCGCTATTTCAGCGGCAGGAACAGTTCCGCCACCGCCTCATGCTCCGGCACCTCGGGGAAGAAACTCAGCCGCTGGCAATAGATCGGGAAATCGCGTGCTTCCTCGCCGCTCGCCGGAAGCCAGTCGCGATAAAGGTAGAGCGCGGCGGGCTCCAGATTGTCGGTGTTGCCGACGACACGCAGGACCGCGCAGCGTCCGCCGGGAATCTCGCCGGCTTTGATCTCTTTGCCGTTCGCCTCGATCGGTTGGTCGGTCCCGACACAAAGGTCCACGCTATAATCGGCAGGCGACGCAGGACGCCGCTCGGAACGCCAGACATTGAAGGTCGGACTTGTCTTGGGGTGTAGGCCAGCGGCCACGCGCCAGGCGATGAACCGCTGAATGGTGGCGCCGAGCGTCGCCGGGTCGCCCCGGTGCTCCATGATCGCCACCGGCGTGGGCGGCACATCGCGAATCCTAACGTCGTCAGTGGTAAAAGTCTTCTGCATGAGCTTGCTCCTTGCGTTGTCGAGAGGCCCGAAGGCCGCAAGCCACGGCTCCCAGTCGGGAGACTTCCGGAACGACGAAGGCGATTGCCCGAACCGTTGCCGAAAGGCGCGGGCGAAGGCATCCGGTGCTTCATAACCGGCATCCATCCCTATGTCAGTGACGCTTTGGGCGTCCCTGTAGGCCAGCCGGTGCGAAGCCCGCTTCAGACGGGCAAGCTGGACATAGCGATGCACGGACAATCCGAAGGTCGCCGTAAACTGCCGGTGGAAATGAAACTTCGAAAAGGCCGCAATACGGCTCACCGTTTCCAAGTCCAGCTCACTGTCAAGATGCCGGTCGATATAGTCCAGCACCCGCCGCATCCGGGCCTGATAGTTTTGAAGCGCCGTCTTCATCGTCCCTCCTGCGTGGCGGCTCCATCTAGTCGCTGGCGGCCATAACGTGCTCGACTGATCTTGCGGTTTGGCGTGGATCAGCCGGAAACTTCCGACGACCGCTTACAGGCAAGCCTTATCTAGGGCACGCGGAAAAAAATGAGCGCGAGCTGTCGGAAACTGCCGATCTGGTCCGCTTCGCCCACACTCTTATCGCCCAGGGATTGGTCGACCAGTTCGCCCTGCTCGTCGCGCCGGTGGCGCTGGGCAAAGGCCTGCCGCTGTTTTCCGAACTCACCCCGCCAACGCCTCTCAAGCTGATAAGCGCGAAGGCCTTTCCGGGGGGCGCGATGACGCAGATCTATCGGCCTTGCGATCCTCGCACAGGACTGTTATTCGCATTTCCGTCCTAGAGGAGAATGCCTTTGTTTGCCGTCGCAACGATCCAGAACTCACCGGCTGCGGCGGTAGGGATGAAGGCGCTCGGCATCATGACCGGGAGCTGATCCTCGCCCTATCGCTCGGCCTTAGCGCGCCCAATGCCGGCGCATGTCTAATGTCGAGAAGACTATGATCATCGAACTAACCACTCATGCCTTCGAAGCGCTGCTGAAGGGCATCGCGCCTCGCAATCTGCGCCTTGTCCAAGACAGTGCAATTGCGCCTCCTGAGATATTGGAGATGTTGAACCGCCTGGCGACTGAAATCAGCGCTGAATTCTCGCCGTCGGCCTGGATGATCGTGGAGGATGGCGAGATCGTCGGCCTCTGCTCCATCGTTCGAGTTCCACAAGATGGAAACATCCATATCGGCTATGGGATTGCGCCTTCGCGCCGGGGCCGTGGATGCACCGCGCGCGCCATAGGCCAGTTGCTGGCGTGGGGGCGGAGCGACCCTCGCGTGGCTCTGATCTCCGCAGAGACCGGGGTTGCGAACATTGCGTCACAGCGTGTCCTCGAGCGCAATGGATTCATTCGCGCCGGCGAGCGTATCGATGCCGAAGACGGTCCATTGATTTGCTGGGAAGCAATAACGGTCTAAGGTTGCGGGCCGAATAAGCCCGCACGGGAAACGGCCGGCCGAGGTTCAATTACCTCGGCCGGCCTTTTGTCATGGACAGATGACGACTGCGATCACGGCCTGCTTCAGCGGCCGTAGGTGACCTCGACGGAGGCCTTGTCGAGCGTATTTGCCCTGACATAGAAGCCAACCATGGCGGCCGGCGCAGTATCAGGAAGCGGAAGCTTGTCGACCGAAAGCGCATAGACGGTGAACTGGTAATGGTGCGGCGCATCGCCGGCCGGCGGGCATGCGCCGCCATAGCCTGATGTACCAAAATCGGTGTGACCTTCGACAGTGCCTGCGGGAAGCTTTTTGTCACCGCTGGCGCCGGTGGCGATCTCCGAGGCATTTGCGGGAATGTTGAACACCGACCAATGCCACCAGCCCGAGCCGGTCGGAGCATCCGGATCGTAAGCCATGATGGCGAAGCTCTTGGTCGCCTCGGGAGCACCCGACCAGGTCAGTTCCGGCGAGATGTTCTTGCCGGCGCAGCCGAAGCTGTTGAAGACCTGTGCATCGGCCATGGGCTTGCCGGCGGTCAAATCCTTCGAGGCGAGCTTCATTTCGGCCTGTGCGGCCGTCGCGCCAAAGACGGATGTGGCGAGAAGTACTGCTGTGATAAAACGCATTCTGTTTTCCTGCGGTTGATAATGCAGGAAAACTATCGTCACCGAGCAAGTGCATCTGCCCCGCTATGCTCAACTTCTGCCCCGATCCGCTCAAAACGCTCAGAGCCTCCCCGCACATGGCGTGGATTGACGCCAAACCGCTCTTTGAACCGCGCCGCGAATTGCGACGGGGAATCGTAACCGACCTCAAGCGCGACCTGCGCCATCGGCAGGGTTGTGGTTTGAATGAGGCCTAAGGCGCGATTCATTCTTGTATCGCTCAAGATCTCACTGAAACCGGTATTCTCGGCGGCCAGCTTACGCCTCAGCGTCGCTTCGCTCATGTTGAACGAGCGCGCCGCGTGTGCAAGCGTCCAATCAAAGGTCGTATCACTTTCGATCATCTGCCGCAGCCGGTCCTCGAGCCGAGGGCTTTGGCATTGGCCCAACACCGCTCCGTAGAGCGCAAACCAGGTGATCAGCTCCATCAAACGAGCCTTGGCAATGGCGCCGGGAAGCCTCGTCAGATTGCCGGGCTGACAGCAATATTCAAACAATGCCGCGGCTTCCTCCGGCAGCTTCGAGGTCCCTGCCGGGACAGGCCTCGATGGAACGGCGAGCGATCCCATCCTGGTATAGGCTTCCTCGAAGAGCTGTCGCGGAACAGGAAGCGCCAGGGTCTGATACTTCTGCGGCGCCTTGGGAATGTTCTCCATCGTCAACGGTCGATAGTCGGGCAGCAAGCCGTAGGCGCCCGCCTCGAGGCGCAAAGCCTTGTCATCTGCCATGACGATCTTCGTTCCCGATTGCACCTGTATCAACAGGGGGCTCGTATTGACGAGACGAAAAAAACAGGCCCGCCCGCCCTGGCGGATCAAGGCCCTGGTCGGAATGGGAAAGACCTCGTCGAGCATATGTTCTCCGACAACAGGATGGATGATCGTGGGGCTCGGGCTGCCAGGCCGTGAGACTGGAGCCATGATCGGTAGACTCGCCACCACCGATCCCTTGAGGATCGGGAATAGCAAAACCGCGTGTGATGGGCAATCTTGAGCGTCATTCAGGTGTTCGAACTCAATGGAATTCCGCGCGTCCCACCTCAGCGCATTTTCGTGGCTGGTGTTTGCTTGTCATCGATGTGAATTCGGGTTTTGTCGGCAGCGTCGGCCCGGCTTTTCACGTGATCGATGAAGGCCCGCAGCTTCGGCATCACCTGATGACGGCTGGGATAGTAGAGGAACACACCCGGCGCCATCGGTGCGAACGCCTCCAGGACGCGGACGAGTTTTCCCGCCCTCACTGGTCGGGCGGCGATTGGCTCCGGCACTTGCGCAAGCCCCATATCTTCGACGGCGGCTCCCAGCATGGTGGGAAAATCATGGGCGATCAGCGGCCCGGAGACAACAGCCTCGATCGGCTTTTTGCCGCTGACAAACGACCACGGCGCGATTGAGCCGTTAGAGCGGCGCATGCGGATGCAGGCATGTTGACGCAGATCGTCGATACGCTCGGGCCGCCCTCTCCGGTGCAGATATTCGGGGCTGCCGACGACCACCAGCGGGAAGGACGGCGTCAGCCGGACCGCGACCATGTCGACTGCGATGAACTGGCCGAGCCGGATACCGGCGTCAAATCCTTCGGCCGCGATATCGACCAGTTCCTCATTCGCGGCGACCTCCACCTCGATCTCGGGAAAGGCCTGGCAGAAGGATGCAATCAGTGGCTCCAACAGGATCGGCACCACTGACGGCGGCACGGTGAGCCGCACAGTCCAGCCGGTCTCTGGCCGAGCTCACGCGCAACCGCGCTTGCGGCGACCAGTTCCTCGAAAGCGGGCTTTGCGCGCGTGAGGAACCGCTCGCCGGCTTCAGTCAGACCGACACTGCGCGTCGTGCGGATGAAGAGTACTGCGCCGACACGCTCCTCAAGAGCGCGTACGGCCTGGCTGACTGCCGAGGGGGTCACCCCGAGTTCCCGCGGCTGCTCTGCGAAAGCTACGGTGATGGGCAACGCTCAGAAACGCCTCAACGCCGTCGAGCGCGCCTTGCCTGACTGTGAAGTTCTGCTTCATACCGCATCGATATTATCGCCAATAGTCGATCGCGGGAAGCGGCCGTACATCTGGACCCCACAAATCAGGAGTGCCCCGATGTCGACGGAATCCATCTTTCAAACCCATCTCGCGCTCGGCTATGTCGCGTGGCTGCTTTGCTTCGGCGCCTATATTCTGCCCTGGCTCAAATCGATGGACAGGGTCAAGGCGCACCGCGCCATCGCCACTCTGCACAGCTTCCGCTTCTTCGGGCTCGTCTTCATTCTGCCCCGCGTCGTCGGTCCCAACCTGCCCACCAGCTTCGCCATCTTGGCTGCCTATGGCGACCTCGCGGCCGGGCTGCTCGCCATGTTGGCGCTCGTCACGATCCGCATGCGTCCGGTCTTCTGGCTGTTCGTCGTCGCCTTCAATCTCGTGGGAATGGGCGACCTCGTGCTCGACTACTATCACGCGATCCAGGCCTGCCTGCCGGCGCGGGCGGAGGAATTGGGCGCCGCATACGCGATCCCGATCATTTACGTGCCCTTGCTGATGATCACCCACGTCTTCGCATTCTATTTGCTTCTGCGTCCTCAGCCTAAGGCAACCCAGGCGCTCGCCGGCGAGGCGGCAGTATCTTAACCTCCGCCATCTCAGGCGTTGCACCTTGCGATCGAAGATCGCAACTCTAGAGCCCGTCAAACCTGCGGACATAATCGACCAATGCGCGCAGCTTCAGCGGCTGTCTCTGGCGCCTGGGGTAGTAGAGATAGAAGCCCGGGAATGGCGGGCAGAAATCCTCCAGCAGCGGCACGAGCTCCCCGCGTTCGATATAGGATTGGAAGGTTTCCGCCATGCCGAAGGTGATGCCTGCTCCGGCGCAGGCCATGCGGATCATCATTCCCATGTCGTTGGTCGTGACGACGGGATCGACGGAGACGTCGAAGTCGCGATTGTTCTCGGTGAACTCCCAGCGATAAGGCGCCGTATCCGGGCGTGGCCGCCATCCGATGCAGGCATGATCCTGCAGGTCGCGGGGATGGCGGGGATGGCCGCGGCGCTCGAGATAGCTGCGGGATGCGGCCGCGCATTGTCGCTGCTCTTCGGAGACTGAAATCGCGATCATGTCCTGCTCGATCACTTCGCCCAGCCGGACACCGGCGTCGAAGCCGGCCTCGACGATATCGAATTCGTCATCGGTGATGGTGATATCGAGTTTGATGTCGGGGCAAGCTTCCATGAAACCGGCCAGTAGCGTGCCGGACAGGAAGTTCTCGGCGATCGAGGAAACGGTGATCCTCAGCAGGCCGCTCGGGCGCGCCTGCATTTCCCGCACCGTCTGCATTGCATCCTTGACCTGCCGGACCGATGGACGAACCGCGTCGAAGAACACTTCGCCGGCTTCGGTCAGGCTGACGCTGCGGGTCGTGCGCTGGACCAGGGCGACGCCAACCCGATCCTCCAGGCGCTGCAGGGCCTGACTGACGGCGGAGCGGGTGACGCCAAGCCGCTCGCCGGCAAGGCGGAAGTTCCGCGCCTCGGCCACCGCAAGAAAAACTGAAATGCCTTCGAGATCATCGACCATTGGTTAGTATTTCTAACCAAGGCATCCTCGATTGGCAACTTAATCGCCGCGGATGGGCACGCTATCTTTCAAGTCGAGATCAGCGCCAAGACCCACGCATCGGCAGATCTTCTTCGAAAGGCAAGGCAATGCGAAGGATTTTCAAAAGCCCGGTTCTGCAGTTTTTCACGGCGGTCACCCTGGCTGGCACGGCGACCAGTTCGTCCGCCACCCATGCCGTGAACGACCGAGATCAGCAGCAACAAACAAGCGAGAACAGAATGCAGCAACACCCCTATGTCGGCATGTGGGTTACGGATGATGGCCGCGTCCGCCACGAACTTTTGCCGAATGGCCGTTACGACGAAGCCCGCGGAAACCGGGAAAGCGCCTATCGCGGCCGCTACGAAGTCATCGGAAGGCACATCGAATACTGGGATGACACGGGCTTTACGGCCGACGGCGATTTCGTCGACGGCAATACCCTCCATCATGGCGGCATGGTGCTTCGCCGCAAGTGACGTGCCGCCTGAAAGGCAACATCACCAAGGATAAGGCCGGGTTTGCCGGCCGGAAAGGATGACGATCATGTCTTCCCCAACACCCATCTGGTTCATCACCGGCGCATCGTTCGGCCTCGGCCGGGCACTCGCCGAAGCGGTCCTCGCCCGTGGCTGGCGCGCCGCCATGACGGCGCGCAGACCCGAGACCCTGGCAGATCTCACGGCAGAGCACGGTGACCGCGCACTTGCCCTTGCACTCGATGTGACGGACAGCAACTCCATCGCCGGCGCGGTTCATGACGCGGAAACGCATTTCGGCGTGATCGACGTCCTCGTCAACAATGCCGGCTACGGCTACCTCTCGGCGATCGAAGAGGGCGACGATGCCGAGATACGCGCTCAGTTCGAAACCAATGTGTTCGGTTTGATCGCTGTCACCAAGCAAGTTCTGCCGGGCATGCGCTCACGCCGGCAAGGACATATCTTCAACGTCTCTTCGCTCGGCGGGCTCGTCGCTTTTGCTGCAACCGGCTCTACCACGCCACCAAATTCGCGGTCGAAGGCTTGTCGGAATCGCTTTCGCATGAGGTCAAATCGCTTGGCATCGATGTGACGATCCTCGAACCGGGCGCCTTCCGCACGGATTGGGCCGGCCGGTCGATGGTCGAATCCAGTACGATCATCGACGACTATGCCGAGACATCCGGCAAGCGGCGCCAGGTCACCCGCTCGGTCTCCGGCAACCAGCCGGGCGATCCGGTGCGAGCCGCGACAGCAATCATATCGGCGTTCGAGGCGGACGAGCCGCCGCTGCGCCTGCTGCTCGGCGCACCTGCCCTGAAGATCGCCCGCGAACGACTCGATGCGCTGCGCGCAAATTTCGAAGCCTGGGCGGAGACGACGCTCAGCGCCGATTTCCCAAGCTAAACCCCAAGAAAACCCTCAGCCGCATCGCCAGGCGAGCGGCCTGCAAATGGAGCTTGAAATGTCTGATATCAAAGGAAAAGTCATTGCCATCACCGGAGCCAGCAGCGGTATCGGAGAGGCTGCGGCAAAGGTGCTGGCAGCCGCAGGCGCCCATGTCCTGATTGGCGCGCGCCGCACCGAGCGCCTGGAGGAACTCGCCGCCGACATCGCGGCAAAGGGTGGGTCGGTGCGCCTGCAAAAGCTTGACGTCACCGACCGGGCGGATGTGGAAGCCTTCGCAGGCTTTGCCAAGTCCGAATTCGGCCGGCTGGACGTTATCGTCAACAATGCCGGGGTCATGCCGCTCTCGCCGCTAGACGCCCTCAAGGTCGACGAGTGGGACCGGATGGTCGACGTCAATATCAAAGGCGTTCTCTACGGCATCGCGGCGGCCCTTCCGATCATGAAGGCGCAGGGATCGGGGCAGATCATCAACCTGTCTTCGATCGGCGGCCACAGCGTCTCTCCGACCGCCGCGGTCTATTGCGCGACGAAATTCGCAGTGCGGGCGATCTCGGACGGGCTGCGGCAGGAAACCGATCGCATCCGGGTGACCGTCATCTCCCCCGGCACGACGACATCGGAACTGGCCGAGACGATCACCGATCCGACGGCGCGGGATGCCATGAAGGCGTTCAGGGCGATCACGATCAGCCCCGAGGCCATCGCCAATTCGATCCTCTACGCCGTCAGCCAGCCTGATGATGTCGATGTCAGCGAGATCATCATCCGGCCGACAGCCAGCCCGCATTGATCCGCTGAGATTTTGCCAAAGCAATTCCAGCAAAAGTCTAGAGCGGTTTTGCGGAACTGCTCTAGAAACCCAGCGACTGCTGGGCAGGCGGTGGCGGCGCAAGGTTGACGCCTTCGAGTTCCAGCATGCGGGCTTTCGATGACGAACCGCCGGGAGCGGAGAAGCCGCCGATCTTGCCGCCGGCGGCCAGCACCCGGTGGCAGGGGATGATCAAAGCGACCGGGTTCTTCGCCATCGCCTGACCGACGTCGCGGGCGGCTTCCGGCCCGACGCCGAGCTCCTTCGCCAGCGCGCCGTAAGTGGTCGTGCGACCCCAGCCGACACGCCGTGCCGCCGCATAAATATCCCGGAAGAAGGCATCCTGACCGGCAAGATCGAGTTCGACGCCGGAAAAATCCGTCTCCTCGCCCTGGAAATAGCGCTTCACCGCAGCGACCGTCTCGAGCACAGCAGGCGTCGGTGCGCCGGATTCGGCATCCGACAGGCGGCGCAACAGCAGCCGTTCGGTCGCTTCCGCTGATTTGGTCGGCAGCTGGAAGCGGGTGATGCCGGCATCGCTCCAGGCGATGCCGCAGAAACCGCTCGCGGTTTCGAAGATGAGATAGTGGTGCATTGTCTCAGCCATGACAAAGGCTCCGCGTTTGCGATGACCCATAAAATCGTATGAGACGGCCGCTGTTTCAACCCGTTTCTTGCGCGCGCCGGGCTTCCCGGAAAGATCGCGATGCTGCAATGTCGGTCGAACGTCCACTTCAGCCGCTTCTCTCCGACCGCAAGGCCGTGCCGCTGATGCGCTTGGCCACGGCTTGCGCTTGCCTAGCTTCTGCGCATAAAGCTCGTTCAGGTGTTGCACGGGGAGCGAAATCAGCATGGACGTTTCAGAGATCATCATCCCTGGAGATACGCCGGGAACGGAGTGGCGGCTGCCGGTGCTGCGCTTTACGGGCGGCGATCCGAAGGCGCCGAAGACCTATATCCAGGCGGCCCTGCATGCCGGCGAGTTGCCGGGAACAGTGCTCTTGAATTTCCTCTGCGAGAGGCTGCGGCAAGCGGAGAGCCAAGGCGGGATCGCCGGCGATATCACCATCGTGCCGCAGGCCAATCCGATCGGTGCGGCGCAATCCCATTTCGGCGATTTGCAGGGCCGTTTCGACTTGGGCTCGCGCACCAATTTCAACCGGGATTTCCCGCTGATCTCCAATGCGGATCGCGCCACGCTGATCGAAGACCTCGATGATTACCCGGCTACCGACAGGTTGAAGCGGCAGCTGCTGCACATGGCGCTCGGGGCCGATCTCGTGCTCGACCTGCATTGCGACGACGAATCCCTGCAATATGCCTATATCGACGAGGCCTTCTGGCCGGAGGCGGCCGATCTCGCCGCTTCACTCGACATGAAGGCCGTGTTGCTTTCGGATGGCGAAAGCTCGGCCTTCGAGGAGGCTGTCGGCTTTGCATGGAAATATGAAGTTCCCGGCGAGCGCCAATCCCGGCTGCCCGGCAAACTCTCCGTCACTGTCGAGCTGCGCGGCAAGCGCGATGTCGATCCGGTGCTGGCGAAAAAGGATGCCGACGGGCTCTGGCACTTCCTCGCGACACGGGGGATCGTCAGTGAAGGGAAGCCAGCGGCAACGCCATTTTCCGGTCCGGCCGTGCCGCTCGATAATATCGAGATCATTCGCACTCCAGAAGGCGGGGCCGTGCTTTTCCATCGCGATATCGGCGAGAAGATTGCGGAAGGCGACCTTCTGGCGACGATCGTCACCCGGCCGGGACAGCCGGGCGGCAGCATCGAGCTTACCGCGCCGCAGGACGGGCTGATCCTGACCCGAACCTCCGACCGGCTGGTGCGGCGGCGCGGCGACCTGATGAAGATCGCCTGCGACGAACCCAGCAAGGCCTCCCGCAAGGCCGGCACGCTGGAGAATTGAACGGGGCCGTCTCCTGCTGCGATTGTCGACGCGCTCGGGGATAAAACGTCGCACGGCGTTTGCGCCGGCCTTCGTGCATGTTATCTCGCTGGCATCACAGGGAGATCGATCGGGCATGGCCGTCACCATCTATGGCATCAAGAATTGCGACACGATGAAGAAGGCCCGCAGCTGGCTGGAAGAACACAGCGTCGCCTATGAATTTCACGATTACAAGGCGCTGGGTATCGACCGCGCCCATCTCGAAGCCTGGATCGACGAAGCCGGCCTCGACACCGTGCTCAACCGCGCCGGCACCACCTTCCGCAAACTGCCCGATGCCGACCGCGAGGACCTCACCCGGGAGAAAGCAATCCAGCTGATGCTCGACCAGCCGTCGATGATCAAGCGGCCGGTGCTGGAGGCGAAGGGCAAGCTGCTGATCGGCTTCAAGCCGGAGATTTACGCCGGTATGCTCGGAGGCTGACAGGCGGCCCGCTGAGCTCACGAGGGAAAGAGATGTCCAAGACCACGCGCGCGACACAGCTTCTTTCGCAGGCGGGCGTCGCCTTCACAGTTCATGCCTATGACTACGACCCCAATGCTGAGCGTGTCGGGCTGCAGGCGGCCGAAGCGCTCGGCGAGGCGCCGCATCGGGTGTTGAAGACGCTGATGGCGGAAGTGGACGGCAAACCGGTCTGCGTCGTCGTACCGTCGGATCGCGAGGTCAGCATGAAGAAGCTTGCGAGCGCCTTTCACGGCAAATCGGCCAACATGATGAAGCCTGCCGATGCCGAGCGGCTGACGGGCTATCATGTCGGCGGCATCAGCCCGTTCGGCCAGAAGAAGACCGTGCCGACGGCGATCGAGGAAGCCGCCCTTGGCGAACCGCTGGTCTATATCAATGGTGGGCAGCGCGGGCTGCAGGTGCGGCTCGATCCGAAGGCTGCGTTGAAGGTGCTGAAGGCTGTCGCCGCGCCGCTGATTGCCTGATCGGAGCATGATGCCGAAAAGTGTAGACGGTTTTCGGATGACATCATGCTCTTACTGTTGAATCTAGAGGAAGCGGTCAAGCAGGCCGGCGATCGTCTTCGCCTCGTTGTCGGCAAGCTTGCAGCCGATATGGGTCTCGATCGATCTGGCATAGACGGTCCACATGCGCTCGCGAAGCTTTCGGCCGGCATCTGACATCACCACCCAGCGGCCGCGCCCATCTTCAGCGAAGGCCTCGCGCCGGACCAGCCCCTCTTTTTCCAACCGATCGATCATCCGGGAAAGATTATACTGCGCCAGCAATGTCCGCTCTTCGATCTCGTAGGGGCGCAGCTTGCCATCTTCCGAGCGCGTCAATTCCCAAAGCACGTCATACCAGGCAAGCGGCGGCATGCCGGCCGCCTTCAGATCGGCTTCGATGGCAGCAAGCAAGCGTTCGCGGGCGCGCATGATGCTCGTCCAGGCAGAGGTGACCGCTTCGCTCGGATTCGACGTTTTTTCGGACATAAATGCAATTACATCTATCTTGAATTCCGCCGCAAGCGATATTAGATGCAGTTACATCTATCATCGCCGCATGGAGACCGTCATGAGCAAACTTACCCTCGTCAGCCATCATCTCTGCCCCTATGTGCAGCGCGCCGCGATCGCGCTTCTCGAAAAGGGCGTGCCCTTCGAGCGCATCAACATCGATCTTGCCAACAAGCCGGACTGGTTCCTGCAGATCTCGCCGCTCGGCAAGGTGCCGCTGCTGCGGATCGAGGAAGAGGACGGCAGCGAGGCGGTGCTGTTCGAAAGCAGCGTCATCTGCGAATATCTGGAGGAAACGCAGCCGGGCGTCACGCTGCATCCCAAACACCCGCTGACGCGTGCCCGCCATCGCGGCTGGATGGAATTCGGCTCGTCCGTGCTTTCCGATCTCTGGGGCTATGAGACGGCACAGGATGCGGACCCGCTGGAGGCCAAGCGCAAGGCGCTCATCGCCAAATTCGCGACGCTCGAGGGTGTGCTGACGGATGGGCCTTATTTCGCCGGCAACGACTTCAGCCTCGTCGACGCCGTCTTCGCGCCGGTCTTTCGGTATTTCGATCTCTTCGACACGCTCGGCGACAGCGGCATCTTCGAAGGGCTTGAGCGGGTGGCGCGCTGGCGCAAGGCGCTCTCCGAGCGGGCGAGCGTCAGGGCCGCTGTCGGCGCGGACTACCCGCAGCGGCTGATGGAATTCCTCGAAAAGCATAACTCAATCCTGCTCAGGCAAGCTGCCGCCGCCTGAAGCGCGTCCGGCGGCCGGACATATATCCGGCCGCTTGCAATTCGGCGGCAATACGCTTCATTTTCGCCGCAAACGGGTCTAAGTCTTCCCGCCTCCCACCGTCGATGACAGAAGGCAGGTTGAACCATGACTTTCATGCCCCAGAGCCAGAACACCGTTGATCCCGTCAAGCTGGAAAAGCTTGCGGAAGTCGCCATCAAGGTCGGGCTGCAACTGCAGAAAGGTCAGGATCTGGTGATCACCGCACCTGTCGTGGCGCTGCCGCTGGTTCGCCTGATCACCAAGCACGCCTATCAGGCCGGCGCAGGGCTGGTCTCCGCCTTCTATTCCGACGAGGAGACGACGCTGGCGCGCTATCAATATGGCAGCGACGAGAGCTTTGACCGCGCCTCCGGCTGGCTCTACGAGGGCATGGCCAAGGCCTATGCCAACGGGGCGGCCCGTCTCGCGGTCGCCGGCGACAATCCGATGCTGCTATCCGAGCAGGATGCCGGCAAGGTCGGCCGCGCCAATCGCGCCAATTCCACCGCCTATAAGCCGGCGCTGGAAAAAATCTCGAATTTCGACATCAACTGGAACATCGTCTCCTATCCGAACCCATCCTGGGCCAAGGTGGTCTTCCCCGACGATCCGGAGCCGATCGCGATCGCCAAGCTCGCCAAGGCGATCTTTGCCGCCTCGCGCGTCGACGTCAGCGATCCGGTCGCCGCCTGGACCGAACACAATGCCAATCTTGCCAAGCGCTCCGCCTGGCTGAACGGCGAGCGTTTCGCCTCGCTGCATTTCAAGGGACCTGGCACCGACCTGACGGTCGGCCTTGCCGACGGGCATGAATGGCATGGCGGCGCTTCCACCGCCAAAAACGGCATTACCTGCAATCCGAACATCCCGACGGAGGAAGTCTTCACCACGCCGCATGCGCTGCGCGTCGAAGGCCATGTGTCGAGCACCAAGCCGCTTTCGCACCAGGGCACGCTGATCGACAATATCCAGGTGCATTTCGAGGGCGGGCGCATCGTCGAGGCCAAGGCCTCTCGCGGTGAAGAGGTCTTGAACAAGGTGCTCGATACCGACGAGGGCGCGCGCCGGCTCGGCGAAGTGGCGCTCGTGCCACATTCCTCACCGATCTCGGCCAGCGGCATCCTGTTCTACAACACGCTGTTCGACGAAAACGCCTCCTGCCACATCGCGCTCGGCCAGTGCTATTCCAAGTGCTTCCTCGATGGCGCGACACTGAGCCAGGAGCAGATCAAGGCACAGGGCGGCAATTCCAGCCTGATCCATATCGACTGGATGATCGGCTCCGATAACGTCGATATCGACGGCATCAAGCCGGATGGTTCGCGGGTTCCGGTGATGCGGCAGGGCGAATGGGCCTGAGCGGCATCCTCGTGGGCTGACTGAGCCAGACGCTGGCGCACCACAACTAGCCCTCATCCTTGTACGTTGCTGATCATGTAGAATGCGATTGTGCGACGTAGGAGGATGAGGCTGGAGGGAGGGCGTGCCGGCCCCACGGCATCGCGACAAGCGATCATCCTCTCTGTTTTTTTTTAGCAATCCGAACGCAAACCCGCTGCACACGTTTGCTGGAATTGCTTTAGCGGATCGCCGATAGCAGCTTGCGCACGCGATCGAGATGCACCGTCCGCTTTGCATCGGTGGCGCGGTCCATGTCGTGCAGGCTGAGCATCTTGAAATTCAGCCGCTTCGAGCAGAAGGCGGCGATGCCGCGCTTCAAGAGCCGGCGCACCGGATCGCCCATATAGAGACGCACCAGCCACCAGGGCGAGCCTGTCGTCGTCAGCGCATAGAGCAGCCTGATATTGGTAAGCTGCGGCACGATACGGCCGCCACCGGCGTCATGGCTGAAGGCGACCCCGGGGGCGAAGACACGATCGAAGAAACCCTTGAGAATGGCGGGGAAATTGAACCACCATTGCGGAAAGACGAGGATCAGGCCATCGGCCGCCTTCAGGCGGACAACGGTATCGGCAACGGCTGAGGTGTCATAGGGCACGTCGAAATAGCCGCGGCGTTCAGCTTCGGAAAGACGCGGATCGAAATCTTCGCGGTAGAGATCGAGCAGATCGACGACATGGCCGGAGGCTTCCAGTGCTTCGCGGGCCGTTCGCGCCACCGAGGCGGCGAAACTGTCCTCCAGTGGATGGGCAAGTACCAGTAGGATCCGCATTGTCAGAACAGGCTTCCCTGCTTCGGCGGTTCTGCGGGTTTTGCGCTGCGCTTCTTGGCACCGGCCGGCGGTGTGCCGCCTTCCGTGGTCATGGCGCCGACACGACCGTCGGCGAATTCGATGGCGATGCCCATGCCGGCGGAGAGTTGAGCAGCCTGCGAGACCGGCCTGTTATCCTCATCGCGAATGACGGCGTAACCGCGCTTCAGCACGTTCTTATAGGAGAGCGAGTGCAGCACGCGGTCTTGCGAAGAAAGCTCGGCGCGCGCACGGGTCAGCTGGTGGCGGATCGCCGTATCGGCATGGCGCGAAAGATTGCCAAGGCGTTCGCGGCCGCGGTCGGTCTGGGTCTTCATCCGGGCAGGCAGCGAGGCGAGGATTGCTTCGGCGCGGTCAACGCGTGATTTCGAGCGGTCGATCAGCCGCTCGACCATGCGCTCGGCCCTGGCCATGCGCTCGTTCAGCGTCTGGCGGCGCTCGGCGATGCGGCCGGCGAGCAGATCCGGGCGAAGATGCGAGCCGACGCGCTCGAAGCCGCGGCGCTTGTTGAGGGTGTTGAGCTCCAGCCCGCGGCCGAGGCCGGTCGCCGCCTCGTCGAAGCGGCGGCGGGGCAGCGCCAACAACTGATCGAGCGACGGCAATGCCCGCATCAGCGCGCGCACCGACTGGCGGCGCTGATCCATTTGCCGGTTCATGCAGCCCTGCAGGCGGGCGGCAAGAGCGGCGGCCTGCGCCTCGAGCTCCGCCTTGACGGGCACCGCCATTTCGGCAGCCCCTGTCGGCGTGGGAGCACGGACATCGGCGGCATAGTCGATCAGCGTCCAGTCGGTCTCATGGCCGACGGCCGAGATCAGCGGTATTTCGCTTTCGGCCGCAGCGCGCACAACGATTTCGTCGTTGAAGCTCCAGAGATCTTCCAGACTGCCGCCACCGCGCGCGACGATCAGCACCTCCGGGCGCGGAATGGCGCCGGCCGGCTCCAGCGCGTTGAAGCCGCGGATGGCGTTCGCCACCTCCTCGCCGGACCCCTCGCCCTGAACCTTCACCGGCCAGACAAGGACGTGCACGGGAAAACGATCGGAGATGCGGTGAAGAATATCGCGGATCACCGCGCCGGTCGGCGAGGTGACGACGCCAATTACGCTGGGCATGAAGGGCAGCCGCTTCTTGCGGGCGGCATCGAACAGGCCCTCAGCGCCGAGCTTGCGCTTGCGCTCCTCGATCAGCGCCATCAGCGCGCCGGCGCCGGCCGGTTCCAGCGTCTCGATGACGATCTGATATTTCGAGGAGCCCGGAAAGGTGGTGACCTTGCCGGTGGCGATGACTTCCATGCCTTCTTCCGGGCGGAACTTCAGCCGCGAGAAGGTGCCCTTCCAGATGACGGCGTCGATGCGGGCGCGGTCGTCCTTCAGCGCGAAATAGGCATGGCCCGAGGAGTGCGGCCCACGATAGCCTGAGATCTCGCCGCGCACGCGAACCTGGTCAAAGGCGGTTTCGACGGTGCGCTTGATCGAGCCGGAAAGCTCCGAAACCGAATATTCGGCAAGGTTGGTCGGCGAATCGCTGTCGAAGACGTTGCTCATCCCTCCTTTCTATGTCGATCAGCGGTAAACGGGAAGGTCGGCATTGGGGGCGGGGCTTGGTTTTCCCGGCCGTTGAAATCGTTGGCGGGAGGGTTCGTCGCCGTTGCGTCGAGCGCGCTCGTCTCAACGCATCCTGCACATGCACTCGTTGCAGCCAGGTGGACAAACAACAAAATCGAGTAAATCTGTTTTGTTGCGGAACGTATAGTTAGACAATGCGTTTCACATGAAAGGGATTGCTAACCACCGCAATACAAAGGCTTTTCGGCAAAGCCTGCCGGTAAATCTTTGTTAGTTGGCGCTTCCTATGCTTCCCCTCGTTATCTCTGGGAAGGTGCTGAAATGATTATTCTCACAGCCAGCAGCATTGGGCATCAGCGCCGGGCAAATGCGCTCGGCTGGCGTGATCGCGTTGGTCGCCGCGTTGATCGGAATGACATTCGCGCTGGCGGCGATAACCTCGCCCGGCCCGGTGTCCATTCTGGCATTCGTCTATGCCGTGCTCGGCTATAATGGCGGCCTCATGCTCTTCGTGCTCGGGCTCTTTGCCAATCAGCGCCTCCGTCGCGCCACGCGTGTCTCACACTGAAAGCGCGTCGCGATCTTTCAGATCGCTCCTCGCGCTTTAGGTCCTTATCTCAAACGCATGTCGTTATCGCAAAGCCGCCGCACAGTTTTGCGCGACATGCTTTAGTCCATCCTTGAAACTTGCCGGCGTCAATTCATCGCCGGCCGATAGCGAAAGAATTGCACGCCCACGTCGGCCGCCTTCGGAAGCGGTTCCAGATAGGGCGGGATATTCCCCTTGCCGAGTTGCGCATAGAGCCCATCCGGCTTCAGCTTGGCGATCTCGCGCGTCTGCAGGTCGCCGGGGCAGAAGGCAAGCGCCGTCACGCCAGTCCCCTTGAGGAAGGCTTCCGCCTCCTGAGGCTCCGCCAGGCCGATATGCAGTTCCGTCAGCATGCCGCCCTGATTGCGATGATAGGGCGCGGAGAGAACCCGGTTCTTGGTGAAGCGGAGGATCGGCACCCCCATTTCCGACGGCGCGGAGATCAGTCCGGCCGGTAGCCCGGCGAGCGGCGCCAGCGCCGCTTGCGATGTGCAGGAAATTTCCTTTGGCGGCTTCGCTGCGTTCTTCTGGGCAGCATTCTCCATCTGCAGCGAGATAAACCCGCCACCGACGGCCCAGGCGGCCGGAGCACTGGCGAGCACGGTCACGATATAGATGAAGGCGGCGGCGACATTCTCGCTGTCGCCGTTGGAGATGCGCTTGATATCAATGATCAGCAGGGCAAGCGGCAGGATCGAGATCAGGTTTGAGAACGTGGAACCGCGCACCTGGACCAATGCGATTGCCCAGCTCGTCATCAGCAGGAAGAGCAGGATCAGGTGGATCTGCACGCGGTCACGCTGAGCGACGCGGAAGATGCAGACGGCGATACCGAACAGGCCGGCCGCATAGAAGCCACCGATCGAGAAGGGATCGGTGCGCCCGAGAACGAAAAACGACTGCGCTTCCGAAACATTCCTCAGCCAGAGCTCGACCAGCATCGGATCGAGACTGGCCAGCGGATCGCTCAGGCATTGCGGTGCGATCACGATCGCCGAACCGAAAACACCGGCGCCGACGACGGCGAGCGCGGCAAAGCGCAGGGGCCGGCGCAGGCGGCTGGCAAAAACCGCCGAAAACAACAGTAACCCGCCGCCGATCGCCGCCAGGCTGTAATAGCCGAGCGAAAAATTGTCGCAGGTGACCATCGAATAAAGCCGGGGCGGCACTGTTGCGAAGAAGAGGATGCTGATCGCAATCGCCAGCGCCAGCCCGAAGGCCCTCGCGGCGGCAGCGAAATCTTCGCCCTCCCATGCCCAGAGCAGGGCAATGGTCAAGCAGACCGCGGCGACGAAAGGTGTCGTCTCGGCGCCGATGGCGATGGCAACCGCTGCCGCGATGCCGGCGACCGCATAACTCCAGGCGCGACGCTCGGGATCCAGCAGCATCGCGATCATCGTCGCGACCAAAGTCAGCTGCGCATTGTGATGATCGATGGCGCCCGGCGCGAAACGGTTTCCGGTGTAGATCGCAAGACCGGTCAAGCCGAGACTGATGTGCATGGCGGCAACGCCGCCGATGCGCCGACCGGCAACCGCCATGGCGAGCATGGCGGGCAGGATGAGCGATACCGGCCAGACGCCGAGCGCCAGCGCCTCGGCCGTCTCATGGGGTACAAACAGGCCGAAGAACCAGATCAGCGAGGCGATCGGCAGGTCGATCAGCCGCGACCAGTGCATCAGCGTGCCGCCGTCGAGGCCGAGGCGGTATTGCATCAGATCGAACCAGCCCTGCCCGGCCAGAAAATCTCGAACTTCGACGAGACGCATTCCGTCGTCATTGTCGGGGCCGACGTAATCGGTGGCACCGGAAAGCTTGGTGATGAGGATGGCGGCGGCAAGGATGACGCTATAGGCGATGACGGTTGGCCAGAGACGCGTCAGCAGGCCGCGTACCCCGCCCCTGCGGGCGCCGGTTACGGAGGATGCATGGGCGATCGACTGCACAGCGTTCATTGTGGTTAGCGGTTCGTTTCCAGATGGCGAAGCTTAGCCGCCGCCGATCAAGAAAGTGTAAAGCCGTTTGTGGCAGCTGCCGATTTTGCCTGCGTCATAGGGTCTTATTAACGGCGCGTGATTTAGGCTGGGCGCGGCTTTAAGTGTAACGAGTAGAGTCATGGCCCGATCGCGTACCGACAATCTGAATATTGCCGTCCTGCTTCCATGCTATAATGAAGCGGCGACGATCGGCCCTGTCGTCCAGGGCTTCCGGGCGACGCTGCCCGATGCTGCGATCCATGTCTACGACAACAATTCCACCGACGGCACCGCTCTGCAGGCAATGCTTGCCGGCGCGCATGTGGTGCGCGAGCGGCGCCAGGGCAAGGGCCATGTCGTGCGCCGCATGTTCGCCGACATCGACGCCGACATCTACATCATCGCCGACGGTGACGGCACCTATGCCCCGGAGGATGCCGAAGAGCTGGTGCGCACGCTGCTGACGGAGCGCGCCGACATGGTGGTCGGCACTCGCCGCGGCGTGCATGACGATGCCGGCCGTCAGGGCCATGCGATTGGAAACCGGCTTTTCAACCTGCTCTACCGGATGATCTTCGGCCCTGACTTCACCGATATCTTCTCCGGCTACCGCGCGTTTTCGCGCCGCTTCGTCAAGAGTTTCCCGGCTGTATCAGGCGGCTTCGAGATCGAAACCGAGATGTCCGTGCATGCCTCCCGGCTGAAGCTGCCGGTCAGCGAGCTGGAGCTCGACTACGGCCGCCGGCCGGAAGGCTCGCATTCCAAGCTTTCGACATTCCGCGACGGCGCCAAGATCCTCTGGATGTTCGCGATGCTGATGAAGGAAACCCGGCCCTTCGCCTTTTTCAGCGCAATCAGCGCCACCTTCATGCTGGCGAGCCTCGGCTTCATGGCGCCGGTGCTGGCGGAATATTTCGAGACGGGTCTCGTCAGCCGCATGCCGACCTGGGTGCTGTCGACGGCGCTGATGATGATATCCTTCATGCTGTTTACCGCCGGCGTCATCCTGGATTCCGTTGCGCGTGCCCGCGCCGAACAGCTTCGTATCCATTATATGGGCCTGGAGAGGCTGAGCGCGCTGAAGGCGCCGCTCAGCGACGCAGGGCCGGTATCGCGCGCCCGTCCCGGCAAGGCGGACGCGGCATGAAAAAGCTCATCCGCTTCACTATTGCCGGCGGCATCGGCTTCCTCGTCGATGCCGGCATCCTATCGGCGCTGCTCCATCTGACGCCGCTCGGGCCGTTTCTGGCGCGGCTCGCCGCGATCGCCTTCGCCATGGCGGCGACCTGGGCTTTCAACCGGCGCTTCACCTTCGATCGCACCGGCCGCTCGCTTGCCGCCGAAGGTTTCCGCTACGGCTCGGTCGGGGTGACGGCAGCGCTGGTCAATTACGGACTCTATTGCGCCCTTCTGCTGTCGCTGCCGGCACTTCAGCCGCTTGCGGCCATGGTGGTCGCCAACCTCGCCTCGATGGTCTTCAGCTTTTTCGGCTATTCGCGCTTCGTCTTCCGCGCCGAGTGATTAGAGCGCCGCGCGTCCAAAAGGACGCGCTAACACTTTAAATTGGCGCATAATCCTTTCCGAAAATCGATCCCGATTTTCGGGGTTATGCGCTAGACTGCCTCCCAGCCGTCCTTCTCGCTGGCGCGATAGATCGCGTCGATCACCTTCTGGTTCAGCTTCGAATTTTCGAGCGTGACGATCTCTTCCTTGCCGTTCGTCACCGCCCGGGCGAAGGCCTCGACCTGCCGCTTGTACTGGCGGCTGTCCTGGAAGCGGAAGATGCGCGATTCCCTGTGGCTGCGGTCGGCAAGCTCGATCTCTTCCGGGCCCCAGCGATTGGCGTTGAACGGCGACTTGACCTCGATGTAACCTTCGGTGCCGTGAAAGACCATGACCTGACGGTTGGCCATCTGCGTCGAGATATAGAAGCTCAGCTCGAAATCGCCGAAATCGGCCTTGACGCTCGAATAGATATCCGTGCCGAAATCCGCATCGCGCTCGGTGATCGCCTGGATCCAGAGCGGCTCCTTGCCAGTGGAAAAGCGCGTGCTCATGACGGGATAGACGCCGATATCGGGAAGGCCGCCACCGCCGAGCTCGGGAACGTTGCGCATATTGGCGGGGTCGCGGTTAAAATAGGTGAAGGCGCCCTGCACATGCCGGAGCGACCCGATCGCGCCCTCATCGATCAACGAGCGCACCTTCTGCCAGACCGGCGAATAGTTGATCATATAGGCTTCGGTGACCACCACCCGGTTGCGGTCGCGAGCGGCGATCACGTCGTCGATATCGCCTGATTTCAGCGCCAGCGGCTTTTCGCAAAGCACGTGCTTGCCGGCATCGGCTGATTTGATCGACCATTCGATATGCTGCGAGGTCGGCAGCGGGATGTAGACGGCGTCGATGACGTCGGAGGCCAGCATCTCCTCGTAGGAGCCGAAGGCATGCGGCACCGAGAAGCGATCGGCCATCTCCCTTGCGCGCGTCAGATCACGGCTGGCAATCGCCGTGACGACGCAATTTTCCGCATCCTGGATCGCCGGAACGACATTGTCGCGGCCGATCTTCGCCGTTGAAATGATACCGAAGCGCAGCATGATCCAAGCCTCCCAAACAGATTTCCGCGAACCATATTCAGGCCTTGGCTGCGGCGCAATGGCGCGACCTGAAATCGGAGGTTTGCCTTCCCGGATGCCCGGAATGCGCTAGGTTCTGTCAGGGCGGCGTTCTGCCGTATTCGCGATTTCAATTCCTTCACACTTCTGGAGAGCGTTATGGAAATGCGCCGGCTTGGAAAAACAGGTCTTTCGGTCGCGCCGATCGTCATCGGCGGCAATGTCTTCGGCTGGACGGCCGACGAGAAAACATCCTTCGCCATTCTCGACGCCTTCTTCGATGCGGGCCTGAACACGATCGATACGGCCGATGTCTATTCCGCCTGGGTTCCGGGCAACAAGGGTGGCGATTCCGAGGAGATCATCGGGCGCTGGCTAAGCCAAGCCAGGGTTTCCCGCGACAAGGCTGTCATCGTCACCAAGGTCGGTTCCGACATGGGACAGGGAAAGACGCTGAAGGAGACCTATATCCTCAAGGCGGTCGAGGATTCGCTGCGCCGGCTGCAGACCGACTATATCGACCTCTATCTCTCGCACTGGCCAGATGCCGATACGCCGCACGTGGAAACGCTCGGCGCCTTTGCCAAGCTGAAGCAGCAGGGCAAGATCCGTGCCATCGGCTGCTCGAACTATGACGCGAAACTGCTTCAGGCCTCGTTCGACGCTGCCGAGAAGGCCGGCCTGCCGCGTTACGATGTGCTGCAGCCGGAATATAATCTCTATGAGCGCGCCAGCTTCGAGGGGCCGCTTGCCGATCTCTGCGTCAAGGAAGACATCGGCGTCATCACCTATTTCAGCCTCGCCGCCGGCTTCCTCACCGGCAAATACCGCAACAAGGCCGATACGGAAGGCCGCGCGCGCGAGGGCCGGGTTTCGAAATATTTCGATGACAAAGGCCTGCGCATCCTGGCCGCGCTCGACAAGCTTTCGGCCGAAACCGGCGCCAAGCCCGCGGAAATTTCGCTCGCCTGGCTGCTGCGCAAGAAGGGCGTGACGGCGCCGATCGCCAGCGCGACCAGCCTTTCGCAGCTTGAAAGCCTGGCGAAATCGGCGACACTTGCGCTTTCCGATGACGCGATGGCGCTGCTCGACCAAGCCGGCGCCTGAAAGAAAGAGACGCCATGACCGTGACGATACGCGAGGCCCGCCCCGAGGACGAAGCCCGCTGGCGCGAACTTTGGGCGGCCTACCTTGCCTTTTACGAAGTCGCGGTCGATGCCGATATCACCGATCAGACATGGCGCCGGGTCTTCGATCCGGCGTCGGCAATCGCGATGCGTGTCGCCGAGGTCGACGGCAGGATGATGGGCTTTGCGCTCTATCTCACGCATGAGGGCACGTGGATCCGCGGCAAGGACTGCTATCTCGAAGACCTGTTCGTCGATGCCGAAGCGCGCGGCAAAGGCGTCGGGCGGGCACTGATGGACGATCTCGTTTCAACCTGCAAAGCCAAGGGCTGGTCGCGGCTCTATTGGCATACGAGCGAGCAGAACAGAACGGCGCGGGCGCTCTACGACAGCTATGTCGAAAGCGACGGCCATATCCGCTATCGCATCAGCTTCTGACCACCGCATCAGTTTCTGAGCGGGGGAAAGCCTTCGTAAAAGGCGGCATGATCGCCTTCCCAATTGGCCATGCCGGGTTTGGTCAGGATGCCGCGCGGACTGATATAGCCCTGGATCACCCGTTTCGGCCGTTCGTGCCATTGGATATTGAAGGCCCAGAGCTTCGGGAAGAAACAGAGCGAGGCATAAGGCAGGTGGTCGTGAATCCACCAGGCGAGCCGCTGCCAGTCACTTTCCTCGTGGTAGTGGTCGATCATCCATGGCACGGCAATGCAGACGGCTGCGCCCATGCAGCCGTCAAAGTCCCTCATATCCCAGATGTGATGCGCTGATGTGGCGGCATTGGTCGAGCAGTTCAGCTTGTTCTCATTGCCGAACCTGTTGACCGCGGGCGAGCGATAGCCGGAACGGATATGCAGGCGCCCGAACGTTGCCTCTAGCGGCTCCAGCAATTCCCCGCAGAGCCTCTTGCCCGCCTCGATCGCCAGATCGGGATCCTCGGGGATATTGGGGATGCGGTAAAAATCGGCGATTTCGGAATGCAGGAAATCGCGGAGGAAGAAGTTTTGCGACAGCCGCACGCGGCCAAGTTCCTCCAGACCCTTCATGGAATTCGGCTTTCGCATGACTTTACCTCCCACATCGACGGCAGGAATCATCGCCCGGCACCGATTTCCAGTCCACCCGAAATCGATCGGGAACAATTAGCGTGGTCTTCTCTTCTTAATGTGTCGCCGCATTCGCGGTTTTCCCCAGAACAAGGATCGAGAAAATGGCCAAGGAAAAGACGTTGGAAGATCTCTTCTACGACACCCTCAAGGACATCTACTTTGCCGAACGGCAGATATTGCGCGCCCTGCCGAAGATGGCACGCGCCGCCCAATCCCCCGAACTGAAGAAGGGCTTCGAAAAGCACCGTGAGGAAACCGAAGGGCAGGTCGAGCGCCTGCAGCAGGTTTTCGAGCTGATCGGCAAACGCGCCCAGGGCAAGACCTGCGAGGCAATCCAGGGCATCATCGCCGAGGGCGAGGAAATCATGGAGGAATTCAAGGGCACGTCAGCTCTCGATGCCGGCCTGATTTCTGCGGCTCAAGCCGTCGAGCATTATGAAATCGCCCGCTACGGCACGCTGAAGACCTGGGCCGCGACGCTCGGTCTGAAGGAGGTCGTCGGCCTGCTCGACCAGACGCTGCAGCAGGAAACGGCCACCGACAAGACCCTCTCCCAGCTCGCCACCACGGCGGCAAACCAGAAGGCAAAGGCTGCCTGATGCACATGGCGCCCTAATAAAAACGGGCGGCCCGGTCCCCATTCCTTACCGGCCGCCGCCGCCCGTATCCTGCGCGCTGTATCTGAAGAAATCGATGAAGGCGCGCAGCGCCGGGCGCATCTGCCGCCGGGTGGGATAATAGAGAAACGGCCCGGAATACGGCGCGCACCAATCCTCCAGCACCCGCACAAGCTTGCCGCTCGCCAGTTCGGCATTGACCCGCATGTCGAAGAGATAGGCAAGACCCGCACCGTTCAGCGCCGCGAGCAGGGCCAGCCGGTCCTCGCTGACGATCAGCGGCCCGTCGACTGAAACGACAAGTTCCTGCCCGTTCTTTTCGAATTCCCAGCGATAGATCGAGCCGTTGGTGAAGCGCCGCTTGATGCAGCGATGATGGACGAGATCGCGCGGATGCTCCGGCTTCGGATGATGCTCGAAATATTCGGGCGAAGCGGCGATTACCGTCGTCAGATTGGGCGAGACCCCGACCGCGATCATATCAGCCTCCAGGCTCTCCTCCAGCCGGATACCGGCATCGAAACCCTCCTTGACGATATCGGTGAAGCCATCCTCATTGGCGATCTCCAGGGTAATATCGGGATAGAGATTGAGAAAATCGCCGAGGCGCGGGGCGAGCAGGAGATCGGAGGCGAAGCGCGGCGCAGTGATGCGCAGGTTTCCGGCCGGCTTGCCGCGCGTATCGCGGACGGCCTCCAAGGCAATATCGATCTCCTCGAGTGCGGGACGAAGTCTTTCGAGAAGCAGGCGGCCCTCCTCCGTTGGCGCGACGCTGCGGGTAGTGCGCGCCAGCAGCCGCACCCCCAGACTTTCTTCGAGGCTGGAGATCGCATGGCTGACGGCCGACGGTGCGACGAGGAGTTCCTTCGCCGCGGCCCGGAAGCTGCGATGCTCCGAGACGGCGGCGAGAACGGCGAGTTGTGAGAGCTGTGTTCTGTTCATTGATCGAAATGATAGAACAACCTGTTAGAAACTGCATGTATTTTCTGATTGATGCCGCAGCGATATGGTCTGCCCGTACCGCAACAACCCCAGAACAGGATGATTTCAGGCCGGTCGGCCCAAAATCTGAATCCTGTTCTGAATTAAATAGTTAGAGCATGATGTCGTCCGAAAACCGCTCACACTTTTCGGCATCATGCTCTGGCGGTTCAAAACAGCTCAAAAAGGAGCGCATCATGAAAACCCGGAAACTCGGAAACGATCTGACCGTCTCTGCCGTCGGTCTTGGCTGCATGGGCATGAGCTTTGCCTATGGCGCCAGCGACGATGCGGAATCGATCAAGACACTGCATCGCGCCATCGATCTCGGCGTGACCTTCTTCGACACCGCCGAAGTCTATGGTCCCTTTACCAACGAGGTTCTTCTTGGCAGAGCGTTGAAGCCGTTCCGCGACCGCGTGGTGATCGCCACCAAATTCGGCTTCAAGATCGACGCCAGCAAGCCGGGTATTGCCGCCATAGCCGGCGTCGACAGCCGCCCCGAGCACGTGCGGGTGGTGGCCGAGGCCTCGCTGAAACGCCTCGGCATCGAAACCATCGACCTCTTCTACCAGCACCGGGTCGATCCCAACGTGCCGATCGAAGAGACGGTCGGCGTCATGGCAGAGCTGGTGAAGGAAGGGAAAGTCCGCGCGCTCGGACTTTCGGAAGCCGGCAGCGTCACCATTCGCCGCGCGCATGCGGTCCATCCGATCGCAGCCCTCCAGAGCGAATATTCGCTCTGGACGCGCGATCCCGAAGAGGAGGTGCTTGCGACATGCCGCGAACTCGGCATCGGCTTCGTGCCCTACAGCCCGCTGGGGCGCGGCTTCCTGACCGGGGCGATCCGCAAGGCGGAGGATCTCGACGCGGACGATTTCCGCCGGCAGGTGCCGCGTTTCCAGGCGGAAAATTTCGACGCCAATGCCGCTCTCGTGGCGACGCTCGAGCGGCTTGCCGACGAGAAAGGCGTGACGACAGCACAGCTGGCGCTGGCCTGGGTGTTGAACCAGGGCGACGACATCGTGCCGATCCCCGGCGCCCGCAAGCTTCATCATCTCGAACAGAACGCCGCGGCCGCCGATATCGTGCTGAGCCCGGCGGAACTTGCGAGGCTTGAAGAGGTCATCCCAGCCGGGCAGGTTGCCGGCAAGCGCTATTCGGACGCCTCGCTTGCCATGACGAACATCTGAACCTGAAAAGCCCGGTCGGCCACAACCGGCCGGGCTTGCCTTCGGGGCTGGCGAAACTATCTAACGCCATCTCGAAGAACGGGATGAAAATATGTCGGACAGGCAGGCAGTCGAACAGACGGTTCATCTCTATGTCGAAGGCATGGCCTTCGCCAATGAGGCAGCCTTGAAAAAGGCCTTTCACCCGAAAAGCTCGATCATCGGCCATTATGAGAATGCCGTCGAATGGCTGACGCGGGACGAATTCATCGCCGCGATCCTGGCGGAGGAGCCGGCGCCGCCCGGCACGCAGCCCTACATGGATATCCAGAGCGTCGACGTCGAGGGCGATGCGGCAAGCGTCAAGGTCACCGACGATTTCGCCGGCATGCGCTTTACCGATTATCTCTCGCTGCTGAAGATCGACGGCCGCTGGACGATCGTCGGCAAACTCTTCCATCTGCATCTGTGAAAAGACCGGCCGCTATTCGCGACCGGTCCATTATTTGACGACGCTGGGTGAAGCTCAGCTTCTGAGGACACCGCCGGTGAATTTCGTCACGCTGGCGACGATCTTCTGCGTCAGCGCCTCGAAATCTTCGTCCGTCAGCGTGCGTTCGACCGGCTGGATCTGCACCTCGATCGCCACCGACTTCTTGCCGTCGCCAACCGATGCGCCCTCGAAAATGTCGAAGACATTGACGCCGGTCACCAGCTTGCGGTCGGCGCCTGTTGCGGCCTTGACGATGGCGCCGGCTTCCACCGTCTTGTCGACGACGAAGGCGAAGTCACGCCGTACCACCTGGAAAGGCGACAGTTCGAGCGCCGGCTTGGTGCGCGTCGCCTTGCGCTTGGCGTCCGGCATGGCGTCGACATAGACCTCGAAGCCGCAGAGCGCGCCGGAGACATCAAGCGCTTCCAGCGTCAGCGGATGGAATTCGCCGAAATAGCCGAGCACGACCTTCGGCCCGATCTTGATCGTGCCGGAGCGGCCGGGATGATACCATTCCGGCCCGCCCTGCTCGATCTGGATATTGCCCATCGGCAGGCCGCAGGCTTCGATGACGGCGAGCGCGTCGGCCTTGGCGTCGAAGACATCGACCGGCTTGCCACCGCCCTTGGCGACGTTCGACCAGGCGCGACCGGCGCCGGCAAGCGAGGCCGTGCCGCGGCGAATGCCGCCGGCCACGCGGCGCTGACCGTCCGGCCGATCGTTCTCATAGGTGCCGGAGACCTCGAAGAGGGCGACGTCGGCGTAACCCTTGTCGGCATTGCGCTGGGCGGCTGACAGCAGGCCCGGCAGCAGCGAGGGGCGCATATCCGACATTTCGGCGGCGATCGGGTTGGCAAGCTTGAGGGCGGGCGAGCCGCCGCCGAACAGCTTTGCCTGGTCTTCCGGAATGAAGGACCAGGTGACGGCTTCGAGCATGCCGCGCGCGGCCAGCGCCCGCTTGGCAAGGCGGGTGCGGATCTGCAGCGTCGTCAGGATCTTGCCGTTGACGGCCGCGTGACTTTCGAGCGGCGCCGGCTTGATATTGTCGACGCCGTGGATGCGCATGACCTCTTCCACGAGATCGGCCTTGCCGTCGACATCGGGACGCCAGGAGGGAACGGCGACGGAGACCCGCTCGCCGGAACCGGAGACCGTGAAGCCAAGGCGCGTCAGAATCGTGTTGCTTTCCGCATTCGAGACGTCGAGGCCCGTCAGGCGCTTGACCTCGGAATAGGGGAAATCGACGATCTTCTGTTCATGACCCTGGTAACCAACGATCTCGGCCTTGGCGGGTTTACCGCCGCAAAGTTCCAGCACCAGTTCCGTCGTGCGTTCGAGACCGGGGACCATGTACTCCGGATCGACGCCGCGTTCGAAGCGGTAGCGGGCATCGGTGATGATGCCGAGGCTGCGGCCTGATTTGGCGATGTTCATCGGGTCCCAGAGGGCGGATTCGATCAACACGTCGACGGTGTTCTCGTCGCAGCCGGAATGTTCGCCGCCCATGATGCCACCGATCGATTCGATGCCATCCTCATCGGAGATGACGACGTTGTTCGGCGAGAGCTTGTATTCGCGCTGGTCGAGCGCCAGAACCGTCTCGCCTTCGGCGGCACGGCGGACGGTCAGGTTGCCCTTAATCTTGGCGGCATCGAAGACGTGGATCGGCCGCCCCTGATCGAAGGTCATGTAATTGGTGACGTCAACAAGCGCGTTGATGGGGCGCAGGCCGATGGCGATCAGCCGCTGCTGCATCCAGCGCGGGCTCGGGCCGTTCCTGACGCCGCGCACGAGGCGGAGCGCAAAACCCGGGCAAAGCTTCGGGTCGTCGAGATCGAGCGTCAGCTTCACCGACGTCTCGCCTTCGACAGCGAAGGACGGTGCGGGCCGCGTCTTCAGCGTACCGAGACCGGAAGCGGCGAGATCACGGGCGATGCCGTGGATGCTGGTGCAATCCGGCCGGTTGGGCGTCAGGTTGATCTCGATGAGGGGATCGTCGAGATGAGCATAGGCGGCATAACTCTGGCCGACCGGCGCATCTTCGGGCAGATCGATGATGCCGTCGTGACTGTCGGAAATCTCAAGCTCCTTTTCGGAGCACATCATGCCATGGCTTTCGACACCGCGGATATTGCCGACAGCGAGCGTCACGTCGATACCGGGAACATAGGTTCCGGGCGCTGCAAAGGCGCCGACGAGACCGGTGCGCGCATTCGGGGCGCCGCAGACGACCTGGACCGGCGCGCCGGAACCGGTATCGACCATCAGCACCTTCAGCCGATCGGCCTGGGGATGTTTTTCCGCCGAGACGACTCGCGCGATGACGAAGGGCTTGAATGCCGCCTTGTCGTCGACATCCTCGACCTCCAGTCCGATCTCGGTCAGGCGCGTGCAGATTTCATCGAGGCCGGCATCCGTTTCCAGATGCTCTTTCAGCCAGGAGAGCGTGAATTTCATCGTCCCAATTCTCCGTTCAAGCGCTGAGGCCGCCGAACAGCGTCGGCATGTCGAGCGGGCGGAAGCCGTAATGCGTCATCCAGCGGACGTCGGCGTTGAAGAAGTCGCGCAGATCGGGCATGCCGTATTTCAGCATGGCGATGCGGTCGAGGCCCATGCCCCAGGCAAAACCCTGATATTCGTCCGGATCGAGCCCGCCGTAACGCAGCACGTTCGGGTGGACCATGCCGCAGCCGAGGATTTCCATCCAGTCGGTACCCTCGCCGAACTTGACGATCGGGCCGGAGCGGTCGCACTGGATATCGACCTCGAAAGAGGGCTCGGTGAAGGGGAAGAAGGACGGGCGAAAACGCATCGTCACGCTGTCGACCTCGAAGAAGGTCTTGCAGAATTCTTCCAGCACCCAGCGGAGGTTGGCGACATTGGCCTTCTTGTCGACGACCAGGCCTTCGACCTGATGGAACATCGGCGAATGCGTGGCGTCGCTGTCCTGGCGGTAGGTCTTGCCGGGAATGATGATGCGGATCGGCGGTGTCTGCGCCTCCATGGTGCGCACCTGCACCGGCGAGGTATGGGTGCGCAGGACCTTGCGCTCGCCATTCTCATCCGGGTTGAAGAAGAAGGTGTCGTGCATCTCGCGGGCCGGATGGCCCTCGGGGAAATTCAGCGCGGTGAAATTGTAATAATCGGTCTCGATGTCGGGACCTTCGGCGATCGAGAAGCCCATGTCGGCGAAGATCGCGGTGATCTCGTCGACGATCTGGCTGATCGGATGGATGCGGCCGCGTTCGGCCGGCGAAGAGCGCACCGGCAGGCTGACGTCGACCATCTCGGCCTTCAGCCGCGCATCGATCGCCGCTTGCCGCAGCGTCGCCTTGCGGGCGCCAAGCGCCTCGGTCACTGCGTTCTTCAGAACGTTGATCGCAGCGCCCTTGCTCTGGCGCTCTTCCGGCGTCATGGCGCCGAGCGTCTTCAACAGTTCGGAGACGGAGCCCTTCTTGCCGAGGGCGGAAACGCGCACGGCTTCCAGGGCCGTTTCGTCATCGGCGGCGGCGATTTCGGCGAGCAGCGATGTGTTGAGCTGGTCGATATCTGACATTGTCACTTCTTTCCGTCCAGTATCAGGCGGGCGATCGGGAGGCAGGCGGCGCCGGCCGGCGCCAGGAATATAAAGTAAGAAAAACCCGCGCTAGCCCAAACCAGCGCGGGTTTCCCAAAATCATAAATTCAAAAGCTTGGGAAGCGCTGGTTACTTGACCGCGCCTTCAAACTCGTTCGCCGTGCCGGCTTCCTTGAGGTATTCAAGAGCCTTCTTGGCAGCGCTGACCAGCACGCCGAATGCTTCCGGCTCGTGGATCGCCATGTCGGAGAGAACCTTGCGGTCGACTTCGATGCCAGCCTTGTTCAGGCCGTCGATGAAGCGGCCGTAGGTCAGGCCGAATTCACGCACAGCGGCGTTGATGCGCTGGATCCAAAGCGCACGGAAGTTGCGCTTGTTGACCTTGCGGTCGCGGTAGGCGTACTGCTTCGAACGATCGACAGCAGCCTTGGCGGTACGGATCGTGTTCTTGCGGCGGCCGTAAAAGCCCTTTGCTGCCTTCAGAACCTTCTTGTGCTTGGCATGAGAGGTGACGCCTCTTTTTACACGTGCCATATCATGATCTCCTTAAATCTAGCGTTCGCGGACGAGTCTCAGAGACCGTTCGGCAGGTAATTCTTGATAACCTTGCGGCCATCCGGTTCTGCGAGAACCATGGTGCCACGTGCATCGCGAATGAACTTGTTGGTACGCTTGATCATGCCATGGCGCTTGCCAGCAGCGGCAGCCTTGACCTTGCCGGTTGCGGTGATTTTGAACCGCTTCTTGGCAGAGGACTTCGTCTTCATCTTGGGCATTTTGCTACTCCTTCTGTCCTCCCTGCGCGCTTTATCAAAAAAGCCCTCCTGCGAAGTCCGGTTCTCCGGCCGTCGCAACAAGGTGCGGGAGCGTTTGTTGTTGATCTGCGGCATCGGCGACGAACCGTTCCGCAAGCATTCGAAACTGCCACGGCATGCCCTGCCGGTCAGTTCGGACGCGCGCTTATAACCGCAGCGTCATGAAAGTGCAACGGGGCGGCGGAGGAATCTTCGCTCACCCGAAAACACAATGGCGCAAAGCAGAATGGCAGAAAGCACAAAAGCCGCCCTTGCGGACGGCCTTGGGCGAAAAACTGCCTTGCGCTTACTTCGGCGCCAGCACCATCATCATCTGGCGGCCTTCGAGCTTCGGTTCGGCTTCGACCTTGGCGAACTCGATCGTATCAGCCTTGACCTGCTGCAGAAGCTTCATGCCGAGTTCCTGGTGGGCCATTTCACGGCCGCGGAACTTCAGCGTCACCTTGACCTTGTCGCCTTCGTCGAAGAAGCGACCCATCGCCTTCATCTTAACCTCATAATCATGGGTGTCGATGTTCGGGCGCATCTTGATTTCTTTGACTTCGACGATCTTCTGCTTCTTGCGCGCCTCGGCAGCCTTCTTCTGGTTAGCATATTTCAGCTTGCCTAGATCGAGGATCTTGCACACCGGCGGTTCGACATTGGGGGAAATTTCGACGAGATCGAGGCCGGCTTCTTCCGCCATTCTCAAGGCCTGGTCGGTAGGCACGACGCCCATATTCTCACCGTCAGCCCCGATCAGCTGAACTTTGGGAATGCGGATTTCACGGTTCGAGCGCGGTCCGTCCTTCACGGGCGCGTCGGTTTTAAAAGGTCTGCGAATGGTCGTATTCTCCTCGCGTTGTTTCGGAACGTTGCAGCATCGCGCTCCCAATCAGGGGTGCACAAACGTGTCGCGTCATCGCTGCAACGGAGTCAATATCATCCTTTAGCGGAAAAATCACCCGCTGTCAGCCTGCCAAGAATCTGTTTTATAGGCCAAAACAACAGGAGTTTCGCCGATGTCCGATCAGTTGTCCAATGCCCAGCCGCAGTTCCTGACGG
Organism: Rhizobium indigoferae; assembly: GCF_034554815.1. NCBI lineage: Bacteria > Pseudomonadati > Pseudomonadota > Alphaproteobacteria > Hyphomicrobiales > Rhizobiaceae > Rhizobium > Rhizobium indigoferae. Next base: position 4,745,717 of record NZ_CP140635.1, on the reverse strand, counting down.
TCGGCGAGGGTGAGGCGGCGCGTGAGATCGCCATGCTTGTCCGCCCGGCGCGAGCCGGCAATGGCGCACCGGCACTCGTCTGGTTGTCCGGCTACCGCTCCGACATGAGCGGCACCAAGGCGGTGGAACTCGACGGGCTGGCGGCGGAACTTGGCGCCGCCTGCATCCGCCTCGATTATTCCGGCCACGGACTTTCCGGCGGCAGCTTCGGCGACGGCACGATCTCGCGCTGGCTGGAGGAGGCGCTTGCCGTCATCCGCCATGTCGCGCCCGATCGGATAATCCTCGTCGGCTCGTCGATGGGCGGCTGGATCGCGCTCAGGCTGGCGCAGGAGCTTGCGCGGCAGGGCGGCCCAAAGCTCGAAGGCCCAAAACTCGAAGGCATGGTGCTGATCGCCCCGGCACCCGATTTCACCTCCGAGCTGATCGAGCCGAACCTGAAGGCCAAGGAGCGCAAGTCGCTGGCCGAGCGCGGCTATTTCGAAGAGCGCTCGCAATATAGTCCCGAACCGAACATCTATACGCGGGCGCTGATCGAGGATGGCCGCGAGAACCGGGTGCTCGACGGCATCATCGAAACAGGCTGCCCGGTGCATATCCTCCAGGGCATGAAAGACGCTGATGTGCCGCATGCACATGCGTTGAAACTGGTCGAACATCTTCCCGCCGACGACGTGGTGCTGACCTTCATCCGCGACGGCGACCACCGCCTTTCCCGCCCCGGCGACATTGCGCTGCTCGTGAGCGCCGTCAAAGGCATCATCCGTTCATCAACAAATAGGCAGATGCCCGCTTGAATGGCATCGGCGGATAAATTCGCCTGATACAGGTCCCCACGCCGTTGCATTTTAACCATGTCGGCGAGTCGCAAGGTCCTACCAAGAAGTAACGATTGACTCTTTCCGGCCCTCTCCATTAACACTTTGTTAATAAATAAGGGGCGATGCAAGGAAAGAGCGGGCGTGCGGATCAAGGGTATTTTTGTGGCCATGATGGCCGTGTTTGCGATGGCAACGGCCGCCATACCGGCCCCAAGCAGAAATGCTTCAATGGTAACGGGCAATGCCACCTCACAGCCGATCGGCCACTACGATTTCTGTCAGATCCACCGCAATGAATGTGGCGCAAACCGCAACGCAGGCCCGGTCGCCATGAACCCGGGGAAGTGGTCGCTCGTCCGTTTGGTCAACGCCACGGTCAATCGCACCATCACGCCGATGACCGACAAGGAAATCTACGGCAAGGATGAGGTGTGGGCCTATCCGACCACCGCCGGTGACTGTGAGGATTTCGCTCTGCTGAAGCGCCGCATGCTGATCCAGCGCGGCTTTTCGGCGGCCGATCTGCTGATGACGGTCGTGCGCAAGCCGGATGGCGAAGGCCATGCGGTGTTGACGCTGCGCACTGCCGAGGGCGATTTCGTGCTCGATAACCTCGCCTCCGACGTCAAGCCGTGGTTTGCGACGCCCTATTCCTTCGTCAAGCGCCAGTCGAGCTACAATGCCGGCCGCTGGGTCACCATCGAGAACGGCCGCGACGTCCTGGTCGGCGCTCTGCGGTAAGGGTTGCAATAGAGAATGTGGAAAGGCCGGCGATTTGCCGGCCTTTTTGTTTTGTGGGTTTCGGACGCCGCACCGTCTCCCGACCCTTCGCTTTTGGCTCAGGGCGTTCGTTGCTGCAATCGATTCACTGGATCGATTGCTCGGGCTATGCCCGACCGCAACTCACCCATTCCCGATCAGGATGCCGGCGCCGAGCACCAGGCTGCCGCCGAGCACCACCTGGAAGGCGGCGCGCAGGAAAGGGGTTTCCATGTAGCGGTTCTGGATGAAGGCGATGGCCCAGAGTTCGAAGAAGACAACGACGGCAGCGGTGATCGTCGCCGTCCAGAAATGCGGGATCAGATAGGGCAGTGCGTGGCCGAGACCGCCGAGCGCCGTCATGATGCCGCAGGCAAGGCCGCGCTTGACCGGCGAGCCTCTGCCGGAGATCTTGCCGTCGTCATGGGCGGCTTCGGTGAAGCCCATCGAAATGCCGGCGCCGACGGAGGCCGAAAGTCCGACGAGGAAGGTCTGCCAGGTATCCTGCGTCGCGAAGGCGGCAGCGAAGATCGGCGCCAGCGTCGAGACCGAGCCATCCATCAGCCCGGCAAGGCCCGGCTGCACATAGGTCAGCACGAATTGCCGGCGCACTGTCTCGTCCTCGTCGTGCTTGACGTCTTCCGGCGTATGTTTGTCGCCCAGCATGCGGGCAATATCTTCATGCCCCTGTTCGGCGAGGGCGAGATCACCGAGAAGCTGGCGCGTCGAGGCGTCCGAGGTCCGCTTTGCCGCCTCGACATAGAAGCGATAGGCCTGCTCCTCCATCGCCTCGGTTTCCCGGCGCATCGCATCCAGCGAAAGGTTTGCCCTGAGCCAGTCCGGCTTGCGCTCGTAGAAGCCCTCCACATGCTCGCGCCGGATCAACGGAATGCGCTCACCGAAACGCTGGCGATGGATCTCGATCAACGACTTGCGATGCGTGTCCTCGACCTCGGCCATGTCCTCGAAGACCTTGGCCGAGGCCGGAAATTCGCGGCGCAGTCTGTCTGCATAGGCAAGATAGATGCGGGCATCGTCTTCCTCGGAGGCGATCCCAAGGGCAAGGATCTCCTGCTCGGACAGCGACTCGAAGGATCGTTTCGAGGATCTGAAAAACCGCGCCAGCATGATCTTCTCCAATTTTTAGAATTATTCTAAATCTAAAGAACACGGCGATGACGGTCAAGTGCGTGAGGCAATTCAAAGTGCTACAGCGCTGACAGATTGCCGCAAGCGGCGCGGGCGACTTTGGCTCGCCGCCATAGACACCTATATGGAGGCTGCCGCATCACGCGGCGCCGGGGTTTTGGAATGGACAATGACATTCAGGGCCGCCCTGCTCATGTCGCGGCGATCCGCGAAAGGGCGGAGGCCGAGATGCGGGACATGGGCGTCGACGCGGCCTTCATCGACAGGCTGGTAGAGACCTTTTACGGGCGCGTGTTAACGCATCCCGATCTCGGCCCGGTGTTCGACGCCAAGCTGGCCGGCCGCTGGCCGGAGCATATGGCGAAAATGAAGGGCTTCTGGTCGGCTGTCGCCTTCCGCAGCGGCGCCTATGGCGGCAAGCCGGCGCAGGCGCATACTCATGTGGCAAACCTGACACCGGATCTCTTTCCGAAGTGGCTGTCGCTGTTTGCCGCAACACTCGACGACATCGCCCCGTCGCCGGAGGCCAAGGCCTGGTTCATGGCGACGGCGGAACGGATCGCCAAGAGCCTGGTGCTGTCGCTGTTCTACAATCCGGCTCTCGACGATCCCAAGCGCAAACCCGCCTGATCTAAATTAATGAAATAGCGCAGGCATTCACCTCTAAGTCTTCGCCGCCGAGGCGGTGGCGCCGGCGCTGGCCGCCACCACGAGCGCCGTACCCAGTATCTGCAGCGCAGTCATCGGCTGGGCGAGGATCAGAAAGCCGGCGAGCGCGCCGATCGCCGGTTCGAGGCTCATCAGGATGCCGAACGATGCCGACGGCATGCGCCGCAGCGCCACCATTTCCAGCGCATAGGGCAAGAGCGGCACGAGGATGGCAAGGCCGAGAACCTCGACCAGTCCCTTCAGCGTGAAGGCGCCCCCTGTCTCGGCAAGGCCGAAGGGGGTTGCGACGAGGCCGGCAACGATCAGCGACATCGAGAGGCCTTCCAGACCCTTGAAGGCAGCGCCGACCTTCTTCGTCAGCAGGATATAGACCGCCCATCCCACGGCCGAGCCGAGGGCAAAGAGGACGCCCGGGAGATTGCCGACCCAGCCTTCGCCGTCATGGGCGAGAAAGAGAATGCCGGCCGCAGCGATCAACGGCCAGGCGAGCCGCCATGTCAGACCATAGCCGAAGACGGCGACCGAGAGCGGCCCGAGGAAATCGATGGCGATCGCCAGGCCGAGCGGCAGCCGCTGGATCGCCGCGAAGAAGCAGAGCGTCATGGCGGCCGTCGTCGTGCCAAGCAGCAATGTCGCCCGCCACTGGGCGCCGCTATAACGCAGCACCGAAGGCCTGACGACGACGGCAAGGATGATCGCCGCAAAAGCAAGCCGCAGCCAGGTGGCGCCGGCAACGCCATAGGTCGCAATGGCTGGCGAAGACAGTGCTGCGCCGAACTGGATCGAAGACATCGACATCAGGCACATCGCGACACCGGCCGCCAAGCCGCCCGAACTCGGCGATACGCCCGGCTGCGCAATCAAGGCTGCGCCGTCCGTCCCGGTCTCGATATTCTTGATGTCCATGTGGCCCCCGATCCTGGCGCGGTTCTAGGCCGAAGACGGGTGAGAACCAAATTCAAACTTTTCATGCCGGGATCAAGAGCGCTGATGCTGAGGCGCCAAAGATCGGCCAGCAAGGATGACCTCTTCGGCGTCTTCAAAGCTCATGTCGAAGACCTTCCTGCCGATGTCGAAGCTGAAGCCGTTGCGGGCGGAAGCCGAAAGCTCTTTCGCCTTTCGCTTTTCGTCGAGCTCGACCCGGCGGAAGGGGCCGAAGGCGCGTTTGCGGGCAAAGATCGCTGCGGCATAGAGATCGTCAGCCTCCTCAAGTGCCACTTCGACCTTGTCGCTGGAGACGCCCTTGGCAGCAAGCTTCTGGGCGATCGCGCGCTTCGATTTACCGCCGCGCACGGCCGAGCGCGTGCTGATCTCCGCATAGGCGCTATCGTCGAGCACCTTGTTGTCATAGGCAAATTTGACGGCGAAATCGGCAACGGCCTTGAGTTGCGCCGCGCTGATATCCTCGAATTTCTCCTTCGCCTTGCGGGCAATGGCGTCAAACAGCTGCTTTTCCGTCATCATCCGCCGCTCGAGGCGATAGACGGTGGAGTTGCGCGCCCAGCTCAGCATGCGGGGTGTCGGAATGTCGGAGGGAACGGTCTCGTCGGTCATCGGCAGAGATCAGGCTTCCAGGCCCTTGAGGCCCTTGAGGACATTGGCGACGTTGAGGCCGATCTCCGGCACACCGTAGCCGCCCTCCATGCAGGCGAGCACCGGCAGGCCGGCGGCTGATATCATCGCGCCCATGCGGGTGAAATCGTCGGAGGTGAGGCTGAAGAAGGAGATCGGATCGCGCTCGAAAGTGTCGACGCCGAGTGCCACGACGATCGCCTCGGCGCCGAAGGTCTTGATGCGGGTGAGCGCATCGGCAAGGGCCGAAGACCAGACATCCCAAGGCGTGCCCGGGAGCATCGGATAGTTGCGGTTGCTACCTTCGCCCTCCCCCTCGCCTTCCTCGTCGGCATGGCCGAGGAAATAGGGAAAGGCATGCATGGGATCGCCATGCAGCGAGGCGGTGAAGACATCGCCTCTGTGATAGAAAAGATCCTGCGTGCCGTTGCCGTGGTGGAAATCGACATCCAGCACCGCGACTTTCCTCGCACCATGGTCGAGCAGCCGCTGCGCCGCGACACCTGAATTGTTGATGAAGCAATAACCGCCGAAGAGATCGATGCCGGCATGGTGGCCGGGCGGGCGGCAGAGCGCGAAGGCGAAACGATTGCCGGCATTCAGCCAATCGGCGCCTGTGATCGCGCAGCGCATGGAGGCGATCGCCGCCTCGTAGGAGCCCTTGGTGATCGAGGTATCGGCGGCATTGGCGTAATGGCCGATCGCGCCGACGATATTGTTGGGCACGCGCTGGCTGGTACGGCGAACGGCGAAGGAATTGGCGATCGCCTCGCCGGTGAAACCGGCCGCCACCCAGCGGTCCCAGACGGTGGCAAGAAAATCCAGATAGGCGGGATCATGCACCTCTAGCGCCGTTTCCAATCCATGCGCATCAGGCGCCACCACGTCGGTAAAGCCCACCTCCTTGACCGCCGCCAGGATCCATTCGGCGCGAAACGGCGCCTCGAAGGGCGTCACCAGTTGGCCGGCATGCAGCTCGGTCCTGGCATCGCGCAGCTTGTGGTCTTCGGAATAGATGACGCGCATTTCAGATCCTGCCCTTGATTGACGATGGAGATTTACACGGCTCGGCCGCGACAAAAAAGTGGCGCGCCGTCTTGAACGTCCAGGCGGATGACGCCACCTTCGCCGGTGTTTTGAGAACGAGGAAATATTCCGCATGAAAGTGCTGATGGTCGATGTCGACGGCGTACTCATTCATGGTCGCCCCGCCGACGGCCTGCCTCACTTCACCTATCTGGAACGCGACCTCGGCCTGCGGGTCGACCTGCTGCAGCAGGAATTCTTCCAGACCCACTGGCGCGATATCATCGTCGGCCGCGAGGCACTGGAGCCGAGGCTCGCCGGCGTTCTCGCAAAGATTGCGCCCCACCTCAGCGCCGAAACACTGATCGACTACTGGTTCGAAAACGATTCCCGTCTCGACCGCAATCTGCTCGAAGAACTCGCTGCTCTCAGGCAAAGCGGCATCACTCTCTTGCTGGCGACCAACCAGGAGCATAGGCGGGCACGCTACCTGATGGAGCAGATCGGCCTTAGCGCACATTTCGACGACATCATCTATTCCGCAGCACTCGGACACAACAAGCCTTCTCCCGATTTCTTCCGGCTGGCGACCGAGCGGGCCGGCGTGCTGCCCGGCGACATCGCCTTCATCGACGATATGGCCGAAAACATCGAAGCGGCGCGACAGTTCGGCTGGAATGCGGCGCAATGGACGGCGGGCACGACGCTTGGCGGCGCGCTTCCGGTCTTCGCCAGGCCGGCATGAGCGGGGCCGGCGCAATCAGGTAAGCCGCTTGTAGAACAGGGTGGTGGCGCAGAAGCCGCCTTCCGGCCACAGCGCGTAATCGGGGATGACACCGACACGCTGCCAGCCCAGGCGCGGATAAATCGCCTCGGCATCGCTGCCGGTTGCCGTGTCGAGCACGAGCAGGGTCTTGCCGCGGCTTGCCGCCTCACGCTCGGCGGCATCCATCAGCAGCCGGGCGAGCCCCTTGCCGCGGGCGGAGCGATGCACCAGCAGCTTCTTCAGGTCGCCGCGATGCGGCTGGTTCGGCATCTGCGCGGCACCCACCTGCACGGTACCAACGATCCTGCCGTCGAGTTCGGCAACCAGCAGCAGATTGCCGCCGGTGGCAACGGCATCGGCGACATCACGCCAATAGGGCTCGGCATCCTCAGGGCCATAGGGCTGCATGAAGCCGACGGAGGCGCCGCCCGCGACACAATCGACAAGCACCTGCGAAAGGGCCGGAACGGCGGCGCGGGCCTCCTCGGCGGAAAGGGTACGAATAGCAGGCATGCTGTTCTCCTGAAATGAATACTGTTATCGGCCGCCGCGATCGAGCACGACGCAATAGCGTGCCGGCATATTGCCGGGATTGTGGAAGAAGTGGCCCTCGCCGACCGGCATGAAGAGGCAATCGCCCGGCCGCAGCCGGTAGACGATCTCAGCCGCCGTCATCTCCAGCTCGCCGTCGAACAGCCAGATATGCTGCGTCATGCCATGGGCGCTCGCATGCGGGGGGAAGCTGACGCGGGCGCCGGCCGGGAATTCAACCTCGACGATATCGACATCGGAAGCCGTGCCCGGGGGTGAAACAGACCGTCTGATATAACCGGTCTCCGGATCGCGCCAGACCTGCTGTTCCTGCCTCCGGGCGAGCGGCGAGGCCTGCCCCTCTTCCGCAAAGAAGGCCGACAGCGACAGGCCGAGCGCGGCGCAGATCCTCGCCAGCAGCGAGGCGGTCGGGCTCGCCTCCGCCCGCTCGATGCGCGAGATCATCGCCCGGCTGACGCCGGAGGCCGCAGCAAGATCATCGAGCGTCAGAGCCTTTTCCTGCCGCAGCGTGCGGATGCGGATGCCGATCGCCCGTTCGAGTTCCGGTTCCATTTTCCAATTTCGTGATTCCACTATAAGAGAAATACATTATCCGATGATGGAATCAAGTGCCCACGAAAAGCGGCCAAACGCGCCTTGCTTTCGCCGCTGCGCCGTCCATATATGGCGGCGTAATCCGAGGAGAGAGTGATGGACGCCAGCACGCAGAGCACGGAACTGACAGGAAGCTTCACGGCTGCCGCTTGGGACAGGATCGCGCCCATCATGGCTGAAATCGAGGCATTGCCGCTGCTGCAGCGCCTTTCGGACGGCACGCTGCCGCCGGAGGTTTTCCGGCACTACATCCTGCAGGATGCGCTCTACCTCAAGCATTATGCGCGATGCCTGGCGATCGTCGCGGCCAAAGCGCCCGACAATGCGCAGGTCCTGCGCTTCCTCGGTTCGGCGCAGAAGGCGATCACCGTCGAACAGGGCCTGCATGCCGGCTTCCTCACCCAATTCGGCATCACCTCCGCCGATGTTACATCAGCCGAGCCCTCGCCGGCCGGCTTTGCCTATACGAACTTCCTGCTTGCCACCGCCTATCACAACTCCTACGCGGTGGCGCTGTCCTCCATCCTTCCCTGCTTCTGGATCTACTGGCACGTCGGCGAAGCGATCAAGAACCGGCCTGTTATCGAAGGCAATGCCTTCCAGGCCTGGATCAACACCTATGGCGATCCGCAATTTGCCGCCGGTGCCCGCGAGGTGATCGCGCTGACCGACATCGCCGCCCGCGCCGCATCGCCGGTGGAACGGGCGCAAATGACCGATGTCTTCGTGCGCGCCTCGCAATATGAATGGATGTTCTGGGATTCGGCCTGGCGGCTGGAGACGTGGCCGGTCTGACAGGCGCCCGATAGAGGACGAAATAGCGTAAACAGCGGGATAATTAGCGCTTTGCGGCAGGGGGCGGCGCTGCTATATGGCGCGCATGAGCACCAATTCCACCACTCCGCTGTCCCATATCCGCAACTTTTCGATCGTGGCCCATATCGACCACGGCAAATCGACGCTGGCCGACCGCCTGATCCAGACGACGGGCGGCCTTGCCGAGCGCGAGATGTCCGAGCAGGTGCTCGACAATATGGATATCGAGCGCGAGCGCGGCATCACCATCAAGGCCCAGACCGTGCGCCTGCATTACCAGGCGAATAACGGCGAGAAATACATTCTCAACCTGATCGACACGCCCGGCCATGTCGACTTCGCCTATGAGGTCTCACGGTCGCTGTCGGCCTGCGAGGGTTCGCTGCTTGTCGTCGATGCCAGCCAGGGCGTCGAAGCGCAGACGCTCGCCAACGTCTACCAGGCGATCGACAACAATCACGAGATCGTCACTGTCCTCAACAAGATCGACCTGCCGGCCGCCGAACCCGACCGCATCAAGGAGCAGATCGAGGAAGTGATCGGCATCGACGCTTCGGAGGCGGTGCTGATTTCGGCGAAGACCGGCCTCGGCATTCCCGATGTGCTGGAGGCGATCGTCCACAAGCTGCCGGCGCCGAAGAGCCCCGGCGGCGAAAAGGCGCCGCTGAAGGCGCTGCTGGTCGACAGCTGGTACGATGCCTATCTCGGCGTCATGGTTCTGGTCCGCGTCATCGACGGCGTGCTGACCAAGGGCCAGACGGTGCGGATGATGGGCACCGATGCGAAATACCAGGTGGAGCGCGTCGGCGTGCTGACGCCGAAGATGGTCAATATCGACCGCCTCGGCCCCGGCGAGATCGGCTTCATCACCGCCTCGATCAAGGAAGTGGCCGATACCCGCGTCGGCGACACGATCACCGAAGACAAGCGGCCGACGGCCCAGGCGCTGCCGGGCTTCAAGCCGGCCCAGCCGGTGGTGTTCTGCGGCCTCTTCCCGGTCGATGCCGCCGATTTCGAGGATCTGCGCGCCGCCATGGGCAAGCTTCGCCTCAACGACGCCTCCTTCTCCTTCGAAATGGAATCTTCGGCGGCACTCGGCTTCGGTTTCCGCTGCGGCTTCCTCGGCCTGCTGCATCTCGAAATCATCCAGGAACGGCTGGAGCGCGAGTTCGACCTCGACCTCATCGCCACCGCACCCTCCGTCGTCTACAAGATGTACATGACCGACGGCACGGAGCGCGAGCTGCACAATCCGGCCGACATGCCAGATGTCGTCAAGATCTCGGAAATCCACGAGCCGTGGATCCGCGCGACGATCCTGACGCCCGACGACTATCTCGGCGGCATCCTGAAGCTCTGCCAGGACCGCCGCGGCATCCAGATCGAACTCACCTATGTCGGCACGCGCGCGATGCTGACCTACGACCTGCCGCTCAACGAAGTCGTGTTCGATTTCTACGACCGGTTGAAGTCGATCTCGAAGGGTTATGCCTCCTTCGACTACACGCTGACCGACCACCGCGAGGGCAACCTCGTGAAGATGTCGATCCTCGTCAACGGCGAACCGGTCGACGCGCTGTCGATGATGGTGCACCGGACGGCCGCCGAAAAGCGCGGCCGCGACATGTGCGAGAAGCTCAAGGAGCTGATCCCGAAGCACATGTTCAAGATCCCGATCCAGGCGGCGATCGGCGGCAACGTCATTGCCCGCGAGACGATCTCGGCGCTGCGCAAGGACGTGACCGCGAAATGCTACGGCGGCGACGCCACCCGCAAGCGCAAGCTGCTCGACAAGCAGAAGGCCGGCAAGAAGCGCATGCGCCAGTTCGGCAAGGTGGAGATCCCCCAGGAAGCCTTCATCGCCGCGCTGAAGATGGGCGACGAATAACGCTTCTCAACGGTATTTTATGCGCATACACTGTGCGCATAAAATTGAGGAGATCGTTATGGCTCAGCGACCAAGAAAAGCAGCGAACCTGTCTCTTGATGAAGGTCTCGTTTCCCAGGCGCGCGAGCTCAAGATCAACATATCCCGGGCGGCGGAAGATGGTATCGCACAAGCCATAAAGGCGGAGCGCGAGCGGCTTTGGCGTATCGAGAACGCCGAGGCTATTGCCGCTTCCAATGCCTATGTCGAAAAGCACGGTCTGCCGTTTCAGAAATATCGACAGTTCTGATGGCTCGGTTTCATGTTTACAATCTTATGCATACCGACGCGCTTGCCCTCGATCTGCAGTCCGACTTGCTTGGTGAGCTGACAACGCGGACCATGGCGCCGATGCTTCCATTGCAAGCGCTTCCCAAAATCATGCGTCAGCTCAATCCACAATTCGTGATCAATGACCTGCCCTATGTGATGGCTACCCAATTCACCGGCGCAATTTCCGTAAAGGAGATTGGAGGCGTGGTGGCGGATCTTACCGCCGACAGTGATCGAATTATCGCCGCCGTCGATTTTCTCTTCCAGGGTTTCTGAGCCTCATCCCCTGCCCATATATTCCTTCACCAGCCCCTCATAGGCGTCCATTTCAGGCAGCGCCGCGTAGCTGTACACCGCCCCGGTCTCGGCGAATGACAGCTTCTCGCTTGTCCAGGTTTCGATGAAGGGCGTGAACCAGCTCGGATCGTCGAGCATGGTCGCGCGCAGATTGACGAACCAGTCCATGCCTTCCGGCCGGGTGAACATCCAGCTCATGCAATGCGGGCAGAAATAATGCTTCGTGACGCCATGCAGGCCGCCGATCACCGGCTCGCCTTGCGTCACCTCGAAGCCTTCGCTTGGGATGGCCGCACTCAGCGAATAGGCGCTTGATGTCATCTTCTGGCACCCCGTGCAATGACAGGCCATGGTGAGCAGCGGCGGGGCGCTGATCTTCAATCGCACCCGGCCGCAACGGCAGCCGCCCTCCATCGGTAAATTCAGTTCGCTCATGCCTCCCTCCCGTTTTGCCCTCTCATCTAGCGGAATGATCGCCGCTGTCGAGATGGCGAGGGGCCATCACGGGATAGGAGCCGGCGTTAGCGGATGCGGGCCGGATTGCCGACTACGGTTGCGCCGGCCGGCACATCCCTGGTGACCACCGCACCGGCGCCGACGATCGCGCCGTCGCCGATGGTGACGCCGCCGAGGATGATGGCGCTGCCACCGATCCAGACGTCGTTGCCGATGGTGACCGGCCTGGCAATCTCGATGCCCGTGCTGCGAAGTGCCGGCTCCTTGTGATGCTCGGCGCAATAGATCTGCACCCCCGGGCCGAACATGCTGCGATCACCGATCGTCACCCGGCCGGAATCAAGAATCGTGCAGCCGGCATTGAAATAGACGCGTTCGCCGAGAGTGATGTTGATGCCGTAGGAGCAGTGAAACGGTGCTTCGATGAAGACATTGAGTGCTGCCTGCGCAAAGAGTGCCCTCAGGGCCGGAGCCATCGCGCCGCGCTCATCCGGCGGCAGCGAGTTATGCGCATGGACGGCCATGCGCGCCTGCCGGCGCAAGAGATCGAGCTCGTCATCGAGGCAGCAATACCATTCGCCTACCGCCATCTTTTCGCGTTCACTGGCCGCCATCGCATCACCCCTCACGCCGAGGCCTGCGACAGCATTTCGACCTCTTCCCGTTCGATCAGGCTGACCCAGGCGCGCGCAATGGCAAGGCCCGCGGCATTGGCGGCTCCGCCATGCCTTGCCGCCAGCTCGGCATGTTTCTCCAGCCAGCCCGGCGCAATACGCGCGATCGTGTCGGGAAATTCGGCCTTCCATTGCTCGACGACGTCCAAATTGGCCTCGAAATGGAACTGGGTGCCATAGACGGCGCGACCGATGCGGAAGGCCTGGTTCTCGGCAACGGGGCTCGAGGCGAGACGCACCGCGCCCTCAGGCAGGGAAAACGTGTCGGCATGCCATTCGAAGATGGTGAACTCGCCGCCAAGCGCCAACAGCAGCGGATCGGCCCGGCCATCGGCGGTGACGCCGATCCGGTGCCAGCCGAATTCGCGGGCGATCCCTAAGTGATTGTCGGCGCCATAAGCGCGGGCGAGAATCTGGCTGCCGAGGCAGATGCCGAGCACGGCCTTGCCGGCATCGCCGAAGCGGCGCGTGAGCCGGGCGAGCTCCGGCAGATAGGGATGGGTTTCGTCATCCAGCGCGCTCTGCTCGCCGCCGAGAACGACCAGCGCGTCATGGCCGGATATCTCTTTTGGCAGGATGCCGTCCTGCCACACCCGGAACCATTCGATCTCCGCGCCCGCTTCTTCGAGCGCTGCGGCAAGCGCGCCGAGGCCGGTATTCCGCATATTTTCGATGACTGCGACGCGCATAGGCTCTTCCTGGTATGGCCGACCACGGGAAGAGACCATGCCGGAGGACGGCGCGCAAGACGCCAGAACAGGATTCAGGCTTTAGGCCGGTTCGGCCCAAAATCTGAATCCTGTTCTTAATTAAATAGTTGGAGCATGATGTCGCCCGAAAACCGCTCACACTTTTCGGCATCATGCTCTAGCGAGGGCGATTGCGCGCACGCGCCACAGGGCTTAAATCTCAGCAAACGAAAGGACATCGCCATGACCGAAAAAGCCCGCGTCACGATCCTCTACTGCACCCAGTGCAACTGGCTGCTGCGCGCCAGCTGGATGGCGCAGGAGCTTCTGCACACCTTTTCCGACAGCCTCGGTGAAGTGGCGCTGATCCCCGCTACCGGCGGCAATTTCGAGATCCGCGTCAATGGCGATCTGATCTGGGAGCGCAAGCGCGACGGCGGCTTTCCCGGGCCGAAGGAGCTGAAGCAGCGGGTCCGCGACATCGTCGAGCCCGGCCGCGATCTCGGCCACGTCGACCGCGTCTCGCTCGAAAGCTGACCACGACCGCTCAGCGATAGGGCGAGCGGCAGGTCTTGTAGATGCCCTCATAGGTGAGGAAACGATCGGTCCTCGGATTGTAGGAGCGGTATTCGTTGCTGCACCAGGCGGCATGGCTGTTCATGTCACGCGCCTTCGGCTGCACCCTTTGCACCGGCGGCGGATCATAGGTCAGCTGCGGCGGCCCGGCAGCGCCCGGCCGGTAATAGGTCGGCCCCGCGCCGCGCGGACGGTAGTTCGGCTGGACATAGGCGGGACGATGCCATTGCTGCGGCCCGAAGCCGAAGCAGCCGCGAAAATCGCAAAGCGTCGAGCCGGTATTGAGCGGCCCGACCCCGCGCTTGCCCAGCTTCAGCGAATCGGCCCCGGCGATGGCGGGTGACAAAACGGCCAACAGACCGGCGAGCAGAAGCGTGCGGGGAGCAAGCATGATGCATTCCTTTCGATATTTCCTCTATATAGGGCGTGCCAACCGGAGCGCTATGCCCACCCTTCGGCGCTCCCTCGCATGTGATCGGCCGCTTTTTCGCCAACTGTCAGAAAAACTTCAAAAACCCAGTTGACAGTCAGGGGCCACCCCCTTACATCGCTCTCCGTCGCCCAGATGGCGGAATTGGTAGACGCGCCAGCTTCAGGTGCTGGTACCCGAAAGGGTGTGGAGGTTCGAGTCCTCTTCTGGGCACCATTCCATTCTTGATCGCTACCAAGATCAAGGAGTTAAGCCTTTTCAACTAAAGTTGCGCAGGCCTTGCAACAAAGGCCAGTCGCGATGCGCGCAAGGGCTTGTTCGCTCAATAGCTCCCAAGAACTCTCCGAAGTCCTCATTTCTAGACGCTTATTCCCGCCGCTCTTGATAGCTGGCCTGCATTGACTCCCTCACTCCCAAATGCGAACATAAAGCGAACAAAATGGAGTCTTGCTGATGATCCGATACGCCGCACCCGCCGCCAGCAACCCCGAGCCTATAAAGGCTCGCGAGGTGTCAGCCGCCAAGCCGGCCATTGAAATGCCGCCCCCTAAGCCGGTCATTGAGGTAGCCGCTGCGGCGCCTGCGGCCGGCCCGCTGCTGCCCGGCTCCGAGGCAGACGAACTCGGCTCCTACACTCGAGCGAAAACCACCAAGCCAGCACGCCGTGCGGCAACAAAGCGTAAGTCCAAGGTCGCCGAGGCAGACGACGCTCCACTCCAGCTTAATCTGGAGACTTAGCCGCAACGATCCGGCCAAGGTATGGCAGAGCCTGGGAACTCCCACCATAATCTATATAGCACTTCGGAATCCCGAAATTGGCTGATGGATTGAAATCATTGAATGTTTCTCCGCGACGACAGCCCACGAAAGGCGTCGGATTTCGGAATCCCGAAGCGGGGGAATTTCGAGATTCCGAAGTGGGATTTTTCTTTCTGCCGACGCGCCCGCCTTTGTCGGCGGCCATCGGCCGGCGGAATGGGATCCGGCGCCGTCCTGTCCAGATCAGCCGCCGTCTGTGCCGTCAGCCGCTGGAGGCTACCACAACAGCACGACATTGCAGCAGTCGGCCCGAAGCGTTCACCGCACCGGCTGATAGTGGCCGCGCAGGGGGACCTTGTCGTCCATCGAGATGAAGCCGTCGCGTTCGCAGACATACATCAGCGTCGGCATGCCGCCGGAGCGGAAGATCTCGTCGTAACGGCGGCGGATCTGCACGGTTTCGGTGCGGCAATTGTAGGAATCCTCCTCTTTCTTGTCCGGCTGCGCCTTGACGCCGGGAAGACCCTTATAGGGATAGAGGGGTTGAACCCCGGAATCGACGGATTTTGTCCAGTCGACGGCAAAGGCGGACGCCGGGGCGAGGCTTGAGACGGCAACGAGCGATATCAGAAGCATCATCAACAGCCGCATGGGAACTCTCCTGCCGGCAATAGGCCGCTCTTCCGATGTAGGAAAACCGGCGACCGTCATCAAGCGGCCGCAGCGGGGGACTTCCTGAAATAACTTCTGATGACGGGATGGCCGAAGAGACCGGCGAGGATCGCAAAACCGGCGCCGATGACGAAACCCGCGAGAAAACCGCCGATGACGCCGGCAACCAATAGAATCGTCTTTCCGGGACCGTCTCCCTTGACCGGCGGCTCGGCCGGCGAAATGACGCGAATGTTACTCTGGTTGAAGTTCTGTTCCTCGCTCGTCTGGCCGGAGCGTTTCAGCACCGTCTCGTAAATATCGCGCGCCGCCGTCGCCTTGCGCTGCAATTCGTTCAATTCCACCTGCTTGTCGGAGGTACTCGCCTGCAGCGCCTTCTGCACGGCAAGTTCCTTGGCGATGCTGTCCTCGGCGGCCTTGGCCTGCTCGTATTCGCCCCTTGCCGAGGTGGCGAGACGCTGCAATTCGCCCTTGATTTCGCCTGATATGCTCTGCAGCGAGGAGCGGGCCGCCTGCAGGCGCGGATGACGCGTGCCCATCTGGCTTTCGAGGCTGCCGACGGCGGCGGCCTGGGTGGCATATTGCTGACGCAGACTGACGAGCGGCGAGGTGACGCCGCCCTCCGCCTGGTTGCCGGCGACGATGTCCTCGACGCGGAGATTGGCGACGGCATCGGCGCGCGCCTTCGCCTGGATGGTCTTTTCCTGTGCCGTCACCAGCATCGTGTTCAGCGACACGAGCCGCTGATCGGAAATCAGGTTACCTTCTGTCGCGGCCATGTCGTTGTCGGCGCGGAAGGTTTCGACAGCCTGCTCGGCCTCCAGCACCTTCTGGCGCAGGTCGTTGAGGCGTCCGTCGAGCGTCGAGGAGGTATTTTCGTAAATGCCGTTCGAAGCACTGTTCTCTTCCTCGGTGAAGGAGGTGACGACCTGGTTGGCAAGCCTTGCGGATTTTTCGGGATCATTGGTCGTGGCGGCAAGCGAGACGACATAGGTGCTGGCCTCACGGGTGATGACCAGCGCCTTTTGCAGTGTGCCGATCACGGCGGCGCCATCCGTGCGGCCGCCGGTGAATTCGGGATCCTGGTCGAGCTTCATGGCTTCAGCGACGCGCCGCAGCACATTGCCCGAGGTCAGGATCTGCACCTGGCTATCGATCAGCGCCGAGATCATTTCCGGCGAGGGACCCGAAGATTGCGCGCCGGTATCGGCAAGGCCGATCTGGCGCGGGTCGAAATAGAGGCTGCTGACGGCGGTGAATTTCTGGGCGATGCGCGGCGCCACCGCCCCGCCTGCCACAGCTCCGAGAAGCGCCAGGCCCAGCACGATCAGCCGTCGGCTCCAGATCGCGGCGATACTCGAGCGGAGGTCGAGAAGTGGTGCCGCAGGCGCGGATGCTGCGTTCGACGGCGCGTCGACGACAGGTTGTTTTGGAAGCGGCGGCGGAGGTGCCGGACGCTCATACTGGCGGGTTTCCGTAGTATTTTCCGGCGGCACGAAAGGGGGCGAAGCGGGTTCGGGCGACGGCCGGACGAAATCATCCGGGCGGATGACGGGACTGCGCATGCGCACGCCTTCCGGCGCAGTCTGAGATGGCTCAAAACTGCGCCAGCCAGGGAGCCGGCTTACCCTGTTCCTGTCATACTGGTTCATACGCGCACTCGTGTCCCGCCCAGCGTGAAAGACTGAAGCCGAGGTGCTGATACTTTAGAAATTCTTAGCTAACGGACCGTTAAAATAACTTCAGCGACGCCGACGTTGCGATTGCCGCGATAGCGAGGATGGCCATGAGGACGACACGACATCTGACAGCGCTGCTGCTTGCGGTCGCTCTCACCCCGTCGCCGGTCCTTGCGGCTGAGGCCCCGTGCTACCGCGGCGTCAATTTGTCCGGCGGCGAATATGGCGAGCGCGGCGGCATCTATGGCACCAACTATACCTATCCCGGCGAAGACACGATTAGCTATTTCGCCAAAAAGGGCATGACGATCATCCGACTGCCCTTCCGCTGGGAGCGGCTGCAGTCCGCACTCGGCGGGCGGCTCGACGAGGACGAGCTCAAGCGGCTCAAGGATACCATCGGCCTGATCCGCAAACACGGCATGGCGGTTCTGCTCGACCCGCATAATTTCGGCTATTACGACAAGACCCAGGTCGGCACGGCGCCGGCAACGGATGCCGCCTTCGGGGATTTCTGGGCAAGGCTCGCCGTTGAATTCGCCAATCAGGACGGTGTTCTCTTCGGCCTAATGAACGAACCGCACGACATCAAGGCGACCGACTGGCTGGATGCCGCCAATGCGGCGATCCGCAGCATCCGCGCCGTCGGCGCGCGCAACCTCATCCTGGTGCCGGGCACAGCCTGGAGCGGCGCGTCAAGCTGGGAAAAGGATGTGATCGGCGGCGCCAACGGCACGGTGATGCTCGGCGTGCGCGATCCACTCGATTTCTACGCCTATGAGGTTCACCAGTATCTCGATGCCGATTCCTCCGGCACCCATCCGACCTGCGAAGGCTCGACTGCTGCGGTCGAGGCGATCGCCGGGGTCACCGCCTGGCTGAAGCGGAACCACAAGCGCGGCTTTCTCGGTGAATTCGGCGCCTCCGCCGACAAGGACTGCATGAGCGGATTGACCGAAATCTACGCCACCATGACTGATAATAGCGACGTCTGGCTCGGCTGGTCCTACTGGGCGGCCGGCGAATGGTGGCCGGCGGACGAGCCCTTCAACGTCCAGCCGCGCAAGGGCTCTGAGCGGCCGCAGATGCGGCTTCTTGCCGAGGCGGCAAAAGCCGATGCCGGCACTTGCTCCGCCGTCAAGCCCGCGGGGAAATGAGCATGGCAGTCGTCGATCACAGGACAGCGACATTCCCTGTAGCCGGCAACCGGCTCGATGCTGCCCGCGAGGCATCACGCACCGATCATACGGTGTTCTGGCTCGGCCTGCTCTCCGTGCTCTACAACGGAATTCTGGCCTTCATCAACCACAACATCGTGCCGCTGTCGATGACGCATGTCGCAGCCAGTGAAGGCCTGATCATGGCAAGCGCCATCATCTACATCCTGCACAAGGGGATCTACGAGACTGACCTGCCGGCCTTCCTGTTCCTGCTGTTCACGCTCATCGTGACCATCTATGTCAGCGTGCTCAACCGCATGCTGTTCATCGATCACTTCCGCAACGTGCTGATCATCTTCTGCTTTACCGGGCTCGGCGGCTGGAGCAACGAGAAAACGATGAAGCTCGCCTTTCGCTGGGCAAGTCTTGCCGTCATGATCTTCCTGATCTTCGAGATCATCAGCGTGCCGTTCTATGTCAGCATCGTCCACCCGTCCGATTATTTCGCCAATACGCGCGGGCTGCTGCCGCTGAGCTACAACACGACGGGCCTCTTCCAGAACGCGCTCGGCTTTCCCGAACGCTTCTCCTTCGGCATCATCGACCATCGTTCCTCCTCGATCTTCCTCGAACAGGTGTCGCTGGCCAATTTCTGCGGCGTGATCGCGGTCTACCTGATCTCGATGTGGGAGAGGCTTGGCCGCTGGGACCGGTTGCTGATGATCAGCACGGCCGTGCTGATCCTGGTGACGAACGACACGCGCACGATGCTGATCTTCTGCTTTGCCTGCATCGTCGGCTACTTCGTCTTTCCGAAGATCCCGAAGAATTTCAATCTGGCGCTGATGCCGCTGATCGTCGCCGCCGGCTTCCTCGTCTACGTGATGAAACCCAATGCGACGGGCGACAATTTCACCGGCCGCATCAACCTGACGATGAAGAAAATCATGGAGCTCGATCCGCTTGCCATCCTTGGACTTTCGGTCGACCGGGTCGCCGAATTCGCCGACAGCGGCTATGTCTACCTGATCTACGCGGCGACGATCTTCGGCGTCATCGCCTTGTGGCTGTTCGTCTGCCTCTTTCCCGCCGGGCGCACGGCGGCGCAGCGGCGCTGCGCCCATTCACTTTCTCTTTTCATTTTTCTGAATATGATGATCGGGGGAACCGCGGTCTTCTCGATGAAGATCGCCGGTCTCCTATGGTTCGTCGTCGGATATATGCGCTTCCACGACAGCCCGCGCATCCGGCAGGGTCGTCCGGCAGATGTATTGAGTTGACCGCAGCGGCGCCTGTCCGCGCGAGCCCGAGGGAGCAAGACGCTCGATGCTTGTCCAGCTTCAATATCTGCGTGCCATCGCGGCGCTGATGGTCGTCTATTTCCACGCGATATTGCAGCTTGCCAAGGTCAATCCCGCGGTCGACGCCACCGCCTTCATCTATGGCGAAACCGGCGTCGACATCTTCTTCGTCCTGAGCGGTTTCGTGATGTGGCTGACGACGAGCGGACGCGCGATGAGCCCGGTCGATTTCGCCCGGCGGCGCATCAAAAGGATCGTGCCGCTCTACTGGCTGGCGACGCTGTTTTCGGCGACTGTGGCGCTGGTGGCCCCGTCATTGTTGAAATCGACGGTGTTCGACCTGCCGCATCTCATCGCCTCGCTGTTGTTCCTGCCATGGGCCAATCCCGCCGATCCCAGCACGATCACGCCGGTGGTCGTTCCGGGATGGACGCTGAATTACGAAATGTTCTTCTACTTGGTCTTTGCGCTTCTGCTGCCGCTGCAGGAAGTTCGCCGCATCCCGGCGATGTTTGCCGTCTTTGCCGTTATCCTGATCACCTGCCGGCTGCTGCCGGAAACGACTGTGAGCCGGTTCTACCGCGAGCCGATCATGCTGGAGTTTCTCGCCGGTGTCGTGCTCGGCTGGCTCTACGGACAGAAGGTCCTGCTACCGAACCGCTGGGCTTGGGCAGCCCTTGCCATCGGCTTCGCCTTTCTCTTCATCAACGAGGCGCTGATGCCGCCGGAAAGCCGGTTCTACGCCTGGGGAATCCCAGCGATCTTCATCATCTACGGCGCGATCTCCATCGATTTTTCCAGGCTGCCGGTTGTGGGATGGCTGAACTACCTCGGCGACTGCTCCTACAGCATCTATATCACCCACGCCTTCACGCTGGCTTTTCTCAGGGTCGCCGCCGATCGGCTGCCGATCGGCATACTGCAGCAGCCCGTGCTCTTCGTCATCCTCTCGCTGGTGCTCTCGTCGATCGGCGGTGCGATCATCCATGAGATCACCTCGCCGCGCCGGAAGGTTGCGGTGGCGAGCCGCCCGCCGGCCTAAAGCGCGTCGAAGGCGAGAATACGCATCCAAGCGGCGCTGACGGTACAGTTTTTCGCGCAACTTCTCCTAAGCTTCAACCTTGGCAAATGAGAGAACTTGCAGAAACGTGATGGTTTCTCTTGCAATTTGTCGCATGAATGAAAGTGCGCCGGCCTATTCGCGGCCCGGGCTTTGATCTAAGCACGGCGGCGGCCTTGGAGAGGGAAAGACATGACAAGTTACGTATTGACGGTATCCTGCAAATCGACACGCGGCATCGTCGCGGCGATTTCGAGCTATCTGGCAGACAAGGGCTGCAACATCGTCGATAGTTCCCAGTTCGACGATCTGGATACCGGCAAGTTCTTCACGCGGGTGAGCTTCATCTCCGAGGAAGGCGTGCCCCTTGCCGAACTCAAGGAAGGCTTCGAGCCGATCTCCAAGCGGTTCGCCATGGATGCCGAGATCCATGACGGCAACGCCCGCATGAAGGTGCTGCTGATGGTGTCGCGCTTCGGCCATTGTCTCAACGACCTGCTCTACCGCTGGAAGATCGGCGCACTGCCGATCGATATCGTCGGCGTCGTCTCCAACCATTTCGATTACCAGAAGGTCGTGGTCAACCACGACATCCCCTTCCACCACATCAAGGTGACGAAGGAGAACAAACTGCAGGCCGAAGGCCAGATCATGGATATCGTCGAACAGACGGGTACGGAGCTGATCGTTCTCGCCCGTTACATGCAGGTGCTTTCGGATGCGATGTGCCAGAAAATGTCTGGCCGGATCATCAACATCCATCATTCCTTCCTGCCGAGCTTCAAGGGCGCCAACCCTTACAAGCAGGCCTACGGCCGCGGCGTGAAGCTGATCGGGGCGACGGCGCATTACGTCACCGCCGATCTCGACGAGGGCCCGATCATCGAGCAGGACACGGCACGCATCACCCATGCACAGTCGCCCGACGACTATGTCTCGATCGGCCGCGACGTCGAAAGCCAGGTGCTGGCCCGCGCCATCCACGCTCACATCCACCACCGCACCTTCCTGAACGGCAACCGCACCGTGGTCTTTCCGGCAAGCCCCGGCGGCTACGCTTCCGAACGCATGGGTTGAGCGCCGCCTAGACCCTGCATCTCTTTTGCTGGCGAATGACAATCTCCCGTTGCCTGCCGGCGGCAAGTACTTGATTATCTCGTTCAATAGGTAATCGAATCATGCTGCGGAGGGGTGTCATGACCGACGAGGCGCTTGTTGATCGCATGGCGCTGCCGCGTCCCGACGTCACCGCTAGCGACGCGGAAGAGATACTCCTTGCTCATTACAGCCTCTCCGGCACGCTTACCGAACTCGGCAGCCAGCAGGATCGAAACTATCGCGTCGATAACGATCGTGGCCGCTACGTCCTGAAGATCTGCCATGCAGCCTACGAGACCCGCGAGCTCGAAGCGCAGAATGCGGCGATCCGTCACCTCAAAAGCCGGCAAGATGCGCCGCGCGTTCCGCAGGTGATCCCCACCAATGACGGGCGGGAGATCGTCGTCCTGACCGTGCGCGGGCGGGGCTATCAGGTCCGGCTGCTGGAATATCTGGAAGGCCAGGGGCTGACAGAACTGACCTATCTGGCGCCGGCCTCCGTTGCGGCCCTCGGCGCGCTCTGCGCCAGGCTGGCGCTAGCGCTTGCCGATTTCAACCATCCTGGTCTCGACCGCAGCCTGCAATGGGATCTCAGGCGCGCCGGGCCGGTCGCGGTGCAGCTGCTGTCCGCGATCACCGACAGTGCGGCGCGCGACCGGATCGCCAAGACCATGGTGATGGCCATCCGCCGCATCCAGCCGTTGGCGGCATCGCTTCGGCTGCAGGCCGTGCATCATGACGTCACCGGCGACAATGTCGTCGGCCACCGCAACGCCCGTGGCCATACGATCCCCGACGGGGTGATCGATTTCGGCGACATCATCCGCGGCTGGCTGGTCGGCGACCTCGCCGTCACATGCGCTTCGCTGCTGCATCAGGCGGATGGCGACCCTTTTTATATCCTGCCAGCCGTCACCGCCTATCAGGCGATCTATCCGCTGACCGAGGAGGAGCTGAAGGCGCTCTGGCCGTTGACCGTCGCGCGCGCGGTCATTCTCGTCGCCAGCAGCGAGCAGCAGATTTCGGTCGATCCCGATAATGACTATGTCCGCGGCAACCTCAAGCACGAGCGGGCGATCTTCGATACGGCGATGTCCGTTCCCTTCGAACTGATGGAAGCCGCGATCCTCAAGGCGGCCGGCGCAAATGTCGCCGCCCCGGAAACATCGGGATGGCTGCCGTTGCTGCCGGACATCGATCCCGCCGGGATCGCCTTTGTCGATCTTGGGGTGCGGAGCCCGCATTTTTCCGCCGGCAATTGGCTGAATACCGACATGGACTGGCGGCTGCTTGCCCGCGTGGCAACGGAAAACGGCATCGCAGCGACGCGCTATGGCGAATATCGGCTTTCCCGCGCGAGCTTGGGAAATGCGACGGGACAGGCAACCTGCGCCCTGCATATCGACATTTGCCTCGCGGCAGGCAACGCGATTGCTGCACCCTTTGCCGGTCGCATCGGCTGGAAGGACCAGCATCTGACGCTTGCCAGCGACAGCATGACCCTGCATCTCGATGGGCTCGATCTCTCGGTCGAGGATGGAGCTGAGGTGGCCGCCGGCGATCCGCTCGGCACGGTTTTCGGAGAGGCTGCGTCGCTCGGCGGGCTGCGCGTCCAGCTTTGCAGCGTCGCAGGTCTCGAACCGCCGCTTTTTGCCACGCCGCGCACGGCTGCGGCCTGGTCGGCGCTCTGCCCCTCACCCTCGCTCCTTCTCAGCCCGGAAGCCGATGCACCGAGATCTGATGCCGCCGAACTGCTCGCCAGGCGGCAGGCGCATCTCGCAAGGCCGCAGAAGAACTATTACGCGGCGGCGCCGCAGATCGAGCGCGGCTGGCGGGAGCATCTGTTCGATGTCGAGGGCCGCGCCTATCTCGACATGGTCAACAACGTCACCATTCTCGGCCATGGCCATCCCAGGTTCGCGGCAGCGATCCACGCCCAATGGCTGCGGCTCAACACGAATTCGCGCTTCCACTATGCCGCGATCACGGAATTTTCCGAACGCCTCGCCGCCCTGTCGCCGGACGGGCTGGACGCGGTCTTCCTGGTCAACAGCGGCTCGGAGGCGAACGATCTGGCGCTTCGGCTGGCGCAAGCCCATAGCGGCGCGCGCAACATGCTCTGCCTGCTCGAAGCCTATCATGGCTGGTCAGCAGCGAGCGACGCCGTCTCCACCTCGATCGCCGACAATCCGCAGGCACCGACCACCCGGCCGGACTGGGTGCATACCGTCGTTTCGCCGAACACCTATCGCGGCGACTTCCGTGGTCCCGATACGGCAGCGGATTATCTCGGCATGGCGACGCCGGTGCTGGAAGCAATTGATGCTGCGGGCGAAGGCCTTGCGGGCTTCATCGCCGAATCGGTCTACGGCAATGCCGGCGGCATTCCGCTGCCGGACGGTTATCTCAGGGAAATCTACGCGCAGGTACGCGCTCGCGGCGGCCTCTGCATCGCCGATGAGGTGCAGGTCGGCTATGCCAGGCTCGGACATTATTTCTGGGGCTTCGAGCAGCAAGGGGTCGTGCCTGATATCATCACCGTCGCCAAGGGCATGGGCAACGGCCATCCGCTCGGCGCCGTCATCACCACGCGGGAGATTGCGCAATCGCTGGAGAAGGAGGGCTCTTTCTTTTCCTCCACGGGCGGCAGCCCCGTCAGCTGCATCGCCGGCATGGCGGTGCTCGACATCATGGCCGAGGAAAAGCTGCAGGAAAATGCCCGGACAGTCGGCGATCATCTGAAGGCGCGGCTCGCCGCGCTGATCGACCGTCATCCGATTGCGGGCGCCGTGCACGGCATGGGCCTCTATCTCGGCCTCGAATTCGTCCGCGACAGAACGACGCTGGAGCCGGCGACGGAAGAGACGGCTGCAATCTGCGACCGGCTTCTCGAACTCGGCGTCATCATGCAGCCGACCGGCGATCACCAAAATGTCCTGAAGATCAAACCGCCGCTCTGCCTCAGCATCGACAGCGCAGATTTTTTCGCGGACATGCTGGAGAAGGTGCTCGAAGAAGGCTGGTGACACGGGGCTTCCAGCATTAACCAAATCGGTCATTTCGAGGCATGGCGATTTTTAATGAAACGGGCCATTGCCTGATACAGCAAGGCTTCCTATGTCTGCCGCTGTGATCGATCGAACTTCCGAT
Source organism: Rhizobium indigoferae (assembly GCF_034554815.1). NCBI lineage: Bacteria > Pseudomonadati > Pseudomonadota > Alphaproteobacteria > Hyphomicrobiales > Rhizobiaceae > Rhizobium > Rhizobium indigoferae. The sequence continues at coordinate 4,720,792 of NZ_CP140635.1, read as the reverse complement.
TCTGTCATGCGAATTTAACGAAGGACTGATATGTTTCTTTCTGCAAGTTCGGGCTGCGACGGAATGAATTTTTTCGGATCGTCGATATTTTGACACGTTTCGGAATATGTTTCCGACAGGCTATCGGGTAATCTCTACCAAGATAGTAGATTATTGAAGACAGCCATCACCGGCCCCGGGCTGTACCGGGACCTCTCAAGTGCAACGCCAACACAAGGAACGAGCATGATAGACATCGATATTCTCGCCGATCTCCTTGGGCGATCTGTGCTTGGCAATGACCGTCCGGGCGCCCTCTCCCGCCCGAACTGTCGAATGTGACGTTCGTCCTCCTTTCAACGGTACCAGACAAGTCAATTCGCCATGGCTGCGCATGTCGCGCGGCAGGAGTTCTATCTATGAAGAAGCAAGTTATCGAATATGCAGGCGTTCCCGTCGGGATCGTCATTCCCGATGAAGACCGGCTGAAGTTCATCGCCGTGAAATTTCATGTCCACGACCTCGACGAGCAGCGTTTCGGCTCGCCCGACGAGGTGCGGCTGGCCATCCATGACCTGATGACCCGCCGTCATCCGAAGCCGCTTCATGCCTGAGGGCATGAGGCCGCTATTGGCATTCGCGGCTTTTCCCGATGTCCGACCGGTCCCGCCAAATGGGGCCGGTCTTGTTTTTTGAGGGCAATTGCAGTCCTATCGGCGGCCTTTCCGCATAAGGATCCGCCCTTGCCCGATCTTCTGAACCTCATCACCGACATCGAAGGCGTTTCCGTCGGCCATGCAACCGACCTTGCGCTCGGTTCCGGCGTCACGGTCATCATCTTCGACGAACCGGCCGTCGCATCCGGCACGGTGCTCGGCGGTGCGCCCGGCGGGCGCGACACCGGCCTGCTCGATCCGTCGATGACCGTCAATGCCGTGGATGCCTTCGTGCTCTCCGGCGGCTCGGCCTTCGGGCTGGATGCCGCCGGCGGCGTGCAGGCGGGCCTGCGCGAACTCGGCCGCGGTTTTGTAGTCGGGCCGCTGCGCATTCCGATCGTGCCACAGGCGATTCTGATGGACCTGCTGAATGGCGGCGACAAGGATTGGGGCCTTCACTCGCCCTATCGCGATATGGGCTATGCGGCGTTGAAGGCCGCCGCCAAGGGCGCATTCGCGCTCGGCACGACAGGTGCCGGCACAGGAGCGACGACGGCCACCGTCAAGGGCGGGCTCGGCTCGGCCAGCGCCGTCAGCAGCACCGGGCATCGCGTTGCGGCGATCGTCGCCGTCAATGCGCTGGGCTCCGCAACGATCGGCGACGGACCGCATTTCTGGGCGGCGCCTTTTGAAAAGGATGCGGAATTCGGTGGGCTCGGCATGCCTGATGTGGCCGACCACCGGATGCGGCTCAAGGGCATGAACACGCCGGCAACGACGATCGGCGCTGTTGTGACCGATGCGCAGCTGACGAAGGCCGAGGCGCACCGGCTTTCGCTCGCCGGCCATGACGGCCTCGCCCGAGCACTGCTGCCGGCGCATCTGCCGCTCGACGGCGACACCGTCTTTGCCGCTTCGACGGCCAAGCATCGAAGAGACGACATGGTGAGCCTGATGGAGCTTTGCCACCTCGCGACCATCGTCATGGCGCGGGCGATCGCCCGTGGCGTCTATGCCGCGACCGCCCTTCCGGTTGAGGGCGCGCAAAAGGCCTGGCGCGACCGCTACCCGAATGGCCACTGATTGAATACGGTCGGAACCGGAACCCACAACGTGCCGAATGGCGGAGAGACGTGAATGCAGATCCGGGCGCTGATGTATTTCGACGAGCTGGTCAGGACCAATTCGATGCGCCAGGCGGCCGAGAATCTCAATGTCGCGCCGACGGCGATCAGCCGGCAGATCGAGAACCTCGAATATCATTTCGGCGCGCCGCTCGTCGAACGCAGCGCCCGCGGCGTCAAGCTGACGGCCGCCGGCGAACTGCTTGCTGCCCGCGCCGGCCGGACGCTGCGCGAACTCGATCACGTGCAGCAGCTGATCGAAGATCTTAAAGGCCTGCAGCGCGGCCGTGTCAGCATCTATGCCAATGGGGCGACCGTCGCCAATCTGCTGGCGCCGGCGCTTGCCGAATTCAGCCTGAAATATCCGAAGCTGCGCTTTACCGTGACAATCACCAGCGCGCGGCAGGCGGTCGATGCGGTCAACAGCGCCGAGGCGGATATTGCGGTGACGCTGTTTGCGCCACCGATGTCCGGCACCAAGGTGCGGCTGCGCTCCGAGATCGCCTATGATCTCATCGTCACGCCGCAGCATCCGGCCGCCGCGCATGCCGAGATCCCTATCGGGCAACTCGCCGACTACGCATTGGCGCTGCCGGATCAATCCTTCGGCTTCCGCCAGGCTTTCGACGCGCTGTTCGAGAAGGAGGGGTTGAGCCTCGATCCCGTCTTCGTCACCAGCTCGCTCGAAATGCTGAAGGAACTTGTGCTCAGCGGGGCTGCGGCCACGCTGCTGCCAGCGCTGACTGTCCGCCGCGAGATCGAGGCGGGTCAGCTCCTTGCCATTCCGCTCGCCGGCAAGACCGGCATCCGCACCCATGTCGATCTCTGCGTTGCACCGGACCGGCAGCTGTCCTTCGCCGCGACGAAACTGCTCGACTTCATCGAGAGGTTCATGCGCGAGCGCACGAACCGCCGGACCGAGACGAAAGACTGACGCTTCGCGCTTGCATTGCCCGCAGATTTGCGGTGTAGCTTTTTCGGCTACACTGAGCACACAAAATCGTCATTGTGTGTGCACCGGCATAGTGTCACTCTCCTCGCAAAAGGTCTTCGTCATCGACGCGCGGCCAGATAAGGGAACATGATGATCAAGCTTTCGTTTGCGCCTTCAGCGCGTTTCGCCCGGCGGCTTTCGCTCGGTGCTGCGCTTTCGGCCGGCCTGGTGATGACGGCGATGACGCCGGCCGAGGCGGCGAAGACCACGCTTAATCTCGGCATGAGCGTCGAGCCAACCGGTCTCGACCCGACGATCGCAGCACCAGTCGCAATCGGCCAGGTGACCTGGCAGAACGTGTTCGAGGGGCTGGTGACGATCGACCAGGCCGGCAAGATCCAGCCGCAGCTGGCAAAAAGCTGGGAGATCTCTCCCGATGGCCTGACCTATACGTTCAAGCTACAGACCGGCGTCAAATTCCATGACGGTCAGGCCTTCGATGCCACTGCTGCCAAGTTTTCGCTCGACCGCGCCCGCGGCGCCGATTCCGTCAATCCGCAGAAGCGCTTCTTCGCTTCGATCGCCTCGGTCGATACGCCCGATGCCGAAACGCTGGTGCTGCATCTCTCGGCACCGACCGGCAGCCTGATCTACTGGCTCGGCTGGCCAGCCTCGGTGATGGTCGCACCGAAGACGGCTGCCGACGACAAGACGACGCCAGTAGGCACCGGTCCGTTCAAATTCGCCAGCTGGGCGAAGGGCGACAAGGTCGAACTCGCCAGGAATGCCGATTATTGGAACAAGAATGCGGCCGCCAAGCTCGACACGGTGACCTTCCGCTTCATCGCCGATCCGCAGGCGCAGGCGGCTGCGCTGAAATCCGGCGATCTCGATGCCTTTCCGGAATTTGCCGCGCCTGAGCTGATGAGTTCTTTCGACGGCGATGCGAGGCTGGTCACCAAGATCGGCAATACCGAGCTCAAGGTCGTTGCCGGCGTGAACAATGCCAAGAAGCCGTTCGACGACAAACGCGTCCGCCAGGCGCTGATGATGGCGATCGACCGCAAGACGGTAATCGACGGCGCATGGTCGGGCCTCGGCACACCGATCGGCAGCCACTACACGCCGAACGATCCGGGGTATCAGGACACGACCAATGTGCTGCCCTACGACGTCGAGAAGGCGAAGGCGTTGCTCGCCGAAGCCGGCTATCCCAACGGCTTCACCTTCACGATCAAATCGCCGCAGATGGCTTATGCGCCGCGCAGCGCCCAGGTGATGCAGGCGATGTTTGCCGAGATCGGCGTAACGATGAATATCGAGCCGACCGAATTTCCGGCGAAATGGGTCCAGGACATCATGAAGGACCGCAACTTCGACATGACGATCGTTGCCCATGCCGAACCGCTCGACATCGACATCTATGCCCGCGATCCCTATTATTTCAATTATAAGAACCCCGCTTTCAACGCGCTGATGAAGAAGGTCCAAGAGACGACCGATCCCGCCGCGCAGAATGCGATCTATGGCGACGCGCAGAAGATCCTCGCCGAGGACGTGCCGGCGCTCTACCTCTTCGTCATGCCGAAACTCGGCGTCTGGGACAAGAAGCTGAAGGGACTGTGGGAGAACGAGCCGATCCCTTCCAACGTACTCTCCGGCGTTTCCTGGGACGAGTAGGCGAACAGTTAAGGCGGATTGAGAGGCATGAACGAGGGGAAGCCGCATAACGAACCGTTCGATGCCGGTCGCAGCCCTCCCCGTTCCACATCGAAAGTGTGGCAAGCATGATCTCACTCCTCGCCCGCCGCTTCGCCGGTCTCCTCGTCACCCTCGTCGTCGTCTCACTGCTGATCTTCGCCGTCATGGATCTTCTGCCCGGTGATCCCGCCTCGATCATGCTCGGCACCTCGGCAACACCTGAAACGCTTGCCGCACTGCGCCACGATCTCGGGCTCGATCAGCCGCTGCTGCTGCGCTACGGGCAATGGTTGACCGGCGTGCTCTCCGGCAATCTTGGCAATTCCTTAACTTATGGCGTGCCAGTCGCGGGATTGATCGTCGAGCGGCTGGCAGTGACGCTGCCGCTGGCGCTGATGGCGATTATGCTTTCTGTGGCGATTGCCTTGCCGCTCGGGGTGCTGGCCGCCTCGCGCCGCGGCGGTGTCTTCGACATCATCGCAACGCTGTTTTCGCAGGTCAGCATCGCCGTGCCCGCCTTCTGGGTGGCACTGCTGTTGATCATTCTATTTTCGACGATGCTCGGGCTGATGCCGGCCGGCGGCTTCCCGGGCTGGAGCTCCGGGCTGATGCCGGCATTGCAGGCGCTGGTTATGCCCGCCGTCGCGCTGGCGATGCCGCAAGCGGGCGTGTTGACGCGGGTGGCGCGCTCGGCGGTGCTCGATACGATGCATGAGGATTTTGCCCGCACCGCCGTGGCGAAGGGACTGTCACGCAGTGCAGTGCTTTGGCGGCATATCGTGCCGAACGCGCTGATCCCGATCCTGACAATGATCGGGCTGCAATTCACCTTTCTCGTCGCCGGCGCGGTGCTGGTGGAAAACGTCTTCAACCTGCCCGGCCTCGGGCGGCTCGCGCTGCAGGCGCTCTCCCAGCGCGACATCATCGTGATGCAGGATGTCGTGCTGTTCTTCGCAGGCCTTGTCATCGTGATGAATTTCATCGTCGATCTCTCCTATCTGGCGATTGATCCCAGGATGAGAAAGGCGGCCTGACGCATGGCACCGATCGTATCCACCGCAATCATGAGCCGCCGCCGCCGGGTCTTTAGACTTAGCCGGCGAATGAACCTGATTTCAGGGGCTGTCATCATCGGGCTGCTGGTCACCGTTGCACTGCTGTCGCTTGTCTGGACGCCGCTGCCGCCGGCGAAAATGCAGATCATCCACAAATTACAGCCACCGCTTGCCTTCGGCCTGCTCGGCACGGACCAGTTCGGCCGTGATGTGCTTTCGATGCTGATGGCAGGCTGCTGGAATTCACTGTCGATCGCCATTACCGCGGTGGCGATCGGCGGGACGCTCGGCTCGATCGCCGGCATTTCGGCGGCGGCGATCCGCGGTCCTTTCGAGGCGTTGCTGATGCGCATCTGCGACGTCATCTTCGCCTTGCCGCCGATCCTGTCCGCCATGGTGCTCGGCGCCTTTCTCGGGCCGGGGCGGTTCACCGCGATCACCGCGATTGCCGTCTTCATGATCCCGGTCTTTGCCCGCGTCACACTCGCGACCTCGCTGCAGGCCTGGAGCCGCGACTATGTGACGGCGGCGCGCGCGATCGGCAATACGCGCCTGACCATTTCGCTACGCCATGTGCTGCCGAATATCATGAGCCAGATCATCGTGCATGGCGCGATCCAGCTGGGGCTGGCGATCCTCACCGAAGCGGGGCTCAGCTTCCTTGGGCTCGGCATGGCGCCGCCGGCGCCGACCTGGGGCCGGATGCTTGCCGATGCGCAAACCTATCTGGCGCTCGCCCCCTGGCTGGCGATCCTGCCCGGCCTTGCCATCGCGCTCACCGTCTTCGGCTTCAACATGCTCGGCGACGGTTTGCGCGATCTGCTCGACCCGCGCGAGGCGAGCCGCTGATGTCCTCCCAAGACGAAAAGCCCGAAAGACCATGCCATGACCGAAACCGACCTTACCATTCGCGAACTCAGGCGGCGCTTCACCGATAAGAGCCTCTCCCCTCTCGAATACTGGCTTTCCCTCGAAGGCCATATAGCGGCCTGGGAGCCTTCGATTTCGGCGCTCTACCTCTACGATCCGGAATCGGCGCGCGCGCAGGCGAAAGCGTCGACGGAGCGCTGGGCCAAGGGAGAAACGCTGGGCCCCCTCGACGGCATCCCGGTGACGCTGAAAGAGCTGATCGCCACGAAGGGCCAGCCGGTGCCGCTCGGCACGAGGGCAGTGGAACTGAAGCCGGCGGACGCCGACGCACCGGCCGCCGCCCGACTGCGCGAAGACGGCGCGGTGATCTTCGCCAAGACGACCTGCCCCGATTACGGCATGCTTTCCTCCGGGCTTTCGAGCTTTCATCCTCTCAGCCGCAATCCCTGGAACACCGCGCAGAATCCCGGCGGATCGAGCGCCGGGGCTTCCGCAGCGGCGGCGGCCGGCTACGGACCGCTGCATATCGGCACCGATATCGGCGGCTCGGTGCGCCTTCCCGCCGGCTGGACCGGCATCTTCGGCTTCAAGCCGAGCCATGGGCGCATTCCGGCCGATCCCTATTATGTCGGGCGCTGCGTCGGGCCGATGGCGCGTACAGTCGAGGATGCGGCCTTTTCGATGGCGACGCTGTCACGGCCGGACTGGCGCGACGGCACCAGTCTGCCGCCGAACGATTTCAACTGGATGGATCTCGACATCGACCTATCGGGCATGAAGATCGGGCTAATGCTCGATGCCGGCTGCGGGCTTACGGTGGAGGACGAGATCAGGGTCGCAGTCGAAGCGGCGGCGCAACAGTTCGAGAAGGCCGGCGCGACCATTGTATCAGTCCAGCCGGTGCTGACGCGCGCGATGCTGGATGGCCTCGACAAATTCTGGCGGTCCCGGTTCTGGGGCGATATCGCCGAGCTCGACGACAACAGGCGCGACAGCATCCTGCCCTATATCAGGGATTGGGCGATGGGCGGCGCCGACATCAGCGGTGTCGATGCGGTCAGGGGCTTCAACCAGACGATCGAGATGCGCAAGAGCTGCGGACAGCTGTTTACCGAGGTCGACGCCCTGCTTTCGCCGACCAATCCGATCATCTCCTATCCGGCCGAATGGGCATCGCCGACCAACGATCCGGCCCTGCCGTTCGAGCATATCGGTTTCACCGTGCCGTGGAACATGTCGGAGCAGCCGGCCGCGTCGATCAATTGTGGTTTCTCCCGATCAGGGATGCCGATCGGCCTGCAGATCGTCGGGCCGCGTTTCGACGACATGCGGGTGCTGAGGCTGTCGAAAGCCTTCGAAGACTGGACCGGCGGGGTAAGATCCTGGCCGCGGCCTCCGATCAGCTGATCGGGCGGCGATAGCCGGTCGGTTGCTCGTAGAGCCAGCCGATGCGCTCGACGGCGGCCGCGAAATTCTCGCGCGCCACCGTCATGCTATGCCCGTTGGCGTGTAGAATGGTTTCCGGATCCTCGAAGACGGCGACATGGCCCTTCCAGAATACGAGGTCGCCGCGGCGGATTTCGGAGCGGTCGATCGGCTGGCCGAGGCTTGCTGCCTGCAGGTCGGTATCGCGCGGCGCAGCTCTGCCCGTCATCAGCATCGCCAGCTGGACGAGGCCGGAGCAATCGATGCCGAGGCCGGAACGTCCGCCCCAGAGGTAGGGCGTTTCCAGGAAACGGGCGACGATCTCCACGTAATCGGCGCCATCGAGAGCGCCGATCGGCTGGACGTGCTTGGCAAAGATCGCCGTTCCGTCCTCGAGCACGACGTAGCGATTGCCTCGCGCTTCCGCCTCGCCGGCGACGTAGACGCGGCTTCCCATCGACACGATGGCCTGGTGGGGCCTGCGCAGTTCCGGTTCGGGATAGACGAAGCTGCGCTGCACGGTGACGATATGGGTCGGCGCCGGCCTGCCTTCTAAGAGCGCGTCCGCCGCGACATAACCGACATAACCGTCCGCGGCGGCTTTCACCCAGCACCAGCCTTTGGCGCGGTCGAAAACCGTCAAATCCTCGCCGAGAAGCAGTTCCGTATCGATGCCGCGGGCAAGGTCCGGTTCAGGGCGCACGGCCAGGACAGGAACGGCGACACGCGCCGGCGCGCCCTTCACAAAGCGCGACGCCTCGACCTTGCCTTCGAGGCCGGCTTCCGCGAGATCAGGCCGGTAGGCATGCAGGCGGCGGTCGAGCATCGTCATTCGCGTTCCTTTCAGATCGGCAGCCGGCGGGCCTGATCTCGTATGAGATCGCCGAGCTTTTCCAGGTAAAGCGCACCGCCGACGGTGCGCTTGATGATCACGTTGCGCCGGTCGGCATCGTCACGCACGCGGTCGACCAGACCCATCTCGCCCATCGTATCCAAGGCGCGGGTGATGACCGGCTTGGTGACATCAAGTGTGGCGGCAAGCCCGCGCACCGTGTGCGGCGGCGGCACCAGATAAATATGCAGCAGGATCGCCATCTGGCGCAACGTCAAATCGCGATCGTCGTGGCGGACCTGATCGAGCGCCGCGCCATGCCAGAGCCCCAGCGCCTGCGAGGCGGTCAGTTCGATCGGCACGGCCCCTCCGGAAGATCGTTACGCTAGCGTTCCATTTTCCGGTAGTTGCCATGCACATGCAAGGGGCGCTGGAAATTGCCGCCCGGCAGGGTGAATAAAATTTTAACGATCGGCAGCGAGGCGCAGCGCGTGAACAGGGATCACGCGATGCGCCTCAGCGCTTATTTCTGAAGCATGTTGCGCAAAAGTGTGCAGCGGTTTTGCGATACGACATGCGTAAAACAAAGACTTAAAGCGCAAGGAGCGGATCTGAAAGATCGCGACGCGCTTTAGCATGGCATCAGCGCAAGCTCTCGCGGATATGGTGAAAGAGCGCGCGGATCGCCTGTGCCTCGCCGCCGCCCGGCGAATGTGGTCGTTCGGCTTGAGCCCAGCCGTAAATGTCGAAATGCGCCCAACTCTTCGCCTTGCTGACGAAACGCTTGAGGAAGAGGGCTGCGGTAATCGCCCCCGCCATGCCGCCGGCAGGGGCATTGGTAAGATCGGCGAACTTGGTGCGGATATCCTTTTCGTAGCCGGAATAGAGCGGCAGGCGCCAGATCGGATCGTCGGTTTCCAGGCTCGCTTCGGTCAGGTCATGCGCCAGATTGGCGTCGTCGGTGAAGAAGGGCGGGAGATCCGGGCCAAGGGCAACGCGGGCAGCGCCGGTCAGCGTCGCCATATCGATCAGTAGATCGGGCTCTTCCTCGTCAGCATAGGCAAGCGCATCGGCAAGGATCAAACGGCCTTCGGCGTCGGTATTGTCGATCTGGACGGTCAGGCCCTTGCGGCTCCGATAGATGTCGCCGGGCCGGAAGGCATTGGACGAGATCGCGTTTTCGACGACAGGGACGATGACGCGCAGGTCGACCTTCAGCTTGGCGTCCATGATCATCAGGGCAAGCCCCATGACATTCGCCGCGCCGCCCATGTCCTTCTTCATCAGCAGCATGGAGGCGGCAGGCTTGATGTCGAGACCGCCGGTGTCGAAGCAGACGCCCTTGCCGACGAGCGTCACCTTGCGATGGCCCCTCTTGCCCCAGCGCAGTTCGAGAAGGCGCGGCGCATCGGCGCTGGCGCGGCCAACGGTATGGACCAGCGGGAAGTTTTGCTTGAGCAGGTCGTCACCCGTAATAACCGATATCTCCGCCTTGTAATGTCCGGCCAGGCCACGGAAAACGGCCTCGAGCTGTACCGGCCCCATGTCATTCGTCGGCGTATTGATCAGGTCGCGGGCGAGAAAGACGCCGGCGAGCTGGCGCTTGATGTCGGCGGCGTCGGCATCACGGGGGATCATCAGCGTCGCCGCCGGCGATTTTTCGGATTTGTAACGGTCGAAACGGTAGCTGCCGAGCCCAAAGCCGAGAGCCAGGCGATTTGCCGTCAGCGGCGCGGTCTCGATGTGCCAGTCGCCGGCCGGCAGCGCACGAGCGAGCCGGCCGGTGATGTAAGGCTGCTCGGATGGATTGGTGCCGAGGCCGTAAAGCGCGCCGCCGAGATGGCCTTCGGCCGTCGGGATCAGCAGCAGCGACCCACTTTCGGCCTTGTAGCCTGCCCGGCGCGCCCAATCGAGCGCGATCGGATCGATCGTGCCGGTCTCGATATGGGCAGGCGTGACGGCAAAGATCGGCAGCGTCAAACCGCCCTTCGTATTGAAAGGGGTCGGTCTCTCGATGAACTGATAGGGGGCCATGATTGTCCTTCGGCGGTCGTAAGGAATCGTTCCTTAACGGTCTGTTAGGGTTAACAGACTATTGCTGGAGCGAAGATTGCGTCAAACCTTTCCCTGTTCCGCTTCGAGGTCAGGCGCCGATTTCGGAATCCAGGAACGCATCATGCCTGCCTCGCTCACCACATTCACGAATCGTATCCTGCAGGGCGCTGCGGCCTCGCTGATCGTCCTTGCGCTTGCCGGCTGCTCGACGACCAAGGACCGGATGACAACCGGCTCGGTGCCGAAGCTCACCAAGCCGGTTGAGGAGATGGACGCGACGGAGCTGCGCTCGGCGACGGACCGGCTCGGCCAGGCCTACGAAAAGAACCCGCGCGATCCCGTCACCGGCGTCAATTATGCCAATCTGCTGCGCATGAACGGCCGCGACACCCAGGCGCTCGCCGTCATGCAGCAAGTGGCCATCGCCAATCCCGGCGACCGCAACGTGCTGGCCGCCTACGGCAAGGCGCAGGCGGCGGCCGGCCAGTTCCAGCAGGCGCTCGACACGATCGGCCGCGCCCAGACACCCGACCGTCCGGACTGGAAGCTGATTTCGGCCCAAGGCGCGATCCTCGACCAGATGGGCCGGGCAAGCGATGCCAGGCAGCGCTACCGCGACGCGCTCGACATCCAGCCGAACGAGCCCTCCATCCTTTCCAACCTCGGCATGTCCTATGTGCTGACCGGCGATTTGCGCACGGCCGAAACCTACCTGCGCTCCGCCGCCGGCCAACCCACAGCCGACAGCCGTGTCAGGCAGAACCTTGCCCTCGTCGTCGGCCTTCAGGGACGATTCCCGGAAGCCGAGCAGATCGCCCGGCGCGAACTTTCGCCGCAGCAGGCCGACGCCAATGTCGCCTATCTTAGAGGCATGCTCTCGCAGCAGAATTCCTGGCAGAAACTCGCCGCCAAGGACAAGACGCCGAGCGACAGCAATACCAACTGACCGGATCTCCTCTGAGCTTGAAGCGTCCGAAGTCACTCGCGCGCCAGCCTATCGATCACTTACGCCCGCGAGAATGAGCCGAAGGCCGAGGCCGGCCATGACGGCACCCGCGGTGCGGTCGATCCAGCTCTTGGCGGCAAGATAGAGCCGCCGCGGGCGGCGGGCCGAAAAGGCGAAGGCCACGATCGAATACCACCCCGCCTCCACGACGAACACGCCGAGCGGCAGCGCGACGATGAGACTGACCGGCACCGTCCTCGGTAAAAGTGCGGCAAAGATGCTGGCATAAACGATGATGGTCTTCGGGTTGCTGAGCTGGGTCAGCAGCGCGGTCATGAAGCTCAATCTCGGCGCGCGATTGCCGTTGACGGCGTCGGAGACCTCGAGCGGCTGACCGGCGCTCCTCCAGATATTGACAGCGATATAGACGAGATAGGCGCCGCCTGCGACCTTCAGCAGGATATAGAGCCATTCGAACTGCGACAGCAGCGCCGTCAGCCCGGCAAGCGCCAGCACGGCAAAAACGACCCCGCCGGCGCCCATGCCGAGTGCGGCCACAAGGCCATCCAGCCTCGAACGCGAGATGGCAATCCTGGAGACGACGACGAAGCTCGGGCCGGGGCTCATCGCGCCGACCGCCAAGGCTGCCATGATGCTGACGAAAATGCCCGCAGAAGACATCGGAAACCTCTCTTTTGGATTGAACGAACGCCAGAGCGCTGCGGTTGCATCCGCGGCTGCGATGGTCGTCCATCCCATTTACCAGCTCTGCCGGCGGCGGTCACGCGCGTTTGCCGACGGCGGATCGGACCGACAGTCCTTGATGCACATCGTCCTCTGCCGGAAGCGGTATCCGCTTTCCGGCGCCGGCGCAGCCGTCAGAACTTGTCTGCCACCTGGATGCCGGCCGGACCGAGAATGACGGCGATCAGCACCGGCAGGAAGAACAGGATCATCGGCACCGTCAGTTTCGGCGGCAGGGCGGCCGCCTTCTTTTCCGCTTCGTTCATGCGCTCGTCGCGTCCTTCCTGGGCGAGAACGCGTAGCGCCTGGGCGACCGGCGTGCCGTAGCGATCGGCCTGGATCAGCGCCTGAGTCACCGAGCGCACCAGCTCGATCTGGGTGCGCATTGCAAGATTTTCGAGCGCCACCCGGCGATCCGGCAGGAAGGAGAGCTCGGCCGTGGTCAGCACCATCTCCTCGGCGAGCGCCGGCGACTGCTCGCCGAGCTCTTCCGACACACGACGCATCGCGGCCTCGATCGAGATGCCGGATTCAACGCAGATCAGCATCAGGTCCAACGCATCCGGCCAGGCGCGCTTGATCGAGTGCTGGCGCTTGCCCATGCGGTTCGAGATATAGATGTTCGGCGCGTAGAAGCCGAGATAACCGACGCCGATGATGGCGAAGAGACGGATGGGCGTGCCTCGTCCGGCGAGGTTGCCGAGGCCGAAGACCCAGACAGCGGCAAGCGTCAGGAAAAGGAAGGGCAGCAGGAAACGCGCCACGAGGAAGGTATTCAGCGCGTTCTCCGAGCGAAACCCCGCGGCACGCAGCTTGTTGATCGTATTGTCGTCGACGAGCGCTTTACGCAGGTTGAAGCGCTCGACGATCTGACGGACCGAGCGATTGTTCTGGCTCCTGAGCGAGGCCTTGCCAGCGCCGGTTTCCATATTCATGCGGGCGCGTTCGCGAGCACGGATCTGCTCGCGCTCAGTCGAAACTGCCTTCATGCGCTTGTTGAGATCGCCGCGCTCGAAGAAAGGAATTGCGATCGTGTAAAAGGTGGCGAAGACGGCGATCGCAACGAATACGGCGATCAGCATGCTCGAATTGGTCAGCGTTGCGGCAAGGTCCTGCGACATGGTGCTTCCTTCCGGCTAAATGTCAAAATTGACCATGTTGCGCATGACGAAGATGCCGATCGACATCCAGATTGCCGAGACACCCATGATGAAATGGCCGCGCGGATCGGTGAAAAGGATCATCATGTAATTCGGCGAGGTAAGATAGACGAGGGTCGCGACAATGAAGGGCAGAGCGCCGATGATAACCGCCGATGCCTTGGCTTCCATCGACAGCGCCGAGACCTTGGCCTTCATCTTCCTGCGCTCGCGCAGTACCTTCGAGAGGTTGCCGATCGCTTCCGACAGATTGCCGCCGGCCTGCGACTGGATGGCGATGACGATGGCGAAGAAGTTGACTTCCTGGAGCGGCATGTGGAGCGTCATGCGGGCGCAGGCGTCGGGGATGCTGAGGCCTACCTGCTGCGCCTCGATCACGCGCCGGAATTCGCTCTTCACCGGGTCGGTGCCTTCGGTGGCGATAAGGCGGATCGCATCGTTGAGCGGCAGACCCGATTTGATCGAGCGCGTGATGACGTCAAGCGCATTGGGAAGCTCGTTGAGAAACTTGGTCTGGCGGCGCTTGATCAGGAAGCCGAGAACCCAGCGCGGCAGACCGAGACCGGCGACGACGGCGATACCGACCATGACCATCCACGATACACCAACGACGAAGGCGACGAACAGCAGCACGGAGGCCAAGATGGCGCTGATGAGATAGAATTTCGCCACTGTGATCGTCAGGCCGGCCTGCACCAGCCGGGATTTCATCGACAGGGTCTTCTTGGTCTTTTCGTGCTGGCGCTTTTCCAGATCCTTCAGATTGTCCTGCACCGATTTGCGGCGCTTCGACAGTTCCTGCACCCGGTCACGGGCAGCCTTGACCTTGACGCGGTCACTTTCGGCCGACTTGACGCGGTTGATGCGACTCGCCGATTTCTTGTCGGCCTCGATCTTCGAAAACAACAGGGCATAGGCGACCGCCGCCGCGGAGACGGCGGCGAGGACGACGATTGCCAGCACTACCGGATCGAACCCGAACATCTCACCTATTCCTTGGTTTTCGCTTCCATCGCGTCGAGGGCGGCGGCAAGACGCTTTTCCTCGTTGAAGTAGCGGGCGCGATCCCAGAAATGCGGCTTGCCGACGCCGGTCGACATGTGCCGGCCGATCAGGCGACCGTTCGCATCCTCGCCTTCGATCTCGTAGCGCATCAGATCCTGGGTGATGATGACATCGCCTTCCATGCCGATCACCTCGGTGATCTGGGTGATGCGGCGCGAACCGTCACGAAGGCGTGCCGCCTGAATGACGACGTCGACCGAGCTGGAAATGATCTCGCGCACCGTCTTTGCCGGCAAGGTAAAGCCGCCCATGGCGATCATCGATTCGATACGGCTCAGGCATTCGCGCGGCGTGTTGGCGTGGATCGTGCCCATCGAACCGTCGTGACCGGTGTTCATCGCCTGCAGCAGGTCGAAAACCTCCGGTCCGCGCACTTCGCCGACGATGATGCGCTCGGGACGCATGCGCAGGCAGTTCTTGACGAGATCGCGCATGGTGATTTCGCCCTCGCCTTCGATATTCGGCGGGCGCGTTTCGAGGCGCACGACATGCGGCTGCTGCAGCTGCAGTTCGGCCGTATCCTCGCAGGTGATGACGCGCTCATCCCTGTCGATATAGTTGGTAAGGCAGTTCAGCAGCGTCGTTTTGCCCGAGCCGGTGCCGCCCGAAATGACGACGTTGCAGCGCACGCGCCCGATGATCTGCAGCACGGTTGCGCCTTCCGGCGTGATCGCGCCGAAACGGACGAGTTGATCGAGCGTCAGCTTGTCCTTCTTGAACTTGCGGATGGTGAGCGCCGGCCCGTCGATCGACAGCGGCGGCGCGATGACGTTGACGCGCGAACCATCCGGCAGGCGCGCGTCGCAGATCGGGCTCGATTCGTCGACACGGCGGCCGACCTGGCTGACGATGCGTTGGCAGATCGAGAGAAGCTGCGCATTGTCGCGGAAGCGGATCTCCGATTCAATCGTCTTGCCGCCGACTTCGATGAAAGTCTGGCCGGCGCCGTTGACCATGATATCGGCGATATCGTCGCGCGCGAGCAACGGCTCCAGCGGGCCGTAGCCGAGGACGTCGTTGCAGATATCCTCGAGCAGCTCTTCCTGCTCGGAGATCGACATCGCAAAGTTCTTGATGGTGATGATGTCGTTGACGATGTCGCGGATTTCCTCACGCGCACTTTCACCGTCAAGCTTGGAAAGCTGCGAGAGATCGATCGTATCGATCAGCGCGGAAAAGACCTGCGCCTTGGTGTCGTAATATTCATCGGTGCGGGCCGGGCGCTTGCGCTGCGGCGTCTGCATTGGCGGTGGCGTCACCTGCTGGCGCACGGGCTCGCGCGAGGGTTCGACCAGAATGGAGGGGGAAGAGGCCGCAGGGGCGGCGGCCGGAACCGGCGGCGGCGGAGCAATCGCCCCTCCGACCTTTCCGGAACCTTCGTTTCCGCGTTTTCCAAACATACCGCTCGATCCAATCTGCTCGTTCTAGAGCATTTCCCGATCTCTCCGAGTCAAGGAAATGCTCTATCTTTTAGTTTTCACGCAATTCCGGACGAAAACCGCTGCACACTTTTGCTGGAATTGCTCATCGTCTACTTGCGCTTCAAGAGGCCCAGCAGGCCGCCTTTCTTCGCCTTCTTGATTGCGACCCGGCCGGTGACGATGTGCGATATCTGCGAAAATGTTTCCGCCGTCGGCGATTTCGGGTCGACTTCGGAAATCATCCGGCCGCTATTGGCGGCGTTGCCGAAAAGATTGATGTCGAAGGGGATGATCGCGATCGGATCGATCTCCAGTGGTTCACAGAAATCCGACGGCGAAATCTCCGGACGTTTCGGCATGCCGACCTGATTGAGGATGAGATGCGGCGGCCTGTCGTTCGGCCGCATCTTGCGCAGCGCGTCCAGCATGTTCTTGGCGTTGCGCAAGTTGGCGAGATCGGGAACCGCTGTGATGACCACCTCGTCGACGCTCGACAGCACTGAGCGCGTCCATTCCGACCATGCATGCGGAACATCGAGCACGGTGACAGGCGCGCTGCGCTGCAGAACATCGAGCACCGGCTGGAAAGCCTGGCCGTCGAAATCATAGGCCCGGTCGAGCAGCGAGGGTGCCGCAAGCAGCGACAGATGCTCGGAGCATTTCGTCAGCAGGCGGTCGAGGAAGACTTCGTCGAGACGATCGGGCGCGAAGACCGCTTCGGCGATGCCCTGGGCCGGATCCTGGTCGAAATCGATGTTCGCCGTGCCATAGGGCAGGTCGAGATCGGCGAGGATCGTCTCGGTGGAGAAGAGATTGGAAATGCCGAAGGCGCAATTATGCGCGATGGTCGAGGCACCGGTGCCACCCTTCGAGCCGATGAAGGCGATGCTGCGGCCAAGCGGCTCGGCGTCCGGATCGACGAAGATCGAGGCCATCGCCGCAAGGATATCGGGCATGGCGACGGGCTGGACCATATATTCGGAAATGCCGTTGCGGATGAGCTCGCGATAAAGCCCGATATCATTGTAATAACCGATAATGACGACCTTGGTCGTCGGATCGCAGACGGCGGCAAGCGGCGCGAGTTCGGCGAGTAGGTTCGCGGCATTCGCCTTGGTCTCGAGGATGATGAGGTTCGGCGTCGGGGCGCCAGAAAACATATTGGCGGCAGCGGCGATGCCGCCGCTGGTGATGCGCATGCTGACCTTCGCCACGCGCCGATCATTGGCACAGCGTTCCATGACATGCTGCAGGGCCTCGCTCTCGCAGAAAGCATGGACGGAGATGCGCGGCAGCGGCCGCATGTTTTCCAGATCCGCCATACGCACCGCCTCCTCGGCGTTGCGAAGCTCGCTGGGATTCCTTATTTCGTATTCGATCGCGCTCATCGTTCCGTTCCGCCTCAGAAGCCGCTGTTGCTGTCGGCAACATCTTCGATCGTCGATGTCGTCGTCCGGTATTCCTGGATCGCATTGTTGCGCCGCTGCGCGTCGATCGGAGTCATGCCACGGGGCGCCACCAAATCCTCCGGATTGGCTATCTGGGCGGCCAGGTTGTTCTGCGAGGCGCAGCCGAAATTATAGTAATTCTGGTTGGTCAAATCGTTCGAGATGTCCTTCGGCCACTGACCGCATTGCGTGGTGATCGCGGTGGTGCCGGTAAAACTCAGCCGGATCGGCGCCGCATCGCCCGCGCCGGCGGCGGCATAGGAAGTGTTGACGATCTTCGAGCTTGCGATCCCTCGCGACGCCAGCTCGGCACGGACCTGATTGCGCAGCTGATAGGCTGCTGCCGCATTGGGCGAACCTTGCGGCGACAGCACGTAAACCGGGCCTGAGGCGCGCGAGATGTAGTTTGCGGCAAAGCCGCGGATGAGATCGCGCTGGGCGATGGTCAGGCGGCGATCGGTCGAGGCGACGGGTATATCCACCGTCTGCTCCGCCTCCGTAACGATGATCGGGTGGCGGGCGCGGTAGTCATCCGGAATGCCGCCGGTCGTCAGTTGGTCGTGCGGGCCGGCGCATCCGGAAAGGACGGCCACCGAAATGGCGGCTGCGGCCAAAAGCGCCTTCGAGATTCCGAGGTGGGGTGTCGTCGAATTCATATGGGCCATCGCCTGATCTCTGTTTTCTGCCAATGCTGCCGATCGTGCCCCGCTCATTTGTAGATGAACCCGATCGAGCCGTGGAACTGCGCGTCGGCGACGGGCGCCTCGCTGCGGCCATAGACCTTGTTGACACGGTTGAGGAAGAAGGTTGCGCCATCGTTTTCGGGGCTGAAATTGTCGTCCGGCCGGTTGAGCTGATTGCGCGCCACCGGACGTACCAGATAGGGCGTTGCGATGATGACGAGCTCGGTTTCCTGACGCTCGAAACCTTTCTGGCGGAAGAGCGTCCCGAGCAGTGGGATCTTCGAGACGCCTGGTGTGCCGCCCATCGTCTGAGAAACGTTGTCGCGGATAAGACCGGCGAGCGCGATCGAACCGCCCGAGGGCAGCTCCACCGAAGTCTCCGCCGAACGGCGCTGATAGGTGGCGTTGCCGCTGCCGGCCACCGGTTCGGAGACATTGGTCTTGATCTGCAGGCTGATGCGTCCCGATGACAGCACGACCGGTTTGAAGGCGAGGTTGATACCGTAGTTAAACGGCGTGACGGTGACGTTGCCGTTGCTGTCGGTCGTCGAATAAAGTTGCTGACCGCCGGAATTGAAGGTCGCGGCCTGGCCCGATATCGCCGTCAGCGTCGGCTCGGCGAGCGTCTTGACGACCTTGGCCTGCTCCAGCGCGTTGAGGTAGGTCGAAATATCGTATTTGCCGATCGAGCTCTTGAAGAGCGCCGCCAGACCGCCGCCAACCGTCGATGTGGCACTGTCGGTGCCGGGACTGCCGAGTTGGGCGACCGTCATGCCGGAGGAATTGGAAACCAGATTGTCGAAGCCGAGTTGCTTCAGCACCTCGCGGCGGACCTCGGCGATCGTCACCTTGAGGGTGACCTGGTCCTCGCCCTCAATCTGCAGGAGGTTGACGACCTGCGAAGTCTGGCGGCCTTCGGCAAATAGCGCCACCGAACTGTCGCCGCCGGTGCCGGATGCCGTCTCAGTTCTGGTCGTCGCCTCCCCACCCTTCAGGAAGACCTGCGCCAGATCGGCCGCCTGCGTGGCATCCTGCGGCGTGCGCACCGTGCCGGTCAGCACGATGTTGTCGGAGACGATTTCGACATTGATGTTGGAGTCGGGAATGAAGCGGCGGAGATTGACCTCGAGGCCGGAGACGTCGCGCTCGATCTCGATATCGAGATTGACGATCTCCTGTCCGCCGGCTCCGAAGACGAAGATATTGGTCTGGCCGACCTTCTTGCCGAACAGGTAGATGCGCCGCGAGGTGCGGGTCACAGCATCGGCCATGGTCGGATCGGAGACGAGGATATCATGCGCGTCCTCCGGCAGATCGACGACGACGGCCTTGTTGAGGCCGAGCTTCAGCCGGCGATGGGCATTGGAGCCGGTCTGCGAGATCCGGACCAGGCTATCGGAATCGGCGCGCGCCTCGCCTGCGCCGAGAACCGGAACGAAAGAGGCGGGCACTATACCGGAGACTCCGATTGCCAGCGAAAGGCAACCTGTCAGGAGAGGTCCGGCGCGCCGCGTTGAATTGCCCATTTGCACGTCCTTTTACTCCGCCTTCGATGCTGCGCTGGCATCCGTGACGATGGCGCCCGACTTGATGACCTGAATGATCGCACTGCCGTTGTCGCCGCTCAGGAGATAGTCGGCTGCACTTGTATCCTGCTCCTGCGCATCGGCGACTGAGCGCAGCGCGAGCGACAGCCGGTCCGCCATCTGCTGGGCGACAGCCAGAACCTTCGTTTGATCAGGGGTGAGCTCGAGTGTTGCGGTCGTGCCGACCACCGATTTCGAGCCATCGTCCTTTTCCTGGATCTGCTGGTCGATGGCGAGAACGCGGACATTGCTCAGCACGGTTTCGGTAATGAGCTTGTCGGCTTCGGTACCCTTGCGGACCATGATGACGTCGACGCGGTCGTTCGGCAGGATGAAACCACCGGCGCCGGTTGCCACCGATATCTCGGTCGCCACGGCGCGCTTGCCGGCCGGCAATAGCGAGGAAAGGATGCGGCTGCTGGAATCGGCGACCTTTTCCGGCCGGATCGGTTCGCCTTCGAAGATCGGAAGACGCACGACGGCGCCCTGCAGATCCTTGATCGCATCCGGCTTGTCGGCTTCGGTGATGAGGCCCGGGACGACGCCGCCCTGCGGCCAGGCCATCCAGTGCACCAACTTGTCGTCCAGCCTTGCGCCGACCGGCAGATTGGCGCTCGAGACGAGGATGTTGACGGTAGGCTCCTTCTCGACGACCGAGCGGACCTGGGTGACGACACCGCCACTGCCCGCCATGCGCATTGCCAGGAGGCCGGCGAGGCCGGCTGCCACCACGGCGACAGCTAGGATTATAAGGCGAGCCGGTTTCATCGATCATTCCTCAGGGCACGATATGTTCGCCCTGTAGAATGCTCAGCAATTGGTATAATTATGGTTAATGGAACGCTTACATTTTAAGTTAACGGGCATTTAAAATGCCGTTATTTCAGGCTTTCCAGCGCGGCGAGGAACAGCGGCGAGGAAGGAAAGGCCATGAAGCCGCCGATCGCGATCGCGATGCCGTAGGGGATCTTCTTGGCGTGGAGGACCGAGTTCGGCAGGGGTAGGCCGATTGCGAGGATGCTGTCTGATTGTGCTCGCACCAGCAGGATCAACAAGGTGACGAGGCCACCGATCATGGCAACGTCGGTCATCAGGAACGCAAGGGATTGATTGAGACCGAACCAGAGCGCGGTGGCGCTCAACAGCTTGGCGTCGCCGCCGCCCATCACATTGAAGGCAAATAGGGCGAAACAGGCGCTAAAGACAATGGCGGCAGCGGCAACATGCATGCCGATCGCCTCCAGGCCCAGGCCTGAGAGCGGCGCGAGTACGAGGAAAGAGGCGGTCAGGATCAGGGAAATACGGTTCGGGATCGTCATGGTGAACAGATCCGAGAAAGCCGCCATAGCGAGGCAGAGTGGCAGTATCACGAAGACAGCGTCTGCGATCATGCGTATACCCGATCATAACGAGATGCAAAAAGGCTCACGGCCGTTCAGCCTGTGAGCCCGCTCGGATAGTTCGGCCGGAGCAAATCCGGCCGGCATTGTGCGGATGCCGCTAGGCGGTCGCTGGCTCAGCCGCCACTCGCGGTGACGGAGCTGTCCATCTTGGTGCTCAGGCCGTTAAACGTATTGCCGATCTTGCCGCCGAGGCTCGTTGCGCCGGTGATGAGCGCTACGGAAATGAGGGCGGCAATCAGGCCGTATTCGATTGCGGTCGCGCCGGATTCGTCCTTCAGAAAACGGCTAAAAAGCTTGGTCATGGTAACTCCTAACTCCAGTTGATGTTCAGCACGTCCGCCAACTGTTTGCCGTTGATCGGATGACTTCAACCTAGCGAATGGCCGTTTCCATCGGCTTAAGGAAAAGAGTTAACGACATGTGAACGAGACAACAGGCCTTTGTAGAGTCAGTATTTTCTTACGCGCTTACCTCAATATTTAACAATATTCCGGGAATAATCGCTGCATTCATCCGGAAATAGCACAAATTCCGTCTCCAACCGAAGCGTGCGTCGCCCGGAGACCGTGCCAGATCGGAGCGTTACGCTTCATCCTGGAACAGAGCGGCAGACTTAAGGCTTCGTTCACCATTTTTTTCCATTCTATGTGCATATTGCGCTGTGATCGTGAAAGAGGACCAAATGTCATCGAGCGGCAAAACCATTTTCTTTGCCGGCATGATCGCCGTTTTCGGTATTTCGGGAGTTTCCGCGGCCGCAGACGATGACATGCTGCGCGTCTATATGGATCACGCGCGCGTATTGAAGCTCGACCGCCCCGTCAGCAAGGTGATCGTCGGCAATGCCAAGGTCGCCGATGCGACCGTCGCCGACGCCAAGACCATCGTGCTGACAGGACGCAGCTTCGGCACCACCAATCTGGTCCTTCTCGATGCCGACGGCAATGCGATCCTCGACGAGCGCATCCTGGTGTCGATCGACGAGGGCAATACGGTGCGCGTCTACCGACAGACCGAGCGCTCCGTGCTGTCCTGCACGCCGAACTGCGAGCAGCATGCGCAGCAAGCGGCCACCACGACCGCCTCACCCTGAGTACTATCTGGGAGCTTCCTCGACCATTCGTTAAAATCGTCGTGTCAGGTTGAAACGGAAAATCAACGAACAGACCGTAGTCTGACGAGTGGAAAATATCGCTCGGGTCCAGGCAATGACGGCAATTGATCAGCAGACGGATAAGCGGCGCGCCTTCGCCCCGTTCCGTTTCTCACGGTTTCGCGCTCTCGCCCGTTCGCGCGACGGCGCAGCGGCGATCGAATTCGCGCTGCTCGCCATTCCCTATTTCCTGGTGATTTTCGCAATCCTCGAAACTTTCGTCGCCTTCGCCGCCGAAGAACTCGTCTCCAACGGCGTTGATACGATGAGCCGCCGGATGCGAACCGGGCAGATCACCTATAATCTCGGCCGCACGACAGATATGAACCAGGCGCAATTCCGCCAGGCTTTCTGCGATGAGATCTCGATCCTGGTCCGCTGCTCGGCGAGCGAAGTCGCCACACCGAGCAAGCTCTACCTGGACGTACAGACGTTCAGTACCTTCTCGGCCATTCCGACGACGATCCCCAAGCTTTCCACCGACAAATATGCCGATATCAACACGGCGGCCTTCAAATATGCGCCGGGCGGCGCCGGCACGATCAACATGATGCGCGCCTATTACCGCTGGGAAATCATCACGGACCTGGTCCGGCCCTATATCACCACGATACGCCCCTCCGACGGTTCGATGCCGAGCCAATATCTGATCGTCGCAACCGCGGCCTTCCAGAACGAGCAGTATCCATAATGGCGTTGCGCAACCCGTTCACCAGATTGGTCCTGACGGCGCGGCGACTGGCCCGAGACCGCAAGGGCGCCGGAGCGATCGAATTCGCGATCCTCTTTCCCGTATTGATCATGCTCTATATCGGCGCTTTCGAGATTACGATCGGCCTCAGCGTCAGCAAGCGCGCGACACGCGCCGCAGGAACGGTGGCCGATCTCGTCACCCAGCAGCAATCCGTCACGAAGAGCGCGCTCGCGCAGATGCCATCGGTCGCAACGGCGATCTTCGTACCCTACAACTCGACGTCGCTAACGCTGAAGATCACCGGCATTACCATCGATGCCAGCGCCAATGCGAAGGTGCTCTGGTCCTGGGCGCAGGACGGGACGGTGCCCTATGCCAAGAACGCCACGGTGAGCAACGTGCCGTCTGATATGAAGACGGCGAACAGTTTCCTGGTCCGGACCGAGCTCAGCATCCCCTATACGATGTTCCTGTTCGCGCCGAACTTCATGCCGGACGGCATGCGCACGATCACCATCAGCCGCAGTTATTTCTACCGCCAGCGGCAAGGCGACTCGATCCCCTGCGGCGACTGCTGACGGCCCTTCCCACTTCTCGAATTTGCCAAGCCGGCCGCAGCATTATATGGCTGGATTTCAGCCGCCTCCGACATTCCAGAGGCCGGCGATCGGCTCTCTCGGGTGTAAAATGGCGCGTGCCTTTCTTTTCGTTCTGGATTCCTTCGGCGTTGGCGGAGCGCCGGATGCGTCGGCCTATGGCGACGAGGGCGCCGATACGCTCGGCCATATCGCCGAGTTCTGCGCAGCCGGAGCCGGGGACCGCGCCGGATTGCGCGAAGGGCCGCTTTCCCTGCCCAACATGTCGGAACTCGGGCTGATGCACATTGCGCGATCGGCGTCAGGCCGGTTCCCGGCCGGCATGCAGGTCCCAGAAAAGGTCTACGGCATTTATGGCGCCGCCACCGAAATCTCACGCGGCAAGGACACGCCATCAGGCCATTGGGAGATCGCGGGAACACCTGTCAGTTTCGATTGGGGTTATTTCCCGATCGAGGGCGACGCCTTTCCTCAAGAATTCATCGACGCATTGTGCAGGGAGGCTGGCGTGTCCGGCATTCTCGGCAACTGCCATGCCTCGGGAACAGAGATCATCGCCCGGCTGGGCGAGGAACATGTCCGCACCGGCAAGCCGATCTGCTATACTTCCTCGGATTCGGTCTTCCAGGTCGCTGCGCACGAGGTGCATTTCGGCCTCGATCGTCTGCTCGCCTTCTGCCGTTTGGCCAGGGGGCTGCTCGATCCCTACAATATCGGCCGCGTCATCGCCCGGCCCTTCATCGGCCAGTCTGCCGCTACCTTCCAGCGCACCGGAAACCGGCGCGACTTTTCCGTGCTGCCGCCGGAGCCGACGCTGCTCGACCGGCTTATCGAGCACGGACGACACGTGCACGCGGTGGGAAAGATCGGCGATATCTTCGCTCATCAGGGTATCTCGCGGGTCATCAAGGCGAACGGCAACGAGGCGCTGATGGATGCGTCGCTTTCGGCGATTGACGAGGCTGAGGACGGCGATCTCGTCTTCACCAATTTCGTCGATTTCGACATGATCTACGGCCATCGCCGCGACGTGCCGGGTTATGCCGCCGCCCTCGAGGCCTTCGATGCGCGCTTGCCCGAGGTCCACAAAAAATTGAAGCCCGGCGATCTCGTCGTGCTCACCGCCGATCATGGCTGCGATCCGACCTGGCGCGGCACGGACCATACGCGCGAGCGCGTGCCTGTCATCGCCTATGGTCCCGGCATCCGGTCGCGTTCGATCGGCGTGCGCCGCAGCTATGCCGATATCGGCGAGAGCATCGCTCGGCATCTCGGCATCCCGACCGGGCCGCACGGAAGGAGTTTTCTGTGACATCGCATTTGAAGAAGGTCGAACTGCACTGCCATTTGGAGGGTGCGGCCCCTCCAGCTCTGACCGCGGCGCAGGCGCAGAAATATGGCGTCGACATTAGCGCTGAACTTCGCGACGGAGCCTATGTCTGGCATGATTTCGCAAGCTTCCTCGAATGTTACGACAAGGTTTCCGAGGTCTACAGGACCGAGGAGGACTATGCGCTTCTGACCGAAACCTATCTCGACGAACTCGCCGGCATCCATACGATCTACAGCGAACTCATCGTCTCGCCCGATCACGGCAAGCGCATCGGCCTGGGGGCCGACGCCTATATTGCGGGTATCTGCGAAGGCATCCGGCGAGCCAGGGAAAAGAGCGGCATCGAGGCCCGGCTGATCGTCACCGGCGAGCGGCATTTCGGTCCGGAGAGCGTGATTGGTGCTGCCGAATATGCGGCAAAGGCCGCCAATCCTTTGATTACCGGCTTCAACCTTGCCGGCGAGGAGCGCATGGGGCGCGTCGCCGATTATGCCCGCGCCTTCGATATCGCCCGCGATGCCGGCCTCGGACTGACCATCCATGCCGGCGAGGTCTGCGGCGCCTTCAGCGTCGCCGACGCGCTCGATGCGGTGCGCCCCTCGCGCATCGGTCATGGGGTGCGCGCCATCGAGGATCTCGATCTGGTGAAGCGGCTTGCCGATCTCGGCACCGTGCTCGAGATCTGCCCGGGCTCCAATATCGCGCTCGGGGTCTTTCCCGATTTTGCTTCCCATCCGCTGCGCCGGCTGAAGGAAGCAGGCGTGGGGGTGACGATCAGCTCGGACGATCCGCCTTTCTTCCATACCTCGCTTAAGCAGGAATACGAATTTGCCGCAGGGGTTTTCGGTTTCAGCGACGCCGAGATCGACGCGATGACACGCACTGCGATCGAGGCGGCCTTCGTCGACGAGCAGACGCGCAAGGTCTTGCTTGCCCGGCTTTGAGGGTAGAGGTTGGGGAAGATCGGCGCAAATTGACCACCACTCTTGCGGTCGGGCCGATTTCCGTGAAAGAAACATTCGATAGAAAGAATGAAAGGCTTCCCCATGGACGGCGTCACGGTCATCGATCATCCGCTTGTGCAGCACAAGCTCACCATCATGCGGCGCAAGGAGACATCGACGGGAAGTTTCCGGCGTTTGCTGCGCGAAATCTCGACACTGCTCTGCTACGAGGTGACCCGCGATCTCGAACTGACAATGGAAACGATCGAGACACCGCTGCAGACGATGGAGTCGCCGATCCTCGAAGGCAAGAAGCTGGTCTTCGCCTCGATCCTGCGCGCCGGCAACGGATTGCTCGAAGGCATGCTCGATCTCGTGCCATCCGCGCGCGTCTCGCATATCGGCGTCTATCGCGACCACGAGACGCTGCAGCCGGTCGAATATTACTTCAAGGCGCCGGAGGACGTGGCCGAGCGACTGATCATCGTCGTCGACCCGATGCTTGCAACCGGCAATTCCTCGATCGCGGCGATCGACAAGCTCAAGGAGCGCGGCGCCCACAATATCCGCTTCCTCTGCCTGCTTGCCGCGCCGGAAGGCATCCGCAACTTCCGTGCGGCGCATCCCGATGTTCCGGTTTTCACCGCATCGATCGACAGTCATCTCAACGAGAAGGGCTATATCGTGCCCGGTCTCGGCGATGCCGGCGACCGCATGTACGGCACCAAGTAATTTCAGCTTTCCTTTACCAAATCGAAAGACTTTACGGCCCGGTGGTTCGCTCCGGGCCTTTCGGCGTCGATATTAGCAACTTATCAGCACTTGAGGTTTAGGAGGTCTGAAGCATGAGGCCCCGCATGAAGCGGGGTTTATACAGGAAGGATTTCTGTTTCATGCTCGTGCGTACCGTCCTATTCGCCAGCATCGCCGCGGTGCTCGCCACACAGGTGCCTTCCTTCTTCGGAGGCACCAGCCAGCAGCCTGCTGACGCTCTCTCCGCCAATTATGTATCGACCGAAACCGACCAACCGGCCGCACCGGAGCCCGTCTACGGCAGCAATGCGATCCGCCTGCAGGCCGATGCACAGGGCCACTATACCGGCAGCTTCAAGATCAACGGCAAGCCGGTGCAAGGTCTGATCGATACCGGCGCCACCTATGTGGCGCTCAACGAGACGCTCGCCCGCCGACTGGGCTTCACCGCCAACCAGCTCGATTTCCGCTACGGGGTGAACACTGCGAACGGCCAGACGAAGGCCGCGCATGTGACACTCGACCGGGTCGAAATCGGCGGCATTCGCGTCCGCGATGTCGAAGCCTTCGTCCTGAGGGACGATGCGCTGACGACGACGCTGGTCGGCATGAGTTTCCTGCAGAAGCTCGCCTCCTATTCCGTCGCCGACGGTTCGCTCAGCCTCAAGCAGTAAACTGCGTCAAACAAGGCCTGCAATCACCGGCGTCGTCTCCGGCTTGTCGTCAGTAATGCGGTAGTGCATGGCAAGCGCCGCAGCCGCCCTCTCCGCCGCGGCTTCGTCAGCGGCATGAACGAGAGCGATCGGTTCGCCCGCGGTCACACGGGTGCCAAGCGGCAGGAGTTCGGAAAAGCCGACGCGATGGTCGATCCGATCCGACGGATGGCGTCTTCCGCCGCCGAGATCGATGACGCTAACGCCGATACCGCGCGCATCGCAGGCGGCAAGCCAGCCGGACCGGGCGGCCGGAACGGGTTTTTCCACAGGCGCCCTGGCCAGGTGTCGGTCGGGATTTTCGATGAGGTCGGACGGGCCGCCGAGCATCGATACCATACGCGCGAAGACTTCAGCCGCCTTTCCCGATGACAAGGCCTGACGCGCCATCCCCTCGGCTTCGTCAGGCGAAGCGGCGATGCCTGATTTCACCAGCATCTCGGCGGCGAAGGCGAGAACGACGATATCAAGCCGCGTGTCTCTTTTCCTGCCTGCCAGGAAATCCAGGCAGTTGCGCATCTCGACGGCATTGCCGGCACTATCGGCAAGCGGCTGGTTCATGTCGGTGATCAGGGCCGAGGTTTTCACGCCTGCGCCATTGGCCACCTCGACCAGCGATTGCGCCAGGATCTCCGCCTGGCCGCGGTCAGCCATGAAAGCGCCGTTGCCAACCTTGACGTCAAGCACCAGCGTCTCGAGCCCGGCCGCAATTTTCTTCGAGAGGATAGAGGCGGTGATGAGGGGAATGGAATCGACGGTGGCGGTCACATCGCGCACGGCATAGAGCCTGCCGTCGGCGGGCGCCAAGGTGCCGGTCTGGCCGATGATAGCGCATCCCGCCTCCTTCACGACCTTGTGGAACAGGTCGGCGTCCGGAGTGATCCTATAGCCGGGAATGGATTCAAGCTTATCCAGCGTGCCGCCGGTGTGGCCGAGACCGCGTCCGGAGATCATCGGAACGGCGAGGCCGCAGGCGGCGGCGATCGGCGCCAGCATCAGCGAAACATTGTCGCCGACGCCGCCGGTCGAATGTTTGTCGGCGATCGGACGGTCGATATCGGCCCATTGCAGCCTGTCCCCGGAATCGGCCATCGCCAGCGTCAAGGCCACGATTTCGGCCCGCGACATGCCCTTGAACCAGACGGCCATGGCGAATGCGCCGATCTGGCCTTCCGACAATCGACCGGCAGCGAGTGCCGCGATGAAGGACCTGATATCGGCGGCGTCAAGTTCGTCGCCATCGCGCTTACGCCGAATGATCTCCTGCGGAATCATTTCAGTAGCTCGACGCCGCAGCTGATGCTGACTGTGTTCCGCTTAGAACCGCCAGGATATCGTCAAGCAGGTCGGAAGCGCCGAAGCGGAACGTCGACGGCATCGGCCAGTCCGGTGTCATGATGGTTTCGGCAAGGCTCAGATAGAGTGCGGCATCGGCCACCGAGCCGATACCGCCTGCCGGCTTGAAGCCGACCTTGCGGCCGCTTTCGCGGATAGCGCGGATCATGATGTCGGCGGCTTCGAGCGTCGCGTTGACGGCGACCTTGCCGGTGGAGGTCTTGATGAAATCGGCGCCGGCTTCAATGGCGAGTTCGGAGGCACGGCGGATCAATGCCGCATCCTTCAGCTCGCCAGTCTCGATGATGACCTTCAGAAGAACGGGGCCGGCGCATTCGGCGCGCACGGCCTTGACCATGTCGGTCACCGCCTTCTCGTTCCCGGCGAGCAGCTTGCGGTAGGGAATGACCAGATCGATCTCATCGGCTCCATCGGCAATCGCCTCGCGTGCTTCAGCAGCGACATCGGCCACTTCCATATCGCCAGAGGGGAGGTTGACGACGGTCGCGATACGCACGGCATGGCCGGTGCCAAGGATATTGCGGGCCTGAGCGACGAACCGCGGCCAGATGCAGATCGCAGCACTGTTGCCGTAGGGCGTCTGCGCGCGGGTGCAGAGCGCGTCGATCTGCGCCTCGGTGCAATCATCCTTCAAATTGGTGAGGTCGAGAAGAGAAAGGGCGACAGCCGCCGTTTCCCGGTTGGAATAGCTATTCATCTTCGCTTCCTCTAGAGCATGATGCCGAAAAGTGTGCGCGGTTTTCGGACGACATCATGCTCTAACTATATAATTTAGAACAGGATTCAGATTTTAGGCCGACCCGGCCTAAAATCATCCTGTTCTAGCCGCAATCATGTCTTTCAGTATCGCGGCGAGACGGGCGCCGCCGATGGGCGCCATGTCCTTGGTTTCTTCATGGCTAAGCTCATTGCCGGTCATGCCTGCCCCATAGTTGGTGATAACGGAGGCGGCGGCAACCCTCAGGCCCAGCATTCTTGCGATGATCACCTCGGGCACCGTCGACATGCCGACGGCATCGGCGCCAAGGATGCGCGCCATGCGGATTTCCGCCGGAGTTTCAAAGCTTGGACCGGAGAACCACATATAGACACCCTGCGCCAGCTCGATTTTAAGCTTTGCCGCTGCCCTCTGCATCGCCGCGGCAAGTCCGGCGTCATAGGCATTGGTCATGCCGACGAAACGATGATCGCTTTCCTCACCGATCAGCGGGTTCATGCCGGAATAGTTGATATGGTCGGTGATCTGCATCACCGAACCGGGCGGCATGTCGTCACGCAGCGATCCGGCCGAATTGGTCAGGATCAGCACTTCGACGCCGAGCGCCTTCAGCACCTCGATCGGCAGGCGCATGGCGTTGGCATCGCCCTTCTCGTAATAATGCACGCGGCCGGAGAGCATGACGACAGGCACGCCGCCGAGGCGGCCGGCGACGACTTCGCCTGCATGGCCGGAGACAGCGCTGACGGGAAAGCCCGGCAGGTCGCGATAGGGAACACGGACGGCGCCGTCCAGCTCACCGACGAGGGAGCCGAGACCCGAGCCGAGCACGATGCCGTGGCGCGGCTTGATGCCGCCGAGCAGTGCGGCGAGCAGGCTGACCGTCGCCTTCATCCGAGTTCAGTCTCGAAGCTGAAGGGAAGAAGCTCTTCCATAGTCATGGTCTTCTTCACGCCTGCTTCATCGCAGAGGTAGATCTTCGTCTCCTTGGAGGCGAATTCGGAGATCTTCTGGCGGCAGCCGCCGCAGGGCGGGCAGAGCGGCAGCTTCTCGGCAATGACAGCCATTTCGACGATCTTCTTCGCGCCGCCCATGATCATGGCGCTGATCGCCGTCGGCTCGGCGCACCATCCTTGCGGAAAGGAGAGGTTTTCGATGTTGGCGCCGGTATAGACCTTGCCGTCCTCGGCGCGGATCGCCGCGCCGACCGGAAATTTCGAATAGGGCGCATGGGCAAAGGCCATGGCGCCGCGGGCGGCTTCGAACAGATCGTGAGACATATCAACGCTCCTTCGTATAAGGTACGCCACCGGCTTTTGGCGGAGTCGCGACGCCGATGAAGCCAGCAAGCAGGACGCAGGTCAGGACATAGGGCAGCGCCTGGAAAACCTGAACCGGCACTTCGCCGATCAGCGGCACCTGCTTTCCCTGCATGAAATTTGCCAGCGCATCGAGGAAGCCGAAGAGCAAGCAGGCAAACATGACGGGTACAGGCTTCCACTTGGCGAAGACGAGAGCTGCGAGCGCGATGTAGCCCTTGCCGGCCGACATGTCCTTGATGAAGGCGGCGGACTGGGCGATTGCCAGATAGGTGCCGGCGAAGCCGCAGAGAATGCCCGCACACATGACGGCGCGGTAACGCAGCCAGGCGACCGAGATGCCGGCCGTATCGACCGCACCCGGGTTTTCGCCGACGGCGCGCAGCCGCAGGCCGAAACGTGTGCGGTAAAGCACCCACCAGGAAAACGGCACGGCGAGGAAGGCGAGATAGGTGAGGACATTGTTGCCAGATATGACGTTGGCATAGATCGGGCCGATGATCGGTATGTCGCGAGCAGTATCGGCGCCCGGCAGGATGATCGGTGCGAAGCGCGACTCCGGCGACAGCTGCGGCGTGCGCCCGCCCTGGCCAAACCAGGCCTGCCCAAGCACGATGGTGATGCCGGCGATGAAGAAGTTGATCGCGACACCCGAGACGATCTGGTTGCCACGGTTGGTGATCGAGGCGAAGCCATGCACCAGGCTCAGCGCCACCGAACAGAGGATGCCGGCACCGAGCCCGAGCCAGGCCGAATCGGTGAGATAGGCAACGCAGGCCGCGGCAAAGGCCGAGCCCAGCATCTTGCCCTCAAGGCCGATATCGAAGATGCCGGCGCGCTCCGAAAACAGACCGGCAAGGGCAGTGAAGATCAGCGGGATCGACAGGCGGATGGTCGAGCTCAGAACGCTGATGAAGATGTCATAATAATCCATCGCCCGCTCCTTAACCGCGCTTGAACTGTTGGTAGAGGCGCACCATTGCCGGCCGGAACATGTATTCCAGCGCGCCGGCAAAGAGGATCACCAGACCCTGGATGACGAGGATCATCTCGCGGGTGATGTTCGGCATTTCGAAGGAAATCCAGTCACCGCCCTGGTAGAGAATGCCGAAGAGAATCGCTGCCATGATGATGCCGAGCGGATGGTTGCGTCCCATCAGCGAGACGGCAATGCCGACGAAGCCGGCACCACCGACGAATTCCACCTGCAGGCGGGCCGACGAACCCATGACGGGGTTCAGCGCCATCATGCCGGCAAGCGCTCCGGAGAGCAGCATGGCGATGATCACGGTGCGGGCATAGGGGATGCCGGCATAGGCCGCCGCCGTCGGGCTGACGCCCAGCGTGCGCATCTCGAAACCGAGCTTGGTGCGCCAGACGAGCAACCAGACGAGGTAGCTGACAACGAGCGCAATGATGAAGGAGACGTTGAACGGGGCAGCCCCCAGCTTGGCGCCGAACAGCTGCATGACCCAACCGAGCTTCGGCAATTGGCCGCCTTCGAGGAAGGTGCGGGTTTCCGGCGCCATCTTGCCGGGCACGATCAGCACATGCACCAGGAGATACACCATCAGTGTCGCGCCGATATAATTGAACATGATCGTCGTAATGACGATGTGGCTGCCGCGTTTTGCCTGCAGGAAGGCCGGGATGAAGGCCCAGGCCGCACCAAACAGGCCGGCGCCAACGACGGCGATCGGCATCGTCACATACCATGGCACGTAACGATCGAGCGCCAGCGCCACCAGCGCGCAGCCGAGGCCGCCGACATAGGCCTGGCCTTCGGAGCCGATGTTGAAGAGGCCGGAATGGATCGCCACCGCGACGGAGAGGCCGGTGAAGATGAAGCTCGTCGCGTAATACAGCGTGAAGCCGATGCCTTCGCCATTGCCGAGCGCGCCCTGGATCAGCAGCGACAGCGCATCGAGCGGGCTTTCCCCGATTATCCAGACGACGAAGCCGGAGATCAGGAAGGCGACGACGAGGTTCAAAATCGGGATGAGGCCGTAATTGATCCAGTTTGGTAGTGGAACGGAAGCAGTGCTCATAAAGGCCTCACGCGGCAATGCCGGCCATCATCAGGCCGAGGGTCTGTTCACCGGCATCGGGCGTCTTCTCGCCGACGATATGGCCGGCAAACATGACAAGGATACGGTCTGAAAGGGAGCGGATTTCATCGAGTTCGACGGAGACGAGCAGGATCGCCTTGCCCGCGTCACGCATTTCGATAATCCGGCGGTGGATGAATTCGATGGCGCCGATATCGACGCCGCGTGTCGGCTGGCCAATGATCAGCATCTTCGGATCGCGTTCGATCTCACGGGCAACGACGATCTTCTGCTGGTTGCCGCCGGAGAAATTCGCCGTCTTCAGCCGCGGGTTCGGCGGGCGGATATCGTATTTTTCGATCTTTTCCATTGCATCCTTGCGGATCGCATCGAGATCGAGCAGCGGGCCTTTGCTGTAAGCCGGGCGGCGATGGTAGCCGAGCACGGAATTTTCATATTCCTCGAATTTCAGCACCAGGCCCATATGGTGGCGATCCTCGGGAATATGAGCGAGGCCGAGATCACGCAGGCGGGCGGGATCGGCCTTGTCGATCGTCTGACCGTCGAGAAGAATTTCACCGGAGGTCGGCTTGCGGATGCCGGCAATCGCCTCCAGCAATTCGGACTGGCCATTACCGGCGACACCGGCGATGCCGACGATCTCACCGGCGCGCACGTCGAAGGAGACGTTGTCGACCATGGTGACGCCGCGATTATCCTTGACCGTGAGGTTGCGGACGGACAGCACGGCGGCTTGCGGGTTCGCCTCGCCCTTCCGCACGCGCAGCAGCACGCGGCGGCCGACCATCAGCTCGGCGAGTTCCTCCACCGTCGTCTCCGACGTCTTGCGGGTCGCGACCATTTCGCCGCGGCGCATGACCGAGACCGTATCGGTGATTGCCATGATCTCGCGCAGCTTGTGGGTGATGAGGATGATGGTCTTGCCCTGATCGCGCAGCACCTTGAGGATGCGGAAAAGGTGATCGGCCTCGGCCGGGGTCAACACGCCTGTGGGCTCGTCGAGGATCAGGATCTCGGCGCCGCGATACATGGCTTTCAGGATCTCGACACGCTGCTGCAGGCCGACCGGGAGTTCCTCGATCAGCGTGTCGGGATCGACCTCCAGGCCATATTCCGTTTCCAGTCGCTTGAGCTCGGCGCGGGCCGAGGCAACACCCTTGGCCAGCAACATGCCGCCTTCGGCGCCAAGCATGATGTTCTCGAGCACCGTGAAATTGTCGACCAGCATGAAATGCTGGTGCACCATGCCGATGCCGGTGGCGATCGCCGCCTGGCTGTCACGGATGGTGACGGGATTGCCGTTGACGCGGATCTCGCCGCTGTCGGCATGGTAGAAACCATAGATGATCGACATCAAGGTCGATTTGCCGGCGCCGTTTTCGCCGATGATGCCGTGGATCGTCCCCTTGGCAACGGTGAGGTTGATGTCCTTGTTGGCGTGGACGGCACCGAATTTCTTGTCGATGCCGACAAGCTCGATAGCGGGCTTATCTGTCACTGCAGACTCCAAATAAGAAAAGGGCGTATGGCGAAAGTCCCCTCCGCCATACGCCCGATCTCAATCGTCGATCACATTCGGGCGAGGATCACTTCGGGCAAGCGTTGTCCGAGGTGTAATCGTGAACCTTGATGGTTCCCGCGATGATGTCGGCCTTGGCCTTGTCGACGGCAGCCTGCATTTCCGGCGTGATCAGAGACTTGTTGTGCTCATCGATCGCCGCGCCAACACCGTCTTCCTTGACGCCGAGCGCCTGGACGCCACCGGTGAACTTGTCGTTCTTGGTGTCGTTATAAGCATTGTAGACGGCGAGGTCGACGCGCTTGACCATCGAGGTCAGGACCGAGCCCGGATGCAGGTAGTTCTGGTTGGAGTCGACGCCGATCGACAGCTTCTTGTTGTCGGCGGCCGTCTGCAGAACGCCGAGACCGGTGGCACCAGCTGCCGCGTAAACGACGTCAGCGCCCTGGTCGATCTGGTTCTTGGTGAGCTCACCGCCGCGGACCGGGTCGTTCCAGGCAGCGCCCGTGGTGCCGGTCATGTTCTGGAAGACTTCGATATCGGCCTTGACGGAGCGTGCGCCCTGCTCGTAGCCGCATTCGAACTTGCGGATCAGCGGAATGTCCATGCCGCCGACGAAGCCTACCTTGCCTGACTTCGACGCCATGCCGGCGAGAACGCCGACGAGGTAGGAGCCTTCTTCTTCCTTGTAGACAACCGAGCGGACGTTCGGCTTGTCGACGACGGAGTCAACGATGATGAACTTGGTATCCGGGAATTCGGCTGCAACCTTCTCGATGGCCGAAGTCCAGGCGAAGGAAACAGCAACCACCGGATTGAAACCGCGGCTTGCGAAATTGCGGATGGCCTGTTCGCCCTGGGTGTCGCCCGTCGGCTCGAAGTCGCGATAGGCAATGCCCGTCTCGGCCTTGAACTTCTCGGCACCGTTATAGGCCGCCTCGTTAAAGGACTTATCGAACTTCCCGCCGGTGCCGTAAACCAGCGCCGGCTTGACATCGGCGGCAAGCGCCGTCGTCGACACGGCAGCCACGGCAAAGAGAGTGAGAAGGGATTTTTTCATTGTGCAGCCCTGTTGTTGCTATTCGTTAGGGGTCCTCCCGCAAGCCCTTTCCGGGCATGTCTGCGGAACCACCGACCTCCCCCCGGAGGCCTGGCTGCGCGCATCCTTGCATGGCTCACGGAAAAATTCACCAGAAATTTTTCAGCTGGTAAAGATTTGCAGCGATTGCCGAAAATCAGCTCTTCGGGGCTGATTTTTGGACATTCCTTGCATCAGAATGCGGATTTTCTAGCCAATCCGACGGCAGATACCGAGGTCGAAGAGCTGGCGATGCCCAACGGGATTTCCCGCCGGATCGTGCCGGTAAAACCACCTTGCTATGCGGTGAAGCGACCGGCCACCGGCGGCTTCTTGTAGCCGATCATCCACAGAAGCAGCGCGATCACCAGGAAAACGGCAAAGGCCGGCTGGAGCATCAGCCACTGGAAGATCAAGGTGTAGAAACGCGGGTGGATATAATAGGAAAGGGAGGATTGCAGCGACGTAAGGGTTGTCGGACTCACATCCTGCCAGGCATCGGAGATCGGCGTCATCACCACGGAGGACGCCGCAACCGACTGGATCGAATCGATGGTCCCGGCAATAACCGCCGCCGCAAGCGCGACAAGACTCGCCAGACGCAACAGGAAACGCATCAATTCCTCCGACGCTCGATATGCCGGACAATTCCGGCCGGCCGCGCCATTCTCCACCTTAGAGAATTACACACGTCGATGAGGTGAAGCACAATGGAGTGGCCGAGGCGAGTTTTATCGGAAGAAGTCAAAAAACTGTTAGATTTCGGTTGATCGACAAAAATTCATCGGTATATATCGCGCCGTTCCGACGATTTGCTCCTATCCGGGCGCGAACGCCAAAAAAGGACAGGTGGCCGAGTGGTTTAAGGCGCACGCCTGGAACGCGTGTGTACGTGAAAGCGTACCGTGGGTTCGAATCCCACCCTGTCCGCCATATCCCTCATTTTCAATATTGATTCAAACCGTATCGAGAGCGGGACGCGGAAGCGTTGTGGCGGCACGCTTCGCTGGAACAAGCCGGTCGTCCGCATATTCTCAAGGGCGCTGAAGCAAGGCGCGTCCAATCGGCTTCGGATTCTCGCTGCGCAACACGAGAGATGTCGTCACGGCCCCAAAACGCGCGATCGTGTCAACGATCGTTTCCAGCTCTCCCGGCGACGGAACCAGCACCTTCAAAAGGAAACAGTCCTCTCCGGTGAGGCGCAATACTTCCATGACCTGCGGCATCTCCGCGAACTGTTTCAGGCAGGCTTTGATATGCTCATGCGTCGTGCGCAGGCGAAGCACAGCCGTCATTCCAATTCCCAAAGCGGTGGGGTCGATACGGGCGGAGTAACCGACAATGATGCCGCGGTCTTCCAGCCGCTTGACCCGTTCCGATGCTGCCGGCTGAGAGAGCCCGACCCTTCGACCGAGTTCGGAAATCGCAATGCGGCCATTTTCCTGCATCGCTTCGATAATGGCGATATCGGTTGGATCGAGCAGTACCCGATTGTTTTCCTGAAAAGCCATGGGATCACCTTGAAATCATCGGAGAGAGACGCGGTTTTCCGATGATCATTCATTCCGAAGCAAATGAAAATGTATCATTTTCACCTGCACGGACGATCAGAGGAAAAGACATGAAGGACATCATCATATTGCCGGGGATTGGCGGTTCGGGCGAGGCTCATTGGCAAACACGCTGGGAAAAGTCGAACCCGGAAATGCGACGTTTTCAACCAGCCGATTGGGAAAAACCCGATCTGGCGGACTGGATTTCAGCCCTGGAGCGCGCCGTCGGCGCATCGGCAACCCCTCCCCTGCTGGTCGCCCACAGCCTTGCCTGTCTGCTGGTCGCTCATTGGCAGCAGGCTTCTTCGCTTGCCGTTGCCGGAGCATTTCTTGTGGCGGTCCCGGATCCGCAGTCCGCGTCATTCCCTGAGGAGGCGGCCGGATTCGCCGATCCGCCGCCGCAAAAGATACGCTTCCCCACTCTGATCATCGCAAGCGCCGATGATCCTTTCGGCACGCTCGACCATGCCCATGCGCGAGCGGATCTGTGGGGCAGCGGTCTTGTCGCGATCGGTCCTTTTGGCCATATCAACGGGCAAAGCGGCCTTGAGGACTGGGGCCAGGGAAAGGCCTTGCTGACGGCGTTTTCCGCCGGATTGGCAAAATCTGATCGGCCTTGATCTTGTTTTCGAGTTCACGATCAAATGGCCCAAACAGGCCTTGCCTGTGCTGGACGTGTCGGGACGGAGCAACGAAATGCCCCGCTCGCAAGCGTGCGTTCGTCTCATCGAACCCGTCGCTCCGGCGGCGCGGCGAGGTTCAAAGCGCCGAAAGATTCCTGATTTTTTACCATGCGGCTTCACCGCGTCTTTGCACGTTTGGGTTTACCGTCTGACAAAATCAAAAACAGAGGTAAAACAGGTGGAAGAACTTTCGGTAAAGTCGAAGATCATCAAATCCGTCTATTTCAGCCAGGACGACGGGCGGCTCAGGATTTGTTTCAAGAATGGCGAGGAGCGTCTGTTCGAAGGCGTTCCCTCCTCGGAAGCGCATGCGATGACGGTGGCGCCGTCTCCCGGCCATTATTATCTCGACCGGATCAGAACCCGGTTTCGCAGACTGGCAGCCTGAAAATTCGAGCGGTAGCGCCCGGTACGCATTGCGGGGCTGCGCGAGATCGGGACGAGGCCGGTGGATATTAACCGGTTGTTAGCCCTCGATATCATCTGGGTTGGATCGCCCTTGCCGGAAAGCGCCAACGTGTCGGCGCTGCCGGCCTGTTCAAGGTCGGCCAGCCGGGAGGCTCGGCGGCGGACCCCAGCCAGGAAGTCGAGCCTCCCCGTCACGGGTGCTCGTTGTGTGCGTGATGACGAAGCGCATGAGCGGCTCGCGGACGCCGCCATGCTCTGCTTGTCTGATTGAAATGACCCCGGGCCGGTTGCGACCTAATCGTCCCCCGAACTAACGAATTGGGGCTAATCCTGTGAAAAACCCGAATTGTCGCATCCGGACTCGACAATGCTTTATTAGCATGATTGCATAAATCGGGATAAAGACGGGGGTAATGATGTTCGAGAATCTGCTTGAGATGCAGGAGCGTGGCGCACGGGACCGTGCGCGTGGCCGCAGTCTGGCCGACAATCCGATGTCGAAGCCGGATATCCTGCCGATCACCGATTTTCAGGAATGGTACTCGATGTTCGACGCCTGGCGCTTCGGTTGGTCGATCGAGGATGCGATGGCGGGGCACATCAATATGCCCCGGGATGGCGGCACATTGGCCCAGACCTACACCAGAACGGTCTGATCGATCCTGTCCTCGGCGCCGAAGAATTTCAGGTAGCGCTCGACCTCGGCCGGTTCGCCGGTCGCCTTCTGTGGATTGTCGGAGAGCTTCACCGCCGGCCGGCCGTTGGCGTCGCTGACCTTGCAAACGACGGAGATCGGGTTGAGGCCGGAGATCTCGATCGGCGCGCAGCCGGAAAAATCGTTCGTCAGGTTGGTGCCCCAGCCGAAGCTCATGCGCACGCGGCCTTCAAAATGCCGGTAGGTATCGATGATGGCGTCGACATCGAGGCCGTCAGAGAAGATCAGCAGCTTCTGGCGCGGATCGCGGCCCATCTTCTTCCACCAGTCGATAATCTTCTCGCCGCCTTCGATCGGCGGGGCACTGTCCGGGCGGAAACCGGTCCAGTCGGCGACCCATTCCGGCGCATCGCGCAGGAAGGCGGCGGTGCCAAAGGCATCGGGCAGCACGATCAGAAGGTTGCCGCCATAGAGCTTGTTCCAGTCGCGCAGGATCTTGTAGGGCGCGTTGCGCAACTGCTCGTCGGTTTCGGCAAGGGCGGCGGCCACCATCGGCAGCTCGTGAGCATTGGTGCCGACCGCCTCGAGATCGGAATCCATAGCCAGCAATACGTTGCTGGTACCGGCAAAAGCAGGCCCGATGCCTTCCTTCAGTGCCTCGACGCACCAGCGCTGCCAGAGGAAACTGTGACGGCGGCGGGTGCCGAAATCGGAGATCCGTAAGCCCGGCAATTCCTTCAGCCGCTCGACCTTCGACCACATCTTCGCCTTGGCCCTGGCATAGAGCACATCGAGGGTGAAGGGACCGAGCGCCTTCATCGCCGAGCGCGACCGCAGCTCGTTGACGATGGCGAGCGCGGGGATTTCCCACATGGTGGTTTCCTTCCACGATCCGTGGAAATCCAGCACATATTGGCCGTCCTTCTTCGACAGCTCGTATTCGGGCAACTGGAAATTGGAAAGCCAGGCGAGGAATTCCGGTTCGAAAATCTGGGCGCGACCATAGAAGCTGTTACCCGCAAGCCAGATCATCTCCTTCTTGGAGAGTCTCAGCGTGCGGGCATGATCGAGCTGCTCGCGCAATTCGCCTTCATCGAGCTCCTCGGCGAGACGCACCCGTTTGGTGCGGTTAATCAGGGTGAAGGACGCGTTCACGTCAGGATAGAGCTTCCAGATCATCTGCAGCATCAGGAGCTTATAGAAGTCGGTATCGATCAGGCTGCGGATGATCGGATCGAGTTTCCAGGCGTGATTGTAGACGCGTCTTGCGATATCAGTCCTGGCCATGAAATTCCTGCCCCTGTCCACTCCGGTCAGGTGCTGCCAAATTCCCGGGTATTGCCAAGTTCCGGGCCAGCGCACGAAACCGGCTCGTGTGCCTTCTTATCGAAAAATCGGCGGCTAAAGTCCAGACAAAACAATAAACGTCCCGCCGCAGTGTCACGGCGGGACGTGAACATGGTTTTGCTCACGATTATCGGGCCGGCGTTGCGGGCGCCACATTCGGAGCGGCCGGCGTGGTGTTCGGCGTTTCGGTTGGAACGGCAGTGCCGTTCTGTAGCGCCGGCGCGGCGGGCGGA
This sequence comes from Rhizobium indigoferae, assembly GCF_034554815.1. Classification (NCBI taxonomy): domain Bacteria; kingdom Pseudomonadati; phylum Pseudomonadota; class Alphaproteobacteria; order Hyphomicrobiales; family Rhizobiaceae; genus Rhizobium; species Rhizobium indigoferae. Next base: position 4,680,581 of record NZ_CP140635.1, on the reverse strand, counting down.
GCAGGCTGCTGCGACTGAAGCTGCTGGCCTGGCTGCTGCGGCGCCACCTCGTTCGCTTCGCGCTTTCCCCAAATCTCGACCGGTATCCAAACAACGAAGGCAAGCACCAGCGCGACGATCAATACGGTCAGAATGCGATAACCCGTGCGTCCCTGCCTTGCCTTCACCGGCGGGATCAGCTCTTCCTTGTGAAGCTTGCCATCGGACTTTTCCCAGCGTGTTTCCGTCTGATGCGCCATCATCGTCTCCTTCCGCTGTCTTAACCGGCCTTGCCGGCCGCAAGAATTTCCGCAAAGGAAACGGGTGGCTGTCTGGAAGGTTCCGAAAGCTCAATAGCCGGCGGCGCGGTCGACCACGAATTGCAGCGGCTCGCCGCGCTCGAAACGGGCAATCTGCGTCTCGACATGACGGAACAGCGCATTTTCTTCGGACACCGCCGCGTCGTGCGGCGTGAGGAAGACGTTCTGCAAGTCCCACAATGGGCTGTCTGATGCAAGCGGCTCCGCCTCGAAGACATCGAGGGATGCGCCGCCGAGGGTGCCGTCACGGATGGCGGAAACGATATCGGCCTCGACCTGGCTCTTGCCGCGGCCGGCATTGATGAAGACCGCTTGCCCAAGCGCGCCGTTGCGGCGCAGCTTCGCAAACAGCCCGGCGTCATAGAAGCCTGACGTTTCAGGCGTCAGCGGCAGCAGGCCGACGAGGATGTCGGTCCTTGCGAGGAAGTTGTCCAACTCGCTGGCATCGAAAGTTTCGACGCCGTCGATCTGTTTGCGGCTGCGCGACCAGCCGATAACGTTAAAACCCATCACCCTCAGCTTGGCGACCGCGTCCTGCCCGAGAATGCCGAGGCCCATGACGCCGACCGTCACCTCAGCCGCCTCCGGCGCGATCAGCTTGGCCCATTCACGTTGCCGCTGGTGGTTGTCATGGGCGTATTGCCCGCGCAGATGCATCAGGCATTGCATGACAACCCATTCACTCATGCGGGTCGTCAGGCTGCGATCGACGAAGCGAACGATCGGGATCTCGGGCAGGCCGGCCATGCCGATGATGTGGTCGACGCCGGCGCCTCCCGAAAAGATTACCTTGAGGTTCGGCGCCCGCGCGAAAAGGTCGGCATCCGGTTTCCAGAGAAGCGCGTATTCGACCGCGCGGAGATCGCGGGCCTGATGGCCCGGATCGGCGAGATTGATGCTGCCCCGGTCGGCAAACGCCGTCTTCAGCACGCGGGCGACGCCTTCGGGATTGAACTTGATATCGACGAGAACGGGAGGACGGGCGGACATGATCTTCTTTACTGCTGCACGGCGAGCGTCGGCACCGCCTCGATGTTGAAAGCGGCCGCCATCAGCGCCCTGGTGTAATCATTCTTCGGCGCGCGGAAGATTTCCGAGGATGGTCCCTGCTCCACCACCTTGCCGAACCGCATGACGATGACGTCGTTGGCGAGCGCCTTCACCACCTTCAGATCGTGGCTGATGAAGAGATAGGCGAGGTCGTGCTTCTTCTGCAGATCGCGAAGGAGATCGACCACCTGAGCCTGGACGCTCATGTCGAGCGCGGAGGTCGGCTCGTCGAGCATGACGAAGCGCGGTTTCAGCACCATGGCCCGGGCGATGGCGATGCGCTGGCGCTGGCCGCCGGAGAATTCGTGCGGATAACGCCAGCGGGTCAGGGGATCCAGACCCACCTCCTCCAGCGCCCAGCAGACGCGCTGGTCGCGTTCTTCTGATGTCAGGGAGCGCTCATGCACCTTCAGCCCTTCGGCGACGATATCGCCGACCGACATGCGCGGGCTGAGCGATCCGTAGGGATCCTGGAAGACGACCTGCAGCTGGTTGCGCAGCGGCCGCATCTCACTGAACGAATAGCCGGCTATATCCTTGCCGACGAAGGCGATCCGTCCTTCTGAGGAAATCAGCCGGGTGAGCGCCAGGCCGAGCGTGGTCTTGCCGGAGCCGGACTCGCCGACGACGCCGAGCGTCTGGCCGGCGCGCAGCGAAAGGTCGATACCGTCGACCGCCTTGACGTGATCGACGACGCGGCGCATCAGCCCTGATTTGATCGGGAACCAGACACGGATATCCGACCCTTCCATCACCATCGGTTTCGAGGGATCGGCCAGCGGTGGTTCGCCCCGCGGCTCGGAGGCGAGAAGGTGCCGGGTATATTCATGCTTCGGATTGGCGAAGACGTCCTCGACCGTGCCGGTTTCGACGATCTTGCCCTTGGTCATGACGCAGACGCGATCGGCGAATTTGCGCACGATGCCGAGATCATGGGTGATGAACAGCATCGACATGCCGTGGACGGCCTTCAACTGCCGGAGCAATTCGAGGATCTGCGCCTGCACGGTGACGTCGAGGGCGGTGGTCGGCTCGTCGGCGATCAGCAATTCCGGCCGGTTGGCGAGCGCCATGGCGATCATGACGCGCTGGCGCTGGCCGCCTGACAGTTCGTGCGGATAGGCCTTCAATCGCTTCTCCGGCTCGCGGATACCGACCTGGTTCAGCAATTCCAGAACGCGCTGGCGCGCCGGCTGGCCGGTGAGGCCCTGGTGCAAGGCCAGGATCTCGGCGATCTGCTTCTCGATCGTATGAAGCGGATTGAGCGAGGTCATCGGCTCCTGGAAGATCATGGTGATGTCGTTGCCGCGCACTTCCCGCAGTGCCCGCTCCGACTCCTTCAGGAGGTCCTTGCCCTTGAAGAGGATTTCGCCCGAGGGATGGCTTGCGGACGGATAAGGCAAAAGCCGCAGAATCGAGTTGGCCGAGACCGACTTGCCGGAGCCGGACTCGCCGACGAGCGCCACGACTTCGCCTTTAGCGATATCGAAGGAGATATGATCGACGGCGAGCGAGGTCTCGCCGCCCTGATGAAAGGCAACCGAGAGATCGCGGACGGAAAGCAGCGGTTCTGGCATATCACTCATTGAAACGTCTTCCTCGGATCGAAGGCATCGCGCACGGCTTCGCCGATGAAGATCAGCAGGGAAAGCATGATCGACATGGCAAAGAAGGCCGTCAGCCCGAGCCATGGCGCCTGCAAATTGGTCTTGCCCTGCGCGATCATCTCGCCGAGCGAGGGGGAGCCCGGCGGCATGCCGAAGCCGAGGAAATCGAGCGACGTCAGCGTGGTGATCGAGCCAGAGAGGATGAAGGGCAAGAAGGTCAGCGTCGCGACCATGGCGTTCGGCAGCAGATGGCGCCACATGATGGTGCGATTGTTGACGCCAAGCGCGCGGGCGGCGCGGACATATTCGAAATTGCGGGCGCGCAGGAATTCGGCGCGCACGATGCCGACGAAGCCGACCCAGGAGAAGAGCAGCATGATGCCGAGCAGCACGAAGAAACCGGGCGGCAGGAGTGCGGCGATGATCAGCAGGATGTAGAGCACCGGCATCGACGACCAGATCTCGATAAAGCGCTGTAACAGCAGATCGGTCCAGCCGCCAAAATAACCCTGCACAGCACCTGCCGTCACGCCGATGATCGCCGAGCAAATGGTCAGCACCAGGCCGAAGAGCACCGATATGCGGAAGCCGTAGATGACGCGCGCCAGCACGTCGCGCGCCTGGTCGTCAGTGCCGAGCCAGTTGAGATTGCCGAGGGTGCAATCCGGATCGTTCACCCCTTGCGGGTAGCCGGCACAGCGCTCCTCCTTCGTCATCAGCCAGAAGGGGGCCGTGGGCGCCGAATGCGGAATGTTGGAATTGACCGAGCGGTAGGAATAGCGGATCGGCGGCCAGATCATCCAGCCATTGGCATTGATCTCGTCGGCAATGACCGAGGAACGATAGTCGGTTTCGGCCAGGAAGCCGCCGAATTTCTCCTCGGGATAGTCGATGAGGACCGGAAACAGGACCTCGCCCTTGTAGGAGGCGATGATCGGCCGGTCGTTGGCGATGAACTCGGCAAACAGGCTGAGGACGAACAGCAGCATGAACAACCACAGCGACCAGTAACCGCGGCCGTTCGCCCGGAAATTATGCCAGCGGCGGATATTGGTCGGCGAGAGCAGGCCCTTGCGCGGCGGCTTGACGGGTGTTGCGACGGCAGGATTTGCGGCGGCGTCCATCAGACATCCCTCCGCTCGAAATCGATGCGCGGATCGATCCAGGTGTAGATCAGGTCGGAAACCAGGCTGACGACGAGGCCGAGCAGCGAGAAGATGTAGAGCGTGGCGAAGACGATCGGGTAATCCCGGTTGATGACCGAGAGATAGCCGAGACGGCCGAGGCCATCCAGCGAGAAGATGTTTTCGATCAGCAGCGAGCCGGTGAAGAAAGCGGAAATAAAGGCGCCGGGAAAACCGGCAATGATGATCAGCATGGCGTTGCGAAAGACATGGCCATAGAGCACCTGCCGCTGGTTCAGGCCCTTGGCGCGGGCGGTGACGACATATTGCTTCTTGATCTCCTCGATGAAGGAATTCTTGGTCAAAAGCGTCGTCGTCGCAAAGGCCGACAGGGAAAGCGAGATCAGCGGCAAGGTGAGGTGCCAGAAATAGTCGAGCGGCTTCTGCCACCAGGCCAGCTGGTCGAAATTGTCGGAGACCAGGCCGCGCAGCGGAAACCAGTCGTAGAAGGAGCCGCCAGCAAACAGCACGATCAGGAGAATGCCGAAGAGGAAGCTCGGGACAGCATAGCCGACGACGATGACGCCCGACGTCCAGACATCGAAGGTCGATCCATCCTTGATCGCTTTGCGGATGCCGAGCGGGATGGAGATGGCATAGGAGAAGATCAGGATCCAGATGCCGAGCGAGATCGACACCGGCAGCTTTTCTTTGACGAGTTCGAGCACGGAGGTGTTGCGGAAGAAACTCTCGCCGAAATCGAAGCGGATGTAATTCCACATCATCTCGCCGAAACGCGTCAGTGGCGGCTTGTCGAAGCCGAATTGCTTTTCAAGCTTGGCGATCAGTTCCGGATCGAGCCCCTGGGCACCGCGATATTTCGAGCCTTCGTCGCTGCCGCCGCCGCTGAGGAGATCGCCGCCGCCGGACAGGCGCTGGTCGGCACTGTCGGCCTGACCGGTCAATTGGGCGATCACCTGCTCGACAGGACCGCCGGGGGCGAACTGAATGACGGTGAAGGAAATCGCCATAATGCCGACGATGGTCGGGATCATCAGAAGCAGGCGGCGAAGGATATAGGCGCCCATCAGCCTTCAGCCTCCGGGAATGTTCTTCTTGTCTGCCTGCCGTCCAGTCTCATGCCGCTCAATCCGCCAGCCTTCCCTTGCCGGCCCTGCCGGCTTGTCGTGATTCGCTCGCGCCATTTGGAGCCGAGGGCCCCTGCATTGCAAGCCCGCTCATTTTGCCGAGGTGGACCACCAGGCATCAGGGAAGCCAAGGCTGTACGCCGGAAACTCGGCCGGATGCGTGACCGTGTTCCAATAGGTGATGTTATAGGTATCACGGTAGAACAGCGGGATGACGTAGTGATTTGCAAGCAAGACCCGGTCCATCGCCTTGATCGCTGCGACCTGTTCATCGCGGTTCGGCGCGAAGATGATCATGCGAATGAGCTCATCAACGGCGGGGTTGGCTATGCCGGCATAATTGCGAGAACCCTGTTGGTTGACGGAACCGGATCCCCAATAGTCGGCTTGTTCGTTGCCCGGATTCATGGTCTCCGCCCAGACATTCCAGATCATATCGAAGTCGAAGCTGCGCTCGCGATTGACAGCTTGCGAGGCGTCGACTGTTCGCACCCGCGCATCGATACCGATTTTCCTGAGATTGTTTGCATATGGCACCGCCCAGCGCTCCAGCATGGGGCTCGACAACAGGATCTCGAAACTCATCGGCTGGCCAGTCTTGGTATTGACCATCCGGTTGCCCTTGAGCTCCCAGCCGGCTTCTTTCAGAAGTGCAATCGCCTTGCGGAGGTTGTCGCGACTCTTCTGCGGATCGCCGCCGACAGGGTTGGTATAGGGCGTCGTGAAGACTTCGGGCGGAACCTTATCCTTCATGCCCAGCAGAATTTCCAGTTCTCTACCCTGTGGAAGGCCGGAGGAGGCGAGCTCGGTATTCCAGAAATAACTGTCGATGCGTTTGTAACTGTTAAAGGCAACGGTGCGATTCAACTCTTCGAAATCGAAGCCGTAGTTCAGGGCCTCGCGAATTCGCTCGTCCTTAAACAGGTCACGACGCATGTTGGGCACCAGCGCTTGTAGGATACCGGTGGCGCGTAGCGGGTTAGCAACCTCTTCCTTCTTGACGCGTCCTTCCTTCACCGCGGGAAAATCATACCCTGTCGCCCACCGGGCAGCCGTTGTCTCCTGCCAGTAGTCACTATTACCAGCGCGAAACGCTTCGAACTCGACATCCCGATCACCGAAATAGGTGTAGATGATGTTGCGGAAATTGTTCTGGCCGACATTTACATTGAGGTCCTTGCCCCAATAGTCGTCACGTAATTCATAGCGGATTGTCGCGCCGGGCGAGAAGGAAGCAATCTTGTAAGGTCCCGAACCCATCACGGGCTCGAGCGTCGTCTTTGAGATATCGCGTGGCTTGCCGTCCGGTCCCTGCCCCTCCCACCAATGTTTCGGCACGACCACCAACTGGCCGAGAATATTCGGGAGCTCCCGGTTGTTCTTTTCGTCGAAGGTGAAGGTGACGTCGCGATCGCCGGTCTTTTCGGCTTTCACCACGTGGCGGTAATAGTTCGCCGTGAGGGGGTTTAATTCCTTCGTCTTATCCAGACTGAAGATGACGTCCTCGGGTATTACCGGCTGACCATCCGCCCATTTCGCTTCCTTGCGCAGGCGGAAAGTCGCGCTCGATACGTCTGCGGGAAAAGACAGTCCCTCGGCAAGCAGACCGTAGGAGACGAGGAGCTCGTCGTCGGCGGGCTTCATCAGCGTGTCGTAAACGAGCGTCAAGCCCACCGCCGCCTGACCTTTGGCAAGCAATGGGTTGAAGGTGTCGAAGGCGCCGCTTGCGGAGAGGCGCAGGTCTCCGCCTTTCGGTGCATCGGGATTGACGTAGTCGAAATGCGTAAAGCCCGGCTTGTACTTCATCTCGCTGATGACCGAGCTTCCGATCTGAAAGGGCTGGTCCTGACCCGTTGCCGGCATCGGCGCCAGGGCACCCGCAAGCGACAGAAACAAACCGATCTTCGACCACAGAACCGCCATTCACGCTTTCCCCTGATTATTGATGGGTTCGACAATACGAAAAATACGGGCGAAAAACAGGAGAGAGTTTGGTTTTTGCCGGGCGCGCGAAATTTCGAGCATCGGGTCCGTGTCGGAGTGTCGCCTCCTCGGGCCGCCTTCACAGCATGCGGCGATCCGTCACCGCCTCCCTCGATGGCGGCTGGCCAAAACATTGATTCACCAAAATCGCTTTTCACGATAGATTCGATCGCAAATCACTTCGGCAGCGGCTCAAGGGAACAGTATGGCTTTCGGCTTCGCTCAGGCTTTCAGGACAATCAGCAAACTGACGCTTGCCGGCGCAATCGGCGCAAGCCTTGCCGCCGGCGACGTCGGCGCGGAGCAGAAGACGCCGAGCCCGGGCAGCGCCAAGGGGCAGTTCGGCGCCGTCAGCCTGCCGACGCAGGGACCGGCGCAGCCGATCGGCTTTTACGCGAAGGGCTGCATGACGGGTGCGGTGGCGCTGCCGACCGACGGGCCGACCTGGGAGGCGATGCGGCTTTCGCGCAATCGCCGCTGGGGCAATCCGGCGATGATCGCGCTACTCGAACGTCTTTCGCAGGATGGGGTCAAATATGCCGGGTGGCCGGGCATTCTCGTCGGCGACATTGCGCAACCGCGCGGCGGGCCGATGTTCAACGGTCATGCCTCGCATCAGATTGGCCTCGATGCCGACGTCTGGTTTACGCCGATGCCCGGGCGCCGCATGACGGCCGAGGAGCGCGAGAATCTACCCTTCACCACCATGCTGCAAAAGGACAAGTTCCTGACCGTCGACCCCAAGGTATGGACGCAATCGCGGGCGCGGCTGCTGATGCTGGCGGCAAGCTATCCCGAGGTCGAGCGTATTTTCGTCAATCCGGCGATCAAGAAGAAGATGTGCGACACCTGGACGGGCGACCGCACCAATCTTGGCAAGCTCCGGCCGGAATACGGCCATGACTCGCATTTCCACATCCGCATCAAGTGCCCGCCCGGTGCTGCGGGCTGCACACCGCAGGCCTCTGTCGCCGCCGGCGACGGCTGTGACAAGTCGCTCGCCTGGTGGTTCACGCCGGCGCCCTGGGCACCGCCGAAGCCGCCGAAGCCCGGCGCCAAGCCGCCGAAGCCGCCGCGCGAGATGATGGTTTCCGATCTGCCCAAGGCGTGTGCCGCCGTGCTCGATGCTGCTTCCGTCGCCTCGATGCAGGCTGCGACCTATGGCGGACCTTCCGCCGCAAGCGCGCTCACCACCGCGCCGGCAGCAGCACCTGCCGCCGACGCCGACGGCGCTTTGCCCGATGTCGGCCCGGTTCCGAACGACAAGCCGGCGATACAATGAGTAAGGCCCGGGGTGCGTTGTCTTTCAAATCGCAAACTCTTGGTATAGAAGCCATCAAATCGATTGAATTGCTCGGGCGGAGGGGTTTATGGCCGGCGGCAAATGCCTTGCATTGATTGCGCATGACCAGAAGAAGGATGACATGGCGGATTTCGCCCGCGCCAACAGGGACATTCTCTCCCGCTGGAAGATCGTCGCCACCGGCACGACAGGTGGACGCGTGCTCGACGCCGCCCCCGATCTCGACGTCACCAGGCTGAAAAGCGGGCCGCTCGGCGGCGACCAGCAGATCGGCGCGCTGATTTCGACCGGCGAGGTCGACGCCCTGATCTTCTTCGTCGACCCCTTGACGCCAATGCCGCACGATGTCGACGTGAAGGCATTGATGCGGCTGGCGATCGTCTATGATATTCCGATGGCGCTCAACCACGCGACCGCTATAAAACTTCTTCCCACACTCGAAGCCTGATCAGCACGGAACCGGCCATGCCAAAACCGAACAACAGCACCGCTCCGCTGCCTTTCCCGATCCTGATCGGCGATATCGGCGGCACCAATGCCCGCTTCTCCATCCTGACTGATGCCTATGCCGAGCCGAAGCAGTTTCCGAACGTGCGCACGGCGGATTTCGCCACGATCGACGAAGCGATCCAGAAAGGCGTGCTCGACAAGACGGCCGTGCAGCCGCGTTCGGCGATCCTCGCCGTCGCCGGCCCGATCAACGACGACGAGATCCCGCTGACCAATTGCGACTGGGTGGTGCGGCCAAAGACGATGATCGAGGGCCTCGGCATGGAGGACGTGCTCGTCGTCAACGATTTCGAGGCGCAGGCGCTGGCAATCGCCGCTCTTTCGGATGAAAACCGCGAACGCATCGGCGACGCTACCGGCGACATGATCGCCTCCCGCGTCGTGCTCGGACCTGGCACCGGCCTCGGCGTCGGCGGGCTCGTGCATGCCCAGCATAGCTGGATCCCGGTTCCCGGCGAAGGCGGCCATGTCGATCTCGGACCGCGCAGCAAGCGCGACTATGATATCTTTCCGCATATAGAGACGATCGAAGGCCGTGTTTCGGCCGAGCAGATCCTCTGCGGCCGCGGCCTTGTCAACCTCTACCATGCCATCTGCATTGTCGACGGCATCCAGCCGACGATGAAGGATCCCGCCGATATCACCTCTCACGCGCTTGCCGGCAGCGACAAGGCGGCCATAGAGACCGTCTCGCTGTTTGCCACCTATCTCGGCCGCGTGGCGGGCGACATGGCGATGGTGTTCATGGCGCGCGGCGGCGTCTATCTCTCCGGCGGCATCTCGCAGAAAATCATCCCGGCGCTGAAAAAGCCGGAATTCCGCATCGCCTTCGAGGACAAGGCGCCGCATACGGCATTGCTCCGGACTATCCCGACCTATGTGGTGACGCATCCCTTAGCAGCGCTTGCCGGGCTTTCCTCCTATGCGCGCATGCCGGCGAATTTCGGCGTCTCGACGGAAGGCCGCCGCTGGCGGCGCTAGCCCGGCGCGCAAAGTAAATGGAGCGTCCCTGGCGCGTCCTATCCGGACGCGCGGCGCTCTAGCCAAACCGGTCCCAACTCTTTATAGACCCCGGCAAAAGTGCGTGTCGCCCTCGCGAGGCGCTTGGTCCGAGACAGGAAATCCTATTTGGAAGCGGCGGAAAGCAGAACGCAGAGCGTCAGCAGCGATACCGTAACCGGTATCCTGAAGCGCATCATCGCTGAAAACGGCCGAGACCATCTCTGGGGCTATGTCTTTGCGATTGCCTGCCTCATCGTGGTGGCGCTTTCGACGGCGTTTACCGCCTGGATCATGCGGGCGATCATCGACGAGGCCTTCGCCAATCGGCGCGCCGACGTCGTCTGGATCATCTGTCTTTCGATCTTCATCGCCTTCGTGCTACGCGGTTTTGCGAGCTACGGCCAGGCGGTGGCGCTTTCCAGGGTCGGCAACGATATCGTCGCCCGCTACCAGCGCCGGCTCTATGCGCATCTGATGACGCTTTCGGTCGGCTTCTTCAGCGAGGCGCGCTCGGCCCATATCGCCGCGCAGGTGAGCCAGAACGTCAGCGGCATCCGCGACGTGCTCAACCTGACGATCACCTCGACGGTACGCGATCTGCTGACCTTCGTTTCGCTGCTCGCCGTGATGATCCTGCAGGATCCGCTGCTCAGCCTTGCCGTGTTCATCATGGCGCCGCCGCTGCTTTACGCGCTGCGCTATGTTTCGAAGCGGCTGCGCTCGGCGACCCGCGAGGCCGTGCATCTGAACAGCCATGTCCTCGGCGCCATGCAGGAGACGATCCAGGGAATCGCCATCGTGAAGGCCTTCACGATGGAAGAAGAACTGGAGCGCAAGGTCAACAAACTCATCAAGGGCGCCGAAAGCCGGGCGAACCGGATTGCCCGGCTTTCCGAACGCACCTCTCCGCTGACGGAAAGTTTCGCGGGCTTTGCCGTCGCCAGCGTGCTTGCCTATGCCGCCTACCGCTCGATCTACTTTAATGTGCCACCCGGCGCCTTTTTCTCCTTCGTCACGGCGCTGCTGCTTGCCTATGACCCGGCTCGACGGCTTGCCCGCCTGCAGGTGCAGATGGAGCGCGCCGTCGTCAATGCGCGGATGATCTACGAGTTGCTCGACATGGAGCCGCGCCAGCGCGACCTGCCAGATGCCGGGCCGCTGACCGTGACGCAGGCGAGGATCGAATTCCGCAACGTTTCCTTCGCCTATGGCAACGAAAGCGTGCTCAGCGGCGTGAGCTTCATCGCCGAGGGCGGGTCGACCACCGCACTGGTCGGTCCCTCGGGTGCCGGCAAATCCACCGTCATCAGCCTCATTCCGCGTTTCTACGATCCGCGCGAAGGCGAAATTCTGATCGACGGGCAGGACATCGCCCACATCACCAAGAAGTCGCTGCGCCAGCAACTCGCCTATGTCTCGCAGCAACCCTACCTGTTCGAGGGCACGATCCGCGACAATATCCGCTACGGCCGGCCGGAGGCGACCGATGCCGAAGTGGAAGAGGCGGCCAGGCTTGCCTATGCGCATGATTTCATCTCGGCACAGCCGCAGGGTTACGAGACGCCGGTCGGCGAAAACGGCGTGACGCTTTCGGGCGGCCAGCGCCAGCGCCTGTCGATCGCACGCGCCCTGGTGCGCAACGCGCCGATCCTGCTTCTCGACGAGGCGACCTCCGCCCTCGACACCGAATCCGAAGCCGCCGTGCAGAAGGCGCTCGACGAAGCGATGACCGGACGCACCGTCGTCGTCATCGCCCATCGGCTCTCGACCGTGGTGCGCGCCGACAAGATCGTCGTCATGCAGCAGGGCCGCGTCGTCGAGGAAGGCAATCACGAGACGCTTGCGAAGGTCAGCGACGGTCTTTACGCTCGCCTCAACAACCTGCAGAGGCCCTCGGCCTCCGATTCATACTGACCTGGTGAGACTGACATGAGCGATGCTGCGATGAAACTGGTGGTGGTTGGCGCAGCAGGACGCATGGGGCAGACGCTGATCCGGCTCATCCATTCCATCGACGGCGTGACGCTGCATGCCGCGGTCGAGCGCACCGGTTCGCCCTTCGTCGGCAAGGATGCCGGCGAGATCGCCGGTCTCGGCCCGACCGGCGTCATCATCGGCGACGATCCGCTCAACGCCTTTCTCGATGCCGAAGGCGTGCTCGACTTCACCTCGCCCGCTGCAACAGTGGAATTCTCAGGCCTCGCCGCGCAGGCTCGCATCGTCCATGTCGTTGGAACGACGGGCTGTTTACCCGATGACAACGCCAGGATCGCCGCGGCAGCCCGCCATGCCCGCATCGTCAAATCAGGCAATATGAGCCTCGGGGTCAATCTGCTCAGCGTGCTCGCAGAGCAGGCAGCGCGTGCGCTTGATCCTGATGACTGGGATATCGAGATCCTGGAAATGCACCACAAGCACAAGGTGGATGCGCCTTCCGGCACCGCCCTTCTCTTCGGCGAGGCCGCGGCAAAGGGGCGCGGCATCGATCTGGCCTCGAAGTCGGTCCGGGTGCGCGACGGCCATACCGGCGCCCGTGAAGCCGGCACCATCGGTTTTGCGACGCTGCGCGGCGGCTCCGTCATCGGCGAGCATTCCGTGCTTTTCGCGGGAGAAGGCGAAATCGTCACCTTGTCGCACAGCGCGGCCGACCGCTCGATCTTTGCGCGCGGCGCCATCAAGGCGGCGCTCTGGGCGCGCGACAAGAAGCCGGGTCTCTATTCCATGCTCGACGTGCTCGGGCTTTCTTCCTCATAACGATACTACGGAGGCATATTCATGAGCGGTACCCTCGTCCTCGTTCGCCACGGCCAGAGTGACTGGAACCTGAAGAATCTCTTCACCGGCTGGAAGGATCCCGATCTGACCGAGCTCGGCATCCAGGAAGCCAATGCCGGCGGTACGGCGCTTGCCGAATACGGGATCAAATTCGACGTCGCCTACACCTCGGTGCTGGTGCGTGCGCAGCACACGCTGAAACTCATCCTCGACAAGGTCGGCCAGCCCGATCTCCAGACGATCCGCGACCAGGCGCTGAACGAGCGCGACTATGGCGATCTCTCCGGCCTCAACAAGGACGATGCCCGCGCCAAATGGGGCGAAGAACAGGTGCACATCTGGCGCCGTTCCTATGACGTGCCGCCTCCCGGCGGCGAAAGCCTGCGCGACACCGGCGCCCGCGTCTGGCCCTACTACCTCACCGAGATCCTGCCGCGCGTGCTCAGGGGCGAGAAGGTGCTGGTGGCCGCACACGGCAATTCGCTGCGCTCGCTGGTGATGGTGCTCGACAAGCTGAACAAAGAAGGCGTGCTCGCCCTCAACCTCGCGACCGGCGTGCCGATGGTCTACAAGCTGAAGGCGGATTCCACCGTCGCTTCAAAGGAAGTGCTCGGCGACATGTCTGGCGCGCATTGATCTCAGCTGATCTTTCCCCGCTTCGGCGGGGAAAGGCGCTCAGTTCTCGATGGTGAACTGCACCCGGTCGGCCGCGAAACGGCTGATCGAATATTGCACCGGCACGCCGTCGAGATCGGTATTCATTGCCTTGGCGATCAGAAGGATGGCACCGGGAGTGAGTTCGAGATCGGCCATATCGGCTGCGCTCGCATGAGCGGCCGTCACCTCGGTCGTCGCCCGGACATAATCCGGCAGGCCGAGTTCGGCGAAAGCCTTGGTGATCGATTCCCCCGCCCGGTACGCCTCGCCGATACCGGCGAAGCGTTCGGCCGGAAACCAGCTCGTCGCCCTTGAAACCGGCCGCTTGTCCGCCTGGCGCAATGTTTCCAGGCGGATCACTGGCTCACCCTGCTTCAGGCCCAGCCAGCGGGCGACCTCTGCATTCGCTTCCTCTTTCGCCTCATCGAGCAGAAGGCCGCGCATTTCACGCGCCTGATCGCCAATGCCGGCGGTAAAGCGCGTGCGCCTTGTGATCGGGAAATTCAGCCGCTCCTTGCGTTCGATCAGCGTGCCGCGACCTTGTACCGCACGGACGATCCCCTCCTGCGCCAGCGCCGCCAGCGCACTGCGCACCGTATGCCGGTTGACGCCGAATTGCACCGCCAACATGGTTTCCGGCGGTACCATGCCCGTTTCGTCATAGGCTCCGTTGCTGATCGCCACGCGAATCCGATCGGCGATCTGGCGCCAGAGCGCCACGCCGGTTTGCCTTTGCACCTGCTTCAATCCCGCCATTCCACCCCTGCCCGCCATTTCTCGCCTTCTGCATAATTCGATCCTGAAAACGATCCCGATTTCAGGATCGAATTATGCAGCAATTCAAAGTGCTACAGCGTCCTTTGCGCGTCTGAAAAGACGCGCGGCGCTGTAGATGTCACACGCTTGTCACGACATCGATTTAGAGCTAAATGTATCTTGTATGGTTGTCTATATCAATAGACATTTTAAGGGAAGCGGCGATGATACCAGCGGACAGGAAAGACGCTGCGTCACAGACGGCATCTGGGCGGAAACGCGCCGCCGATCTGCTGGCGCGTGCGGAACGCAGCGAACTCACAGCGGTCTTCGATGCGCTGCCGCAAAAGCCTGTGGCCCATCAGGTGCGCGGACCGGAGACCGGGCTGGTGATGGTGCGCGGACGCATCGGCGGCGGCGGCGCTCCCTTCAATCTGGGCGAAGTGACCGTGACGCGGGCCACCGTCCGGCTCGACTCCGGCTCGGTCGGCCATGCGCAGGCGCTCGGCACCGACCGCGAGAAGGCCCAGCTTGCGGCGATCTTCGACGCGCTCTGGCAGGAGGACGCGACGAAGGATTTTGTCGAACAGGCACTGCTTTTGCCGATCGCCGAACGGATCGCCGATGCCGAACGCCGCAAGACGGACGAGACGGCGGCGACACGCGTCGATTTCTTCACCATGGTGCGGGGAGACAACTGATGGGCCTGAAGACAGAAGCTCTGACCGGCGGCTTTGCCGAGCCGGTCTTCCATGCCCAGAGCGTCTTCAAGATGCTGATGGACGGCATGGCCCGCCCCGGCACGATCCAGACCGTTCAGCCCGATGTCGCTCCGCCGGCACCGCTCGGCATCGCCGCCGGCACGATCGCGCTGACGCTTTGCGACCACGACACACCCGTCTGGCTTTCCCAGGGACTGGCGAGATCCGCCGTGCCGGAATGGCTCGGCTTCCATACCGGCGCGCCGTTGACCACCGAAAAGGCCGAGGCGCGTTTTGCCTTCACCGAGGCCGGCACCGCACTTTCCTCCTTCGGCCTCTTTGCATCAGGCACGCAGGAATATCCCGACCGCTCGACGACCGTTGTCATCGAACTCGCCGAACTCGAGGGCGGCCGCAGGCTGGCCCTGATGGGTCCGGGCATCCAGAGCGTGACGGAGATCGCGCCCATCGGCCTGCCGGAGACCTTCCTGCGGCTCTGGACCGAGAACCGTGCGCTCTTTCCGCGCGGCGTCGACATCGTGCTGACGGCGGGCAAGCGTTTCCTCTGCCTGCCGCGCACCACCAAGATCACAGCAACGGAGATCTGAGCTCATGTATGTTGCCGTCAAGGGTGGCGAGGCCGCCATCGCCAATGCCCACCGCCTGCTGGCCGACCGCCGCCGCGGCGACCGTTCGCTGCCGGCGATCGGCATCGAACAGATCGTGGCGCAGCTGGCGCTCGCCGTCGATCGCGTCATGGCCGAGGCCTCGCTTTTCGACCGCACGCTCGCAGCACTTGCCATCCGCCAATCACGCGGCGACATGATCGAGGCGATCTTCCTGCTGCGCGCCTACCGCACGACGCTACCGCGTTTCGGCTATTCCAGGCCGCTCGACACGGCTGATATGACGATCGAACGCCGCATCTCGGCGACCTACAAGGATCTGCCGGGCGGCCAGCTCCTCGGCCCGACCTTCGACTATACCCACCGGCTGCTCGATCCCACACTGCTTTCGGACGAGGCAGTCGAGACGCCCGCTCAGCGTGCAGCCGAGACCGGCCGCGTCATG
The DNA here is from genome assembly GCF_034554815.1 of Rhizobium indigoferae. Taxonomy (NCBI): domain Bacteria; kingdom Pseudomonadati; phylum Pseudomonadota; class Alphaproteobacteria; order Hyphomicrobiales; family Rhizobiaceae; genus Rhizobium; species Rhizobium indigoferae. The sequence continues at coordinate 4,664,595 of NZ_CP140635.1, read as the reverse complement.
CGCGTCTCCGAAATCCTCGGCGAAGCGGGCCTGATCGAGGCCGATGGCGACATGCCGGAAGATCATGAGATCGGCGATCTGACCCGCGAGCCGATGGAATTCCCGATGACCCGCGATCTGCGCCTACAGGCGCTTGCCCGTAGCGACGAGGGCTTCCTGCTGGCGCTCGGTTATTCCACCCAGCGCGGCTACGGCCGTAACCACCCCTTCACCGGTGAAATCCGCATCGGCGACGTCGAGGTGGAATTCGACGTGCCGGAACTCGGTTTCGCCGTCTCGCTCGGCACGATCCAGATCACCGAATGCCAGATGGTCAACCAGTTCAAGGGTTCGGCCAAGGCGCCGCCGCAATTCACCCGCGGCTACGGCCTGGTCTTCGGCCAGAGCGAGCGCAAGGCGATGGCGATGTCGCTGGTCGACCGGGCGCTTCGCGCCGAAGAGCTCGGCGAGGATATCACCGCGCCGGCACAGGACGAGGAATTCGTCATCTCGCACTCCGACAACGTCCAGGCGACGGGCTTCGTCGAGCACCTGAAGCTTCCGCATTATGTGGATTTCCAGGCCGAACTCGATCTCGTCCGCCGCATGCGCCGCGAATTCGAAGCCGCCCGCAACGGTGGCGAAGACATGAAGGAAGCCGCCGAATGACCGATCTGGCCAGCTACAACTTCGCCTATCTCGACGAACAGACCAAACGCATGATCCGCCGGGCCATCCTGAAGGCAATCGCCATTCCCGGCTACCAGGTGCCCTTCGCCTCGCGCGAAATGCCGATGCCCTACGGCTGGGGCACCGGCGGGGTGCAGGTGACGGCCTCGATCATCGGACCTGATGACGTGCTGAAGGTCATCGACCAGGGCGCCGACGATACGACCAACGCCGTTTCCATCCGCGCCTTCTTCCAGAAGGTCGCCAATGTCGCGGTGACGACGCATACCAAGGATGCGACGATCATCCAGACGCGCCACCGCATTCCCGAAGAAAAGCTCGGGGTCGGGCAGGTGCTCGTCTACCAGGTGCCGATCCCCGAGCCGCTGCGCTTCCTCGAGCCGCGTGAGACCGAGACGCGCAAGATGCACGCGCTCGAAGAATACGGTCTCATGCATGTGAAGCTCTACGAGGATATCGCCCATAACGGCCGCATCTCGCGGACTTACGCCTATCCGGTGAAGGTCCACGGCCGCTATGTCATGGACCCGTCGCCGACGCCGAAATTCGACAATCCGAAGATGCACATGTCGGACGCGCTGCAGCTCTTCGGCGCCGGACGCGAGAAGCGCATCTATGCGGTTCCGCCCTATACCGACGTCGTCAGCCTGGATTTCGAGGACTATCCCTTCGATATCCAACGTTTCGATAAACCCTGCGCCCTTTGCGGTGCGGAGGATGTCTATCTCGACGAAGTGGTTCTCGACGACAAGGGCGGGCGGATGTTCGTCTGCTCCGACACCGATCATTGCGAAGACCGCCGCGCGCACGGACATGCCGGCGAGATGCTGGCCCGGGAGGCTGCAGAATGAGCGATACCCCGCTTCTCAAAGTCCATGACGTTTCGAAATTCTACGGCAACCGTATCGGCTGCCGCGACGTCTCCTTCGAGCTCTGGCCCGGCGAAGTGCTTGCCATCGTCGGCGAGTCCGGCTCCGGCAAGACGACGCTGCTCAACTGCCTCTCCACCCGGCTGCTGCCCAGCACCGGCAGCGTCGAATATCACATGCGCGACGGCAGCTACCGCGACCTCTACCGCATGAACGAGGCCGAGCGGCGCTTCCTGATGCGCACCGATTGGGGCTTCGTACACCAGAATCCGGCCGATGGCCTGCGCATGACCGTCTCGGCCGGCGCCAATGTCGGCGAACGGCTGATGGCGATCGGCGACCGGCACTACGGCAAGATCCGCGCTTCGGCGATCGACTGGCTCGAACGCGTCGAGATCGACGCCGACCGCATCGACGATCAGCCGCGCGCCTTTTCCCGCGGCATGCGCCAGCGCCTGCAGATCGCCCGCAACCTCGTCACCGGGCCGCGCCTCGTCTTCATGGACGAGCCGACCGGCGGCCTCGACGTCTCGGTGCAGGCGCGCCTGCTCGATCTGGTCCGCGGCCTCGTCAACGATCTCGGTCTCTCGGCCATCATCGTCACCCACGACCTCGCCGTCGCCCGCCTGCTCTCGCACCGGATGATGGTGATGAAGGACGGCTACGTCATCGAACACGGGCTTACCGACCGCGTGCTCGACGATCCGCGCGAACCCTACACGCAGTTGCTCGTCTCCTCGATCCTGCAGGTCTGAGCGCTACTGCATAATTCCTTAAATCGGAATCGATTTTAGGTAAAATTATGCAGCAATTCAGCACGCCATTGCGCGTCCTTTCAGACACGCGGCGAAACCAAGGAAGAAGAAATCATGGCAACGCCCCTCGTCGTTTCCGAAGTCTCGAAGAGCTTCACCATGCATCTGCGCGACGGCATCAAGCTACCTGTCGTATCCGATGTCGCCTTCTCGGTCGCATCGGGCGAATGCGTCGTGCTCGGTGGCCCATCGGGCATCGGCAAGAGCTCGCTGCTCAAGATGATCTACGGCAATTATGCCGTCGACACCGGCCAGATCCTCATCCGTCACAATGACCGCATCGTCGATCTCGCCTCCGCCGATCCGCGCACCGTGCTCAACGTCCGCCGCGATACGCTCGGCTATGTCAGCCAGTTCCTGCGCACCGTGCCGCGCGTCGCGGCGATCGACGTGGTTGCCGAACCGCTGGTGGCACGCGGCGAGGACGCCGTCACGGCGCGGGAAAAGGCGGGCGCCCTGCTTGCCAGGCTCAATCTGCCGGAAACGCTCTGGCAGCTTCCGCCCGCCACCTTCTCCGGCGGCGAGCAGCAACGCGTCAACATCGCGCGCGGCTTCATCACCGAGCATACGATCCTGCTTCTCGACGAACCCACAGCCTCGCTCGATGCCAGGAACCGTGCCGTCGTCGTCGGCATGATCGCGGAAAAGAAGAAGGCGGGGGTGGCCCTTCTCGGCATCTTCCACGACGAAGAGGTGCGCGAAGCCGTCGCCGACCGCATCCTCGACGTCCAGCAATTCTCACCCAGAAAGATCGCTGCATGAGCCGCAAGCTGGATATCGAGCCCTATTTTCATGAGACGGCGTCCGTCAGCGATTCCACCTTCGGGCGCTATACGGAGGTCTCTGAACGCTGCCGCATCAGCGAGGCCACGTTCGGCGACTATTCCTACATCATGCAGGACGGCTCCGTCTGGTGTGCGACGATCGGCAAGTTCGTCAATATCGCCGCCGCCGTGCGTATCAACGCCACCAACCATCCGACCTGGCGCGCGACGCTGCATCATTTCACCTATCGCGCCGCCGACTACTGGCCGGATGGCGACATGGAGACGGACTTCTTCGCCTGGCGGCGCGCAAACCGCGTGACGATCGGCAACGACGTCTGGATCGGCCACGGGGCGACCATTCTGCCGGGCGTCAACATCGGCAACGGCGCGGTGATCGGAGCCGGCGCCGTCGTCTCGAAGGACGTCGCGCCCTATACGATCGTCGGCGGCGTGCCGGCAAAGCTCATCCGCGAGCGCTTTCCAGGAGAGGTCGGCGAACGGATGGACAGGCTTTCCTGGTGGGACTGGGAGCACGACCGGCTACGCCAGGCGCTCTCCGATTTCCGCAACCTGAGCGCGCAAGATTTCCTATCCCGTTACGGCGGTTAAACCCCCGATATAGGGGCGGAGAATTGTGACAGGACTTACACAAATATGACATGTGAGGTTCATCAAGCGGGACTAATGCGATGCTGACCAAGGCCTGGATCGCAAGGGAAGAGCATGATGTTCGAGCTGAAGAATGTCACACGTCGTTTCGGAAAAAAGCTCGCCGTCGATTCCGTCACGCTCGCCATTCCTCAGGGCCAGATGGTGGGTGTCATCGGCCGCTCCGGTGCCGGCAAGTCGACGCTGCTACGCATGATCAACCGCCTTCAGGAGCCGAGCTCCGGCTCCATTCATTTCGCCGGTGTCGAGGTCTCCGGGCTTCGCGGCCAGGCGTTGCGCAACTGGCAGCGCGACTGCGCGATGATCTTCCAGCAGTTCAACCTGGTCCCGCGCCTCGACGTCCTCACCAATGTCATGCTCGGCCGCCTCAATCATCGCTCGACGCTTATGAGCCTGCTCAACATCTTCACCCGCGAGGAACGCGTGCATGCCATCGCGGCACTCGAACGCCTCGGCATCGAGCAGACGGCGTTGCAGGCAGCCGGAACGCTTTCCGGCGGCCAGCAGCAGCGCGTGGCGATCGCCCGCGCGCTGATGCAGAACCCGAAGATGGTTCTCGCCGACGAGCCGATCGCCTCGCTCGATCCGCTGAACGCCAAGATCGTCATGGATGCGCTGCGCGATATCAACGAGCGCGAGGGCATCACCGTCATCACCAACCTTCACACGCTCGACACCGCCCGCAACTATTGTGAGCGCATCGTCGGCATGGCCGGTGGCCGCGTCGTCTTCGACGGCAAGCCCTCGGAGCTGACGGCCGAAGCGGTGAAGGAAATCTACGGGACGGACAAGGACGGCGCCGGCATCGACGAAACGGTGACCTCGACATCGATCAATATCGCCCCCGAGCGGGCAGACCATCAATCCGCCGGCACACAGCCGCTGGCGCTGGCCGGCCTCTGAGAGAGGCAGCCGCGATCGAGCGCCCGCGTCAAGGGCACACTTCTTCGTAACGGGAAGGCCGGGGACACCGGTCAATAGGAGAGAACATGTTGAAGAAAGCACTCTTTGCGGCAACGGCGCTCTTCGCGCTCGCCGGCGCTGCCCACGCTGCAGACCTCAAGGAATTCCGCATCGGCATCCTCGGCGGCGAAAACGAAACCGACCGCCTGCGCAACTATGCCTGCCTTGCCGACCATCTGAAGCAGGAATTCGGCTTCGAGAAGGTTTCGCTCTTCCCGGCCGCCGACTATGACGGCGTGATCCAGGGCCTGCTCGGCGGCACGCTCGACTTCGCCGAACTCGGCGCCTCCGGCTACGCCGCCGTCTATATCAAGGATTCGAAGGCTGTCACGCCGATCCTGACGACGCAGCAGAAGGACGGCTCGACGGGTTATTACTCGATCGGCCTTGCTCTGAAGTCCTCCGGCATCAAGTCCATCAAGGACGCCAAGGGCAAGAAGCTCGGCTACGCCGATCCGGATTCCACGTCCGGCTACCTCGTTCCGCTGACGCAGATCCCGAAGGACACGGGCATGCCGAACGACAAGTTCTTCGCCTCGACCCAGTTCAACGGCGGTCACGAGAACAACCTTCTCGCTGCCTATGACGGCAAGGTCGACATTGCCGTCGACGATAGCTCGGGCATCGGCGACTTCAAGGACGGCTACACCTCCGGTACCTTCCGCAAGGAAGTCGACAAGGGCGCCGTCGATCCGAACAAGCTGGTCGAAGTATGGCGTTCGCCGCTGATCCCGAACGGCCCGCTCGTCGTTCGCAATGCTCTGGGCGAAGAGTGGCAGACGAAGCTTGCAGCCTTCTTCACGGCTCTGCCGGAGAAGGATCACAAGTGCTTCGCCGCTGTCGAAGGCGGCGACTACAAGGGCTACGCGCCCGTGAAGCACGACTTCTACAACGCCGTCGTCGACGTCCGCAAAGCTGCCATCGGCGGCTGATCGAGCCGTTTCGAATGAGGGCGGCCGGCAACGGCCGCCCTCTATCTTTTGACTACGGCACCGCGCGTCTTAGACGCGCAAAGGACGCTGTAGCACTTTGAATTGCTGCGTAATTCTATCCTCAACTCGATTCCGATTTGAGGATAGAATTATGAAGTAGGCGAGGCGTTGATGACTATTGCCGATACACAGCCGCAGATGCAGAGCACCAAGGAGATCGGCACCGCCTGGGACCGGATGGTCGCCAAGCGCCGCTTCTATACCGTCCTCGGCCTGGTTATCCTTATTGCGGCTTTCGTCAGCTCCGTCCGCTTCGCCGACGAGAGCAATGCCGGCCATTTCTTCGACCGTCTGCCGCATCTCTTCGACTTCCTGAGCTGGCTCATCCCCAGGGATTGGCACGACGTCTGGCGCGCGCTGTTTGATATAGCGAGCGTCAACGACAAGGGCGGCGAGGAATTCAATTTCGACAGGGGCCGTGTCTACGTCTGGGGCGCCTTCTACATTCCCGAATATTTCGAGCTGATGATCGTCACGATCAACGTCGCGCTGATCTCGACGATCATCGCCTTCGTCTTTGCCGTCCCATTGAGCTTCTTTGCCGCGCGCAACCTGACGAATTCATGGCCGTTGCGCATCTTCACCAAGCGGCTGATGGAGTTCCTGCGCGCCTTCCCTGAAATCGTCATAGCCGGGCTGTTTTCGGCGATCCTGTCGATCGGGCCGGTCGCCGCCATCATCGCCATCACCCTGCACACGATCGGCGCGCTCGGCAAACTCTTCTACGAAGTGGCCGAAAATATCGACATGAAGCCCCACGAGGGTATGAAAGCCGTCGGCGCCAACTGGTGGGAACGCGTGCGCTTTGCCGCCCTGCCGCAAGTGCTGCCGAATTTCACCTCCTATGCGCTGCTGCGCCTTGAGATCAACGTGCGCGCCTCGACCATCATCGGCGCCGTCGGCGGCGGCGGCATCGGCGAGGAACTGAAGCTCTCGATTTCGCGCGGCTTCGGCGCCAAGACGGTAGCGCTCGTTCTGCTGCTGTTCGTGACGATCGTCGCCGTCGACCAGTTCTCCGCATGGCTGCGCCGCCGCCTCGTCGGCGAGCACGCCTTCCTCCTGCAACATTGAGGCCGCCATGACGGTGATCGACGCAAACCGCATGCATGAGATAGAAACGCGCTATCCGGAATATTTCCACCGGTCGTTCCGCCAGCGTTTCGGCGGGCTGATGATCCTCATCGCGACACTGCTCTACAGCCTCTATGCCGTGTGGTTCTTCGACCTGCCCAAGCTTTTTGCCGAAGCCCATTGGGAGCGCGTCGGCATCTATCTCAGCCAATGGGTGAGCTACGACGTTCAACCGGAATTCCGCATTGGGGATGACGGCTCGATCGACATCCGTTATCCGCGTTTCTCGCCGCTCGGCGACAATCCGCACCCGGACTGGCTGGTCAACAATCCCGACGGCAGCATCACCGTTTCGATCAGCGGCACCGGCCGCAGCGTCACCGTCTCCAAGAACGCGACGATCGTCACCGCGCATGGCGTCAGCGTCCCGGTGGAAGTTTCGAGCGGCGCGCCGAAAGTCGTCGGACCGGTGCCCGGCTGGATGACAGTCTATGATGACAACGTGCTGGCGGATCTCGGCTTTGCCGGCAATGTCAGCATATCAGTCGACCGGGTGAAGATCCGCAAACGTTTCATCGGCTGGGCGAATTTCATCTTCGACACGCAATCATCCTTCTTCGACAAGCCGGTCGGCGAGGTCGTCAGCCTCATCGTCTCCGGCCCGCGCATCAAGCCCGACCAATCCAACCTGTCGCTCGCCTTCGACGATATCTGGAACAACAGCGAATGGCAGCACGGCGACGTCTGGACCAAGCTTTTCCAGACGATCGTCATGGCGTTCCTCGGAACGATACTCGGCTCGCTTACCGCCTTTCCGCTCGCCTTCCTGGCAGCGCGCAACATCACGCCGAACCGCCTGCTGAACCAGATCCTGAAGCGCTTCTTCGATTTCTTGCGCTCGGTCGATATGCTGATCTGGGCGCTGTTCCTGACGCGCGCCTTCGGCCCCGGCCCGCTCGCCGGCAGCGGTGCAATCTTCCTCACCGAGACCGGCCCGCTCGGCAAGCTCTATTCCGAAGGCCTCGAGAATATCGACAACAAGCCGCGGGAAGGCATCAAATCAACAGGCGCTCAGACCGTGCTCGTTCATCGTTATGGCATTATGCCGCAGATCGTTCCCGTCTTCGTCAGCCAGACGCTCTACCAATGGGAATCGAACGTGCGCGGCGCGACCATTATCGGCGCTGTCGGCGCCGGCGGCATCGGCCTCAAGCTGTGGGAGGCCATGCGCACCAACGCCAACTGGGAAAACGTCGCCTACATGGTCATTCTGATCCTGATCGTCGTCTTCATTTTCGACACCGCCTCGAACGCGCTGCGCCACCGGCTGATGGGCACGAAAGCCCACTGACCCATCCATCAAAGCAGTGGCGGCGCTGCCGCCATCATCATTCTGTCACGGAAATCTTTTAGCCGGGAGCCTGCTTGCGGTTCGCCGCCAAATCACTGCACAGTGCCCTCCCCGTTTGGACGATCTCCAGGATAAAAGCCTTGCGCTACGCTCTCTACTTCTCGCCGCCGAAGGATGATCCCTTGACCGGCGCGGCCTCGCTTTGGCTCGGCCGCAATGCTTTCACCGGCGAGACCTACCCTGCACCGGAATATGAGCAGCTGGGTGCGCCTGAACAGTTCGAGCTGACCGCCGACCCGCGCCGTTACGGCTTTCACGCCACGATCAAGGCGCCCTTTTCCCTCGCCTCCTCGGTCACCGAGAAGGATCTCATGACCGTTGCCGAGGACTTTGCCCAGCGCACGCAAGCCTTCGAGATTCCTGAGCTCGTGCTCGGCCAGCTCGGCCGTTTTTTTGCCCTCGTTCCCGGTTCACTTCATCAACCTCTTCAGGATTTCGCCGCGAAAGTGGTAAGGTCCTTCGAACCGTTCCGCGCAACGCTTTCCGAGGCCGATATGGCGCGGCGCAATCCGGAGAAGCTCAGCGACAGCCAGCGCGCCCATCTGCAGCGCTGGGGTTATCCTTACGTCATGGAGGATTTCGGCTTTCACATGACGCTGAGCGGCCAAGTGCCCGAGACACGTGCTCAGGTGATGAAAGCGATCCTGACAGAGCGTTTTGCCGATTTCATCGGCCGGCCGCTTTCGATTTCCGGCCTTGCCGTCTTCATCGAGGAGACGCGCGGTGCCCCATTCAAAGTTCATTCCTGGCTGCCGCTTGCCGGCGCCAAAAGCTGAAAGACCTGACGACATGAGCAAAGAGACCGTGTTTTCCAACGCCCGCATCGTCCTCGAGGATGACATCCTCTCAGGCTCGATCCTCATCCGCGACGGCAAGATTGCCGACATCTCCGAGGGCAACTCGGTAGCCGGCGAAAATTTCGAAGGCGACTACGTCATTCCAGGCCTTGTCGAGCTGCACACCGATCATCTCGAAGGCCATTATCAGCCGCGTCCCGGTATTCGCTGGAACAAGACCGCCGCAGTCCAGGCGCATGACGCCCAGATCGTCACGTCAGGCATCACCACGGTATTCGACTGCCTGCGCATGGGTGCGGACGAGGACGGCGGTTTCGAACATGGCGAGATGCGCGAGATGGCGGACGCCATCCAGTCGGCGGAGAAGGAAGGCAGGCTGCGCGCCGAGCACCTCATCCACCTGCGCTGCGAGGTCTCGGCCGACAACGTGCTCGAACATTTTGCCGATTTCGAAAACGACCGGCATGTGCGGCTCGTCTCGCTGATGGATCATGCGCCCGGCCAGCGTCAGTTCCAGACGATGGACCAATATATCTTCTACTACCAGAAGAAGCGCGGCCTGAGCGACGAGGCGTTCGCGCGTTTCGTCGCCAAGCGTCAGGCAGAATCGGCGCGCAATTCGACGCCGCATCGCAACGCCATCGCCAAGGTCTGCGCCGAGCGCGGCATCACCGTGGCAAGCCATGACGACGCGACGCTCTCCCATGTCGACGAGGCGATCGACAACGGCGTGCGCCTGGCCGAGTTCCCGACCAGCTTCGACGCCGCACGGGCGTCGCACGAACATGGCATGAGCGTGCTGATGGGCGCGCCGAACATCGTGCGCGGCAAGTCGCATTCCGGCAATATCGCCGCCCGCGACCTTGCCGAGATGGGCGTGCTCGACGTGCTTTCCTCCGACTACGTACCGCTCAGCCTGCTGCATGCGCCCTTCATCCTCGCCGACGAGGTGGAGAGCATCAGCCTGCCGAAGGCGATCGCCATGGTGACGTCGACGCCCGCCCGCACCGTCAGCCTCGACGATCGCGGCCGGATCGCAACCGGGCTGCGCGCCGATCTTGTCCGCGTCCATCGTTCGCACGGCGTGCCGGTGACACGCTCCGTCTGGCGCCAAGGACGCCGTGTCGCATGATGCCGCACGAACCCCACGCAGGAGCTGGTGCCGAGCGCGGCATCATGGTGGTTGTCGTCGGTCCGAGCGGTGCTGGCAAGGACACGCTGATGAACCTCGCCGCCCGGCGTTTTGCCGGCCGTGAGAACGTGCATTTCGTCCGCCGCGTCATCACCCGCCACCGCGATGCCGGCGGCGAGGACCATCTTTCCGTCTCCCTCCAAGGGTTTGCCGCCATGGAGCAATCAGGCTCCTTCGCCGTCTGGTGGGAAGCGCACGGCCTGAAATACGGTATTCCCGCCGAGGTCTCGGTGGCGCTGTCCAGAGGCCATGTCGTTGTCGCCAACGGCTCGCGCTCGGCGCTTCACCGCTTCCAGGCCGCCTTCCCGCGGCTGAAGGTCATCAACGTCACCGCCCGCCCCGAGGTGCTCGCCGGCCGGCTGGAGGCGCGCGGACGCGAGACGCATGAAGATATCATGGCCCGGCTCGCCCGCGGACCGCTGACGGTGCGCGGCGAATATGACGTGGTGGAGCTCGACAATAGCGGCTCGCTCGAAGAGGCCGAGCAGAAGATGATCGAGATCCTGGACGGATTGCTGACCAAGGCGCACTGACCAGGCTCGAGGGAAAAGGCATGCGCGCCATCAAAGTGGTCGACGACGATCCCTCTTGGCCACTGCTGTTTGCCGAGATCAGCACCGAGATCTCGATCCTGCTCGGTGACCGCCTGCTTTCCATCGATCATCTCGGCAGCACATCAGTGCCTGGATTGGCAGCCAAGCCGAAGATCGACCTTGATGCCGTGATGATATCCGACGAGTTCCTGCCGACGGCGATCGAGGTGGTGCGCGCTGCCGATTTCGTCTTCCACGGCGATACCGGAGAGCAACGATGGGCTTTCACCCGCGATCATCAAGCTTATGGCATCAGGCTCTATCTTTGCGGACCCGATAATCGCGGACATCGGGAGCGCATTCTGTTTCGCGATTATCTCAGGGTTCACCCCGAGAGAGCCAAGGCTTATGCCGAGTTGAAACGCCGGCTGGCCGCAGAGGCAGGCGGCGATTGGGATTTTTACACCGCCGGAAAAACCACGTTCGTCAGCGAGACGCTGCGGTTGGCAGACTTGAGGACGTGGAGTGCGCAGCCGCACTCCGCGCCCGATTAATCGCCGTCACCCCGTCCCGATACGATCTCGCGCTTGCCGACGTGGTTGGCTGGGCCGACGAGACCTTCCTTTTCCATGCGTTCTACCAGTGAGGCGGCGCGGTTGTAGCCGATGCCGAGGCGGCGCTGGATGTAGGACGTCGAGCACTTCTTGTCGCGCATGACGACCTTGACCGCCTGCTCGTAGAGTTCATTGCCATCTTCCGAGGCCATGGCGCTCTTGTCGAAGACGGCGCCGGCTTCTTCCTCTTCCGTCTCTTCCTCCTCGTCGGCGGTGACGGTGTCGAGATATTCCGGGCGGCCCTGGGTTTTCAGATGGGCGACAACCTTTTCCACTTCGACATCCGAGACGAAAGGACCGTGGACGCGGGAAATCCGCCCGCCGCCCTGCATATGCAGCATATCTCCCTGACCGAGCAGCTGCTCGGCGCCCTGTTCGCCGAGAATGGTGCGGCTGTCGATCTTCGAGGTCACCTGGAAGGAGATACGGGTCGGGAAGTTTGCCTTGATCGTGCCGGTGATGACGTCGACCGACGGACGCTGTGTCGCCATGATCAGATGGATGCCGGCGGCGCGGGCCATCTGGGCGAGGCGCTGGATTGCCCCTTCGATGTCCTTGCCGGCGACCATCATCAGGTCGGCCATCTCGTCGACGATGACGACGATATAGGGCATCGGCGTCAGGTCCAGCGCCTGGCTTTCCTCGATCGGAACACCGGTGCCCTTATCGAAGCCGACCTGGACCATGACATGGATGGTCTCGCCCTTTTCGCGGGCCTGTGCCATGCGGTCGTTATAGCCATCGATATTGCGCACGCCGAGGCGCGACATCTTGCGATAGCGCTCCTCCATTTCGCGCACGGCCCATTTCAGCGCCATGACCGCCTTCTTCGGATCGGTGACGACGGGCGTCAGCAGATGCGGGATGCCGTCATAGACTGACAGTTCGAGCATCTTCGGGTCGACCATGATCAGGCGGCACTGTTCCGGCGTCATGCGGTAGAGCAGCGACAGGATCATCGTGTTGATGGCGACCGACTTGCCGGAGCCGGTGGTGCCGGCCACGAGCAGATGCGGCATCTTGGCGAGCTCGGCGATGACAGGCTCGCCGCCGATGGTTTTGCCGAGGCCGAGCGCCAGCTTGTAACCGCTCTTCTCGAAATCCTGGCTCTCGATCATCTCGCGGAAATAGACGGTTTCACGTGTCACATTCGGCAATTCGATGCCGATGACGTTGCGGCCGGGGACGACGGCCACGCGGGCCGAAAGCGCCGACATCGAGCGGGCGATATCATCGGCAAGGCCGATGACCCGCGACGATTTCACGCCCGGCGCCGGCTCGAATTCATAGAGGGTGACGACAGGACCGGGACGGACATGGATGATTTCGCCCTTGATGCCGAAATCTTCCAGCACGCTTTCCAGAAGCCCTGCATTCTGTTCCAGCGTCTCCTGCGACATGATCTCGCCGAGGCGTTCCGGCGGTTCCTGCAGCAGGGCACGCGGCGGGAATTCATAGCCGGATGCGTCGATCCTTTCGGGCCGCGCGGCCAGGCGCGGCGACGGCAGGACCGCGGCGACAGGCGGCGTGCGCTGCGGCGCCGGTGCTGCCTGAGGGGCTGATGCAATTTGAGGGGCTGGCGCGACCTGAGAGGTTGGCGCCGCCTGAGGTACGGGCGCGACCGGTGCCTCGACAGCGATGCGCCTGGGCCTTTCCAGGGACGGGGCGGCCGGAGGGCGCACAGCGACCTTTGCGGAGATCGCAGCGGGCTGCGGGACCGGGCGGGAGGTGACGGGAGCAGGGGCCGACCGGCCGGGGCGCCATTCCATGATCCGGAACAGCGACGTGATCGATTCGGGCGAGGTCTCGGTCTTCGGGAACGATATCAAGGGCGGTGCGCGAACCGGCTCGGCCTCTTCGAAGGCCATGACTTCCCAAAAGGCGAAATCCGAAATGGAGGAAAGCTCGGCGCTGGCGCGGAAAGCCGGCGCGCCGGGCTCGTCAGGCAAAGGTGACTGCTGCAGTTCGACCCTATGCGGTGCTACGGAAATTTCGTCCGGCTCTGGCAGATAGATATCGAAGGGCACGTCGACGGCAACCGGCTCTATCCGTATCGCCTGCTGTCCAATCTGCGAATCATCGCGAACGGGCTCATTCGGCGCGCGCCGCCTGCTGATCAGCGTTTCCGGCGTGCGGGTGAAACGGACATTCGGCGCGAGGGAAAAGTTACTCTGCCAGATGGGTGCCGCCGGCTTCTCCCCTGGGTTTTCCGCCGGAAGGTCCGTTTCAATCTCGCTGGAAAAATCTCCGGCATCCGTCAAATTGGTTCTGGGAAAACGCATGCGTCCGCTACTCACTCATGCTTTGCAAATTACGACCCTACCGGGATAGAAAAGGAAGGTTAATAAGTTCCTTCCTGCCGTATCGTTCCGATACGATCCCCTGGGATAAATCGCTGCACTTTCAATGAGTTCTGGCAGTGAGAAAAATCTTTGCCAATTTTGGGGAGCCGCTCTAAAGCGCGTCGCAATCTTTTGGATTCGCTCCTGGCGCTTTAGAGCCTTCCTGGTCAGATTGCAGCATTCTGTTGGCTCAAACGGAATCGGATGCTCGACCGGCCGGCGCGCGTCGTAGCCCAGGTCTACGGCCCAGGTGGCCGGTCGAGCAGGCGGCCCGTTTCAGCCAAGCCGAAGGGCCGGGCATAGGCTTTATTTCCACGCATGTCGTTGTCGCAAAACCGCTGTCCTTTTGCGCGACGTGCTTTAGTGCGCCTCGTCCCAATTGGTGGCGGCGCGTGCATCGACCCTCAGCGGTACACGCATTTCCAGTGCCGGCATGGTGGCGTTTTCCATGACCGAGACGATGACCGGCATCGCCTTTTCGACATCCTCGTCCTCGACCTCGAAGATGAGTTCGTCGTGCACCTGCAGCAGCATGCGGACGCGATCGGCAAGGCCGACTTCAACAAGCGCCGGCTCTATCTTGATCATCGCCCGGCGGATGACGTCGGCAGCCGAGCCCTGGATCGGCGCGTTGATCGCCGCACGCTCGTTGAAGGCACGCACGGATGGATTGGACGAGCGGATGTCGGGATAGTTGATGCGGCGACCGAAGATCGTTTCGACATAACCCTTGTCGCGCGCCATGGCCTTTCGGCTTTCCATATAGTCGCGGATGCCGGGGAAACGCTCGAAATACTTCTTGATATAGTCGCCGGCTTCCGAACGCTCGATCGAAAGCTGATTGGCAAGGCCGAAGGCCGAAATGCCGTAGATGATGCCGAAATTGATTGCCTTGGCGCGGCGGCGCACCTCGCCCGGCATGCCTTCCACCGGCACGCCGAACATTTCCGAAGCCGTCATGGCGTGGATGTCGACGCCATCTTCGAAGGCCTTGGTCAGCTGCGGGATCTCGGCCACATGGGCAAGCACGCGCAGTTCGATCTGGCTGTAGTCGGCAGAGATCAGCTTGTGGCCGGGCGTCGAGATGAAGGCGGTGCGGATCTTGCGGCCTTCTGCGGTGCGCACCGGAATATTCTGCAGGTTCGGCTCGGAGGAGGACAGACGCCCCGTGGTCGTCGAAGCCAGCGAGTAGGAGGTGTGGACCCGCTTTGTCTCGGGGTGAACGTAACCTGGAAGCGCGTCGGTATAGGTGGATTTCAGCTTGGTGACCTGGCGCCAGTCGACGATCTTGCGCGGCAATTCGAAACCGGCGGCGGCCAGATCCTCGAGCACCTGCGCGGAGGTGGACCATTGGCCTGTCTTCGTCTTGCTGCCGCCGGAAAGGCCCATCTTGCCGAACAGGATATCGCCCAGCTGCTTCGGCGAGCCGATGTTGAAACGTTCGCCGGCCAGCACGTAGATCTCGTCCTCCAGCCTTGCTGCACCCTGGGCCAGCTCGCCGGAGAGCCGCGACAGGATCTGCCGGTCAACGGTGATGCCGCGCGCTTCCATACGCGCAAGCACGGGCAATAGCGGCCGCTCCAGCCGTTCATAGACGCTGGTCAGCCCTGATGCCGCCAGCCGGGGCTTCAGCACCAGCCAGAGGCGCAGCGTCACGTCGGCATCTTCGGCGGCATAGTGGGTGGCGCGGTCGATATCGACCAGATCGAAGGTGACGTTCGCCTTGCCGCTGCCCGCCACGTCCTTGTACGGGATCGGTGTATGGCCGAGGAATTTTTCCGAGAGCGGATCCATGCCATGCGCGCCGGTGCCGGCGTCGAGCACGTAGGAGATCAGCATGGTGTCGTCGAAACTCCTGGTCTCGATGCCGTAGCGCTTCAACAGCAGGTAGTCATATTTCAGGTTCTGGGCGACCTTGAGAACCGATTCGTCCTCCAGCAATGCCTTCAGCCGCGGCAGGGCATCGCCAATCGGGATCTGGTTGTCGGCAAGGCCGCCGCCGAGCAGATCGCCGACGCCGTTCTTATGGACAAGCGGCACATAGGCGGCGCGGATCTTCGTGCCGGTGGGATCGGCCGTATTGTCGGCGATCGCCAGTGAAAAGCCGACAAGTTCGGCCTGCATCGCATCCAGCGACGTGGTCTCGGTATCGAAAGCAACGAGGCCGGTAGCGCGCGCATCGGCGATCCAGCGGTCGAGCGTCGCCAGGTCGCGGATCGTGACATAGGCCGAATGATCGAAGGGCAGCGTCGCAAAGGCATCGGCCCGCGCCTTGGCAAGATCGGCGGGCGAAAAGGCGCCTTCGGCCGCGTTCTTCGCCTTCGCGCGCGGCGGCACCGGCACGGATTCGCCCGAAACGTCGGGGATGCCGCCGGCAACAGTCTCGGGCTCCGCCGCGTCGAGATCCGGGCCGCGGGCCGTCTCGCCCCATTCGATGCGGACGGTCGCCGGTTCGATGGCGCTCGCATCGCAATCGCAGGCCTCGGCGACGCGGCGCGTCAGCGTGGTGAATTCCATCGTCTTCAGGAAGCCGATCAGCTTCGGGCCGTTCTGCGGTTCCAGCACCAGCGCGTCGAGATCGAGATCGAGCGGCACATCGGTGCGCAGCCGCACGAGGTCGCGCGAGAGCCTGGCCATGTCGATATTGGCGAGGATCGTCTCGCGGCGCTTGACCTGCTTAATCTCGGTGGCGCGTTCGAGCAGCGTGTCGAGATCGCCGTACTCCTCAAGCAGCTGGGCGGCGGTTTTCGGGCCGATGCCCGGAATGCCGGGAACGTTGTCGACGGAATCACCGGTCATCGCCTGCAGGTCGATCATCTTTTCCGGCGGCACGCCCCATTTCTCGATGACATCGGGAATGCCGATCTGCTTGTCCTTCATGCTGTCATACATATGGACATTGGGGCTGACGAGCTGCATCAGATCCTTGTCGGAGGAGACGATGGTGACATCGGCGCCGGTTGCCTCGGCCTGGCGGGCATAGGTGGCGATAATGTCGTCGGCTTCGAAGCCTTCGGTCTCGATGCAGGGCAGATTGAAGGCGCGGGTCGCCTCTCTTATAAGGCCGAATTGCGGGATGAGCTCTTCCGGCGGGGCGGAGCGGTTCGCCTTATAGGCGTCGTAGAGATCCTTGCGAAACGTCTTGGCGGAATAATCGAAGATGACGGCAAGATGTGTCGGCGTCACACCGACATCGGTATTGCGCGCATCCCTCAGCAGCTTCCACAGCATGTTGCAGAAACCGGACACGGCGCCGATCGGCAGGCCGTCGGTCTTGCGGGTCAGCGGCGGCAATGCATGAAACGCCCGGAAGATGAATCCGGAACCATCGACTAGGAAGAGGTGATCGCCTTTTTTCATGCGTGCATGGATAGCGCGGGCATCGGACGAGGTCCATATAGAGTTCGGCATAAAATTCGGCGCGCGAAAAGGATTATGGCGTTCGGAGCGTCACACAGCGCCGCGCGTCTTTTCGGACGCGCAAAGGACGCTGAGCACTTGGCGTTGCTGCATAATTTTATCCTTCCATCGATTCCGATCTCAGGAATTGTGCGGCAGCGATTCCAGCTCACCAAACTGTTACCGATTTGTAACGATCGCCCTCCCTTGAAAAACCACATTCTGAGCCACAAATCCATGTCACCGGCGCTTGATTGCGTCGCGGGTCTGATTACCGGCTTGTCCCCCGCCGCGTCAGGCTTGGACAAAGGCCTATCCCCCTCTCCGGGCCTTTGTCCCCACTTTAAAGTCGCCATGGCCAACCTCCAGGCCATGGCGACTTTTGTTTTTTCGAGGCACTCGAAATTATCATCACGGCTTGCATGTTAAGGAGCATCGTATGCGATTTGCTGCATTGTCTCCGGCATGGTTTTGAGCCTAACTTGCAATCATGGGATTTAACCGCATGGATTCGGGAGCCTACCTTGCCAGCCAGCTGGCGAAGGGTTTTGCCCGCTCGCTGCACCAGCGCGCGGTCGGGCTTGGTTTTTCTCCGGGCCAGTTCCCCATCCTGCTGGAACTCTGGGCCGAGGACGGGCTGACCCAGAAACAGCTTCTCGAGCGGGTCGATATCGAGCAGGCGACCATGGCCAATACGCTTTCGCGCATGGTCCGCGACGGGCTGATCGAGCGCCGGCCGCATCCGTCCGACAAGCGGGCGCAACTGCTCTTCCTGACGCCGAGGGCGCGCGCCATGGAGGCCGAGGCGATCGAGACCGCGCGTGAGGCCGACCTTGCGCTGTTTAAAGGTTTCCGGGTTTTCGAGCGCGAGCTGACGCTCGAATATATCCGCCGGCTGCTGGAAAACGCCAAGGCGCTCTGACCGCTGCATAATTTTATCCTTAAATCATAATCGATTTAACGATAAAATTATGCAGCAATTCAAAGTGTTACAGCGTTTTTTGCGCGTCTGAAAAGACGCGCGGCGCTGTAAGATCACTCGCCGGCACGCTGTGCGCGTCGCAATAGGGACACGCCGGTTTCGATCTGCATGGTCAGGACGTTTTCGTCGGCGGCAAGCTTGACGCTCGGCTCGATATCCGGCTTGCCGAGTAAAAGGCCCTGCACTTGCGTGCAGCCTTCCTCGACGACGATCCGGCGCTGTATCTCGGTTTCAACGCCCTCCGTCACGACAGGCATGCCGAGGCTATGACCAAGGCCGATGATGGCGCGCACGATCGAGCGTGCCGACGCATCATGTTCCAGCACGCCGGTGAAACTGCGGTCGACCTTGATCTTGTCGAAAGGGAATGAACGCAGGTTGGACAGCGAGGAAAAACCGGTGCCGAAATCATCCATGACGATGTGCACGCCGAGCTTGTGCAGCCGCAGCAGCGTCGTCATCACCCGGTCGCGATCGCGAATGAGGGCCGCCTCGGTGATCTCGAGTTCCAGCCGGCTGGGCGCAAGCCCGGTTTCGGCGAGGATCGACTCGATCCGCTCACAGAGGTTCGGCAGCATGAATTGCACCGGTGAGAGATTGACGGCGATCATCAGCGGCAGCGGCCAGCGCACGGCCTCCCTGCAGGCCTGCAGCAACACCCATTCGCCGAGTTGGACGATCGAGCCGCTTTCCTCGGCGATCGGGATGAAGATATCGGGCTCGGTCAGGCCGTAACCTGGCCGGTTCCAGCGCATCAGGGCCTCGTAGCCGCCGATCTCGCCGCTCTGCGCATCGAGGATCGGCTGATAGCTGACATGGATCTGGTTGCGGGAGATCGCATGGCGCAGTTCGCTTTCGATCTGGCGGCGGTTCCGTGCCGCCTTGTCCATTTCCGCGTCGAAGAAACAGACCTTGCCGCGACCGTCATGCTTGACGCGGTAGAGTGCAGTATCGGCATTGTTGCAGAGTTCTTCAGCGGCAGCGCCATCCGCGGGATAGAGTGCGATGCCGAGGCTGACGCCGACGGCTGTGGGGTCACGCGCCGTGTCCATTTCGGCGGCGAATTCGTCGAGGATATCAGCCGCAAGCTTCTGCGCCGCCGCCGGCTGTTGCCCGGCGGGCTGAATGATGGCGAATTCATCGCCGCCGAGGCGGGCGACCGTATCGCTCTCATCGGCCACGCGGCGCAGGATCGAGGCGACCTTGCGGAGAATGCGGTCGCCTTCGGCATGACCGAAGATGTCGTTGACGGCCTTGAAGCGATCGAGGTCGAGATAGAAGAGGGCAACCTCGCTGTTCTTTCGTTCAGCCATCTGCAGCGCCTGCCGGATGCGGGTGTCGAACAGCGACCTGTTCGGCAGATCGGTGAGCACATCGTGGTGGGCGAGATGCTCGATCATCTCCTCGGCCTGCCTGCGCTCGGTGAGGTCACGCACCGCCAGCACCTCGCAATTGTGCCCGCGATAGACGATCCTGCTCGCGGTCACTTCGACGGCGATCTCCCTGCCGTTCCTGGTGTTGAGCAGCGTCTCGCTGGGTCTGTTCTGCCCAGTTCCCTGAATAGCAGACAAAACAGCCGAGGGCGCCTTGCCGGCGAGATCGGCAAGCTTCCAGCCGGAAAGCCCCTGGAAGCGTTCATTGGCATCGATGATCCGGCCTTCCCGCAGGATCAGCAGCCCTTCCTGCGAGGCATTCGCAAGCCCCCTCAGATCCGTCAGGTGGCTTTCGATAAAGACCACCGCGAGGGCAATCAGAATGAGCGTCGTCGCCGCCACCACGACGATCACAGCAAGCAGGCTGGCGTCGAGCACCGTTGCCGGAACTTGCTTGCCGGGATCCGGCACGAGTGTGATGCTAGCCATCGAGATGAAATGGAGAGCGCAGATCGCGAGGACGAAAGTGATTGACGAGGCGAGGAGCCGCCTCAGTCCCTTCAATTGGAAAAAGGCGTGGAAGGCGGCGCCCGACAACAGCGCTCCTGCGAGAACCGCACTCAGCGTCATCAAGGGATCATAAAGGATGACCGCCTGCGTTTCGATCGCCTGCATGCCGGTCAGGTGCATAGAGGCGATGCCGAGCGCCATCAGGACGCCGCCGCGTATGCGAGAAAATCTGCCGCGGCTTTCCGAAGCGACGAGGATCGCCGCCCACGAACCGACAACCGACAGGAGGAAAGAAAGCGTCGTCAGGCCCAGTTGGTAGCCGATCGGCATGCCGCCGTCATAGGCCAGCATCGCGATGAAGTGCGTTGCCCATACGCCGGTACCGAAAGCGAAAGCCGAGGCGCCGATCCAGAGCTTGCGCCGCCCGGCATCGCATTCCTGGGCGCGGGAAAGCAGCAGCATAGCCGCCGTAGCGCCGACCAGGCAGACCGCGGCGGCCGCAAGCACCAGCCGCCAATCGTGGTTGTCCCGAATACATGTAATGACCGAAAACATCCGAACCTCGCACAGCTGAATTCGGTCAGGCTATTTAGGTTATGCTAAATAACGGTAAATTGAATTAGAATTCTCTTCTATATTATCCAGCAAATCTTCTTGATATTAGTCTATGCCCCGCCGGTCTTTCGCGCCGCCGATTTTTTGTTTTTCCGCCTCGCCTGCCTATCTGGTTTGGTCTATCGTCCGGCCGAATTTCAAAAAGGAGTCGAAAATGACCGATGTACGTCAAGTGCTTGCGCGCGCGGATCAGAATCTTCCATCGAGCCTCGACAAGCTGTTCGAGCTTCTGCGCATCCAGTCGATATCCACCGATCCCGCCTACAAAGCCGAATGCCGAAAGGCTGCGGAATGGCTCGTCGCTTATCTCGGGACGCTCGGTTTTACGGCCTCGGTGCGCGATACACCAGGCCATCCGATGGTCGTCGCCCATCATGCCGGCGCGTCCGCCGATGCGCCGCATGTTCTCTTCTACGGCCATTACGATGTTCAGCCGGTCGATCCGATCGAACTCTGGGAAAACGACCCGTTCGAGCCATCGATCAAGGATGTCGGCGAGGGCCGCAAGATCCTGACCGGCCGCGGCACCTCCGACGACAAGGGCCAGTTGATGACCTTCGTCGAGGCTTGCCGCGCCTATAAGGAGATCAACGGCGCGCTTCCCTGCCGCATTACCATTCTCTTCGAGGGCGAGGAGGAATCCGGTTCGCCATCCCTGAAGCCTTTTCTCGAAGCCAATGCCGCCGAGCTCAAGGCCGACTATGCGCTCGTCTGCGATACCGGCATGTGGGACCGCGACACGCCAGCGATCGCCGCAGCATTGCGCGGCCTCGTCGGCGAGGAAGTGATCGTGACGGCGGCGGACCGCGACCTGCATTCCGGTCTCTTCGGCGGCGCGGCGGCCAATCCGATCCATATTCTCGTCGAGGCTCTTGCCGGCCTGCATGACGAGACGGGCCGCATCACGCTTGACGGCTTCTATGAAGGCGTCGAGGAGACGCCTGACAACATCAAGGCGTCATGGGAGACGCTCGGCAAGACCGCAGAGAGCTTCCTCGGCGAAGTCGGCCTTTCCATTCCATCCGGCGAGAAGGGCCGTTCGGTGCTGGAACTCACCTGGGCCCGGCCAACCGCCGAAATCAACGGCATCTGGGGCGGGTATACCGGCGAAGGCTTCAAGACGGTGATCGCCGCCAAGGCTTCGGCCAAGGTTTCGTTCCGGCTTGTCGGCACGCAGGATCCGGCCGCCATCCGCGAGGCTTTCCGCAGCTATATCAGCTCGAAGATTCCCGCCGATTGCTCGGTGGAGTTCCATCCGCATGGCGGCTCGCCGGCAATTCATCTCTCCTATGATTCGCCGGTTCTGACCAAGGCGAAGAACGCGCTTTCCGACGAGTGGCCGAAACCCGCCATCGTCATCGGCATGGGCGGGTCGATCCCGATCGTCGGGGATTTCCAGAAGATGCTCGGCATGGAATCGCTGCTCGTCGGCTTCGGCCTCAGCGATGATCGCATCCACTCGCCGAACGAGAAATACGAGCTTATCTCCTACCACAAGGGCATCCGCTCCTGGGTGCGGATTCTTCAGTCGCTCGCTGCCTGATGGAAAAGGCGCACCTTCCATCAAGATGCGCCACGCAAAGTCGCGACAAACAAAAAGGCCGGTTCGACCCGGCCTTTCGTCATCCGCTCATCTCAGTGCCAGTTCATCCGTGGTCAAGGAGCAAGCGGGTATTGCAATGAGACTGCCGCCGAAAGGTTAACGGACCGTTAACAGTGCCCGCCCTTGCCGGAAGCACCACTCGCGGCTCAAGGGCGCTGACAGACATTTCGCCGTTCAAGCTACGTTCATCGCGAGCGACATATAAGCCATTGAAAGATAAGACGAATGATAACACCCTAAACACCTGCGGGCGATCCGTCTATCTTTTGTTTCAGTGGCATATGCCAAGGAAACGCGGCCCAGCGCTGCCTGAAAAACGTGCCAACAAGGACTGAGAAGCGTGAGAAATCTCTTTGTTAAAATCGCAGCGGTCGGCCTGCTTATGCTGGCGCCTGCCGTAGCGCAGGCTGCCGAGGGCTACTCGACGGCGAACGTCAACATGCGTGCGGGTCCGAGCACCCGTTATCCTGCCGTCGCGGTCATCCCGGCTGGTTCTTCCGTCGAAATCCGCGGATGCCTTTCCGACGTCAACTGGTGCGACGTGGAATTCTACGGCGGCCGCGGCTGGGTTTCCGGCCAGTACGTGCAGGCCTCCTACCAGCAGCGCCGCGTCTATGTCGGCCCGCAATATTACCGTCCGCTCGGCATTCCGATGATTCGCTTCAGCGTCGACAATTATTGGGACCGCTACTACCGCAACCGCGATTTCTATCGCGACCGTGACCGCTGGAGCCGCGGCCCGGACTATTACTATCGCGACCGCGACAATCGGGATCGCGATCGCGATCGGGATAACCGGGATCGCGACCGTAACTGGCGCGAGCGGGATGGCGACCGAGATGGGCGCGACCGCAATCGTGACTGGCGCGACGACAATCAAAGGGACGATCGGCAGAGGGGCGATCGGCAAAGAGGTGAACGGCAGAGGGACGACCGGAGAGGCGATGATCGCAGGCCCGACCGCAGGGACTTTGATTGCCGCCCCGGCGATCCCTCCTGCGACGAATGAAACAGAAAGGGGACGGCAGCGCCGTCCTCTTCCGAGGCTTGAAGCCAAGGGAAAACACCCAAGAAAAAGCCCGGCGCTCCCATGAGGGATGCACCGGGCCTGATGTCGATCGGCGCGTGTTGAGGGGAGACGGCCGATCATGCGCGGGACGTGAGGGGTTGTCCCGCTTGTACTTAAACAATCGCGGAGCCTATTGGTTCCGCCTCCTGCATAATTCCTTAAATCGGAATCGAATTTAAGGACGAAATTATGCAGTAATTCAAAGTGTTACAGCGTCCTTTGCGCTTCTCGAAAAGACGCGCGGCGCGGTAATCCACGTCGTATCGCACGTAACTCACGCCACGCACTTCGGGGCCTTTGTTTTCACGACGCGCGCCGCTTCGCCGGCGAGCGCAAGACAGGAACCGCGGGGGAAGCATCGATCCTCGAATGCGCTCACCGACAATTTGATGTGAAGCCATCGCGAGGCTCTTGTTTTGCAGGATTCTTTATTGCAGTTTTGTGAAGTTGCGGATTGATTTTAATCCGTTCGAGGCTGGACCCTGATGACGCAAGACTACCTGGCTTTCTTCGGGCTTTTCGCCCCTCGGGCAGCCGCCACAGATGTTACCGTTTGGCATAAACACAACCCTATCCTGCCTGTGCGCCTCACCGATGGGGCGAGCCTCAACCCTTCCGGCCAGATCTGGCGCCGCTTTCATCTGGGCGAGTGGGAATATAAGCAGGACCCGGAAACGCTCGACGATTACGAGGCCCGGCAGTTCTGAAGGCCAATGCTGTCTCCCGGCGCGATCTGCTTTACTTTCCATTATTAACACCCCGTTAAATCGCCGCATTTACAGTTCAGTCGGATGATCACGGCGGCACTCAAAGTGCTCCAGCGTCCTTTGCGCGTCTGAAAAGACGCGCGGCGCTGGAGAAGAGCACCGTTATGCGAAGCTGGCTTCGCGATCGAACATGGGGTGTGACCGGTCCGCGATGGCAGGCAGAGGCAGATCAGGCGACAGAATAGAACCGTCCTTCAGCGGCCGCCCGGCGCGCGACGATGACGAATTCTCGCTCGATGCCGACGATCGCATTGCCGGAGGCCGATCCCAGCGCCGCGGCGGCTCGAAACCCCCGCCGCAACGTGCAGCCCCCCGGCGGCGGCGCGAGCCGCGGGAGCGTGAAGGCGGCGGGTTTTTCGGATTCCTGCGCCGCGTCATCTACTGGTGCGTCGTGCTTTTCATCTGGGCGGGCATCGGCGTTGCCGGGCTTGTGGTCTATTATGGCTCGCGCATGCCGAGCGCCAGCACATGGGCGATCCCGGAACGGCCGCCGAATGTGAAGATTACCGCCGTCGACGGCAGCGTCATCGCCAATCGCGGCGCGACCGGCGGCGAGGCGCTGTCGCTCGAAAACATGTCGCCCTATATTCCGGAAGCCGTCATCGCCATCGAGGATCGGCGTTTCTATTCGCATTTCGGCGTCGATCCGCTCGGCCTCGGCCGGGCGATCGTGACCAACTTCACGGCCGGCCACATGGTGCAGGGTGGCTCGACGCTGACGCAGCAGCTTGCCAAGAACCTCTTCCTCTCTCCGGACAGGACGCTGGAACGTAAGGTGCAGGAGGTGCTGCTCGCGCTGTGGCTGGAGCAGAAATACACCAAGGACCAGATCCTTGCGATGTATCTCAACCGGGTGTTCTTCGGATCGAACGCCTATGGCGTCGAGGCGGCATCACGCCGCTACTTCAACAAATCGGCGCGTGACGTGAACCTCGGCGAGGCCGCGGTGCTGGCCGGCCTGCTCAAGGCGCCGTCGCGGCTTTCGCCGGCCCGCGATGCCGACGCGGCGAATGCCCGCGCCCAACTCGTGCTCGCAGCAATGCGCGAACAGGGCTTCATCACCGATTCCGAGGTCAAGACGGCGATGTCACAGACCCCGGCCTCGGCCAAGAGCTACTGGTCGGGCGCCGGGCACTATGTCGCCGACATGGTGATGGACGAGCTGCCGGGTCTGATCGGCGACGTCAAGGAAGACGTCATCGTCGATACGACGATCGACAAGTCGCTGGAAAAGAAGGCCGAGCAATCGCTGGTCGACGTGCTCGACAAGGAGGGCGGGAAGCTCGACGCCTCGCAGGCGGCCCTCGTCTCGATCGACGGCACCGGCGCGATCCGGGCGCTCGTCGGCGGCAGGGACTATGCGACGAGCCAGTTCAACCGCGCCGTCAAGGCCAAACGCCAGCCGGGTTCCTCGTTCAAGCCCTTCGTCTATGCCGCAGCACTCGAGAAGGGGCTGACGCCCTATTCGGTGTTCAACGACGCGCCGATCCGGATCGGCGACTGGACGCCCGAAAATTACGAGAAGAAATACAATGGCGAAGTGACGCTGGCGACCGCGCTGGCCAAGTCGCTGAACACGGTGGCCGCCCAGCTGGTGATGTATGACGGGCCGGATCAGGTGATCAAGCTTGCCCACCGGCTCGGCATCGAAAGCGAGCTGCAGCCGAACGCCTCGATCGCGCTCGGCACGTCCGAGGTGTCGCTGATGGAACTTACCGCCTCCTATGCCGCCTTCATGAACGGCGGCTACAAGGCGACGCCGCACGTCATTCGCCGGGTGACGACTGCCGAGGGCAAGGTTCTCTACGAAAATACCTATGACAGCCCGCCGCGCGTGCTCTCCGAGCAGATCGTCGCCGAGATGGATGCCATGATGATGGGCGTCATCGACAACGGCACCGGCAAGAGCGCCAAGATCCCCGGCTGGCAGGCGGCGGGAAAGACCGGCACAACGCAGAATTCGCGCGACGCGCTCTTCGTCGGCTTCACCAGCAATCTCACCACGGGTGTCTGGTTCGGCAATGACGACGGCAAGCCGATGAAGAAGGTGACCGGCGGCGGCCTGCCCGCCAAGGCCTGGAAGGAATTCATGATCGCCGCCCACAAGGGTCTTTCGCCGGCACCGCTCTTCGGCAACGGCCAGTTGATCGGCGATCCGAACAATGGTCAGCCGATGGCGCAGGCAGCCCCTGGTGATGGACAAACGGGCGATGGGCAGCTGGGCAGCGGGCAACCGATGACGGCCGAGGCGCCGCCGTCGACGATCGGCGGTATCATTTCCGGCGTCTTCGGCGGCGACGACAATGCAAACCGCTATCCGCAAGCGCCAGTCCGGCAGCAGGCGGCAAGCTCCGGCAATGGCCCGGTTCCGCCAGCAGACATTGCCGAAGGCGGCGGCTCGAACTATGAGGGCGTGGTGCCACCCGGGGATGTCGGAGGCGCGCAGACAACCTCTTCCGTCCAGCCGCGGCGCACGACGCTGCTCGATCTGATCATGGGCCAGTGAGATCTTTGCTGCACGTCCAACACAAGCCCAATGCTCTAAAGCGCATTGCGATCTTTCAGAGTCGCTCCTCGCGCTTTAGGTCTTTGTTTTACGCATGTCGTCGTCGCAAGACCGCTTCACAGTTTTGCGCGACATGCTCTAAAAATCGGCCGCTTTCCGGACATGGGGCGACCTCTTTCCCGGCTACTGTAAAAATTGAACGCAACACATTCGTTTTGCTGGATTCCGGGGCATTTCTCGCCTTGCAGTCCAGAAAACCGCTCCTTATATACGCCGCATCACCGCAATCACGATTGCGTAATCGCAAGTAGACCCATCCCGTAAGGGGCTGTCAGGGAAATGCCTTCTCGGGGTTCCGACAGCTTGCTTCAAGGAGAGAATGACATGGCAAAAGTAATTGGTATCGACCTTGGAACGACGAATTCCTGCGTCGCAGTCATGGACGGCAAGGACGCGAAGGTTATCGAGAATGCGGAAGGTGCACGCACGACCCCTTCCATGGTGGCATTTTCCGATGATGGCGAACGCCTCGTTGGCCAGCCGGCCAAGCGCCAGGCAGTCACCAACCCGACGAACACGCTCTTTGCGGTCAAGCGCCTGATCGGCCGCCGCTACGAAGATCCGACCGTCGAGAAGGACAAGCACCTCGTTCCCTTCACCATCGTCAAGGGCGACAATGGCGACGCCTGGGTCGAAGCCAATGGCAAGGGCTATTCGCCCGCACAGATTTCCGCGATGATCCTTCAGAAGATGAAGGAAACCGCCGAATCCTATCTCGGCGAAAAGGTCGAGAAGGCCGTTATCACCGTTCCCGCCTATTTCAACGACGCGCAGCGCCAGGCAACCAAGGATGCCGGCCGCATCGCTGGTCTTGAAGTTCTGCGCATCATCAACGAGCCGACCGCTGCAGCCCTCGCCTACGGCCTCGACAAGAAAGAAGGCAAGACAATTGCCGTCTACGACCTTGGCGGCGGCACCTTCGATATTTCGATCCTCGAGATCGGCGACGGCGTCTTCGAAGTGAAGTCCACCAACGGCGATACTTTCCTCGGCGGTGAAGACTTCGACATGCGTCTCGTCGAATATCTCGTTGCCGAGTTCAAGAGGGACAACGGCATCGACCTGAAGAACGACAAGCTTGCCCTGCAGCGCCTCAAGGAAGCTGCGGAAAAGGCAAAGATCGAGCTTTCGTCCTCGCAGCAGACCGAAATCAACCTGCCGTTCATCACGGCCGACGCCTCCGGCCCGAAGCATCTGACGCTGAAGCTGACCCGCGCCAAGCTCGAGAGCCTGGTTGACGATCTCGTCCAGCGCACGATCGCGCCGTGCAAGGCAGCGCTCAAGGATGCCGGTGTCACCGCTGCCGAAATCGACGAAGTGGTTCTCGTCGGTGGCATGAGCCGCATGCCGAAGGTACAGGAAGTCGTCAAGCAGCTGTTCGGCAAGGAGCCGCATAAGGGCGTCAACCCGGATGAAGTGGTGGCGCTTGGTGCTGCCATCCAGGCCGGCGTTCTGCAGGGCGACGTCAAGGATGTCCTGCTCCTCGACGTGACGCCGCTGTCGCTCGGCATCGAGACCCTCGGTGGTGTCTTCACCCGCCTCATCGAACGCAACACGACGATCCCGACGAAGAAGAGCCAGACCTTCTCGACCGCCGAAGACAACCAGCAGGCCGTGACCATCCGCGTTTCGCAGGGCGAGCGTGAAATGGCTGCCGACAACAAGCTGCTCGGCCAGTTCGACCTCGTTGGTCTGCCACCGTCGCCGCGCGGCATGCCGCAGATCGAAGTCACCTTCGATATCGACGCCAACGGCATCGTGCAGGTTTCGGCCAAGGACAAGGGCACCGGCAAGGAACAGCAGATCCGCATCCAGGCTTCCGGCGGTCTTTCCGACGCCGACATCGAGAAGATGGTGAAGGATGCCGAAGCCCACGCCACCGAAGACAAGAAGCGCCGCGAGGCCGTCGAAGCCCGGAACCAGGCTGAAAGCCTGATCCATTCCTCGGAAAAGTCGCTGAAGGATTACGGTGACAAGGTTTCCGAGGCCGACCGCACCGCGATCTCGGATGCGATCGCTGCGCTGAAGACGGCGTCGGAAGCGTCGGAGCCCGATGCCGACGACATCAAGGCCAAGACCCAGACGCTGATGGAAGTGTCGATGAAGCTCGGCCAGGCGATCTATGAAGCACAGCAGGCCGAAAGCGGCGCTGCTGGCGATGCCTCCGCGGAAGGCGGCGACAATGTCGTCGATGCCGACTACGAGGAAATCAAGGACGACGACCGCAAGAAGTCCGCGTAATCCGCGACGGCGTGGTTATGCTTCAACACCTGATCCGGCTGCTCACCATGGCAGCCGGAAAATCCATTTCCGGGGTTTAATCCTTAATGGCAAAAGCGGACTTTTACGAAACTCTGGGTGTAGCCAAGTCGGCGGACGAGAAAGAGCTGAAAAGCGCCTTCCGCAAACTGGCGATGAAATTTCATCCGGACAAAAACCCGGATGACAAGGACGCCGAACGGAAGTTCAAGGAAATCAACGAAGCTTACGAGATGCTCAAGGACCCGCAGAAGCGGGCGGCCTATGATCGCTATGGCCATGCGGCTTTCGAGCATGGCGGTATGGGCGGTGGTGGAGGCGGATTTGCCGGCGGCGGTTTCTCAGACATCTTCGAGGATATCTTCGGCGAAATGATGGGTGGTGGGCGCGCTCGCCAGCGCTCGTCGGGCGGCCGCGAGCGTGGCGCCGATCTTCGCTACAACATGGAAATAACGCTGGAAGAATCTTTCTCCGGCAAGACGGCGCAGATCCGCGTTCCCACCTCGATCACCTGCGACGTCTGTACGGGTTCGGGCGCCAAGCCCGGCACGCAGCCAAAGAACTGCGGCACCTGTCAGGGAACGGGGCGCGTGCGCGCGGCACAGGGCTTCTTCTCGATCGAGCGGACCTGCCCGACCTGCCACGGCCGCGGCCAGATCATTCCCGATCCCTGCCCGAAGTGCCACGGCCAGGGCCGGGTGACGGAAGAGCGTTCGCTCTCGGTCAATATTCCTGCGGGCATCGAGGACGGCACGCGCATCCGGCTGCAGGGCGAAGGCGAAGCCGGCGCCCGCGGCGGACCAGCGGGCGATCTCTATATCTTCCTGTCCGTCAAACCGCATGAATTCTACCAGCGCGACGGAGCCGATCTCTATTGCGCCGTTCCGATCTCGATGACGACGGCCGCGCTCGGCGGAACCTTCGACGTAGCGACGCTTGACGGCACCAAGTCGCGCGTAACCGTGCCTGAGGGCACGCAGGTCGGCAAACAGTTCCGCCTCAAGGGCAAGGGCATGCCGGTGCTGCGTTCGGTCCAGACGGGCGACCTCTACATCCAGATCCAGATCGAGACGCCGCAAAAACTCACCAAGCGCCAACGCGAACTGCTTCAGGAATTCGAGCAGCTTTCCTCCAAGGAGAACAATCCGGAATCGACGGGCTTCTTTGCCCGCATGAAGGAATTCTTCGAAGGCTGAGCCGCAATCGACACGCCCATTTCGAAAGCCGGGGACGGAAACGTCTCCGGTTTTTTTGTTCCAGGAATCCTGATTTGCGACATTCGCCGCCCGCGCCGGCCAATCTGTCCCGGATCGATACGGCGGCAGGCGGGAAGACGGCTTGCGTTAACGCAGCCAGATGATGCCGCTTGCAAGTTTTCCAAATGAATTCAGTCTCTGCGGTCAGCGCATAACTCCGAAGATCGGAATCTCCTTTTGGGGTTATGCACCAAATCAAAGCGATAGAGCGTCCTTAGCGCGGCGCTCTAGCGGGGGACAACCAAACCAAGGGTATCGACCATGGCGCCAGCCTTTTCCTCTCAGTCCGAAGACGTCGACGTTCTCGCCGGCGCCATCTACACTTGGTGCGCCGAGCGCAACATCAAGCTTCGCAGCCAGCAGGGCCTTTCAATCGCCAACATCGCGATCGACCTCTATCATGCCGGCCACCAGACGCAGGACGATCTGCTGATGGCGCTGCACGAATGCGAGATTCACTGAAGCGCGCGGCATTGAACCTGAACCGGGCGACCTGCTTCCCGGTCTTCGCCTTGAGGCACGTCGTCCTTCCAAAACCGCTGTACACCCGCATCGGTCCGAGATCATCCAGACCTTGAACAGGTCGTGCTTTCGGTGGGAATCCATTGCCCGCTGCATAGCTTCTTAAATCGGAACCGATGCAGGGATAAAATCATGCAGCAATTCAAAGTGCTAGAGCGTCCTTGCGGCTCTCGAAAAGATGCCCGCCGCTGTCGTGGAATCAAGCGGCGGTTTCGGCCACTTCGCCAGTCATGAGGGTGACGATGGTCTTGACCGCTTCCTTGCCTGCCGGTGAGTTCAGCTTGTCGTAGCTCAGCGCAAGCGCATAGGCGTCGGGGCTGAGTTCGACACGGCTGCCGAATGGTGACATGCCGGCGCCCTCGAAAAGAGCAGAGATCTCAACGTCGAGAAAAACCGCGATCTGATGCAGCTTGCTGGCGGAAACGCGGTTCGTTCCCTTTTCGTATTTCTGGATCTGCTGGAAAGTCAGTCCGAGTGCTTCGCCAAGCTCAAGTTGGGAAACACGGCGAAGGGCGCGAAACTGTCTGACGTTGCGACCGACGATAATATCAACCGGATCTGGCACTTCATCACTCTCTTATACATAAACGTTCCGTTTACCATATCGTCTGCACCAGATAACTCAACCCTGAAGTTGCAAAATTCAACCGACTTTTTTTGGGCTTTACGTTACGTCAATAGCCTTAAAGGATGGCAGCAAACCCTGAATATCCGGAGCTGGGAGGCATTGACAATAACTGTCGACAGTATCGGCTTGGCGATGTCAGACCATCTCCGGTGGTTGTATTTTTAGCAGAATTTCGAAAGTGTCATGGCTACCGTTACACTGGGAAGATGTCGGACACCAGGACTTCGGTCACGGGATCACTGGAATATATGTCCTGGGTGGCGCCAGCCGCCGCGTCCCTGACTTGCGGCAGCACCGACGGTACGATCCCACGGCCAAAAAGCTGCCAGCCTTGCCATCAGCGCCGCTTCGGCTTAGCTGTCACGCTTTACGATTCCGGACATTCGATGCCGCACAAGGTTTCTCTTTCCCGTCTGAAGCTGACAGACTTCCGCAACTATGCGGCGGCGGCCCTTACCCTTGACGGTCGGCATGCCGTACTGACGGGAGATAACGGCGCCGGCAAGACCAATCTCATGGAGGCCGTCTCCCTGCTTTCGCCTGGCCGCGGCCTGCGCCGCGCGGCTTATGGCGATATTACCCGGGTCGGCGCGGCCGGCGGCTTTTCGATCTTCGCCGCGCTCGACGGCATGGAGGGCGACGTCGAGATCGGCACCGGCATCGAAACGAGCGAGGAGACCATCGCCCGCAGGCTGCGCATCAATGGCACGACGGCAAAGACTGCGGACGAACTGACCGACCATCTGCGCCTTCTCTGGCTGACACCGGCGATGGACGGGCTCTTTACCGGCGCCTCCTCCGACCGGCGCCGCTTTCTCGACCGGCTGGTTCTGTCACTCGATCCCGCTCATGGCCGCCGCGCCAGCGATTTCGAGCGCGCCACGCGCAGCCGCAACAAATTGCTGGACGAAGGCCGCTTCGATCCGTCCTGGCTTGCCGGCATCGAGGAGCAGATGGCAAGCCTCGGTATCGCCATGGCGCTCGCCCGGCAGGAGATGCTCGGCCTCCTGACCCGGCTGATCGAGGAAACACGGGGGAGCTCGCCCTTCCCTTCGGCATCGCTGCAGCTCTCGGGCTTCATGGACGGTCAGTTCTCGCGCCCCTCGGTCGACCTCGAGGATGACTACGCGGCGATGCTGGCAGAGAGCCGCTACCGCGATGCCGGCGCAGGGCGCACGCTCGAGGGGCCGCACCGGGCCGATCTCATCGTGCATCACCGCGAAAAGGCTATGGAGGCGGAACGTTGCTCCACCGGCGAGCAGAAAGCGCTGCTTGTCGGCCTGGTGCTTGCGCATGCGCGGCTCGTCGGCAATCTCACCGGCCATGCGCCGATCCTGCTGCTCGACGAGATCGCAGCGCATCTCGACGAGAACAGACGCGCCGCGCTGTTCGACCTTATCGACGGGCTCGGCGGCCAGGCCTTCATGACCGGAACGGATCGCGCGATGTTTTCAGCACTCGGCGACAGGGCGCAGTTTTTCACGGTTTCCGACGGAAGGGTGTTCGAATGACGGAGGCGGCTTTTCCCGGCGTCGGGCGTCATGATAACATCGGCGCCATGGAACCGCTCAGCCCGGAAGAAATAGCGCGGTATCACCGCCACATCCTGCTCCCCGAGATCGGCGGCGCCGGCCAGCAGAAACTGAAAGCCGCCCGCGTTCTGGTGATCGGCGCCGGCGGCCTCGGTGCACCGGTCCTGCAATATCTGGCCGCAGCCGGCGTCGGCACGCTCGGTATCGTCGACGACGACCGGGTGTCGCTGTCGAACCTGCAGCGCCAGGTGATCCATGATTCCGGCACGATCGGCGAGCTGAAGACGGAGAGTGCCGCCTTCGCCATCGCCAGGCTCAATCCGCATGTCCGACTGATCCGCTTCGAGGAACGCTTTTCCCCGGAGGCCGCCCGCCGTCAGCTCTCCGGCTTCGATCTGCTGATCGATGGCTCCGACAATTTCGACACGCGTTATGCCGCCGCCGATGCGGCGGAAGAAGCGCGCATCCCGCTCGTCAGCGGCGCCGTCGGGCGTTTCGATGGTTCGCTGACGGTTCTCAAGCCCTATGAGACGGCTGAGGACGGAACGTCCAACCCTAGATATCGCGACCTGTTTCCGGAAGCGCCGCCGGCGGGTCTGATTCCCTCCTGCGCCGAGGCCGGCATCATCGGCGCGCTCACAGGCGTCATCGGCACGATGATGGCGATGGAGGCGATCAAGCTCGTCACCGTCACCGGCGAACCGCTGGTCGGACGGTTGCTGCTCTACGACGCGCTCTCGGCCCGCTTCGACACGGTTCGCTACAAACGACGCCGTACAACACAAAGACCAGCCGGATGACGATTATTCGTCTTGATCATAGCTTCACGCGCTGGGACGAACTGCTGACGCTCGTCCTTTCCGCCTTCGCCTCGATGAACGGCAGGATCGACCCGCCATCTTCGGCGCTCAAGCTGACGACGGAGTCACTGGCCGAAAAGGCCAGGGCCGAGATCGGCCATGTCGCCATCGACGGCGAAAAGCTGATCGGCTGCCTCTTCCTGCGGCCGGAGGCCGATTGTCTCTATGTCGGCAAGCTCGCCGTCCTGCCTGAGATGCAGGGCAAGGGCCTCGGCAAGCGGCTGCTGGCGATTGCCGAGGAAACGGCTGCGGCGCTCGGTCTTCACGCTTTGCGGCTGGAAACGCGGATCGAACTCACCGACAATCACGCCGTCTTTGCCGCCTGTGGATTTTCCAGAACCGCCGAAAAGGCGCATCCCGGCTTTGCCAGGACGACATTCGTCGAGATGCGCAAGGTCCTTGCGCCTCCAATCTGCGTCGCCTGATTTACAGCGTTTTTCAACGACCCGGCAGCACGCGGTTCGGCGGCCTGTGACCGTCGATGAAGGTGCGGATGTTGATGATGACCTTGTCGCCCATGTCGATGCGGCCTTCGATCGTCGCCGAGCTCATATGCGGCAGCAGCACGACCTTGCCCTCATTGGCGAGCTTGACCAACTTCGGATTGACGGCAGGCTCGTTCTCGAAGACGTCGAGGCCGGCGCCGGCGATCCGGCCCTCCCTCAGGCATTTGATCAGCGCAGCTTCGTCGACCACGTCGCCGCGCGCGGTGTTGACGAGATAGGCCGTCGGCTGCAGCAGCGCCAGACGGCGGGCCGAGATCAGGTGGAAGGTCGCCGGCGTCGACGGACAATTGATCGAAACGATGTCGACACGGGCGAGCATCTGGTCGAGGCTTTCCCAATAGGTCGCCTCCAGTTCGTCCTCAACAGCCGGATTGACGCGCTTGCGGTTGTGATAGTGGATCGACAGGCCGAAAGCCTTGGCGCGGCGGGCCACCGCCGTGCCGATGCGGCCCATACCGACGATGCCGATTCGCTTGCCGTGAATGCGCCGACCGAGCATCCAGGTGGGAGACCAGCCTGCCCATTCACCCGGCTTGTCGGTCAGCACGCGCGCACCTTCGCCGAGCCTTCTCGGCACCGCGAGAATCAGCGCCATGGTCATATCGGCGGTGTCTTCGGTCAGGACGTTCGGCGTGTTGGTAACGGTGATGCCCTTGCGCGCCGCCGCCTCGACGTCGATGTGATCGGTGCCATTGGAGAAGCTTGCAATCAGCTTCATCTGCGGTCCCGCCTGCTCGATCAACGCCGCGTCGATGCGATCGGTGACGGTCGGCACCAGCACGTCGGCGGTCTTGACCGCGGCGATAAGCTCGGGAACGGAACGCGGCGCGTCGTCGATGTTCAGCTCGGCGTCGAAGAGTTCACGCATGCGGGTTTCGACGGCATCCGGCAGCTTGCGGGTGATGTAGACCTTCGGTTTTTTCTTCGCTGTCATGGCTGCCTGTGGTGCCTTGTTCAGAGGTCTTTAACCAAGAGGGGTGATAATTTTCCCATTCCGGGCATTTTCTACCAGACCCGCACGCGAAGACAAACAAAACTCGCGGTGCAGCCGGGGAATGTCAAAGCCCGGACCGCGAGCAGGCCGGGCCTGCCCGCGAATTCGAGCAAACGGAAACTTCCATGAGCAGCAAAGTCCTGAAGTCCTTCCTCGCCCTTGCCATCGCACTGGCCGCATCCATGGGAAGTGTCGAATTCGCCCATGCGCAGGCGGCCAAGGGGCCAAGCGGACTGCCGTTGCCGCGCTTCGTCACGCTGAAATCCAAGCGCGTCAACCTGCGCATCGGTCCGGGAACGGATTACGCCGTTTCGTGGATGTACCTGAAATCCGGCCTGCCGGTGGAGATCATCCAGGAATACGACAACTGGCGCCGCATCCGTGATGCTGACGGCACCGAAGGCTGGGTCAACCAGTCACTGTTGTCCGGCCAGCGCGCGGCGATTGCCGCCCCGTGGATGAAGACCAAGGGCAAAGGCGTCTATGTCAATCTGCGCCGCGAGGCGCAGCCCTCTGCCTCGATCGTTGCCAAGCTAGAACCCGGCGTGATGATCACCATTGGCGAATGCAACGGCGACTGGTGCCGCGCCGAAACCGACGGCGCCTCGGGCTGGGTGGCGCAGTCGGAGATCTGGGGCGCCTATCCTGGTGAAGCCTTCAAATAAGCCCTGCCCGTTTGGCTGCCTCGGAAAGCGAGGTCATCGGGCGCGGGCCGATCTGCTGGATGACGATGCCGGCAGCCAGGCAACCGAGCTTGCCGCAATCTTCCAAAGAACGTCCCTGGGTGTAGCCATAGAGGAAGCCAGAGGCGAACAAATCGCCGGCACCCGTCGTATCCACAACTTCCTTGATCCGGATCGCATCGACGTAAAAACGCTCACGGCCCTTCAGGATGACGGCACCATTCTCGCTCATCGTCACAGCGGCGATTTTGCAATCGGCGGCGATCCTGTTCAGCGCCTCCTCGAAATCGTCGGTCTCGTAGAGCGACAGCGCTTCCTGGCGATTGGCGAAGACGATATCGACCTTGCCGGAGCGCATCAGATCGAGGAATTCGCCGCGATAGCGGTCGACGCAGAAACTGTCGGACAGCGTCATCGACACTTCGCGGCCGTTTTCATGGGCGATGCGGGCACAATCGAGGATGGCTTCCTTGGCGCGCGGCGGATCCCAGAGATAACCTTCGAAATACGTGACCTTGGCGTTGGCCACGACGTCGGTCTCGACGTCTTCCGGGCCGAGCTCGACGCAAGCGCCCAGATAGGTGTTCATCGAGCGCTCGCCATCCTCGGTGACGAAGATCATCGAACGTGCCGTCGGCGGGAAGGTGCCCTTGGGCCGGGTCTGGTAGTGGACGCCCTGGGCGCGGATGTCGTGCGCAAAGATATCACCGAGCTGATCTTCGGCGACATTGCCGAAATAGGCAGCCTTGCCGCCGAGGTTAGCCACGCCCGCCGCCGTGTTGCCGGCGCTGCCGCCGGAGGCTTCGAGCGCCGGTCCCATGCGCGAATACAAGAGTTCAGCGCGTTCGGCATCGATGAGGTTCATCGCCGCCTTGGTGATCTGGTTGTCAATGAGGAACTGGTCGTCGCAACGGGCAATGATATCCACGATTGCGTTGCCGACTGTCAGAACATCGAATCTTGTCATGAAATGGGGGGTCCCGGATTTTGTGATAGCCGGGGTTTGGTCTTAGCGAAATTTCCGCGGTTTGGAAGGATAAATGGTGGATGGCGCATCTATTTCTTCGCAAAAGTGCCGCCTATTCATCATGTCCCTGTCATCTTCCAAATCTAGAAATACTCGCAAGAAGACCGGCATGAGCAGCTTTCAGTTGCAGCCGGGCGCACGAGGGATGATCCCTTCGATCTTACCGGCGCGACGCTGACCACGGATGAACTGGCAGCTTCGTGATCCGGGTTTCCGGCAAGACCGGAGCGGAAAAGCGGGCTATGCCCGCTTTTTTTGTTTTGCCGATGCGCCTGATTGGACGGCGATTGCCTTTTCAATCCAAGCGGTTTGCTGCTACTGCATAATTCCTTAAATCGGAATCGATTTAAGGAATTATGCAGCAATTCAAAGTGCTACAGCGTCCTTTGCGGCTCTCGAAAAGACGCGCGGCGCTGTAGACGTCGAATACTCCCCCGCGCAGAGCAGCCTCCCCCATGTCAGCCATCATTCTCGACGTCCTTCCCATCTTCATCCTGATTCTCATCGGCTGGGTGATCGTCCGCAGCGGATTGATGGCGTCGAATGTCGGCGAAGCGCTCAGCGAATTCGTCTTCAAGATCGCCGTGCCGCTTCTGCTCTTCCGCACCATCGCCGAGGCGGATTTTCATGGCGCCTCGCCCTTCCGACTCTGGATCGTCTATTTTTCCGGCGTTGCCATCACCTGGACGGCCGGCCATATCGCGGCCACACGCCTCTTCGGCCGCGACGAACGGATCGGCGTGCTGGCCGGCGTTTCCTCGGCCTTCGCCAACAATATTTTCATCGGCCTGCCGCTGGTCGAGCGAACCGTCGGCGACGAAGGGCTGGTGGCGCTGTCGATCCTGCTTGCCGTGCATCTGCCGGTGATGATGGTCGCCGGCACGGTCCTGATGGAGCATGCCGAGCGCAAGATCGCCGGCAAAAGCGATCGCAGCATGGTGC
Source organism: Rhizobium indigoferae (assembly GCF_034554815.1). Taxonomy (NCBI): domain Bacteria; kingdom Pseudomonadati; phylum Pseudomonadota; class Alphaproteobacteria; order Hyphomicrobiales; family Rhizobiaceae; genus Rhizobium; species Rhizobium indigoferae. The sequence continues at coordinate 4,626,798 of NZ_CP140635.1, read as the reverse complement.
TCGTGCTTCGCCAGATCGCGGTCAATCTCGTGCGCAATCCGCTGGTGATCGGGCTTGCGGCCGGCATGGCAATGCACCTTTCCGGTCTCACCATGCCGACGACAGTGGCAACGGTCGTCGGGCAGATCGCCGGCATTGCCGGTCCGGCGGCGCTGATATCGCTTGGCATGGCGCTGGAGAGATACGGCGTCTCCGGCAATCTCGGCATCGCCAGCGTCACCTCGACCCTGAAGCTGCTGCTGCTGCCCGGCTGCGTGTGGGCGGCGAGCCATCTCCTCGGTCTCAGTCCCGAATGGACGGCAGCGATCGTGCTGACTTCCTCCGTCCCGACAGGCGTCAACGCCTGGCTGATTGCCAATCGCTTCGGCGTCGGTCACAGCCTCGCCGCCTCGACGATCACGGTGACGACGGCGCTCGGCGCCATCACGGTCTCGCTCTGGGCCTATTTCCTCGGCGCCTAAAGCGCGTCGTAATGTCGTTAGCGCAAAACCGCTGCACAGTTTTGCGCGACATGCTTTAAGCGGCTCTCTGCACAACGAAAAGCCCGGCTTGCGGGCCGGGCTTCGATGTCATGCGATTGTCTGCCACGTCACTGCGTTGCGGCGTTCGGATCCGGCAGCGGCACCGGCGAATCGGCGAGCGTGTGCAGGTAAAGAATGACGTTGGCACGGTCCTGATCCTTCGCCAGACCGGCGAAGCCCATGGCGGTGCCCGGAACGTCCTTTTTCGGCGCCAGCAGGAATTTGTTGAGAAATTCGAAAGTCCACTTCTCGCTGCTGCCCTTGGAGAAATCCTTCATGGCAGCGGAATAGGCGAAGCCTTCATGCGAGGCGATCGGGCGATCTACGACACCAAAGAGGTTGGGACCGACCTTGTTCGGTCCCCCTTTGGTGCCGTCATGACAGGCCTGACACTTCTTGAAGACCGTTTCACCGGCCTTGGCATCTGCAGAAGCGAGCAATTGCGCGATCGGAACAGCAACGGCAGGCGCAGCCTCACCACCAGCGGCGGGCGCCTCTTCGGCAACGATCGCGAAACCTTCCTTTTCCGGTGCTTCGGAATGGAAGATCCCTTCGGACGCGATGGAGACCGACATCAGAACGAAAATCGTTCCGAGCAGCGCCCCCACGGCCGTATTGACGTATGAATTCATCTGCAATGCTCCCCTTGCAGCCGGCAGACCATAAACCGGACCATCTTGAAATCGCGCGGAACCTATGTCTTTTGGTTGATCGTTGCAACTGTCTAAATGGTCTTGTGCGTGAGACTTTTTGACACTTTTCAGCCCGGAATAGAAGGCCCGAACAATGAGTGATTCAAATTTAGACGGCGTGCTCGTATTGATCCCGGCGCGCATGGCCTCCACCCGGCTTCCGGGCAAGCCGCTCGCCGATATTTGCGGCCTGCCGATGATCGTCCAGGTGGCGCTACGCGCCAGGGAGGCAGCCATCGGCCGCGTTGTCGTCGCCGTCGACGATGATCGAGTGTTCGATGCCGTCGCCGCCGCCGGCTTCGAAGTCGTCATGACCCGCGTAGACCACCAATCGGGTTCTGATCGAATCTTTGAGGCGCTGAAGAAAGTCGATCCGGACGGAAAGGCGAAAATCATCGTCAACGTCCAGGGCGATCTGCCGACGATCGATCCCGAAACGGTGCGCGCGGCTTTGCGCCCTCTCGAGAACGAGGCGGTCGATATCGGAACGCTGACAACCGAAATCGACAATGAGGAGGACAAGTCCGCGCCGCACATCGTCAAGATCGTCGGCTCGCCGATTTCCGACGCCCGGCTGCACGCGCTCTACTTCACGCGGGCAACGGCCCCTTACGGCCAAGGGCCGCTCTACCACCATATCGGCCTCTATGCTTATCGGCGGGCGGCGCTCGAACGGTTCGTCTCGCTCGGTCCTTCGACGCTCGAAAAGCGCGAATCGCTGGAGCAGCTACGGGCGCTGGAAGCCGGCATGCGCATCGACGCCGAGATCGTTGACACGGTTCCGCTCGGTGTCGATACTCCGGCCGACCTCGAAAAAGCGCGGCGCATCCTCTCCGCAAAGTCGAACTGACGGAACCATCATGAACATCAAGACCAACAGGATCGCCTTCCAGGGCGAATTCGGCGCCAATTCCGATATGGCCAGCCGCGACATGTTTCCGACCATGGAGCCGCTGCCCTGTCAGACCTTCGAGGATGCGTTCACGGCGGTCGACAACGGCGACGCCGATATCGCGATGATCCCGATCGAGAACACGATTGCCGGGCGCGTCGCCGATATCCACCATCTGCTGCCGGAGTCGCGGCTGCACATTATCGGCGAATATTTCATGCCGATCCGCTTCCAGCTGATGGTGCTGCCCGGTGTCACCAAGGACGAGATCCGCACGGTGCACAGCCATATCCACGCGCTCGGCCAGTGCCGGAAGATCGTTCGCGCCAACGGCTGGAAACCGGTGATCGCCGGCGATACGGCAGGGGCGGCAAAACTCGTCAAGGAAACCGGCGACCGCTCGATGGCCGCCTTGGCACCACGCCTTGCCGCCGATCTCTACGGGCTCGAGATCATTGCCGAAAATGTCGAGGATACCGAAAACAATGTCACCCGTTTCGTCGTCCTGTCCCGCGACGAGGAATGGGCGCAGCGGAATTCGGCGGAAGAAAAGGTCGTCACCACCTTCGTCTTCAACGTCCGCAACATTCCGGCCGCGCTCTACAAGGCGCTCGGCGGTTTTGCCACCAACAACATCAACATGACGAAGCTCGAAAGCTACCAGCTCGGCGGAAAATTCGTGGCGACGCAGTTTTATGCCGATATCGAAGGCCATCCGAACGATCCGAACGTGCGCCGGGCGTTGGAGGAACTGCGGTTCTTTTCCGAGAAAGTCCGCATCCTCGGGGTCTACAAGGGGCATGCGATGCGAGGCCTGCTGTAAGGCAAGCCCCGCAAGTCGCCTGAATTATTTATCCGGCTCACAGACACGCAGCCGATGCCCATCCGGATCGAGCACGACGAAGGTCGGGCCGAAATCCAGTTCGGTCAGTTCCTGGGCGATCGGCAGACCGCGCTGGCGCCAGTCCTCATAATGTCTGGCGACAGCATTTTCTCCCTCGACCATGAAGGCCACTTCGCCGCGGTTGCCGATGGCGGAGGGCTGCGGTTCGACCTTGCTGCGCCGCCAGAGACCGAGCGTGAAGCCACCCTCGAGCGGAAAAGCGACGAAATTCGGCGCCTCCACGGCCGGTTCGCGATTGAGCAGGTTCCGGTAGAAACTGGCGCTTTCACCGGGGTCCTTGACGTAAAGAATGATGAGATTGGGGCTGGTCATTTCGGTTCTCCCGTTATTTAAGAATGGCGCCGCGAGAGGCCTCGTCTGCTGACAGATTATGGCAGCAGACTACCGAGGGCGTTGCGATCGCAACGCCCCGTTCTCGTCGGGCAGAGTGTTGATAAGGATGGGCGGCCTAAAGCGGTCGCGCATGTCGTTGTCGCAAAACCGCTGCACACTTTTGCGCGATATGCTTTAGAGCGGAAAACGGTCCTCGCAGCGCGGGTCGCGTCCGTCGATGAAGCCGAGGTCGCGCTTCAAGTAATCCGGTGTCGCTTCAAGGTCGAGGCCGGTGCGGTCTCCTCTGCGAAATCGGAAAATGTTCATGACCAGGTCCAGCAGGCCGGACGGCGCTGACTGGCGAACATCGGCAAAAGTCTCGGCCGAAATGACATCGGCAAAGGCCTCGGCCGCAAAACGGTCGTTGGTGAAATGAATGGCTGGAGGCGTTACCATGATCAGTACTCCTTCCTGGTGGATTGGCACTGATAATAACTCCATCTGCTGACAGTTTATGGCAGCAGCGTTCAGTTCTCCATCGGCACGTCCTGCGTCTCGCGCCATTCCTTGAGGAGCACCGTGCGGCGGCGCGGATAACGCCCCTCATGCAACGCCATATCGATGATGCGATCGGTGCGGAAATGGCGAAAATCCTGGCGCAGTTCGCACCAGGCCATGAGGACGCGCACATGCTCGAAATAGCCGAGCGCGAAGGGCCAGACGCGGCGGCGCGAAATACGACCCTGCTCGTCGCCATAATGCAGTTCGAGGATACGCTCCAGGCGGATCGCCCTACGGATGGCCGAGACATCGGCCTTGTCCTCGTCCCTGCGTTTAGGGCCGACGAAAAGCGCTGCCGAATCGATCATCTCGCGCATATCGGCCGGCAGCACGGCGGCAATCTTGGCCAGCGCGTCGGCGCCAGCGCCGGCAAGGCGCGGCTCGGCGGCGCGGGCAACCCAGCGCGAGCCGAGCACCAATGCCTCCAGCTCTTCTTCGGAAAACATCATCGGCGGCAGCATGAAACCGGGCTTCAGCACATAACCGATGCCGGCTTCGCCTTCGATCATCGCGCCCTGGGCCTGCAGGCTGGCAATATCGCGATAGAGCGTGCGCAGGCTGACACCGGTCTCCTCAGCGAGCACCGAGCCGGTCACCGGCCGCCGGTAACGCCGGAGCGTCTGGAGCAGCGTCAGCAGCCGTTCCGAGCGGGCGACCGGCATGGCGCTACCGCTTCCACTCCACCCAGTCACGCATCAGGCGGTGGGCGATCGCCCCTTTCGGCGGCGAGGCCTTGCCTGTCGCGCTCGGGCGTTCCAGCATCTCGATCGTTTCCTCGCGGGTGAACCAGCGGCAATCCTCCAGTTCCGTCTCGTCGCGGCTGATTTCAGTGGATTTCGCCTCGGCGTAACAACCGATCATCAGCGAATGCGGCATCGGCCAGGGCTGCGAGGCGTGGTAGCGGATGCGGCCGGTGCGGATGCCCGATTCCTCCAGCGTTTCGCGACGCACGGCGTTCTCGATGGTCTCGCCGGGTTCGAGGAAGCCGGCAAGACAAGAATACATGCCGGGCGCGAAATGCGGGCTGCGGCCGAGCAGGCAGAGGTCACGCTGCTCATCGACCGTCAGCATGATGACCACGGGGTCGGTTCGGGGGAAGATCATGTGCTCGCAGGCGGCGCAGACACGCTTGTAGCCGCCGATGTGGATCTCCATCGCCGAGCCGCAGCGGCCGCAGAAGCGATTGTCGCCGTTCCAGCGGATGAGGCTTGCGGCCTGGGCGAATTCACCGAGCAACACTTCGTCGATCAGCATTTCGCGAAACAGCGTGCGGCCGTCGGCAGGCTTGTACTGGCTGGTGAGGTCGTCGACATCGATGCCGACGGGAACGGCAAGGCGCGGCTCGCCGGTCTTGCGGTAGCCGAGAAGCACCGTTTCATCCCAATCCGGCTGCAATCCCTGCAGCTCATAGCGGGCAAAGAGCGGGTCGAGCACCTGGCCGTCATGCTTCAGCACCAGCTTATCCCCCGCGAAGGCGAAGATATGGGTGCCTTCCTTTGCCAGCGCCTTTTCGACGGATTGTTCATCGCGATGTTCGGAATCGCGATTGAGGTCGTTGGCGGCAAAGGCCGTGAGATTGCTGGGTTCCGGATGCGGCACATCCGAATCGAAAAGCGAATGACTCATGATGAAAGGGCTTCCCGCAGCTTCGCTATAAATTCGTCTCTCTTTCCGTCCTCGTAGGGCTCCGCGCGCCCGAAGCCCCAGACGGGACCCGGCCAGTTGGCATCGCCTTCGAAGCGGGCAATGATATGAACATGAAGCTGGCGGACGATATTGCCAAGAGCCCCGACATTGATTTTTGTCGCGCCGGTGATCTCCTTCAGCGCCTTGGCGACCAGCTCCGTCTCGAAGGCAAGCAGCACCTGGTCGAGCGGCGTCAGCTCGAAGATTTCGGTGATACCAGCCCGGCGCGGCACGAGAATGAGCCAGGGCCAGCGGGCATCCCTCGACAATCTCAGATCGCAGAGACCGGTGACCATGATGCTGACGCTGTCGTTTTCCAGCCGAGGGTCGAGCGCGAAACCTTTCAAAGGGCATTCTCCTCATGTTTTCCAACGACTAGCAGTTTTTTTGCATGTTGGCTTGCTTTTGATGACGATATTGCCGATATGTGCATCCGGGAGGTTGGTGGTGGACGAGCCACTCGCCAACCGGGTCAGGTCCGGAAGGAAGCAGCCCTAACGAGCCCGGCACGGGTCATCGTGCCAGCCTCCCACCTTCTCTCCACGAAGTGCCCGACGATCCGGGCGACAAGCAGGGCGATGAGCGACACCGAGCGACAATCAAAAGATGCCGCCTCGACGGGCACCGGATACCGGGTGCTGGCTCGCAAATACCGCCCCAAGGATTTCACGGACTTGATGGTCGGCCAGGAGCCGATGGTCCGTACCCTCACCAACGCCTTCGAAACCGGCCGCATCGCGCAAGCCTATATGCTGACGGGTGTGCGCGGTGTCGGCAAGACGACGACGGCGCGCATCCTGGCGCGGGCGCTGAACTACAAGACATCGGAAATCGACAAGCCGACGATCGACCTTCGCACGCCGGGCGAGCACTGCCAGGCGATCATGGAAGGCCGGCATGTCGACGTGATCGAGATGGATGCCGCCTCCCATACCGGTATCGACGATATCCGCGAGATCATCGAGCAGGTGCGGTACCGACCGGTTTCGGCGCGCTACAAGGTCTATATCATCGACGAAGTGCATATGCTGTCGACGCAGGCCTTTAACGGCCTGTTGAAGACGCTGGAAGAGCCGCCGGAGCATGTGAAATTCATCTTCGCCACTACCGAAATCCGCAAGGTTCCGATCACCGTGCTGTCGCGCTGCCAGCGTTTCGACCTGCGCCGCATCAGCGCCTCCGACCTCGTCGGGCTGTTCACGACGATCGCCGCCAAGGAAGGCATCGAGGCGGAAGCCGACGCGCTGGCGATGATCGCGCGTGCTGCCGAAGGTTCGGCGCGCGACGGCCTGTCGCTGCTCGACCAGGCGATCGCCCATGGCGCGGGCGTCGTGCAGGCGGAAGCCGTGCGCGGCATGCTCGGCCTTGCCGATCGCGCCCGGATCGTCGATCTCTTCCAGCATATCGTCAAAGGCGATGTGGCCGCCGCACTCGGCGAGTTCCAGAACCAATACGAAGCCGGCGCCAATCCGGTGGTGGTGCTGACCGACCTTGCCGATTTCACCCATCTGGTGACGCGGCTGAAATATGTGCCGGATGCGGCAAACGATCCTTCGCTCAGCGAGGTCGAGCGCACCAAGGCGGCGGAATTCGCCAAGGGCGTTGCGGTGACGACGCTGTCGCGCATCTGGCAGATGCTGCTGAAGGGCATTCCGGAAACGGAAGGCTCGTCGCGGACGGCAGGGGCCGCCGAGATGGTGCTGATCCGGCTTGCACATGCCGCGCATCTGCCGGCACCCGAGGATGCGGCGCGGCGGCTTGCCGAATTTTCCAGCGACAATGCCGGCCCCCGGCCCGCCTCTCCGCCGTCCGGCAATGGCGGCGGCAACGGAACACGGGTTTCCTATCAGAATAGTGTCGCGGCGCGCGCCGCGGAAGCCGCACCGAGCCCGCCACAGCCTTCGGCGCCGGTGGCGATGCTGCGTGCCGTGCCGAGCCGCCAGCCCGAGACGATGTCTGTCGGGCGGATCGAGCCAAAACCGGCGGAAGCCCTGAAGCCGCTCGTCCCGGTCAATACGGTCAATGATATCGTCAACCTCGCCACCGAGAAACGCGATCCGAAGCTGAAGGCGATGGTGCGCACCTTCCTGCGCCCCGTGCGGATCGAAGCCGGCCGGCTCGACGTCAGCCTGGCTCCCGGTGCGCCGACGACACTGCTCAACGAGCTTGCCGTCAAACTGAAGGAATGGACCGGCATCCACTGGATCGTCAGCCTCAGCCGCGACGAGGGCCAGCCGACGCTTGTCGAAGCGGAGGCCAGGACCCGGGAACAGCATGTGATCGACGCGCGCCAGGACCCTGACGTAGCGGCAATCCTTGCGCATTTCCCCGGTGCCAAGATCATTGACGTGCGCGTACGGGCGCCCGAACCGGAGGAGGAAGGCGAGGCGACGCCGCCGGCCGCCGCCGAATCCGAGGAAGGTGACATCCTGCCGGGCGACGACATAGAATTCTGAGGTTTCAAGAAGGAGCGAGACGATGCGCGACATCATGGGCATGATGGGCAAAGTCAAGGAAATGCAGGCCAAGATGGAGCAGATGCAGGCGGAGATCGCCGAGCTCACGGCCGAAGGCAAGGCGGGCGGCGGGCTCGTCACCGTCATCATCACGGGCAAGGGCGAGCTGAAGAGCCTGAAGATCGACCCGTCGCTGTTCAAGGAAGACGACGTCGAGATTCTCGAGGACCTGATCGTCGCCGCCCACAAGGACGCCAAGGACAAGGCCGAGGCGCTGGCCGCCGAAAAGACCAAGGCACTGACGGCCGGCCTGCCGATCCCGCCCGGCTTCAAGCTGCCGTTTTGATCTATACGCCGCCTATGCCCAGTGGTCAGCGCCCGGCTTCCAACAACGCTCTCAGCTTGTAGTGGATCGGTGAGGCGAGATATCGCGCCCAGTCCGCCTCCGAAAGCCGCCGGCCAAGGGTTTTCATCAGCTCCGGCATCGTCACCTTCTCTCCCGTAAAGAGCCGATGGTCGACCGGCATTCCGGCCTCGACCACACCGCCTTTGATGACGCGGCAATAGATGCCGGGACGGGCGGCGTCCGTATAGCGCTTGACGAATGTCGGATCGGCCATCCTGGCCGCGAAGGTGGCGCAGGGAATGCGGCATGACGTGACTTCGAGGACGAAATCGCCGGCGACGAAACGGTCGCCGACTGCGACGCGATTGTCGAGATGCGATATCACCATGTTTTCGCCGAAAGTGCCGGGCTCATAAGGCCTGCCGAGCTCCCTGCTCCACCAGTCGAGTGTCAGCGATCCCTCGACATAAACAGCCTGGTCGACGCCGCCATGGTGTTTGCGGTTGCAGATCGCATCGCCGACAAGACCTTCATCATCGATCATCACCGCGCCATTGACGGGTTGTTTGAAGATGCCGGTCTTGTAGCTTTTGCCCGGCAGTCTTTCGGGATTGCCGGTGCACAAGGCCAGGATTTTCATGGGACGGGCAATCCTTCCGCGATTCCGTTTCCGTTCCATATCAGTTAAGAACGGCGCATGGCAAAACGAGTCACCGGCCCCGAAATCGAAAAACTCATCCAGCTTCTGGCAAAGGTGCCGGGCCTCGGGCCGCGCTCGGCGCGCCGGGCGGCACTGCATCTGATCAAGAAGAAGGACCAACTTCTCGGCCCGCTGTCGAATGCGATGGGCGAGGCCTATGACAAGGTGAAGATCTGCTCGCGCTGCGGCAATGTCGATACGGTCGATCCCTGCATTGTCTGCACCGACACGCAACGCGATCAATCCGTCATCATTGTCGTCGAGGACGTCTCGGATCTCTGGGCGCTGGAGCGGGCGGGCGCGATGAACGCCGCCTATCATGTGCTCGGCGGCACGCTGTCACCGCTCGACGGGGTCGGTCCTGACGATCTTAACATTCGCGGCCTGATCGACCGGGTCGGCGAAGGCGGCATCCGGGAACTGATCATCGCAGTCAATGCCACGGTCGAAGGACAGACGACGGCGCATTACATCACCGACCAGTTGCAGGGGCTCGACGTGAAGATCACACGGCTGGCGCATGGCGTGCCGGTCGGCGGCGAACTCGACTATCTCGACGAGGGCACGCTTGCGGCGGCACTTCGGGCGCGGACGGTGATATGAGGGGTTTGTCTACGCCGAAGAGCACGGGGATATTCGCACTCGCGTTGGCGGCAGCTCTCCTGCCCCTCTCCTGTTATGCGGCCTCTTCGAAAGCCGATGTCGAGGCGCAGTTCGAGAAATGGGTGCAGAGCGACCTCTGGCCGGACGCGAAGGCCAACGGCATTTCGGAGAAGGTCTTTCAAGCCGCTTTCTCCGGCATCACGCTGAACTGGAACTTGCCCGATCTCGCTCCGCCGGGCTTCCCGCCGCCGAAGGAACAGAAGCAGACACAGGCCGAATTTTCCTCACCCGCTCCCTATTTCAACGAAGACCAACTGAAGAAGCTTGCCGCAACGGGACGCGGCTTTGCCGCCCAATATGGCTCGACGCTGAAGCGGATCGAAAAGACCTATGGCGTGCCGGGCTCGATCGTGCTGGCTATCTGGGGCCGGGAGACGGGCTTCGGTGCGGCGAAGATCCCGAATTCGGCGATCGAGGTGCTGGCGACCAAGGCCTTCATGTCGACGCGCAAGGAGATGTTCCGCACCGAGCTGGTGGCCGCACTCCATATTCTCGACGGCGGCGACGTCACACCTGCCGATTTCAAGGGTTCGTGGGCGGGCGCACTCGGCCAGCCGCAATTTATGCCGACGAGCTATCTGAAATATGCGGTGGATTTCGATGGTGACGGTCACCGCAATATCTGGACCTCGGTGCCCGATACACTCGCCTCGATCGCCAATTACCTGGTCAAAAAAGGCTGGCAGCGCGGCCGCGACTGGGGCTTCGAGGTGTCGATACCGGAGGCGGTCTCCTGCGCACAGGAGGGACCCGATCTGGCAAAGCCGCTGTCGCACTGGGCCTCACTCGGCATCGACCGCATCTCCGGCAAGGGCTTTCCTTCAGGCGAGATGAAGGCTGAGGGCATGATGCTGGTGCCGGCCGGCCGCGACGGACCGGAATTCATCGTCACCCCGAATTTCTACATCATCAAGGAATATAATAATTCCGATCTCTACGCGCTCTATATCGGCAATCTCGCCGACCGGATCGCTTATAATGGCGCCGCCTTCCAGGGCAGATGGGGCGATGTCGGCAAGATGCTGCGCTCGGATGTCGCCGCCATGCAGAAGGCGCTGGAACGGCAGGGCTATGATGTCGGCGGTTCCGACGGCCTGCCGGGCTACAAGACGCGGCGCTCGATCGGCCAGTGGCAGGCAAAGAACGGCATGAAGCCGACATGTTTTCCGGAGGCCACGATGAAGGGCAAGCTGAAGTAACCGGCTTCAGAGAATGCGTTTCAAACCTTCATGGCTGGCGACGAAACCGAGCTTCTCGTAGAAGCGGATCGCATCCCCCCGCGTCTTGTCCGATGTCAGCTGCACGAGGCCACAGCCACGCTCGGCGCATTGGGCGATCGCCCATTCGATGAAGTGCGAGCCGAGGCCTGAGCCGCGAAGATCGCTTGCGACACGCACGCTTTCGATCTGGCCGCGCCACATGCCCGTCCTCGAAAGACTGGGAACAAAACTCAGCTGCAGGCAGCCGACGACCCGATCGGCCGCATCGGTTGCGACGGCCAGAAGCTGATTGGCGTCCGCCTCGATCGCCGCGAAGGCCGAGAGATAACGCGCGTCGACGGGATCCGAAACGATCTCCCTGGTGCCGCCGAGATCGTCATCGGCCAGAAGCCGGACGATGGCAGCAAGATCGGACGGGCGGGCGAGCCTGAATTTGTACATGCTTGATCTATGCATAGCTGGTCTCAATGATGCAGATCGATCGGCGCCTTGTGGAAAACGTCGTCACCCGGTGGAATGGCCTGGCGTTCGATCATCCGGTGGACATGCAGCGGACCTTCACCGCGGTGAAGCGCACGAAGCCTGTCGGTGTTTTCGGCATCGGCCTGCGTGCGCCGCTGGTTGTGTCTTATGTATTCGACCCAGGTCGGCGTGTGGTAGGTTTCCGTCCAAAGGCTGGGGTTTTCGAGATCACGCATCAGCGCCCAGTTGCGGGCGCCGTCGCGGATGCGGATACGGCGGCGCTCGCCCATCAACTCCATGAACTCGGCAAGGTCCTCATCGGCAATCTCGTAATCGACCTGGATGACGATCGGCCCGCTGCGTGGCGTGATATCGAGACTGAGAGCCGGCTCGGTGAAGCGGTTCAGCGGGTCGAGATTGAGCGAGGCGAAGGCCGGCATCGAAAAACGCAGGCCGATGGCGATGCCGAGCAGCATGACGACGGATGACATCAGCAGCGCATCGGCAACGCCATAGCGATCGGCGGCAATGCCCCACAGCCAGCTGCCGCCGGCAATGCCACCGAAGGTGACGGTCTGATAAAGCGACAGCGCCCGGCCGACCACCCAGCGCGGCGTCGAAAGCTGAACGATGGTGTTGAAGAGCGAAAGTGCGGAGACCCAGCAGGCGCCGGAGACGAGCAGCCCGGCAGAGGTGAGGACGGCACTCGGGCTGAAGGCTGCGATGACAGCACTCAGTGCAAAGCCGGCAAAGGAGAGGCGGATGATCATCTCGCTGGAAAGCACCTCGCGAAGCCTGGCATTCAGCACGGCGCCGCCGATCGCGCCGATGCCGAAGGCGCCGAGCATGAAACCATAGGTCAGCGGCCCGCCGGCAACGAGATCGAGGGCGACGACCGGCAGCAGCGCCAGGATCGAGCTGGCGCCGATGCCGAAGAGCAGCCCTCTGACGAGAACCTTTTCGAGATTGGGCGACATCGAGACGTAACGCAGGCCGGCGAAGATGGCGCTGCCGAGCGCCTCGCGCGGCAGGGTCGAGACGGGCGCGGCTGGCCGCCAGCGCAGCAGGGCATAGATCAAGGCGAGGTAACTCAGCGTGTTCACCGCGAAGGCCGCGGCCGCGCCGGCAGCCGCCACGATGACGCCGCCGATTGCCGGGCCGACGCTGCGGGTGATGTTGAAACCCATGCTGTTCAGCGTGACGGCGGCCGGCAGATCGGCGCGCGGCACCATGTCGCCGACCGAGGCCTGCCAGGAGGGATTGTTGAGCGCGGTGCCGCAGCCGATCAGGAAGGTGAAGAAGAGCAGCAGCCAGGGCGTAATCCAGCCGAGGAGGGCGGAGGCCGTCAGCAGCGCCGAGGCGGTGAGCATCATGCACTGCGCCGTCAGCATGACCCGGCGGCGGTCATAATTGTCGGCCAGCGCGCCCGATATCAGCGAAAACAGCATGATCGGCAGCGCCGTCGAGGTCTGCACCAGTGCGACCATGTCCTCCGAGGCGGTGATCGTCGTCATCATCCAGGCGGCGCCGACCGCCTGGATCAGGCCGCCGAAATTCGAAGAAAGGCTCGCAAACCAGATGGTGCGGTAGGTATCGTGCCGCAAAGGCGCCAATGTCGACGAAGTGTAGGCCACGATTTCTCCCGCTTTTGTTATTGCGCGCCAACGGCAATATATGCGCAAGACCGGCGCTGGCCATAGGCCTGTTCACGTCGCCGGAAGCGAATTGGCCGAATCGGTCGCAGACCTTGCAATTTCGGAAAAACCCGACTATATGCCTCTCAAATTCTTGATCGCTTGATGAAGAGTGGGCCGCAAGGACCCGCTCTTTTTTATTACCGCGATCGCTTAAACAGCATGAAATTGCGAGGAGCGCACCGCTTGTCGGACATGACAAACGCAGACAACGAACTTGAGCCGCGGCTGATTACCGAAACAGGGCTCGACCAGCGTCTTGCCGATATCATCGAACCCGTTCTCGTCGGCATCGGCTTTAGGCTTATCCGCGTCCGTATGCTGAACCAGAACGGCGCGACGATGCAGGTTATGGCCGAACGCAACGACGGCACGATGTCGGTTCAGGATTGCGAAGAAGTCTCGATGGCGATTTCTCCCGTCCTCGATGTGGAAGATCCGATCGATAAAGAGTATCATCTGGAAGTGTCTTCGCCCGGCATCGACCGTCCGATGGTGCGGAAATCCGATTTCGTCCGCTGGCAGGGCCACCTTGTGAAATGCGAGACGTCGATCTTGATCGACAATCGCAAGCGCTTCCGCGGCAAGATCGTCGAAGCAGGCGCAGATGGTTTCACGCTCGAGCGTGACCAGGTTGCCTATGGGGAAGAGCAGAAGGTCACCATTCCCTTCACGGCGCTTAGCGATGCGAAGCTCATTCTGACCGACGACCTGATCCGCGATGCGTTGCGCGCCGATAAGCTGGCGAAAGCCCAGGCCGCCAACCAGAACGAAGCAGAAGACGAAGAATAACCGATCAACAGACCGCTCTAGGGACGGGAACCCGGCGAGTAAAGACGGAGAAACAAGACAATGGCAGTCAGTGCGAACCGGCTCGAACTTCTGCAGATCGCAGATGCAGTGGCGCGCGAAAAAGTCATCGACCGCGAGATCGTGCTGGCCGCAATGGCCGATGCCATCCAGAAGGCGGCACGCTCCCGTTACGGCACCGAGTCCAACATCCGGGCCGACATCAATCCGAAGACCGGCGAAATCCGTCTGCAGCGCCTGCTTGAAGTCGTCGAGAAGGCCGAGGATTATTCGACGCAGATCCCGCTGGAGCTTGCCCGCGACCGCAACCCGGACGCCGCACTCGGCGACTTCATTGCCGATCCGCTGCCGCCGATGGATTTCGGCCGTATCGCCGCACAGTCGGCCAAGCAGGTGATCGTGCAGAAGGTGCGTGAAGCCGAGCGTGACCGCCAGTTCGACGAATTCAAGGATCGCGTCGGCGAAATCGTCAACGGTACCGTCAAGCGCGTCGAATACGGCAACGTCATCGTCGATCTCGGCCGTGGCGAAGGCATCATCCGCCGCGATGAAATGATCCCGCGCGAAAACGTCCGCTATGGCGATCGCGTCCGTGCCTATGTCTATGATGTCCGTCGCGAGCAGCGCGGCCCGCAGATCTTCCTGTCGCGCACGCATCCGCAGTTCATGGTGAAACTCTTCACCATGGAAGTGCCGGAGATTTACGACGGCATCATCCAGGTGAAGTCGGTCGCCCGCGATCCGGGTTCGCGCGCCAAGATTGCGGTGATCTCGAACGACAGCTCGATCGATCCGGTTGGCGCCTGCGTCGGTATGCGCGGCTCGCGCGTTCAGGCCGTCGTCGGCGAGCTCCAGGGCGAGAAGATCGACATCATTCCATGGTCGCAGGACCCGGCGACGTTCGTCGTCAACGCCCTGCAGCCGGCCGAAGTCGCCAAGGTCGTTCTCGATGAGGATGCAGAGCGTATCGAAGTCGTCGTTCCCGACGAGCAGCTGTCGCTTGCGATCGGCCGCCGCGGCCAGAACGTCCGCCTCGCCTCACAGCTGACCGGCTGGGATATCGACATCATGACGGAGGCCGAGGAATCGGAACGCCGCCAGAAGGAATTCAACGAGCGCACCAACCTGTTCATGGATTCGCTTGATGTCGACGAGATGGTCGGCCAGGTTCTGGCTTCGGAAGGTTTTGCCGCGGTTGAAGAACTGGCTTATGTCGATCTCGACGAAATCTCTTCGATCGACGGTTTCGACGAGGAAACGGCGCAGGAAATCCAGCAGCGCGCCCGCGAGTTCCTCGAGCGTCTCGAAGCCGAGATGGACGAGAAGCGCAAGGCGCTCGGTGTTCAGGACGAACTGCGTGAAATCAACGGCATGACCGCCCAGATGATGGTGGCGCTCGGCGAAGACGGCATCAAGACGATCGAGGACTTTGCCGGTTGTGCTGCCGACGATCTCGTCGGCTGGACGGAGCGCAAGAACGGCGAAACGAAGAAGTTCGAGGGCCTGTTCTCGAAGTTCGACGTGTCGCGCGTCGAAGCAGAACAGATGATCGTCCAGGCCCGCCTTTCGGCCGGCTGGATCACGCAAGAGGACCTGGATAAGGGGACCGAAGAAGAGGTCACCGAAGCCGAACAAGAAGCATGATGACCGCGCATGAACCGGACGCTCCTCTCGAGGACGACGATCTTGCAGGTTATGACGTGAACGGACGCATGTGTATCGTGACGCGCGAAAGCGGATCGCCGGAAGAGCTGATCCGCTTCGTCGCCGCTCCCGATGGTACAGTTGTCGCCGACCTGAAGCGCGAGCTTCCGGGACGTGGATGCTGGGTGAAGATCGACCGGTCGCTGGTCGACAGGGCAGTGGCGAAGAAGCTCTTCGCCCGTGCACTGAAGACGGATGTAAAGGCGGCGGACGATCTCGGCGCGAGTGTCGATCGGCTGCTCGCGGCGCAACTGATGCAGATGATGAATATGGCGCGGAAAGCCGGCCAGTTCGTCAGTGGATCCTCGAAAGTGGATGCCGCGGTTAGAAGCGGAGCAGCCCTTGCGGTGTTCCACGCGACTGGGGCAGCGGACGACGGCGTCCGGAAAATCGACCAGGCCCGCAAGGCCTGGCACCTCGGAATGGAGACCGAGGAGGAGATACCTTCCTTCCGTCTCTTCTCGGAGAGCGAAATGGAAGGCCTGATGGGCCAGAATGCTTTTATCCATGCCGCAGTGCTTGCAGGGCAGGCGGGTGAAGGTGTAGTGAAGCGCGCAAAGATGCTCGAACAGTACCGTATTGGCGGTCAGTCCCGGGCAGCGGGCGGCGCTGGCCGGCAAAAACAATGAGGCGGTCACCGGCATCGGCCGGTCCCATACTCATTGATCGACAGTATTGAACGACAGGGTCTGATCTAGTCATCGCTCCCTGTCCGAAGGAACGGGAACGAATGACCGATAGTAACGACGACAAGACAATCAGCGTAGCGGGCAAAAAGACACTCACCCTGAAACCATCGGGGATGAGCCAGGGCACCGTTCGCCAGGATATGGGTCGAGGTCGCACCAAGGCGGTCGTCGTCGAGACCCGTAAGCGGCGCCCGATGCGCCCGGAAGATGAAAAGCCGATCACGCCCGTCGCTCCGGCGGCCCCCGTCCGCGCAGCCGAACCGGCGCCCGCACCCGTGCAGGCGCGTCCGCAGCAGCCGACGCCGGCTCCGCGGGTTCAGCAGGGCAACAACAACCAGACGAACCAGCGTCCGCCGCAGCAGTCTCACCAGCCGCCGCGCCAGAACGATCGTCCGCGCCCGGTGGTGCTGAACCATCTGTCGCCGGAAGAGATGGACGCCCGGCGCCGGGCGCTTGCCGACTCCCAGGCGCGTGACGCCCAGGATGCGATCCGCCGCGCCGAGGAAGAAAAGCGCCGTGCCGCCGAAGAGGTGATCCGCAAGGCCGCCGAAGCGGAAGAAGCTGCCCGCAGGGCCGCTGAAGAGGCTATCCGGCAGGCTGAGGCACCCGCTGTCGCAGAACCCGCAGTCGCAGAACCGGCTCCGACCGAAGCACGCTCCGACGCGCCACGGCCGCCGCAGCCCGCATCGTCGGCACCGGCTGCACGCCGGTCCGATGCGGCTGGAGCACCGGCTGCCCGTCCGGCACCCGGCGCTGCCGTCCCCGGCGCCGTTCGCGGCCGTCGCGAGGAAAAGGAAGACGACGATCGTGGCGCAGCGCGCGGCGGTCCGGTCCGTGGCCGCGTCGTTCGCCCGGAACCCGCAAAGCCGGTCACCACGCGTCCGAAGACGGACGAAGAGCGCCGTCGCGGCAAGTTGACGATCACCACTGCCAACGTGGACGGCGAGGACAATGCCCGCGGTCGTTCGCTCTCGGCGATGCGTCGCCGGCAGGAGAAGTTCCGCCGCGGTCAGATGCAGGAAACCCGCGAGAAGATCTCCCGCGAGGTGGTTCTGCCCGAGACCATTACCATTCAGGAACTGTCGCAGCGCATGTCCGAACGCGCCGTCGACGTCATCAAGTACCTGATGAAGGAAGGCCAGATGATGAAGCCGGGCGACGTCATTGACGCCGACCTTGCCGAACTCATCGCCGGCGAATTCGGCCATACGGTCAGGCGCGTGTCGGAATCCGACGTCGAACTCGGCATCTTCAACGTCTCCGACGAGGATGGCGAACTGGTTTCGCGCCCGCCCGTCGTTACCATCATGGGCCATGTCGACCACGGCAAGACCTCGCTGCTCGACGCCATCCGCCATGCCAACGTGGTCTCCGGCGAAGCCGGTGGCATCACGCAGCATATCGGCGCCTATCAGGTGGAGCAGAACGGTCAGAAGATCACCTTCATCGATACGCCCGGCCACGCCGCCTTCACGGCAATGCGTGCCCGCGGTGCGCAGGCGACCGACATCGCGATCCTGGTCGTCGCAGCCGACGACAGCGTGATGCCGCAGACGATCGAATCGATCAACCACGCCAAGGCGGCCGGTGTTCCGATCATCGTGGCGATCAACAAGGTCGACAAGCACGAGGCTGATCCGCAGAAGGTCCGTAACCAGCTGCTGCAGCACGAAGTCTTCGTGGAATCCATGGGCGGTGAAGTGCTTGACGTCGAGGTTTCGGCCAAGACCGGCAAGAACCTCGACAAGCTGCTCGAGGCAATCCTGCTGCAGGCGGAAATTCTCGATCTCAAGGCCAATGCGAACCGGACCGCGGAAGGAACGGTTATCGAAGCCCAGCTCGATCGTGGCCGTGGTTCGGTCGCGACCGTGCTCGTCCAGAAGGGCACGCTGCGTCCGGGCCAGATCATCGTCGCCGGCGACGTCTGGGGCCGTGTGCGCGCTCTCGTCACCGACAAGGGCGACCATGTGAAGGAAGCCGGTCCGGCAACGCCGGTCGAGGTTCTCGGTCTGTCCGGTACGCCGCAGGCGGGTGACAAGTTCGCCGTCGTCGAAAGCGAAAGCCGCGCCCGCGAAATCTCGGAGTATCGTCAGCGTCTGGCCCGCGACAAGGCGGCTGCCCGCCAGTCGGGACAGCGCGGTTCGCTGGAACAGATGATGATGCAGCGCCAGAGCGTCGGCATCAAGGAGTTCCCGCTGGTCATCAAGGGCGACGTGCAGGGCTCGATCGAAGCGATTGCCGGCGCGCTGGAGAAGCTCGGCACCGACGAGGTCCGCGCCCGCATCGTCCATTCGGGTGCCGGCGGCATCACCGAGTCGGATATCTCGCTCGCCGAAGCCTCGAACGCGGCCATCATCGGCTTCAACGTTCGTGCGAATACGCAGGCACGCCAGTTCGCCGAACGCGAAGGCATCGAAATCCGCTACTACAACATCATCTACGACCTCGTGGATGACGTGAAGGCAGCGATGTCGGGCCTCTTGTCTCCGGAACGGCGCGAAACCTTCATCGGCAATGCCGAGATCCTCGAGGTGTTCAACATCACCAAGGTCGGCAAGGTCGCAGGCTGCCGTGTCGTCGAAGGCAAGGTCGAACGTGGTGCGGGCGTCCGCCTCATCCGCAACGACGTTGTCGTTCACGAAGGCAAGCTCAAGACGCTCAAGCGCTTCAAGGACGAAGTGTCCGAAGTGCCGATGGGTCAGGAATGCGGCATGGCCTTCGAAAACTACGAAGACATGCGCGCCGGCGACGTCATCGAGTGCTTCCGCGTCGAGCATATCACGCGCACGCTCTAAACTGCTGCGCCTGAGCTTTCCGAAAGCCATCCGCCACCGGCGGATGGCTTTCGGGCATCTGCCGCCTTGACCTTTTCGCCCAAAAGAGTCATGGACGCTCTCCTTTGACGGGTTCGATTCCCAGCCGCATCGGCAAATAGAGATAACAATGACCAGAGCAACTTCTTCCGCGCCTTCGCAGCGCATGCTGCGCGTTGGCGAACAGGTTCGCGCCGCTATCACCCAGGTGCTGCAGCGCGGCGAAGTGCGCGACGACATTATCGAGGCGACCGTGATCTCGATCTCGGAAGTGCGCATGTCGCCGGACCTCAAGATCGCCACCGCCTATGTGACGCCGCTCGGCGTTTCAGACCACAGCATCGTCATCGAGGCGTTGAACCGTAATGCAAGGTTCATCCGCGGCCGGCTCGGGCAGCAGCTCCGGCAGATGAAATACATGCCGGAGGTGCGCTTCCGCGACGATACCAGCTTCGACAACTACAAGAAGATCGACGAGCTGCTGCGTTCGCCCGAGGTGAGCCGCGACCTCGACGGCGATAATGACGAACAATAAACAGAAGAGACGCATGTCCAAACCACGCAAACCCAAGGGCCGGCCGATTTCCGGCTGGCTGATCCTCGACAAGCCGGTGGATTTCGGCTCGACGGAAGCCGTTTCCAAGATCAAGTGGCTCTACAAGGCGCAGAAGGCCGGTCATGCCGGCACGCTTGATCCGCTCGCCTCCGGC
Source organism: Rhizobium indigoferae (assembly GCF_034554815.1). Lineage (NCBI taxonomy): Bacteria > Pseudomonadati > Pseudomonadota > Alphaproteobacteria > Hyphomicrobiales > Rhizobiaceae > Rhizobium > Rhizobium indigoferae. Next base: position 4,606,963 of record NZ_CP140635.1, on the reverse strand, counting down.
ATGCTGCCGATCGCGCTCGGCGATGCGACCAAGACCGTTCCCTACGTGATGGATGGCCGCAAGATCTATGAATTCACGGTGAGCTGGGGCGAGGAGCGCGCGACCGACGATCTCGAGGGCGAGGTAACTGAGAGTTCGGACAAACGCCCGAGCGAACAGCAGATCCGCGATATCCTGCCTCGATATATCGGCACCATCAGCCAGGTGCCGCCGCAGTTTTCCGCTATCAAGATATCGGGTGAACGCGCCTACGATCTGGCACGTGAAGGCGAAACCGTCGAAATCCCCTCACGTGAGGTCGATATCTTTCGGCTGACCTTGCTTGCCTGCCCAGACGCTAATAGCGCACATTTCGAAGTGGAATGCGGCAAGGGCACCTATGTCAGGGCGCTGGCGCGCGATTTCGGCCGCGAACTCGGCTGCTACGGACATGTGTCCGGGCTGCGGCGCACCTTCGTCGCGCCCTTCGCGGAAGAGGCCATGGTGCCGCTCGCAGATCTCGTGGCACTGGAGGCGATCGAGGATATGGACGAGCGGCTGGCGGCCCTCGACGCGCTGCTCATCGACACCTGCGAAGCGCTATCGGCCCTGCCCCATCTCGTCATCAACGACGACCAGGCGCACCGGCTGAAGATGGGCAACCCGATCCTGGTGCGTGGCCGCGATGCGCCGGTTGCCGAAAGCGAAGCCTATGCGACCGCCCGCGGCAGGCTGATCGCGATCGGCGAGATCGGCCAGGGCGAGTTTCGCCCGAAGCGTGTTTTCGCCTGAACTCACAACGATAGCGATTGTCAGCCGGTAACGATGCGATATCTTCCCTGTCGGGCCGCCATAGCGGCCCGAGGGGCCATGGTGGTCCGACAGGGGAAAGAATATGCGCGTAACTGCTATCGGAATACTGACGTTCTTTTCGATGTTCCTGACCGTGGCCAACGCTCGATCCGCTGAGCGCTGGGCCGAGCTCCCGGCCTTTCCTTCGATGCCGGCGGCAAAGACGAGCGGCATGGCTGAAGTGAACGACATCAAGATGTATTACGCCGAATACGGCGAAGGCGACCCCATCCTGTTCATTCACGGCGGACTTGGAAATGCCGAGGTCTGGGGTCATCAGGTCGCCGATTTTGCCAAGGACCACCTGGTCATCGTTGCCGACAGCCGCGGCCATGGACGCTCGACGCGCAGCCAGCAGCCCTTCGGTTACGACCTGATGACATCGGATTATGTGGCACTTCTCGACTATCTGAAGATCGACAAGGTGACGCTTGTCGGATGGTCGGACGGTGGCATCATCGGCATCGACATGGCGATGAAACATCCGGAGAAGCTGACGCGGGTCATTGCCCAGGCAGCCAATGTCACGACAGAGGGCGTCAAACCAGACGTGTTGAACGACAAGGTCTTCAACGACTACATCAACGTCGCCGGCGAATATTACAGGAAGCTGTCGCCGACGCCGAACGAATACGACGCCTTCGTCAAGCAGATCTCCGAAATGTGGGCAACCCAGCCGGCCTGGACGGCCGCCGATCTTGGCAAGATCTCGGTGCCGGTCACACTTGCCATTGGCGATCATGATGAAGCCGTAAAGCTCGACCATACGGAAATGATGGCAAAACAGATTCCGGGCGCTAAACTCGTCATCCTGAGAGATGTGAGCCATTTCGCCATGCTGCAGGATCCTTCAGCCTATGACGGGATGATCCGGGGCGCCATGGCGGGCCGTTGAAGCCGCCAAGGACGACCCCTCTTTCCATCGATCCATATTTGGTTTATAGGCAGCGCCAGCATCGGGTACGCCCGTTTGCATTCACGGCCAAAGCTGGACGACATCCCGGCTTTTGGCGACTCTATCTCCTCCTCTTAGAAAGGATCACCCGATGTCGATCACTGCTGAGCGCAAGTCTGCGCTGATCAAGGAATATGCGACCGTTGAAGGCGATACCGGTTCTCCGGAAGTCCAGGTCGCGATCCTGACCGAACGCATCAATAACCTGACCGAACACTTCAAGGACCACAAGAAGGATAACCATTCCCGCCGTGGCCTGCTGACGATGGTTTCGAGCCGCCGCTCGCTTCTTGATTATCTCAAGAAGAAGGATGAAGGCCGCTATTCCAAGCTGATCACCAGCCTGGGTATCCGCCGCTAAGATTATCCGGCGGGCGCTTTCCCAAGCGTCCGCCGGATGTGTTTCGGGACACGGCTCCCGATGAAATGTTCCAGCCGCGCCCTATTTTACGCGATGGAAAGACCGGCAGACCCGGATGGGCCGGATCTGCCAAACCAACCGTTGACCTGTCATGGGGCAGGATTGCCGGATGCTTTCGGCCAAGGCTTATCAATGAGCTTTGGCCCGGTTTCTCAAGAACTCCTGAGGAAGCCGAGGATGAAAAGCCTCCCGTTGTCTTGCCCGTGATACGTCACATTGATTGCGGTCGACTGTGCGCTGCGCCTTGATATCGGCGATGGCGCGTGCTCCCGCATTGAAGGACAAGAGATGTTTGATACACACACAGTGGAAATCGAGTGGGCCGGCCGCCCGCTGAAGCTCGAAACCGGCAAGATCGCCCGTCAGGCCGACGGCGCGGTTCTCGCCACCTACGGCGAAACCGTCGTTCTCGCCACCGTCGTCTCGGCCAAGTCGCCGAAGCCAGGCCAGGATTTCTTTCCGCTCACCGTCAACTACCAGGAAAAGACCTACGCGGCCGGCAAGATCCCCGGCGGCTATTTCAAGCGCGAAGGCCGCCCGAGCGAGAACGAGACCCTCGTTTCCCGGCTGATCGACCGCCCGATCCGCCCGCTTTTCCCGGAAGGCTACAAGAACGACACGCAGGTCGTCGTCACCGTTATCCAGCACGACCTTGAAAACAATCCCGACGTGCTGTCGATGGTTGCCACCTCGGCAGCGCTGACACTATCCGGCGTTCCCTTCATGGGCCCGGTCGGCGGTGCGCGCGTCGGCTACATCAACGGCGAATACGTTCTCAACCCGCATCTCGACGAGATGGACGAATCGAGCCTCGACCTCGTCGTCGCCGGCACCTACGACGCCGTGCTGATGGTGGAATCCGAAGCCAAGGAACTCAACGAAGACGTCATGCTCGGTGCCGTCATGTTCGGCCACAAGGGCTTCCAGCCGGTTCTCGACGCGATCATCAAGCTCGCCGAAGTTGCCGCCAAGGAGCCGCGCGACTTCCAGCCGGAAGACTACTCCGCTCTCGAAAGCGAGATGCTCGGCCTTGCCGAAGGTGAACTTCGCGAAGCCTACAAGATCACCCAGAAGGCCGACCGCTACGCCGCCGTCGACGCCGTCAAGGCGAAGGTGAAGGCACACTTCCTCCCCGAGGAAGGCGACGCCAGGTATACGGCCGAAGAAGTCGGCGCGATCTTCAAGCACCTGCAGGCAAAGATCGTCCGCTGGAACATTCTCGACACCAAGAGCCGCATCGACGGCCGCGACCTCGAAACCGTTCGTCCGATCGTTTCGGAAGTCGGTCTTCTGCCGCGTACGCACGGTTCGGCGCTGTTCACCCGCGGTGAAACGCAGGCGATCGTCGTTGCCACCCTCGGCACCGGCGAAGATGAGCAGTATGTCGACAGCCTGACGGGCATGTACAAGGAGCGCTTCCTGCTCCATTACAACTTCCCTCCCTACTCGGTTGGCGAGACCGGCCGCATGGGCTCCCCGGGTCGCCGCGAAATCGGCCACGGCAAGCTCGCATGGCGCGCGATCCGTCCGATGCTGCCGACCGTCGAGCAGTTCCCCTACACGCTGCGCGTCGTCTCCGAGATCACCGAGTCGAATGGCTCGTCCTCGATGGCAACGGTCTGCGGTACCTCGCTCGCTCTGATGGACGCCGGCGTTCCGCTGGCAAAGCCGGTGGCCGGTATCGCCATGGGTCTGATCCTGGAAGGCGATCGCTTCGCTGTCCTCTCCGACATTCTCGGTGACGAAGACCACCTCGGCGACATGGACTTCAAGGTCGCCGGTACCGCCGACGGCATCACCTCGCTGCAGATGGACATCAAGATCGCCGGTATCACCGAAGAGATCATGAAGGTCGCCCTTGGCCAGGCCCAAGGCGGTCGTGCCCACATCCTCGGCGAAATGTCCAAGGCCATTACCGAAAGCCGCGGCCAGCTCGGTGAATTCGCCCCGCGCATCGAAGTCATGAACATCCCGGTCGACAAGATCCGCGAAGTCATCGGCTCCGGCGGCAAGGTCATTCGCGAAATCGTCGAAAAGACCGGCGCGAAGATCAACATCGAGGACGACGGCACCGTCAAGATCGCTTCGTCCTCCGGCAAGGAGATCGAAGCGGCCCGCAAGTGGATCCACTCGATCGTCGCCGAGCCTGAGATCGGCCAGGTCTACGAAGGCACGGTCGTCAAGACCGCCGACTTCGGCGCCTTCGTCAACTTCTTCGGCGCCCGCGACGGTCTCGTCCACATCTCGCAGCTCGCTTCTGAGCGTGTTGCCAAGACGCAGGACGTCGTCAAGGAAGGCGACAAGGTCTGGGTCAAGCTGCTCGGCTTCGACGAACGCGGCAAGGTTCGCCTGTCGATGAAGGTCGTCGACCAGGCCACCGGCCAGGAAATCCCGAACGAGAAGAAGAAGGAAGAAGCGGCCGAATAAGCCGCCTTCCAAATTTAATATCGGGCGCGGGAATGCTTCCGCGCCCTTTTTTGTATCCTAAAGCGTGGCGCGATCTTTCAGATTCGCTTGCCACACTTTAGGGCCTTGGTTTTGCGCATGTCGTGATCGCAAAACCGCTGAACACTTTTGCGCGACATGCTTTAAGACGAGACGAGGCCCATGAGCAGCGAGACGCTGAAGACCCTGTTCCATCCCTTTGCCAGCGGCACAGTCGAGGCGCCCGGCGAGGGCGAGCGCGTGCTCTTCCTCGGCGCCGAGGCAGGCTTTGCGCTGCCGGAAGGCTTTGCCGCCTCGCTCAGCGCCGTCCAGGGCTTCCGGCCACTCTATCGGCAGCTGCTGGCGCAGCGCATCGAAGCGAAGCCGGAGATCGACGGCGAGGACTACGATGCGGCTCTGGTGCTCTGCACCAAGCACAAGGGTGAGAACGAGGCCAATCTTGCTGCCGCTATTGCCCGCACACGGGTCGGCGGCCTGATCGTCGTTGCCGGCGCGAAGGAAGACGGCATCCAGCCGCTGCGCAAGCGGATGGAAGGTTTCAATCTCGCCGTCGACCATATGCCGAAATATCACGGCGTCGCCTTCTGGTTCGGCCGGCCGGCGGATGCCGATGAGATTGTCTCCAAGCTGGCAAAAGGGCCGGTGCGCGTCGACGGCCGTTTCAATGCAACCGCCGGCATGTTCTCGCATGACCGCATCGATGCCGGATCGGAACTGCTGGCCTCGCGCCTACCGCAGGACTTCACCGGCGACGTTGCGGATTTTGGCGCCGGATGGGGCTATCTCTCCGTCGAGCTGGCCCAGAAGTCGCGTGGACTGACGCGCCTCGACCTCTACGAGGCCGATCACGCGGCTCTGGAGGCTGCCAGGGATAATCTGGCGGAGAACTGCCCGAACGCGCCTGCGCGCTTCTACTGGCACGATCTGGCGGGTGAGCCGGTCAAGGACAAATACGATCTCGTCATCATGAACCCGCCCTTCCACGAGGGGCACGCAGCCGAGCCGGCACTCGGCCAGGCAATGATCAAGACTGCCGCATCCGCCCTTCGCGGCGGCGGCCGCCTGATGCTCGTCGCCAATCGCGGCCTGCCTTACGAGCCGGTTCTGGCGGCGAATTTCAGGGAAAGCGGCGAAACCTGCCGCAACGCCCGCTTCAAGGTGCTGTGGGCGAAGAAATAGGGCTCAAGCAGCCTCGATCCGATCATTCTTATCGATAGAAAAAGGCCGTGCGCATCATCTGCGCACGGCCTTTGAGTTTCGATCGAATAATGTTTATTCGACGTCCGCTTTGCGCAGCGTTTCCAGCGTCGGCATGGAGGTGACGTTGAAGCCGGCGTCGACGAAATGGATTTCGCCGGTGACGCCGGAGGAAAGGTCGGAGAGCAGGTAGAGAGCCGAGCTGCCGACCTGATCGATGGTCACAGTCTTGCGCAGCGGCGCATTGCGCTGATTCCAGGAAAGGATCGCGCGCGCATCGGAGATGCCGGCGCCGGCAAGCGTGCGGATCGGGCCGGCGGAAATGGCATTGACGCGGATGCCGCGCGGGCCGTAGTCGGCGGCGAGATAGCGCACCGAAGCCTCAAGCGCTGCCTTGGCAACCCCCATGACGTTGTAATTCGGGATGACGCGCGTCGAGCCATTGTAGGTCAGCGTCAGCATCGCACCGCCATCTTCCATCAACGGAGCGCAGCGCTTGGCGATCTCGGTGAAGGAGAAACAGGAAATGACCATTGTGCGGCTGAAATTTTCACGCGTCGTATCGGCGTAGAGACCCTTGAGCTCATTCTTGTCGGAAAAGCCGATGGCATGGACGATGAAATCGAGTTTGCCCCAGCGCTCCTTGATCGCGTCGACCACGGCATCGACCGAGGCGGTGTCCTCGACGTCGCAGGGCAGCACGAAATCCGAGCTGACCTCGGCAGCAAGCGGCTTGACGCGCTTGCCGAGCGCATCGCCCTGATAGGTGAAGGCGAGTTCCGCACCCTGTGCGGCGAGAGCTTTTGAAATCCCCCAGGCGATCGAGTGGTTGTTGGCGACGCCCATGATGAGCCCGCGCTTACCCTGCATAATTCCCGTCATATTATTATCCGTTATAGCGCTGGAAGACGAGCGTGGCGTTGGTGCCGCCGAAGCCGAAGGAATTGGAGAGGGCAATGTCAATCTTGGCGTCATCGATGCGCTTGCGCACGATCGGGACACCTTCGAATTCGGGATCAAGCTCGGTGATATGAGCGCTTTCGCCAATGAAGCCTTGCTGCATCATCAGCAGGGAATAGATCGATTCCTGCACACCGGCAGCGCCAAGCGAATGGCCGGTCAGCGACTTGGTCGACTGGACATGCGGAATCTTCGAGCCGAATACCTCGCGGATGGCGCCGATTTCCTTGCTGTCGCCGACCGGCGTCGACGTGCCGTGGGTGTTGATATAGTCGACGTCACCTTTGACGGTGGCGAGCGCCTGGCGCATGCAGCGGATAGCGCCCTCGCCCGAGGGGGCAACCATGTCGTAGCCGTCCGAGGTTGCGCCGTAGCCGACGATTTCGGCATAGATCTTTGCACCGCGGGCCTTGGCACGCTCCAGCTCCTCGAGCACCAGCACGCCGGCGCCGCCGGCGATGACGAAACCGTCGCGGTTGACGTCATAGGCGCGCGAAGCGCTGTCCGGCGTGTCGTTATATTTGGAGGACATGGCGCCCATGGCGTCGAAGAGATTCGACATCGTCCAGTCGAGGTCCTCGTGGCCGCCAGCGAACATCACGTCCTGCTTGCCCCACTGGATCATCTCGGCGGCGTTGCCGATGCAATGCGCCGACGTCGAGCAGGCCGACGAGATCGAATAATTGACGCCGTGGATCTTGAACCAGGTGGCGAGTGTGGCCGATGCGGTCGAGGACATCGCCTTCGGCACGGCGAAGGGGCCGATACGCTTCGGGCTGTTGTTCTTCACAGTGATTTCGGCAGCCTCGATGAGGGTGCGGGTGGACGGGCCGCCGGAGCCCATGATGATACCGGTACGCTCGTTGTTGCCGATGTCCTTGTCCTCGAGACCGGAATCGGCAATCGCCTGCTTCATGGCGACATGGTTCCAGGCGCCGCCCTGCGACAGGAAGCGCATGGCGCGGCGGTCGACCAGTTCGGCAAGTTCCGCCGAACCGAGCTTCGGACTGCCCCAAACCTGGCACTTGAATCCATGTTCGGCGAAATCGCTCGAAAAGGAGATACCCGACTTTGCCTGCCGCAAGGATTCGGTGACTTCGGCCGCGTCGTTTCCGATCGAGGACACGACACCCAGACCCGTGACAACTACCCGTCTCATCTAATCAAACCTTTGTTGTTTTCGTCAGCCGCTCGAAATGCGGTTTCAGGCCGTCTTGTCTTTCGATAGACCGACGCGAAGGTCGGCCGCCTGATATATGGTCTCGCCGTCCGCCTTTAGCCAGCCGTCGGCCGTGCCGAGGACCAGACGGCCGCGCATGACACGCTTGAAGTCGATTCCATATTCGATCAGCTTCGTCTCTGGCCGGACCATGCCCTTGAATTTCACTTCGCCTGTTGAAAGCGCCATGCCACGGCCTGCCTCGCCGAGCCAACCCAGAAAGAAACCGGTCAACTGCCACATGCCGTCGAGACCGAGGCAGCCTGGCATGATCGGATTGCCTTCGAAATGGCAGGGAAAATACCAGTCATCCGGGCGAACGTCATATTCGGCCCGGAGGTAGCCCTTATCGAAGGTGCCGCCCGTTTCGGAAATCTCCGTGATGCGGTGAACCATCAGCATAGGCGGCAGGGGCAGCTGCGCATTGCCGGGGCCGAACAGCTCGCCATGGGCGCAAGCGATGAGTTCTTCATACGAGAAGCTGGACTGTCTGGTCGTCATAAAGTTTCTTTTCCCCCCGCATCAAGCCGATGGATGTGAACGTGTAGTCCAAGTTCTTCAGAAAATGAAGCACAAGCAAGGCAGCTTCATTCATCGCCCCGGACCAGGCTTGCGCCATTATTTGGTGGTCGCATACAGGAAGGCTAGGGCCGGGACCAGACCTATTTGCGTCAAAAGCCCGTTTTTGCCGCGTTTATCAGGCTCCTGTCCCCATTGAACTATTGAAAGGCTCCGATGCAAAAGTTATACCCCTTAAAGAAACATGATTGCTTTATGCCAGAATAACTGGAGTTGGTTTTGATGACGGGTGCACTCCCGATCGCAATAGAGGTAAGGCTGCGCGGTGCAGGCCTGCGCCCCACCCGCCAGCGCGTCGCGCTCGGCGACCTCCTGTTTGCCAAGGGCGACCGGCATTTGACCGTCGAGGAACTGCATGAGGAGGCGGTTGCCGCCGGCGTGCCGGTGTCGTTGGCAACCGTCTACAACACGCTGCACCAATTCACGGAAGCTGGTCTCATCCGGGTTCTCGCCGTCGAGAGCGCCAAGACCTATTTCGACACCAATGTTTCCGACCATCACCATTTCTTCGTCGAAGGCGAAAACGAGGTGCTCGACATTCCCGTCAGCAACCTGACGATCGCCAATCTGCCGGAACCGCCGGAAGGCATGGAGATCGCCCATGTCGACGTGGTGATCCGCCTGCGCGCGAAGCAGGGCTGACGACACCTCTAGAGCCGCGCCGGATCGGCCTCATGCGACGCCCTTTAGATCTTTTTTTTATGCATGTCGGTGTCCCAAAACCGCTGCGCACTTTTGGGCGACATGCATTAGGCTTCACATGACATCGTCCGGATGCCGGCCAGGCTTGTGCCTGTAGGTCGGGAAGGTCCAGCCGAACCACAGGGCTCCACCGCGCACCGCAAAGGCCGCCACGACGCCGCAGGCAGACGCCAGATAGAGCTGCATTCCGAGCGCATTGGCGAGCGTGAAGACGCCGGCGCCGATGAGGGCTGCGGTCACGTAGATTTCCGGCCTCAACAACACCGAAGGCTCGTTTGCCATCAGATCGCGCAGGATGCCGCCAAAGGTCGCCGTCAGCGTGCCGGTGACGATCGCGATGGTCGGCGAGCCGGTGGCGGCGAGGCCCTTGGCGGCGCCGATCACGCAATAGGCGGCAAGGCCGATCGCATCTAGCCAGATCAGCAGGCGATAGCGCGATTCCAGCAGGTGGGCGGTGAAGAAAACGATGACGCCCATGACGCAGCAGACGAGGATATAGGCCGGGTTCAGAACCCAGAAGACCGGCACGCGGCCGAGCACGATATCGCGCACCGTGCCGCCGCCCGTTCCCGTCACCATGGCGAAAAACAGAAAACCGATCAGGTCCAACTGCTTGCGCGAGGCGGCGAGCGCGCCCGTCGCGGCAAACAGCGCAATGCCGGCATAATCAAGATAGACGAGCAAGGACATGCGAACCTCGGAACCGGCAGAAGTTTCAGAGCATGATGCTGAAAAGTGTCAGCAGTTTTCGGACGACATCATGCTCTACCTATTCTCGGGAAAGAACCACGGCGGCAAGGGCGGCGCAAGGCGGCGGCGTCATAAAGCGAAGGTCTTTATTTGATGCATGTCTTTGTCCCAAAACCGCTGCACACTTCTAGACGACATGCATTAGAACAGGATGATTTTAGGCCGGGTCGACCAAAAATCTGAATCCTGTTCTAAATTATGTAGTTAGAGCATGATGTCGTCCGAAAACCGCTCACACTTTTCGGCATCATGCTCTAGGCTACAGAGCCTTTATCCAAAAGAGGAAAGCCGTGAAAACGCTGGTGCTCGCCGTTCTGAATATCGTCCTGCTGCTTGTCATGCCGGCTGTCGCCTTCGGCCAGCAATCGTTGATCTCGGATCCTGAGATCTACGAGAAGAAACACTTCCAGGAGCAGTGCAAGACGGCCGAATTTGCCGACGGCTTCATCACCCGGCAGGACATCAACAATGATGGCCTGATCGATGCGGTGGTCAACGAGGGCCAGCTGACCTGCGACGGGCAGAAGGGGCCGCAATGCAATGACGACGGCTGCACCTATAATTTCTACCTGCAGGTTGCCGAGGGCGGTTATTTCATGATCGCGACGGCGCAGATCTATGGCTACGATTTCGTCCAGCGCTTCGGCAACATGGTGCTGGCGATGAAGATGCATCCGCGTTTCTGCGACCGCACCGAAGGTGATCCCTGCATCGTGACGGCCCGCGTCCGCGGCACGAAATTCGTCACCATCTCGAAGAAATAGCTCAGCGCAAGACCCGAAATCGGAATCGATTTTCGAGTCATTCGCAAATTCAAAGTGATAGAGCGTCCTTGGCGCGTCCTGTTGGACGCGCGGCGCTCTATTGCGGATAAAGTTCCGATGTGCGACCGGCGACATAATATCCTACCAGGCCGTACCATTCGCGGATCGCCGTCGCCAGGTTCTGCGCGTTGAGGTTCGGCTGGGTGAAATCGAGCCCGAGCCTCACCTGGCCATCGGTGCGATAATCGGTCGGCCAGGGCACGATATCGATGCCGAGCTTGCGGAAGATGCCGACGGACCGCGGCATGTGGAAACCCGACGTGATCAGCAGGCAATTGGAAAGCCCCTGGCTTGCCAGGAATTCCTTGGTGTTAACGGCGTTTTCAAAGGTCGTGCGCGATTGCCTCTCTTCGATCAGGCGATCCCTGCCAACGCCGAAGAGCGGGAAGAAGCGCTCGGATGCCGCCGCATCGCCTTCGTAGATGCCCGAAATGGAGCCGTCGCCGCCCGATACCAGAATGCGCGACTGCGGAAATTTCTGCGCAAGCCGCAAGGCTTCGATGAAGCGGTCGGCCCCGCCGTTTAATTCTATGCCGTGGCGCGCCGTGTTCACCTCATTTTCGAAGGCGCCGCCGAGCACGATCATGCATTGCAGGCTACCCGGATCAGCGGCGGGCTTTGCGAAGCGCTGCTCGAGACCCTGCATCAGAAGGTTGCCGGCCGTGGTGTAGAGCGTGACGAAAAGGATGAGGGCCGCACCCGTTGCGCCGAGGATATTTAAGGTACGCCAGCGCAGAAGACCGGCAAGCAGGGCAAAAAAGACGAGGAAGAATGCCAGCGACAGCGGTTGAGCGAAAATCCAGACAAGCTTCGAAATCAGGAACAAGACCCACTCCTTGGGGATTGGCGGCGGTCCTTTCTATCCGATTCGACGGTAACAGGAATGCGACGGTTCTATTTCACGCGCGCAGCGGCCGATCGATGTGGCGCGATCTTCTGGTTGAAGCGCCGCTGAAGCGGCCGCGGGATGAACATGGCAGCAAGTGCAAGCACCATGGCGAAGAGGGAGACCAGCCACAGTGCATGCGCGCCCGTCAGCCGCGTCAGGACGGCGCCGACGATCGCGCCAAGCATCATGCCCCCCCAGGGCACAATCTGGATCGTCCATTCGATATGGCGGTCGCCGATGATCCAGCGGCCGATGCCGCGGCCGAAGCGCGACAGGGCGCCGGTCACATAGGTTAGGCCGATCGGCAGGCCTTCGATGTGTTCGACGGCAGCGTTCACCATGCCCATGGAAAAAACGATCATGTAGAACCGAGCGAACAGCATGTTCTGCACCGTCATCATCGACGCGAGCGCCAGGACGAGACCGACGCAGCCGAGCACCACGAAGATGCGGCGCTCGGAGACATGAGCGATGACGACCCCAGCCGCGTTGCCGAGCACGAAAACGACGATGGCGGAGATCAGGACCGCCGCGTGATAAAGATTGCCCTCACTCAAGGCCAGTGCCGCCCGCGTCGTGTTGCCTGTCATGAAGGAGACGAAATCGCCGGTCAGCAGAAGACCGGTCGCATCGGTCATGCCAGCCAGAAACGAGATCGAGCCGACGAGGGCGAGCCCGGTCAGGGTTCGTCGGGTCCGGATGATGCGACGGCGTCTTGATCTGGTCATTGGCTGAGGGTCCTGGAGCCGAATCGCTGAGATTCCAGCAACGAACATACATCCTCTCATTGAGGAATTGGCAAAGGCGATCGGAAGCGGATGGGGGCGGACTTGAATGGCAACACATTTTCGGCCATAGAAACGGCGTTGCTTCAGATCGAAGCTCCGTAAGCGTTTACGTCAATCAACGCGCAACCCGCCGATCGGCGCTGCGCAATTGTCTGATCGGCACCTTACGGAGATCAAAATGCCCAAAGGCAAACTCCCCAGACGTTACAATACGATCGTCATGCCGCTTATCCTCTCGCTGTTGATGACATCCATCGTCTCAGCGATCAGCATCGTGAGAGCACAAGGCCGCCTGACTGCGCCTGCACTTGCCATGTGGCCCTCCGCATGGGCGCTCTCCTGGGCGATCGCCTTTCCCGTCCTGCTCTTGGTGCTGCCGGTGGTCAAGCGGGTGACGGCTGTTATCGTCGAGATGTGAGCGCAAGGCGCCGGCGGGCTGCGCAGGCGGCCTGCCGGAGTTGCGGTCGGGGCGATCAGAGTCTTTTCTTTGCGAATGTGCCAAGCATATCCGCAGAATTTAGCTGTTCGGTTTTCGCACGGGAGCATGTGGTGCTTAATCGGAATCGGTCTTTTAATTGGTCAGGCGACCGGGATCCCAATCAAGCTAGACTAATCTCTTGCTGGCAAAAGCCCTGCCAGAATGCGATTTCAGATATTTTTCGAATTCAAGGGCTTTGTGCTTGTCGGGAAAGGCACAATACCAGAGCAAATTCCATGGTACGAATTTGGCAGTGTGGGTGGATTTTCCGGCATTGTGAGCCGCAAGCCGCTGTTTCAGATCTGCGGTAGACCCGGTATATTCCTGATCGGGAAAATCAACGCTGCGGAGAATATAAACATACCACATCAGCGTTTCAGCCCGTCGTCGCCCTTCGGGCTATGCCGGGCACTGCTTCGGCCTAACGGTTTCTCGCGGCGGTGCCACGCGAAGCCCGTAAGGGCGAAGCGTGGTGGAGCTAAGCGGGATCGAACCGCTGACCTCTTGCATGCCATGCAAGCGCTCTCCCAGCTGAGCTATAGCCCCATCAAGGTGGTCCGGCTCGAGGCCGGTCCTGGGATACTCCTCAAGGCGTGCCCTGCGGAGTGGCGGCTTATTACTTCCGGTTTTCAGAGATAGCAAGCCTAAAAAAATGCGGCCCGGAGAATTTTTTCCTCGCCGGGCCGAAATGCAGTCGTCAGACTTCGTCGTCGTCGCCGGTCACGCCGATGATGTCGCTCATGTCGTCATCGTCGTCGTCTTCGTCCGGTGTGAGGAAGGTATCGTCGTCGTCGTCGCCTTCGATTTCAACATCGTCATCGCCGATATCGGGAATGTCGTCGCCGCCGGCGGCTTCATCGGCATCTTCCAGCGAAACCAGTTCGACTTCGGTGTTTTCAGTATCGACTTCCGCGACCTCGTCTTCTTCGGCAACTTCGGCGATCGCCGAGGTTTCTTCGAAGAAGGACAGAGGATAGGACTTGCCGGTATAAGGAGAAACGATCGGATCCCGGTTCAGATCATAAAACTTCTTGCCGGTTTCCGGATCGGTACGCTTGGTTCCAAGTTCCGCTTTCGCCACTATAAGCCTCGTGTGAATGACCGAATAAGAGATTCGGCAAATGCCGATCAAGCCGGCGTTCCATCGGAATTTATAAGCCGGTCCCCTTAATCGCTGTGGCTTCCCATGTCAAAGCCAAACTTTGCGATCGGAGCCCGGGGTTTTTGGCAAGCCGACGGATGACCGCCCGGCGCGTTTGTGTTAACGAGCCGCAACAGCTGCAGAAGCGGACGGGAATTGCGACCGGCCAAGCCTGTCTTGTGGCAAAAATAGACTGCATTTGCAAAGGATTACGCATGTTGCAAGGCTCTGCGCCCAGGCCCGCCACCGCCCGCAAATCCGCCGGTCTTACGGGCAGCGTGCGTATTCCGGGCGACAAGTCGATCTCGCATCGTTCCTTCATGTTCGGCGGGCTTGCTTCCGGCGAAACCCGGATCACCGGCCTGCTCGAAGGCGAGGACGTGATCAATACCGGCCGGGCAATGCAGGCAATGGGCGCCAGAATCCGCAAGGAGGGCGAACAATGGCTGATCGAGGGCACCGGCAACGGCGCGCTGCTTGCACCTGACGCGCCGCTCGACTTCGGCAATGCCGGCACCGGCGTGCGGCTGACCATGGGCCTCGTCGGCACCTACGACTTTCGCTCCACCTTCATCGGCGACGCCTCGCTTTCGAAACGGCCGATGGGCCGCGTGCTCAATCCGCTGCGCGAAATGGGCGTGCAGGTCAGCGCCTCCGAGGGCGACAGGCTGCCGGTGACGCTCAGAGGCCCGGGAACGCCGAGCCCGATCCGCTATCGGGTGCCGATGGCATCCGCCCAGGTGAAATCGGCCGTGCTGCTTGCCGGCCTCAATACGCCGGGTGTCACCACGGTCATCGAGCCGGTGATGACGCGCGACCATACCGAAAAGATGCTGCAGGGTTTCGGCGCCGCCCTTTCCGTCGAGACGGACGAGGAGGGCGTCCGCACGATCCGGCTCGAAGGCCGGGGCAAGCTGGCGGGCCAGGTGATCGACATTCCCGGTGATCCTTCTTCCACCGCCTTCCCGCTGGTTGCAGCGCTGCTTGTCCCCGGCTCCGACATCACCATCGTCAACGTGCTGATGAACCCGACCCGTACCGGGCTGATCCTGACGCTGCAGGAGATGGGGGCTGATATCCAGGTGCTGAATGCGCGTCTTGCCGGCGGCGAGGACGTGGCGGATCTGCGCGTGCGCCATTCCGAGCTCAAGGGCGTGACCGTTCCCGAAGATCGCGCGCCGTCGATGATCGACGAATATCCTATTCTCGCCGTCGCCGCCTGTTTCGCTGAGGGCGTCACCGTCATGAAGGGGCTTGAGGAATTGCGCGTCAAGGAGTCCGACCGTCTTTCCGCTGTGGCCGACGGACTGAAACTCAATGGGGTGGATTGCGACGAAGGCGAGGATTTTCTCATCGTGCGCGGCCGGCCTGACGGCAAGGGCCTCGGCAACGCTACCGACGGCAAGGTCAGCACACATCTCGACCATCGCATCGCCATGAGCTTCCTTGTCATGGGGCTTGCCTCGGAGCATCCTGTCACGATCGACGACGCGGCGATGATCGCGACCAGCTTTCCTGAATTCATGCAGCTGATGACCGGCCTTGGAGCAAGGATCGACGAGGTGCCGGAATGATCTACCCGCCGCGGCAATTCCGCGAAGACAAACTCATTCGCGGTTTCGGCGCGGCGCCGCAGGATTGATTTGATGACAAACAAGACCTTCATTATCGCCATCGATGGCCCGGCGGCAGCCGGCAAGGGCACGCTTTCACGCCGCATCGCCGACCAATACGGCTTCCATCATCTGGATACCGGCCTGACCTATCGCGCCACGGCCAAGGCGCTGCTCGATGCCGGCCTGCCGCTCGACGACGAGGCGGTAGCGGAAAAGATCGCAAGAGAGGTTGAACTCGCTGGATTGGATCGCGATATACTTTCCAAACATGAGATCGGCGAAGCCGCCTCGAAAATTGCCGTCATGCCGGCGGTGCGCCGGGCTCTGGTCGAAGCGCAACGGCGGTTTTCGGCGAAAGCGCCGGGAACCGTGCTCGACGGGCGCGATATCGGCACCGTCGTCTGCCCGGATGCGCCGGTGAAACTCTATGTAACGGCGTCGCCGGAAGTTCGCGCAAGGCGCCGTTATGACGAGATCCTCGGCAAGGGCGCTGCGGCAGATTTCGATGCGATCTTCGAGGACGTCAAGCGGCGCGACGAACGCGACATGGGACGGGCCGACAGCCCTTTGAAACCAGCGGTCGATGCGCACTTGCTTGATACGTCGGAAATGAGTATAGAGGCCGCGTTTCAAGCTGCTCAATCGATCATCGATGCGGTCTTGAGCCGAAATGCCTAAATTCAAGCGATTTTGCGTGCTCTGAGCATGGATCGCTTCTAATATAGCAAGCCTGAAATTCCGTCCAAGCGCCGGATTGCCTTCGTAAGAGAGGGCGGACTGGGTTCAGGCCCGTTCAACGCAAACCAACCGGCGCATACGTGTCCGCTTCCGTTTCAGGACACGCAGGAGATTTTATGTCAGTAGCTACCCCCTCCCGCGAGGATTTCGCGGCTCTTCTCGAAGAGTCCTTTGCCAAGAACGACCTGGCCGAAGGCTATGTCACCAAGGGCATCGTCACGGGCATCGAGAAGGACGTCGCCGTTGTCGACGTCGGCCTGAAGGTTGAAGGCCGCATCGCGCTCAAGGAATTCGGCGCGCGCGCCAAGGACGGCCTGTTGAAGGTCGGCGACGAAGTCGAAGTTTATGTCGAGCGCATCGAAAACGCGCTTGGCGAAGCCGTTCTGTCGCGCGAGAAGGCTCGCCGCGAAGAAAGCTGGGTCAAGCTCGAAGCCAAGTTCGAAGCTGGCGAGCGCGTCGAAGGCGTGATCTTCAACCAGGTCAAGGGCGGCTTCACGGTCGACCTCGACGGTGCGATCGCCTTCCTGCCGCGTTCTCAGGTCGATATTCGCCCGATCCGCGACGTGACCCCGCTGATGCACAATCCGCAGCCCTTCGAAATCCTCAAGATGGACAAGCGCCGCGGCAACATCGTGGTTTCGCGCCGTACGGTTCTGGAAGAATCCCGTGCCGAACAGCGTTCTGAAATCGTTCAGAACCTCGAAGAAGGCCAGGTTGTTGACGGCGTCGTCAAGAACATCACCGATTACGGTGCGTTCGTTGATCTCGGCGGCATCGACGGCCTGCTGCACGTCACTGACATGGCATGGCGCCGTGTGAACCATCCGTCGGAAATCCTGAACATCGGCCAGCAGGTCAAGGTTCAGATCATCCGCATCAACCAGGAAACCCACCGTATCTCGCTCGGCATGAAGCAGCTCGAGAGCGATCCGTGGGATGGCATCCAGGCCAAGTATCCGGAAGGCAAGAAGATTTCCGGTACCGTTACGAATATCACCGACTATGGTGCATTCGTCGAGCTGGAGCCAGGCATCGAAGGCCTGATCCACATCTCGGAAATGTCCTGGACCAAGAAGAACGTTCACCCCGGCAAGATCCTGTCCACGAGCCAGGAAGTCGAAGTCGTCGTTCTCGAAGTCGATCCGTCCAAGCGCCGTATTTCGCTCGGCCTCAAGCAGACGCTGGAAAACCCGTGGGCAGCATTCGCCCGCAGCCATCCGGCTGGCACTGAAGTCGAAGGCGAAGTCAAGAACAAGACCGAATTCGGCCTGTTCATCGGCCTCGACGGCGATGTCGACGGCATGGTGCACCTCTCCGACCTCGACTGGAACCGTCCGGGCGAACAGGTCATCGAGGAGTTCAACAAGGGTGACGTCGTCAAGGCCGTCGTTCTCGACGTCGATGTCGAGAAGGAACGCATCTCGCTCGGCATCAAACAGCTCGGCAAGGATGCAGTCGGCGACGCCGCTGCTTCTGGCGACCTGCGCAAGAATGCAGTCGTTTCCTGCGAAGTCACCGCGGTCAACGACGGCGGTGTCGAAGTGAAGCTCGTCAACCACGAAGACATCACTTCCTTCATCCGTCGCGCCGATCTCGCCCGCGACCGCGACGAACAGCGCCCTGAGCGCTTCTCGGTCGGCCAGGTCTTCGACGCCCGCGTCACCAACTTCTCCAAGAAGGACCGCAAGATCATGCTGTCCATCAAGGCTCTGGAGATTGCGGAAGAGAAGGAAGCCGTTGCCCAGTTCGGTTCGTCCGACAGCGGCGCTTCGCTCGGCGACATCCTGGGCGCAGCCCTGAAGAACCGCGGCGGCGAATAAGCCTCGCATCCGCCTTTGAATTGAAGAACCCGCCGGAGCGATCCGGCGGGTTCTTCATTTTCAGGCGATCAAAGTGTTATTCCCAGCCGACCATGCGCTGATAGAGCGCATAGACCGGGTCGTCGGCCGGGCGGCCGGGCTGATAAGCCAACGGTTCGGCATCGATCATCCTCGGCGTCCTCCGCTCGGGTGCCGCGTCGGTCGTTTCGGCATCGGGCTCGGCATCCTCGCCACCGGACCGTGCCTGCTGCTGATCCTCGGACGCGTCGTCGCGGTGGTTCTGATGCTGGTGGTGCGTTTCGCCCGCCTTCTCGTTCGATGGCGTATCCTTGGCGAATTGGTAGGGCAGCTGGCTATAGGCAAGGCCCTCCGGCA
The DNA here is from genome assembly GCF_034554815.1 of Rhizobium indigoferae. Taxonomy (NCBI): domain Bacteria; kingdom Pseudomonadati; phylum Pseudomonadota; class Alphaproteobacteria; order Hyphomicrobiales; family Rhizobiaceae; genus Rhizobium; species Rhizobium indigoferae. Next base: position 4,588,235 of record NZ_CP140635.1, on the reverse strand, counting down.
TCTTTGCCGCCAGCGGCACATAGGAGGCCTCGGCCGTCTCGGGGATCGGCATCATCTGCGGTAGCGCGGAGATTTCTTTCGGCTGACGGGCTGCCGCCGCCGCGGCCTCAATATCCATCTGCGGTGGGCGGAGTGCTGCTGATTGGCGGGGATCGGGTGCTGTGAATTCGGCCGGCTGCCTCAAGGTCGCGGTCGCATCGCTGATGACGGCGTCGTCGAGGATCGCATCAATCTCCACTGCCGCCTCGACAGCAACATCCTCCAGCACGGTTTCGACGTCTTGCTCGCGGATGATCGTGGCGATCAGCTCGGAGACTTCTTCGGTCATGGAGGCAACGATTCCTGCCCAGTTCCTGGGAATGACAGGATCGACCTTTTCCGACGTCGCGTGGGGTTGGATGGCAGGCGGCTCCGGCGTTTCCTGCGTATCGTCGGCCGCTGCGGCTTCCGTCGACGAGGCTTGCCGGGTTTCGATCTCCTTCGACCCAGACATTTCCGGGGCGACCTCGCTTGCCGTCGCCGGGGTGGACTGAGCCCGGTTTTCAGCCTGCGACGTTTCCGGATCGGCAGCTTCCACGGATTCGGCGATAAGCGCTTCTTCGGTGGTCGTCAGAGCTGCGGCCTCGATCAGCGAATCGGCCGGCGCGGCCACCTTGTCTGCCGGCTGGCGCATGGCGGCAGGCAGGCTGTCCTCATGCAGCCGGATCTCGGGGCGAGCTTCGGCGCGCATCGGCGAAGCGTCATTCTGGCCATAGGAGCGGACGACGGCGCGGGCGGCGAGGTCGCGATCCTTGTAGCGGACGATTTCCAGATAGGCGACGATGCGGGCGGCTTCAGGGCCTGTCGGGTTCTTCAGGGCCTCGGCGATTGTCCGGAGCGGCACGCTATGCCCCTGCTCGGTGAGCTGGCGCTCAACCTCGTCGATCCCAGCGGTTGGCAGCTGCCGGATGGCATCGGCCAGCCGAGAGGCGAAGGCAAGATTGCTCTCGTCCTCGCCACGATCCAGCGAGATCGAGCGGCCTGCCGCATCGATGACATCGAAAAGGGCTTCGACCATGCGCTCGCGCGCCGCAAGGAGCAGAATATTGAGCTTGCCGGCAATGGCGGAATTGAGGTCTGCGGCTTCGACGGCGTTGACAGGCGGGGGGGCAATCACGGAGTGGCCGAGACCGCTGGCGACGATCGCCGCTGTCTGACCCTGGGACGAAAAGCTTGCATTGGACGCTGCACGAACGGGAGTCAACATGGCATGCTCCTTTCGTAAAGTGACGATGAAAGCAGGCTCTAGAAAAGGACCGCGCTCATCCGGCCCCCTTGCATCCCAGCAGATCCTCCTGTCCGCATGACGCAGTTTCGGCGTCATCGAATGCATAAAAATTAACAGGAATGTTAATAAACAGGCGTTAATGAACCGCTAACGGCCGTGGACAAGTCTGCCGCACGGTTATTAGCAAACGCAGAATGAAAGCAATTCGCTCAGCTGTGGGCGAAGATATCGGCCTCTTCCCAGCCGAGCAGGTCGAGCTTGGCGCGGGTCGGCAGGAATTCGAAGCAGGCCGTCGCATGATCGTAGCGGCCGTCGCGGATCAGGCGTTCCGTCAGCTTATCGCGCAACGCATGCAGATAAAGCACGTCGGACGCGGCATATTCGAGCTGGGCCGGAGACAGCGTCTCGGCCGCCCAATCGGAAGATTGCTGCGCCTTGGAGACATCGACGTCGAGCATCTCCTTGAGATTATCCTTGAGGCCGTGACGATCCGTATAGGTCCGGATCAGGCGCGAGGCGATCTTGGTGCAGAAAACCGGGGTCGTCGTGACGCCGAAAGTATGGAAGAGCACGGCAATATCGAAGCGGCCGTAATGAAAGATCTTCTGATGGGTGGGGTCTTCGAGCAGGGCGACAAGATTTGGCGCCTGCTTCTGGCCGGCGGCGATGCGGATGATATCGGCGGTGCCGTCACCCGGCGAAAGCTGGACGACGCAGAGCCGATCGCGGCGCGGCACCAGGCCGAGCGTTTCGGTGTCGATTGCTATCGCGCCGGTGTAGCGGGCGGCATCGGCCGCGGAAATATCGCCTTCGTGAAAACGTATGGTCGCCGCCATGAGACTGTCTTTCGTTCGAATGCATCCCCTACAGCGCCGCGCGTCTTTTCGAGAGCCGCAAAGGACGCTGTAGCACTTTGAATGGCTGCATAATTTTATCCTCAAATCGATTCCGATTTAAGGAATTATGCAGCAGCGCTATAGCGCAAAGGCGCAGAATGCGAAACCGCTTTCCCTGCCACTAGAGTGGCGTGCGTCCTCTCGGACGGATTTAGGACGCTCTACCTCTCTTAATCTTCGCATCGTGCTGGCGGTTCAGAAAGTCGGCGGCGTGTTAATCCAGAGAAGCACGGTTTCGCCATCGTGGCGATTGCGCCAGGAATGGTCGCGGCGGCTTTCGAAATAAAGTGAATCGCCAGGCCCGAGATCGAAGAATTGATCGCTGTCGAGCACCAGTTCGAGCCGGCCGGACAGAACATGCATGAATTCCTCGCCCTCGTGGCGATAGGCGCCTTCGCTGGCAGCACCCGGCGCCAGCACGAAACGATGGCAATCCATCATCCTGCGGCCTTCGGCAAGGAGCTGCACCGTGACACCCGGCGTTGTTTCCGGCCACTTGCGCCATTCGCCGGCGCGCACCAGCACCGGCACGTCCCCGCTTTCTTCGCCGGAAAGGCGGGAGACGGTGGTGCCGTAATATTCGGCAAGATCATGCAGCGTCTTGAAACTGACGCCCTGCGAGGTGCGCTCCAGCGTCGAGAGCGTCGACGAGGTGACGCCGATGTCGCCGGCCACCTGATCGAGCGTCTTGCCGCTCGCATGGCGCAGGCTGCGCAGCTTGCGGCCGAGACCGTTGTCCTGGCTTGCCTCGGCGCTATCAGCGGAGGGCTCCTCGCTCTCCAGCGCCTCGCGGATTGCCGCGGGATTGAGGCCACGCTCGACACGATACCAGGAGATGCGCTTCAACCGCGCCACGTCGTCGGCGCTGTATTGCCGATGACCGGTTTCCGAACGGCCGGGAACCACCAGACCCTGGCTTTCCCAGAGGCGCAGCGTCGAGGCCGAAACGCCTGCCAGCCGCGCGGCTTCCGCCACCTTGTAGCGTACAGGTCCATTATCGTTCATCCGAAAGTATCCCCGATTCCAATCGCCCCAGAGCCTTCATCAAAAAGCGCGATGTTTGAAGCAAAAAATGTCGCTTGATTTCTTGCAGGAAAAATGTAGGAACTTTCTACACATCTTGCAGAACTTATGCAAGATAGTTCTGAAGCCCCTTTTCAGCGCAGGAGCGCGCATCGATGAACGCGATCAACCTTACGGACCGGAAGAACGCTGCGATTTCACGCGGCGTCGGCATGACGACACAGATTTATGCGGATCGCGCAGAGAATGCGGAGATCTGGGACAAGGCGGGCCGTCGTTACATCGATTTCGCCGCCGGCATCGCCGTTCTCAACACCGGCCACCGCCATCCCCGGGTCATCGCAGCGGTCAAGGATCAGCTCGATCGCTTCACCCATACCTGCCATCAGGTGGTGCCCTATGAAAGCTACGTCCATCTGGCCGAACGGCTGAACGTGCTGGTGCCCGGCGACTTCGAGAAGAAGACGATCTTCGTGACGACAGGCGCCGAAGCGGTCGAGAACGCCGTCAAGATCGCGCGCGCCGCAACCGGCCGCTCGGCCGTCATCGCCTTTGGCGGCGGCTTCCATGGCCGCACCTTCATGGGCATGGCGCTGACCGGCAAGGTCGTGCCCTACAAGGTCGGTTTCGGCGCGATGCCGGGCGATGTGTTCCACGTTCCCTTCCCGATCGAGCTGCACGGCGTCACCGCCGATCAGTCGCTGGCGGCGCTGAAGAAGCTTTTTGCCGCCGATGTCGATCCGCAGCGCGTCGCCGCCATCATCATCGAGCCGGTGCAGGGCGAAGGCGGCTTCTATGCGGCCCCCGCCGCCTTCATGAAGGCGCTGCGCGAGCTCTGCGACCAGCACGGCATCCTGCTGATCGCCGACGAGGTGCAGACCGGTTTTGCCCGCACCGGCAGGATGTTCGCAATGGATCACCACGAGGTGGCGCCTGACCTGACAACGATGGCAAAGAGCCTGGCCGGCGGCTTTCCGCTCGCCGCCGTCACCGGCCGCGCCGAAATCATGGATGCGCCGGGACCGGGCGGGCTCGGCGGCACCTATGGCGGCAATCCGCTCGGTATCGCGGCCGCCCATGCCGTGCTCGACGTCATTGTCGACGAGGATCTCTGCAACCGGGCCAACCAGCTCGGCGGGCGGCTGAAGCAGCGGCTGGAATCGTTGCGCGAGACGGTGCCGGAGATCGTCGACATCCGCGGGCCGGGTTTCATGAACGCGGTCGAATTCAACGACCGGACGACGGGACTGCCGAGCGCGGAATTCGCCAACCGGGTGCGGCTGACCGCGCTCGACAAGGGTCTGATCCTGCTCACCTGCGGCACCCACGGAAACGTCATCCGCTTCCTCGCACCGATCACCATCCAGGACGAGGTCCTCGGCGAGGCGCTCGATATTCTCGAAGCCTCAATGCTGGAGGCGAGCGCGGGCAAGTGACCGCACCGAACCCGGATTTCAGCGGGCTGCCGGCAACCGGCAGCCGCACTCCCAAGGAGGATATGACATGGCTTTCACCACCGCACTGACCAAGCACGTTCCCTTCTCCTCGCCGCTGCTGCGCGATGCCGGCCATATCGGCGGGGTCTGGACATCAGGCGATGCCACTCGGACATTCGACGTTCTGAACCCGGCAACCGGTGAGCTGCTCGCCTCGCTGCCCGATATGGGTGCGGCCGAGACGCGGGCGGCGATCGATGCGGCTCATGCCGCCCAGCCGGCCTGGGCAGCCCGTCCGGCCAAGGAGCGCAGCGCGATCCTGCGCAAATGGTTCGACCTGATGGTCGCCAATGCCGACGAACTCGCCGCAATCCTGACCGCCGAAATGGGCAAGCCGTTCCCGGAAGCGCGCGGCGAGATCCTCTATGCCGCGGCCTATATCGAATGGTATGCGGAAGAAGCCAAACGCATCTATGGCGAGACGATCCCCGCGCCTTCCGACGATAAACGGATGATCGTCATCCGGCAGCCGGTCGGCGTCGTCGGCACGATCACGCCGTGGAATTTCCCGGCGGCGATGATCACCCGCAAGATCGCTCCGGCGCTTGCCGTCGGCTGCACCGTGGTCTCGAAGCCCGCAGAACAGACGCCGCTGACGGCGATCGCGCTTGCCGTACTCGCCGAGCAGGCCGGCATTCCGGCCGGCGTCTTCAACGTCATCGTCGGTGTCGACGGCCCGGCAATCGGCCGCGAGCTCTGCGGCAACGAAAAGGTGCGCAAGATCAGCTTCACCGGTTCGACGGAGGTCGGCCGCATCCTGATGCGGCAGTGCGCCGACCAGATCAAGAAGGTGAGCCTGGAGCTCGGCGGCAACGCGCCCTTCATCGTCTTTGACGATGCCGATCTCGACGCTGCCGTCGAAGGCGCGATCGCCTCCAAATACCGCAATGCCGGCCAGACCTGCGTCTGTGCCAACCGTCTCTATGTCCAGTCGAACGTCTATGACGCCTTCGCCGCCAAGCTGGCCGCCAAGGTCGCCGAGATGTCGGTCGGCGATGGCTTCAAGCCGGGTGTCGTGATCGGGCCGCTGATCGACGAGCAAGGCCTTGCCAAGGTGGAAGATCATGTCAGCGACGCGCTCGCCAAGGGCGCCAAGGTGTTGACCGGCGGCAAGCGCATCGACGGCGCCGGCACCTTCTTCACGCCGACGGTGCTGACCGGCGTTGCGCGCGGCATGAAGGTGGCGCGCGAGGAGACCTTCGGGCCGGTGGCGCCGCTCTTTCGCTTCGACACGGTCGAGGATGTCATTCAACAGGCTAACGACACGGAGTTCGGCCTCGCCGCCTATTTCTACGCCGGCGATCTGAAAAAGGTCTGGCGGGTGGCGGAAGCGCTGGAATACGGCATGATCGGCATCAATACCGGCCTGATGTCATCCGAGACGGCGCCCTTCGGCGGCATCAAGCAATCCGGCCTCGGCCGCGAAGGCTCACGGCACGGCGCCGACGACTATCTGGAAATGAAATATCTCTGCATCGGCGGCGTCTGATTCACCATCCTAATGAGACGGGCACGCGGCATTGCGCCGCGTGTCGTCAATAATGCGGCGGGCGGGTGATGCCAGGCGCCTCCAGTGACTGCTCCTCGAGCGACAGGAAGCGTTCGGTCAGCCGGTCGAGCTTGGTGCGCATCTGTTCGACCGTTTTCCATTGCTCGGCGAGCTGATCGGAAAGCTCTTCGATCGTCTTTGCCTGGTGGGCCAGCATTTCTTCCAGTTGGGTGATGCGGTTCGTCTCGTCGGACATTAGAGCCTTTCCGGGTTAGATTGCAGGATTCTGCCGGAGCAGATTTTCGTCAGGGCAAAGGCGATTGGCGAAGGGCATACCTCTTGGTACGTCCGAGCCAAATCGCCTTTGCCCTGGCGGAAAGATGCCCGGCCCTTCGGGTTGGCTGAAACGGGCCAGCTGATTGACCGGCCGGCTTGGCCGTAGAACTGGGCTACGACGCGCGCCGGCCGGTCGACCATCCGACTCCGTTTGAGCCAACAGAATGCTACAATCTAACACGGAAAGGCTCTAGACCCTCCTTTGCCGAAACCGGCAGAACAGATGGTTCTGCAAAGCGGAAATAGGCCGCCGCGTCAATGCTTTCCCTACTCGGCGCAGCCATGCGCAAAACTGTACCGTTTGGTTACTAAAAGACCTTGCCGTGCCTGATTTTGTGGGGTAGGCCCTTAGCCATCAGGGAGGAATACTGATGGATGCAGGAAACGGCTTTCTTCATCCGGACCGGCTTTTCCCGGCTGATCCGGCAACACGGACCATCGCGCGAGACCTCTACGAGACAGTACGCAATCTTCCGATCGTCAGTCCGCACGGGCATACTGAACCTTCCTGGTTCGCCGACGACAAGCCCTTTGAAGACGCGGCCTCGCTGCTGGTCATTCCCGATCACTATCTCTTCCGCATGCTGCACAGCGTCGGCGTCACTTTGGACGAACTCGGCGTGCCGCGGCTCGACGGCAAGCCGGTGGCTGAGGGGCGGGCGATCTGGCGGACATTTGCCGCACATTATCATCTCTTCCGCGGAACGCCTTCGAGCCTCTGGGTCGACCACGCCATGTCGGCCGTACTCGGCTGCACCGAGCCGCTGACGGCTGACAATGCCGATGCGCTCTACGATCATATCAATGCCCAGCTTGCCCTTCCCGAATTCCGCCCGCGGGCGCTGCATCAGCGATTCGGCATCGAAACGATCGCGACGACGGATGGGGCGCTCGATCCTCTGGCGCACCACCAGAAGATGGCGGCCGACGGATGGATCGGCAAGGTGCGCACCACCTACAGGCCGGACAGTGTCACCGATCCCGACGCCGTCGGCTTCCGCGACAATCTTGTCAAGTTCGGAGAGATCACCGGCACCGACGTGACGCGCTGGGACGGTCTTATCGAGGCGCATCGGCGCCGACGCGCCTATTTCCGCCAGTTCGGCGCCACCGCGACCGATCACGGCGTGCCCACAGCCTTTACATCAGATCTGCCGCTTGCCGAAAAGCAGGCGTTGCTCGAGAAGGCGCTGAAGGGACCGCTTTCGGCCGGGGAGGCCGAGCTCTTCCGTGGCCAGATGATGACCGAGATGGCCGGGCTTTCGGCTGAAGACGGCATGGTGATGCAGATCCATGCCGGCTCCAGACGCAACACCGACCGCGGACTTTTCTCGACCCGAGGCCCCAATATGGGCGCCGATATCCCGACAAGCACCGACTGGGTCGGCGGCCTGAATGCGCTGCTTTCCAGATACGGCCATGCGCCGGGGCTGCGCGTGCTGCTCTTCACGCTCGACGAGACGACCTATGCGCGCGAGATGGCGCCAATGGTCGGCCATTGGCCCTGCCTGATGATCGGCCCGCCCTGGTGGTTCCACGACAGCCCGAACGGCATCCGGCGCTACCTCGACCAGGTCGTCGAGACGGCCGGCTTTGCCAATATGGCGGGTTTCAACGACGATACGCGCGCGCTGCTTTCGATTCCGGCCCGGCATGACGTCTGGCGCCGCGAAGTCTGCCGTTTCCTCGCCCAGCTCGCCGCCGAGCACCGGATTTCCAAGCGGGAAGCCGAAATCGTTGCAGGCGAGCTCTCCTATGGCAATGCGAAGAAGGCCTACAAGCTGTGAGCGAACGACTGCAGACCCTTTCCGGCCTCGCCCCGACGGCGAAGCTTCCCGCCTATGACCGTAACCAGCTGAAAAGCGGCATCCTGCATCTCGGGCCAGGCGCTTTCTTCCGCGCGCATTTCGCGCCGTTTACCGATGCCGCACTTGCGGCAAGCGGCGGAGACTGGGGCATCGAGGTGGCGAGCCTGCGCACTGCCGATGTCGCCGATCACCTGAACGAGCAGAACGGCCTCTATACGATGCTGATCCGCGATACGTCGGGCACGGTGGCGCAGGTGATCGGCCCCATTCTGCGGGCGCATGTGGCGACACGTGATCCGGCAGGACTGCTCGATCGGCTGGAAGATCCGGCGATCCGCATCGTCAGCCTGACGGTGACGGAAAAGGCCTATGGCATGGATACCGCGACGGGAGGGCTCGACCTCAACCATGCCGATGTGGCGGCTGACCTTGCCAACCGTCATGCGCCGCGCGGCGTCATCGGCTATCTGGTCGAGGGACTTTCCCGGCGCCGGGCGAAGGGCCTCGCCCCCTTCACACCGCTCAGCTGTGACAATCTTCCGAGCAACGGCGCCGTTCTGAAACGACTGGTTCTCGATTTCGCCGAACGCGTCGACCCCTCGCTTCGTCAATGGATCGAGGCAAATGTGCCCTTCCCCTCGACCATGGTCGACCGCATCACGCCGGCGAGCACCGAGGCGACCTACCAGGATGCCGAACGGCTGACCGGACGGCAGGATCTGGCGGCGATCGAGACCGAACCCTTCACGCAATGGGTGATCGAAGATCATTTCGCCAATGGCCGGCCGGCCTGGGAGAAGGCCGGCGCCTTGATGGTCACGGATGTTTCGGCCTATGAGAAGATGAAGCTCCGGATGCTGAACGGCGCGCATTCGCTGCTCGCCTATCTCGGTTATATCGGTGGCTATGAATTCATCCGCGACGTGATGGATGATGCCGGCCTGGCGGCCCTTGCCTACCGCCACATGCATGCGGCCGCAAGAACGCTCGATGCGGTTCCCGGCATCGACCTCGATGACTATGCCAGCGAATTGATAGCGCGCTTTGCAAACAAGGCGATCGCGCATCGCACCTATCAGATTGCCATGGACGGCACGCAGAAACTGCCGCAGCGGCTGCTGGAACCGGCAACCGAGGCACTGGCGCATGGCGACAAGGCGGAGACCTATGCGATCGCCGTTGCGGCATGGATGCGCTATGCGATCGGCGAGCACGGCAACGGCGAGCGCTATGAACTGCGCGATCCCCGTGCAGGCGAAATCGCCGCTCTCATCGCCGATGTCCCGCGCACCGGCCTGGCGATCTCGGCGGCTCTTTTCACCCTTCCCGGACTCTTCCCGGCGGCTTTGACAGGACACCGCGCGTGGACGCAGGACGTCTCCGACAAGCTGGAGATCCTGATTCAGGACGACCGGCTGCCGCTGTTCTAGACTCGCGCTACGCCTTGATGCGCGCCATATCCGGATCGTAGAGTGGCGACAGCGACACCTTGCAGGGGATGCGTTCCCGCGCGACATCAAGTTCATAAGTGCCGGAGAGGACAAAATCCTCGGTCACGCCGTCGGGGCTGCGGACGTAGCCGTAGCCGATCGGCTTGCCCAGCGTATAACCGAAGCCGCCGCTCGACAGCCAGCCGACGCGCTTGCCGTCGCGATAGATCGTTTCACGGCCGAGCAGCACGGCATCGGCATCCTCCGGAATGAAGCAGGCGAGGCGCTTCTTTACCCCGCCCGCAAGCTGCCGTTCGATCGCCTCACGGCCGCGGAATGGAATATTCTTTCGCATCTTCACCGCCCAGCCGAGACCGGCTTCAACAGGCGTATGGTCGGGACCGATATCCGAACCCCAGGCGCGATAACCCTTTTCCAGGCGGCAGCTCTCAATGGCGCGGTAGCCGGCATTGACGAGGCCGAGCTCGCCGCCTGATGCCATCAGCACGTCATAGACCGTGGTCGCATACTCGATGGGAACATGCAGTTCGTAGCCGAGCTCGCCGACATAGGTGATGCGCAGCGCCCGCACCGGGCAGCCCGATATGCCGATGGTCCTGACCTTGCCGAAGGGGAAGGCAGCATTCGAGACATCGCTGTCCGTCACCTTTTCCAGCACAGCGCGCGAATTCGGTCCCATCAGCGACAGCACGGAATAGGCTGAGGTGACGTCGACCAGCTCGGCATGCATTGCCGCCGGGATATTGCGTGCGATCCAGTCGAAGTCATGGGTGGCGAAGCCGGTACCGGTGACGATGTAATATTCGTTCTCGGCGATGCGGGCGACCGTCACGTCGCATTCGATGCCGCCCTTGTCGTTCAGCATCTGCGTGTAGACAAGCGATCCCACAGGCCTTGCGACATCGTTGGCGGCGATCCAGGACAGCGCTGCCTCGGCATCCCTGCCCTTCAGCACGAATTTGGCAAAGGAGGTCTGGTCGAAGATGACGGCCGCTTCGCGCACGGCCTTATGCTCGCGGCCGACGGCGTCGAACCAGTTCTGCCTGGTGTAGCTGTAGACATCCTTCGGCTCTTCGTTGGCGAAGAGATCGGCAAACCAGTTCGGCCTTTCCCAGCCGAGCTTTTCGCCGAAACAGGCGCCCTGCGCCTTCAGCCGGTCATAGAGCGGCGATTTGCGGCAGGGGCGGCCGCTCGAATGTTCCTCGAACGGCCAGGCCATGGTGTAATGTTTGCCATAGGCTTCGAGCGTGCGTGTCCGCACCCAGTCGGTATCGAAATGCGGCCGGCCGAAACGGCGGATATCGACCGGCCAGAGATCATAAGGCGGCTCGCCCTTTGTCACCCATTCGGCAAGCGCCATGCCGGCGCCGCCAGCCGAGGCGATGCCGAAGGCGTTGAAACCAGCGCCGACGAAGAAATTCTTCAGCTCCGGGGCCTCGCCGAGAATGAAGTTACCATCCGGCGTGAAGCTTTCCGGGCCGTTCAGCAGCTGCTTGACGCCGACATTTTCCAGCGCCGGGACGCGGCCGAGTGCCTGTTCCATGATCTGTTCGAAATGGTCGAAATTGCTGTCGAGCAGCGTGTAGTGGAAACCCTCGGGGATGCCGCTCTTTGCCCAGGGAATGGGGTTCGGCTCGTAGCCGCCCATGACGATGCCCCCGACCTCCTCCTTATAGTAGGTCAGGCGATCGGGATCGCGCAGCGTCGGCAGGTTGGAGGGCACGCCGAAGGATTCGGTGATGATGTATTGATGCTCGACGGAGACCAGCGGTACGTTGACGCCGAAGCGGGCGGCGAAGGCGCGCGTCCATTGGCCGGCGCAGACGACGACGCGCTCGCATTCGATGCGCCCTTGCGCCGTGACGACGGCGCGGATCTTTCCCTTGTCGATTTCAAGGTCGAGGACTTCCATATCCTCGAAGATCGAAACGCCTGACATGCGGGCGCCCTTTGCCAGCGCCTGGGTGATGTCGGAGGGATTGGCCTGGCCGTCGGTTGGGAGGAAGGCGGCGCCGACGAGATCGTCTGTTGTCATTAGCGGCCAGAGATCGAAGGCTTCCTGCGGGGTCAGCAACTGCATTTCGAGGCCGAAGGACTGGGCGGTGGTCGCCTGGCGCCTGACCTCGGTCCAGCGTTCCTCGTTGCAGGCAAGGCGCAGGCCGCCATTCATCTTCCAGCCGGTGCCGAGACCCGTTTCCTCTTCCAGCCGCTTGTAGAGATCGACGGAATAGCCGAGAAGCTGGGTGATGTTGGCGCTGGTGCGAAGCTGGCCGACGAGGCCGGCGGCGTGGAAGGTGGTGCCCGAGGTAAGCTTCTTGCGCTCCAGCAACACGGTATCGGTCCAGCCGAGCTTGCCCAGATGATAGGCCGTCGAGCAGCCGATGATGCCGCCGCCGATAACCACAGCTTTCGCCGTCTTCGGTAATTCCTTCGTCATTTATTGATCCCGTTCAAAGGCTTGATAGGCGCGCTCGAAGCGCGCGAGATTTTCGGCCGTGTAGCCGGCGTAATCGAAATCGATGGTGGAATGAATTTCCGAAATCATGCTCCAGAGCGTCTCGCGCAGGAGCGAAGCGCATTTCATCGCGGCATAGCGCCGGCTGAGATCATCGGTCAGCGGCCGGTCGAAATAGATCTCCAGCATCGTGCGCTCGGCCGCTTCCGGGAGTTCGTTGTTGGAGGCCAATCCGCCAAGATCGAAAAGCGGCGTGTTGAAACCGGCATAGTCCCAGTCGATCAGCCAGAGCCGCTTGCCGTCATCGAGAAAGTTGGCGGCCAGCAGATCGTTGTGGCCGAAGGCGATCTCGAAAGGTCCTGCCGCTTCTTCCAACATATCAGCCCTGCCGACGAGCCCCGGCAGCAACGGAAGATAGGCGCTCTTCGACGCCTTCAGATTGGCGGCGTAGTCGCGGATGACGTGGAAGACCCAGAAGATCATCGCCTGGCCGCGGAAATGCCGGGCGATGTCGTGATGGCAAGCGCGGACCAGCGGCACGACCTGGGCCAGCATTTGCGGCCTCCTGATATCCTCCGGCGAAAGCGCTCTCGCCTCGATATATTCGAGCACCAGGACGCCCGGCGAATGGTGGATGACCGCTGGCGAAATACCGGCTGCATGGGCGGCACGGCTTGCGGCAAGCTCGTTCTGCCGGCTGATGTGGTGGATCGGAATATCGGTGCCGAGCCTAACCACGCAGCGCGCGACGGCGTCGCTGACCAGATAATTCCTGTTGGTGATGCCGCCTGCTATCGGCGAGATTTCGATCGGGCCCTGCCAGATACCAAGCGCATGAATCCTATCTTCAGGCGTCATGCTTATCCCCCAGAGCATGATGCCGAAAAGTGTGAGCGGTTTTCGGACGACATCATGCTCTAACTATTTAACTTAGAACAGGATTCAGATTTTAGGCCGACCCGGCCTAAAATCATCCTGTTCTAGCGACCCCTGTCGAAATGATGGGGCAGAGGAGGATCTGATGTCAAGCAGCGGTACGCTTAGATCGTCTTGCCGGCGGCATCGAAGACGTGGCAGCGGGCCGGATCGAAGGAAGCCTTCACATTCGCGCCGCGCTCCACCTTTTGCTGGCCGTCAAGCGCGACGGTCAGGAGCTGGTTATCCGGCGTGGTGGTGTAGAGCATGGTGGCGCCGCCGAGATTTTCAACGAGATCGACGTTGACGGTCGAGAGCGCGATTGCACCTTCGGCCAGCGAAAGATGCTCGGGACGGATGCCGAAGGTGACGTCCTCTCCCGCCCCGCCGTTCAGGCGGCGCGGCAGGCGGACGGAATTGCCGCAGACATGGATGCTGGTTTCGGCCTCGCCGACCTGCTCGATGCGGGCCTTCAGGAAATTCATCTTCGGGCTGCCGATGAAACCGGCGACGAAGCGGTTGGCCGGATTGTTATAGAGATCGAGCGGCGCGCCGACCTGCTCGATACGGCCGGAATTCAACACCACGATCTTGTCCGCCATCGTCATGGCTTCGACCTGGTCATGGGTGACATAGATCATCGTATTGCCGAGGCTGCGGTGCAGGCGGGAGATCTCGACGCGCATCTGCACGCGCAGTTCGGCATCGAGGTTCGACAGCGGCTCGTCGAACAGGAATATCCGCGGCTCGCGCACGATGGCGCGGCCGATCGCGACACGCTGGCGCTGGCCGCCGGAGAGCGCCTTCGGCTTGCGCTCCAACAGCTTCTCGATCTGCAGGATCTCGGCGGCGCGCTTCACCTTCGGCTGGATCTCGGCCTTCTTGTAACCCGCCGTCTCCAGGCCGAAGGCGAGGTTCTTGTAAACCGACATATGGGGATAGAGAGCATAGGACTGGAAGACCATGGCGATGCCGCGCTTGGCGGGCGCCACCTCGTTCATGCGCTCGCTGTCGAGCAAAAGCGCGCCGCCCGATATCTCCTCGAGACCGGCGATCATGCGCAGAAGGGTCGATTTTCCGCAGCCGGAGGGGCCGACGAAAACGACGAATTCGCCGGGATCGATCGTCAGGTCGATGCCATGGATCACATCCATCGCGCCGTAGCGCTTCTCGACCTTCTGAAGAACGACACTGGTTGCCATCTTCTCAAAACCCTCTCGTTTTATTTTGTCGGTTACTTCGTTCTTGCGCGCCAATCGGCGTATTTCGGACTGTCGGGGCCGACCGGCAGCGGCACGTCAGCGCCGCTGTCGGAAGACTGGTAGATGGCGGTGACGAGTTCCAGCGCGCGGCGGGCGTCCCGGCTCGTTACCGGCAGCGGCGCATGGCCGCTCAAAAAGGCATGAAACTGGCCCATCTGCGTGGTGAAACGCGGCGCGACCGGTTGCCAGTCGCCGACCACCCGGTCGATCTGTTTCCGGACGTCGTCATTCGCGGCAATGATCTTCCAGGGATCCTTACCTGGCGTATAGGGCTCGTGGCTGCTTTCGAAAGTGACATTCTCGAAATGCAGCCTGAGCCGGCTAATCTGCTCCTGCGAACCAAGGGTGCAGGAAAGCGAGACAAAGGCGCCGTTTTCCATCAGCAGGCTGGCGGAGGCACAATCCTCAACCTCGATATCATTGACACGGGTGGCGACGCGGCCGAAGACCCTTGCAGCCGGTCCCATCAGATGCATCAGCATGTCGTGCAGGTGCAGGGCATGGGTGACGAGCACGCCGCCGAGTTCCGTCGCCCATTTGCCGCGCCAGGGTACGGCGTAATATTCCGGTTTGCGCAGCCAGAAGGTTTCGACCGAAGCGGTATAGGGTTTGCCGGCAATACCGGCGTCAATGATCCGCTTGGCCTTCTGGATGCCGTCGCCGTAGCGATATTGGAAGATCGGCATCAGCACGCCCTTGGCGGTCTTTTCCGCTTCCATGATGATATCGACGGCAGCAAGCGAGCCCGTCAGCGGCTTTTCGCAGACGACATGTTTACCGGCAGCCAGGGCTGCGACCACCTGTTCCAGATGGATGCCGGGAGGGGTGCAGATATCGATGATGTCGATCGTGTCGTCGGCCAACAGCTCCGCAAAGGAAGTCGTGCGCCGTTCGATGTCGAACTCGTCGCCGACCGCCGCCATGCGCTGCTCGTTCAGGTCGCAGATCGCCACGACCTTGAACTTATCGGAATGCGGCAGATAACCTTCGACGATGTGGGAGCGGCCGATACCGCAACCAACGATCGCGACCGTCCTGATGCTCATGTCGCTCTTTCCCGTTATCGCCATCAACGCTTCATGCCCGTTGTGGCGATGCCCTCGATCAGCAGGCGCTGGAAGAACAGGAAGAAGAAGAAGACCGGCACGAGCGTCAGGGTCGACATGGCGAACAAACCGCCCCAATCCGATGCACTGGTAGAATCCACGAAAGTGCGCAGGCCGAGCTGGATCGTGTAGGTGTTCATATCGTTCAGGTAGATCAGCGGACCGAAGAAATCGTCCCAGGTCCAGATGAAGGAGAAGATGGCGGCCGTTGCCAAAACCGGCAGCGATAGCGGCAGCATGATCTTCCAATAGATGCGCCAAGCGCTGCAGCCATCCATCATCGCCGCCTCATCGAGTTCGCGCGGGATGCCGCGGAAGAACTGCACCATGAGGAAGATGAAGAAGGCATCGCTTGCCAGGAACTTCGGCACAACAAGCGGCAGGATAGTGTTCACCCAGCCGAGGTTGAGGAAGAGCACATATTGCGGGATCAGCGTCACATGGTAGGGGATCATCAACGTGCCGAGCATGATCGCGAACCAGAAGTTCCGGCCGGCAAAACGCAGCCGCGCGAAGGCGAAGGCGGTCAGCGAACAGGCGATGACATTACCCGTCACCACCAGCAGCGAGATGACGAGCGAATTCCAGAAGAACCGGCCGAAGCTGACATCGAGACCGACCCAACCGCGCGCATAGGAGGAGAGATCGATCGACGACGGGATGAGCGAGGTCGACGAGAAGATCTCGTTTTCCGGCCTTACCGATGCCGAAACCATCCACAACAGCGGATAGAGCATGAGAAGAGAAGCGGCGATCAGCAGGGCGTGGATGATGAGCGACGCCGGCAGGCTGCGTTTGGTGATGTCGGATGGCGGCCTGGCCGCAGTCACGGAAGCGGTCATCTCAGTCATCGTAGTGCACCCAATAACGTGAGGTCAGGAAGGAGAAGGCGGTGAAGATCGCGATGATCACCACCAGGATCCAGGCGAGTGCCGAGGCGTAGCCCATGCGGAAATTGCCGAAGGCTTCCTGATAGAGGTAGAGCGTGTAGAAGAGCGTCGAATTGATCGGACCGCCCGTGCCGCCGGAGATGATGAAGGCTGGTGTGAACGCCTTGAAGGCTTCAATCGTCTGGACGACGGCGTTGAAGAAGATCACCGGGGTCAGAAGTGGCAGCGTGATCTTGTAGAATTGCCGGAACTTCGAGGCGCCGTCGAGGCTGGCGGCCTCATACATATCCTGCGGGATCTGGCGCAGGCCGGCCAGGAAAATAATCATCGGCGAGCCGAACTGCCAGACGGACAGAGCCACCAGCGTGTAGATCGAATAGTTCGGATGCGAGATCCAGCTCGGCCCTTCGATGCCGAAATGCGAGAGTGCGGCATTGACGAGGCCATCGCTGGCGAAAAGCTGACGCCAGAGCACGGCGATCGCCACGCTGCCGCCCAGCAATGAGGGGAGATAGAAGATGGCGCGGTAGATCGACAGCCCACGCAGGCCGCGATTCAGGGCCATGGCGACCAGCAAGGCGAAGGTCAGTTTGAACGGCACCGAGAAGACGACATAAGTCAGGGTGACGTGCATGGCGGCCGAGAATTTCGGATCGGCCGTGGCGATGCGCACGTAATTCGCCATTCCCACCCACCTCGGCGACTGCAGCATGTCGAAGTCGGTGAAGGAGAGGTAGAGCGAAATCAGGGCCGGCCCGAGCGTCAGCCCGAAAAAGCCGATGAGCCACGGAAGAAGGAAGAGATAGCCGGGAGCATTGGCATTCCAGAGACGCCTGAAGCGTCCTTCGGCCACAGCCCCTTGATATCTTTCCACATTTATGGCCCCTGCAGGCGTGCGCATCGCATTGCTCATACGGGATCAGCCTCGTGCGAGAATCTGCGTGATTTCATCGACAAGCTGTTTGCCGCCATCGGAAGGAGATACCTGTCCAAAGGCCACCTGTTCGGCGATGTTGCGTAGGGTCAGTTCGCCTTCACCGGCGCCGGCGGGCGGTGGCGGCGGCAATTTGCCGGCGAGTTCGCCAAGGCCGCTGACATAGGCCAGCGCAATCTTGCCGTTCTCGTCGAGCTTCGCCGCGACGACCTCACGCATGGCGCTCGATTCGGGAATGCCGCGTTCGACATCCAGAAGCAGCGCTGCCTCGGGGTCCTTGACGAAGAAATTGACGTAGTCCACGGCCAGGTCCACGGCTTTCGACTGGGCGGAGACCGAGAAGAACATCGACGGCTTGCGGTAGTGGCCGCCCTTCGAATCCGCGTTGACGCGCATGTAGTTGGTCAGCGCCAGCTTGTCCTTGTTCATTGCCTGATAGGCGACGAACTGGTTGGAATGGGCGAAACCAGCGGCCGACTTGCCGAGCGATACCGTGTTGGTTTCGATATCGTTCTTGTCGAGGGCCTGGACATCGGCAGGAACGCAGGCGCCGGCAACCCGGAACTTGGCCCACATGTCGTACCATTCCGAGGCATCGTCCACGCCGAAGGCGATCTTGCCGTCGGCAGTATAAAGCGCCTTGCCGCGCTGACGCAGCCAATTTTCGAACAGTGGTTCACCGCCGCTGCCGTCGGCCATGCCGAACATGCCCTTGCGTTTGCCCGCCTTGGTGATCTCCGCACCAATGCGGCCGAATTCTTCCCAGGTGGTTGCCTGGGTCGGCAGATCGACGCCGGCCTCCTTGAAGGCAGTGGTGTTCAGGACCGTGGCCGCCGAATTCGCCCCGAGGCTGACGCCGTAGAGGTGGCCGTCGACACTGCCGCCTTCGATCTGCGCCTTGTCGAAATCGTCGAGGTTGAGCTTGGCCGGCATATAGGATTCGAGCGGGGCGAGCGCGCCGCGCCGCGCATACTGGACGATATAGCGATAGTCCATCTGGATGACATCGGGCGCGTTGCGGCCGGCGACCTGGGTCGCAAGGCGCGGCCAATAGTCGCCCCAGCCGAGGAATTCGCCGGTGATCGACGTGCCCGGCTTCTTCGTCTGATAGAGCTGCGATACCTTGTTGGTGCGATCGGCGCGCGGCTGCGAGCCCCACCACAGGAGACGCAGGCGCGTTTCCTGTGCCAAAGCGCTGGTTCCCAGCGCCGAGAGCGAAAGAAGCGTCGCTCCTCCCGCAACGAAATTACGTCTGCTTACACGTAGGCTCATTTTTTCCTCCTCCAAAGGGAAGCGCCTCCACACGCTTCCGAACCTAGTTACCCTTGCATAAATAACTAATTGGTTACAAGCTACGGGCAAAGCGGCGAGCGTGTCAAGCGGTGTCGCTCGCGGGCCGTTCAAATTCGGTTTTTACAATTTCGCACCGAAGGCTTATGAGCGCAACATGTGAAGACGGAGGTGGAGAGATGAACGACAGCGGGGAGAAGGGGGCGAAGAAACGGTCTCGACGCCCGGTCGCGGAACGGACGGCCCACCGCGATCCGGAGCGGACACGCGCTGCGATCCTCGAAGCAGCAACCCGGGAATTCGCTGAAAACGGCATGGGTGGGGCTCGCGTCGATGCGATCGCCGAGCGCGCTGGCACCAACAAGCGGATGCTCTATCATTATTTCGGCGACAAGGAGCAGCTCTACCTCAAGGTGCTCGAAGAAGCCTATGTCGGCATCCGCACCGCCGAGCGCGCGCTTCATATCGGCGACCGCAGCCCGGAGGAAGGCATCGGCGAACTGGCACTCTTCACCTGGCGTTATTTTCTCCAGCATCCGGAATTTCTCAGCCTGCTCGGCACGGAAAATCTGCATCGCGCCCGCTGGCTGCGTCAGTCCGTCCGGCTCAAGGAACTGCATTCACATTTGATCGGTGAGCTTTCTCAAGTGCTCGAGCAGGGAAAGAAGCAGGGCGTCTTCATCCAGACCGCCGATCCCCTGCATGTCTACCTGACGATCGCCTCGCTCGGTTATTTCTACCTTTCCAACCAGTACACGCTGTCGACGATCTTCGGCCGCGACCTGATCGAGCCGACCCATCTCAATGCCTGGGAGAGGCATATCGTCCACGTCACGCTCGCCTCGATCAAGCGTTAGAGCCTTTCCTGGTCTCGAAAATCGGATTTGACTATTGACAGCCGCTCCGATCTTCTGCCATCAAGTAACTGATTAGTTACCGGCTTGGGAGGGCCGGGCCAGGATGTCCGCTCCCGCCGCAAAAGATTGCTGGGAGGAAAAAATGGCACGCTTGGGGATCATCTTGCACGGCGTCACCGGCCGCATGGGGTACAATCAGCACCTGGTGCGTTCGATTCTCGCTTTCCGCGACCAGGGCGGCATCACGCTCAAATCGGGCGAGAAACTCGAGATCGACCCGATCATCGTCGGCCGCAACGGCGCCAAGATGGAAGAGTTGGCGAAGAAGCACGGCATCAAGCGCTGGTCGACCGATCTCGATGCGGCTCTTGCCAATCCCGACGACACGATCTTCTTCGACGCCGGCACGACGCTGATGCGAGCCGAGCTGCTGTCCAAGGCGCTCGATGCCGGCAAGCATGTTTATTGCGAAAAGCCGATCTCCGACGATCTGCAGGTGGCACTCGACCTTGCGCGCAAGGCGCGCGGCTCCGGCCTCAAGCACGGCGTCGTGCAGGACAAGCTCTTCCTGCCCGGCCTGCGTAAGCTGGCGCTGCTCAGGGATTCCGGCTTCTTCGGCAAGATCCTCTCGGTGCGCGGCGAATTCGGCTACTGGGTTTTCGAAGGCGATTGGGGCGTGCCGGCTCAGCGCCCGTCCTGGAACTACCGCAAGGGCGACGGCGGCGGCATTATTCTCGACATGCTCTGCCACTGGCGCTACGTGCTCGACAATCTGTTCGGGGAGGTCAAGGCTGTCTCCTGCCTCGGCGCCACTCATATCGGCCGGCGCATCGACGAGCAGGGCAAGCCCTATGATTGCGACACGGACGATGCGGCCTATGCGACCTTCGAGCTCGAAGGCGGCGCGATCGCGCAGATCAATTCCTCCTGGGCCGTTCGCGTCCGCCGCGACGACCTCGTCACCTTCCAGGTCGACGGCACACATGGTTCGGCCGTCGCCGGCCTGACGAAATGCTGGAGCCAGCACCGCGTCAACACGCCGAAGCCAGTCTGGAACCCGGACCAGCCGCAAACGATCGACTTCTACAAGACCTGGGACGAGGTTCCTGACACGCAGCCATTCGACAACGGCTTCAAGGCCCAGTGGGAAATGTTCATCCGCCATGTCGTCGAAGATGCGCCGTGGCCCTATGGCCTGGAAGCCGGCGCCAAGGGCGTACAGCTTGCCGAACTCGGCCTGAAATCATGGGCCGAGCGCCGCTGGCTCGATGTTCCCGCACTGGAGTTCTGAGCCGTGACGACGATCAATCTCCCTCTTGACGGCACGATCGTCCCCTACACGCTGACAGGCACGCCGATCGCGCTCGCCAAGCGCGACGCCAAGGCCTTTCCACGCATCGCCTTTGCCGCGGCCCATGTCGTCGCCGATCCGCTCGCCGACAACGATCCGTGGCTGACGCCGGCAATCGATTGGGAGCGGACGCTCGCCTTCCGCCATCGGCTCTGGGATCTCGGCCTCGGCGTTGCCGAAGCGATGGATACGGCGCAGCGCGGCATGGGCCTCGGCTGGCCGGATGCGCGCGACCTCATCCGCCGGGCGCTCAGTGAGGCGGCCGGGCGCAAGGACGCGCTGATCGCCTGCGGCGCCGGCACCGACCATCTGACGCCGGGACCTGACGTCACTATCGACACGATCCTCAGGGCCTACGAGGAGCAGATCGAAACGGTGGAGGCGGCCGGCGGCCGCATCATCCTGATGGCAAGCCGGGCGCTTGCCGCCGCCGCCAAAGGACCGGACGACTATGTAAGCGTCTATGACCGCATCCTCCGCCAGGTCAGGGAACCCGTCATCATCCATTGGCTCGGGGAAATGTTCGATCCGGCACTCGAGGGTTATTGGGGCAATGGTGATCATATCCAAGCCATGTCCACCTGCCTTGAGGTGATCGAAGCCCATGCCGACAAGGTCGACGGCATCAAGATCTCGCTGCTCTCCAAGGAGAAGGAAGTGGCGATGCGCCGCCGGTTGCCGAACGGCGTGCGCATGTATACCGGCGACGATTTCAACTATGCCGAACTGATTGCCGGCGACGAAGAAGGCCATTCCGACGCGCTGCTCGGCATTTTCGATGCGATCGCGCCGGCAGCCTCGGCAGCCCTCGAAGCGCTCGGCCGCAAGAGCAACCATGAATTCTTCGATCTGCTGGAGCCGACCGTGCCGCTGTCGCGCCACATCTTCAAGGCGCCGACCCGCTTCTACAAGACCGGCGTCGTCTTCCTCGCCTATCTCAACGGCCTGCAGGACCATTTTGTCATGGTCGGCGGCCAGCAGAGCACCCGCTCGCTGACGCATCTGGCCGAACTCTTCCGCCTGGCCGACAAGGCACGGGTTCTGGCAGATCCCGAACTTGCTGCAAGCCGCATGCGTCAAGTGCTCGCCGTCCACGGCGTCAACTGAAGCGCTGAGGTGATGGGAGGAGAATGACATGCAGGTCGAAGGGCTTTCGATCAATCTGGCGACGATCCGCGAACAGTGCGGCTTTGCCCAGGCCGTCGATATCTGCCTGAAACACGGCATCACCGCGATCGCGCCCTGGCGCGACCAGGTTGCCAAGGTCGGTCTCGATGAAGCGGTGCGTATCGTCAAATCCAACGGCATCAAGCTGACCGGGCTTTGCCGCGGCGGCTTCTTCCCGGCGGCAAACGATGCCGACTGGCAGAAAAATCTCGACGACAACAGGCGTGCCATCGACGAAGCGGCGGCATTTTCAGCCGATTGCCTCGTGCTCGTCGTCGGCGGCCTGCCGGGCAGTTCGAAGGACATCGTCGCCGCCCGCCAGATGGTGTTCGACGGCATCGCCGCCGTGCTGCCGCATGCGCAGGCCTCGGGTGTAAAGCTCGCTATCGAGCCGCTGCATCCAATGTATGCCGCCGACCGTGCCTGCGTGAATACACTCGGCCAGGCGCTCGACATGTGCGAGCAGCTTGGGGAGCATGTCGGCGTTGCTGTCGATGTCTATCACGTCTGGTGGGACCCCGATCTTGCCAACCAGATTGCCCGCGCCGGGCGCATGAAACGCATCTTTGCCCATCACATCTGCGACTGGCTGGTGCCGACAAAGGACATGCTGCTCGACCGCGGCATGATGGGCGATGGTGTGATCGACCTCAAAGGCATAAGACGGATGGTGGAGACCGCCGGTTTCTTCGGCGCGCAGGAGGTGGAGATCTTTTCGGCCGAAAACTGGTGGAAACGCCCGGCCGAGGAAGTGATCGCCACCTGCGTCGAGCGCTTCAGGAGCTGCTGCTAAAGCATGTCGCACAAAAGTGTGCAGCGGTTTTGCGACCATGATGTGCGAAAAACCAAAGACCTGAAGCGCGGGCCACGCGAATCTGAAAGATCGCGACGCGCTTTAGGCCTGATTTTCAGTATTTGTTTCATCACGCATGCAGGAGGATCATTCGATGGAAAAACGCCGTTTTGCCCTGATCGGTACGGGAAACCGCGGCACCACCATGTGGGGCAAGGATCTGCTTGCCGGCTGGCGCGAGCACGTCGACCTGACCGCGATCGTCGAGAAGAATTCGCTGCGCGGGGAACGCGCGCGTAACATGATCGGCAGCAATGCACCGCTCTACGAAAACATCGATTCGATGCTCAACGAGCAGAAGCCGGATCTGGTCATCGTCTGTACGCCCGACCATACGCATGACGACATTGTCGTGCGGGCGCTGGAGTCCGGCATCGACGTCATTACCGAAAAGCCAATGACGACCTCGGTCGAAAAGATTCGCCGGATTCTGGATGCCGAAAAGCGCACGGGTCGCCGGGTCGATGTGTCCTTCAACTATCGCTATGCGCCGACGGCTGCGAAGATCAAGGAACTGCTGAATGCCGGCGAAATCGGCCGGGTCACCTCGGTCGACTTCCACTGGTATCTGAACACCAAGCACGGCGCCGACTACTTCCGCCGCTGGCATGCCTATACGGAAAATTCCGGCAGTCTGTTCGTCCACAAGGCGACCCATCATTTCGATCTGCTGAATTGGTATCTCGACAGCGATCCCGACGCCGTCACCTCCTTCGCCGACCTGCAGAATTACGGTCGCAAGGGCCCGTTCCGCGGCCCGCGCTGCAAGCTCTGTCCGCACACGCATGAATGCGACTACTACCTCGATCTCGAGGCCGATCCCTTCCTCGATTCACTCTACGAGGATCCCTCGAAGATCGACGGCTACTTCCGAGACGGCTGCGTCTTCCGCGAGGACATCGACATTCCTGATACGATGGTGGTATCGCTCCGTTACCGCAACAACGTCCATGTCTCCTATTCGCTGAACACTTTCCAACCGATCGAAGGCCATCACCTTGCCTTCAACGGCACCAAAGGGCGCATTGAGCTGCGTCAATATGAGGCCCAGCCCTGGGAAGAGCCGAAGGAGGACACGATCCTCCTCATCCGCAATTTCCCGAACGGCAAAGAGGCGATGGAGCGCATCGTCGTTCCGCATTTCACAGGCGGCCACTACGGCGGCGACGACCGGATGCGCAACATGATTTTCAAACCCGATATTGAAGACAGGCTCGCCCAGCGCGCCGGCACGCGGGCGGGCGCCATGTCCGTGCTTTGCGGCATTGCCGCGCTGACGAGTTCGCGCACCGGCAAGTTGGTCAACATTGCCGATCTCATGCCCGAACTTGCCAATGACGGTTCGCCAAATTCGCTGAGGACGTCGCGCTGATACCTGTTGCCTAAGCCCCTTGACGCGCCTCAGGCGATGTTTTCGAGATTTGCCTGATGGATCTGGTAGAGCAGCGGCTGACCGGTCACGAAGCGCTCGATCTCGTCCACGGCCATCTCGCCGAGGCGCGCCCGTTCCAATCCGATAGCGCCGGCAATATGCGGTGTCAGAAAGACGTTCGGCAGATCGTAGAAAGCAGAACCCGCCTCCGGGATCTCCGGATCAGTGACATCGAGGACCGCGTCGATACGGCCGGTCTTGAGCGCCGAAAGCAGCGCGGCCTCATCGATGAGAATGCCGCGCGCCGTGTTGACGAGCGTCGCGCCGTCCTTCATCAGCGACAGCCTTCGCGCATCGATCATATGCCGCGTCGACGGCAGCGACGGCGCATGCAGGGAAACGATGTCCGCTTGCCGCATCAGTTCGTCGAGATCGACCTTTTCCGTTCCGAGGCCGGCTGCCTCGGCGGCATCAAGCGTCGGATCGGCGAGCAGCAGTCTATAATCAAAGGGTTTCAAGAGCTCGATGACGCGCCGGCCGATGCGCGAAGCGCCGACGATGCCAACGGTGCGGCGGTAATTTCCGATCGCTTCGCGCTGCATCGGATGGGTGCGGTTGCGGTTTCGATCGGCGACGTAGAGATCGCGGAAACGGAAAACGCGCTTGCCGGCGAAGATGATCGCCGCCAGCGTGAATTCGGCCACCGGCACGGCATTGGCCTCGGCCGAATGGCTGACCGGGATACCGGCTTCGAAGATGGCGTCGTCTATGACGCCTTTGACCGTGCCCGCCGCATGGACGATGAGCTTAAGATGCGGCGCGGCGGCGAGGATTTCGGGCCCGACATAGGGCCCGCCCCAGCCGGTGATCAGGATTTCGGCTTGGGCCAGCAGACGTCTCGCACGCTCGTCGTCGAAGCGCTGCAGCGGTTTGGGATCCAGCAGGCGACCGATGCCACTCAGCCGGCGCAGGACCTCATCCGGCAGCACATGCTCCGTGCGCGACGGTTGCATGGCAAAGACGATGGCCGGCTGGCTCATGGCATCTGTCCCGGCGCTTCGATGGCGCTGACTGTCACGCCCTTTTCCTTCACCAGGGCCTCCAGCGCTGCAATGTCAGGCGCTTTCGGCGGGTTCGTCCAGACAGACGAGACAGCAGCGGGATCGTCAAGTGCCAGCACTGCCGTCACCAGGATGGTTTCACCGGCCGAAATCTGCCCGCGCAGCTGCGGCACGAGGGTTTTCGCGACGATCACATTGGTGTTGGGCATTGCCTTCTGGACAAGCCCCGAACGTTTGACCGAAGAGCCGAGATCGAGAATGCCGGTGAAATCGGCTTCGCCGATCGCATAGGCAACCCCATTCGACGCGGATAGCGTATCCAGCTCGAAATCCCGGCGGCCGATGGCAAATCCGCCTTCGGCAATCCGCAACGGCCGGCTTGTCCTGATCCGGTGGAAGCGGATGTGCCAGGGTGCGACCGGCACGAGCCAGGTTTCGACGTCGACATCTGGGAAAGGCGACCACTTCGCATAGAGCACGTCGCCTGCGAGCCTGGCTTCCTCGTTCGTTTCGCGCACGCGGTAGTGAAGGCCGTCATCGCTGAAGGCAAGCGCTGAATCGAAGGCGGCAAGCGCAAAGGCACGCTCATCGGCCTCGACACTGAAGCCGTATCGAGCGGAATAAGCAAACTTCGCATATTTTTCCGTGCCGCACCGCATCTGCAGGTTTTCCTGGCCGGAAGACAGCGCCACGACATCGCCGCCCGCCCGCATGATCACCATGCCGGGATGACGCTGGGGAACGATGTCAGGCGCCTGCTCCGGCACTTTTTCCTTCGCCGTCCAGAATGGGTGATCCTCAGCGATCGCCAGCGGCAGGAAGGCCTTGAAGGCCCAGTAGGGCGAGCCGGCGGAATTGTAACTCTCCGACATCAGCAGGTTCGGATAGCCGAAGCCGATCGACAGCACGCCGTCGCGATCGGCAATCGGCTTGTCCTTCCACCAGCGCAGATGCTGCAGGCAGAGATGCTTGACCTCGCCCCAGGGCAGAGCCTCGACATCGGCAAAGGCGAGCGCGGACCAGAAGCCGGCGCAGGCAAAACGATAGGTCAGGCTGCGGCCGAAGGGGATCGTCGCCCCGTCAGCGGCAAACCAGTGCCGGAAATCCCGGGCGAAGAGGACCGCGCGCTCGCGGTAGCGCTTTGCATAATCGTCATCGACGAGCTTCGAATAGATCAGGCCATAGAAATGCATGGCGAAGGGAATGTAGTGGTCGATACGGCGCACGTTTCCGTCGCGATACCAGCCGTCGCCGATATAAAAGCCTTCGAGCTCCTCAAGATATTGCCGCGTCAGGCTGCGGTCGAAATCGGCGCCGAGACGATCGAGCGCGATATCGACGAAGATCCGGAAGAATTTCCAGTTGTTGTCAGCATAATCGAACTGCCTGACATGCTTGAGATAGGCGACGACATTGCTGCGGGCGCGCGCATCGAGCGGTTCCCAGATTTTTTCGGGCACCAGTGCCAGGGCAAAACCGAGAGCGGCAAGCTCGACCATCCGCTGATCGCGGCCATTGACCGTTCCCCAATATTCCGGATGGGCGGGATCGGTGCCATTTGCGAGACCTTCGGCGAAACGATGCCAATGGGCGAAGTCGCCATTGCCTGCGCCAAGCGGCGCCAATCCCCAGAGCGGGCGGGCGAACCCTTCGAGATCGGCCGCTGCCCGGTCGAAATGGGCGCCGCCGCCATTGAGGGTGACGCGGGCATTACCGTCCGAGAAACAGGCAAGCAGCGGATCAAAGAGCGCAAGCAGCGCACGGCTCATATCGGCGCGGGTTTCCAGCGGATTGCCTGCGAGCGGGTTGGCGCTGGCGGGATCATAGGTCATCGGCATCACTCACGGGTTTTCGATGTTCGGAACGGTTCCTCCCGGAATGGGAATGACCGCCTGGCAGATATGGCGCGCAGCGGCCGTCCTGTTGCGGAAGCGGGACAGCATCAGCGAAACGGCTTCGCGCCCGAGGGCAGCGCGGTCGACGCGCATGGTGGAAAGCTGCGGACTTGTCATCAGCGCGCAGGGCAGATCGTCGAAACCGACAATCGCGAAATCCTCCGGCACACGCAGCCCGGCCTCGGTGACGGCTTCGAGCACGCCGACGGCGATAAAATCATTCATACAGAAAGCGGCGGTAAAACCGGCATCCTCGGCAAGTGCGGCGGCGGTGCGTTCATGCGCCTCCCGGCTGGCGCTGCCGTCAAGGGTCAGGGACACGAGACGGCCCTCTGCGCCGGGGACAGCAGCGATCGCCGCCTCGAAGCCCCGCACGCGCTCCCGGATCGTGTGGCGGTGGGAGCCGCTCAGATGCAGGATCCGACGATGGCCGGCCTCGGTCAGCCGGCGGGTGGCCTCGTAGGCGCCAAAGAAATTAGCCGGCGAAACGCCGTCAAACTGCATCCTTGGATCAGTGCCGTTGACAAGAACGGTCGGTGTCATGCTGGCTTGCAGCCAGCCACGCAACGTCTCGTTCGGATCGATACCGACGAGAAAGAGACCTTGAGCTCCCGCGGTCTGCATATAATCGCGCACGGCATCCGGGGTGATACGATCTTCGCGGACCAGCCGGACGTCGAAGGGCATGCCCGCTTCCGCAGCGCCAGCGCGCAGGCCGTCGACGATCGCTTCATAGAAGACGCTGAGAGTGCCGGTGACGCCGTCGCTGGCAATCAACGCCAGCCCGCCGGCAACGGCTTCGGAAGCCGGTTTGACGGGATAGCCGTTCTCGGCTGCCACCTTCAATATCTGGCGCCGGACGGTTTCGCTGATACCAGGTTCGTTGGCGAGCACGCGCGACACCGTGGAAACGGAAACGCCGGCCAATGTGGCTATATCGGCCTGACGCGGCCGTCTGATCTTTTGGTCGTTCATAGGCAAACATTATGCAAATAATGCAAATTTGCAAGAAAATGGTTGCTTCTTGCAATAAAATTTTTTTTGCGTAATCTGTTTGCCGAAGTGCTCGATAATGCCGTTGGAGGATGGCAGCGGGCAGTTGGGACAAGGAGGAATATCATGCAGGTCAATCGCCGTTCATTTCTGATGGGTTCAGCCGGTGCGGCCGCCGGTCTCGCCCTCGGTGCCGGAAGCGCCATTCCGGCCTTTGCCGAAGACGCACAGCTGCGTGCCATGTGGTGGGGGTCCAACGACCGCGCCAAGCGTACGCTCGATGTTGCCAAGCTTTATCAGTCGAAGACGCCTGGCGTCACTCTGGTCGGCGAATCGCTGTCGGGCGACGGCTACTGGACGAAACTCGCAACGCAGATGGCCGGCCGCTCGATCGCCGACATCTTCCAACTCGAGCCAGGAACAATCTCAGACTATTCGAAGCGCGGCGCCTGCCTGCCGCTCGATGAATTCGTCCCCTCGACGCTGAACGTTCAGTCCTTTGGCGCCGACATGCTGAAACTGACCACCATTGACGGCAAGCTCTATGGTGTCGGCCTCGGCCTCAACTCCTTCGCGATGTTCTTCGACACAGTCGAATTCGAAAAGGCAGGCATCCCGTTGCCGACGCCCGACCTCACCTGGGATGAGTACGCCAAGCTCGCCGTAGAACTCGCCAAGTCTTCCGGCAAGGGCGGCGGCCCCTATGCGGCGCGCTACAACTATGTGTTCGATGCCTGGCTGCGCCAGCGCGGCAAGAGCCTCTTTGCGAGGGAAAGCGTGGGGCTCGGCTTCACGGCCGACGATGCCAGGGAATGGTTCGACTACTGGGAGAAACTGCGTAAGGCGGGCGGTACCGTTGCTGCCGACGTGCAGACCCTCGATCAAAACACCATCGACACCAATTGCCTTGGTCTCGGCAAATCGGTGATCGGCATGGCCTATTCAAACCAGATGGTCGGCTATCAGCTGATCATCAAGAACAAGCTTGGCATCACCATGCTGCCGCGTGAAAAGAAGGGCGGACCATCCGGCCATTATTACCGTCCGGCACTGATCTGGAGTGTGGGCGCTACAACCAAGCAGGGCGAAGCTGCCGCGAAGTTCATCAGCTTCTTTGTCAATGATCCCGAAGCCGGCAAGATTCTCGGTGTGGAACGCGGCGTGCCAATGTCGCCTACCGTCCGTGAAGCCATCCTGCCGCAACTCAACCCGACGGAGCAGGAAACGGTCAAATACGTGAACCTGCTCAAGGATCAGGTCGGCGAGTATCCGCCGCCGGTGCCGATGGGCGCAACCCAATTCGACCAGCGCGTGCTGCGCCCGATTTGTGACGAACTCGCCTTCGAACGGATATCGCCCGCCGATGCGGCGACCCGGCTCATCGAAGAGGGTAAGGCAACGATCAAGGGATGATCGGTCGCCCGACATGAGGAGAGGCCCGCAACACCCCGGCGGGCCTCTCCGTTTTTCAGGCCTCTGTTTTCCGGACTATCAGTTGCTGTCCAGGTTTTCGACCACGCGCCAGTCCGGCCGGCCGAGATCGAACGGCCATGCGTGCACATCCCGGTCGTTGAAATAGACGACTTCCTGCAGATTCGGGAAGGCGCTCTGCTTCAACGTGGCAGTTTCGATCCACGGCCTGATATAGGCGTCGCCGCCTTCATAGCCGAGCTCCGCCACCCAGATGGGCTTTCCGTAACCGGCGACGAGATCATACCCCTGCTTCAATGCTTGCGAGAACGTCCGGTGCTCATTGTAGGCAAGCTCGTCGTAGCGCTGCAGACCGAAGACCGAGAGCCCGACGAGATCGACATAATCGTCGCCGGGATAATAGGCCTGGAGGCCAGGCTCTCCCTTCGGCGACCACATGAGCTCTGTGCCGGGCGCCTCCTGGCGGACAATGTCCATCATCCGCTTGTAGGCCGTGATATAGTCCTGCGGGCTCCAGCCGGACCATGAGAACCGCCCTGACTTGTCCTCCATCTCCTGTCCCCAGCGGAGGATCACCGGGCTTTTCAGCTCGGATATCATATGCGCAATCGAACGCATGTTGACATCGTAGTCACCGCGCAAAACCTTGGCGCGAAGCTGTGCCGAGGTGAGCCGCCAATCGACGTCCCAGGACCATGGCTCCACAGTGATCAGCAGGTTGCGGCCTCTAGCCAGCGCATAGGCATCGGCGACGCGCAACGTTTCAAGGTCGACGTCCTCCCACGGCAGGAACAGGGCTTCGGTCGCGACATTCGCCTGCGCGCCGAAATCGCCGTGCGGATCGTAGGCCCCGAACTTGATGCCGTCGGCATGAAGGACGGGGCGCTTGTCGATAATCGTCTGCACGGCCGCCGCCGGGTTTGGCGCAATGCCCGCATATTGCACTTCGCTTCGGCCCGGAAGATCCGCGAGACACAACAACAGCAGCGCAATCGCGGTGGTCGAGAGGTTGTTTTTCATAAGCTTCTTCATGGCTTCACCCTCCTTTTCGGGCTATTTCCTGGCTCAGCAGGACCTGCTTCAGTTCGCGCGCCTTCGCGCTGACCGTATCGACGGGAACGAGCTTGCGGAACTCGTCATCCGGGAGCACCGATGCATGACGGAAGACGTACCACTTGCCGTCCGGCTGGCGCCGCTGATAGATCGTGTTGCCGATCTTGCGGTGACCGAAACAGGTGCTGGCGCGGGCCGCACCCTCGGCATTCGTCCAGGTGGCACGCATGCAGAGCTGGCCGAGATCGTCGACCACCCATCTGCCTTCGGCGAAGGACGGCTTGCCCTTGTCATTGCTCCAGGCGATAAATCGCCGGCCGTCATCGAAAAAACGGCCGCCGCCGGTGTTCCAGGTCCAGGTCTTGTCGCCATAGATACGATAGAGCTCATAGGCGCTGACCGGCGTCGGCGCTTTCTGTTTGGCGACCTCGGCGCCGTGTGCCGCCATGGGCAGACACAGGCTGAGAGCGAGGGCCGCTCCGTATAGTCTCGATCCGATACTCATTACATCCTCCTACTCGACACTTGCCGGTTCCGCCGGCTCAGACACCTTGTTCGTCCCGCCCCGTGCTTCCGAACCCATTCCATCTGAGGCGGAACTTCACGATCCTGGTCTTGCCGCCGCCGACACCGGCACCGGCTACGGCAAACTGTGATTGGCTGAAACTGATGAACGTCTGGCCGTGGGAAAGGGCTTCGAGGCTATGCAGACCATGGCTGCCCGCCTGCATGCCGCCGGTGATGCAGATCGCAAGCCCCGTGGCCGTCGCAAGCCACAGGCCGCGTGATTGCGGCAGCCGCGGCAGATCGTTCTCGATCGCATGGCGAATGACGATCAGCACCGTCAGCGACAGATAGATCGAGAGATTCATCGCCGCGAAAATATAAAAGCCTTGGGCGGCAGCGGCCTCACTGGCCAGTGCCATGGCGGCTGCGCACAGTCCGGCGAGCGCGATATAGGGCGCGATGACGCGCAACGGCAAAGACCGCTGCTGCTGCCTTCCCTTCGGCGTGATGCGGAAATCGACGAAGGAGCCGTAGATATAGTCGCGAAGCGCAGCGAGGCTGCCGGCAAGCGACCACGGCCAGCGCAGGAAGATAAAAGCAAGCCCTTCCCAGCCGAACAGTTTCGCATCGTGCGGCCTGAAGGTTCCCGTTGCCCGCCAGAAGAAGGCAAACAGCGTCAGCACGACCGATATCGGCGTAAAATGCAGCAGGAAATCCGGATAGGTCACATTGACGAAGACTTGGCCCGTCATCAAGGCGGCAACCGGCAGCAGGAACATCACGGCCATGAAGGCGGAGAAGAGCGGATACCACAGCTGCGAGAACACGAACTGAAATCTCAGTCGCCAAGGCAGGTGCATGATGTGACGGCGGGAATGTTGCAGCAGGATCGTGACGAGGCTGCGCGACCACTGGAATTCCTGGACGACGAGATCGGTGAAGTTTGCCGGTCCGTCGCCATGAGCGATCGCATCGACGGCATGCACGCCACGCCAGCCGCCGGCATTCATCATCAGCGTTGTCGAATGGTCTTCCGCAAGTTCCGGGCCGAGGCCGCCGATCTGACGAAGGGCCGCCGTGCGAACCGCATAATGGGAACCGATGCAAAGAGGCGCCCAGCCATTATTGTAACCCGTCTGCAGCGAACCGTGCAGGCTTGCCTCGGCATAGAGCCTGCCACGCGCCGCCCAGCTTTCGCCGGCATTGGCATCGCAGATGCTGGGAGCGGAGACATAGCCGATCTTAGGGTCGGCGAAGGGGCGCAGGATTTCACGGAGGTAGGTCGGCGTCGGCACATGGTCGGCATCGAACTGGGCGACGAAATCGTAGCGCGCATAGCCGAAATGGTCGTAGAAATAGGCGAGGTTGCCTTCCTTGCAACGCGTCCGGCGCGGCCAGGTGGTGCGATGATACTCCGCCACGCCCTTTCGGGTGGAGATCAGCACGCCGTGCGCCGCACACCAGCGCCTGGTTTCCTCCGAAGGGTCCTCGTCGGCCAGCCAGACATCGAAATCGACGTCGATCTGGTCAAGCATCGCCTGCAGCGTGGCGCGGACGACGGCAAAGGGCTCGGACGGCGCCTTGGTGACGACCATTGCCACCCGCCCTTCCGGCAGCCGTGCCGCAGGATTGACCGTCCTCGCATCGAGGAAGATCAGGATGAAATAGGCCGGCACGAGCGTGATCCAGGCAAGCACGAGGGTGATAAGCACGAAGGCGGCCCAGGAAATGATATGGGCGGACTGGCACCACCAGATCCAGAAATAACCGAGTGCTGTCAGCCAGCAGAGGATGCCGAAGCCATAGGCGACGCGGTTCCAGCCAGCGAAAACAGGATCGAATGCCTCAGCTGCGGCGGCCTTCGCCGTCCTGGCGCTGTGACCGACTTGCAGTGCGTCGCTCATGCCGTCAGCTCCAGTCCGAAGGTGGGGCCGGCGGTGCGGATGATCGTATCGATATCCGAGAAAACCGGCGAGAAACCGAGCTCCGCCTTCGCCCTTGCGGTGTTGGCAAAGAGGACCGGCGGATCGCCAGCGCGGCGAGCGCGATAATTCACGGGGACTTCACGGCCGCTCGCGCGATAGATCGCCTCGAGAATCTCGCGCACCGAGGTGCCCCGGCCAGAGCCGAGATTGACGCTGAGCGAGCCGCCGCCCGCCATCAGATGATTGACGGCGGCGAGATGCGCCTGCGCCAGATCGCTGACATGAACATAATCGCGAACACAGGTTCCATCCTCGGTCGCATAATCGGTGCCGAAGATATCGAGCCGCTCCAGCCTGCCGGCGGCGGCAAGAAGGGCGCGAGGGATGAGATGGGTCTCGGGGTGATGCCGTTCGGCAAGCTCGCCATCGGGATCGGCGCCAGCCGCATTGAAATAACGCAGTGCGGCAAAGCGGATGCCGTAGGCAGCGGCAAAATCCTCGAGCGCCATCTCGAAGATCAGCTTGGTGCGCCCATAGGGATTGACCGGGTGCTGCGGGCTTTCCTCCCGTATCGGCAACGAGGCGGGAACGCCATAGGTGGCGCAGCTGCTCGAAAAGACGATCCGGTCGATATCCTGATCGAGGCAGGCCTCGAGCAGGGTCAGGCTGCCAACGACGTTATTCCGGTAATATTTCCTGGGCATGTCGACGGATTCGCCGACATAGGCATTGGCACCACAATGGATGACGCAATCGGGCGAAAACTCTTCAAGGGTCCGGCGCAGTGCGGCGGCGTCGGCAAGCTCTGCCCGGATAAGCGGGCCCCAGCGGACGCTGTCGGCATGTCCCGTCGAGAGATTGTCGTAGGTGACCGGGATCATGCCGGCGCGCGACAGCGTTTTGCAGATATGACTGCCTATGAAACCGGCGCCGCCGGTGACGAGAATGTAGCGGGGCATCTCATACGACCTCCGCCTTCTCTGTGCCGGCCAGCAGGCCGTCGAAATATTCGACGGTGCGAGCCAGGCCGGTTTCGAGCCCGATGCGGGGCTGCCAGCCCAGCTCGGCCATGGCCCGGGAAATATCCGGCCGCCGCTGACGGGGGTCGTCGGTGACCGCAGGCAGGTGGACGATCCGGGAACGCGAGTTCGTCAGGTCCCGAATGATTTCCGCCAGGCGTCGAACGGTCATTTCGGCTGGATTGCCGAGGTTGATCGGGCCGTTGCAAGCACTGCCGGCAGCCGAAAAACGCAGGAAACCGTCGACGAGATCGTCGACATAGCAGAAAGAACGGGTCTGCTGGCCATCGCCATAGATCGTCAGATCGGCATTGCGCAGGGCCTGCACGATGAAATTGGAAACCACCCGTCCGTCGTCCAGGCGCATGCGCGGCCCGTAGGTATTGAAGATGCGGCCGACCTTAATGTCGACGCCGTAAGTCCGGTGGTAATCGAAGAACAGCGTTTCGGCGCTGCGCTTGCCTTCGTCGTAACAGCCGCGCGGTCCGATCGGGTTGACATTGCCGCAATAGGATTCGTGCTGCGGGCTCTGGTTCGGGTCGCCATAGACCTCCGACGTCGACGACTGAACGACGATTGCACCGGTCTTTCGCGCGCAGTCCAAGGTGTTGACGGCGCCGAGCACATTGGTGAGCAGTGTTCCCACCGGATCCCGCTGATAATCAGGCGGAGAGGCGGGGGAGGCGAAATTGAAGATGAGCGACGCGTCGATATCGAAGGGCTGGCGAACATCGTGCTCGACGATGCGGAAGCGGGTGTTCGATGTGAGATGATCGACATTCGTACGGCGGCCGGTCAAAAAATTGTCGAGGCATATGACGCTGTGGCCGCGCTGCAGGAGCCTTTCGCAGAGATGTGAACCGAGGAAGCCGCCCCCGCCATTCACAAGAACGGTGCGTCGCCCTTGGAGCACCGGTATGCCTGACACTTCAGAATAGCCTTCGTTGGGAACGAAACTACGCATTACAAACTCCTTCCCATGTATTTAGTCTTTTGATTATTTATGCACTGCATGCCTCCGTTATCCGCTCCGGATATTCATGAAACTGAGCGTCCATACATGAATAACTTTGTAGTTACTCTCCAGATACCGAATTACTATTAAACCAATACAACGACTATCGCCAAGGTCAACTTGAAAAATTCCAGCTATCCAAAATAATTACGCAAGTATTCTTCAAAGTAACAAATGATTAATCACTTTCAACGCTTTACCACCAATACGCCTCTCATCCGCCTCTCAAGCTTCACTCAATGAGCTAATATACGAGGGAAGTCGGGGGATCGGCCGCGCTCAACGGCACGGCCGGTCTTGCATCCGGAAGCGCCATATGCGAGGGGTTTGGGCTATGTTGAAAAAACAAGATGCAGCGCAGCTGAAAGGCCGGCGTCTTCGCTTGGCGATGTTCGTCTGGGGAACGGCGCTTATGGCGATCGGACAGACGGCCTGCACGGTCGTTGATGACGATATCGCGGTCGTCGCGAAGAAGAGTATCGTCGAGGCGCCGCGCGTCTCCAAGGCCTATGCCTATCCGGAAAATCGCGCCGGGCGCCCGGCCGGGGTCACGGCCCGCACTGTCGCCTATCACGGCTCAGCGCCTTATATCTGCTCCCCAAGCGGCTTCGGACAGAAGTCACGCTGCTTTGCGCGTCCCTCTATCTGAAGCAAAACAGATCGTTACATCAATTGCGCCACCGGCCGGACATATCGTCTTCGCCGGCAGGGTGTTCATTGAAGAAACGGGATGCCGCTTCCGTGCGGTTTCGGACGTTCATCTTCTTGTAGATGTTGCGGACGTGAACCTTCACGGTGTTTTCGGAAAGATGCAGCTTGTCGGCGATGATCTTGTTCTGCGTCCCCTTGCATATGAGATCCAGGATCTGAACCTCCCGGGTGGTCAAAGCGGAGATACTGTCGCGTCTCAGCTTGAGCGCATTGTTGCGCGCCGCATCGACCGATTTTGTCTGATAGAGCGAAGGTTCCAGCTGGGTGTTCTTGTTGTTGAGACGGTTTAGAAGTGCCGACGGAAAATGTTCGCCGCCCTTCATCAGTAGATCCACAGCGGCCATGAAGACGTCGAGTCGGAGGTTGAGCGGCAGGACGCCATCGATGATCCTTGCCTCCACCAGCCGGCTGACATAGGGCTCGAGCATGTCGATAGCTTCGACGACAAGTCCGATCGAGGTTTCAGGGTGGTTTTCGCGGGCAGCCTGCAGCGCTTCTTGAAGCTCAGGGCCAGGTATATGATAGAATAAAACGAGCTTCATTTCGCTGGTATCTTTTTCCAGCATCGGCTTTGTGCTCGTTATGCTTGCTACTTCACAGTTCGGAAATTTCTTCGCCAGTGCTTCTACCATACATTCCGAAAACAGATCCGCCTTGGCTACCACTAGTATAGTATCTCCAGACGAATTCAACTTCCTTCCTTGGTCCGCATTCTCCATTCCAGACCCTGTCATGAACATATACGCCTCCCCTAGCGTTACACTTTACTCAAACGTGGAGCGATGGCGGGTATTAAATAGTATGAAATGTCGATCCCGAATGTCATCGCCTTATTTTTTAGACATTTCTTAATTATGTTAATACGGATTGAGAAGGAAGGAAATGGCCCAAAGTGATTAGTTTTAGCGGGGGAAAAACGATACGATACAAAGCCTTGGTTGTATTTTCACTTCGATAGATACTTCAAGGTTATATTTGCTCTGACTATAGCTGAACAGCTTAATGTAATATTTCAGTACAGATTGCCATAATTTCGTCATGCAGGGTGGCCGGATACAGGACGGGGAAGGCGCCCCTCAAACCCGGCAGCGAATGCCGGGATCCCCGGATTCTCGTTGCCCGCCGACGCTCCCGCCGACGAGATCTTAAAGCTCCAACGACAGGGGCTATCCAGGGCTAACCGGGCATGGCAGATCCGCCTTAGCCCGAATTGATGTCTATCGGATCCGCATTTTTTCCAGCAATCTGTGATCGTCGTCCAAGTGGCGACATGGAAAACCCATGTACTGTTTTGCGTTTTAATACATGGCCTCCATTTAGGGCAACCCACGAAAAGTAAGCGTGAATACTCCTTATCCGCTTCAGGATTCGGAGCCGGATATGTGCGGCCTTGTACTGAGTGCGTACGTTCCCAATACCAACGGTTTGATCAACAAATCGCGAAGAAGCCGCAGATGACTAGTATCGAATACATCTGCCGATGTTAACCGCATCGGAGCGAGCGCGAGTAAAATCCCATTTGAGATGAGAGGGATTTCGAAAAGCTGCTCCGGTTTTTTTCTGGAGAAACTTGAATGTCTGACGACATCGAAATCACGAAGGTCGGGGCGCTTGCCGACGGCTTTGCCAACAGCGCTATCAATTCAACTGAAGTTGACGACGGCTCGACCGGTTATGTCGGCGGCGTCGCCAATGGCGACAATCGCGACAATACCGACAACAGCGTGGATGTGGACGTCAAGGCCGAGCTCTCCGCAAATAATGGCGACAACCGCGACAACGAATATGACTGGAGCTACAAGTCCGACGACGATACGAGCACCAAGACCACGACGATCACCGACTCCAATAACGACTACGACTGGAGCTATGACAGCAAGTCGTACAGCGACAACGACACCGACACCAAGACGATCACGGACACCGATACGAAGACCGTGACAGACACCGACATCAAGACCATTACGGATACGGATACCAAGACGATCTCCGACAGCAACAACACGGCCGACAGCTTCAACAAGACGGATACCGACTTCGCCGTCATCGAAGACGTCAAGGACTTCGACAATCTCGGCGTTGCCGGCCACGACCTCACCTTCAACCTCGGCGACGACTTCTCGTTCACTCTCGACGTTGACAGCATCCTCAACAATTCGCTGTCCGGCGCCGGCAACGACAGCGGCTTCAGCGCCGTCCAGGCGAACCATTTGGCCGACCAGGATAATGCCTGGAACACCACGATGAACAACCAGGCGGCCGAGAACCATCTGAAGGCCGATGGCGGTCACGCCGATAGTGCAGAAGGCATTGAGATGGACGGCAAGGGCTGGGATCTCAAGGCTGGCGACGATGCCAATGGCTCGAGCACGGCCGACGCTTCGGCAATCCTTGCCAATTCCGGCTTCCACCTCGAGCTTGTTCAGGGTGCGAACCTGCTCAGCAACACAATCGACTCCAGCGTCATCGGCGGCAATTCTCATGTTTCCGACGTCGGCGAGGATACCAGCACCTGACACGGACCTCCAACGACCAAGACGAGCTGCACCGGCCCCGGCCGGTGCAGCTTGATTGCTTGAAAACGGTTTGACGACCACACCGCAGCTCCCAGCGAGGGGCGCCCAGAAGGCCGATCGTCATTTCGAATGGGAGGGCCGAACCATGCATATCGAGAAGATTTCGGAAATCATCGCGCACTTCATCGGTCTCTTCGAGATGACGACCGACGAGATGCGGTTGCGCACCAACTATGCTGAGGGCGCAGGACCGGGCGCGGATGGACCCGTTCTGCCGGATCAGGATGCCTATACGGCTGCCTTCTCTTCCGATCTTCAGCTCAAGGATTACGATCCGGGCGTCATTTACAAAAGCGGCAGCTACGAGATCGAATATGGTCCGGCACGCCATTTAGGCCGCGTCTTCGAAGAGAGCCTCGAGAAGCTGGCGGCGATTGCCGCAAAGGACATCCCGTTACCGCATTTCG
Source organism: Rhizobium indigoferae (assembly GCF_034554815.1). Lineage (NCBI taxonomy): Bacteria > Pseudomonadati > Pseudomonadota > Alphaproteobacteria > Hyphomicrobiales > Rhizobiaceae > Rhizobium > Rhizobium indigoferae. The sequence goes on along the minus strand of NZ_CP140635.1, from coordinate 4,549,424 downwards.
GCGATCCGACCGATATCGTGCTCACGGATGAGCCGGAACTGACCGTCTTTGCCGGGCCTGGCTCGACGATCAGTCATGTCCTCCAGGTCAACGTCCTCTACGACGACGATTATCTCGATATGACGAACGGCGTCCATGCGCCGCGAGACACGACTTTTGTCATCGAAAAGCTCGCGGACTTCAGCACCAAGGCTGAGATCTTCACGCCTTTTTCGAGCCTCCACCGAACCGACACCTATGATGGCGCGCTGAAGATCGCCCAGGATCTCGAAAGCTATATCCAGAATGCCCAGAATACCGAGGACAGCGGGACAACCTCGCCCAGCACCGACGCGACGCATCATTTCGTCAGCACCCATCACGCGGGCGACGGCCCTATCGTCTACGTCAATGGCAAGGCCGAGACCGATATACCCGTCCTCGACGACTTCCTGCCCGACCGCGGTCTCGCCAAGCTCCAGGAAGAACCCGACGACAGCAATTCGTCCGTCGAACAGACAGATCCCAGCGGCAGTAGCCTTGATGTGACCGCCGGTGCAAATCTCCTTGTCAACGTCGCCTCAGTGATCAACACCGGCGTCATTACTTCGGTCACCGCGGTAATGGGCAACTACCACCAGATCGACGCGATCTCCCAGGCCTTCGTCTACAGCGATCACGACGAGATCGCCTCGGCGCTGCGCTCATCCGGCCATTCGGCCGAGGAGGCGGGAACGGTCGCCAAGAATATCGCCGTCTTCGAACACAGCACCTTCGAAGCATCGAGCCACGCCGACAGCGATGCTGCCGAGCCGACGTTCCCGAACAGCTGGCGGGTCAGCGTCATCGATGGCGACGTTTCCTTCGTACAGTGGATCGAGCAATATCACTTCGTCAGCGACAACGACACGATGACGGTAACCACCTCGGGATCCGAAGCCACCGTGCTGACGGGCGGCAATACCTCCATCAACTTCTCCTCCTTTTTCGGGATGGGCATGCAGTATGATCTGGTGATCATCGGCGGCAATGTGCTCGACATCAACAGCATCACGCAGATCTCGCTGCTCTACGACAATGACTGGGTGCGGGCGGAAGACGGCGTCGATCCCGGCGCCGACATCCAGACCGGCAACAACCTGATCTGGAATTTCGCCTCGATCCATAATGTCGGGACGGACAGCCCCTTCGCGGCCATGCCGGACTATATGGTCGAGGCGCAGAAGGCGATCGAAGATCGCGATCCCAATATGCCGGAAGGGCTGTCGTTCGATGTGAGTTTCCAGGGATATGCCGGTCTCAACGTGCTCTACATCACCGGCAATCTCTACGACATGACGATCATAAAGCAGGTCAGCATTCTCGGCGATTCCGATGATGTGACCCAGGCGGCATCGACCATCCTCGACAACAATCCCGATGCAACGGTTACGATCGACACAGGCAGCAATGCGGTCATCAACATCGCCGAGATCGTCGACTACGACAGTTTCGGCCAGACGACCTATCTGGCGGGCCAGCTCTATTCAGACGCCATCCTCATTCAGGGCGGGCTGGTGGAGCATGACACGACGCAGCCGCAGCCGGCCGACGACAGGCTCGCCAACGAAGTTATTGCCTTTCTCAACAACGACGATCCGGCGGGCAGCGATTCTGCGGACGGCGTCATCAATGCCGGACATGATTTTTCATGGTCGTCGGCGCACCCTGCCGACGTAATGCAAGCCATGGTCGCGTGACCTTGAGTATTGCGGAGGAACCACGATGAACCAGATTTCAAAACAAATCTTTGCGGCAGGCAGCGCCCTCGATCTGAGGTCGGGCAATATTCCTTCCGCTGCCCCCTCGGACGCTGCGATGAGCGATGTGTGCATTTCCGCGATCGACCAGGCGGTCGAGAATCTTCGCAGGCTCAGCGGCGCCGTTGCTTCGTCTCCCGACGGCGGCAAGGAGACGGTCGAAGTTGCGGCACGCGAGGCTGCCGATATCGGAGGCGCAAGTACAACTCAGCCGCCCGTGACGCAGAAAACGGTGACGGCGGAAGGCTCGGATGTGAAAACTCCTGCCGCCGTGGCGCAGAGCCCGGCGACAGCAAAACCGGTGGAAGCGCCGGCCCAACCGCGGATCGAGGCGCGGGTGCCCCCCGAACTGCCGAAAGAGAAGACCGAGCTCAAATCGAGCCCGACGATGCCCTTCGGCAAGACCATCGACGGCGAAAGTGGCCCGATCAGCGAGAGTGACAGGCGGCTGCGCACCGGCGGCGGCGGAAATGGCAAGGATTCCGATCCCGGGGGCGGCGGGGGCGGGGGCGGAGGAAGTGGCGGCGGTTTTCACAAGCGCAGCGAGCCTGTGAATTTCGCCGCCAGCCTCTCGCGGGGCATGGCGGCGGTGCGACGCAACATGGTGGTCGTCATGATGTTCACGATCGCCATCAACGTCCTTCTGCTGGCAATCCCGCTCTATCTCTTCCAGATATCCGACCGGGTGCTGACGAGCCGCTCCATCGATACGCTCGTCATGCTCTCGATCGCCGTGATCGGCGCTGTGCTGCTGCAGGCCTTCATGGACTCGGTGCGGCGCTTCATCTTGATGCGCACCGCGGTGGAACTCGAAGTGCAGCTCGGCGCGCCGATCCTCAGCGCCGCGGCGAGGGCATCGCTGCATGGCAGCGGCAAGGATTATCAGACGCTGCAGGACCTGCAGCTTTTGCGCGGCTTCCTGACATCCGGCACGCTGATCGCGTTTCTCGATGCGCCGCTGATGCCGTTCTTCGTGGTCGTTGTCTATTTCGTGCATCCGCATCTCGGCATCATCATCATGACCTGCTGCGCGGTGCTTTTCGTGATCGCCTATCTGAACCAGAAATTCACCGCCCGGCAATTTGCCGAATCCAACGGCTACCTCAGCCGGGCAAATTTCCACCTCGATTCCATGTCGCGCAATTCGCAGATCATCAACGCAATGGCGATGATCCCCGAAGCGGTGAAGATGTGGGGCCGGGAAACGGCGGGCTCGCTGAAATCGCAAGTCGAGGCGCAGGACCGCAACATCATCTTCTCCGGCATATCGAAGGCCTGCCGTATGATCACCCAGGTCACTCTGCTCGGCTGGGGTGCGCACCTGTCGCTTTCGGGCGAGCTGACGGGCGGCATGGTGATTGCCTCCTCGATCATATCGGGACGCGCGCTGGCGCCGATCGAAGGCGCCATCGAAGGCTGGCACCAGTTCAACCGGTCGGCCGCCGCCTATGGCAGGATCAAGAGCCTGCTCTTGAACTCGCCGTTGAACTTCCCGCGCCTGCGCCTTCCCAATCCCGAAGGCCGGCTCGATGTCGAACGTATTCTCTTCGTGCCGCCGCCGCAGAAGAAGGTCATTCTCAACGGCATCTCCTTCTCGCTCAGGAAGGGGGAATCGCTTGCGATCATCGGCAATTCCGGGTCCGGCAAGACGACGCTCGGCAAGATGCTCGTCGGCTCGATCGTCCCGACATCGGGAAATGTTCGCCTCGATCTGATGGATCTGCGCAACTGGGACCAGCGCCAGTTCGGCGAAAGCATCGGCTATCTGCCGCAGGACGTGCAGCTCTTTCCCGGTACGATCAAGGCCAATATCTGCCGCATGCGCGACGACGTCGACGATCATCAGATCTACGAAGCCGCAGTGCTTGCCGACGTGCACGAGCTCATCGCAGGCTTCCCCCAGGGTTACGAAACCATCGTGGCGGCCGATGGCGCTCCGCTTTCCGGCGGCCAGAAGCAGCGCATTGCGCTGGCTCGCGCCTTTTTCGGCAACCCCAAATTCGTCGTCCTCGACGAGCCGAATTCAAACCTCGATACCCAGGGCGAGGCAGCGCTTGCCAGGGCGCTGATCCATGCCAAGAAGCAGGGCATCACCACCGTGACCATCACCCAGCGCCCAGCCCTTCTCCAATGCGTCGACAAGATCCTCGTGCTCAAGGAGGGCACTGTCGCCATGTTCGGGGAAAGGATCGAGGTGCTGCAGGCGCTTTCCAAGAACAACGGCAATAACGGTCAACAAGCACCGCGCATCGAAGGATGAACGACATGGGACGGAAAAAGCAGGAGACGACCGGTCCGGTGCAGCTCGAATGGTATAGCGACGTGCCGCGCTCGATCCGGATGCACAGCATCGTCGGCCTGACGGTTCTCTTCACCTCGTTCGGAGGCTTCGGCTTCTGGGCGGCGACGGCACCGCTTGCTTCCGCTGTTATCGCGCAAGGAAGCTTCGTCGCGACCGGCAACAACAAGATCGTCCAGCATCTGGAAGGCGGCATCATCAGGGAGATGCGCGTCAGCGAGGGCGATACGGTCAAGGAAGGCGATATCCTGCTGACCCTCGACCCCACGGCGTCCCGCTCGAACGAGCGGATGCTGCAGCTTCGTCGGCTGCGCCTGGAAGCTGTCGTCGCAAGGCTCCGCGCCGAAGCGCAGGGCCTGCGCGAATTCCAACTTCCCGATATCGTGATGAAAGAGGCAAGCGATCCCGACATCAACGCGATCATCCAGAGCCAGAACGTCGTCTTCCACAGCAAGCAGATCAAGCTCGAGGAGCAGCTAAATCTGATCGAGAAGAACATCAAGTCGCTGGAATACCGTTTCGCCGGCTATAAGGGCCAACGAGAATCCTTTGAAAGGCAATTGTCGTTGCTGACCGAGGAACGCGATTCCAAGGCCCGACTGGTCAAGGTCGGCTATATGCGCAAGACGGATCTCCTGGCCATCGAACGGGCGATCGCCGATGCGATGGGCGACATTGCTCGACTGAACGGCGAGCTCAACGAGAGCGAGGCGGAGATCGCCAAATTCCGCCAGGAAGCCGTCATCGCCGTCAACTCCAACAAGCAGGCGGCGCTCGATGCGCTCGAGACCGCCGAAACCGATCTGGACAGCGTGCGCGAACAGATGCGCGAGGCCGCCGGCGTGCTCGAACGCACCACCATCCGTTCGCCGGTGTCGGGCACGGTCGTGCGCTCCTATTTTCACACAGCCGGCGGTGTCATCACGACAGGCAAGCCGATCATGGAGATCCTGCCCGCGCATGTGCCGCTGATCCTGGAAGCGCAGGTGCTGCGCACCTCGATCGATCAGCTGCATGAGGGCGAAACGGCCTCGATCCGCCTCACGGCGCTCAATCGGCGCACGACCCCTGTTCTGCAGGGCAAGGTCTTCTATGTCTCAGCTGATTCGATCGAGGAAAATTCGGGAGCTTCAGTCAAGGACGTCTATATCGTCCGCGTCGGAATACCCGATTCCGAGATTGCACGGGTGCACAATTTCCATCCCGTTCCCGGCATGCCGGCCGAAGTACTGATCCAGACGTCGGAACGCACCTTCTTCGAATATTTGAGCAAACCAATCACCGACAGCATGTCGCGGGCTTTCAAGGAACGCTGATCGCCCGCGATCCGGTAAATGCGACGGACTTGCCCGTTGTTCTGATGTAATGTCCATATGCCATCCTTCATGGATGGATCCCCTCCGGGGAGAAAGGGTCAAGCATGGCGGCGATGTCCGATGTCCTGCTGCGGGTCGGCCGGCTGAACTATGTCTGGACGAACACCGAAAGCCTGCTGATCTACATCATCGCCCATCTTCTCCGGGTCGAAAAGGAAGCAGCAATCGTCGTGTTCCTGACGCTCAACACGACGCGCGCCCGGATCGATCTCATCGAACGGCTTTCCAAGCTCGCTTCGACCTCTCCTTCCGACCGCAAGGCGATCCTTTCGGCCATGTCACGGCTGAAGAAGGAATCCAAGACACGCAACAAATACAATCACTGCATCTATTCCTTCGACGATAAGGGAGAGATCTCGAGCACGCAGCTGATGCGGCTCGTCGAGGACGACAAGGAGATCCGCTACGGCAAGATCGAGCAGATGGACGCACGCGAGATCGACCTTCTGGAAAAGTCGATCGCCGAAATCGTCGCCATCAGCCGGACGCTCTGGGCCTTCATCCATGCGAGCCCGCAGATCGCCGGTGAGCTCTGACCTAATCCTTATGTATGCATGTTCTCAAAACCGCTGCACACTTTCGGGCGATGTACATTGAAGCGCGCCGTCCTCCAAGAGGCGCTACGCTCTATCACTCTGAATCTATGCATGATTTCCACCAAAAACGGGTCGCGATTTTGGGTTATACGCCGGCTCCGGACTAATCACATTTAGGTCCTGCAAATCATCCGGACGGTTTATTTGAAGATCGGTGTTTGCCATTAGAATGAAATCTCCCGAGTGACGTATGGGGTATTGGGGGGCGGCATGCGCATAGATATCATCGACACCATTGCCGGGCTCGAGGCGGTACGCGACAACTGGGATAAGGTCTTCATGGAAGACCCCGACGCGCAGCATTTCCTCTCCTGGATCTGGCTGAAGAATTATCTGTCCCGCCGACGCCGCTGGTTCATCCTTGCTCTGCGCGAACGCGACCCCGAAGCACCTTATGTCGCCTTCTTTCCGCTGCGCCTCATCACGCATCTGAACGAGAAGACCGGGCTCTTCTACGACGAGATCATCATGGCCGGGAATTTTGCGGCCGATTATACCGGTCTCATCGTCAGACCGGATTACGAGCATCATGCCATTGCCGGCTTTGCTTCGTTTCTCAAACATCAGAACTGGACCGACCTGAAGCTCGAATATTTCAGCGGCCCTGCCGGCCGGCGCGAGAAGATGATCGAGGCGCTGCAGGGACCGGAGGTGATGTTTCGCGACAGCTCGCCCAAGAACAGCGAGAATATCGACAATACGATCTGTCCCATCGTCCCCCTGCCGGCAAGCTTCGACGACTATCTCGAGCAGCGGATGAGCAGCCAGACGCGCCAAAAGCTCCGGCGGTTCCTGCGCAAGGTCGAAGGCGACGATATTTACCGGATCACGATGGCAACTCCCGAGACCATCGATCGGGACATGGACATCCTCTTCAATCTCTGGCGGATCAAATGGAGTGCCCGCAAAGGCGCCGAGCGGACCGAGCGGCTGATCATCACCACGCGCGAGATGCTGATGGACAGCTTCCACTGCGGCAATCTCGAGGTGCCGGTCTTTTGGCATGGCGACCAGCCGCTCGGCGCGCTGGCGAATATCGTCGACCGGCAGAGGAAGGCCATCCTCTTCTATATCACCGGCCGCGACGAGAATTGGAAGACGCCGTCTCCCGGCCTCATCCTGCATGGATACTGCATCCGGCGAGCTATTGAGCACGGCTTCAAGACCTATGACTTCCTGCGCGGAAACGAACCCTATAAGTACATGTTCGGGGTAGAGGAAAGGCGGATCAGCTGCACCCTGTTCCGCACCCGCAGCGGCCAGAATCTGCATGGCGCGCTCAACCCGCGCAGCATTCGTTTCGTCTATGAACAGGCGCTCGACATGTACCGCAATGGGGCCCGGAGCAAGGCGGAGATCGCCTTCAACCAGGTCCTGCAATCGGCTCCAGGCCATACCGGCGCGGAATTCGGGCTCGCCAATCTGCTGTTCGACCGGGGCAAGCTGACGGAGGCACTGGCTGCCTACAAGGCCCTCGTCGAGCAAGCGCCCGATCCGACGCCGATCCATATGCGGCTTGGCGACACGCAGCTTGCGCTACATCAATATGAGCAGGCCGCCGAGACCTTCCGCCGGGTCGGCGAGATCGGGCCGCATCTCATCCAGGCGCATTACAAGCGCGGTATCGCCCTTGCGGCCAGCAGACGGCTGGCCGAGGCGGAGACCGTCTTCGCCGCGATCCAGGAGGTGCATTCGGACGATCCGGCCGCCCTCGACTATGCCGCCAAGGCGGGTGTTGCCCTTGAACGGATCCGCATGAGTGCCGAGGCCGCCGCTCGCAAGACGGACGTCGTGCCGGAGACCCTCGCCCGCTGGAGCCGCGGCCGTCATCTGAGCGAGCGGCGCCGCCTGCGGCTGCATTGACGATTGTTGTGGACGCGCGATGCCCAGTGTCCAAACACACGAAAGCCCGCACGAGGCGGGCTTTCGTGTATCTGGTTGCGGGGGCAGGATTTGAACCTGCGGCCGGCCTGGTGATTGGCCGGCTGCCGGGCCGGGAAACGCCTCGCTCAAAGCGTCCGGGTCCGACCGAATGTCCGAAGCAGAAGGTTGATCGAGACAGCGACTTTGTCAATGTCACGAACGTCCTGGGAGTAACGCCCGGTATAAAGTTTCACGATCATTTTATCGCGGGGCGAACCGCTAAGATTGAAAAAAAGGTGCAGGTAGAAGGCCTCCTTGTCGCCTGAGCGGGCAATGCTCCTTCGTCTTTGGGTGACCGTCCTTAGTTCGGTCTTGAAGGGCGAGAACCCCTCGAGTGACAGCGTGACATCGGCGGATGCAAAGCGCGTCTCCGGTGGCACAGCAACGACTGCCTTGTCGAGCGCCAGACTGACTATGCGGCCGGAAACACCGTCGACGTGAACCGCTTCGTCAAGTTTGAACGCATCGAAGAGCCGTCGCGGTTTTTCGAAGCAGATCAAGGACGCAATAGCGAGAACGAGAATGTTGATGCCCGACCAGCAAACCGCAATCGGCGAGAACTGCGCCTCGATATGGGAGGTCTCAGGGACAATATTGATGACAAGACCGATGGCCGTCGCCACGATCAACGCCGCTATCCAGGCAAGGCTGTATCCATCAAATCCGATCGCCTCGTTGCCGCTGCCCTTCGGGGTCACCCTGAATGGCTTGCCGAAGGGACGCACCACACTGGAAATAACGGTTGGCAACATCCGAAACGTCGAAAAAGCCCCGACGGCACTCGATACGACAGGCAAATATCGGGTCGGTGTTATCCAGAGCATCAAAAGGAAATAGGCCGTCAGCAACGGCACCTGATGGGAGATATAGTCTGCAGCGTTGGTGAAGTAGAGCGGCAGCAAGCCGAACCAGAGATATATGATCGGGATGATCAATATCGTAAAGCGCACCAGATACTGCACCAACCACGACAGCGGAAGGAACATGATGCGTTGAAAAAGCGACAGACCAGGTCCCCGCAGTGGGCCGTTGTGAAGATAAAGTGTTTGAATTCCCCCCTGACACCAGCGCTCACGCTGTACAAAATAGCCAGTCAGATTCTCAGCGGCCAATCCCATCGACAGGCGCTCATTCAGGTAACGGGTCTTGTAACCCTTGTTGAGCATGGAAAGGGTGGTCAACAGATCCTCTGTGATGGATTCCGTTGGAAACCCCCCAATCTCATCGATCGCCTTGCGTCGCGCGATTGAGCATGACCCACAGCAGAAACTGACGTCCCAGATATCTCGGCTCGGTGCAATTTCATCAAAGAACAAACGCTGCTCGTCCGGCCAGATATTTTCGAGACCGAGATTTGTTTGCACCGGATCGGTATTGAAGAAATGCTGTGGCGTTTGAACGATGCCGATGGTCGCATCGGAAAAGAAGGGAAGCGTCCGGCGCAGGAAGTGACGATAGGGCACGAAGTCAGCATCGAATATCGCGATGAAGTCGCCGGAGCTGACCTTCAGACCATTGTTCATGTTGCCGGCTTTGGCATGGCTGTTGTCGGGCCGTGTGACGTGGATTGCTCCCTTCTCCTCGCAGTAGGCCTTGAGCCAATTACGACGTTGATCGTCGAGCACGTAGACTTTCAGCTTGTCTTGCGGATAATCGAGCGCAAGCGCCCCTATGATCGTCCGTTCCAGGACGTCGAGCGGCTCGTTATAGGTAGGAATGAACACATCCACCGTGGGCAATTCATCCTCGTCACCTCTAAAGAAGTCTGGCGCGAGCCTGTCTGCTTCTGCGCTCCGGTCCACGTATCGACTCATCAAAACCAGGAAGAGCACGACTTCGAAGAATGCGAGGATTTCTATGATGAACAGAAACCAGACCCAGTAGAAGTTGAGGCCATTGTTGGGATAGGGAAGTACCGTCTCGAATAACCGCCAGAGTATATAGCGCAACGCAATGGCGCCAACGACCACGCATGTGATTGCGCGCGTCGAGCTATAGTTACGCGACCAGTTGAAAGGCCCAAGCAAAAAGAACGCCAAAACCGAAAATGTCGGAGCCAGTGCTATGAGATACTGAACCACAGGCTCTCTACCCAGTTCCATATGTGGATGTTAGGTTTGGGAAGGCGCACCTGAACAGAACGCCCCACCTGACAAAAGTTCGCATAATCCGTATTGAGAGCGGAGGGAGCCAGACCGACGCGTATTCGATCGTTGCGTTTGGTTGTTTCGGGCTGATTGGCTGCCAGCGTGTCCTTCTCGGCGACCGCGGAACTGCCTCTTACCGATAGGACAACGCCTTTGAAGGCCTCGCCTCCGCCTAACAAGCGCACCTCCGCAGCAAGGCCTGGATAAATCTCTTGGTAATCGACCTCCGGAACAAGGATATCGACGAAAAGATCGCTGCAATCGAGGATGCGCATCAGCTCGGTATTGAGGATGACGTTCGAGCCGTTGACGATGTTGCTACTCCACACGACTCCGTCGAAAGGTGATGGATCTGATGCCGAAGTGAGACTGCGGACGCGGTTTTCCTCCTCAATCAGCTGCATCTGTACCTGCGCGCCCCGTGTTTCGTTTTCGGCGATGCGCGTATTGAGATCGTTGATCCGAACGATGACCTCATCCTGTCGCTGGCGAGAATAGGGCACGTCGTTCTGGCCGTCACCGAAAACGAAAACACCCTTGCGAACGGCTTCCAGCTTTTGTTCGAGCTGGGCTACGGTCAAGCCACTGATTTCGAGTTCGCCCCCCGCCGCTTCCCAGGCGGCTCGGGCGGACTCGACCATCTTGGTGGACAGGATACCCTTCGCCTCAAGCGCGAGCCGCCGGTCAAAGTCGACTTGCGCGACATTGTCCTGCGCCTTGGAAACCTTGACCCGTTTGTTTAGAATTTCAACTTGTCGCTCCAAGTCGGCAACGGTTGTGCGCGTAAAGACTTCCATGCGTGCGCCCAATTGATCACGAAGGCGTACAAGCTCATCGCGTTCCCGCTTTAGCGCCGCAACATGTTCGACAGCAGTCATGTGGTCGGCCTGCAGCGAAGTCAGTATTGCGCGGTTCACGCGGGCATTGTGTATCACGGCGAGCGGCGCTCCTGCCGACACGCGCGCACCAACTTTTGGGGGCGTTTCTGCGACTTCGCCGTCGATAGGAGCGTTCACGATCGCAAATCGCGCATTGACTGTACCGTCGAGACTTGTAAAGCCAGTCAGGCCGGGCAGTAAAAGTACGATGGCAAGCGCGAACAGTGATATGCCGATCAGAATGCGGGTAATGCGGTGGTTCCAGATCATTGGCAATTCCAAAATCATCAACCGCAAGGCACTCGTGTGGGACCTGCGTAACTGCAACCATATCTTGTAGAGATGTAGGCGCACCATGGCCATAGACAAGGGGACGAGCTGGCTGCACTCGATACGTTCGGTAAAAAGTCGCAATAAGGCTAACCTGGGATTAGCTATGTACTGCAGCGGAGGCTCGTTTTGTATGATGATGGACCGCGCCGACGCCCTGAGGAGGCGTTAACCTCGCCCCGTTACCAAACGCACAAAGCCCGCACGAGGCGGGCTTTTCTTTAGACCATCGCCAGCTGGAACCGGGGCCGTCATCTCAGCGAGCGACGCCGACCGCGTCTGCATTGACGATTGTTGCTGCGATGTACCTTAGACTAGACGCCAAAAAGCCCGCCGGAGTGAACTGACCCCAATAAGTTGGACGGTTTAAAGGCTGGTTAGATTTAAGGGCTGAGTTCTGTATTGCACAGGGCTCAGCCCTTTGAGTTTCAACTTGATGCGCTGATGATTGTAGTAGTGGATGTAGTCGTCGATGCCGTCTTTCAGGCTTTTGATGCTGACGAAGCGATTGGGATGAAAGAGCTCGGATTTAAGGGTGGCAAAGAAGCTTTCCATGGCGGCGTTGTCGAGGCAATTGCCTTTGCGTGACATGCTCTGGGCGATGCCGCATTTTTGAAGCTGTCGCTGATAGGCTGGCATCTGGTAGTGCCATCCCTGATCGGAGTGCAGGATCGGCTTGTCATTGCTCCCCAGCCGGCTCAAGGCTTTGTTCAACATGCTTTCCACCAGTTTGAAGACCGGCCTTGTGGTCGTCTCGTAGGCGATGATCTCGCCATTGTAGAGGTCCATGACCGGCGAGAGATAGAGCTTCTCGCCGGCGACCTTGAACTCGGTGACGTCGGTGACCCATTTCTGATTGGCTGCCTGCGCAGTGAACTGCCGTTTGACGAGGTCGGGGGCTGTGCGCCCGACGTCACCTTTGTAGGAGCGGTATTTCTTCGGCCGTACCAGCGATTTCAATCCCATCTCGACCATCAGGCGCTGGACCGTCTTATGATTGACCGTCTGCCCGAGCTGGCGGATCGCCGCCGTCACCCGGCGATAGCCGTAGCAGCCCTTGTGAGCCTCGAAGATGGCTTTGATCCTGTCCTTGAGCGCAGCATGCCTGTCGGCCAGCTGCGACATCCTTTGCCGGTAGTAGAACGTGCTGCGGGAAAGGCCCGAAAGCTTCAGCACGTCGTCAAGCGGATAGAGTGGCCTTAACGCCTGGACGACTTGCGCTTTTTGAGCGCTGGTTGCTTGCGCGTTAAGGCCTCGAGTTTTTTTAGGTAGTCGTTCTCCATGCGCAGATAGTTCAGTTCCGACAGCAGTTCTTCGCGGCTCTTCGCCTCGTCGCTCTGCAAAGCTTGCGGCTCCCGGGGGATCGGCGGCTCGGACATCGATCGGGGGCCTCCTTTGCGGCGTGAGGTCAGTGCATCAATCCCACCAGTCTCGTAGCGTCGCTCCCAATCCGAAAGGCAACCCTTATTGCGGATGTCGAACAGCGCCGCCGTCTGGCGGTAGGAGAGCCCATCCTTCCACATCCGCTGGAGAACCGATAGCTTGAATGCTGCATCGTAGTGGCTGAACTTCTTCGCAAGACCTGGAACCCCATGCGCCTCATAGCTTGCTACCCATTTGCGAACCGTCCCATGGTCTACCGCGAAGTGCGCGCCGACCTCCCGAGCACTACGCTCGCCCTTCTCATAAAACTCCACAACAGAAAGCTTAAAAGCCAGGCTGTGATTGGACATGCAAAACCCCCGAAGGTGGATGTCCAACTTTCGGGGGTCAGTTCAGAGTGGCGGGCATTTGTGTGTCAATGTTCGTATATTTGGGATTTGGTTGCGGGGGCAGGATTTGAAGTTTCTGTCCCGCTGCGTCGGCTTCGCCTTCTTGGCGGGCCCCTGAGGAGGCGTTAAATCCTCGACCCGTTACGAGATACACAAAAGCCCGCACGAGGCGGGCCTTTGTGTATTTGGTTGCGGGGGCAGGATTTGAACCTGCGGCCTTCAGGTTATGAGCCTGACGAGCTACCGGGCTGCTCCACCCCGCGCCATGAGCAAATCGCTGGGATTTGCTGGTGTATTATAACACGAAAGGCCGCTTTGTGAGCGGCCCTTTTGTTTCGGCTTTGGGCCGTTTGTTTAGTGATGAGAAGATTGATTAGTTGCGCTTTGCAGACCTGGCAGCGACCTACTCTCCCGCGTCTTAAGACGAAGTACCATGGGCGCAGGGGCGTTTCACGGCCGTGTTCGGAAAGGGAACGGGTGCAGCCACCCCGCCATAACCACCAGGTCGGCAAAGCGCAACTATATGTTTTGAGAAGCTGGAGGATGAGGCAATAGGCATCTGCCAACAGGCAGAAGTGATATTGTCATCGCATTTTGAACACGTCTTTGAAGCGAATGCGGAGTGGCTATTGCCGACTGCCTATTCCCTTCTGGCACATCGATCCGGACGACCGCTTTGCGGTCGCCTTGAGATGAGCATAGTCAATGAGAACGATCAAGCCGATCGAGCTATTAGTACCGGTAAGCTTCATGCGTTGCCGCACTTCCACACCCGGCCTATCAACGTGGTCGTCTTCCACGGCTCTGATAGGGAATACTCGTTTTCAGGTGGGTTTCCCGCTTAGATGCCTTCAGCGGTTATCCCGTCCATATATAGCTACCCTGCTATGCCCTTGGCAGGACAACAGGTCCACCAGAGATATGTCCATCCCGGTCCTCTCGTACTAGGGACAGATCCTGTCAATATTCCTACACCCACGGCAGATAGGGACCGAACTGTCTCACGACGTTCTGAACCCAGCTCACGTACCGCTTTAATTGGCGAACAGCCAAACCCTTGGGACCTGCTCCAGCCCCAGGATGCGATGAGCCGACATCGAGGTGCCAAACAACCCCGTCGATATGGACTCTTGGGGGTCATCAGCCTGTTATCCCCGGCGTACCTTTTATCCGTTGAGCGATGGCCCTTCCACGCGGGACCACCGGATCACTATGACCGACTTTCGTCTCTGCTCGACTTGTCAGTCTCGCAGTCAGGCGGGCTTATGCCATTGCACTCGACGACCGATTTCCGACCGGTCTGAGCCCACCATCGCGCGCCTCCGTTACTCTTTCGGAGGCGACCGCCCCAGTCAAACTACCCACCATACACTGTCCCGGACCCGGATAACGGGCCGCGGTTAGACATCCATGACGATAAGGGTGGTATTTCAAGGATGGCTCCACGGAAACTGGCGTCCCCGCTTCAAAGCCTACCACCTATCCTACACATGCCGACACGAATGCCAGTGTAAAGCTATAGTAAAGGTGCACGGGGTCTTTCCGTCTGACCGCAGGAACCCCGCATCTTCACGGGGAATTCAATTTCACTGAGTCTATGTTGGAGACAGCGGGGAAGTCGTTACGCCATTCGTGCAGGTCGGAACTTACCCGACAAGGAATTTCGCTACCTTAGGACCGTTATAGTTACGGCCGCCGTTTACTGGGGCTTCGATTCAAAGCTTGCACCTCTCCTCTTAACCTTCCAGCACCGGGCAGGCGTCAGACCCTATACGTCGTCTTGCGACTTCGCAGAGCCCTGTGTTTTTGATAAACAGTCGCTACCCCCTGGTCTGTGCCACCCCATAATAGTTGCCTAGCATGGGGTCACGCTTCTTCCGAAGTTACGCGTGCAATTTGCCGAGTTCCTTCAACATAGTTCTCTCAAGCGCCTTGGTATACTCTACCTGACCACCTGTGTCGGTTTCGGGTACGGTCTATACGGTGGAGCTATTTCCTGGAACCGCTCCGCTGCCCATCCAATCCAATTAGAATGAACAACTTGTGCAATCCGTCACTACCACCAGGCCCACGAATATTAACGTGGTTCCCATCGACTACGCATTTCTGCCTCGCCTTAGGGGCCGGCTAACCCTGCTCAGATTAACTTTAAGCAGGAACCCTTGGTCTTTCGGCGAGAGGGTCTCTCACCCTCTTTATCGTTACTCATGTCAACATTCGCACTTCCGATACCTCCAGGAGCCCTCACGGGTCTCCCTTCATCAGCTTACGGAACGCTCCGCTACCACTTGCGATTGCTCGCAAATCCTCAGCTTCGGTGCATGGCTTCAGCCCCGTTACATTTTCGGCGCAAAGACCCTTATTTAGACCAGTGAGCTGTTACGCTTTCTTTAAATGATGGCTGCTTCTAAGCCAACATCCTGGTTGTTTTGGGATCCTCACATCCTTTCCCACTTAGCCATGACTTGGGGACCTTAGCTGGAGGTTAGGGTTGTTGCCCTTTTCACGACGGACGTTAGCACCCGCCGTGTGTCTGCCGAGTAGTACTCCCCGGTATTCGGAGTTTGGTTAGGATCAGTAAGACGGTGAGTCCCCATAGCCCATCCAGTGCTCTACCCCCGGGGGTATTCGCTCGACGCTCTACCTAAATAGATTTCGCGGAGAACCAGCTATTTCCGAGTTTGATTGGCCTTTCACCCCTAGCCACAAGTCATCCCAATCTATTGCAACAGATGCGGGTTCGGTCCTCCAGTTGGTGTTACCCAACCTTCAACCTGCTCATGGCTAGATCACTCGGTTTCGGGTCTAATGCAACAAACTAAATCGCCCTATTCAGACTCGCTTTCGCTTCGCCTACACCTACCGGCTTAAGCTTGCTTGTTACACTAAGTCGTTGACCCATTATACAAAAGGTACGCCGTCACCCTTGCGGGCTCCGACTGTTTGTAGGCATCCGGTTTCAGGTTCTATTTCACTCCCCTTGTCGGGGTGCTTTTCACCTTTCCCTCACGGTACTTGTTCGCTATCGGTCATGCACGAGTACTTAGGCTTGGAGAGTGGTCTCCCCATGTTCAGACAGGATTTCTCGTGTCCCGCCCTACTCTAGGACAATCATGATATCTACGCGTACGGGGCTGTCACCCACTACGGCCGCACTTTCCAGAGCGTTCCACTTTAATCACAATTGCCACTGGCCTGGTCCGCGTTCGCTCGCCACTACTTGCGGAGTCTCGGTTGATGTCCTTTCCTGCAGGTACTTAGATGTTTCAGTTCCCTGCGTTCGCTTCTTACACCCTATGTATTCAGGTGTAGATACCTTATCACAATACCTAGAAACCTGTTTTGTCCTCACGGCCAAAGGCCTGCGGACGGCGCGCCGGATAACCGGCGACGCGCTTTGCGCTACGAAGGAAGTCCCTCGCAGCCAAAGCAACAAAACAGATTTTCTAGGTATTTAAGGTGGGTTGCCCCATTCGGAGATCCATGGATCAAAGCTCATTCGCAGCTCCCCACGGCTTTTCGCAGCGTATCACGTCCTTCATCGCCTGTGCATGCCAAGGCATCCACCAAATGCCCTTACGACACTTAATCGTTCTCATTGCCAATGCTCATCGTCTTTGTTTGATTTGGCAGACCTTGTCCGCTTCGCTTTCGCCTCGCGGGGTGCCAAATCCGACCATCCGGACAACCTTGCGATTGCCGTGCAGTCGGGCCAAACATGCGTGATTACCTTTTACAATCACGCTTTCTAACAATGCCATTAACGTGTTCGACAGGTCTGCTTTATTGGAGCTACGCCGAGCAGCTCGCTTGCAGCCTGTCTTA
>NZ_CP140635.1:3982500-4527500 GCF_034554815.1 Rhizobium indigoferae | reverse complement strand
GCGGGTCGTGCCGGACGAACGGAGCCGGGCATCGCGGTCAGGCTGTGGCACCAGGGACAGACGGCGGCATTGCCGGCCTTCACACCGCCGCAGATCCTTTCCAGCGATCTCTCGGGGCTGGTGCTCGACCTCGCGCATTGGGGCGTCCAAGATCCTGCATCGCTTGCCTTCGTCGATCAGCCGCCGGAAACGACGCTGAGGGAGGCGCGGGTTCTGCTTGGCCAGCTCGGAGCGCTCGACAAGGACGGAGCGCTGACAGCGCGGGGCAAGGTCATGCGCGATCTGGCTTTGCCGCCGCGGCTTGCCGCCATGGTCGTCTCGGCCGGAGAAGCGGGACACGCACGGGATGCGGCGATGATCGCCGTGCTTCTCACCGAGCAGGGGCTTGGCGGAACGAGTATCGATATCGAGGAGCGGCTGCGACGCTTCAAGGCCGAGCGGGGCGAGAGAGCGGAGGCTTCAAGGCGGCTGGCAGGACGGCTGGCAAGCGGTCTCGACAGCGTTGCCTCAACGGCGCCGGCGCTTGCAGGCCAACTGCTGCTGCATGCGTTCCCAGATCGAATCGCACTTCAGCGCGGCGGGCGCGGGCGATTCGTAATGGCGAACGGGCGTGGAGCGGAGCTACCGGAAACCGAGAGGCTGGCCGGCAGCCAGATGCTGGTGATTGCCGACCTGACCGGACGGGCAGCCCAGGCGCGGATTCTGGCAGCTGCCGAGGTGACACGCGGCGACATCGAAGCCGAGTTACCCGGCGAAATCAAAACCGGGGACCAGATATTCTTCGACCGACAGAGCCGGCAAGTCAGAGCGCGGCGGGCAACCCGACTCGGCGCGATCGTCTTCGAAGAGACGCCGTTGCCACGACCTTCCGGGGCAGCAGTCACCCAGGCACTGGTGGAGGGAGTACGCGAGCTGGGGCTCGATCAGCTTGCCTTCTCGAAAGAGGCCGTGCAGCTTCGCGAGCGGATCGGATTCCTTCATCGGACGATCGGCGAGCCCTGGCCTGATGTCAGCGACAGCGCCCTGCTTTCCCGGCTGGACGAGTGGTTCGCACCCTTTCAGACCGAGGCCCGCGGCCTTTCCGAGATTTCCGCAGCCGGCCTTTCGAACGGGCTGATAGCGCTGGTACCGCACGAATTGCAGCGCGACCTTAGCCGGCTTGCGCCAACGCATTTCGAAGCGCCGACCGGCCAAAGGCATTCGATCCAGTATGAGGGTGAGGAGCCGGTGCTGACGATCCGCGTACAGGAGCTGTTTGGACTGAAGCAGCATCCAGCCATTGCCGGTGGCCGCCTGCCGCTGCTGCTCGAGCTCACCTCGCCGGCGCACCGGCCGATCCAGACGACACGCGACCTGCCGGGCTTCTGGGCCGGCTCGTGGAGGGATGTGCGGGCTGATATGCGCGGCCGCTATCCCCGGCATCCCTGGCCGGAGCGGCCGGAGGATGCGTTGCCGACGACACGGGCAAAACCGCGTGGTACATGAGGGCCATTCAAGGAGCCCCCGGCATGATCGACAAGCCTAGCATGATCGACAACACGGAAGGCTATACGCTGGATGACCGGCACAACAGCCGCAGGCTGCGTCTGCAGACATTGGTGCGGCTGCGCTGGCTTGCCGTCGGCGGACAGGCGCTGACGGTTTTTATCGTCGCCTTCTGGCTGAAATTTCCTCTGCCGTTGATTGCCAGCTCTTCGTTGATCGCCGCCCTTGCCTGGGTGAACTTCTACCTGACGATCCGCTATCCACCGACCCATCGGCTGGAACCGCCAGCCGCCTTTGCGCTGCTCGGCTTCGATCTCTTGCAGCTCTGCGCTCTGCTCTTCATCACCGGTGGCCTTGCCAATCCTTTCGCGGCGCTCGTCTGCGTGCCCGTCATCATCTCCTTTGCCTCGCAGCCGATCCGCTACAGCACCGCGCTGATCGGCTTTGCGATGGTCTGCATCACGGTGCTTGCCTTTTCGCCCTTTCCGCTGCCCTGGTTCGACGGGGTCGAGATCAACGTGCACAACGTCATGCAGTTCGGTGTCTGGTGCTCGATTGCCTCGACGATGGCATTTGCCGCCTTTTATGCCTATCGGGTCTCGATGGAAGCGAGCCAGCTTGCCGATGCGCTGGCTGCGACCGAACTGGTGCTGCAGCGGGAAAAGCATCTGTCGCAGCTCGACGGCCTGGCGGCTGCGGCCGCCCATGAGCTCGGTACGCCGCTTGCGACGATCAGCGTCGTCGCCAAGGAAATGGAGCGGGAACTCAAGAACGACGATCGTTTCCGCGAGGACGTGATGCTGCTGCGCAGCCAGAGCGAACGCTGCCGTGACATCCTGCGGCGGCTGACGACGCTTTCCTCCGAAGGCGAGGCGCATATGCGCCGCCTGCCGCTTTCGTCGATGATCGAGGAGATCGTCGCCCCGCACCGGGAATTCGGTATCGCTCTCGAGCTCATCGAAAAGAGCCCGCGCAAGGGTGAGCCGGTCACCGACCGCAATGCCGGCATCATGTACGGGCTCGGCAACCTGATCGAAAACGCCGTCGATTATGCGCGGGAGAAAGTGATCGTTACTGTCGAGCACGATCACGACAAAGTGCTGATCGTCATCGAGGACGATGGCAACGGTTATGCGCCTGACATTCTGACGCGGATCGGCGAACCCTATGTGACCAAGCGGCAGAAGGAGGATACGGCGGGCGGCCTCGGGCTTGGACTTTTCATCGCCAAGACGCTGCTGGAGCGCTCCGGCGCATCGCTGGTTTTCGAGAACCGCGATCCGGAAAGTGCGGGCGCGCGTATTCGAATCGAATGGCCGCGCATGCTGATCGACGCAAATTCGACAAAATGACTTTGTCGGCATAAACAGGAGATAGCGGTTGACGCAGATCGGGCGCTCAACCGCCGGGACCGAGACGATGACAGAACAGAATCATGACAATTTCGCCGCGTCGGATGAGGATCATATCGGTCCCGACGCCAGCCTACTGATCGTCGACGACGACGGGCCGTTCCTGCGCCGCCTGGCCCGGGCGATGGAGACGCGCGGCTTCCAGGTGGAGACGGCCGAATCAGTGGCGGAGGGCGTTGCGAAATCGAAAGGCAGGCCGCCGAAATATGCGGTGGTCGACCTTCGGCTCGGCGACGGCAATGGGCTCGACGTCATCGAGGCGATCCGTCAGCGGCGCGACGACACCAGGATCATCGTGCTGACCGGCTACGGCAATATCGCAACGGCGGTAACGGCCGTGAAGCTCGGCGCCGTCGATTATCTTGCAAAGCCTGCAGATGCCGACGACGTGTTTTCGGCGCTGACACAGCGGCCGGGCGAAAAGGCTGAGCTTCCCGAAAATCCGATGTCGGCCGACCGCGTGCGCTGGGAACACATCCAGCGGGTCTATGAAATGTGCGAGCGCAATGTTTCCGAAACGGCGCGCCGGCTCAACATGCACCGGCGGACGCTGCAGCGCATCCTTGCCAAACGCGCGCCGAAATAGCCGAACACGTCGCGCGCTTATAATCAGACGTCGTCCACAGTGAACGGTTTTCCGCTCGCCCATTCGGCCATCATCAGCCTTTGGGCGGCGGCACGCGAGAAGTTGAGCGTGACGGATTTGCGCGTGGCCGGCGCCATGCGGTGTTCCGGCGCCTCGCGAATCATATGGGCGCCATAACCATCCGACAGGAACAGTCCGCATTCCTCGGGAAAGATCTCCAGCGGCACATCCTTGTGAGTCGCAAAGAATAGACGGTCGCAATGCAGCTTATATTCCGGCCATTTGCGATCGACCCTGAAATCCTCGATCGACGTCTTGATTTCGATGATCCAGACCTCGCCCTTGTCCGAAAGAGTGATCAGATCGGCGCGGCGGCCGCTGGCTAGCGGCAGTTCGGGCAGCACGGCGTGGCGCATTTCATGCAGCAATATCTGCGTTCCGCGCCGTACCATCATGGCCCTGTCCGATTGCCGGCCATCGATTAACGGATTGTTATTGTAAACGCTCAAAATCGTCATGGATAACCATCAGAGGGGCTGGCGTGTTGTTGCAAAAAAACCATGCGCTTCTAATTTGCGCGGCAGATGGATTTGTCGCGCTGCAGTAGCCTTGCAAAGCGCAAGTTAATCGAAAATAAACCATAATCAACGATGGTCGAAAGACCGTTCTCCTTGCCCCAAAACTTCAAGAGTCATCCATGCGCATCTGCAATGCATTCCCTGTATGTGGCCTGCTGGCGACGCTCGCTCTGGCCGGTTGCTCCACGACATCAGACAGCGCATCCGTCGACGACAAGGGCGCAGGCCCAACGGTACAGACAGCACAGATCTTCAATGACGCCTACGGCGTGACGAAGGATGCCGGATACTCCCTGCCGGCGATCCCGATTGATAGGGTCAAGCCGCAGTTCCGCCGCCAGGTCGTCAGCTACGAGACCACCGAGCGCCCCGGTACGATTATTGTCAACACGCGCGAACGCTTCCTCTATTACATCCTGGCCAACGGCAAGGCGATGCGCTACGGCATCGGCGTCGGTAAGCAGGGCTTCGCATGGGCCGGCACCGCCTACGTCGCCTGGAAGCAGGAATGGCCGAACTGGCACCCGCCAAAGGAAATGGCCGTCCGTCGGCCTGATCTCGCCAAGTACGTCGAAGACGGCATGGGCCCGGGCCTTACCAATCCTCTCGGCGCACGCGCCATGTATCTCTTCAACGAAGACGGCAAGGACACGCTCTTCCGCCTGCACGGCACGCCGGAATGGGCCTCGATTGGCACCGCCGCTTCCTCGGGCTGCATTCGCCTGATGAACCAGGATGTCATCGACCTGTACAGCCGCGTCCGTCCCGGCAAGGGCACGTCCAAGGTCGTCGTCATCCAGTAAGCTAATTGCCGAATTCGGTATAAAAAAGGCCGCCGGACTGTCGTCCCGGCGGCCTTTTCGCATCCTCCCTCACGCCATCAGGCGGCCTGTTTCGCCTTGAGCTCGAGGCGACGGCGGTGAAGCACCGGCTCGGTGTAACCGTTCGGCTGCTCCCTACCCTTCAGGACGAGATCGAGGGCAGCCTGGAAGGCGATCGAATTGTCGAAATTGCCGGCCATCGGCTGATAGGCGATATCCGACGCATTCTGCCCGTCGACGACGGCGGCCATGCGTTTCATCGTCTCGACGATCTGAGCTTCGGTGACGACCTTGTGATGCAACCAGTTCGCCATGTGCTGGGCCGAAATGCGCAGCGTCGCGCGATCTTCCATCAGGCCGACATTGTTGATGTCGGGCACCTTCGAGCAGCCGACACCCTGATCGACCCAGCGCACGACGTAGCCGAGGATGCCCTGGGCATTGTTATCGAGCTCGCGCTGGATTTCCTCCGGCGTCCAGTTCGGCCGCACCGCAACCGGCACGGAGAGAATGTCGGAGAGCTTGGCGCGAGCGCGGTCCTTCAGTCCCTGTTGAACACGGGCGACATTGACCCGGTGATAATGGGTGGCATGCAGGGTTGCGGCCGTCGGCGACGGCACCCAGGCGGTGTTGGCGCCAGCCTTCGGGTGGGCGATCTTCTGTTCAAGCATCGCTGCCATCAGATCGGGCATCGCCCACATACCCTTGCCGATCTGGGCGTGGCCGGAAAGACCGCATTCGAGGCCGATGTCGACGTTCCAGTTCTCATAAGCGGAAATCCAGGCCGCCTGACGCATGTCGCCCTTGCGAATCATCGGACCGGCTTCCATCGAGGTGTGGATCTCGTCACCGGTCCGATCGAGGAAGCCGGTATTGATGAAGACGACGCGCTCGCGGGCAGAGCGGATGCATTCCTTGAGGTTGACGGTCGTGCGGCGTTCCTCATCCATAATGCCCATCTTGATGGTATTGCGCGGCAGGCCAAGCGCATCTTCGACGCGCGAGAAGATTTCGACGGCGAAGGCGACCTCTTCGGGCCCATGCATCTTCGGCTTGACCACATACATGGAGCCGGTGCGGGAATTCTTCTTCCTGCCGGCCGGGCCAATATCGTAAAGCGCGATCAAGCCGGTGATCACAGCATCCATGATGCCTTCAGGCACTTCGTTGCCGTCGCGGTCGAGGATCGCCGGATTGGTCATGAGGTGGCCGACATTGCGCACCAGCATCAGCGAGCGGCGATGCACCTCGAAGGAGGTGCCGTCAGGACCGGAATATTGCAGATCCGGGTTGAGCTTGCGGATGAAGCTTGTTCCGCCCTTTGCCACCTCTTCCTGCAGGTCGCCCTTCATCAGGCCGAGCCAGTTGCGATAGACGACGACCTTGTCCTCGGCATCGACAGCGGCAATCGAATCCTCGCAGTCCATGATTGTCGTGATTGCCGACTCCAGCCAGACATCGGAAATATCGGCCGGATCGGCCTTTCCGATCGTCGTCGTCGCATCGATGACGATTTCGATGTGAATACCATTGTTCTTCAGAAGAATATGCGTGGGAGCGGCGGCGTCACCACGATAGCCGGCAAAATGTTTGTCGTCCGTCAGCATTGCCTGCTCGCCATCGATCGATCTGACGACCAGCGCTCCATCCTTGACGGCGAAGCTTCCGACATCCTTCCAGCGGCAGTCCTGCAACGGCACTGATGTATCGAGGAAATCGCGCACCCAGGCTATGACCTTCTCGCCGCGTTTCGGATTGTAGCCCTTACCCTTCTCGGCGCCGTCGCTCTCGGGAATCGCGTCCGTGCCGTAGAGCGCATCGTAGAGCGAGCCCCAGCGGGCATTGGCGGCGTTCAGAGCATAGCGGGCGTTCATGACGGGAACGACGAGCTGCGGGCCGGCGATCGAGGCGATCTCCGGATCGACATTTTGGGTCGAAACCTGAAAGTCCGAGCCTTCCGGCAGGAGATAGCCGATTTCGCGGAGGAAGGACTGGTAGTCGTCCATATCCGCCGGGACGCCATGCCGGCGATACCACTCGTCGATCTTCACCTGCAGGTCGTCGCGTTTTGCCAGCAGCGCACGATTTTTCGGGGCGAGATCGTGGACGGTCGCCGAAAAATCGGCAAAGAACTTGTCTGCATCGACCGCCAGACCCTGCAGCACCTCCTTGACGAGGAAATCATGAAGGACGGTTTCGATGGCAAGACCGTTCTTATCAACGCGGCTCATGCGACATTCTCCCTGGCAACGACTTTGAATGCTGCCACTTTGCCCGGCTTTCATTCACAGTCAATTCTGCAATAATTCGAAAGATTTATGCCTTCGTGGAAATTATGCGCGGTGTCACGCGCATCGGCAGGCCGTTCTGCGGCTGCGTCGTCAGCTTCTGCACCGGCCAGGGGTTGGTCTGATCGGTGGAATCGAAACGATAGCGATGCATCAGGACGGCAAGGGCGATCACCGCCTCCTGAAGTGCAAATGTTGCACCGATGCAGACACGCGGACCGGCGCCGAAAGGCAGGAACTGGAAACGGCCGATCGAGCCGCGATTTTCCGGCAGGAAGCGTTCGGGCATATAGGCACGTGGCCTGTCCCAGTGAAGTTCGTGGCGATGCAACGTCCAGGGCATGATCAGCACCGTGACACCGGCCTCGATCTCGACCTGCTCGCCCTTGGGGCTTGTCCAGGAATCATTCGATATGGCGGCGCGATTGATGGATGGCGCCGGCGGATAGAGGCGCAAAGCCTCCTCAAAGGCGGCGCGCGTCTGCGGCATCATATCCAGCCATTCCACGGATTCAGCCCCGGTGGCAAGCACCGCGTCGATTTCTTCTTCCATCGCTTCGCGGATATGCGGGCTGTTTGATACGCAATACAGCGTCCAGGCCAATGCCCGGGCTGTGGTCTCATGCCCGGCGCCGATGAAGGTCAGAATATTGTCTTCGATCTCCTCCTTCGTCAGCCCCTCAGGGCCGGCCTGTTCCAGGAGCAGGGTCAGGAAATCCTCGGGCGCGGTGCTGCGATTCGCCTTCATCTTTGCGAGCCGCATATCCATCGTGTTGCGCACGATGGCGCGGAATTTCTCCAGCACTTTCTGACCGCCGATGCGTGTCACACGTGGAACCCAAGACGGAGCGCGCATCAGATCCATCGGATCGACGCGGCCCATGCGATGCAGGAGTTCATTGACATCGTCGGCGAAATGGCCGCTCGAGGTGACGATTTCACCGGAGAACAACGTATCGGCGAGAATCGCGAAGGTCAGCTCGGTCATGTCGGTGCTGATATCGAAAATTGCGCCTGCCTCGTCTGCGCTCTCATATTTACGGACATAGTCTTCGGACTGGCGCAGCATCTGCCCGGCGAAGCCTTGGGCGTGGCGAGGCGTGAAGACAGGCGCCACCGCCTTGCGCGATCTTTTCCAGACCGAACCTTCGGCGGTCAGAAGGCCGTCGCGGAGGATCGGACGCAAGACGAGTTGGCGCACATCCGACATGCGGTAATTATTGGCATTGTCGACCAGCACATGTTTGATAAGGCCGGGATCGTTGACGATCAGCGTCCTCTGCCCGAAGAAATTGGTACGGATCCAGGGAAGCGTGTAGGACGGCTCGCCCCAAAGTTCGAGCGGATTGCGCAGGATGATGCGAATGATTTCCAGCCGGCTCGGCGGTACGGTACGCGGCAGCGGTGCTGGCGGAACGAAGGGGTCCGGACGCATGTCCATCGTAAAAGCCTTTCGGGGAAGATCTAAGCTTCCCGGCAAGCTTGAAGCTAGAGCAGGCCCTTAAGTTCGTCCAGCTTGTCGTTGATCAGCCAGCCGTAATAATTTTCTTCCGGCCAGACGGTCGTACCGGCGCCCCGGTTCTTCGCAGCAAGTGCTGCGGCGCGCTGGCGCGAATTGCCGACATTATAAAGCGTCGCCGTCAGGCCGGGATTGCCCGAGATATCCATGCCGGCGATCTCCTTGTAGTCGTCGATCGACCTGCGGATCGAGGCCGCGACGAAGGCGAGCGAGATATCGGGATCCATGATTGCCTTGTAGACGGCGCCGGCATCCTTCTCATTCAGCTTCGGATAACCCGACACGCGGGTCACGAGATCGGAGAGCATCAGTGCCGTCAGCGGATTGACCTGGCCGAGGCCGAAGGTCTGGCCGGCGTAGAAAGGCTGGAAGAAGACCGCGCTGAAGCGGTTGTTGGGGAAACTCTTGCCGCCTAACGTCTTGCCGCGGAAATCGCTTTCCCAGACATCTTCGCGGCAGGACCAGAGCGTGTAGGAATCGCTCTTGCCTTTGCATTCGGAAAATTGCGGCCGCGCCACGAATTCGTCGACGCTTTCGCCGTCATAGGCGAAGCGGAAGCTTTCTCCGGCATAGGAGGCCGCCTTGACATAATAGGCCTGCAGCCGGTCATAGGCGTCGACATTATAGGTGTGCTCGCCGACGATCGCGCCGACGACATGGATGGGATTGATGCCGTAGGCGCTGGAGATCTTGCGGATCTTGCCCATTAGCTCGCGATCGGTCGCCAGAAGCTCATGAACCTTTTCGTATTTCAGATCGAAGCTGCTCTTGGTGCCCTTGGTGCGCCTGATGGAAGCGCCCGGAATATCGGGCTGCTCAGCGTGACGATTGCCCGCCGGCACCGTCTGCATTGCGAAGGCAGGCGCCGAATTCACCAGGGCAACGGCAATCATAAGGCTTGTCAAAAGGCGTCGCACGATCCGTTATCCCGTCCGTTCCATCGTCCTGTTTGCGATGCGGCTGCCTGGACCAGAATCTTGGCCGAATAAAGCCGGAGCAGAAAACAAAACGGGCCTTCACTAGAAAGTAAAAGGCCCGCTGTCGAGAGTCGAGTTCGTCACAATCCGGCTTTCATACCGGGAAAGACATGAACCGGTGCGCCGATATCACAGAATGAAGCGCGACAAGTCGGTGTTCTGTGCGAGATCGCCGACATGCTCGCGCACATAGGCGGCATCGATCGTCACGGCCGTCCCGCCCCGATCCGGCGCGTTATAGGAAATATCGTCGAGCACCCGCTCCATGACCGTCTGCAGACGGCGTGCGCCGATGTTTTCGACGGAGGAGTTCAGATGCACGGCGACATCGGCAAGCGCGTCGATCGCGTCGTCGGTGAATTCGAGGCTCAGGCTTTCGGTTTCCATTAGTGCGCGGTACTGACGGATAAGGCTCGCTTCCGTCTCGGTCAGGATTCGACGGAAATCATCCTTGTTCAGCGGACGCAATTCGACACGGATCGGCAGGCGGCCCTGCAGCTCCGGCAAAAGATCCGAGGGCTTGGAGACATGGAAGGCGCCGGAGGCGATGAAGAGGATGTGGTCTGTCTTCACCGGTCCGTACTTGGTCGAAACCGTCGTGCCTTCAACGAGCGGCAAGAGGTCGCGCTGGACGCCTTCGCGCGAAACGCCGGCGCCCATGCCACCGTCGCGGGCGGCGATCTTGTCGATTTCGTCGAGGAAGACGATGCCGTCATTCTCGGTGGAGCGAACGGCTTCGCGCTGGATCACTTCGTTGTCGATCAACTTGTCGGATTCGTCGCGGATCAGGTCGCTGTAGGAGGCCTTGACTGTGGTGCGGACCTTCTTGGTGCGGCCGCCCATCGCCTTGCCGAACATTTCCGACAGGTTCAGCACGCCGATATTGGCGCCCGGCATGCCAGGAATTTCAAAGCCACCCATGCCGGAACCGGCATCGGCCACCTCGATATCGATTTCCTTGTCGTCGAGCTCGCCATCTCTCAGCTTCTTGCGGAAGTTTTCGCGGGTGGCGGGCGAAGCGGTGGTGCCGACCAGCGCATCGAGAACACGCTCCTCGGCGCTCACATGCGCCTTGGCCTGCACCTCGGCCCGCTTCTTCTCGCGCACCAGACCGATGCCGACCTCGACCAGATCGCGGATGATCTGCTCAACATCGCGGCCAACATAGCCGACTTCGGTGAACTTGGTGGCTTCCACCTTGATGAAGGGTGCTCCGGCAAGTTTTGCCAGGCGGCGGGAGATCTCGGTCTTGCCGACACCGGTCGGGCCGATCATCAGGATGTTCTTCGGCATGACTTCATCGCGCAGGCTCGGGTCGAGCTGCTGGCGGCGCCAGCGGTTGCGCAGCGCAATTGCGACGGCGCGTTTGGCATCATGCTGGCCGATGATGTAGCGGTCGAGTTCGGAAACGATCTCGCGGGGGGAAAAGGTCGTCATTGGGTGTTATTCTCCTGGCGGTCCAGGGCCATTAGCAGCGCCCGGCCGTAATTCGTCGTTGTTTCGCCAAGTCCTCGAAGGCCTGTTCGTCTAGGCCAAGCGGCCAGAAGGCATGGGGTTCAGCCTTCAACATCCAAGGATTCCACCACGATATTGTGGTTCGTGTAGACGCAGATGTCGGCTGCGATATCGAGGGCGCGGCGAGCAATCTCTTCGGCCGATTTGTCAGTATCCATAAGCGCACGGGCGGCGGCCAAGGCAAAATTGCCGCCCGAACCGATCGCCGTCGTGCCATGCTCAGGCTCCAGGACGTCGCCGTTGCCGGTGATCGCCAGCGTGATCGACTTGTCGGCGACGAGCATCATGGCTTCGAGATTACGCAGGTATTTGTCGGTGCGCCAGTCCTTGGCGAGCTCGACGGCGGCACGCATCAATTGACCGGGATATTGCTCAAGCTTCTTTTCGAGCCTTTCGAGCAGGGTAAAGGCATCGGCAGTGGCGCCGGCGAAACCGGCGACGACTTCGCCCTTGCCGATACGGCGCACCTTGCGGGCATTGCCCTTCATGACGGTCTGGCCGAGGCTCACCTGGCCGTCGCCCGCCATCACTACCTTGCCGCCTTTTCGAACTGTAATGATTGTTGTCATAAAACACCTGTCCGCCCATGACGCGGGCCGTTACGCTAGAGCATGATGCCGAAAAGTGTGAAGCGGTTTTCGGACGACATCATGCTCTATTTCTTCAATTTAGATCCGGATTCAGATCTTAGGCCGAAGGGCCTGAGATCATCCGGATCTAAGCCGCACACCGGCCTTGTTGAGCCCTATGTAAGTGGGCCGAGGCAGATTGCAAATGGGCCGGCTTTTCTCTTGCCCGGCTTCTGGATATTTCCCGATGCGCCTGATAAGGAACGGCCTTATTCCCGATGGAGGGCCATATGGCCGAGACCGCAGCAAGCCGCACGGGCAGCGTTTCCCGCAAGACCAACGAAACCTCGATTTCCGTTTCCGTCAATCTCGACGGCACCGGCAAATCGACGATTTCGACGGGCGTCGGCTTCTTCGACCATATGCTCGACCAGCTTTCGCGACACTCCCTCATCGACATGGAGATCGATGCCAAGGGCGACCTGCATATCGACGACCACCATACGGTCGAAGATACGGGCATCGCCATCGGCCAGGCGATCTCCAAGGCGCTCGGCGACCGGCGCGGCATCACCCGCTACGCCTCGATCGATCTCGCCATGGACGAGACGATGACCAAGGCTGCTGTCGATCTTTCCGGTCGGCCGTTCCTCGTCTGGAACGTCGCCTTCTGCGCGCCGAAGATCGGCACTTTCGACACCGAACTCGTTCGCGAATTCTTCCATGCGCTCGCCCAGAATGCCGGCATCACCTTGCATATTCTCAACCATTATGGTGCCAACAACCACCATATTGCCGAGACATGCTTCAAGGCCGTTGCCCGCGCATTGCGCACGGCGACAGAGATCGATCCGAGACAGGCGGGCCGTGTTCCCTCGACCAAGGGCACGCTCGTCTGAGCCCTTAGAGGGAGCGGCGACAATGACATCCAGCTATATCTTCCTGACACCGCCCGGCAGCACGAGCGCCACGGCCGACGAGACGCGAACCATCCGCGACGGCTTCACGCTGCTCGGCTTCCTGTTTCCATGGGCGTGGCTGTTGGCGCATCGGCTTTGGCTGCACGCCGCCGCCGCGTTTCTGCTGCAGGGGATTGGTGGTGCGCTGATGGACGAACCGGGCCTCGGGCCGGCGGGAGCGGCAATCCTCCTGGGCGTGAATATGCTGGTCGGTCTCGAGGGCCAGAATTTCCGTGTCCGCAAGCTTGCCGCCAAGGGCTGGAACGAAGACGCACTCATTGCGGCCGATACGATCGGCATTGCAGAGCAGGTCTATTTCTCGGACAGGGCTGTAATCGCGGATAGCGACGACGCCGCGGCACCGGACTGGCAGAACAGGGCCCGTCCGAACAGCCCGCGCGGCCACGGCACATCGCTTGGTCTCTTTGGTTTTGATGGAGGACGCTGACGATGCGCGTCGCGATTATCGACTATGGCTCCGGTAACCTGCGCTCGGCGACCAAGGCTTTCGAGCGTGCCGCCCGCGAGGCGGGCATCGATGCCCATATCGATCTTACCGACCGGGCGGAGGATGTTGCCGCGGCCGATCGTATCGTGCTTCCCGGTGTCGGCGCCTATGCCGATTGCCGGCGCGGCCTCGATGCCGTGCCTGGGATGGCCGAGGTGTTGATCGAGGCTGTCGAGAAGAAGGCGCGGCCGTTCTTCGGCATTTGCGTCGGCATGCAGCTCATGTCCTCGCGCGGCCTTGAGAAAACCGTGACGCACGGCTTTAACTGGATTCCCGGTGACGTCGTCGAGATGACGCCTGACGATCCCGCGCTGAAGATCCCGCAGATCGGCTGGAACACGCTCGACCTGAAGCGCGAACATCCGCTCTTCGAGGGAATTCCGACAGGGTCGCAGGGGCTACATGCTTATTTCGTGCATTCCTACCATCTTGCTGCCGAAAACGCCGAGGATGTCATTGCGACGGCCGACTATGGCGGACCGATGACCGCTTTCGTCGGGCGCGACAACATGGTCGGCGCACAGTTTCATCCGGAAAAGAGCCAGAAGCTCGGCCTAGCCCTGATCGGCAATTTCCTGCGCTGGAACCCATAGTTCACGCAATTCCGGACGCAAAATCGCTGTGCAGTTTTGCTGGAATTGCTCCAAGGGCTGGCTTTTAATACAGCCGCCTTATTTCCTCTGTATGGAAACGGCGGAACAGGAGCGCACTCGATGCCGGCTTCACGGAAATCAGGCAAGGTGTTCTACACGTTGCGGCCCTCCAGGGAAGGCTTGCCTGCCTTTTCTGATATAAAGCTTCCCGGCGGCACGATCATCCGCCGTGTCGACGAAGCCATCCACACAAGCGCTTTCCAATGCAGCCAAGGCGTTGAAAGAAAGGCTGGACCGATGATCCATGAATCGTTCCCCGCAAACGACAGTGCGAGCCGGCGGCAAAACGGGGTCAGCGCCAGCGACATCGCCGAGGCCGTGCTGGAATTCTATATCGAAGGTGAGGACGATCTGATCGGCCTGCTCGCCTACGCACTCTACGAGCGTCAAAAGCGCGATTTTGTTCTCAGCCATCGCAAGCGAAATGCAGGCCGTTCGCCCGATGAGGCCGAACTTGCCGCCGTCAACAGCAATTATCTCTCGACCGACCTGCGCAATACGCTGCGCGACCGCGCCTCGCAGATCCTTTCGAGTTATGCCGAAACCTATGTCGAGGCGATGGAGCCGCAGATCCGGCTCACTGCCGTCAACAACGATGCGCTGCGCCAGGTGCGAAACATCGAGAAATCGATCAAGAGGCGCCTGGGCTTCTGGCGTCAGGTCCGGGCCGGCTTTGCCGTCATCCTGCTGCTTCTTCTGCTTTTCGGCGCGGCTACCATTGCCGCTGTCTTTTTCCGCTCGGATATCGTAGATGCGTGGAATGCGCTGATGGTACCGACCACTCTACGGACGTAAGACGACATGATCCTTTTTCCCGCGATCGACCTGAAAGGCGGCCAATGCGTCCGCCTGAAGCTCGGCGACATGCAGCAGGCGACGGTCTACAACACCGATCCGTCCGCCCAGGCGAGATCCTTCGAAGATCAGGGTTTCGAATGGCTGCATGTGGTCGATCTCGACGGCGCCTTCGCGGGACATTCGGCCAATGGCGATGCCGTCGAAGCGATCCTCAAGGCAACTGACAATCCGGTGCAGCTCGGCGGCGGCATTCGCACGCTCGATCATATCGAGGCCTGGCTGTCGCGCGGGCTGCGACGCGTCATTCTCGGCACCGTGGCGGTCAGAAATCCGGCGCTGGTCATCGAGGCCTGCCGGAAATTTCCTGGTCATGTCGCCGTTGGCATCGATGCCAAGGGCGGCAAGGTGGCCGTCGAGGGTTGGGCGGAGGCCTCCGAACTCGGTATCATCGAGCTCGCCAGAAAATTCGAGGGGGCCGGCGTCGCCGCGATCATCTACACCGATATCGACCGTGACGGCATCCTGGCCGGCATCAACTGGACCTCGACGCTGGAACTTGCCGACGCCGTTTCCATTCCCGTCATCGCCTCGGGCGGCCTTGCCTCTCTCGACGATGTCATGCGCATGCTGGAGCCCGATGCGCGAAAGCTGGAAGGGGCGATTTCCGGCCGTGCGCTTTATGATGGCCGTATCGACCCCAAGGAAGCGCTGGCGCTGATCAAGGCGGCCCGGACCAAGGAGACCGCGTAATGACCCTCAAGGCCCGTGTCATCCCCTGCCTCGACGTCAAGGACGGCCGCGTCGTCAAGGGCGTCAACTTCCTCAACCTCGTTGATGCCGGCGATCCCGTCGAAGCCGCGAAGGCCTATGATGCGGCCGGTGCCGACGAACTCTGTTTCCTCGACATCACCGCTTCCTCGGACAATCGCGAGACGATCTTCGATGTCGTGTCGCGCACGGCCGACCAATGCTTCATGCCGCTGACGGTCGGCGGCGGGGTGCGTACTATCGCCGATATCCGCAAGCTGCTGCTGTGCGGTGCCGACAAGGTCTCGATCAATTCGGCGGCCGTCAGCAATCCCGACTTTGTCACTGAGGCGGCCGACAAGTTCGGCGACCAGTGCATCGTCGTCTCGATCGACGCCAAGCGCCGGCGCACCCAGGCGGTCGGCGGCGACAATCTCAGCGCCTGGGAAATCTATACCCATGGCGGCCGCAACGCGACCGGCATCGATGCCGTCGAATTCGCCCAGAAGATGGTGGCGCGCGGCGCCGGCGAGCTGCTGGTCACCTCGATGGACCGCGACGGCACCAAGGTCGGCTACGATCTGGAACTGACGCGGGCGATCGCCGATGCAGTGCGTGTGCCTGTCATCGCCTCCGGCGGCGTCGGCGATCTCGACGATCTCGTCGCCGGGGTAAAGGAGGGCCATGCCAATGCCGTCCTCGCCGCGTCGATCTTCCACTTCGGCACCTATTCCGTCAGCGAGGCAAAGCACTATATGTCGAAGTGCGGCATTGACATGCGTCTCGACTGAACCTTGAAAGCGGACCTATGAGCGGATTTTCCCTTTCCGATCTCGAGAGCATCGTCGAAGAGCGATCGAAAGCCTCGCCGGAGCAATCCTGGACCGCCAAGCTCGTGGCCGCCGGCCAGCCGAAAGCGGCAAAGAAGCTCGGCGAAGAAGCGATCGAAGCCGTGATGGCGGCGGTGACGGGCGACCGCGACAATCTGACCTATGAGGCTGCCGATGTGCTCTATCACCTATTGGTCGTATTGAAGATTGCTGAAATACCGTTAGAGAATGTCATGGCCGAGCTCGAGCGCAGAACCGCGCAGTCCGGCCTCAAGGAAAAGGCCAGCCGGCAGAGTTCATGAGTATCGCGACTGAGATTATCGGGGTGCCGGAAACGTTGGATCATTTCCAGTCGGAATCCTATTCCCCCTACCACTTCTTCTCTTCCGAACAATGGGCGAAATTCCGCGCCGACACGCCGTTGACGCTGACGAGCGACGAGGTCAAACGGCTGCGTTCGATGGGCGATCCGATCGATCTCGACGAGGTCCGGCGCATCTATCTGTCGCTGTCACGGCTGCTGTCGGCGCATGTCGAATCCTCGCAGATGCTGTTCGAACAGCGCAACCGCTTCCTCAGCCTGTCCGATGTGACGAAGACGCCTTTCGTCATCGGCATCGCCGGCTCGGTCGCTGTGGGAAAATCGACCACCGCCCGCATCCTCAAGGAGCTTCTGGGGCGCTGGCCCTCCAGTCCGAAGGTCGATCTCGTCACCACCGACGGCTTCCTTCATCCGAACGCCGTGCTGCAGCGGGAAAAGCTGATGCAGCGCAAGGGCTTTCCGGAAAGCTACGACACGGCTGCGATCCTGCGCTTCCTCTCGGCCATCAAGGCCGGACAGCCGGATGTGAAGGCGCCCAGCTATTCGCACCTCGTCTACGACGTGCTGCCGGACGAATACAAGATCGTCGACCGACCCGACATCCTGATCTTTGAGGGCATCAACGTGCTGCAGTCGCGCGACCTGCCTGCCGGCGGCAGGATCGTGCCGATGGTCTCCGACTTCTTCGACTTCTCGATCTATATCGATGCCGCGGAAGACGAGATTCACAACTGGTATGTCACGCGCTTCATGCGGCTGCGCGAGACCGCCTTCCGCGATCCGAATTCCTATTTCCATCGCTATGCCTCGATCAGCGACGCGGAAGCGCTCGAAATCGCCGAGGATCTCTGGGCAAACATCAACCTGAAAAACTTGCGCCAGAACATTCTGCCGACGCGTCCGCGCGCCGATCTCATCCTGAAAAAGGGCAAGGATCACCTGATCGAACAGGTCGCGCTGCGAAAACTATAGCGACGTCTCTATTTCAGGGATTGACGTAGCGCAGCGTCAGATTGATGCGGCCGCCATTCTTCAGCAGCGTCGAAGTCGCCGGATGGATACGGTCGACGCCGTGGAAACAAAGCCTCCCCTCGCCGCCCAGCACCACCAGATCACCGCTTGAAAGTTTGAAAGACAGCGTAGGATCATTGCGGCTGAGGCCGCCGACACGAAAGAGGCAGCTGTTGCCGAGCGAGATCGAGACGACCGGGGCCTTGAGATCCTGTTCGTCCTTGTCCTGATGCAGGCCCATGCGGGCTTCGTCGGAGTAGAAATTGACGAGGCAGGCTTCCGGCAGCTTGTCGCAACCCGAAACGTCATTCCAGATATCGAGCAATTGCTGCGGCATATCAGGCCAGGGCCTGCCGGTTGCCGGATGCGTCGGCTGGTAGCGATAGCCGCGCTCCTTGTCCGTCACCCAACCGAGCGGCCCGCAATTGGTCATGCGCACCGACATCGGCTTACCGGTGCCGGGCATGACGGGCACGTAAAGCGGCGCTTCGGCGACGATGGTGCGGATCACCTCGACCAATGCCTCCTGACGCGCGCGGTCGAGATAGCCGGGGAGATGGCGGATGCCGTTCAAGAGCGCGACCATGTCATTCACTACCGCCGGGGCGGCCGCGCATTTTCTTGACTTCCGAGCGGCCGGATTTTTCTTTCAGGCGGCGTTCGACCGAACCCTTGGTCGGCTTGGTCTTCTTGCGTGGCGGCGGTGGCGGCTTGGCGGCCTCCAGGATCAGCTCCTTTAGCCGGTCGCGCGCATCCTCGCGGTTGCGATCCTGGCTGCGAAACCGGCTCGCCTCGATCATCAGCACGCCGTCCTTCGACAAGCGCCGGCCGGCCAGCTTGATCGCATTGGTTTTGACACGATCATTCAGGGACGGCGAATTCGGGATGTTGAAGAACAGCTGGACCGCGGTCGAGACCTTGTTGACATTCTGCCCGCCGGGGCCGCCCGCCAGAACGAACTGTTCCGTCAGCTCCCATCCCGCGATGGTGATCCTGTCATCGATATAGAGCGCGTCGCTGGCCATGCGGCGTTCTATCTCACATCAATGGCGAATTGAAAATATCGGCCATGATCAAGAAAAACCCGGC
This sequence comes from Rhizobium indigoferae, assembly GCF_034554815.1. Taxonomy (NCBI): domain Bacteria; kingdom Pseudomonadati; phylum Pseudomonadota; class Alphaproteobacteria; order Hyphomicrobiales; family Rhizobiaceae; genus Rhizobium; species Rhizobium indigoferae. The sequence goes on along the minus strand of NZ_CP140635.1, from coordinate 4,508,833 downwards.
AATCCTGCGATGCCGGGTTTCACGTGAGTCAGAGACTGGGGCATTCCGTTCTTCTTGGAAGTACGGAATGCTCTAGCTTTTTGTTTTCACGCAATTCCGGACGCAAAACCGCTGCGCACTTTTGCTGGAATTGCTTGTTCGCCTTATTCGGCGGCAACCTTCACGCCGGGGGCGGCATCACGAACACCGCCGTCGACATGATTTTCAAACTTGGCGAAGTTCGCAATGAACATCGAGACCAGCTTTTCGGCCTGCGCGTCATAGGCTGCCTTGTCGGCCCAGGTCGAGCGCGGATCGAGAATGCTGCTGTCGACGCCGTCGACGGAGACGGGCACGGCGAAGCCGAAGTTCGTGTCAGCACGGAATTCGGCCTGTCCAAGTTCGCCGGTCAGGGCGGCGGCGAGAAGTGCGCGCGTCGCCTTGATCGGCATACGCTTGCCGGTGCCGTAGGCGCCGCCGGTCCAGCCGGTATTGACGAGCCAGCATTGGACACCATGACGGCTGATCAGCTCCTTGAGCAGATTGCCATATTCGGCCGGATGCCGCGGCATGAAGGGTGCGCCAAAGCAGGTGGAGAAGGTCGCTTCCGGTTCGACGACACCCTTTTCCGTGCCGGCCACCTTGGCGGTGTAGCCGGAGAGGAAGTGATACATCGCCTGGTCAGGCGTCAAGCGGGCGATCGGTGGCATGACGCCAAAGGCATCGGCGGTCAGCATGATGATCGTCTTCGGATGCCCGGCGCGGCCCGTTTCCGAAGCGTTCGGGATGAAGTCCATCGGATAGGCGCAACGGGTGTTTTCGGTCAGCGACCCGTCGTTGAAATCCGGCTCGCGGCTTTCGTTCAGCACGACGTTTTCCAGCACGGTGCCGAAGCGCTGCGTCGTCGCATAGATTTCCGGCTCGGCTTCAGCCGAGAGGCGGATCGTCTTGGCGTAGCAGCCGCCTTCGAAGTTGAAGATGCCGTTTTCGCTCCAGCCGTGTTCGTCATCGCCGATCAGCGTCCGTGCCGGATCGGCCGAAAGCGTCGTCTTGCCGGTGCCGGAAAGGCCGAAGAAGACCGCCGCGTCACCGTCCGGACCGACATTGGCCGAGCAGTGCATCGGCATCACGCCCTTGGCCGGCAGCAGGTAGTTGAGCACGGTGAAGACCGATTTCTTCATTTCGCCGGCATAGGACGTGCCGCCGATCAGGACGAGACCATTGGTGAGATCGCAGGCGATCACCGTTTCCGAACGGCAGCCGTGGCGAGCCGGATCGGCCTTGAAGCTCGGCAGATCGATGATCGTCAGCTTCGGGACGAAGCTGGACAGCGCTGCGGTGTCGGGGCGGATCAGCAGATTGCGGATGAACAGCGAATGCCAGGCGAACTCGGTCACGACGCGGGTCGGCAGGGCATGGCCTTCCTCGGCGCCGCCGACGAGGTCCTGGACGAAAAGCTCCTTGCCCGCGGCATGCGCCAGCATATCGTCGCGCAACAAGGCGAAATGTTCCGGCGAGATCGGCTTGTTGTTGTCCCACCAGATTTCGCCATCGGTATTGATGTCGCGAACGACGAACTTGTCGCGCGGCGAACGGCCCGTGTGCTGGCCGGTGATAGCCCGCAGCGCGCCCTGAGCGGTCAGTTCGGCTTCGCCCCGGCGGATCGCTTCTTCATAGAGCGCGGCGGCGGAAAAGTTGTAACGAACGCTGGCTGCGCCGCCCAATCCCACCGTTGCCAGCTCTATTGCCGGGTTATGAACTCCGAACATTTCCATGGCTAGTTCCCTTCGCTCAGGCTCGTTGCCGTTAAAACTGAGCACGAAAATACGGGCAGAAATTTTAAAACACAAGATGGAAAACTTGAGAAAATGCAGTGATATCAAATAATTAATCGATTTAAATTTATACCCTCAATTTTAAATCGTTTGAAAAGTCTGCGTTTAACTATTTTGATATGCCACCTGAGATTGCTTTGCGAATTTTACGACAATCCTCCCCCTTTATCTTTGCCACAATTTGTTCCACCTTTATCCTCCATAAGCGCATCCGGTCATTGAGACCGCCTGGGGAGAGCAAAATCCGGGAGATTGCGCACTGATGACGGAGACCAACACCATGCCGACAATCGCGCTCGTTGATGACGACCGCAACATCCTCACCTCGGTGTCGATCGCGCTGGAGGCCGAAGGATACAAGGTCGAGACCTATACGGACGGTGCCTCGGCGCTGGACGGCCTTCTGGCACGACCGCCGCAGCTGGCGATCTTCGACATCAAGATGCCACGCATGGATGGCATGGAACTGCTGCGCCGCCTGCGGCAGAAGTCGGATATTCCCGTCATCTTCCTCACCTCCAAGGACGAGGAGATCGATGAACTCTTCGGTCTGAAGATGGGCGCCGACGATTTCATCACCAAGCCTTTTTCGCAGCGTCTGCTGGTGGAGCGCGTGCGCGCCGTCCTGCGCCGCGCATCAAGCCGTGAAGCCGCCGCCGCCGGCACCAGCCCCACCGGCGCGCCGAAGACCGGCGCGGTGCAGCAGGCCCGCTCGCTGGAGCGCGGTCAGCTGGTCATGGACCAGGAACGCCACACCTGCACCTGGAAGGGCGAGGCGGTGACGCTGACGGTGACCGAATTCCTGATCCTGCATTCGCTGGCGCAGCGCCCCGGCGTCGTCAAAAGCCGCGACGCGCTGATGGACGCGGCCTATGACGAACAGGTCTACGTCGACGACCGAACCATCGACAGCCACATCAAGCGGCTGCGCAAGAAATTCAAGATGGTCGACACCGACTTTGATATGATTGAAACACTTTACGGAGTGGGATACCGCTTCCGCGAAGCAGCCTGAGCCCAAGCGGCGCAGCAGCAGTCAAAATGTTACAGCGTCCTTTGCGCGTCTGAAAAGACGCGCGGCGCTGTAGGAAATATTAAGGGCTGCGGGCCGGTTCATCCGGCCCCGCCCTTCGAAAGGGCCTGTCATTGGCACAGTTGGTGCAGGAAAGGGATCTGGACGATGCGGAGGGCGTAAGCACCCGTCGCGTCCGAGGCCGGCGTTGGTCGCATCCCTTCACCCTGATCCGCCGCATCTTCGGCAATGCCGTCTTTTCGAGCCTGACGCGGCGCATCCTGTTCTTCAATCTTGCCGCACTGCTGGTGCTCGTCGGCGGCATCCTCTACCTCAACCAGTTCCGCGAGGGGCTGATCGACGCCCGCGTCGAGAGCCTGCTGACGCAGGGCGAGATCATTGCCGGCGCCGTTTCGGCCTCCGCTTCGGTCGATACCAACTCGATCACCATCGATCCGCAGAAACTGCTCGAGTTGCAGGCCGGCCAGAGCATCACCCCGGTGCCGAATGACGAGGATCTCGAATTCCCGATCGATCCCGAGAAGGTCGCGCCCGTCCTGCGCCGGCTGATTTCTCCGACGCGCACGCGCGCCCGCATCTTCGATGCCGACGCCAATCTGCTGCTCGATTCGCGCCATCTCTATTCGCGCGGCCAGGTGCTGCGCTTCGACCTACCGCCTGTTGAAGAGGAGAAACAGACCTGGAGCGAGTGGTTCGCCACCCTGTTCAACAAGGCGCTGCAGCCCGGCAATCTGCCGCTCTATAAGGAAGCGCCGGGCGGCGACGGCTCGATTTATCCCGAGGTGATGAATGCGCTCACCGGCGTGCGCGGCGCGGTCGTGCGTACCACCGAGAAAGGCGAGCTCATCGTTTCCGTCGCCGTGCCGATCCAGCGTTTCCGTGCCGTGCTCGGCGTTTTGCTGCTGTCGACGCAGGCGGGCGACATCGACAATATCGTCCATGCCGAGCGGCTTGCCATCATGCGCGTCTTCGGCGTCGCGACTCTCGTCAACGTGCTGCTTTCGCTGGTGCTTTCATCGACGATCGCCAATCCGCTGCGCCGTCTTTCGGCGGCCGCCATCCGCGTGCGCCGGGGGGCCAAGGCACGCGAGGAGATCCCCGACTTCTCCGCCCGCCAGGACGAAATCGGCAACCTTTCCATCGCGTTGCGCGAGATGACGACGGCGCTCTACGACCGCATCGATGCGATCGAGAGTTTCGCGGCCGATGTCAGCCACGAGCTCAAGAATCCGCTGACCTCGCTGCGAAGCGCTGTGGAAACGCTGCCGCTTGCCCGATCCGACGATTCCAAGAAGCGGCTGATGGACGTCATCCAGCACGATGTCCGCCGCCTCGACCGGCTGATCAGCGATATCTCAGATGCCTCCCGTCTCGATGCCGAACTCGCACGCGTCGATGCCGGCTCCGTCGATATGGAAGTGCTGCTGCGTGACCTCATCGAGGTTTCGCGCCAGGTCAGGAGCAGCAAGAAGCAGGTGGAGATCGAATATGCGATCGAGCGCAAGCCGAACATCAAGACGCGCTTCGTCGTCAATGGCCACGATCTGCGCATCGGCCAGATCATCGCCAACCTGATCGAGAATGCCCGCTCTTTCGTGCCGGAAAAGGGCGGCAAGATTACCGTGCGGCTGGTGCGGACGCGTTCGCGCTGCGTCACCACTATCGAAGACAACGGCCCCGGCATCCAGGCGGAAAATATCGACCGCATCTTCGAGCGCTTCTATACGGACCGGCCGGAATCGGAAGGCTTCGGCCAGAATTCGGGGCTCGGCCTTTCGATCAGCCGGCAGATCGCCGAAGCGCATGGCGGTTCGCTGAGAGCCGAAAACATCACCGATGCCGAAGGCGGGCATGTGCTCGGCGCGCGCTTCATCCTCTCTTTGCCAGTCGGCACCGCGGCATGACCGAGGCAGCTTTCAACATCCATGCGACGGCGATCGTGGTCGGCAAGACGGGATTGCTGTTCAGCGGGCCTTCCGGCTGGGGCAAATCGATGCTGGCCTTCACCTGCATGACGGAGGCGCGCCGCCTCGGACTGTTCACGGCGCTGGTCGCCGACGACCAAGTTCTTCTCTCAGGAGAGGCCGGCGCGGTGATTGCCGCGTGCCCGCCGTCGATCACCGGGCTGATGGAGCTTCGTGGCACTGGTATCGTTCATCAGGAGCATATTCCCAGGGCGGCCATGCATTATGCCGTGCTTCCGGGCAGTGCCACCGGCGAAAACCGGGTGCCTCCCGAGGGCGAAATGGTGAGCCTTGCCGCCGGTTTGTCGCTTCCCGCATTGCGGTTGCTCGCGGGCGTTTCCTCACCCCTTGCGATCCTGATGGCAAAAGTGCCGGATATCGGGCGCTAGGGCCTTCCGGATTGGTCAATCTGCCTTATATAGTCACATTTTTATCTTGCACTTCGGCTTTTCATAGCCAAGATGTGCCCCCACCGGTGGACGTAATTGCTGCATTGCGATATTGGGTCCACCGTTTGCGTCTATGGGAGCAGTAATATCATGATCGGACTTGTGCTTGTCACTCATGGCAAGCTGGCTGAAGAGTTTCGTCATGCTGTCGAGCACGTCGTCGGTCCTCAGAAATTTATCGAGACGGTCTGTATTGGCCCCGAAGACGACATGGACCAGAGACGGCAGGATATTCTGGAAGCCGTTTCCGGTGCCGATGATGGCCATGGCGTCGTCATCCTGACCGACATGTTCGGCGGCACGCCGTCCAATCTTGCCATATCAGTCATGAGCAGCGGCCATACCGAAGTCATTGCCGGCGTCAACCTGCCGATGTTGATCAAGCTTGCCGGCGTGCGCGGCGAGAACAACATGGAGAAGGCGCTGGTGGAGGCTTCCGAAGCCGGGCGGAAATATATCAATGTCGCAAGCCGTGTGCTCAGCGGAAAATAACGAGCCTTCATGACATCGCTCTCCCGGGAACTCCTCATTATCAACAAGCGCGGTCTTCACGCGCGCGCTTCCGCCAAATTCGTGCAGATGGTCGAGACCTTCGATGCCGCCATTACCGTTTCCAAGGACGGGATGACGGTCGGTGGCACCTCCATTATGGGGCTGATGATGCTTGCGGCAAGCCCCGGCTCGAGCGTCGTCGTCTCGGCGAGCGGCAGCCAGGCCGAGGAAGCCCTGGAGGCGCTGGACCAGCTGATCCAGAATAGGTTCGGCGAAGAAATGTGAGCGCCGGCGAGCTCATATAAACATATAAAGACTTCTTTATATCCTTATTGCCATCCCGGGCGAAGCCTGCTAAACGGCGGACATGCCGTGCGCTTGCACGCGGTCATCTTCGCGCCTGCGCCAATTTTGAGACGTTTTCAGCCTGGAGGCCTCTATGAGCACTGAAAAAGATTATGTCGTCGCCGATATCGGGCTTGCGGATTTCGGCCGCAAGGAAATTACGATCGCCGAAACCGAAATGCCGGGGCTGATGTCCTGCCGCACCGAATTCGGCCAGACTAAGCCGCTGAAGGGCGCGCGCATCACCGGCTCGCTGCACATGACCATCCAGACGGCCGTACTCATCGAAACGCTGGTCGCGCTCGGCGCCGAAGTCCGCTGGGCCTCGTGCAACATCTTCTCGACGCAGGATCATGCCGCTGCCGCGATCGCCGCTTCCGGCGTGCCTGTCTTCGCCATCAAGGGCGAGTCGCTTGAGGATTACTGGGTCTATACCGACAAGATCTTCCAGTGGGCCGACGGCGGCCTTTCCAACATGATCCTCGATGACGGCGGCGATGCCACCATGTACATCCTGCTTGGCGCCCGCGCAGAAGCCGGCGAGGACGTGCTGTCTCATCCGCATTCCGAAGAAGAGGAAATCCTCTTCGCACAGATCAAGAAACGCCTTGCCGCTTCCCCGGGTTGGTTCACCAAGCAGCGCGACGCGATCAAGGGCGTCACCGAGGAAACGACGACCGGCGTCAACCGCCTTTACCAGCTCAGCCAGAAGGGCCTGCTGCCCTTCCCGGCGATCAACGTCAACGACTCGGTTACCAAGTCGAAGTTCGACAACAAGTATGGCTGCAAGGAATCGCTGGTCGACGGCATCCGCCGCGGCACCGACGTCATGATGGCCGGCAAGGTTGCGGTCGTTTGCGGATACGGCGACGTCGGCAAGGGTTCTGCCGCTTCGCTCTCCGGCGCCGGCGCCCGCGTCAAGGTGACCGAAGCCGATCCGATCTGCGCATTGCAGGCTGCGATGGACGGTTATGAAGTCGTTCTACTCGAGGACGTCGTTTCCTCGGCCGATATCTTCATCACCACCACCGGCAACAAGGACGTCATCCGCATCGACCATATGCGGGCGATGAAGGATATGGCCATCGTCGGCAATATCGGTCACTTCGACAACGAAATCGAAGTCGCTGCATTGCGCAATCTCAAGTGGACCAACGTCAAGCCACAGGTCGACCTGATCGAATTCCCCAAGGGCAACCGCATCATCCTTCTTTCCGAAGGCCGTCTGCTCAACCTCGGCAACGCCACCGGCCATCCGTCCTTCGTGATGTCGGCTTCGTTTACCAACCAGACGCTGGCGCAAATCGAGCTCTTCACCAAGCCCGACCAGTATTCCAACCAGGTCTATATCCTGCCGAAGCATCTCGATGAAAAGGTCGCACGCCTGCATCTCGACAAGCTCGGCGTGAAGCTGACTGAGCTTTCTGAGGAACAGGCTGCCTATATCGGTGTCTCGCCGAAGGGGCCGTTCAAGTCCGACCACTACAGATATTGATCTGATCGTTAATATCCACAAGATGTAGAAGCCGCGGCATTGACAAATGTCGCGGCTTATTTTTTGGGCGCTCCCTTCCCGCCGATTCCCTTCCGAAGTATTGTTTTAAGACTTGATTCGTGGCGCCGGACTCTGTCCGACCGCTCCGAAAATGGGATGTCTTGTCGTAATGCGGCACATTGAAGGACGGAGACATACCGAGGATGTCGGAAATGAAAAGCAGCCTGCCCGGTCAGGCGGACGACGGCGCTCGCGCCGATCGCCGCCCGCTTATGGCAGGCCAAGGATATAAATCTGCAACGGCACACGAGGCCGCAAAGCAAGGGCACGGACCATTGGCGCGCTTCCTGAAAAGCTGCGCTGCCGGCACGGCGCTTGCCGCGCTGGCGCGGCCGGCTCTGGCACAGGCGGAGCAGCAGGCGGCGGCTTCGGCTCACCTCTTCACATCCTCGCAGGTGATCGGTGTTTCTGTCGTCATCGGAGTCATATCGGCAGCACTGCTGTCGACGCTGTGGCTCGTGCGCCAGCGCGGCAACCTGGAAAACGAGAGCCGGGAAATCCGCTCGGCGCTCTCCGATGCCCAGCAGCGTATTTCGCAATACCAGGCTCTGATCGCCGACAAGAACCGGCGGATCGTCATCTGGGACGGCAATGCGCGCCCCGAACTGCTCGGCCAACTTCCGCCTGAGACCGGCGCGCCGCAGGACGGCGAATTCCTGGCCTTCGGCCTGTGGCTGAAGTCACGTTCGGCTTCCGAGCTGGAAAAGGCGATCGACCGGCTGCGCGACGAGGCGCAGAGCTTCGACATGGTGGTCGAAACCATCCGCGACGAAATCCTCGAGGCGCAGGGCCGGGTTTCCGGCGGGCGGGCCTTCGTCCGTTTCGTGGCGCTCAACAATCTGCGCGCCGAGCTCGCGGAGCTCAGGATCGAGCGCGACCGGCTGATGACCTCGATCTCGGCCTTCCAGACCATGCTCGACGCGATTGACATGCCGGCCTGGCAGCGTGACCCGGTGGGCCGCCTCACCTGGGTCAACCAGGCTTATGGCGAGGCGGTCGAGGCGCGATCGCCGCAGCAGGCGATCAATGAAGGCCGCGAGATGTTGACGACCGTGGCGCGCGAACGCATTCGCGCGACGACGACGCCGGAATCGCCCTTCCACGACAAGATTTCGACGGTCGTTCACGGCAACCGCACTTTCTTCGACGTCGTCGACGTCAGAGTTCCCGGCGGCTCGGCCGGCATCGCGATCGATGTGTCCGACATAGAGGCAGTGCGCGCCGAGCTGGAACGGACGCTGAAGAGCCATGCCGAAACGCTCGACCATCTCGCCACGCCGGTTGCCATCTTCGACGGCGACCGCCGGCTGCAATTCTACAACCAGGCCTTCGTCGCGCTCTGGGAGCTGGATATCGCCTTCCTCGAAGGCCGACCTGACAATAGCGAGCTGCTCGAGCGGCTGCGGGCGGCCAAGAAGCTACCGGACCAGCTCAACTGGAAAAGCTGGAAGGAAGCCGCACTTTCCGTTTATCGCGCGCTCGACACGCAATCCGATCTCTGGCACCTGCCGAACGGACAGACGTTGCGCGTCTTTGCAACCGCCCATCCGCAGGGCGGCGCCACCTGGGTGTTCGAAAACCTGACCGAGCAGGTCGATCTCGAAACGCGCTACAACACGCTGGTCAAGGTGCAGGGCGAAACGATCGACCATCTTTCCGAAGGTGTGGCGGTGTTCGGCCCTGATGGACGCATCCGCCTTTCCAACCCGGCCTTCCGCGCGCTCTGGGGGATCACCGAAACCGAAGCCAAGCCCGGCACCCATATCCGTGCGCTGGGCGAGGCCTGCGCGCCGTCCTATGACCGGCCGGACGGCTGGAAGACCTTCGCGGAACTGATCACCAGCTTTGACGACGAACGCCGCTCGGGCCAGGGAACGCTGGAACTCTTCTCCGGCCTCGTGCTCGACTACGCCGTCATCCCGCTGCCGAACGCGCAGACCATGCTGACCTTCGTCAACATGACGGACAGCGTGCGTGCCGAGCGCGCTCTGACCGAGAAGAACGAAGCGTTGCGCAAAGCCGACGAGCTGAAAAACGACTTCGTCCAGCACGTTTCCTATGAACTGCGTTCGCCACTGACCAACATCATCGGCTTCACCGATCTCCTGCGTACACCGGGTGTCGGGCCGCTGAACGAACGGCAGGCCGAATATATCGACCACATCTCGACCTCGTCCTCGGTTCTCCTGACGCTCGTCAACGATATCCTCGACCTTGCGACAGTCGACGCCGGCATCATGCGCCTCAACTATGCGGATATCGATCTCAACGATCTGCTCGACGACGTCTCGATGCAGATCGCCGATCGCCTCCACGAAAGCGGCGTGGCGCTTGAAATTACCGCACCCGCCTATCTCGGCTCGATCATTGCCGATCCGCAGCGGCTGAAGCAGATCCTTCTGAAGCTTCTTTCCAATGCAGCGAATTTCTCGCCCGAAGGCACCTCGATCTCGCTGGAATGCCATCGCGAAGGCACGGATTTCGTCTTCTCAGTCAGCGATCGCGGCCCCGGCATCTCACCTGATATGATCGCAACCGTCTTCGACCGTTTTGCCACGGGGGCGAAAAGCGGCAAACGCGGCGGCGCCGGCCTCGGCCTCTCGATCGTCGACAGCTTCGTCAGTCTGCATCATGGCGATGTGACGATCGACAGCGAGCCGGGCAAGGGCACGACCGTCGTCTGCCGTATCCCGTCGGTCGATGTGCCGCATTCCGCCGCCGCCGAATGACGACCAGCGATGCGATCTCGCTTTTCCTGAAAGACGAGGCGGCTACCATCCGCCTCGGCGAAGATCTGGCGCTGGCCCTGAAGGCCGGCGATTGCCTTGCCCTTTCCGGCGATCTCGGCGCGGGGAAATCCTCGCTCGCCCGGGCGATCCTGCGCGCCATGGCCGATGACGAAGAGCTCGAGGTCCCGAGCCCGACCTTCACGCTGGTCCAGTCCTACGATCTGCGCATCCCCATTTCGCATTTCGATCTCTACCGGCTCGGCGATCCCGCCGAACTGACCGAACTCGGCTTCGACGAGGCTCTGCAGAACGGCATCTGTCTCGTCGAATGGCCGGAGATGGCGGAGAGCGAACTGCCCGTTCAGCGCATCGCGCTGACGCTGGAACATGAAGGCATCGGCCGGCGGGCGACAATCAGAGCCGCGGGCGCGCAAATTACACGCATCCGCCGTGTCCTGGCGATCCGCGATTTCCTTGACGCTGCAGGTTACCCCGAAGCGAAACGCCGCTTCCTGACCGGCGATGCCTCGCTGCGCGCCTATGAGGCGATCTATCCGAAGGCCGAGAACCAGCGCATCATCCTGATGGACTGGCCGCCTCTTGCCGAAGGCCCGCCGGTTCTCGACGGTAAACCCTATCCCAAAGTCGCGCATCTTGCCGAAAACGCCTATCCCTTCGTGGCGATCGCCGATGCGCTGCGCAAGGACGGCTTTGCGGCGCCCGAAGTCTACAAGGTGGATTATAACAAGGGTATCCTGCTGATCGAAGATCTCGGCAGTGACGGCGTGCTGGACGCCCACGGACAGCCTATTATCGAACGCTATCGCGAAAGCGTTGCCTGCCTGGCCAGACTGCACGCTCTGAAATTTCCGCACGACATCCCAGTTGGAAAGAGGCATGTCCATCATATTCCTGATTTCGACCGTACGGCGATGAAGATGGAGGTGCGGCTGGTGCTCGACTGGCACCTGCCCTGGAAGCGCCAGGGCGCACCCGCAACCGAAGCCGAACGCGCGGATTATCTGGCGATCTGGGATACACTCATCGACGAACTCGCAACGGCCGAGAAGAACCTGCTGCTGCGCGACTTCCACTCGCCGAATATCATCTGGAGACCGCATGCGAAGGGCGTCGAACGGATCGGCCTCATCGACTTCCAGGACGCCATGATCGGCCCCACGGCTTATGATCTCGCCTCGATCGTCCAGGATGCGCGCGTAACGATCGAGCCGGGCCTCTTCCGGCAACTGATGGATGATTATCTGGGGCTTCGCCGCGCACAGGGCGGTTTCGACGAAGCCGGCTTCATGAGGGCCTGGGCAATCATGTCGGCGCAGCGCAATTGCAAGCTTGCCGGTCTCTGGGTGCGCTTGTTGCAGCGCGACGGCAAGCCGGGCTATCTGAAACACATGCCGCGCACGCTTGCCTATCTGAACGTCGCGCTAGAGCATGAAACGCTTGCCCCCTTGCGCGATTGGTGCACAAGGGCTGGAATAGACCAGAGCGAATCATAAGTTCCGGATCAGAATGACCATCAGACAAGCCATGGTACTGGCCGCGGGTCTCGGAACCCGCATGCGCCCGATCACCGATACGATCCCGAAGCCGCTGGTGAAGATCGACGGCAAGCCGATGATCGACTACGCGCTGGATTCACTGGTGGCGGCCGGTGTCGAACGGGCCGTCGTCAACGTCCACCACTTCGCCGATCAGATGCTCGACCATCTCAGGAACTACCGCGGCCTCGACATCATCATTTCCGACGAGCAGGACGCTCTGATGAATTCCGGCGGCGGGCTGGCGAAGGGCCTGACATTACTTAACCGCAACAATGTCTTCGTCATGAATGCCGATCTCTTCTGGATCGGCGAGCAGCCGGGGCGACCGACCAACCTGCAACGCTTAGCCGGATTCTTCGATAGTGAACGCATGGACATGGCGCTGCTTTGCGTTGGGATCGAGGATACGACAGGTCACAACGGCAAGAATGACTTCAGCCTCGCAACCGATGGCCGGCTGACGCGTTATCGCGATGATCCGTCCAATCCCGTTGTCTACGCCGGAGCGATCGTCATGAACCCGTCGCTGCTCGACGATGCACCGAAGGATGCCTTCAACCTCAATATCTATTTCGACAAGGCGATCGCGCGCGGACGGCTTTTCGGCATGGTGCTCGAAGGCCATTGGCTGACTGTGGGAACGCCGGAGGCAATCGGCGAGGCGGAGGAAACGATCCGCAGGTTGCGGGCGTTTGCCTGAGCCATGGCAGAGCGGCACCAGCCACGCATCCTGACAATCCCGGCGGGCCTCCCCTTCCTGAAAATGCTGGCGACGACGCTTTGCGATGGCCGACTGACGCCGCTTTTCCGGCACGAGGCCGATGATCCGCTGTCGCTCGCCAAGGTGACGATCTACCTGCCGACCCGGCGCGCCGTGCGTGTGCTGCGCTCGGAATTCGTCGACCTGCTCGGCGGCCGCTCAGCCATCCTGCCGGTCATCCGTCCACTCGGCGAAACCGACGACGATAGCGGCTATTTCGACGAGGTGCTGCCGGCAACGATCGATCTCGCCCAGCCGCTGTCGAATACCGCCCGTCTGCTGGAGCTGGCGCGCCTGATCCTTGCCTGGCGAAACAAGCTGCCGGAGATCGTCCGCCACATCCATTCGGACTCGCCGCTCGTTGCGCCGGCAAGTCCGGCGGATGCCATCTGGCTCGCCCGCAACCTTGCGGAGCTGATCGATTCCATCGAGACCGAGGATCTCGACTGGGCGGAACTGTCGAAACTCGACACCGGCGACTATGCCGCCTGGTGGCAGCTGACGGCGGAATTTCTGCAGATCGCCAGCGCATTCTGGCCGGAGCGGCTGTCCGAACTCGGCAAATCCTCGCCGGCACGGCACAGAAACGCCATTCTCCGGGCCGAAGCAAGCCGGCTTTCGGCGACGAAACCCACCGGACCGATCATCATCGCCGGTTCGACAGGGTCCGTTCCCGCCACCGCCGACCTCATCGCCGCCGTCGCCCATCTGCCGGAAGGCGTGATCGTGCTTCCCGGTCTCGATCTCTCCACGCCCGAGAAGCACTGGCAGATGGTCGCGCCGGAACCGGCGCCCGGCCAACATGCCAATCCCGCAAGCCGGAGCCACTCGCAATATGGCCTGTCGTCGCTGCTCAAGCGGCTGAAGCTGACGCGGGCCGACGTCATGCTCCTCGATAGGCCGGAGGCTGATCTCGACCGGCGCGCCGAAATCCTGTCGCGGGCACTTGCCCCGGCGGAGGCGACCAGCGACTGGGGAGCATGGAAGAACGACCTGCCGGCAGGCGCGCTGTCTTCGGCCTTCTCTGATGTCTCGCTGATCGAAGCCGCCAATGAGCGAGAGGAAGCAACCGCAATTGCCATCGCACTCCGGCTCGCGTTGGAAAGACCTGGACAGGATGGTGAAAGCCGCGCGGCACTCATCACTCCGGACCGCAATCTCGCGCGGCGGGTGATGGCCGAGCTTTCCCGCTTCGGCATCCTCGCCGATGATTCGGCGGGCACGCCACTTTCGGCCATGCCGCAGGGCACCTTGCTGCAATTGTTGCTGGAGGCAGCGCTGCGGCCGGGTGATCCAGTGGCGATCATCTCGTTGCTCAAACATCCGCTTGCCCGCTTCGGGCTGGAACGCGACGCCTTGATTTCCGCTACCGAGGCGCTCGAGCTGCTGGCGCTGCGCGGCGGCGTGGCAGAGGTTGATATCAGCACGCTGGAACCGCTGCTCACTCACCAACTTGCCGAACAGGCCCTGGATAGGCATGCGCCGCAATGGCGAAAAGCGCTTTCGCCTGAGGCCGCCGACGGCGCATACGGCCTCGCCCGGCGGGTCGCACAAGCGACCGAGCCGCTGGCTTCGGCGCTGATCCGGCACCGGCCGGAAGATCGCGGAAGAACAGTGCGCTTCACATTGTCCGAATGGGCGGAGCGCACCGGCCGTTCGCTTGAGGCGGTCGCGGTCGATCCGCAAGGCAATCTCGCCGATCTCTGGTCTGGTGAAGCAGGAGATGCACTCGCTGCCCTGCTCGGTGAAGTGATCGACACGGACGGCCAGATGGAGGCCGACGGGCCGCAATGGATCGACATCATGGCAGCCCTTGCCGCCGGTCATGCGGTGAAGCCGCGGGCGCTCAGCCATCCCAGGCTCTTCATCTTCGGCACGCTGGAAGCCCGACTGCAGAGCGTCGATACGTTGATACTCGGCGGCCTGAACGAAGGCACCTGGCCGGGGCAGACCGCCAACAATCCCTTCATTCCGCGAATGATGAAGACGGAGATCGGCCTGGAGCCGCCGGAGCGGCGCATCGGCCAGCTGGCGCATGATTTCGAGATGGCAAACGGCACGCGCCATCTGATCTATGCGCGCGCGCTGCGCCAAGGTTCGACGCCGACCGTCGCCTCGCGTTGGCTGCAGCGGCTGCTGGCGCTCGGCGGAGAGGCGTTCGAAGCGGAATTGAAGGGACGCGGCAACCGGTTTCTCCAATGGGCCGGTCTCATCGATCGGGGAGATGGTCAGGCGCCGGCGCTGCGACCTTCGCCGAAACCGCCGCTGGCCCTGCAACCAAAATCCTATTCCTTCAGCGAAGTCGGCCGGCTGCGCCGTGATCCCTATGCCATCTATGCCCGCCGTGTGCTGCGGCTCGACCCCGTCGACCCGTTCAATCGCGATCCAGGGGCCGCCGAACGCGGAACGCTCTACCACAAGATCATCGACCGGTTCATTCGCGAGGCTCACATCGCCGGCACGCCGGATGCGGCAGCGGCCATGGAGCGCATCCTTTCCGAGCTTTTCGACATGGAGCAGCTGCCGCCGCATATCGATGCCGTGTGGCGGCCGCGCTTTCGCGCGGTGGCCGGCGTCTTCCTCGAATGGGAGGCCGGACGGCGACATGGCATCCGGAAAACGCTGACGGAAGTGCGGGGCGGCATGGAGCTGGAGGCGATCAATATCCGCCTCACCGGTGTCGCAGACCGGATCGACGTCACCGGACCGAACGCCGCCGATATCATCGACTACAAGACCGGCTACAATCCCTCGCCGGCGCAGGCACGCGTGCTTCTCGATCCGCAGCTTGCGCTCGAAGCGGCCGCCTTGAGCGCCGGCGCCTTCCGCGATGCCGGCAGCCTCGTGCCGCAGGACCTTCTCTATGTGCGTCTGCGACCAGGTAGCCGCTTCCAGGTCGATACGGTCAACAACGAGAGCTCTGCCCGCAGCGACAAGGCGAAATCGGCGATGGATCTCGCGGCCGAATCGATCGATCAGCTGGTCAAATTCGTGGGGTTGCTGCAATCCAACGAAAGGGGTTTTACCTCCCGGCTGATCCCGGCCCAGCAATTCGATTTCGGCGGCGACTACGATCATCTTGCCCGCGTCTCCGAATGGTCGACGGCCGAAACCGAAGAGGGCGGTGATGAGTGATGTGACCGCCCTTCCCAACGACGACGATCCGGGCGCGTGGATCGGCTGGACGACGATCCAGCAGGCGATTGCCTCTGATCCGCTGCGTTCGGCATGGGTCTCAGCCAATGCCGGTTCCGGCAAGACGCATGTCCTGACACAGCGCGTCATCCGGCTGCTGCTTGCCGGTGCGCGGCCTTCCGCCATTTTATGCCTCACCTATACCAAGGCCGCGGCGTCCGAAATGTCGAACCGCGTCTTCGAACGGCTGGCGGAATGGGTGGTGCTTGACGATGAAGACCTCGGCCGGCGGATCACGCAGATCGAGGGTACGGCTCCCGACGGACTGAAGCTCGCCGAAGCTCGCCGGCTGTTTGCCAAGGCGCTGGAGACACCCGGCGGACTGAAGATCCAGACGATCCATGCCTTTTGCGAGGCGCTGCTGCATCAGTTCCCGCTGGAGGCTAACGTTGCCGGACATTTCTCGGTTCTCGACGATCGCGCGGCGGTGGCGCTGCTTTCCGATGCGCGCCGGGCGCTGCTGACGGCAACAGCGCCGGAGAAAGACAGCGCCCTTGCCGAGGCATTCGCCTATGTGCTCAATCTCGGCGACGAATCCGGACTGGAGAACCTGCTCGGCGACATCGTCGCCAACCGCAACGCCATTCGTCGTTTCACGGCGACGGCTGAACAGCAGGGCGGTGTGGAGAAGGTCCTGCGCAAGAGGCTAGGTCTCGCCGCTGGTGACACGGAAAGCCGGATCGCAGCGCAATATTGGCCTTTGCCGGAGCTTTCGGGCGGCACGCTGGAGCTTTATCTCTCGCTTGCCGACCAGAAGGGCGGTGCCAAGGCGCAGGAGGTTGCCTACGGCCTCAGGCTCGCTGGGCGGGAGCGCGATGAGGCAAGGCGCGCTGAGTTTCTCGAGAAAATCTTTCTGACCGTGAAGGGCGAGCCCAAGGCGGACTCGCAATTCTTCGTCAAGGCCATGCTTGCCGAGGCCCCGCAGCTGGCGTGCGCCATCGCCATTGCCCGCGCGCATGTCGCAACAAGCCGCGACCGGCTGAAACTGATGCGGATGTACGGCGCCACGCATGCAGCACTCGTGCTCGCCGACAGACTGAATCACGACTATGAAGAGCTGAAGAAGCAGCGCAGCCAGCTCGACTTTGAGGACCTGATCACCCGCACCGCCGACCTGCTGACGAAAAGTGGCGTCGGTCCGTGGATCCACTACAAGCTCGATCGGGGTATCGATCATATCCTCGTCGACGAGGCGCAGGATACCAGCCCGATCCAGTGGAGCGTCATCCAGTCGCTCGCCGAAGATTTCTTCTCCGGCGAAAGCGCCCGACCGATCGTGCGCACGCTTTTTGCCGTCGGCGACGAAAAGCAGTCGATCTATTCTTTCCAGGGGGCGCGGCCTGAGCGTTTTTCCGAGGAGAGCGACCGGACGCGGCGGCGCGTTTCCGACAGCGGGCAGAGCTTTTCCTCGGTGCGGTTGCCGCTCTCCTTCCGCTCGACTGCCGACGTGCTCGAGGCCGTCGACCACATTTTCAAGGCACCCGACAACGCCCGCGGCCTGAGCGCGCTCGGCGAACCGGTCGTGCATCGTTCCAGCCGCATCGGACATCCCGGCGCTGTCGACCTCTGGGAGATGGTCGCGCCGGAAGCCGTGGTGAAGGAGGAAGACTGGACGGCGCCCTTCGATGCGACGCCGGAAAGCGCGCCGGCCGCAATCCTCGCGCGGCGGATCGCCCATTCGATCGGCACGCTCGTCGGCCGCGAGACGATCGTCGACAAAGGCAAGGAGCGCCTGATCGAAGCCGGCGACATCCTGGTGCTGGTGCGCAAGCGCGACGCCTTCGTCAATGCGTTGACGCGGGCGCTGAAACGCCGCGGCGATATTCCGGTCGCCGGTGCGGACAGGCTGGTGCTGACCAGCCACATCGCCGTGCAGGATCTGCTGGCGCTCGGTCGTTTCCTGCTTCTGCCGGAAGACGACCTGTCGCTCGCCGCCGTGCTCAAGAGTCCGCTTTTCGATCTCTCCGAAGACGACATCTTTGCGATCGCCGCATTGCGCGGCGGCAATCAGAGCGTTTGGAGCCATCTCAAAAGCTTCGCCGCCGACGGCACCGAACGTTTCCGTGCTGCCGTCGAGAGGCTGGAGCTGTTTCTCCGGCAATCCAGGAGCCTGTCGGTCCATGATTTCTATGCGCGCGTGCTGGGTAGCTATGGCGGGCGGCGGCAATTCCTTGCCCGTCTCGGCACCGAGGTCAGCGATATTCTCGACGAATTCCTGACCTTCACGCTCGACCACGAGAGCTCCGGCCTTCCCGGTCTGCAATCCTTCATCTCGACGCTGGAGCTCGAAGCACCCGTGATGAAACGCGAGCAGGATAAGGGGCGCAACGAGGTGCGGATCATGACGGTGCATGCCTCCAAGGGTCTTGAAGCACCGATCGTTTTCCTCGTCGACGGCGGTTCGAAGGCCTTCACCCATACCCATCTGCCGAAGCTTCGCCTGATCGAGACCGGCCCCGACGAGCCGTCGATGCCCGTCTGGGTTCCTGTCTCCGATCTCGCCAATTCGCTGACCCAGGACGATGCGGCGCGTATCCAGATGCTGGCGGAAGAAGAATATCGCCGGCTGCTCTATGTCGCCATGACGCGCGCAGCCGACCGGCTGGTCGTCTGCGGCTATCGTGGCGTGCGGGTGAACAACGACACCTGGCATATGATGATTTCGACGGCGCTGCACGACGACCATCCGCATGTGGAGGCGACCACATTCTCCGGCCCCGATGGGCAATGGCCGGGCATCAAATGGCGCGTGCCGCGGGTAGAACGAAGCTTCGAGCGTACCGATCGCAACGAAGAGCGCGACAGCGAGGAGACCTTGCCGGACGGCCTGTTGCGGCCATTGCCGCCGCAGGCTGAGCTCCCTCGGCCGCTCAGCCCTTCCGGTGCCGGGACGATCGTCGATGAAGACGAGGGCAGTCTGCTCGTCATTTCGCCGCTGTTCGGCCAGAAGGAGCGCAGCGATCGCTCACTGGAGAAGGGCAGGCTGATCCATCGCATGCTGCAGGCGCTTCCCGAAATTCCACTTGGCGAACGGCCTGATGCGGCAAGCCGCTATGCCGAACGAGCGGCGCGATTCTGGCCGGAAGCGGAACGGCGCAAGCTTGTCGATTCAGTTCTGAAACTATTGGACGAGGAAGGTCTGCAGGCCGTCCTCGGTGCGCAGGCCCAGCCAGAGGTCTCGATCATGGGAACATTGACGCTCGAGGACCGGCGCTATGCTGTCTCCGGCCGTATCGACCGGCTTGCCGTCCTTGCCGATCGCGTCGTCATTCTCGACTACAAGACCAATCGGGTGCCGCCGACAACAGAAGAGACCATCCCCTTCGCGCACCGGGCGCAGCTGGCGATCTATCGCGAGATCCTGGCGCCGCTCTATCCTGAGAAGCGTATCGATTGCATGCTTGTCTATACCGAGAACGCCTCGCTCTTCACACTGAGCGAAAAGGCGCTCGGTTTGGCGCTTGCAGCGGTCAAGACAAAGTGAAATACCGGACATTGAAAATTCAGCACCGCACCATCACATGTGGTTCAACACCCAATTCCGATAAAGGAGCAGCCCATGGCTACCGTGAAAGTCGATATCAATAACTTCCAGTCGGAAGTTCTGGAATCCGCAGAACCCGTCGTCGTCGATTTCTGGGCTGAATGGTGCGGCCCGTGCAAGATGATTGCTCCGAGCCTCGAAGAAATCGCCGTCGAGATGGAAGGCAAGGTCAAGGTGGCCAAGCTGAATATCGATGAGAACCCGGAACTCGCTGCACAGTTCGGTGTGCGCTCCATTCCGACGCTTGCAATCTTCAAGGGCGGCGAAGTTGCCGATATCTCGGTTGGCGCAAAGCCGAAGACGGCCCTTTCGAACTGGATTTCGAACGCTGCCTGATTGATATCGCTCAATTTGTATCACAAATGAAAAGCCCGGTTCGACCGGGCTTTTTTCATCTTACCGCCTTCATTTCGGGGGCGTGCCGTTGTCGGCAAGGACATCGCCGACGAGATAGAGAGAGCCGCCGACCAAGATGCGCGGCGGCAAAGCCTCTGGATCGAGAACGGCTCTTATTGCTTCCAGCGCATCGCCGACCGTCAACATCGGTTCGGCAACCAAACCGGCATCATAAGCGGCATTGGACAATATCACCGGGTCGATCATCGCTTCGCTGCCGCGGATCGGCACGCAGAAAACCTTCTCGACCAGGCCGGTAAAGGCCTTGAAATAGCCGACCGGATCCTTGGTGTTGATCATGCCGGTAATCAGGAAAAGCGGCCGAGACTGGCGTTCCTCGAAATTGGCCATGGCTTCGGCGATCACTTCGCCTGCACCGGGATTATGTCCGCCATCGATCCAGATCTCGGCGCCGGCGGGCGCATGCGACAGCAGCCGGCCCTCGCTCAGACGCTGCAGCCGGCCCGGCCATTCGACCGAACTCATCGCCTTTTCCATCATCGTCTCGGTGACCGTGAAACCCGCCGCCTTGACGGCACGAATGGCGGCGGCGGCATTGGCATATTGATGCCGGCCGGGAAGGCGCGGCAGCGGCAGGTCGGCAAGACCGAATTCGTCCTGGTAGACGAGCCGGCCATATTCCTCATGCGCCATGAAATCCTGCCCGAAGACGGCGCTCGGGCAATGCAGCCGCTCGGCCGTCGACATCAGCACGTCGAGTGCTGCGTCATATTCCTGATGACCGATGACAACGGGAAATCCCGGCTTCATGATACCGGCCTTTTCGGCCGCGATCAGCTCGACCCTGTCGCCGAGATAGGGCTGGTGATCCAGCGAAATCGGCATGATGACCGAGACGGCCGGATTGGAAATGACATTCGTGGCGTCGAACCGGCCGCCGAGACCGACTTCGATGATAGCGGCATCGGCCGGATGTTCGGAAAACAGGATGAAGGTGACCGCCGTCAGGATTTCGAAGACGGTAATGTGCTGTCCTGCATTGGCATCGGCCACGCGACGCACGGCCTCGGCAAAGACGGCGTCATCCACAAGCTGCCCGCGTCCGCCCTTGACGCCAATGCGATAACGTTCGTGCCAATTGACGAGATGCGGCGAGGTGTGGACATGGGCGCTGTAGCCGCCGGCTTCGAGCAGGGCGCGGCAGAAGGCGGTGACAGACCCCTTGCCATTGGTGCCGGCGACATGGATCACCGGCGGCAGCTTCCTGTGCGGATTGCCGAGCACATCGAGAAGACGAGTGATGCGATCGAGAGACAGATCAAAGCCCTTGGGATGCAATCCCATGAGCTTGTCGATCTCCTGTGCTGCCTCACTCACCGCGGTTTGGCCTCTGGGTATCAATTCGGCACCCCGCCTGCTTGTCGGTTATCAGGCGCTCGCCGCCAGAGCAATCGCGCCGCCATTCATGTCGTTCGCCGCAGAAACCGGCTTCTTCGTCAGGATCTTCAAGAGGCGCGCCAGCGTTTCCGGAATATCGTGACGTTTAACGACCATATCGACCATACCATGCTCCAGCAGATATTCGGAGGTCTGGAAGCCTTCGGGCAGTTTTTCACGCAACGTCTGCTCGATCACGCGCTTGCCGGCAAAGCCGATTTCAGCGCCGGGTTCTGCCAGATGAATATCGCCAAGCATGGCATAGGAGGCCGTGACGCCACCGGTCGTCGGATTGGTCAGCACGACGATATAGGGCTGGCCGGATTCCTTGAGCATGTCGACAGCAACCGTCGTGCGCGGCAACTGCATCAGCGACAGGATGCCTTCCTGCATGCGCGCCCCGCCGGAAGCGGGGAACATCACCAGCGGGCACTTTTCAGACGTCGCACGCTCAAAAGCTTTAACGATCGCCTCGCCGGCGGCCATGCCGAGCGAACCACCGATAAAGTTGAATTCATGCACGACGGCCACGAGTTTCAGTCCCTGCACCTTTCCGACACCGGCGAGGATCGTATCCTCCTGTTCGGTCTTCAGGCGGCTGTCGCGCAGGCGATCGCTATATTTCTTCGAATCGCGGAACTTCAGCGGATCTTGAGCAACCTTCGGCTGCGGCAGCGATTCGAACTCGCCATTGTCGAAGAGATCGGCCAGCCGCGCCTTGGCCGGCATCTTCATGTGATAACCAGACGCTGGAATGACCCATTTGTTGCCTTCGAGGTCCTTGTGGAAGACCATCTCGCCCGTTTCCGGGCACTTGATCCAGAGGTTCTCCGGCACTTCGCGACGGCCCAGCATGGAATTGATCCGCGGGCGAACGTAGTTGGTGATCCAGTTCAACTCGAATACTCCTGATTGACTAAAGCGCGTCGCGATCTTTCAGATTTGCCTGCCGCGCTTTTAGGTCTTGGGTTTCCCGTATGTCGTTGCCACAAAACCGCTGCACACCTTTGCGCGACATGCTTTAGCGCCAATGTGGGCAAACTATTCGGCAGCAACAAGGCGCGCCGAACGGGTTCCTGTGGAAAGGCCGCGCACCAGCGTGGCAACGGCCTGCACCGTGTCCGCCGTTGCCTTTCCGTCATTCGTCAAGCTGGTCGCGACCTGATTGACGATCGCGGTGCCGACGACGACGCCGTCGGCCGAACCGCCAATGACCTTTGCATGTTCCGCCGTCTTGACGCCAAAGCCGACGCAGACGGGCAGGCTGGTGTGCTGCTTGATGCGGGCGACAGCGCCCGAAACCAGCGACGGATCAGGCAGCGCCGAACCGGTGATGCCGTTCATCGAGACGTAGTAGACGAAGCCGGAGGTGTTCTTCAGTACCTTCGGCAGGCGCTTCTCATCGGTCGTCGGCGTCGCCAGGCGGATGAAATTGATGCCTTTGCGGATGGCCGGAATGCAGAGTTCGTCATCCATCTCGGGCGGCAGGTCGACGACAATCAGGCCATCGATGCCGGCGGCGAGCGCGTCATCGAGGAATTTCTCGACGCCATAAATATAGATCGGGTTGTAGTAACCCATCATCACGATCGGCGTAGCATCGTTGGTCTTGCGGAAATCCGCCGCCAGCTGCAGCGTCTTCTTCAGCGTCTGGCCGCCTTTCAAGGCGCGCTGGCCGGCCAGCTGGATCGCCGGGCCGTCGGCCATCGGATCGGAAAAGGGCATGCCGAGCTCGATGATGTCGGAGCCCGCCTCAGGCAGCGCCTTCATGATGCCGAGCGAGGTGTCATAATCAGGATCGCCGCCCATGAAATAGGTCACAAGCGCCGGACGGCCCTCGGCCTTCAGCTCGGCAAAGCGTTTGTCCATGCGTGCGGTCATGTCTTACAGTCCCATTCCGAGAATCTTGCCGACGGTGAAGATATCCTTGTCGCCTCGCCCGGAGAGGTTCATCAGGATGATCTCGTCCTTGCCCATCGTCGGTGCGCGTTTGATCACCTCGGCAATGGCATGCGAGGGCTCGAGCGCCGGGATGATGCCTTCGAGGCGGGTCAGCGTCTGGAAAGCCTCGAGCGCTTCGTGGTCCATGATCGGCACATAGTCGACACGGCCGGTATCGTTCAGCCAGGAATGTTCGGGACCGATGCCGGGATAATCGAGACCGGCCGAAATCGAATGGCCTTCCTTGATCTGACCGTCACCATCCTGCAGCAGATAGGTGCGGTTGCCGTGCAGCACGCCGGGCGAACCGGCGGTGATCGAGGCGCAATGCTCGTCGCCCTGCAGACCCTTGCCGCCGGCTTCGACGCCGACGATCTTCACAGAGGGATCATCCAGGAAAGGATGGAAAATGCCGATGGCGTTCGAGCCGCCGCCGACGGCAGCGATGACGAGATCCGGCAAGCGGCCTTCGGCTGCCAGCATCTGCTCTTTCGCTTCGATACCGATCACCGACTGGAAATCGCGGACCATCTCCGGATAGGGATGCGGACCGGCTGCCGTTCCGATCAGGTAATAGGTATCCTCGACATTGGTGACCCAGTCGCGAAGCGCCTCGTTCATGGCGTCCTTCAGCGTGCCGCTGCCTGCGGTGACCGGTTTGACCTCCGCGCCGAGCAGCTTCATGCGGAAAACGTTCGGCGCCTGACGCTCGACATCGGTGGCGCCCATATAGACGACGCAGGGAAGGCCAAAGCGGGCGGCAACGGTTGCGGAGGCGACGCCGTGCTGGCCGGCACCGGTTTCGGCGATGATGCGGGTCTTGCCCATGCGCTTGGCGAGCAGGATCTGGCCGATGCAGTTGTTGATCTTGTGCGAGCCGGTATGGTTCAGCTCCTCGCGCTTGAAATAGATCTTCGCGCCGCCGAGTTCGGCCGTCAGCCGCTCGGCGAAATAGAGCGGGCTCGGGCGGCCGATATAATGCGCGCCGAGATGCTTCAATTCGGCCTGGAATGCCGGATCGTTCTTTGCCCTGTTCCACTCGTCCTGCAGATCAAGGATCAGCGGCATCAATGTTTCGGCGACGAAACGACCGCCATAAATGCCGAAACGGCCATCTTCATCGGGGCCGGAACGGAAGGAATTCGGTTTAGGCGTCTCGTTCACTCTCAACTCCCTGAGGCCATCATCGGCGCATTCGCCTTTTCGACCGCGTCAAAAAATTCATCGATCTTCGCGACGCTCTTCACGCCAGGCGCAGTTTCGACTCCCGACGAGACGTCGATACCCGGTGCCTTGGTGATGAAAAGCGCTTCTGCGACATTGTCCTTGTTCAGCCCGCCGGAAAGCATGTAGTCGACGTTGCCGTCAAGCCAGCTGAGAAGGCTCCAATCGAAGGAAATACCGTTGCCGCCAGGCAGTTCTGAACCCTTCGGCGCTTTGGCGTCAAAGAGGAAACGGTCGGCGATGCCGATATAGGCCTCGACGCGCTTCAGGTCGTCTGCCGTGCGGACCGAAAAGGCCTTCATCACGGGCAGACCATAGACCGCCTTTATGGTCAGCACATGTTCGGGGCTCTCGTTGCCGTGAAGCTGCAGCATATCCGGCTTCAACAACGACACGATCTCGTCGAGTTCGTCATTGGTCGGATCGACGACGACGGCGACGATTTTCGCCTTGCCACGCGCAGGTTCGGCAAGCTTTGCCGCCAGGTCCGGCTCGATATAGCGCGGGCTCTTTTCGAAGAAGATAAAACCGATATGGGTCGCGCCGCGTTTCAGCGCGCGATCGACTGCGTCGGGCGTCTTCAAGCCACAGATCTTGATATCCGGTCTCATGGCAGCGAAGTGACACGAAATGCGGAAAGAGTCGAGCCAATTTGCGACGGACACTGAATTTAGCGCGGCTCCCGGCTAGAGCGCCGCGCGTCCAAACGACGCGCTAGGGACGCTCTATCACTTTAAATCTGCGCATAATCCTTTCCGAAAAATCATTCCGATTTTCGGGTTATGCGCTAGTCGAAATCGATGGCATGCAACTGGCTTCCATGCCGTTTGAGCCAGGACTTCGCCTCCTCCATACCGGGGCAAAGCTTACGGCAGAGGGCCCAGAAGTGCGGACCGTGGTTCATTTCCTTGAGATGGGCGACCTCATGGGCGGCGAGATAATCGATCACCGAAGGTGGCGCCATGACGATACGCCAGGAAAAGCTCAGATTTCCTTCCGACGAGCACGAACCCCACCGGCTGCGTGTATCCTTCATCGAGATCGAGCGGATCGGCGCCCGGATCGTTGCGGCATGCATCGTCGCCAGTCTTGCGAGATCGGAGCGCGCCTCCTTCTTGAGAAAGGCCGCAATGCGCCGTCCCACATGTTCCGGCATGCCGCTGACGCGCAGCACCGCCCTGCCATCTATGGACACCGCCTCGGTCAGCCCGCGCAAGCTGCCGCTATGCTGGATGCGATGGGAAACGCCGCGAACAAGGATTTCGGCGCCGTCACGCAGGCCGGCATCGGTCGAAAACTTCGCAAGCTTGGTGAGGAGCCAACCCTGGTGACGATCGAGGAAGGCATTAACCTCACGCGCCGCAAGGCCTTTCGGCACCGTCATCTTCAAGGCGCGGCCACCCGGTTCGATGCGCAGCGTGATGCGTGTCGCCCGGTCATGCTGCTTGATCGTCAGCGGCATGAGCCGGCCAGCGACGTCGAGCGTCCGCATTTCGGGCGGAGCCGGCTTTCGCGCCTTCGAGCTTGTTTTCAGAAGCGAGAACATGCGTGTTTTCTATACGATTCGCCGGCAGATCTAAATGATCGTCGGAAGGGCGGACATGGAAAAACCGGCATCGCGAGATGCCGGTCATCAATTCATCGTTCAGGTGTTTACGGCGTCTGGTATTCAGCGACCGGGCCGTTATCATCGCGCTTGGCGTTCCTGCGGTCGCGCATGAAACGGTCGAACTCTTCCTGATCCTTGGCGCGGCGGAGTTCGCGCAGATAGGAGTCGAATTCCTCGCGCATTTCGTCAAGCTTGCGGCGCTCTTCCTCCATCCGGTCGAGTTCGGCCTTGCGCCAGTCGTCAAAGGCGACGTTGCCGGTCGAGAAGTGCGGGCGGTGACGGCCATGCGGGCGGCGGCAGGAGGCAAAGAAGCCATCGGTCGCCTGGTTGACGTCACGCTTGAAGCCGCGCAGACGGTCGCCGAAGATGATGTAGGCAAGCATGGCAAGACCCAGAGGCCAGAAAACCATGAAGCCGAGAATCATCAGGGCAATGGTAGCCGGAGTCCAATCCGGTCGAAGCAATGCTGACTGGTTCATCGTGCGGGTATCCCTCGCTTTCCGCGCCCGGCAGAATACCGAACGCTGAAATCGATGTGGTTACCGCAATAACCGCCTTCAAGACGATTGCCCGCGAAATCGGACAAGGCCTTGAATCCGTTTCGCTAATTCAGCTATCCCTGATTCAGCCCGCCCGGCCGCCCTTGATGACACGCGGGACCGGAGGCTTAATGGCAGAACGCGAATGCTGGCGGACGAAATCGATGATGCGCGGCGCGATCTCGCGGCGGAAACGCGAACCATTGAAAACACCATAATGGCCGACATCCGGCTGAAGATAGTGCATGCGCATATCTTCGGGAATGTTCACGCAGATGGTCTGAGCCGCCTTTGTCTGGCCGACCCCGGAGATATCGTCATTCTCACCTTCGACGGTCAGAAGCGCCACATTGCGAATTGCCGCCGGATCAACGCGTTTGCCGCGATGCATCAGTTCGCCCTTCGGCAGTGAATGCTTGATGAAGACCTCCTCCACCGTCTGCAGATAGAATTCGGCGGTCAGATCCATAACGGCGAGATATTCGTCGTAGAAATCGCGATGTCTTTCCGGCTCGCCGTCGTTCTTCACGAGATGCATGAAGAATTCCTTGTGCGCGACGAGGTGGCGATCAAGATTCATCGACATGAAGCCCGAGAGCTGCAGGAATCCCGGATAGACCGGGCGCATGAAGCCCGGCTGCGGCCAGGGCACGTTCATGATGACATTGTCGGAGAACCACTGCAGCGATCGCTCCTGGGCGAGCTTATTGACTGCCGTCGGGTTGATGCGCGTGTCGATCGGGCCGCCCATCAGCGTCATCGACGCCGGCGAAAGCGGATCCCTGGCTTCTTCCATCACCGCAGCGGCTGCCAGCACCGGAACAGAAGGCTGACAGACGGCGATGACATGGGTGTCGTGACCGAGGAAATGCAGCATCTCGATGACATAGTCGACGTAATCGTCGAAATCGAACGTGCCTTCCGTCATCGGCACCATGCGGGCGTCGATCCAGTCGGTGATGTAGATATCCGCACTCGGCAGCAGCGCCTCGACCGTGCCGCGCAGCAGCGTGGCATAGTGGCCGGACATCGGCGCGACGATCAGGATGCGCGGATCATTGCCGCGCGCGGCGGGAACACTGCGCGCGAAATGCAGGAGATTGCAGAAGGGTCGCGACCAGACGACCTCTTCGCGGACGGACACCGTCCGATCGCCAATCGTCGTCTGCTTCAGTCCGAATTCCGGCTTCCCGTAGCGGCGTGTCGTGCGTTCGAACATTTCGAGGCTTGCCGCCATCGTCCGGCCGAATGGCGTATGGGAGAACGGGTTCAGCGGATTGGCATAGGCAAATCGCATGATATCGGCCGCGGCGCGAAACGGCGCCATGGCGGCATGGTTCAATTCATAAAGCTGATAAAACATGGAAGGCGCCACCTTTCTCTATCGAAAAGATGACGCTGATTGAGAGGCATCGAGTCTTTCCGTAATGCGGGCACGTAACGCAGACTAACAGGTTTCTGTTGCACAGCAACATGGACGAACCAAACCCACACAAGAAATGCCGGAGAATTGACCTCCGGCATCATAATCGAGCTGAAAACTTAAGTTTCTCAGCAAGAAGCGTCGTTAACGATCCGCTACGAAGGTCTGCTTCTGCGTGCCGAGACCTTCGATGCTGAGTTCGACCACGTCTCCCGCCTTGAGATAACGCGGCGGCTTGAGGCCCATGCCGACGCCCGGAGGCGTGCCGGTCGAGATCACGTCACCGGCATGCAGCGACATGAACTGGCTAAGATAGGAGACGAGGAACGCAACCCCGTAAACCATCGTCTTCGATGAGCCGTTCTGCATCTTCTGGCCGTTGACCGTCAGCCACATGCCGAGGTTCTGCGGTTCCGGAATTTCATCCTTGGTCACGAGCCAGGGGCCGATCGGGCCAAAGGTGTCGCAGGATTTGCCCTTGGTCCATTGACCGGACCGCTCGGTCTGGAAAGCGCGCTCGGAAACGTCATTGGAGACGCAATAACCGGCGACATAATCCAGCGCTTCGGCTTCTGTCACATATTTGGCGGTTTTGCCGATGACGACGCCCAGCTCGACTTCCCAATCGGTCTTTTCCGAACCGCGGGGAATGATCACATCGTCGTTCGGTCCAACGATTGCGGATGTTGCCTTCATGAAGATGATCGGCTCGGGCGGCACGGTCGCACCGGTTTCGGCAGCGTGATCCGAATAATTCAAGCCGATGCAGATGAACTTGCCAGTGCCCGCGACGCAGGGCCCAATGCGGCCGGGCGCGATTTCCGGAAGGCTCTTCGGATCGATGGCCGCTATCTTTGCAAGGCCTGCCGGTGTGATCGCTTCGCCGCCGATATCAGCGACATGTCCGGAGAGATCGCGGATCTTGCCATCGGCATCGAGAAGTGCGGGTTTTTCACTGCCTGCTTCGCCAACACGCATCAGCTTCATGGAATTCCTCCTCATCGAAAACGGATTTGCAACCACCTATGAACGAATTATTCATCGGTGTCATTACGGCTTTGCCGGGAAGCGGTACGGCTTTTCCGCGATTTGGGTGATTTCCTGCCGAAAACCGCCCTATCTTTCGGCATCAAGCTCTAAAAATTTCCGCCAGATCAGGGCCGACGGGAACGATCTTCGTCGGATTGAGGCTTTCGATCGAATAGTAGCCGCGCTTAATGTGATCGAGGTTCACCGTTTCGGCGATGCCCGGCCAATCCAGCATGCGGCGGCAGAAGGCGCGCAGCTTGGCATAGTCGGAAAGCCGGCGCAGATTGCATTTGAAGATACCGTGATAGGCGACGTCGAAGCGCACCAACGTCACGAAAAGCCGGATATCGCTCTCGGTGGGATGATCGGTGAAGAGAAAAGACCGGCCCTCGAACTGCTGCTCGACCCAGTCGAGGCAGGAAAAGACATCGGCAAACGCTTCTTCGTAGGCGACCTGCGTGGTGGCGAAACCGGCGCGGTAGACGCCGTTGTTGAGATCGGGATAGATGCGGTCGTTGAAAGCATCGATCTCGGTGCGCCTCTCCGCCGGGTAAAGATCGATCGGATTTTTTGCCAGGGCGCCAAAGCCGCCGTTCAGCATGCGCAGGATATCGGCGGATTCATTGTTGACGATGGTGTTTCTCTGCTTGTCCCAGAGAACCGGCACGGTGGCCCGGCCGGTGAAATCCGGCGCCGCCCTAGTATAGATTTCATGCATATAGGTTACGCCGTTGACGTGATCCTCCGTCGCGCCAGGATAATCACCGAAGCGCCAGCCCTGCTTGCCCAGCAGCGGTTCAGCGACCGAGACGGAGATGACATCTTCCAGGCCCTTGAGCTTGCGACCGATCAGGGTGCGCGAGGCCCAGGGGCAGATATAGGCGACATAGAGATGGTAACGGCCGGGGCTGGCTTCGAAGCCAGCTTCGCCCGTCGGCCCGGCGCTGCCATCCGGGGTTACCCAATTGCGGAAACTCGAGGTCTGACGGACAAAGCCGCCCTTCTCGTCCTTTGCCTGAACGGGCTGCCAGTCTTCCGTCCACTTTCCGTTCACCAGCATGCGTAACTCCCCGATCAATTGACTAAAACGGTTCATTATCCTGCTTCGACGCCGCCGTGAGGCCGCTTTATGAAGACAGTCTGTACACCCAAACTGCGACGATGCTGCGCTTGCCAAGCCGGTGAAGCAGGAAATATGACTGCGCTAAAGCGTGTCGCAATCTTTCAGCTTCGCTCCTCGCGCTTTAGTTTTTTATTTCGCCGCATGTCGTTATCCCAAAACCGCTGCACACTTTTGCGCGACATGCTTTAGTCAAGATGACGTGGAGTTCGAAATGCATCTCTCGAAGGCCATCGTGCGGACCGAACATGCAAGCCGCTACCTGCAGCAGCTCTGCAAACACTGGAGCCACAAGTTCAGCGTCGATTTTGATCCTCTCAAGGGGCGGGTGCCGTTCAGCGATACGGCCGAGGTGACGTTTGCGGCCGACGACGCGGCTCTGACCATGACGCTTTCCGTCGCCGATCCCTCGCAACAGGAAAGGATGCAGCACGTCATCGACGATCATCTGAAGCGCTTCGCCTTCCGCGAAGAACTCGACATCGTCTGGACGGACTAAGCCCAGCCCACGATCCAAATTTTCTGCCCCAAACCCTGGAACAAGCATGACGAAGAGCAATCACCGCGAATCCGAATATCCGGTCGATCCGATGTTTCTCGACCGCTGGTCGCCGCGCGCCTTCACCGGCGAAATCATCGAGGAAACGCAGCTGCTCGGTCTGCTCGACGCCGCCCATTGGGCGCCGTCCTCGGCCAACCACCAACCCTGGCGCTTCATTTATGGCCTCAAGGGTTCGGAGCATTGGGACAAATTTGTTGCCTTGCTCAACGATTCCAATCAGGAATGGGCCAGGAATGCATCGGCGCTGATCTTCGTCGTGTCGCGCGCCTTCACCGGGGCTGCCGGCTCAGCCGAGGAAAAGCCGAGCTACACCCATTCCTTCGATGCCGGTGCGGCATGGGGGCATCTGGCGATCCAGGCGCGCCTCTCCGGCTTTTACGCCCATGGCATGGGCGGCATCAAGCATGATGAGATCAGGCAGGCTTTCGCCGTTCCCGAGGGATACCGGGTCGAAGCAGGCGTCGCTGTCGGCCGCCTGGCGGACAAGAGCGTTCTTTCCGAACGCAATCAGGCGCGCGAATTCCCCAGCCAACGCAAGCCGCTCTCCGAGGTCGCCTTCAACGGCCGCTTCGTCGCGAATTGAGCCCTCAGGCAAACAAAAGCCCCGCGTCCAGGGGCGGCGGGGCTTTTACTTTCGAAATATCAATTAGATATCAAGGTTTGCAACGCTCAGCGCATTGTCCTGGATGAATTCGCGCCGGGGTTCGACTTCGTCACCCATCAGGCGGGCGAAGAGGCCATCGGCGTCCGTGGCGTCATTGACCCTGACCTGCAGCAGCGAGCGAACATTCGGATCGAGCGTCGTTTCCCAGAGCTGCTCGGCATTCATCTCGCCAAGGCCCTTGTAGCGCTGCATGGTGAGGCCCTTGCGGCCGCTTGCGAAGATCGCGTCGAGCAAGGCGCGCGGACCAGAGATTTCGACGTCGCCTTCGCGGCGATGCAGCGACGGCGGCGTCTGATAGATTTCCTTGAGTCGTGCCGTCAGCTGGTCGATGTGACGGGCATCCGAGGAACCGATCAGCGCCATGTCGAGCACGACCATTTCCCTGACGCCGCGGACCATGCGCTCCAGGCGCAGCCCACCATCGGTTGTCACATCGCCCTGCCAGCCGCGCTCGGTTTCCTCGGCGATGATGTCGAGGCGTCCAGCCACTTCGTTTGCTAGCGCCAGCGCTCTAGCGGGGTCGCTGGCGAGCTCGGCGTTGAGCGCTCCGGCAATCGCCGCTTGTTCGACGGCGGAACGATTGTAGCGCGAATGGAGATTGTCGAGCAGCGCGCGCATGCGCAGGGCATCGAGGATGACCTCGCGCAGATCCTGGCCGGCGCGAACCTCGCCGCTACCGAGCCTCAGCGAAGCATCTTCCAGGCCCTGGCTGATGAGATATTCTTCAAGCGCCTTCTCATCCTTCAGATACTGCACCGACTTGCCGCGCGAAACCTTATAGAGCGGCGGCTGGGCGATATAGAGATGGCCGCGCTCGATCAGTTGCGGCATCTGCCGGAAGAAGAAGGTGAGCAGCAGGGTGCGAATATGGGCGCCGTCGACATCGGCGTCCGTCATGATGATGATCTTGTGGTAGCGCAGCTTTTCGACATTGAACTCGTCCTTGCCGATGCCGGTGCCGAGCGCGGTGATCAATGTGCCGATTTCCTGACTCGACAGCATCTTGTCGAAACGGGCGCGTTCGACGTTCAGGATCTTGCCACGCAGGGGCAGGATCGCCTGGTTCTCGCGCGAGCGGCCCTGCTTGGCCGAGCCGCCGGCAGAATCGCCCTCGACGAGGAAGACTTCGGATTTTGTCGGATCACGCTCGGAGCAGTCAGCAAGCTTGCCCGGCAGCGAAGCGATGTCGAGTGCGCCCTTGCGGCGGGTCAACTCGCGTGCCTTGCGGGCCGCTTCGCGGGCGGCGGCTGCCTCGACGACCTTGCCGACAAGAATCTTGGCTTCGCTTGGATGTTCTTCGAACCAGGTGCTCAGCGCCTCGTTGACGAGACTTTCGACAACGGGACGGACTTCCGAGGAAACGAGCTTATCCTTGGTCTGCGAGGAGAATTTCGGATCGGGCACCTTGACCGACAGAACCGCCGTCAGGCCTTCGCGGCAGTCTTCGCCCTGCAGCGTTACCTTTTCCTTTTTGGTGATGCCGGAACTGTCGGCATAGGAAACGACCTGGCGCGTCAGCGCCGCGCGGAAACCGGCCATATGCGTGCCGCCGTCGCGCTGAGGGATGTTGTT
This sequence comes from Rhizobium indigoferae, assembly GCF_034554815.1. Classification (NCBI taxonomy): domain Bacteria; kingdom Pseudomonadati; phylum Pseudomonadota; class Alphaproteobacteria; order Hyphomicrobiales; family Rhizobiaceae; genus Rhizobium; species Rhizobium indigoferae. The sequence goes on along the minus strand of NZ_CP140635.1, from coordinate 4,475,917 downwards.
GGTGAAGCAGAGCACGTTCTCATGATAGCTGTCGTTCCACCACATCGCGACTTCGACGGTGATGCCGTCCTTTTCGCCGCGGATGGCAACCGGCTTGTCGACGAGCGACTTCTTGGCGCGGTCTAGATAAGCGACGAAAGCCTCGAGGCCGCCGTCATAACGCAGTTCTTCCTGCTTGATATCGGAATGGCGCTTGTCGGTCAGCAGGATGCGGACGCCTGAATTCAGGAAGGCGAGCTCGCGAAGGCGATGCTCCAGCGTGCCATAGTCGAACTCCGTCATGGTGAAGGTGTCGGTGCTCGGCATGAAGCTCACTTCCGTGCCGGTCTCATTCGGCGCGTCGCCCGTAACCTTCAGCGGAGCGTCGGCGACGCCATGGGTGAAGCTCATTTCATGGATCTTGTCCTGACGGCGGATCTTCAGCTTCAACCATACGGACAGCGCGTTGACGACGGAGACGCCAACGCCGTGCAGGCCGCCGGAAACCTTGTAGGAATTCTGGTCGAACTTACCGCCGGCATGAAGCTGCGTCATGATGACTTCGGCAGCCGACACGCCCTCGCCGGTGTGAATGTCCGTCGGGATGCCGCGACCGTTGTCGGTGACGGTCACCGAGCCATCCGGATTGAGGGTGACGGTGACTATGTCGGCATGGCCGGCAAGCGCTTCGTCGATCGCGTTGTCGACGACTTCATAGACCATGTGATGAAGGCCGGAGCCGTCGTCGGTATCGCCGATATACATGCCGGGGCGTTTGCGCACCGCATCGAGGCCCTTCAGAACCTTGATGGAATCTGCGCCATATTCGGTGCTTACGCCGTTTTCCGTCGCGGATGTATCGCTCATTCTGTCGAGATTTTCCCTGTTGTCGTAAAGCTGCGGCGCGCCTTGCGAATCACCGGCTTTCTTCACTCTCGTATATAGGTTTTTTGAACCCACTTCCCAATGGCAAGCCCCTAAAACAAGGCATAAAACAGGGGATTATGACGCTTTTCCGTCGCCTTTGCCGCCATTTTCGAGAAGAGCCGATAGCCGGCCTATCTCTGCGCTGTCAAGGTTGCGAATCTGCCGGGCCAGCCGGTTGGCAAATTCGGTATATTCGGGGGGCAGGCCGGAGGTGTCGATCACGACGCGCGGGTCGGACGAGCGGGCGAGCAGGAACAGTTCCTCGGCCTCATCCCAGATGATGTTGAAATAGCCGGCGATGCGCTGCAGCAGATCGAAGGTCGGCAAACCACGCTTTCCATGTTCGAGCGCCGAAAGATAGGCGGGAGAGACATTCAGGGCTTCCGCCATCTCCTTCTGGGAGACGCCCTTGCGCGCCCGTAGCCTGCGAACCGCCTCTCCGAAGGGTGTCATGGCCTTTCCCTATGCCGCCGCGACAGGCGAATGTAGAGCGCGCCCTCACCGCCATGATGCTGTGCGGCCGGCTCATAGGAGGAGATCAGGTAGCGAAATTCGGGCTTCGAGAACCAGAGCGGCACGGCCCGCTTCAGCGCGCCCTCGCTGCCCATCGAGCTGCCCTTGCCCGTGATCACGAGCACGTGGCGCATGCCGCGCTCGTGGGCGCGGATCAGGAAATCGAGAAGGATGGCATGAGCCTGGCTCTGCACCAACCCGTGCAGGTCGATCCGCGCTTCGAGCGCCAGCCGGCCCTTGGCGATCTTACGCTTGACCGGCTTTTCCAGCGGATGATGCACCCCGGCCGATGGCTTCGCCGTTGACGGCGCTGTCGGCTGCGGCGGCATGAGTGTGGCGGGCGTCTGCTTTTCCTGTTCCCGTTCAGCCGCCGCTTCGGCTTCGGCAAGAAAAGCATCGAGTTCGGTCAACGCCCCCGCCTTGCCGGGCATCGGCCGCGTGCTGCGGGCAACCTTGCCCCAGAGGATCCTCTCATCCGCGCTCAGCTTGCGATCCCTGGCCATCAGTCGAATCTTCCGGCGGCGGCATTGGGAATGAGGATGGCGAAATCGGCGTCATTGCGAACGGTGCCGGCACTTTCTCCGGCCATATCCCCCGAGCCGGTGAAGATATCACCCCGCGCCGGCCCGACGATCGCCGAGCCGGTATCGAGCGCCAGCATCAGCCGGCTGAACGGCCGGCCCTGGTCGAGATGGGTGAGGCTTTTGGCGTGAATGAAAAACGGAAAGCCGAAGGTATGGATCATCCGGTCGACCGCAAGCGAGCGCCCGGAGAGAAGCGGCACCTTGGCGGCCGCGATCGGACCTGCCTGCGGATCGGCAACCGGCGCTTCACGGAAAAAAATATAAGAGCGGTTATGCCATAACACCTCGTCGGCGCGCTCGGGATTGCGCGCCAGCCAGGTACGGATCGCCTGCATCGAAATCTCCGCCCGGTCGATCTCCCCGCGCTCGATCAGCAGCTTACCGATCGCCGAGAAAGCATGACCGGCCTTCGCCGCATAGGTGATGCGGCCGATACGACCATCTTTATAACGCAGGCGGGCAGCACCCTGCACATGAACGAAGAAGACATCGACCTTCGACTTTGCCCAGGCAATTTCGAGGCCGCGGCCTTTGAGAAAACCCTGATCGATGGCGCGGCGGTCCGGATAGGCCGCGACGCGGCCGTCATGCAGACGGCCAAAAGCATAGGCCTTGTCCAACTCGACGGGACGATTGGCGTCGTCGAGATCGATCAGATCGTCCGGGCGCCTGTAGAAAGGAAAACGGAAAATTTCGTCCGGCCGCTCCGACACGTCGATATCAGGTTCGTAGAAGGCGGTGACGAAGCCGGAATTGCCATCCTTGCGGCGAATCAGAAAGGGCCGACAGTGCGTCTCGAAAAAGGCGCGCGCCGATACCGGAGATGACGGCGTGAAATCTTCGGCGGCGGCGAGAAGCGGAAGCAGGTCTTCCGAGCCCAGGCCAAGCGATCCGGTGCGGTACGGTTTGACATCGGTGATCTGCCGCCGGCAGCTTCGCATGACTTCAAAAAGGCCGGAGGGATCATCATCCTTCCAGCCTTCCAGAGTGTCGAAGCTTATGGCCTGCAGGACGAAGTCCGATGCGTGGTCACTCATGTTCCGATTCGGTCGCCACGAGTTTCCAGTTCGGATCGCGCGAACGTGTGTCGCGGGCAAAGGTCCAGAGGTCGTTGACCTCGGCGACGTTTTCGGCGTCGCCTTCGATCAGCACATCCGCCTTGTCGTAGGTGGCCGATATCAGTTGGCTGACGATGCGCACGGTGATCTGCGCTTCGCTTCCCTTCGTCTCCGCATGGGTGATTTCGGCCTTGTCGATGCCGACGAAAGTGGACTTCACCTTCTCGCCCCGGGCTTCGCGCTCGCCGATCGCCGCATCGAACCCGTCATAGACTTCGCGAGACAGCAAGTTCTTCAGCGTTTTCCGGTCGCCATCGGCATAGGCCATGACGATCATCTCGTAAGCCATGCGGGCGCCGTTCAGAAACTCCTTCGGGCTGAAGGCGGGATCGGCCTTGTTCAGCGCGCGCAGCGATTCGTTGAGCGGCGTTCCGGGTGCCGCGAAAGCATCGATGGCGGCGAAGCGATCCTCGTCCTCCGTCGTCGCATCGCGCCGCGGCAGAGTCACGACCTTGCCGGCATCGGCGGCTTCAGCCGGAGCCGCATCCCGCGGCGTATAGAGATCGCGCGGCGGCTTCTCATTTCCTGTGCGGCGCCCGAGCACGGAGCGGAGCTGAAAGAAAATCAGCACAGCCGCCACCAGGAAAAATAATGTGATGAAGTCGTTCGAACTCATATCGTATCGCAGCCGCCGTTAACATCTCTGATTTGTACTCCCATATAGTCTGCCTATACAGATGATTCAAATGATGGCTGGCATCTTCGCCAGCGCCAAGAGGAGACCGGCGAGCCCGGGACATGACCGACATGCGTTTTTCGATCCTGCCAGCCTTCATTCTGCTGCTGCCGCTCGCCGAAATTGCCGGTTTCGTCGTCGTCGGCCGGGCTATCGGATTGTGGCTGACGCTCGCGCTCGTCATGCTGGGTTTCGTTATCGGCGTGGTCCTGCTGCGCCGGCAGGGCATTGGTATTTTGCGCCGCATGTCGAGTGAAGGACGAAACGGGGTGATGCCGGGCCGCGACCTGCTGCGGCCGGCCATGAATGTCATCGCCTCGCTGCTCCTGATCATTCCCGGCTTCCTCACGGATATCATTGCGATCCTTATTCTCATTCCGCCGGTGCGCGATCTCGTCTGGCGGGCGATCGCCAAACGCTTCGTCGTCGTCAATGCCAAGGGCGGTTTTTCCTCCGCTCCGCAACCCGATTTCCGCGACCGCAAGCCGAATTCGAAGGTGGTCGATCTCGACGAAGAGGACTATCATAGAGAGCCGGATCGCAACTCGCCGTGGTCCGGCAAACATCTCGGCGATTGAGGCACTGCGGCTGATCAACCGCGCCAAGCGCCCAGGGTTGTAAGCCCTTCCCTGAAATGTTAGATGGCGGCACCATTCCCATGCCCCTCGAGGAAAAGCCAATGGCAGACGATAACAACAGCAACGGTGCGACCAACCCCACCCTTTCGATCCTTGCGCAATATACCAAGGATCTTTCCTTCGAAAATCCGGGTGCGCCGCGTTCGCTGCAGGCCCGCGACAAGGCACCGACGATCAACATCAATGTGAACGTCAACGCCAACCCGCTTTCCGATACGGATTTCGATGTCGTGCTGTCGCTGAATGCCGAGGCCAAGGACGGCGACAAGACGGTTTTCCATACCGAACTCACCTATGGCGGCGTCTTCCGCGTTGCCGGTTTCCCGCAAGAACACATGCTGCCGGTTCTCTTCATCGAGTGCCCGCGCATGCTCTTCCCCTTCGCCCGTCAGATCATCGCCGACGTCACCCGCAACGGTGGTTTCCCCCCGCTGATGATCGACCCGATCGACTTCACGCAAATGTTCGCTCAGCGCGTTGCCGAAGAACAGGCCCGCGCCAAGGTTCAGGCCGTTCCGAACTAATCGGATCTTTCTTGTCTGAAATGCGGATGCCCGGGCTGGTCCCGGGCATTTTCAATTGAGGACCGGTTTAATCGAGGTTGGCGTATTTCGCCCAGACGCTTTTTTCACCGAGCTTGCCGACGAGCGCCTCATGCGCCTGCTCCTCGATTTGGCTGAGGCGCGGCGTGAGCGGCCGGGGCCGCTCGAGCACTGCGGCAATCACCACATCGTCTTCCATCGCCATGTCGCCGCGAGCTGCCTGGTTGGATTTGCCGGCCATTCCGAGTCCGAGGGCTGCCTGTCTGCCACCGATCATCTCGATATAGACTTCGGCGAGCAATTCGGAGTCGAGCAGCGCGCCGTGTTTGGTGCGGTGCGAATTATCGATGCCGTAGCGCCGGCAGAGCGCATCGAGCGAATTCGGTCCCATCGGGTGTTTGCGCCGCGCCATCGACAGGGTGTCGAGCACCCTTTCCGGCAGGATTGGCGGCAAACCGATTCGCGCGAATTCCGCGTTGATGAAGCCCATATCGAAGGTGGCGTTATGCGCAATCCACTTCGCATCGCCGAAGAAGGTAAGGATTTGTTCGGCAACCTCCCCGAAAGGCTTCTTGTCCTTCAGGAATTCATCGGTGATGCCGTGCACGGCGAGCGCATCCGGATGAACTTTCTGATCTCCAGGATTGATGAAGATATGGATCGTGTTGCCTGTGGGAAAATGATTGAAGAGCTCGATGCCGCCGATTTCGATAATGCGGTCGGCGCGGTTGTCGAGGCCGGTGGTTTCCGTATCGAAGATAATCTCACGCATTCCGGAAATCTCCCTTGGCAATCCGCGTTTTCAGGTCGGCGACGATCTCGAGCACCCGTTCCCTCGTCACCGCGACACTATGACTGGTGTCGATCAGATAATCGGCCCGCCGCCGTTTTTCCGCGTCCGGCGTCTGGCGGGACAGAATCATGTTGAATTTTTCCTCGCTCATGTCTGGGCGCGCAAGCACCCTCTGGCGCTGAATCTGTGGATCAGTGCTGACGACGACGACGATATCCACTCTTGCCTCGGCGCCGGTTTCGAAAAGCAATGGAATATCGAGCAATACCATGTCGGCGCCGCCGGCGCGCTGTCGCTTCAGAAATTCCCTCTCGCGTTTGCGAACCAGCGGATGAACGATCGCTTCCAGGCGTTTGAAGCCGTCAGGATGAAGAGCAAGCTGGCGGCCAAGTTCATGTCGGTCGACTGCTCCATCCTTCATCGTGCCGGGGAAGGCGGCATTCACCAGGGGTGCAGCCTCGCCGGCATAGAGATCGTGGACCACGGCATCCGAATCGTTCACCGGGATTCCGGCATCGGCGAAGAGCTTTGCCGCCGTCGATTTTCCCATTCCGATGGAGCCGGTGAGACCGATCTTCAGCATTAATGTGCTTCCATATCCGCGATGATGAGCGCGCGCAGCGCGGCGTCGACGATGGGACGCTGGCCGAACCATCTCTCGAATCCGGGCACGGCCTGATGCAGCAGCATGCCGAGACCATCGACGATCGGAAATCCTTGCTCTTCCGCCTGTGCCAGGATCGGTGTCTTCAAGGGCACATAGACGATGTCGGTGACGACGGCATCGGCTGCCAGAGGCGAGAAATCGAGTTGCGGCGCCGTCTCGCCGTCCATGCCAAGCGAGGTGGTATTGATGAAGAGGCCGGCGCCTTTCATCACTTCAGCAAGCGCCCCGGCCGGGTGGGCCTGAACACGCGGGCCAAAGCGATCCGCGAGTTCACGCGCGCGTTCGACGGTACGATTGACGACATGGATCTCCTTGAAACCGCGATCGCGGACCGCCTGGATGATCGCCCGGCTGGCGCCGCCGGCGCCAAAGACGACGGCCGTGCCATGCCGGTCCCAGCCCGGATGGCGTTCGTCGAGATTGGCGATGAAGCCGCGACCGTCGGTATTTGTCGCATGTAGCGCACCATCCTCCAGCCAGAGCGTGTTCGCGGCGCCGAGCTCGTGCGATAGCGCGTCCGGTTTGTCGGCGAGCCGGAACGCCAATTCCTTGTGGGGAATGGTGACGTTGCCTCCGGCAAAGCCGGAACTGCCGTCCTTCAGCGACTGAATGAAATCGGAAAAGGCCTCGGGTGCCACTTCATGAGCGCGGTAGCTGCCCGGCAGATCCAGCGTCTTCAGCCAATGTCCGTGGATCAACGGCGAGCGCGAATGCTTGATGGGAAAGCCCGTGACAAACGCTTTCGGCCCGAATGTTTCACGTGAATCACCCATCGATCGCTCCGAGTTCTCGCAATTTTTGTAACAGCGGCAGCATCGGCAGGCCAAGAATGGTGAAATAGTCACCCTCGATCTTTTCGAAGAGCTGGATGCCCTGCCCCTCCAATTGATAAGCGCCGACACTGGAGAGCGCCTTTTCGCCAACCCGCGCCAGATGTCTGGCGATGAACTCCGCCGTCAGCGGCCGCATCGTCAGCTCCGCATGGGCGAGATGTTCCCACAAGACCACACCATCGCTGACGATGGCGACAGCGCTGTTCAATCGATGGGTTACACCCGAAAGGGCTTGAAGATGACTGGCTGCGTCGGCCATGTCCTTCGGCTTATGGAAGACGCGGTCACCGAGCGACATCGTTTGATCCGAACCGATGACCAGGCTATCCGGAAAACGGCTACTGACTTCCTCGGCCTTGGCCCTGGCCAGAACGAGGGCCACGGCATCAGGCCTAACGCCGGCTCTTTCCAGCGGCGCTTCGACGGCTCGTTCATCGATCCTTGCGGCATGCGCCTCGAAGGCCAGACCGGCATTTTCCATCAGCATCCGGCGAAAGGGACTCGACGATGCAAGGATGAGTTTTGGCGTCATGGGTTCCTCGGAGTGCCGGCTTTTCGTCAGCGCTTAGCGCAGCTTCGGGCGCAGGGCAACGATTGCCGCGGCTGTTTCCTCGATTGAGCGGCGGGTGACGTCGATCAGCGGCCAGTTGTGACGGGCGCAAAGCGAGCGGGCATATTTCAGCTCCTCCGAAATCGCGGCACGATCGGTGTAGTGTTCGCGGTCGAAGCCCTGCGTCACCCCGAGCACACGATTTTCCCGCACCTGGGAAATGCGGTCGGTGGTGGCGATCAGGCAGACGATCAGCGGTTTGCTCGCGACGAAGAGGCTCTCCGGCAATGGCACGCCATAGACGATCGGAATGTTCGCCGTCTTGATGCCTCGGTTGGCGAGGTAGATGCTGGTCGGTGTTTTCGACGTACGGCTGATCCCGATGATCACGACATCGGCGTCGTTGTAGTCGTCGGGCATCTGACCGTCATCGTGATCCATGGTGAAATTCAGCGCTTCGATGCGCGCGAAGTAACCGGCATTCATCACATGCTGGGCGCCGACCCGACGGCGCGACGGGGCCCCGAGATAGATCTGGAAGGCATTCATCACCGGCTCCAGCACATTCACGGAGGCGACGCCCATCTCGATGCAGCGCTCATCGATCAGGCTTGCAAGCTCCCGGTCGACAATGGTGTAGAGCACGATGCCGGGGGCGTCATCGATCGCCTGCAGAACCGGCAGCAGCTGCTTGCGATTGCGGATCAGCGGATAGACATGCTCGATCGGCTGCGCCGATCTGAATTGCGCTGACGCGGCGCGCCCGGCGGAGATCAGAGTCTCTCCCGTTGAGTCAGAAATCAGATGCAGATGAAAGAAGTTCGTTCTGTTCTCCACGCTATTTTCCGCTGCCTGTTGAAAAGACTGGATGAAACAGAGCTACGGCGGCGAGGCAGTCTCCGGCAAGGGAAAACATGCCTCTTTATCCACATTTCGGATTCTGCCGATCGGTTTTGGTTGGCCCTGTGGACGACGGGGAAGGGCTAGGATTCTTGAAAGCTCGTCCACAGCCTATCCACAGCTATGAGAAATATTGCCGATCCGGAAGGATTTGGAATCATTTTCGGATTCGGCTTCTCCCCGAGATTTGGACGAGATCGACCAATCTTTCCGATGTTCTTTTGCAGCCGCGCGACAAATGGCATCGGCGGTGGATGGATTTTAATCCTTGATAGTCACCGACTCTAAGAAATAGAAACCTTTTAAAATATCTTTGTTTTTTTATAGGGAAGAAGCGCTTGAGCGATACGCGCCGAAAGATCATGAGGGTTTTGAGTGGCGAGAGCCTCTCCCCTCCTCCTCTCTGGCTGATGAGACAGGCAGGACGTTATCTCCCGGAATATCGGGAGACGCGGGCAAAGGCCGGGAGTTTTCTCGATCTCTGCTACACGCCTGACCACGCTGTCGAAGTGACATTGCAGCCGATCCGCCGCTATGGCTTCGATGCCGCCATTCTGTTTTCCGATATCCTGGTCATTCCCGATGCAATGAAACGGAATGTCCGATTCACCGAGGGCCATGGTCCGGAGATGGATCCCATCGATGAAGCGGGTATCGGCAGATTGAATGGCGAAGAGGTTGTCGATTATCTCAGACCGGTTCTGGAAACGGTGCGGCGGCTGCGGGAGGAGTTGCCAGTCGAGACGACGCTCCTCGGCTTCTGTGGCGCGCCATGGACGGTTGCGACCTACATGATTGCCGGTCACGGCACGCCGGATCAGGCCCCTGCCCGTCTCTTCGCCTACAGGCATCCCCGCGCCTTCGAGCATCTGCTGATGCTGCTTGCCGACGTATCGGCCGATTATCTCGTCGCCCAGATCGATGCCGGCGCCGATGCCGTGCAGATCTTCGATTCCTGGGCTGGTGTTCTCGGAGAGAAGGAATTCGAGGCGTTCGCGATCAGGCCGGTTGCGCGGATGATCGCTTCGGTCAAATCGCAACGGCCACATGCTCGCATTATCGCTTTTGCCAAGGGCGCCGGTTATCAGCTCAAGACCTATCGCCAGAAGACGGGCGCGGATGCAATCGGCCTCGACTGGTCGGTCCCGCTGGCCTTTGCAGCCGAACTTCAAAAGGATGGACCGGTTCAGGGCAACCTCGATCCGATGCGCGTCGTTGCCGGCGGCCGGGCGTTGGAAGACGGTATCGACGATATTCTGCAGCACCTCGGCAATGGTCCGCTGATTTTCAATCTCGGTCATGGCATTACGCCTCAGGCTGACCCCGAGCATGTGCGTCTGCTGGTCGATCGCGTGCGAGGTGGGCGCGTAGGAGGCGGGGCGTGACGATGGAAAAGCAGACCGATCGGAGATCTGGCGCTTATGCCCGGCGCCGGGCTCATTTTGCGCTGGTTTTTTTCGCGCTGATGGCGATCGGACTTTTTGCCTGGAACCCCGATAATCTCTACCTCTGGATCAAGGCGCTGCACATCATCGCGGTCATTTCCTGGATGGCCGGATTGTTCTATATGCCGCGGCTGTTCATCTATCACACCGATGCCGAGCCGGGCTCGGTGCAATCGGAAACCTTCAAGGTGATGGAACGCCGGCTACTTCGAATCATCATGACGCCGGCGATGATGTTGACGTGGATTTTCGGCCTCTATCTCGCCTGGTCGGTCTATGGATTCCAGGGCGGCTGGCTGCATGCCAAGATCGGTCTCGTCGTGTTGCTGACCGGTGTTCATATGTTCTTCAGCCGCGCTGTCAGAGCGTTCGAGCGGGATGAAAATCGCCGCTCCGCCCGCTACTGGCGGTTCATGAACGAGGCACCGACCGTGCTGATGATCGTGATCGTCATCCTCGTCGTGGTGAAGCCGTTCTGAAGAAAATCGCCCTCTGGGTTAAATTTGCTTCATTTTAAGCAGCCCTCTTGCGGCAGCGATTGCGAGTCGCTATTTTCCGCGCATCTCATCTACGTGGCATGTGTGTAGAGTTCAGTCGTCTGCGAGCCCTTTCGCGGTACCGAATACGACCCAACATCGCCTTTCCCCTTTGAAATTGAAAAGAGTATTGGTCACTTCATGGCTGAAATGAAGCTTCAGGAACTTAAGAGTAAATCCCCGACGGATCTGCTGGCATTTGCCGAATCGCTCGAGGTCGAGAATGCAAGCACGATGCGCAAGCAGGAGCTGATGTTTGCGATCCTCAAGATGCTTGCCAGCCAGGATGTTGAAATCATCGGTGAAGGCGTCGTCGAAGTGCTGCAGGACGGTTTCGGCTTCCTGCGTTCGGCCAATGCGAACTACCTGCCGGGCCCGGACGATATTTACATCTCCCCATCGCAGATCCGCCGTTTTTCGCTGAAAACCGGCGATACGGTCGAGGGCCCGATCCGTGGACCGAAGGAAGGCGAGCGCTATTTCGCGCTGCTCAAGGTCAACACCATCAATTTCGACGATCCGGAAAAGATCCGTCACAAGGTTCACTTCGACAATCTGACGCCGCTCTATCCGAACGAGCGCTTCAAGATGGAACTCGATATTCCCACCACCAAGGATCTGTCGCCGCGCGTGATCGACCTGGTGGCGCCGCTTGGCAAGGGCCAGCGTGGATTGATCGTCGCGCCGCCGCGTACCGGTAAAACCGTGTTGCTGCAGAACATCGCGCATTCGATTACCGCCAACCATCCGGAGTGCTATCTCATCGTTCTGCTGATCGATGAACGCCCCGAAGAAGTGACCGACATGCAGCGTTCGGTTCGCGGCGAGGTTATCTCCTCGACCTTCGACGAACCAGCCGTGCGTCACGTGCAGGTGGCCGAGATGGTCATCGAGAAAGCCAAGCGTCTTGTCGAACACGGACGCGACGTTGTCATCCTGCTCGATTCGATCACGCGCCTGGGCCGTGCCTATAACACCGTCGTTCCCTCGTCAGGCAAGGTCCTCACCGGCGGTGTGGACGCTAACGCTCTGCAGCGGCCGAAGCGTTTCTTCGGCGCGGCGCGTAATATCGAGGAAGGCGGCTCTTTGACGATCATCGCGACCGCGCTGATCGATACTGGTAGCCGCATGGACGAAGTGATCTTCGAAGAATTCAAGGGCACGGGCAACTCGGAAATCGTCCTCGATCGCAAGGTCGCCGATAAGCGCATCTTCCCGGCTATGGACATTCTGAAGTCCGGCACGCGCAAGGAAGATCTCCTCGTTCCACGCCAGGATCTGCAGAAGATTTTCGTGCTCCGCCGCATCCTTGCTCCGATGGGCACGACCGATGCGATCGAATTCCTTATCGACAAGCTGAAGCAGACGAAGAACAATTCCGACTTCTTCGATTCAATGAATACGTAATCCTTAGCCGGATTCAGTCTATAAGAGCTGGGGGCATCGTCATGATGTCGCCAGCTTTTCTATTTCCGAGGAATCACGTTCGATCCAACCGACGGACCAGGCGATATGGCCATGTTGAATGATACCATATATGCGTTATCGAGCGGTGCTCCACCTTCGGGCGTGTCAGTCATTCGAATCAGCGGTCCGCTGACCAAGGACATATTGGTGAGGCTCGTCGGATCAGTTCCGGCAGCCCGGCACGTATCTCACCGAACGATTCGGACTCGTAACAATCAGCCGATCGATAGCGGCCTGGTGCTGTTTTTTCCTGCCCCTCATTCGTTTACCGGTGAGGATGTTGCCGAGCTGCAGATCCATGGCAGCAAAGCCGTGTTGGCGGCGCTGTTTCACGCGCTTGGCGAAATTCCAGGTGTTCGGATGGCGGTTGAGGGTGAGTTCTCCCGCCGGGCTTTTGAGAACGGCAAACTTGATCTCGTCGAGGTAGAGGGGCTGGCAGACCTCATCGGTGCCGAGACTGAAATGCAGCGACGCCTTGCGGTCGAACATAGCGCAGGCGGGCTTTCCACAATTTACGATTCGTGGGCGGAACGATTAACGCGCGCTCGGGCGCTGATTGAGGCCGAACTTGATTTCCCCGACGAGGATGACGTTCCGGGGTCAGTATCGGATATGGTCTGGGCCGATATGGAGAAGCTGCGCAGTGATATCGAGCATCACCTGGCCGCAGCTTCGGCCGGCGAAATTATCAGGGATGGCTTCAAGGTGGTCATCGCCGGGGCTCCGAACGCCGGGAAATCAAGCCTGTTGAACGCCTTGGCGCGTCGTGACGTCGCAATCGTGACGGAGATTGCCGGAACCACCCGCGACGTCCTGCAGGTTGATCTCGATATTGATGGCTATCTGATTAAGCTTTATGACACTGCTGGACTTCGGCAGGCGGACAACCGTGTCGAAATGGAAGGCGTGCGGCGGGCGCGTATTGCGCTTCGCGATGCCGATCTTGTTCTGCTGCTGGTTGACATGGCGAAGCCTCAGATACCCGATGACTTGGAGCAGACCTCTCCACATGTTACTGTCGGGACAAAGAGGGATCTCATCGATATTTCCACGGATCGGTATGATCTGGAGATTTCGACGGCGACGGGTGTCGGTTTGCCGGAACTGCGACGGTTGATCGGCAATGTCGTCGAGAAACGTTTCGCCGGTCTGTCCATGGCGATTCCCAGCCGGCAGCGGCATAAAGATTCGCTAACGAAATGTTTAGCAGCGCTCGAGGCGGCGTTATCGCAGACAGATGTGAATCTCGAACTGCGGACCGAGCAGCTGCGAATTGCCGCAGAGTATTTGGGCAGAATTACCGGAAGAGTGGATGTCGAACATCTGCTCGGGGTGATCTTCTCGGAGTTTTGTATCGGCAAATGATTCACGTGAAACCCTGGGCGTCAGCTTGCGCTGGTCTCACGTGAAACGGTTGCCGGATGTGGAGTCTTGAATGACGGATAATGCCTTCGATGTGATTGTGATAGGTGGCGGCCATGCGGGCTCGGAGGCTGCCAGCGCAGCTGCGCGCCTCGGGGCGAAAACCGGCCTGATTACGCATAGACGAGACACGATCGGCGTCATGTCGTGTAATCCGGCGATCGGCGGGCTTGGCAAGGGCCATCTGGTTCGGGAAATCGACGCGATGGACGGTCTGATGGGACGCGTCGCCGATGCCGCGGGCATTCAGTTCAGGATGCTGAACAAGAAGAAAGGCGCCGCTGTCCGAGGACCGCGGACCCAGGCCGATCGAAAGCTTTATCGCTTGGCAATGCTGGCGGCGATCGAAGCGACGCCTGGCCTGGATATCATCGAAGGCGATGCGTTTGATCTAGAAGTTGTCGATGGTCGCGTCGCAGGCGTGTTCATGAAGGATGGTCGGATCTTGAAAGCGCCAGCGGTGGTTTTGACCACTGGTACCTTTCTGCGCGGCCTTATTCATATCGGTTCGGAAAAGACACCGGCCGGGCGTGTCGGTGAACCACCGTCGATCGGCTTGTCTGCTACCCTCGGCCGCTTGGGATTGCAGTTGGGACGTCTGAAGACCGGAACACCAGCGCGGTTGGATGGAAAGACGATCGACTGGCAATCCGTCGGTCGACAAGGGGCTGACGAGGAGCTTGTTCCTTTCTCCTTCATGACCGATGCGATTACCACCCCGCAGATCGAATGCGGCGTCACCAGAACGACCGAAGCGACCCATCGCATCATCGTCGACAATATTATGCGCTCGGCAATGTATTCTGGGCAGATCGAAGGCGTCGGGCCCCGTTATTGCCCGTCTATCGAAGACAAGCTGGTGAAATTTGGAGAGCGGGATGGACATCAGGTCTTTCTCGAGCCCGAGGGGCTGGACGATGACACAGTTTATCCCAACGGGATTTCCACCTCCTTGCCGGCGGAAGTACAGGCCGAATTTATTAAAACGATCCCGGGTCTGGAAGTGGCAAGAATACTGCAACCGGGCTATGCGATCGAATATGATCATGTCGATCCGAGAGAGTTGACGCCATCGTTGGAGGTCAAACGGCTGAGAGGCCTGTTTCTCGCCGGCCAGATCAATGGCACCACCGGATATGAAGAGGCAGCCGCTCAGGGGCTCGCAGCCGGGTTGAATGCTGCTTTGCGAAGCAATGATTCGGATCCGTTTCATTTTAGTCGGACAAGCTCCTACATCGGCGTCATGATTGATGATCTCACGTCACGCGGCGTTACGGAGCCGTATCGTATGTTTACATCGCGTGCAGAGTATCGACTGACTTTGCGCGCTGACAATGCCGATATGCGTTTAACGCCCCTGGCCATGCGGCTTGGATGTGTAAGTGGCGAGCGGGCGCAGCGATTCACATCCTATCAGTCAGAAATTGAAAGTGGTCGGGCGCTGTTGTCGCTGACGATTACACCGAATGAGGCGCGACGCGCCGGCCTGAACATCAATCTGGATGGGCAGCGCCGAACCGCCTATGATTTGCTATCTTATCCAAATTACGATTTTTCCGCGCTCCGGCATGTCTGGCCAGAGACGCTCGGCGCGATGAGGCCGAAAGTTGCGGAAGCGTTGGAAATCGAGGCGGGCTATTCGGTTTATCTGGATCGGCAAGCGACGGCGATTGCTGATCAACAGCGCGACGAAGACCGACAGATACCACTTACTTTCAATTATGACGCACTTTCCGGACTCTCCAACGAGCTTAAGGCAAAGCTCAATGCTGGTCGCCCTTTCAATATTGCCCAGGCTGCAATCGTTGAAGGAATGACGCCCGCGGCAATCGCATTGCTGCTTGTGCACTTGCGTCGCCTCCCCTCGCCTGAGCGTCATCGGGCCTGATTACAAGATTTGAGAGTCTTTCAGAATGGAATTAAACGGCTTGCGTGTTTCACGTGAAACACAGGAACGGCTTCGACACTTCGCTGCGCTGTTTCAGAAGTGGGCGAAAGCTATTAATCTGGTGGCGCCGTCGACCCTTGAAGACTTATGGGACCGGCACATCGCTGATAGCAGCCAGGTTTTTCAGATTCATCCGCAACCGATAAGCTGGGTCGACCTCGGAAGTGGCGGTGGCTTTCCCGGCGTCATTACGGCGATTTTTCTGGCCGAATTGCAGGACGGATGGGTACATCTGGTCGAAAGCAACCATAAAAAGGCGGCGTTTCTGCGGACAGCGTTGCGGGAGACCAATGCGCGCGGCAGCGTGCATATCCTTCGAATCGAAGATGCCTATCCGGAGATGGGCGAATGTGATGCGATTTCAGCGCGCGCCCTTGCCGATCTTGACGGGCTCCTCGGCTATTCAGCCCCCTGGATGCTTGGCAAGGAAAATTGTCGTGGCTTTTTTCACAAAGGCCGGGATTACCTGAGGGAAATCGACAAAGCACGTGGTCGGTGGGAATTCGATCTGTTAGAACATAAGAGCGCCGTTGAGCAGGAATCCGTTATTTTGGAAGTATCAAATCTCCGGCGCTTGGTTTAACAGATGGGATATTGCGGCAATGGCTGGCGAACGACATCGGATTATCACCATCGCAAATCAGAAGGGTGGCGTTGGTAAAACGACCACAGCAATCAATCTGGCAACGGCGCTTGCTGCTATTGGCGAGCGTGTCTTGATCGTTGATCTCGATCCGCAGGGCAATGCCAGCACCGGCCTCGGTATCGATCGTCGTGATCGCAAGCTTTCCTCCTATGATCTGATGGTTGGTGATCGTGGGATCCCCGACGTAACTCTCGAGACAGCGGTTCCCAATCTCTTTATCGTCCCGTCGACGATGGACCTGCTCGGCATCGAGATGGAGATCTCGCAGCAAAGCGATCGGGTCTTCAAACTGCGGAAAGCGTTGTCTTCGCCCGAAGCCATGGCGTTTTCTTATATTCTTCTGGACTGCCCGCCGTCGTTCAATCTGCTGACGATGAATGCCATGGCAGCAGCTCATTCGGTCTTGGTTCCGCTGCAATGTGAATTCTTTGCGCTGGAGGGGTTGAGTCAGTTGCTTGAGACTGTCAGCCAGGTTCGGCGGACGGTTAACCCGCGTCTGGATATTCAGGGGATCGTCCTGACGATGTTCGATGCGCGCAACAATCTGGCACAGCAGGTTGTCAATGACGTGCGCACGCATCTCGGCGACAAGGTTTACCACACGTTAATTCCGCGCAATGTCCGGGTTTCTGAAGCTCCGTCCTACGGCAAGCCGGCTATTCTCTATGACTTGAAGTGCGCGGGCAGTCAGGCCTATCTGCAGCTGGCCTCCGAGGTCATCCAGCGAGAGCGCCAAAGGCTGGCCGCGTAATATCATTTTCGGGGTGTAGGTGAGTGTAGATCATGAATGACGATGTATCGAAGAGGCGATTGGGCCGTGGCCTTGCGGCGTTGATTGGTGAAATGGATCAGCCTGTCCCGGTGGAAGCCGAGCGGATTATCAGTGCCGACAGGATGATCCCGATCGAGTTCGTTAGCCGTAATCCCCGCAATCCTCGTCGTTTCTTCGATGATGCTGAGCTGCATGATCTCGCAAGTTCCATTCGCCAACACGGTATCATTCAGCCAATTGTTGTGCGGACTATGTCGCGGGATCGATATGAAATCATCGCCGGCGAGCGACGTTGGCGCGCAGCTCAGCTTGCCGGGCTGATCGAGATTCCTGTCATCGTCCGTGACGTGGATGATAAGACGGCGCTGGAAATCGCTATTGTCGAAAACGTGCAGCGCGCGGATCTCAATGCCCTCGAAGAGGCATTGGGCTATGAGCAGCTTATTGCTGAATATGGTTACACCCAGAACGACCTTGGGGAAATCATTGGCAAAAGCCGCAGCCACGTTGCCAACTCTTTGCGCTTGTTGAAGCTGCCGGATCCGGTTCGCGATCTGCTTGCCGCTGGCAGCCTATCGGCTGGGCACGCGCGTGCGCTGGTTTCGACATCTGACCCGGCAAGTCTTGCCCGTACGATCGTTGCCAAGGGCATGTCGGTGCGTGACGCGGAAAAGCTGGCACAGAACAATATAAAGGCTCAGTCGGAACCACAGCAGGCGGCCTTACGACGGGATCAGAAGGATTCCGACACGCTGGCGCTGGAGCGGACACTTTCCGATGCACTCGGTCTTGAGGTTGCGATCAATCACAAGGCGAGCGGTGGCCAGATCAAAATTTCCTATAAGTCACTGGAGCAGCTGGAGGAAATCTGCCGTTTGCTCGAGAGGCGCTAAAACGCTGTGCGTCCTTTCGGACGCGCAAAGGACGCACTCACCACTCTTTCAATCCTCGCATCGTGCAGGCCGAAAATCGATTCCGATTCTCGGCCTGATGCTACTCAGGCGGATTTCCGGCCGGATTGAAGGGTGGTGGACAGAAGCGTTTGCATTGCGACGCTGTCCTCTAGCACCTGTCGCCGCCGGCTTTGCAGAATAGCGGCCTGCAGCCGATTGGATTCCCGCGCGATGCTTTCCGCGGTCCATTGGCGTAATGCCTGTTCGATGATCGGTTTACGGCGAAAATGCAGATGCCGCCCCATCGTCTGCATGATCTGAGGCGGCTGCAGCCGTTTTTCATCCATCTCGGCGCGCATCGAATCCAGAAGCTGGAATTGCTTCAGGCATGTCTGCAGAACGAGAAAGATCGCGGTTTTCGAGCTGCTGATTTTTTGCATGGCGTGCAAAAAGGCGTTGAGATCGCCGCCGAGAATGGCATCGACGGCGTCGTCAACCGAGATGGCGCTGGCGTCGCCGATTATTTCGGTAACGTGATGTTCTTCGACTGTATCGAAGCCGCGGCAGTATAGAGCAAGCTTGCGAACCTCGTTTCGGGAAGCGATCCTGTCACCGCCGATCAAGGCTATGAGCGCCTGGCGCGCGGCCGGCGTAATGCCGAGCTTCTCTGCCCCGAGCTCAGTATCGATCAAGGCATTGAGAGCGCGGCTGTCATCGGCGTAGGACGGGATCGTCATGACAGATCGCGCGGCCTCCGCCATCTTGCGCAGCAACGAGCCCTTCTTCAGGTCGCCGGCCTCGATGATCAGATAGGCGGCTTCGAGTGGTTTTTCGGCCAGCAAGGCCAGGGAATCGACGAGGTATTTCTCGTTGGCGGCGCCACGGATCCAGATCAATTTCTCACCGCCGAACAGCCCGATCGACTGGACCTCGTCGACCAACCGCCCGGGATCCTTCTGCAGGTCGCCGATATCGAGTTTCGTCAGCGAGAAAGGATCATTGAGCGCGACACCAGTCTTACCGGCGAGCAAGCCTGCTCGTTCGGAAACGAGGCCGCGATCCGGCCCGTAGATGACGAAAATCCGATAGTTCCGCGCCGATTTCTGCAGGAAAGTCTCGAATTCGTGGGATTTTATCTCTGCCACATCTCCGCCCTCAGCGGCTGAGAGCAGCGGCGATATCGGCTCCTACGAATTCCGCCACCTGATCCGCCGCTCGGTTTTCGGCATCGCGGATTGCCCGCTGCTTGGCAAATTCCTGGTCAGGGAAATCCACCAGCGCCGTGGTCGCCCGGCTGCCGGCCTTGATGACGTGATTGTCGGTCGCCGCGCGCAGCGTGTAGGTGACGCTGACGGTCACACGACCGGCTCGCGACGTATCGGCGGATTCCGTAAGCAGCGTATCGGCAACGGTGGATGAGGCGTGCATTTCGACCTGATATTCCGGTTTTTCAGGCTCGCCGGCCCCACGCGACGCAAGGAAGATCAAGTGGTTACGAACCTGCTGCTCGATGCGGCTGCCTGCCGGGGAAAAGCCGACCGAGGAAAGCTTTTCAGTGACACCGGAATTCTCGGAGTAGAGCGGGCGAACCTGGCAGGCGGAGAGAAAAGCCGCGGAGGCAAGGATCATGGCGATGCCGGCATTGCGAGCCAGCTTGCAAGCGATATCAGACGACAATGTTTACAATCCTTTGGGGAACCACGATGATCTTCTTCGGTGCCTGTCCGTTCAACGCGTTCTTCACCGCATCCAGATCCAGCACGGCGTCGGTGACGGCATTCTGATCTGCATCGCGAGAAATTGTCAATTCAGCGCGCTTCTTGCCGTTGATCTGTACCGGCAGGACGACATCGTTTTCGATGACGAGTGTTTCGTCGTATTGCGGCCAGCTTGCCCGGGCAAGCAGTCCTGCATTGCCGAGCGCGGCCCAGCATTCCTCAGCCAGATGCGGCGTCATCGGAGAGACGAGCTGAATCAGGATCTCGGCGGCATCGCGTACGGCCGCGCGATAGGTGGCATCACCCTCGCCTGCTGCAACCCTCGTCATCGGTGCGGCCAGCGCGTTGACGAGTTCATAAATTCGGGCAACGGCTTTGTTGAACCAGAGCTTGTCATAGTCGTTCTGGACCGCCTTCAGCGTCTTGTGGGCAGCCTGGGAGATTGACAACGCGTCCCCATCGATTGCCGGCGCCGGTGCGACGGCGGAGAGCGCGTCCGCGGCTTCGGAAATCAGGCGCCACAGACGCTGGGTAAAGCGATGAGCGCCCTCGACGCCTGCCTCGGACCAGATAACATCACGTTCCGGCGGGGAGTCGGACAGAACGAAGAAACGAGCGGTATCGGCGCCGTAGGAGGCGATGATATCGTCGGGATCGACGACGTTCTTTTTCGATTTCGACATTTTCTCGATCGAGCCGATCGCGACTTCCTCGTTGTTCGTCAGCAAGAAAGCCCGGCGTTTGCCGTCGAGTTCGTCGATGCGGATATCGGCGGGTGCCACCCATTCGCGGCTGGCGCCTGCGCCGCGGCAATAGGTTTCGTGGACCACCATGCCCTGGGTGAAGAGACCCTTGAAAGGTTCGGTGGCGGCCACGTGACCGGTCTCGCGCATGGCGCGGGTGAAGAAGCGGGAATAGAGCAGGTGCAGGATCGCGTGCTCGATGCCGCCAATATACTGGTCGACCGGCAGCCAGCGGTTTGCCGCCTGCGGATCGGTCGGCTTTTCCTCCCAGGGCGCGGTGAAGCGGGTGAAATACCAACTCGAATCGACGAAGGTGTCCATCGTATCCGTCTCGCGGCGTGCATCCTTGCCACAGTTCGGGCAGGAGACATGGCGCCAGGTCGGATGACGGTCAAGCGGATTGCCCGGCTGGTCGAAGGTGACATCATCGGGCAGCTTGACCGGCAAATCCTCCTTCGGCACCGGCACGACACCGCAATCATCGCAATGAATGACCGGGATCGGGCAGCCCCAATAACGCTGGCGGGAAATGCCCCAGTCGCGCAGACGGAAATTGACCTTGCGCTCGCCCTGCGGCGCATTGCCGAGCGAAGCGGCCGACAGCCGGTCGGCGACGATATTGAAGGCTTCCTCGGTCGTCTTGCCGTCGAGGAAACGGGAGTTGATCATCACGCCATCACCGTCATAGGCGGTGTCGACGACGGAAAGGTTTGCGGCATCGCCATCCCTCGGCATGACGACGGGCACCACCGGCAAGCCATATTTCCGAGCAAAATCAAGGTCGCGTTGGTCGCCCGAGGGGCAGCCGAAGATCGCGCCCGTGCCATAATCCATCAGGACGAAATTGGCGATATAGACCGGCAGCTCCCAGGAGGGATCGAGCGGGTGCCTGACGCGGATACCGGTATCCATGCCCTTCTTTTCGGCGGTCTCGAGTGCTGCGAGCGACGTGCCGGCGCGGCGGCACTCCTCGCAGAAAGCTTCGATAGCCGGGTTCTTCGCGGCGGCATCCTTTGCCAGCGGATGATCGGCGGCGATCGCCAGGAAGGAGGCGCCGAAGAGCGTGTCCGGTCGGGTGGTATAGACGGTGACTTCGCTCTCGCCGGCCGGTGCCGTTTCCGGCACGATCTCCCAGCGGATCGTCAGGCCTTCCGAACGGCCGATCCAGTTCTTCTGCATCAGGCGCACTTTTTCCGGCCACTGATCGAGCGTATCCAGCGCGTCCAGCAGATCCTGGCTGAAGTCGGTGATCTTGAAGAACCATTGCGTCAGTTCGCGCTGCTCGACGAGCGCACCGGAACGCCAGCCGCGGCCATCGATCACCTGTTCGTTGGCCAGCACGGTGTTATCGACAGGATCCCAGTTGACCTTCGACTGTTTGCGATAGACCAGGCCCTTCTCCAGGAAATCCAGGAAGAGATGCTGCTGCTGCTGGTAATATTCAACGTCGCAGGTGGCGAACTCTCGGCTCCAGTCCAGTGAAAGCCCCATGGCCTTCAGCTGCGCCTTCATTGAGCCGATATTCTGGTAGGTCCAGGAGGCGGGGTGAACACCACGCTCCATGGCGGCATTCTCTGCCGGCATGCCGAAGGCGTCCCAGCCCATCGGATGCAGCACGTTGTAGCCGCGGGCGCGCTTGTAGCGGGCGACGACATCGCCCATGGCGTAATTGCGGACATGGCCCATATGGATGCGCCCCGACGGATAGGGGAACATTTCGAGGACGTAATATTTTTCGCGCGGATCGGCATTGTCGGTCTCGAAGACCTTGTCTTCATTCCATTTCTGCTGCCAGCGGGGTTCGGCATCGCGCGGATTATAACGTTCGGTGGCCATAGTATTCGTATTTCCGGAAAATCAGGGGAGTTGGTCGAGACCTTCACCATGAAACCACCGTAGCGTCAAGTTTTGCAGGCGCTGCAAGCGTCCGATCTTGATCACGCGCAAGCGATTTCGCGAAGGCGGGTCTTGGCAAGCACAGGTTGGCTGGTTAGTTCATTGCCAATCCTTTCATGCTGGTATGTCGAGGCAGAACAATGGAACTTCAAGAGCGGTTGAACGATGTGCGATCACGGATTGCGGCCGGGGAACGCGCGGCAGGTCGTCCGGCGGGTTCCGTTCAGCTGGTCGCGGTGTCGAAGACTTTCGAGGCGGACGCGATCGGTCCGGCCATCGAAGCCGGACAGCGCGTCTTCGGCGAGAACCGGGTGCAGGAAAGCCAGGGCAAGTGGCCGGCGCTGAAAGCCGAGCGTCCGGATATCGAATTGCATCTGATCGGGCCGCTGCAATCGAACAAGGCTGCGGATGCGGTAGCGCTTTTCGACGTCATCGAGACGGTGGACCGGGAAAAGATCGCCCGCGCGCTTGCCGATGAGATGAAGCGGCAGGGCAAGACGCCGCGGCTCTATGTCCAGGTCAATACCGGGCTCGAACCGCAGAAAGCGGGTATCGCTCCCGACGACACGCCGGCCTTCGTCGCCCTTTGCCGCGACGAGCTCGGCCTTTCAATCGAAGGTTTGATGTGCATTCCGCCGGCCGAGGAAAATCCCGGACCGCATTTCGCCCTGCTGGCAAAGCTCGCGCTCAAATGCGGCGTCGGAAAACTTTCCATGGGCATGTCGGGTGACTACGGGACGGCAATCGCCTTCGGCGCCACCAGCGTGCGTGTGGGATCCGCAATTTTCGGCACGCGCTGAAACGCTGCTTTGGTCGGGCTTCCTGTTCCCCTTAATGCCGCCTAGATTGATATCGAGGTTTGCATGTCCTGGGGAGGAGCAGATGCAGAACGGCTATCATCAGACCTATGCGGCCTGGAAAGGTGATCCCGAAGCCTTCTGGCGCGAAGCGGCCAATGACATCGACTGGTTCAAGCCGCCGGAGCGGATTTTCTCGCCCAATGAGGGCGTCTATGGCCGCTGGTTCTCCGGCGCGGAAACCAATACCTGCCACAATTGCCTGGACCGGCATGTGGCCGCCGGCCGCGGCGGCGAGACAGCGGTCATCTTCGACAGCGCAATGAACGGCGAGAAGCGCCATTTTAGCTATGATGAGGTGCTTCGGGAAGTGATGGCCATCGCAGCAGCGTTGGTCGAGCGCGGCATCGGCAAGGGTGATCGTGTCATCCTTTATATGCCGATGGTGCCGCAGGCGGTCTTTTCCATGCTCGCCTGCGCCCGCATCGGTGCGGTTCACTCCGTCGTTTTCGGCGGGTTTGCCGCCAGCGAACTTGCGGCGCGCATCGATGATTGCGGTGCGAAGCTGGTAATCACCGCGAGCTGCGGGCTCGAGCCTGGTCGCATCGTCGCCTACAAGCCCCTGGTCGATCAGGCGATCGAGATTGCGCGTTCGAAACCGGGGCGCTGTCTGGTGTTGCAGCGACCGGAGCTTCGGGCAGATCTCGTCAGCGGCCGCGATCAGGATTTCGAGGCGGCGGTGGCGCAGCATCGTGGCGCCGAGATCGCCTGCGTCTCCGTCAAGGCGACCGATCCGCTCTACATCCTCTATACATCGGGCACGACGGGCCAGCCGAAGGGCGTCGTGCGCGACAATGGCGGCCATATGGTCGCGCTCAACTGGTCGATGCGGAATATCTACGGCTTGAAGCCGGGAGAGGTCTTCTGGACGGCTTCGGATATCGGCTGGGTCGTCGGACATTCCTATATCGTCTATGCCCCGCTGCTCGCCGGTGTAACCACTCTGATCTTCGAGGGAAAACCGGTCGGCACTCCGGATGCGGGAACATTCTGGCGCATCGTTTCGGAGTATAAGGTGCGGGTGCTGTTCACGGCGCCGACGGCATTCCGAGCCATCCGGCGGGAGGATGGTGATGGTGAATTGATGCACAAGTATCCGATGCCGGATCTACGCGCGCTGTTTCTGGCCGGCGAGAGGGCGGATCCGGAGACGCTGAAATGGGCGGAGCGTATGCTTGGCATACCCGTCATCGATCATTGGTGGCAGACGGAGACCAGCTGGCCGATTGCCGCAAATCCGCTTGGCCTCGGCGCCCTTCCCATCAAGCACGGTTCGCCGGCACTGCCGATGCCCGGCTATGATATGGCGGTGCTCGATGATGCCGGTCATCCGATCGAGGCGGGAACGCTCGGCAATATTGTCGTCAAGCTGCCCTTGCCGCCCGGCTGCCTGCCGACCCTCTGGAACGCGGACGAACGTTTCCGATCGGCCTATCTCGATGAGTTTCCCGGTTACTACAAGACGGCCGATGCGGGCTACGTCGATGAGGATGGCTATCTCTTCATCATGTCGCGCACCGACGACATCATCAATTGCGCCGGTCATCGGCTCTCGACCGGGGCGATGGAGGAGGTCTGTGCGCGCCATCCCGATGTCGCCGAATGCGCTGTCATCGGCGTGATCGATGTGCTGAAGGGTCAGGCGCCCTGCGGTTTCCTGGTGCTGAAACGACATGTTTCCCGTGACGCAACGGCGATCGAATCAGAGGTGGTGGCGATGATTCGTGATTCGATCGGGCCTGTTGCTGCCTTCAAGACGGCTATCATCGTAAACCGGTTGCCGAAGACACGCTCCGGCAAAATCCTGCGCGGCACGATGCAGAAGATCGCCGACGGCATACCCTGGAAAATGCCTGCAACCATTGATGATCCAACGATTTTAGAGGAAATTGCCGAGGCGCTGCGTGGGCGTGGTTTCGGCTCCCTGCCGATGTGAATTAAACTTTCGGTAAGCCTAATTGAGGAATTGTTAACCATGTTGATGCAAGCATTTGTTAACGGCAATGGCTTGCATAGCAGGCTTTGCATGACGCGGTCGCCGTTACCGGCCTAGTCCGGATTGCCCCTTTCTCAACGATTGTGGAACGGATCATGACAAGCATCCTTACCAACAACGCTGCCATGGCAGCGCTGCAGACTTTGCGCGGCGTAAACGATAGCCTCAAGGACACCCAGGGTCGCGTTTCATCGGGTTATCGTGTCGAAAAGGCGGCTGACAATGCCGCTTACTGGTCGATTGCTACGACCATGCGTTCTGACAACAAAGCGCTTTCGGCCGTCTCCGACGCGCTCGGTCTCGGCGCAGCCAAGGTCGACACGGCCTATTCGGCTATGGACAGCGCGCTCGATGTCGTCAGCGACATCAAGGCCAAGATCGTCGCCGCCACGGAAAAGGGCGTCGACAAGACGAAGATCCAGCAAGAACTCGACCAGTTGCAGGAGCAGCTGCTCAGCATCGCACAATCGGCGTCCTTCTCCGGCGAAAACTGGGTTGCCGGCGCCTCCGGCACGAAGAGCGTCGTTTCGTCCTTCGTCCGCGACGGCAGCAATGCCGTTTCGGTCAAGATGACGGACTACGTGCTCGATTCAGGCTCGCTTGGAAACGTGCTTTTCGGCATGACGAGCACCGGTGCAATCGAGACATCAAGCGGCATCATCGGCACGGCCTTCAACGGAACCTATGGCGGCACCGTCATCGTCATGGCGTCAATATATGATCTCGACATCACCGGTTTCACCCAGGGTCAGCTTGACGCAGCCCTGACCGGTGTCGAACTGGTTCTCGGCGCTATGACCGCCGCGGGCTCGGCATTGGGCTCGATCTCGACCCGTATTCAGCTGCAGGAAACTTTCGTCAGCGGCCTTCACGATTCGATCGACTCCGGCGTCGGCCGCCTGGTCGATGCCGATATGGAAGAGGAATCAAGCAAGCTCTCGGCGTTGCAAACGCAGCAGCAGCTCGCCGTCCAGTCGCTCTCGATCGCCAACAGTTCGGCGCAGAACATTCTCACCCTGTTCCGCAGCTAATTCGAAACAGGCAATTCGCAACAAAAAGCCCCGCCGGTCAGCTCATACCGGCGGGGTTTTTCATGAAATCGCTGATATCTCAGTACTGATCGTCGTCCTCGTCCTTCGGGGCCGAGCGCAGCGAGCTCAGCTTGCGGAAGACGGCATCGGCGTCGATTTCCTTTTCCTTTTCCTCCTCGCGCTCGTAGCTCGGGGTCAGGCGTTCGGTCTCCTGTGCCGATTGCAGCGTCGCGCCAAGCTCGGCGGCGGTCGGCAGCGGACGGCCCTTGGAGGCCTTTTCCACTTCCAAGTCGAGATCGATCTGGCTGCAGAGGCCGAGCGTTACTGGATCCATCGGCGCCAGGTTGGCGGAGTTCCAGTGGGTGCGCTCGCGGATTTGCTCGATGGTCGACTTGGTCGTGCCGACCAGGCGGGAAATCTGCGCGTCCTTCAGCTCCGGATGGTTGCGAACGAGCCAGAGAATGGCGTTAGGGCGGTCCTGACGCTTGGAAACCGGCGTATAACGCGGACCGCGGCGCTTGGATTCCGGCACGCGCACCTTCGGTTCGGAAAGCTTAAGCTTGTGGTTCGGATTGGCCTCGGCGCGGGCAATCTCGTCGCGGGAAAGCTGTCCTGTCGAGATCGGGTCGAGGCCCTTGATGCCCTGCGCCGCTTCGCCGTCGGCGATCGCCTTGACTTCGAGCGGATGCAGTTTGCAG
The DNA here is from genome assembly GCF_034554815.1 of Rhizobium indigoferae. Lineage (NCBI taxonomy): Bacteria > Pseudomonadati > Pseudomonadota > Alphaproteobacteria > Hyphomicrobiales > Rhizobiaceae > Rhizobium > Rhizobium indigoferae. The sequence continues at coordinate 4,449,129 of NZ_CP140635.1, read as the reverse complement.
AACTGCGCGATCTGATCGAAAGACAGTGCCGTATTGTCGACGAGCCAGATGGCGGTCGCCTTCGGCATGAGCAGTGTTTGAGCCATGGATATAGTCCTTCTATCGTCCGCGCCGGTCGCGGTCCGTGGATTGTCACCACAATGTCCGGGAAATATGCCGCTATATAACCGCACTGTCGCATAATTGCAATTCTTCCGAAATGAAATGACCTTTGTCTAATTGCCGTTGCGATGCGAACTGCTATGAATTGCCGTGATTTCAAGTCCGGGCCCTTCCTAGCTCACGCGGCCCGTCGCATGTCCCATGAGGAGGAGTTGCATGTCGGAGAAGATCTATCCGGTCACGAAGCCGGTGAAGGCGCGCGCCCTGATCGATAAGGAAAAGTACCTGAAATGGTACGAGGAAAGCGTCGAGAACCCGGACAAGTTCTGGGGCAAGCACGGCAAGCGGATCGACTGGTTCAAGCCCTATACCAAGGTCAAGAACACTTCCTTTACCGGCAAGGTCTCGATCAAGTGGTTCGAGGACGGTCAGACAAACGTCTCCTACAACTGCATCGACCGTCATCTGAAAACGAATGGCGACCAGGTGGCGATCATCTGGGAAGGCGACAACCCCTATATCGACAAGAAGGTCACCTATAACGAGCTCTACGAGCATGTCTGCCGGATGGCGAACGTGTTGAAGAAGCACGGGGTCAAGAAGGGTGATCGCGTCACCATCTATATGCCGATGATCCCGGAAGCGGCCTATGCGATGCTTGCCTGCGCCCGCATCGGGGCGGTGCATTCGGTCGTCTTCGGCGGCTTCTCGCCGGAGGCGCTGGCGGGGCGCATCGTCGACTGCGAATCCACCTTCGTCATCACCTGCGACGAAGGCGTGCGCGGCGGCAAGCCGGTGCCGCTGAAGGACAATACCGATACGGCGATCGATATCGCCGCTCGACAGCATGTCAGGGTCAGCAAGGTGCTGGTCGTTCGCCGCACCGGCGGCAAGACCGGCTGGGCGCCGGGCCGCGATCTCTGGCATCATCAGGAGATCGCCACGGTGAAGGCGGAATGCCCGCCGGTGAAGATGAAGGCGGAAGATCCGCTCTTCATTCTTTATACGTCAGGCTCGACCGGCAAGCCGAAGGGCGTGCTGCATACGACGGGCGGTTACCTCGTCTATGCGGCGATGACGCATGAATATGTCTTCGACTATCACGACGGTGACGTCTACTGGTGTACGGCCGATGTCGGCTGGGTCACCGGCCACTCCTATATCGTTTACGGGCCGCTCGCAAACTGCGCGACGACGCTGATGTTCGAGGGCGTGCCGAACTTCCCGGATCAGGGCCGTTTCTGGGAAGTCATCGACAAGCATAAGGTCAACATCTTCTACACTGCGCCGACGGCAATCCGCTCGCTGATGGGTGCCGGTGACGAATTCGTCACGCGCTCCTCGCGTTCTTCGCTGCGCCTGCTCGGCACGGTCGGCGAGCCGATCAATCCCGAGGCCTGGGAGTGGTATTACAATGTCGTCGGCGACAAGCGCTGCCCTGTCATCGATACGTGGTGGCAGACGGAAACCGGCGGCCATATGATCACGCCGCTGCCTGGCGCCACCGATCTGAAACCCGGTTCGGCGACGACCCCGTTCTTCGGCATCAAGCCGCAGCTGGTCGACAATGAGGGCAAGGTGCTGGAAGGCCCGGCCGACGGCAATCTCTGCATCACCGACAGCTGGCCAGGTCAGATGCGCACGGTCTATGGCGATCACGAGCGCTTCATTCAGACCTATTTCTCCACCTACAAGGGCAAGTATTTCACCGGCGACGGCTGCCGGCGCGATGCGGACGGGTATTATTGGATCACCGGCCGCGTCGACGACGTGCTGAACGTCTCTGGCCACCGGCTCGGTACGGCAGAGGTGGAATCCGCGCTTGTCTCTCACAACCTGGTTTCGGAAGCCGCAGTCGTCGGTTATCCGCATCCGATCAAGGGCCAGGGAATTTATTGCTACGTGACGCTGATGTCCGGTCACGAGGGATCGGATACGCTTCGCCAGGAACTGGTGAAACATGTTCGTGCTGAAATCGGCCCGATCGCCGCGCCTGACAAGATCCAGTTTGCGCCCGGCCTGCCGAAGACCCGCTCCGGCAAGATCATGCGCCGCATCCTGCGCAAGATCGCCGAAGACGATTTCGGTGCTCTCGGCGACACCTCCACACTTGCCGATCCGGCCGTCGTCGACGATCTGATCGCCAACCGGCAAAACAAGGCCACCGTCTGACATATCGATCCGCTCCGGCCCGTCCGGAGCGGCTCGCTCGTTAGTTAGCCGGATTCTCGGCTATTCCGATCGTAAGACGCCAATTGGAATATTGACTTAGAAATCAATCGCTCGGCCATTGATTTCGTAATCGCCGAAGCGCGCCGGCTCGGCTCCGCCGCGGCCGCCGATCTCCGGCGGTAGTTCCAGCGGCTTCTGGCTCTTTCGCCGCTCCTCGGCTTCGGCAAGGGCGCGTCTGGCAGCCGGGGACAGCATCTTACGCGGTGGCTCCGTTCCCTCGGCCATCGGCGTTTCGCTATTGTCGTTATCGGCGTCCTGCATGGCCGTCTCCTGCCGGAAATATTGAAAATGGCTGGTGAATAACCAAATCATAATGCGCCGGTGTCGGGATTAAAAGCTTGTGACGCCGAAATCGGAGATGGAGATCCGCAATGAACCTCGTTCGCACTGCCATGTTGCTTGCCTTCATGACGGCGCTTTTCATGTTTGTCGGCTTCCTGATCGGCGGTCGGGCCGGCATGATGATCGCATTCGTCATTGCCGCCGGCATGAATTTCTTCTCCTACTGGAATTCCGACCGGATGGTGCTTTCGGCCTATCGCGCGCAGGAGGTCGACGAGCGCAATGCGCCGGAATTCTTCCGGATCGTGCGCGATCTCGCCCGCAATGCCGGCCTGCCGATGCCGAAGGTCTATCTCTACGACAGCCCGCAGCCGAATGCCTTCGCCACCGGCCGCAATCCCGATAACTCAGCCGTCGCCGCCTCGACCGGCCTGCTCAGCGCCTTGTCTCCCGAGGAAGTCGCAGGCGTGATGGCGCACGAACTAGCGCACATTCAGAACCGCGACACGCTGACGATGACGATCACGGCAACGCTTGCCGGCGCGATCTCTATGCTCGGCAACTTCGCCTTCTTCTTCGGCGGCAACCGTGAGAACAACAACAATCCCCTCGGCTTCGTCGGCGTCATCGTCGCGATGATCGTGGCGCCGCTCGCTGCCATGCTGGTGCAGATGGCGATCAGCCGCACGCGCGAATATTCGGCAGACCGCCGCGGCGCCGAGATCTGCGGCAATCCGCTCTGGCTCGCTTCGGCGCTCGGCAAGATCGCGCGCGGCGCTGCTCACGTGCCGAACGAAGATGCCGAGCGCAACCCGGCGACGGCGCATATGTTCATCATCAATCCACTCTCCGGCGAGCGCATGGACAATCTGTTTTCCACCCATCCGAATACGGAAAACCGCATCGCTGCGCTGCACGACATGGCGCAAGGCGGCATGAATGTCTCGACGTCGCCGGCTCGTACTGCTAATCCGTCGCGCAAATCGCGCTCTGTTCCGGATACGGGCCTCGGTCGCGGTGGTTCGCAACCGCCAAAAGGTCCGTGGTCTTGAATTCAGACGGCACGAAGAAGCCATTCCGCAAGCATAGGCCCTCCACTGAGCGATCTGCGCCTGATAAGCCAGGCTTGCAGGCCCGGGCAGCGGCGGCAAAAATTCTTGCAGCCGTCGTCGACCGCAAGCTGCCGCTCGACGGCGCTCTCGATCATGAACACGGCAATCCGGCCTATAGGGCGCTCGGCGAAAGCGACCGGGCGCTCGTCCGCGCCATCCTGAACACGACGCTGCGCCATCTGCCGCGCATCGATGCCGCGATTGCCGCGTTGCTGGATTCGCCGCTGCCGGAGGGGGCAAGGGCGCTGCATCACGTGCTCGCCATCGGGGCGGCGCAGATCCTCTATCTCGATGTGCCGGATCATTCGGCTGTCGATCTTGCCGTCGAGCAGGCCAATCTGGATCCACGCAATCGCCGTTTCGCCAAGCTCGTCAATGCCATCCTCCGCCGGCTCGGCCGCGAGAAGGAGCAGGTGCTTGATGCGATCGGCAAGGTCGCGCCGATGCCGGCCTGGTTCATCGCCAGGTTGGAAAAGGCCTATGGCCGGGACGCGGCGCTGGCGATTTCGGAATCCCAGCTCGAACCGGCCGCAATCGATCTGACCGTCAAGTCCGACCCGGAAGGCTGGGCGAAGCGGCTTACCGGCGTCGTCCTGCCCACGGGCGGCGTGCGGCTCGCCGCCTTCGACGGCGGCATTCCTTCGCTCGAAGGCTTCGATGAGGGCGCGTGGTGGGTGCAGGATGCGGCAGCAAGCATCCCGGCCAAGCTGTTCGGCGATCTCTCCGGCAAACGCACCGCCGATCTCTGTGCTGCGCCCGGCGGCAAGACGGCGCAGCTCATCCTGGCCGGCGGCGCAGTCACCGCACTCGACCAGTCGGAAAGCCGGCTGAGACGGCTGCGCTCGAATCTCGACCGGCTCGGCCTCAAGGCGGAGACGATTGCGGCAGACCTGACGACATTCGAGCCGGCGGAACGCTTCGATGCGATCCTGCTCGACGCTCCCTGCTCTTCCACCGGCACGACACGCCGGCACCCTGACGTGTTGTGGACCAAGGGGCCTGAGGATATCGCCCGGCTGGCGGCGCTGCAGGAGCGGTTGCTGCGTCATGCGCTGACATTGCTGCAGCCGGGCGGCACACTGGTTTTTTCGAATTGTTCGCTCGATCCTGTCGAGGGTGAGGAAGTCGTCGCCCGTGTTCTTTCCGATACGGATGCGGTCGAGCGCGTTCCGATCGGCGCCGGCGACTGGCCCGGCCTTGAGGCGGCGATTACGCCGCTCGGCGAATTCCGTACGCTTCCCACCATGCTGAAAATGCCTGATGGCATCGGCTCCGGCCTCGACGGCTTCTATGCGGCTGTGCTGCGGCGCGTGGCCTGATTGCAAGGCTTGAGCGCGCGCGGCGAGCCTGCATTATACGAGGTGCTTCATAGCCTCGGGTCACGCATGCCCTTTTCCAAAACCGTCCCCACGATTTCAGGCGAAACGCGTTAATTTGCGTATATTCGAACCTTGTCACGAATTAATTCATTGTGGACGATGAAATCGGCCGCTTTTCACCTATTCTTAACCACGAGGGTCAATAGACAATAGAATATGCAGTCCGGTCGGCGTTTTGCGAGCATGTATGTTCGGGAGGCTTGGCGGCGCGCCTTGCGCCGCGTCGCGTTGCTGCGCCTGAAGCTCTTTCGTCATTCGATCAAGGTGCCCGAGCGTCTGATCGTCGCGCCGACCGATCTCCGCAGCATCGATCCACATGTGGCCGACGAAATCCTCAACGGACGGTTTCTCCTGGCCGGGCGCATGCTGGAAACGAACGGAAAGTCGCCCTTCACCTTCACCCTGCCCTCGCGCCCCTTCGCGACGCGTCTTCACAGCTTCGGCTGGCTGCGGCATATGCGGGCGAACAAGACGGAGCGTAGTTCGGCTGCGGCCCGCGCGATCGTCGACAGCTGGCTTTCCATCCATGCCGGTCGCATGGAGGGGATTGCCTGGGAGATCGACGTCACCGCCCAACGCGTTATCGCCTGGCTGTCGCATTCGCCGGTGGTGCTGCAGAACGCCGACCGCGGCTTCTATCGCCGCTTCATGAAGTCGCTGGCGTTCCAGGTGAGGTTCCTGCACCGCATGGCGCCGTTCACCCTCGGCGGGTTGGAGCTGTTTCGGCTGCGTATCGCGCTCGCCATGGCCTCCGTCGCCATGCCGGCGCGCGCCTCCACGCTGAGAAGGGCGGCGCAGGCACTCGACCGCGAATTCGATAGCCAGATTCTATCAGATGGCGGCCATGTCTCGCGCAATCCGCGCGTCGGGCTGGAATTGCTGCTCGATCTGCTGCCGCTCAGGCAGACCTATGTCAATCTCGGCCATGACCTGCCGCAGAAGCTGATCTCCGGCATAGACCGGATGTATCCGGCATTGCGGTTCTTTCGCCATCAGGACGGAGACCTTGCGCTGTTCAACGGGGCAACCTCGACGCTCGCAAACGAGCTGATGTCGGTGCTGCGATATGACGAGACCGCCGGCCAGCCGTTCAAGGCTTTGCCGCAGTCGCGCTATCAGCGGCTTTCCGGGGGAAAGACGGTGATTATTGCCGATACCGGCACGCCGCCTTCGGGAGGCGCACTTCGGACCGTGCATGCCGGCAGCCTCTCCTTCGAGATGTCGTCCGGCCGTCATCGCTTCATCGTCAATTCCGGTTCGCCGAAATTTGCCGGGCATCGTTATGTCCAGATGGCGCGCACGACGGCGGCGCATTCCACCGTCATCCTCAACGACACGTCGTCCAGCCGTTTTTCGCCCTCACCCTTCCTTAGTCACGCCATCACCGAACCGGTGAGAACCATCACTGTCGAGCGCGCCGAAACCGAGGACGGACGCGACGGCATCAAGCTCAGCCATGACGGCTATCTCAGGGTGTTCGGGGTGCTGCACGAGCGTGAGCTGACACTCAATGCCGCAGGCTCGATCGTGACAGGCCGCGACCGGCTCGTTGTCCGCGAAGGATATGAGCATGACGAACCTCTGAAGGCTGTCGCCCGTTTTCATATCCATCCCTCGATCGTCCTGCATCAGAGTGACGGGGAGTCCGTGCTGCTGACAGCGCCGGACGGCGAAAGCTGGCTGTTTTCGGCGCCCGGCAATGAGGTGCTGATCGCTGAGGACATCTTCTTTGCCGACAGCTCCGGCATCTGCGGTTCGGACCAGATCGAAATCGACTTCGATCTTGCCGAAAAGACGGAAATCCGCTGGTTCCTATCTCGTAAAAGCTAGAGGCGGAGGATTTTAGGCCGAGTGGCCAAAGATTGGGATCGCATCCACAGCAAGGAAGCAAGGTATGATGCCATCCAAAAATGGCTCGTGCTTTTCGTCATCTGCTCTGACGCCTGTTTGCGCGGCGGCAAACCTGTGCTAACGCGGCGCCAGCATGCGAACATCCCTTGCGGATGTCCTCCCGAAGCCCGAACGGAGAAGGTTTCATGGCCGTCATTTCCAAGAAGATCCCCGCCCCCGAAAAGGTCGAAATCAAGACCGCGCTCATCTCCGTCTTCGACAAGACCGGGATCGTCGAACTCGCCCACGCCTTGTCTGCCAGAGGTGTGCGCCTGCTTTCGACCGGCGGCACCTATAAAGCGATCGCTGCGGCCGGTCTTGCCGTCACCGATGTCTCCGAAATCACCGGTTTTCCCGAGATCATGGACGGACGCGTCAAGACGTTGCACCCAATGGTGCATGGCGGCCTGCTGGCGATCCGTGACGACGGCGAACACCAGGATGCGATGAAAACACACGGCATCGAGGGCATCGACCTCGCCGTCATCAACCTCTATCCCTTCGAGGAGGTGCGCGCGGCCGGCGGCGACTATCCGACGACGGTCGAGAATATCGACATCGGCGGTCCGGCGATGATCCGCGCATCGGCCAAGAACCATGCCTATGTGACGACCTTGACCGATCCGGCCGATTATGCCGAGCTGCTGGAGCAGCTTTCCGCAGATGACGGCAAGACCGCCTATGCCTTCCGCCAGCGTATGGCCGCCAAGGCCTATGCCCGCACCGCCGCCTATGATGCAATGATCTCCAACTGGTTCGCTGAGGCGCTGTCGATCGACACGCCGCGTCACCGGGTGATCGGCGGCGCGCTGAAGGAAGAGATGCGCTACGGCGAAAACCCGCATCAGAAGGCTGCCTTCTATGTGACCGGCGAGAAGCGTCCGGGTGTTTCGACGGCCGCTCTTCTCCAGGGCAAGCAGCTCTCCTACAACAACATCAACGATACGGATGCCGCCTACGAACTCGTCGCCGAGTTCCTGCCTGAGAAGGCGCCGGCCTGCGCGATCATCAAGCACGCCAATCCCTGCGGCGTCGCCACCGGATCCAGCCTGGTCGAGGCCTATCAGCGGGCGCTCGCCTGCGATTCCGTTTCCGCCTTCGGCGGCATTATCGCGCTCAACCGGACGCTGGATGCCGAAACGGCTGAGGAGATCGTCAAGCTCTTCACCGAAGTGATCATCGCGCCCGATGTCACGGAAGAGGCAAAGGCGATCGTCGCCCGTAAGCCGAACCTGCGGCTATTGTCCGCTGGTGGCCTGCCCGATCCGCGTGCGGCGGGCCTGACGGCGAAGACCGTTTCCGGCGGCCTGCTCGTCCAGAGCCGCGACAACGGCATGGTCGAGGATCTGGAACTCAAGGTCGTCACCAAACGCGCGCCGACGGCACGGGAACTTGATGACATGAAGTTTGCCTTCAAGGTCGGCAAACATGTGAAATCGAATGCCGTGGTCTATGCCAAGGACGGCCAGACCGCCGGTATCGGCGCCGGCCAGATGAGCCGCGTCGATTCCGCCCGCATCGCCGCGCTGAAGGCCGAAGAGGCAGCCAAGGCGCTTGGCCTTGCAGTGCCGATGACACACGGCTCGGCGGTCGCCTCCGAGGCCTTCCTGCCTTTTGCCGACGGTCTTCTGTCGATGATCGCCGCAGGGGCGACAGCGGTTATCCAGCCGGGCGGCTCGATGCGCGACCAGGAAGTCATCGATGCCGCCAACGAACACGGCGTCGCAATGGTCTTTACCGGCATGCGCCATTTCCGGCACTGAGTGATTGCGACTGCATAATTCCTTTAAATCGAAATCGATTTAAGGATGAAATTATGCAGCAATTCAAAGTGCTACAGCGCCGCGCGTCTTAAAAGACGCGCGGCGCTGTAGCCGCCGGCCAGGGCAGAGCTGATTGCTATGCCCGATCGGCCGGATAGGGTGTGCGGAACAAGAGCACCAGTCCGCCGGCAAGAAACAGGATCAGCGTTGCCATCCCGAGCCGCGGTGATCCGCTCATATAGGTCATCAGCGAGAAGAGCAGCGTCGCCATGAAACTCGTGGCGCGGCCCGAAAGTGCATAGATGCCGAAGTAGCGGCCGGCTTCCTCCGGACTGACGCTGCGGGCGAGATAGGAGCGCGACGAGGCTTGCACCGGCCCGAAGGCGAGCCCGATCAGCAGACCGTAAAGGATATAGGCCTTTTCCGCCGCAGTACCGAAAAGGCCGCCGGAATCGGCGGTCGGCAGCGGCATCAGTCCGAACAGGGTGTAACCCGGTCCTGTCGAGATGATGCCGATGGTGGCGAGAAGCAGCATGGTGAGGCTGATGACGACAGTCACCTTCGAACCGACGCTCTTATCGACGCGCCCGGCGATCAGGCAGCCGAAGATCGCGACAACATTCAGGATGATGCCGTAGATACCGATCTCGATCGTCGCCCAGCCGAACATGCCGGCCGCGAAGATACCACCAAGGATCAGCAGGCCGTTGACGCCGTCTTGATAGATCATGCGGGCGATGAGGAATGTCAGGATGCCGCGGCGTTCTCTGAGTTCGCCAAGCGTGTTTCTGAGTTCTCGCAAGCCAGAGCGGACGGCGATGCCGAAGGGAAGACCCCTGCCGACGTCCGGCGTGAAGAAGAACATCGGCAGGATGAAGATCAGATACCAGACGGCCGAAATCGGCCCGGTGATACGTGCATCCTGGCCGGTCTCAGGATTAAGACCGAATAGCGGATCGAGACCGAGGATGGTCTTGCCGGTCTCGGGGCTCGCCGCCAAAAGCGTCACGACGGCAATGAGCACGATTATGCCGCCGAGGTAACCGAGACCCCAGGCGGTGTTGGAGAGCTTGCCGACCTCGTGCTTGCCGACCAGGCGCGGCATCATCGAATCGTTGAAGACGATCGAGAACTCAGCCGAGATCGAGGCGAGGATCATGAAAATGACGGGATAGACAACAGGCGAACCGGGGGCTGCGAACCACAGGCAGAAGAGGCTGGCGATCTTGATGATCGCGAAGAAGCCGATCCAGGGTTTGCGTGCGCCGGACTGGTCGGCGATCGAGCCGAGGACGGGTGAGAGCAGGGCGATGATCACCGAGGAGATGGTCGCCATATTGCTCCACGTCGTCTGCGCGGAAACCGGGTCATCGGTCAGGCGGGACACGAAATAGGGTCCGAAGATAAAGGTTGTGACCACGGTGAAGAAGGGTTGTGCTGCCCAATCGAAGAACATCCACCCCCAGATGCCCTTCTCCGTGGCCTTCGGCGGTTGCGTTCCTGTCCAGTCAATGCGATTCAACATCCGCTCCTTCTTTTGACGCGGACTGTCTCACCTCGCCCGGTCGCGCGCAAGATCGGTGAGGATACCTGCAGCAACGGTAATACGCGCAAGATTGGGATCGCCGCCGTCGCTGAGGCTTGAAAGCTCCTCGAGGATGCGGTTGATGCGGATGCGATCCTGCGCGTGCCAGGCTTGAACCGGAAGCTTTTCCTTGCCGTGATCGGAAAGGGCCGAGATGACGATGTCGCGCCTTGCGCTGGCGATCTGGTCGATGCTGCGGGCAAGCGCCAAATTCTCGTAATGGTCTGAGGTGAGGATCCGCCCGCCCGCCGCCAGCAATCTGCCGATACGGAAGGTCTGCGACACCGCGAAATAGTTTTCGGCGGCGCGCACCAGGGGCTCGCCGGTTCGTTCGGCAATCTGCATGATCTCAGGCACCAGCGCGAAGCTCTGCAGGTTGGCGATCTCGGCCGCGAGTTTCTCGGGCACGCCCGCCTGGCTATATTCCGCCTGGCGCGGGGCGGCATCGCCGGCCGACTGTTCGGCGAAGGCAGGCTTCAGTTTCTTCAGAGCGGCCTGCAGCCGGCTAATCACTTCTGCCATATCCGCCTTGGTCATGCCGGTCTTCAAGAGCAGCCGCGTCAGAACGGTAAAGCTATGGCTGATCTCCTCGTAGATCCGGTTCTGCATATCGCCGGAAACCTTGCCGTCGAGAGCGTCGGTTTCGGCCCAGAGCCGGGTCAGGTCGAAACCGTCGCGGGCAACGATTGCGGCGCGCACCACTTCCGGTGCCGAAGCTGCCGTCGCGTCCATCATGGCGACGGTGAAGCTTGGTCCGCCACGGTTGATCGCTTCGTTGGCAAGCACGGTCGCGACGATTTCGCGCTTCAGGCGGTGAGTGGTGATATCGCCGGCATTCGACTTCTGCATCTTCACAGGGAAATAATTCAAAAGCGTCGCGATGAAATAGGGATCGTCCGGCAGATCGCTTGCGGCCAGCGCGTCGAAGAGCACGATCTTGGCATAGGATACCAGCACGCCGATTTCCGGCCGCGTCAGCGGCTTGCCGGCTGTATAGCGTTCGGCCAGAGTCTGGTCGTCCGGCAGCGTCTCGACCTTGCGGTTCAGCTGGCCGGCGCCCTCGAGCACAGTCATGAAGCGGCCAAGCTGCAGACCGTTTGCCGTGCCCTTGCGTTCCGTCAGTGAGATCGCCAGGGACTGCAGGTAGTTGTTGCGCAGCACCAGGGTCGCCACTTCGCCGGTCATCGAAGAAAGAAGCTGGTCGCGTTTTGCGCGCGTCAGGCGCCCGTCGTGCATGGCGGCTGCCAACGCGATCTTGATGTTGACCTCGACGTCCGAAGTGTTGACGCCGGCCGAGTTGTCGATGGCGTCGGAGTTGCAGCGCCCGCCCTTCAGACCGTAGGCGATGCGGCCCTTCTGGGTAACGCCGAGGTTTGCGCCTTCGCCGATCACCTTGGCACGCACTTCCACCGCGGTGATGCGGATCGGGTCGTTGGCGCGGTCGCCGACTTCGGTGTCGGTTTCGGACGGCGCTTTCACATAGGTGCCGATGCCGCCGAACCAGAGCAGGTCGACCGGGCTCTTCAGGATCGCCATCATGATCTCGAAGGGCGTGGCTACGGCCTTGTCGATGCCGATCGCGGCAACCGCTTCCGGCGTCAGCGTGACCGATTTCGCGGCGCGGGAAATGATCATCGCACCCTTCGACAGCACGCTCTTGTCGAAATCCTGCCAGCTTGAACGCGGCAGGTCGAAGAGCCGGTGGCGTTCGGCCAGCGTCTTTTCCATATCGGGGTCGGGGTCGATGATGATGTCGCGGTGATCGAAGGCTGATATGAGCCGGATTTTGGGAGAGAGCAGCATGCCGTTGCCGAAGACATCGCCCGACATGTCGCCGACGCCGGCGACGGTGAAGGGCGTTGTCTGGATATCGATGTCCATTTCACGGAAATGGCGTTTCACGGTTTCCCAGGCGCCGCGGGCAGTGATGCCCATCTTCTTATGGTCGTAACCGGCCGAGCCTCCGGAGGCAAAGGCGTCGTCCAGCCAGAAGCCGGCTTCCTGCGCCAGTGCATTGGCGGTGTCGGAGAAGGTCGCAGTGCCCTTGTCGGCGGCGACGACGAAATAAGGGTCATCACCGTCGAGCCTGACCGTATCCTTCGGCGGCACGATATCGGCGCCCGATATATTATCGGTGATCGAAAGCAGGGTGCGGATGTAGGTCTTGTAAGCCTCACGGCCGGCATTGAAGATCTCGTCGCGGCTGCCGCCGACAGGAAGCTTTTTCGGATAAAAACCACCCTTGGCGCCGACCGGCACGATCACCGCGTTCTTGACCTGCTGGGCCTTGACGAGGCCGAGCACTTCGGTGCGGTAATCCTCGGCGCGATCCGACCAGCGAAGGCCGCCGCGCGCCACCTTGCCGAAGCGCAGGTGAACGCCTTCGACCTCGACGCCATAGACGAACATCTCGCGGAAGGGTTTCGGCTGCGGCAATCCGTCCACCAGATGCGGATCGAGCTTGAAGGCCAGCATCGGCTTCGGCGAGCCGTCCGGGTTCTTCTGGAAATAATTGGTGCGTAGCGTCGCATCGACGATATTGACGTAGCGGCGCAGGATGCGATCGTCGTCAAGGCTCGGCACGTTTGCAAGCTCGGTCTCGATCGCCTGATGCAATTCGGCAAGCTTCTTCACGCGAGCCTTCTCCGAAAGCCTGGTGTCGAGCGTGTCATGGAAGAGACGGAAGATAGCAGCGGCGACACCGGGATATTTGTCGAGAGTCGTTGCGATATAATCCTGCGAATAGGCGATGCCGGCCTGCCGGAGATAACGCGCATAGGCGCGCAGAACGTTCGTCTCGCGCGCCGAGAGCCCGGCCGAAAGGATCAGCCGGTTGAAGCTGTCATTGTCGATCGTGCCGGCGAAGGCGGCGACGAAGGCTTCCTCGAGGGCGGCGCCGTAACGCTGCAGATCGATTTCGCCGCCGTTGCGGGTCTCGAGTTCCATGTCGTGCAACACGACGAGTTTGGTTTCTCCATCAGCGGCAGGCACCCCGATGTCGAAGGTGCGTTCGCTGACGACATTGAAGCCGAGATTCTCGAGGAGCGGCACTCGGCGCGACAGCGCCAGCTGGCCGCCGGCGTGAAAGATCTTCAAGGAAAGGGTGCGGCCCAGTTCCTCCCGGCGATGGTAGAACTGGATGCGAAGCGGCTCGCCGGCGGCGCAGGCGCCGATATCGGCGAGGTCGGCCACGGTTTCCTCCGGGGTGAAGGAATCCTGGAAGGCTTGGTCGACGGATATCTTCGGCGCCTTGGCCCCGGCCAACGCCTCGAAACGGTCGTCCCAGCGGGCCGTGATCTCGCGGATCGCCTGCTCGAGCTTTGCCTGCGGAATGCGCGGCGTCTTGCCGCCCGAGCGGCCGATGATGAAATGCACGCGCGCCACGCCGCCTTCCGGGAAAGCCGGGTAATAGGCGGAGACACGGCCGTCATAGACAGTCTTCAGATAGGTGCCGATCCGCTCGCGCACGATCGAGTCATATTCCTCGCGCGGTACGTAGATGATCACCGAGACGAAGCGGTCGAAATGGTCGATGCGCGGCAGGACGCGCACGCGCGGCCGATCGGCCAAGTCGTTGATCTGTTCGGCAAAACTTGCAAGCAGCGTCGTGTCGATCTGGAAAAGGTCGTCGCGCGGATAGGACTCCAGCGTGTTGTCGAGCATGCGGCCGGAATGGCTCATCGGGTCGAAGCCGAAATGTTCCTTCACCTTCTCGATCTTGGACCGTAGCAGCGGGATTTCGGAGGCGAGCGAGGTATAGGCCGTGGAGGTGAAGAGGCCGACGATGCGCAGTTCGCCGGTGACGTTGCCCTCAGCGTCGAAGCGCTTGACGCCGACATAATCCATATAGGCCCGGCGATGGACGATCGATTTCACATTCGCCTTGGTGACGATCAGGAAGTCGGGGCCGTCGAGGAAGGCAAGGATCTCAGGCGTTGTCGTTACGGCGTCCTTGCCGGTGCGCAGCACCAGTACATCGGGATTGGAGAGGATGCCGAGGCCAGCACCCTTGTCGCGCTCGACCTTGGCATTGCTCCCCTTGCCGGAATAGACATATTCCCGCATGCCGAGGAACGTGAAATTTTCATCGCGCAGCCAGGTCAGGAAAGCGACGGCTTCGTCGCGATCGGCCTTCTTCCGGCTGGCGCCATTGGCCGCAAGCTCTGCGATCACTCCGTCGATCTTGGAAAGCATCGGCTTCCAGTCGGAAACCGACAGGCGGACCTGTTCGAGCACTTTTTCGATGCGTTTGACGAGATCGGCGGCCTGGGCGGAATTGAGCGGCGCAATATGAAGCTGGATATGGCTGACGCGGTTGGCCGGATCGCTTGGGTGATCGGCGGAATAAAGCGCCGGCGCCTTGCCCTTCTCCATGATCAGGATGGGATGCACGGCCATGAACAGGTCGCGATAGGTGCTCGTCACTTCGCCCATGACCGATTCAAAAAGAAAAGGCATGTTCTGGTCGGTGACTGAAAGCACCGAGACCGCGATGCCGTCCGGCGTCACATCGGCAATGGTGTCGATGCCGACACGAGGCACCTTACCGTTCCAGGCGGCGAGCTCCTTTGCCGAATGCACGGCGGAGAGTGCCAGCATCTCCGGCGTGTAGAGTTCGAGATCGTCATTGCTTGCCCGGCCGAAGAGAATTTCCGGATCGAGATGCGCTTCACCCGTCGCCTTGGCGATCTTGCGCGCGCTTTCGATCTGCTTTTCCCGTTTCGGATTGTTTCTGGCAGCCATGGATCGCCTCCCTCAATGTCTGATTTTTCGCAAGCTAGCAGAAGATTCTTCGAAAAAATCTCTAAAAGAGCGGTCCGAAGGATTGTTTTGACGCTTTTTGGCGCTGGAAATGAGAAATTGTAAGAGATTTTCCGCTTTCGTCGCCAAACGAAAGGGAAAGTCCCGTCTCCCGGTTTTTCGTCCCGGCGAACATTTCCACGCTCGCATGAAGAATGGTTGACAGTGTGGCGTCAAAAAGATCATCAAACGCGGTCATCATTCGGATCTTGGGTATCATGTCGGAAAATGCAGCGGGCGCAGTCATCGTCATTTCCAGCCATGTGGTGCGTGGCTCGGTCGGAAACCGGGCAGCCGTCTTTGCATTGGAGACGCTCGGTCATCCGGTCTGGGCCATGCCGACCATCGTGCTGCCCTGGCATCCCGGCCACGGCCGCTCGACGCGATTGACCTTTGCGGAAACGGATTTCGACGCGGCGATCGACGATTTGATCCGCGCGCCCTGGATCGGCGAAGTCAAGGCGGTGCTTTCGGGCTATTTCGGCAATGCCGCCCAGGCGCGCTCCGTCGCTCGGCTGATCGGTGCGCTCCGGCAAAACAATCCCGAGCTGCTCTATGTCTGCGATCCCGTCATGGGCGATCTCGGCGGCCTTTACGTGCCGGAAGCAACTGCAGAGGCTATTCGCGATCATCTCATTCCGCTTGCCTCGCTCGCGACGCCGAACCGGTACGAGCTCGCATGGCTTTCGGGGGCGGCCCTCGAAGACAACAGCACGATCATGGAGGCGGCGCTCGCGCTCGGACCATCGCGCATGCTCGTCACTTCAGCCGTGCCGATGATGGCAGGCGGTACCGGCAATCTTTATCTTTCCGGTCGCCACGCGCTTCTTGCCGAGCACCGTGTCGTCGAAAACCCGCCGAATGGTCTCGGCGACCTGCTCGCCGCCGTTTTCCTGTCGCGCCTGCTTTCCGGGCTCGAGGACGAAAAGGCCCTGCAGCTTGCCACCGCCAGCGTCTTCGAGGTGCTTGCGCGGGCCGTCAAGCGCGGCAGCAACGAGCTGATGCTGGCAAGCGATGCTTCCAGCCTTTCGACGCCGATGGCCATGGTGCAGATGCGCCGGCTTGTGCACCCGGCGCAGCGGCGGAAAAAGTGACGCATCTGCCAATATGTTCATTTTGCGGTGCAGCAGTTGATCTTGTCGTCCGCGCGCGCTAATCCAGAAGCATGCAGCGTTTTCCAAACCCTCTTCTGGACGGCTATCGCAACTTCATGAACGGGCGCTATTCCGACGCCCGCGACAGGTATCGGCAGCTTGCCGAAAACGGTCAAAGTCCTCATACGCTTGTCATTGCCTGTTCGGATTCTCGCGCGGCACCGGAGCTGATCTTCGATGCCGGCCCGGGCGAGCTCTTCGTCATTCGCAACGTCGCCAACATGGTGCCGCCCTACGAGCCGGATGGCCATTTTCATTCGACGTCGGCCGCACTCGAATTTGCCGTGCAGGTGCTGAAGGTCTCGGATATCGTCGTGATGGGTCACGGCCGCTGCGGTGGCATCCGCGCTGCGCTCGATCCGAATGCCGAGCCATTGTCGCCCGGTGACTTCATCGGCCGCTGGATGTCGCTGGTCAAACCTGCCGCCGAGCAGATCCAGAGCAACGACGTGATGACGGCCGCCGAGCGGCAGACGGCGCTGGAGCGTGTCTCCATCCGCAATTCAATCAACAATCTCAGAAGCTTCCCCGATATCAAGGCTCTCGAGGAGGCGGGAAACCTTCATCTCCACGGCGCCTGGTTCGACATTTCGACCGGCGAACTGTGGGTCATGGACGCCGAGACACGCGACTTCATTCGTCCCGAAATCTAGGGACATGCCGGTTTATCACTTTTTTAAGGATTGTTGTTAAGCTCGCCGTCAATTGGTCGGGTACGACCGAGGTTTTGATCACCGTGGCGATTGGCGATGAAGTTCGAAACCATCAAAAAGGTTATCCTGGCCGCTATCATGCTGCCCTTCGTCTTCATGCTCATCGAAGGCGTCGTCGTCATACGTTCTTCGGTCACACAATACAGGAACCTCGAAAAGGACCGGCAGTTCGCCGATGTGCTTGCCCGTGGCGGATCCATCGCCGCCACCGAGATCCTGAGTGAAATCGGCGCCACCCGCCGCTACCTCGCACGTCCCAACAGCCGGACTGCCGCCGACATGTTGCAAAGCCGGGTGACGCTCGATCGGGAACGCCGCGCTTTTTATGCCACCCTGCCCTCCCGCGATGCGCTCGACGAGGGGCTCGTCGGCGAATTATCGATTCTCAGCCTTGCCTACAGCCGTATCATCGCTGCGCGCAGCGCCGTCGACCAGGGGCGTTATACCGGCAGCGATCCCGGTTCCATATACTGGTATGCGGCTCTCAAGCAGCTTGCTGTCGTCGATGCGCTCTCACCGCTGATCAGCGATCCGGTGCTGCTTGAGAAATCCAACCAGCTGATGGGCATCCTGCTGACCTATTACGGCGAAAGGCTGATTACCGGCGTTGGCACCCGCCACCTCGACCACGGCGTTTCCGCCAGATTGCCGGTAGAGCTCTTCGTGCAGGGCAAGGTCATGCTCGGCGAGGGCATGGATCACATGGTTTTCCATTCTTCCGCGCCGATCGTGCGCGACATCGTTGCCTATCTCGGCCGCAGCGGCCAGGTGAAGGCGAATGCGATCACCGATGCCATTCTCGCCGGATCGCGGCCGACACGGACCGTGCATGACGTCTGGGCCGCCGCGCAGAGCGAACGCATGACCTTCCTGCAGCAGAAGATGATCGAGGCCGCAAAGGATATTCACGAGACCGGCGAAAATCTTTCCATGCGCTCGCACATTCACCTGACGCGGATCCTGGCGCTGTGTGCCGGCCTGCTGATTCTCGCCACATTGGTGATGGTGCTGGCGGCAAAGGGGCTGCGGCTGATCGACCGGCTGACGCAGGATCGGGAGGCGCTGGTGGGCGAGTTGCGTAGCGCCGCCCAGACCGATCTTCTGACCGGTCTTTACAACAGGCGCGGCTTCGAGGTCGCTGCATCCGCGCTTCTGACACAGGCCGAGCATGGATCACGCTGGATTTCCGTTGTGCTCTTCGACCTCGATCATTTCAAAAAGATCAACGATATCAACGGGCATGACGCCGGCGACGCCGTGCTCCGGCAGGTCGCGGGCGTTGCACGTGAGAATTTTCGTTCCTTCGATCTCTTGGTGCGCCATGGCGGCGAGGAGTTCCTGGCGCTTCTGCCGGATTCGACGCCTGACGATGCCGCAATCGTTGCCGAGCGCGTGCGGCTGGCGATCGAGGCGGCGGAAATCCCGTTGCCGAGCGGCGATGTTCTTAAGGTGACGGCGAGTTTCGGGTGCGCCGGACGGCCAAATGAAGCCTCCAACCGGAACTTCGAGGATCTGGTCAAGCGCGCCGACCTGGCGCTTTATGCCGCCAAGGCCTCCGGCCGCAACTGCGTCGTCTCGGGACCGACCCTGCCGGCCCCGGCCCAGGAGGAGCGACGCAAGGCGGCGTCGGGCGGCGGCTTTGATTTCCGCAAATGAAAAACGCCGCATGTCGCAGCGGCGTTTCGGGTATGGGTGTCGATGAAGGCTTATCTGCCGTCGATTTGCTGACCGATATAGGCGATCGCCTGCTGGTAGACGCTGGCGGCGTTCCAGCCCTCGATGGCGACGAAATTGGGCTCTCCTGGCTGATAGCCGGCGCCGGCGCGCCAGCCATGGCCCTTGAGGAAATTCGCTGTCGAGGCCAGCGCGTCGGCGCGGGAACCGACCATGTCGACGCGGCCGTCGCCGTCGCCGTCGGCGCCGAAGCGCACGACATTGCGCGGCAGAAACTGCGTCTGGCCGATTTCACCATGGGCGGCACCCTTGGCCTGAGGGCTCAGATACCCCTCGGAGACGAGTTGGAGCGCGGCATAGAGCTGGTCGGTGAAATATTCAGAACGGCGGCAGTCATAGGCCAGGGTCGAAACAGCCGACAGCGTATGCTGGTTGCCCATATAGCTGCCAAAACCGGTCTCCATGCCCCAGATCGCAATCAGCGGGCCGGCCGGAACGCCGAAACGACGCTCTATCGAGGCAAAAAGCGCCTGGTTGGCGGCCTTCATGCTGCGGCCGCGGGAGATGACCGTGGCGCCGCCGCGTTTCTGCATGAAAGCGTCGAAGGAGAGCTTGAAGCTCTTCTGGCCGCGGTCGGCGGCGATCGTCGGCTTGTTGTAATTGACGTTGGCGAAGGCGCGGTCGAGGACCGAGCGGCTGACGCCGTTTGCCGCCGCTTCCTGCTTGAAATCGGCGACCCAGGCAGTGAAACCGCTGCTATTATTGCCGCATTGGGCGCTCTGGGCCGCTGCCGGCAGCGCGTGGAGAACGCCGGCTGCCGTAAACGCCGCCAGAAGGAATGTTGTCATGCGCATGAGGAACCCCGCTCCGGTCTGCTGAAGCGCGCCGCGGCCGATCGGGACCATGCGACGCGCCTTAAATCTTCGTTCTGTTCATGTCGTTGCCCTAAAACCGCTACACGGTCTCGGGCGGCATAGCTTGGCTTGACGCCGGGCAGAATGCCAGCCGAAGGCGATTTTGTCACGATCACCTTTTAGTAAGCGCTTATGGATAGAGGGCGCCTACGGCTCGGCAAAAAGCCCTGCCTTCATCAGCAGGGCTTTAGCATATTATGGTTTACAAATGGTATCAGGCGGCCTGCTTGCGCGGCTTGACAAGGCCGCGATTGACGAGCAGCTCGGCGATCTGAATGGCGTTCAACGCAGCACCCTTGCGCAGGTTGTCGGAGACTACCCAGATATTGAGGCCGTTTTCGACCGTTGCATCCTCGCGGATGCGCGAGATGTAAGTCGCATCCTCGCCCGCCGATTCATATGGCGTGATGTAGCCGCCGTCCTCGCGCTTGTCGATGACGAGGCAGCCTGGTGCATCGCGCAGGATGTCGCGGGCCTGGTCGGCAGTGATCTCGTTTTCGAATTCGATGTTGACCGATTCCGAATGACCGATGAAAACCGGCACACGCACCGCCGTGCAGGTGACCTTGATCTTCGGGTCGAGCATCTTCTTCGTCTCGGCCAGCACCTTCCATTCTTCCTTGGTGTAGCCGTCCTCCATGAAGGCGTCGATGTGCGGGATGACGTTAAAGGCGATACGCTTGGTGAACTTCTTGTTCTCGATCGGATCGGCGACAAAGACGGCGCGCGTCTGGTTGAACAGCTCGTCCATGCCGTCCTTGCCGGCGCCGGAGACCGACTGGTAGGTCGAGATGACGACACGCTTGATCTTGGCGAAGTCGTGCAGTGGCTTCAGCGCCACCACCAGCTGGGCGGTCGAGCAATTCGGATTGGCGATGATGTTGCGCTTGGTGAACTGGCTGATGGCATCCGGGTTCACTTCCGGCACGATCAGCGGCACGTCGGCGTCGTAGCGCCAAGCCGAGGAATTGTCGATGACGATGCAGCCCTGCTGGCCGATCTTCGGCGAGAACTTCTTGGAGACCTCGCCGCCGGCCGACATCAGGCAGATGTCGGTATCGGAGAAATCGTAATTCTCCAGATTGGAGACCTTCAGCGTCCGGTCACCGTAGGAAACCTCGGTGCCCTGCGAACGCGAGGAGGCGAGTGCCACGACCTCATCGGCGGGGAAGCCTCGCTCGGAGAGGATGTTGAGCATCTCCCGGCCGACATTTCCGGTCGCTCCCGCAACTGCTACTTTGAAACCCATTTCTCAAGCTCTCTTTCTCTTCTCTCCTCTTGTCCGGTGAGGGGAAAGGCGCGATTAATCGCGTCTTCCTGTCCCCAGCCGAGCCGGGGAGAGAGCGGCAGGCCAGAGACGTCAGACGGTTTTCGTCGTCGTTTTGGCCTTGGTTTTGGCAGAAACCGGAACGGCAATGTCCACCCCGGCAACCCGTGCCCGGTCATTGCATTCGGCAATGGCGTGTTCGTCGCGAACCATGGAGATTCCTTTTCCGATGTTGCTCTTAGAAGGTTTTCCACAGGAGTCAAGGTTTTTGCGCTCAGAGCCCGCAGGCGAAAGCTGCCGCCGCAATGCTGCGACGTTTTGTCATGCCGCTGTCATCCTCGGGAGGTATCCCGGCCCGGTTGTTAATGTCTGCAACGAAAACGGGGGTTTTCCATGCGTACGCTTCTTGCCGCCTTTGCGGCTACCACCATCCTTGCGGGCGCCGCTCAGGCGACGACGGTCTATCCGCTTGATCGCGCGACGATTCTTGCCGGTTCACCGTTTGATTTCAAGGTCGAGCTCAACAAGCAGGTCAAGCCTGAAGACGTAAAGATCACGGTCAATGGCCAGGACTACAAGACCGTGCTCGGGGGCGAGGCGCAGTTCGTCGAACTGGAAAAAGGCAAGGATGACAAGGCTCTCGGCTCCGCTATCCTGCTGCGCGGCCTGAAGATTTCCGCTCCGGGCGACTACAAGATCGAAGTCGCGGCCGGAGACGAAACGAAGTCCGTCACTTGGAACGTTTACGAAACAGCAGCCCAGCCGAAGGCCAAGAACATCATTTTCCTGCTGGGTGACGGGCTTTCCGTTGCGCATCGCACCGCTGCCCGCATCATGTCCAAGGGCATGACTGAAGGGAAGGCGAATGGCCGCCTGAATATGGACGATCTCGAGCGTATGGCTTTTATCGGCACGTCGGCGACGAATGCCGTCGATACGGATTCGGCCAACACCATGTCGGCCTACATGACGGGTCACAAGACGGCCGTCAACGCGATCGGCGTTTACGCGGACCGTACGCCGGCCTCGCTTGATGATCCGCGTGTTGAAACCTTCGCAGAAGCCGTTCGCCGCCTGACCAAGAAGTCGATCGGCATCGTTGCAACGGCCGAGGTTGAAGACGCCACGCCGGCGGCGGTTGTTTCCCACACCCGCAACCGCAACGACAAGGCCGACGTCGTCGGCATGCTGCTCGACGTCAAGCCGGAAGTTCTCCTTGGCGGTGGCTCGGCCTATTTCCTCGGCAAGGAAGTCCCCGGCTCCAAGCGTAAGGATAACCAGGACTACATCAAGCAGTTCCAGGATGCCGGCTACAAGCTTGCGACCGACAAGAACGAGCTCGCAGCCAATGCATCGGCTGAAGGCAATCTCCTCGGCCTCTTCCACACCGGCAATATGGACGTCACGCTTGATCGCGAGTTCCTGAAGAAGGGCACCGTCGACAAGTTCCCGAACCAGCCGGGTCTCGTCGCCATGACCAAGGTTGCGCTCGACCGCCTTTCCAAGAATCCTGATGGCTTCTTCCTGATGGTCGAAGGCTCCTCGATCGACAAGATGTCCCATCCGCTCGATTGGGATCGTGCCGTTATCGAAACCATCGAATTCGACCAGGCCATCGGCGTTGCCCGCGAATTCCAGAAGGCCCATCCGGACACGCTGATCGTCGTCACCGGCGACCACACGCATGGCGTATCCATCATCGGCACTGTCGATGATGAGAAGCCCGGCACGGAAATGCGCGAAAAGGTCGGGACCTATGCCGAGGCCGGCTTTCCGAACTACAAGGACGAAAATGGCGACGGCTATCCCGATAAGGTCGACGTCAGCCGCCGGCTGTTCCTGAGCGCCAATAACGGCCCCGATCACTACGAGACCTTCCGGCCGAAGCTCGATGGTCCGTTCGTTCCTGCCGTCCAGAATGAAAAGAAGGAATATGTCGCCAACGAGCAGTATAAGGATGTTCCAGGCGCGGTCTTCGTTCAGGGCAATATTCCGAAGAGCGGCGATAGTGGCGTCCACGCCGTCGACGACGTCGTCCTGCAGTCGGCAGGTCCTGGCGCTGAAGGCTTCCATGGTTACATGGAACAGAGCGACGTCTATCGCGTGCTCGCCGACACCTTCGCTCTCGGTGCCAAGCAGACGAACTGATCTCTAGATGCGGATGATTTTAGGCCGGATCGGCCTAAAATCTGAATCCGCATCTAAATCAAAGAAATAGAGCATGATGTCGTCCGAAAATCGCGCACACTTTTCGGCATCATGCTCTGGCCCGGCTAAGCCGCTTGCCGGCCCTGCCTCATTCACCGATCATGGTCCCGGCCGTTCAGCGGCCGGGATTTCATTCTTGGAGATCGCCATGGAAAAGCTCCCTTCGCTGCATCTCAGCCGCCGCGGCCTGATCGGCGCCATCGGTACGCTGGCCTTCGCCGCTTTTGCTCGCCCGAGTTTTGCTGCTGATTCCTTGATCAGCTTCGATGAGCTCTACGGCAAGTTCGGCGTGCTCGGCCTCGAATTCTCCGACAAGGTGAAGCGCCTTGCCGGCAAAGACGTCAGCATGAAAGGTTTCATGGCGCCGCCATTGAAGGCTGAGGCCCAGTTCTTCGTGCTCACCGAGGTGCCGATGTCGCTCTGCCCCTTCTGCTCCTCGGATACGGACTGGCCGGACAATATCGTCGTCGTCTATCTCTTGGAGAAACAGACCTTCGTGCAGCCGCGCCAGACGATCGAAGTGCGCGGCACGCTGGAATACGGTTCGTGGACGGATCCGGACACTGGCTTCGTCAGCCTGTTGCGGATCCGCCAGGCCGAATATTCCGCCGTCTGAACCGATATGCTCTCTCTCGATATCGAAAACCTGACCGTTGCCTTCCCGGGCCTGTCCTCGCCGGCACTGGTGATCAGCCGCCTGTCGATCGATGCAGGCAGCAGGGTCGCCATTACAGGGGCGTCCGGCTCCGGCAAGAGCACCTTCGTCAATATCGTTGCCGGGCTGGAGCGTACACGGCAAGGCCGTATCTGCTGGAACGGTGAGGATATAGCGAGTTTTTCAGAAAGCCGGCGTGACCGGTTCCGTGCCGCCAATATCGGCCTGGTCATGCAGGAGTTCCATCTCTTCCCCGGCCTGTCGGCGCTGGAGAACGTACTCCTGCCGGCGCGGCTTGCCGGCGCTGCCACAGTCGATGTCATCGAGCGGGGTCATGCGCTTTTGGGCACGGTCGGTCTTTCCCGCCCGGGCCAGAAAATCGAGACCATGTCGCGCGGCGAGATGCAGCGTGTGGCGATCGGTCGGGCGCTGCTGCGCAAGCCCGGCGTCATCATCGCCGACGAGCCGACCGCAAGCCTCGATGCCGAAAGCGGCGAGGCGGTCGGCGATCTTCTCCTCGATCTTGCCATTGTCGAAGGCAGCACGCTGATTGTCGTTTCACACGACCAGCGCTTGGCGGGCCGCCTCGACCGGCGCATCACCTTCGGCTCCGGCCGGATCAGCGAAGATTCCGCAGCAGCGGCGGGAGAGGCTGCATGATCCGCTTCATCCTTTCCGATCTTCGTCGCCTCTGGGCGGGATCGCTGGTGGTCGTGCTGCTGGTGGCGCTTGCGACCGCGCTCGGCGTTTGCGTCGTCCTACAGGAGCGGGCGCTTCGTCTCGGCAGCGCGCGCGCCGCTGACAAATTCGATCTTGTCATCGGCGCCGGCGGCAGCGAGACGCAGCTCGTGCTGTCCTCTATCTTCCTGCAGCCCTCGCCCTTGCCGCTGATGCCGGGCGAAGTGCTGGGCAAGCTTGCCGCAGATCCGCGGGTCGATTGGGCAGCCCCAATCGGCTTCGGCGATTCCTTCTCCGGCTATCCGATCATCGGCACAACGATCATGTTGACGCAGAACCTCTCCGGCTTAGCCGAAGGCAAGATTTTCGCGCGCGAGGGCGAGGCGGTGATCGGCGCTGCCGTCAAGCTGTCGCTCGGCGGCGAGATCAAGCCGATGCATGGGTCGCTGGAAGAGGGCGGCGAGACTCATACCGAGCTCGTCTATCACATCGCCGGCCGCTTGCGGCCGACCGGCACCGCCTGGGACCGAGCCATTCTCGTTCCCATCCAAGCCGTCTGGCACATTCATGGCCTGGAGGCGGAGGAACATGAGGAGGACAGTGGGCACGAACATGAAGCGGCGTCCGGAACGGATAGCGTTGAACATGGCCATGAACATGAGAAGGCCGGCGCTGATCACGATGGGTATGGGCATCACGGGAAAGCCGATCCGGATGCCGCACTTGATGAGACCTTGACTGCGGGCGCTCCCGGCCTTCCCGCCATTCTCGTCAAGCCGAAGACAATCGCCGATGCCTACAAGCTGCGGCAGGAATATCGCAGCGGCAATACCGTCGCTGTCTTTCCCGGCGAGGTGCTGACCAATCTCTACGCCACGCTCGGCGATGCCAAGCAGATCCTCGTCGCGGTCGCCTCAGGCGCGCAAGCTCTCGTCGCAGCCTCGCTGGTACTGGTCACGGTCATCCATATCGGCCAGCGCCGCCGCCAGATCGGCGCACTGAGAGCCTTCGGCGCCCCACGTGGCGCGATTTTCGGCATCGTCTGGCTGGAATTCTTCTTCCTGGTGGCGGTTGGCATCGCACTCGGATTCGCGCTCGGTTATACCGCGGCCCTCATCTTGTCCGGTATGTTCTCGCAAACGAGCGGGGTCGCCATGCCGGTCGTCTTCACGCGTGAAGACGCCGGGCTTGCAACAGTGCTGCTTGCCTTTGCCGCAATTCTCGCTGCACTGCCGGCAGTGCTCGCCTATCGGCAATCGCCGGCACAGGCGCTGAGAGCATAACGGATCCACGTCGCAAACCGCAGTGAAACCTGCTTTCAAACCTCCGGCAGCTCAATCGTCACGGACGGCCTGATGTGCGCGAGAACCGCGCCACTCTTAGACTAAAGTCATAATCCCAAAGCATCTCTCTTTTTGATCTGTCGTTTCTGGCACACTCTCGTCAGGCGTGTCGCGGCCAGGGGTATGCTTTGAGGAGAGTAGGTCGCGCGCGTGATCATCACTCTGTGGAGGACAGACAATGGCAAATGTCGCAAGCATCGACGGCGCGAAGGCCGGTCCGATGACCGGCGAGGAGAAGAAGGTCATCTTCGCCTCTTCGCTCGGCACCGTTTTCGAATGGTACGATTTCTATCTCTATGGCTCGCTCGCCACCTATATCGGCGCGACCTATTTCACCCAATATCCCGAGGCAACGCGCAACATCTTCACGCTGCTCGCCTTTGCCGCCGGCTTTCTGGTGCGCCCCTTCGGCGCGCTGGTGTTCGGCCGTCTCGGCGATCTCGTCGGCCGTAAATACACCTTCCTGATGACGATCATGATCATGGGTCTGTCGACCTTTCTCGTCGGCGTCCTGCCGGGTGCCGCCACCATCGGCATCGCAGCCCCGATCATCCTGATCGGGCTGCGCCTGCTCCAGGGTCTGGCGCTGGGCGGTGAATATGGCGGTGCGGCAACCTATGTCGCCGAACATGCGCCGAACGGGCGCCGCGGCTACTTCACCTCATGGATCCAGACGACGGCGACGCTCGGCCTGTTCCTGTCGCTGATCGTCATCGTCCTGGTTCAATATCTGATGGGTGCGGTCCAGTTCGCCGCCTGGGGCTGGCGCATTCCGTTCCTGGTCTCGGTCGTCCTGCTCGGCATTTCCGTCTGGATCCGCCTGAAGATGAACGAATCGCCGGCGTTCCAGCGCATGAAGGCGGAAGGCAAAGGCTCCAAGGCGCCGCTGACCGAGGCCTTTGGGACATGGAAAAATGCCAAGATCGCGATCATCGCGCTTCTCGGCGCTACCATGGGCCAGGCAGTCGTCTGGTACGGCGGCCAGTTCTATGCGCTGTTCTTCCTGCAGAACGTGCTGAAGGTGGACTTGTTCTCGGCCAATGTCATGGTCGCCATCGCACTTCTCCTCGGCACGCCGTTCTTCGTCATCTTCGGCGGTCTCTCCGACAAGATCGGCCGCAAGCCGATCATCATGGCAGGCCTTCTCATTGCGGCGGTGACCTATAATCCGCTGTTCAAGGCGATGACCTGGACGGCGAACCCGGCGCTGGCCGAAGCGCAGGCTTCGATCCGGGCAACGGTGACGGCTGATCCGGCCGATTGCAGGTTCCAGTTCAATCCGACCGGTACCGCGAAGTTCACCAGTTCCTGCGACGTGGCAACGGCGTTCCTGACGAGGAACTCGGTGCCTTACGACGTCGTGCCCGGTACCGCCGGACAGCCGGCAACGGTGAAGGTCGGCAACGCGACGATCCCAAGCTTTGACGTCGTCGCTGCCGGCGACAAGGCCAAGGGCATGACCGCCGCCTTCGAAAAGGGCGTCAACATTGCGCTCCATGATGCCGGCTACCCGCTGAACCGCGGCGCCGTCAAGGTGCCGGATGCCAAGCTCGATGCCTTCATCGCAGCCAATCCGGAACTGTCGCTCAATGCCGATGCCGTGCGCGCCGGCGAGAAGGAAACCGTACCAGCGGCCAAGCTGGTCGAGACCAAGCTGCTGACGGCGGATGAGGCCAATGGCGTCACCGACATGGTGGTCTACAACATCGCCAATGGCGGCACTTTCGCCATGGTTGCCGATCCGGCCCGGGTTAACTGGATCGGCACGATCGCCGTGCTGTTCGTCCTCGTCCTCTATGTGACGATGGTCTACGGCCCGATCGCCGCTCTGCTGGTCGAGCTTTTCCCGACCCGCATCCGCTATACTGGCATGTCGCTGCCCTATCACATCGGCAACGGCTGGTTCGGCGGCCTGCTGCCGGCGACAGCCTTCGCGATGAGCGCTGCCGCGGGTGATATCTATTACGGTCTCTGGTACCCGATCGTCTTTGCGTCGATCACGCTGGTGATCGGCCTGATCTTCCTGCCGGAAACGAAGAACAGGGATATCCACGCCATGGATTGAGCGGCGGATTGAGGCCAATCCGCGCTTGAGAAAAAGGCCCGGCGCTCACAAGGCGCCGGGCTTTTCCATATTACGGCGCCGCGCGTCTTTTCGGACGCGCAAAGGACATTTTGAATTGCTGCATGATTTTATCCTTAAATCGATTCCGATTTAAGGAATTATGCAGTGCGAAACAGGCGCTTCGAGAGCGGCCAGCCATCCGGCGCCAGTTTGAAGAGCAAGCCGCAGCGGGCAAAGACGATCGCCGTCAGCAGCGAGAACCAGCCGCCGAAGGCAAGGCCGGCGATCACGTCGCTCGGATAATGGGCGCCGACCATGACACGCGTCATGCCGAGCCAGATGGCGCAGGCGATGAAGGCAACGCGATAGCGCGGAAACAGCAGGGCAAAGGCGGCGAAGAAGGCGCCGACCGTGGTGGAATGGCCGGACGGGAAACTTTCGAAAGCGGAATGGCCAGAAAAGGGCGTGAAGGAAAACATGCCGTAGTCATGGAAATGATCGGGACGCGCCCTGCCTATCGCCCGCTTCAGCAGATTGGCGAGAAGCCCAGAGAAGACAACCGTGATGAAGAGATAGGCGCCGATCCAGCTGACGTAGAGTGCCTGCGCCTTGGAGCGCGCCGTCTTCACAAGCTTGTAGCCTGCCCGGCCCTGAAAGAACAGCAAGATGCTGGTGTAGATCAGCCAAGCGGAATCGCCGAAACCGGTCAGCATCTCGCCGAGGTGCTTCACCGGCGCGGGAGCTTCGCTGGCGCCGATCGGCGCGTCGAAGAGCAGCATGGAGAGGATCACCGCATTGAGCGTGATGAAGAGGCAGGCCTGCCAACGCAAAGGCGGCATGCCGGCGCTACTCCGGCGCCAGCGCCTGTTCAGGGAAGCCCAAAATGCCCGCATTCCGTCGTCCGTTCGAATTTGCCCTAAAGTGCCACGACGCGCTAAGGACGCTCTATTATTTTGAATTGGCGCACAATCCATTGGAAGATCGTTTCCAATGCCGAGGTTATGCGCTCGTTAAAATCCGGCGCAAAAATACACGAGATTGTGGCCGAGGATAGTCGGTTTGGGATAATTCGACCAAGCCGATGCGGCTCGCGGCCTTGAGAAAAAAGCCCTCCGCAAGAATCCTGCGAAGGGCCAGAACTGTTTCACGTGAAATATCAGGCGGAAAGCGTCTTGAACTCGGCGAGGATCGCATCGCCCATCTCGACGGTTCCGACCTGCCTTGCGCCATCGGCCATGATATCACCGGTGCGGATGCCCTTGTCGAGCACGTTGGCGATCGCCTTTTCCAGATCGTCGGCTTCCTTCACCAGATTGAAGGAGTAACGCAGGCACATGGCAAAGGAGGCGATCATGGCGATCGGATTGGCGATGCCCTTGCCGGCGATATCGGGGGCCGAGCCGTGTACCGGTTCGTAGAGCGCCTTGCGCTTGCCGGTCTTGCCGTCAGGCGCGCCGAGCGAGGCCGACGGCAGCATGCCGAGCGAGCCGGTCAGCATAGCGGCGACGTCGGAGAGCATGTCGCCGAAGAGATTGTCGGTGACAATCACGTCGAACTGCTTGGGCTGGCGCACCAGCTGCATGCCGCCGGCATCGGCCAGCATGTGTTCGAGCTGGACGTCGGAATATTTCGCCTTGTGCGTCTCGGTCACCACCTGGTTCCAAAGCACGCCCGACTTCATGACGTTGCGCTTTTCCATGGAGCAGACGCGATTCTGCCGCGTGCGGGCCATTTCGAAGGCGACACCGGCGATGCGCTCGATCTCGTAGGTATCGTAGACCTGCGTGTCGATGCCGCGTTTCTGGCCATTGCCGAGGTCGATGATCTCCTTCGGTTCGCCGAAATAGACGCCGCCCGTCAGCTCGCGGATGATGAGGATGTCGAGGCCTTCGACCAGCTCCGGCTTCAGCGACGAGGCCGCAGAAAGGGCCGGATAGCAGATGGCAGGACGCAGGTTAGCAAAGAGCTGCAGATCCTTGCGCAGGCGCAGCAGACCGGCTTCCGGGCGCACTTCGTAAGGCACGCTATCCCATTTCGGGCCGCCGACGGCGCCGAAGAGAACGGCATCGGCGGCAAGTGCCTTCTGCATGTCGGCTTCCGAGATCGCAGCGCCATGTGCATCATAGGCGCAACCGCCGACAAGGCCTTCGTCGGTGACGAAACCGGCATTCATCGCCTCGTTCATATAGGCGATGATCTTGCGGACCTCGCCCATGGCCTCGGGACCGATGCCGTCACCCGGCAACAGGAAAAGATTGCGCGCTGTCATGAAACCCTCCTGGGAAAAACTAGTTGCGGCTTCTTAGACCCCGGAAATGGGCATTTCAAGCGACGGAAGCGGTGAATCGGTACGCTTCGCTCTGAGCAGCGATGGTTGCTCCTGCGCCCGCAAACAGATTAGAACGGCAGCCCCGACCTTTATTTCCCTGGATGGTTCCCATGCCTTTCGCGCCTCTCCATCTCGACACGCCCTTGGTCCAGACGGCACCTGGCTACAGCGTCAGCGGCAAACCGCTCTGGCTGAAGCTCGATGCGCTGCAGCCTTCCGGCAGCTTCAAGCTGCGCGGCGTCGGACGGCTTTGCCAGCACGAGGTGGAAAATGGGGCGCGCGAGATCTTCTGTGCTTCCGGCGGCAATGCCGGCATTGCCGCGGCTTATGCCGGCCGGGCGCTTGGTGTGCCGGTCACGATCGTCGTGCCGGAGACGACGGCGGCCGATGTGCGGCAGACGATTGCCGCAACGGGCGCGAATGTCCTCGTTCACGGTTCGGTTTTCGATGAGGCCAATGCCCATGCAGTCGACCTCGCCCGGAGCCGAAAGGCGACTTATGTTCACCCCTTCGACCATCCGCTTCTGTGGGATGGCCATGCCACGCTGATCGACGAGGTGGTGGCGAAAGGTGCAAAATTCGATTGCGTCGTCACCAGCGTCGGCGGCGGCGGGCTGCTTGCCGGCATTGTCGAGGGATTGAAGCGAAACGGGCTTTCCGATGTGCCTGTTATCGCCGTCGAAACTGAAGGGGCGGCCTCGCTGAATGCCAGCCTCCAGGCGAGGGAGCGTATCACCCTTCCCGCCATTACCTCGATTGCCAATTCGCTCGGGGCGCGGCAGGTGGCGCAGCATGTCTTCGACCTGCCGAAGCAGCATCCGATCGAAAGTGTTGTCGTCAGCGACGCCGATGCCGTTGCCGCCTGCCTGAAATTTGCCGATGCGCAGCGCATTCTGGTCGAGCCGGCTTGCGGTGCGGCCCTTGCCGTTGCCGATGTGCATGCCGGGCTGCTTCAGCGCTTCGACAATCCGCTTATCGAAGTCTGCGGCGGCATCGGCGTGTCGCTCGAAAAGCTTGAGGCCTGGAAAGAGAAATTTCTCTGATGTGCCGCAAAAGAAAAAGCCGGGCAAAAACCCGGCTTGATCGGTAACCGATGGAGAGGCTCAGGCTGCCCAGGGGTGCGAAGCGGCGTTCTTCTTTTCGAAGCTGTCGATCGCCTTGCCCTTTTCCAAGGTCAGGCCGATATCGTCGAGACCGTTCAGCAGGCAGTGGCGCTTGAATTCGTCGAGATCGAACTTGATCAAGCCACCATCGGGGCCGGTGATCTCGAGATTCTCAAGATCGACGGTCAGGATGGCGTTGGAGCCGCGCGAGGCGTCGTCCATCAGCTTGTCGAGATCTTCCTGGCTGACCTTGATCGGCAGGATGCCGTTCTTGAAGCAGTTGTTGTAGAAAATGTCGGCGAAGCTGGTCGAGATGACGCAGCGGATGCCGAAATCCAGAAGCGCCCAGGGGGCGTGCTCGCGCGAGGAGCCGCAGCCGAAATTGTCGCCGGCAACGAGGATCTTGGCATCGCGATAGGCCGGCTTGTTCAGCACGAAATCCGGGTTTTCTGAGCCGTCCTCATTGTAGCGGGCTTCCGCGAAGAGGCCGGTGCCGAGGCCGGTGCGCTTGATCGTCTTCAGATAATCCTTCGGAATGATCATGTCGGTGTCGACGTTGACGACCGGCAGCGGCGCTGCAACGCCGGTGAGCTTCACGAATTTATCCATGATCCATGCTCCATTTCAGCAAATCTACTTTCTGAATTTGCATCTAGTCCAGTTTTTCGCCGAAATGAAGGAGAATCTTTCACAGACGGCGGCCACGACGTTTCGCGCGATCCGCCGATTGCGCCTGTCCCCTTATTTGGACGGTGCGTTCAGGCCCCAGAGGACGCCGAACGGATCGCGAAGCTGGCCGTAGCGGTCGCCCCAGAACATCAGTTCGACCGGCATGACGACTTCGGCGCCGGCAGCAACCGCGCGATCCCACCAGAAATCGATATCGTCGATAACCAGTTGAATGGCGAAGCCTTCATGGCCTTTGAAAGGATGGCCGTATTCGGGATAGGCATCCGACAGCATGAGGGAGCTGCCGTTGATGTAGAGATGCACATGCATCGTTCGGCCGCTCTCGTCGACCGGCACGAGATATGCCTCTTCGGCGCCGAAAGCCTTCTTGTAGAATTCCGCAGCTTTCACCGCGCCGTCGACCGTCAGATAGGGCAGCAGGCCATTCTTGACCGGTGGCATCTTCGTCGGGTTGCTCTCTGTCGTCGTATCCATGCTCGTCCTCCATACGTTTTTCACGAGCCGGCAGAATGCCTGGCTGTTTCAAGGACGCATGATGGAATCTCACGCCGACAGTGTCGGTCAAAATTTTTGGAAAATTCGGTGATCAGAGATCGATGATCGTACCGCGGCCGTCGTTCCACACGCGCATCTCCGGCTTACCATTGTTCGCCTTGGCGCGGACCGGAGCGGGCTTCATCTTCATCGAAAGCGCGCGTCCGACCATGAGCACGGTCAGGATGGCGCCGACG
The DNA here is from genome assembly GCF_034554815.1 of Rhizobium indigoferae. Classification (NCBI taxonomy): domain Bacteria; kingdom Pseudomonadati; phylum Pseudomonadota; class Alphaproteobacteria; order Hyphomicrobiales; family Rhizobiaceae; genus Rhizobium; species Rhizobium indigoferae. The sequence continues at coordinate 4,416,460 of NZ_CP140635.1, read as the reverse complement.
GCGAGCGTCACCGAAAAGGTGAGAAGCAGCATGGCCACGAAAACGGTGGCGCCGGCAAGCATGAGGAAGATGGAGCGAATGTTCTGCATGGTTAGAGACCTTTCTTCGGAAAGGAATGTGGTCCTTCTCTTTCCTCTCTGCAAGGCAAGCATGGCTTTTTGTTGTTCTGCTAGATGTTCTGGGGTGGGCTGCTTGCTTCGGCTTTCAAAGCTTGGCACTAATTCGCCATGAGCCGAAACCCCGCGACCCGCTCCGCCCGCCTGCGCCGTTCGGTGCTGAGCGTGCCCGCCATCAATCCCCGCGCCCTCGAAAAAACCCATGCGGTCGATTGCGATGCGGTGATCTTCGATCTCGAGGATTCCGTGGCGCCGGAAAGGAAGGCGGAAGCGCGGGAAAATCTGAGGAATTTCTTTTCGGCTCGGCCGCTCGAAGGCAAGGAACGGATTATCCGCATCAATGACCTGTCGACCAATTTCGGCCTGGCGGACATGGAACTGGTAATCGCGCTCAATCCCGACGCCGTGCTGCTGCCGAAGGTCGACGAACCGCAGGATGTCATGGCGGTCGGCGACCTTCTCTACGAGGCGGATGCACCGGAAGATCTGCGTATCTGGGCGATGATCGAGACGCCGCGTGGCATCCTGAATGCGGCTGTTATCGCCGAAGCCGGGCGCACGCCGGGCTCGCGGCTCGATTGCCTCGTCGTCGGGCTCAACGACCTGCGCAAGGAAACCGGCGTGCTGCCGCAGCCGGGGCGGAGCTATCTCGTCCCGTGGCTGATGCAGGTCGTCCTTGCGGTCAGCGCCTACGGGCTCGATGCGATTGACAGCGTCTTCAACGATTTCAGGGACGAACAAGGTTTTGATGCCGAATGTCTGCAGGGCCGGGCGATGGGCTTTGCCGGCAAGATGCTGATCCATCCGGCGCAGATCGAGCCCGCCAACCGCCATTTCGGCCCGGATCCGGCAGCGGTTGCGGAAGCGGAGGCGATCATATCGGCCTTTGCCGATCCTGCCTCCGATGGGCTGAACGTCATCAATGCAGGCGGGCGGATGGTCGAGCGGTTGCATCTTGTCCAGGCGGAAAGTCTGGTCCATAAAGCCCGCCTGATCGCAGCCCGCCAGGCTGCAACACGAAAGACGATGTGATGAAACTCTACCGCTTCCTGACCGGTCCCGACGATGCTTCCTTCTGCCACAAGGTCACTGCCGCCCTCAACAAGGGCTGGTCGCTGGAGGGCTCGCCGACCTATGCCTTCAATGCCGCAACCGGCGCGATGCAGTGCGGCCAGGCCGTCGTCAAGCATGTCGAAGGCAAGGATTACCATCCTGAGATGAAGCTCTCCGAGCAGTGAGGCTCAGCGCATAACCCCGAAAATCGTAATCGATTTTCGGAAAGGATTATGCGTGATTGAAAGTGATGGAGCGTCCTTAGCGCGTCCTTTGGACGCGCGGCGCTCTAGCGCTCGGCGGCTTCCTCGGCGCTTGCCTCGATCCGCTCCATGTCATCGTCGCTCAGCCCGAAATGGTGGCCGATCTCGTGGATCAGGACGTGGGTGATGATATCGCCGAGCGTCTCGTCGTTCTCAGCCCAGTAATCGAGGATGGGGCGGCGGTAGAGGCGGATGCGGTTCGGCATCTCGCCGGTTTCCAGCGTGAAACGTTCGGAAATGCCCCTGCCCTCGAAAAGGCCGAGCAGATCGAAAGGGGTTTCCAGCGCCATGTCCTCGAAAACGTCGTCATCGGGGAAATCTTCGATCTCGATCGTGAGGTTGGTCGTCAGCTGGCGGAATTCATCCGGCAGATGGCTATAGGCCTCCATGGCCAGCGACTCGAAGGTGCTGATCGTCGGCGCATGGCGGTCCCGCCAATCATCGCTCTGGTCTATGCGGGCCATGAATATTCCTTCCTTTGCGGGCCCATATAGAACCTTTATCGCCGATTTTCGAGTGCGGAATCAAAGGCAGGAATAAATTCATAGAAAATGGCCGTTGACTCTTCATTAGCTCTCTGGAATCTATAAGAACATAACAGGAACAAGACGGATCGGAGAACGCCATGGCGCAGCACGCCCTGGCGCGCGAGCGGCTTTTTGCGCTCCGCGAAACCATTGCCCGACTGGAGGGAAGGCCCGCGCCGGCGCTTGCCGCAGCGGAACAGGAAGCCCTGGCAGAAGGACGCAAGACCCGCCAGGAGCGCATTCTGCCGCCCCTCGCGTTTGGGGTGGAGTTTCTCGACGGGGCGCTGGAAGGCGGCCTGCCGCTCGATGCGATCACCGAATTCCGCTCGGCTCTGTCTCGTGATGCAGGTGCTGCAAGCGGGCTGGCGATGGCTGTTGCCGCGCGACTGCAAAAACGGGAAGCGGATGCCGGCCGCCTTCTGCCGTTGCTCTGGATCGGCGATGCCGTCGGCACGCTGGAGGCCGGTCGTCCCTATGCTCCCGGGCTTCGGGATTTCGGGCTGAGCCCGGAGCGATTTCTCCATGCGGCGCCGCGCAAGCTGGACGAGGCGCTCTGGCTGGCGGAGGTGGCAGTGGAAAGCGCTGCCTTCTCGGCCGTCATCTTCGAAGTGCGAGGCAATCCCGCCCATTTCGGCCTGACCGAAAGCCGCAGGCTTAGTCTCAGGGCGCATGCTGCCCGCCGCCCGCTCTTTCTTGTCCGCCAGGCCGGGGCGGAGGAGGCAAGCAGTGCGGCCTTCCGTCTGCATGTCGAACCAGCCCCGTCCGGTCTGCGGCCGTTGCCGGATGGATCGAAACTTTCCGGCAGCATCGGCAATCCGATTTTCCGTCTCACGCTGGAGAAGAGCCGCAATCCGGCCCCGCTCTCCTTTCTTCTGGAGTGGAACCCCCATGAACGCGAATTTCTCCCTATCGCCGAACCAAACCTCGTTCGTCCTCCAGGCGAACAGTCAGCGCATTCTGGCGCTCAGCTTCCCGCATCTGCCAACGGACCGCATCGCCCGCAAGCGATGGGGGCTCTCCTGGCGTTCGAAAGGGCGTCCTGAGACGCCGCCTATCGTCTGTTCCGGCAAGCTCAACAATGCCCTGCGGCTGACGGCACTGGACGAGTTGGCCGAGAGGCTGGGGTTGAGGAAGGAGCTGGGCGTTGCCGAGGCGCGCGCCATGTACCCCATGCTCGAGGTCGCGGAAGAGGATCCGGCGGCCGACCGCCGGTTGCTGGAGGCAATTGCCGACTGGTGCGACCGTTATACGCCGCTGGTGGCGTTCGACGGGAAGGACGGTCTGTTTCTCGACATTAGCGGTTGCGCCCATCTCTTCGGCGGTGAAAAGGCGCTTCTTCGGGATGTGCTGTCGCGGCTTTTTCATATGGGGTTCGATGCGCGGGGCGCGATCTCATCGTCGCCCGGCCTTTCCTGGGCCGCTTCCCGCTTCGGGCAAGGCGGCGTGATCGAGGACGAAGGGACGGAACATGTGCTGATGTCCTTGCCGGTCGCAGCCCTGCGGCTGGAGGGACAAACCGTCGATGCCCTGAACAAGCTCGGTCTGAAATATATCGGCGACGTCATCGATGCACCGCGGGCGCCGCTGACCCGCCGGTTCGGCCCGGAGCTGCTTCTGCGTCTCGACCAGGCGCTGGGACGTGAAGAGGAGCCGGTCTCGCCCCGGCGTCCTGTTGCCAGCCTTTCGGCCGAAAGCCGTCTGATCGAGCCCATCGGGACGGAAGAGCAGATCCTTACCGTCACCAGGCAGGTCGCCTTATCGCTGCAGCCGTCGCTGGAAGCGCGGGGGGCTGGCGGACGGGTGTTCGAACTGGTCCTGTTCCGCGTCGACGGCAGGGTCTTTCGCATCTCCGTCGGTGCTTCGCAGCCGCTTCGCGAACCAAAGTTCATTGCCGGGCTTTTTTCCGAGCGATTGCAGACGGTCTATGACGATCTCGATGCCGGCTATGGTTTCGAGATCGTGCGGTTGAATGTGTTGCGGCACGATCCCTTCAACGAAGCGCAGGGTGATTTCGAAGGCGACCGGCAGGGAGAGATCTCGCTTTCGGCCTTCGTCGACCGGGTCTCGGCCCGACTTGGTGCGGATTGCCTGCAAAGCTTCCAGCTCCGCGAGAGCCATGTTCCGGAACGCGCCGTCATCACGGTTCCTGCGATGGAGAGCCTTCCCAGGCGGAAGGCCGTGCAGGACATCCAGCTTCCTTTCCGCGAAGAGCGCCCGCTGCGGCTCTTTGCAACGCCGGAGCCCGTCGAGACCATACTTGCCGAAGTGCCCGATGGTCCGCCGCAGATCTTTCGCTGGCGGCGCATGCAGCATCAGGTGGCAAGAAGCGAAGGGCCGGAACGGATTGCGATGGAATGGTGGATCGATGGAAATGACGCCGAGGCGCGTGACTATTTTCGCATCGAGGATGAGACCGGACATCGCTTCTGGATCTATCGGCGGGGCTTTTATGGTCAGGCGCTTGATCCTCGCTGGTTCATGCATGGCGTGTTCGCATGACAACCGCGCGCGCATTCTTCGAGATCGGCACAAGGACGAACTTCTCGTTTCTTGAAGGCGCCTCTGGCCCCGAGGAGATGGTCGTGCAGGCTGCTCGTCTACGGCTCGGCGGTCTCGGCGTTGCGGACCGGAATTCGGTTGCCGGTGTGGTCAGGGCGCATGCGCAGGCGGAGCAGCTTGAGGAGAGATATAAAAACAGGGACGAGATTATAGCCCAAGCGGAGAAGGAAGGAAAAAAGGAGGAGATCCTCGATCCTATCCGGATTCAGCCGGGCGCTCGTCTCGTCTTTTCCGATGGAACGCCTGATATCCTCGCCTATCCCCGGAACCGGCGGGGCTGGGCGAACCTTTGCCGTCTTCTGAGCGCCGGCAACCTGAAAGAAGAAGCGGTCAAGGGAAGCTGCATTCTGACGGAAGCGGAACTCATGGAATGGGGGGATGAGATGATGCTTGCTCTCGTTCCCGATCGCACCCTTGTCGACCGTCAGGCGGGTCAGTCGACGCTGGAAGATTATCTGGAACGGTTCCGCAGACGGTTCCGCAAGGCATTTTTCATGGCGCTGTCGTCAGCCTATGATGGCCGCGACAGGCAGGTCTTTGCGGTGCTTGCCATGCTTGCCGCTCGAAACCGCGTGCCGCTGATTGCAACCAACCAGCCGCTTTACCATCATCCTGAACGGCGGCCGCTTTCGGATATCGTGATCGCGATCCGGGAGCATGTGCAGATATCGCAAGCCGGATTCCTTCTGGCGCCGAATGCCGAGCGTTACCTCAAGGATTCACGTGAAATGACCCGGATCTTCCGGGACTATCCTGGTGCGATCGACAATACGCAGGCCTTTTTCGGCAAATTGACCTTTTCGCTGAAGGAACTGGAGCACAATTATCCGCCGGAAAACGATCCTGGTGAAACGCCGCAGGAGACTCTCGAAAGGCTGACGAGAGCGGGAGCGGCAAGACGCTATCCCAAGGGTATCCCGCCCAAGGTGGCGCCACAGATCGAGTATGAACTCGATCTCATTAAAAAAAAGAAATATGCCTCTTATTTCCTGACGGTTCACAGGATCATCCAGCACGCCCGCTATGAACTTAAGGTCTTGTGCCAGGGGCGCGGATCGGCGGCAAATTCGGTCATCTGTTATTGCCTTGAAATAACGGAAGTCGATCCTCAAAAAAGCACACTGCTCTTCGACCGCTTCATTTCGATGGATCGCGACGAACCGCCAGATATCGATGTCGATTTCGAGCATGACCGGCGCGAAGAGGTCATCCAGTTCATCTATAAAAGATACGGCATAGAACATGCTGGGTTGACGGCGGGGGTGACGACCTACCGTACGCGCTCGGCGGGCCGTGAGGTCTCCAAGGCCTTTGGGCTCTCGGAGGATGTCCAGTCGGCGATCAGCAGCCTCGTCTGGGGCTGGTCGGAGGATAATCTCTCGGAGCGGGACGCGAAGGCGGCGGGTCTCGACGTCAAGGATCCGGTGACCCGAAACGTTCTTCAGTATGCGTCCGAACTTCTCGGCTTCCCGCGCCACCTCACCCAGCATGTCGGCGGCTTCGTCATCACGCGCGATAGGCTCGACGAGGTGGTGCCGATCATGAAGACGGCGATGCCGGATCGGTACATGATCGAGTGGGACAAGGACGACCTCGATAACGTCAAGATCCTCAAGGTGGATGTGCTGGCGCTCGGCATGCTGACCTGTCTGCGGAAGGCCTTTTCGCTGCTTGAATTGCATTACGACGTGAAGAAGACGCTCGCAGACCTCGGCAACAAGGAGCATGGGAACGAAGGCGAGCCGGTTTACGAGATGATGGGCCGGGCCGATACGCTCGGCGTCTTCCAGATCGAAAGCCGGGCGCAGATGAGCATGCTGCCGCGTCTTAAGCCGAAGGTGTTCTACGATCTCGTCATCGAGGTGGCGATCGTGCGGCCAGGACCGATCCAGGGCGACATGGTGCATCCCTATCTGAAGCGCCGAGAGCAGCGAGCCAAAAACATTCCGATCAAATATCCGAGCAAGGAGCTGGAAACGGTTCTGGAAAGAACCCTCGGCGTGCCCTTGTTCCAGGAACAGGCCATGCAGATCGCCATTACCGCCGCCGGCTTCAAACCGGCGGAAGCCGACAAGCTTCGCAGAGCGATGGCGACATTCAAGAGAACGGGTACGATCGGTAACTTCGAAAAGCGGTTCATCGAAGGAATGGTCTCAAAAGACTATGATCCGGAGTTCGCGAAGCAATGCTTCAACCAAATCAAAGGTTTCGGGGAATACGGTTTCCCGGAAAGCCATGCCGCCTCCTTCGCGCTGCTCGTTTATGCTTCCTCATGGCTCAAGGCCTATTATCCCGACATCTTCTGCACGGCGATGCTGAATTCCCAGCCGATGGGATTTTATGCGCCGGCGCAGCTGGTGCGGGACGCACGCGAGCACGGGGTAAAGATCCTGCCGGTCGACATCAATGAATCAAACTGGGATTGCGGTCTGGAAGAGGCTGCCTTCGATCGGAATGCCATCGATTTCCGGCATGACAAGATGCGCGAGATCATCAAGACCCGGCATGCGGTGCGGCTCGGCTTCCGGCAGATCAAGGGCCTTTCGACAGGCGATATGGAACGGCTCATCAGCAATCGATGCGAAGGCTACAGTTCGGTGCGCGATCTCTGGCTGCGGTCCGGTCTGCAGAAATCCGTCATCGAGCGACTGGCGGATGCCGATGCGTTCCAGTCCCTCAAACTGTCACGACGCGACGCACTCTGGGCGGTGCGGGCACTGGATGTGAAGAGCGCGGCCGAGGAGCTGCCGCTCTTCGAGCAGGTCCGTCATGTCGACCTCCAGATCGAGCCTGTAGCGAAGCTGCCGGAAATGCTGCCGGGAGAGCAGGTCATCGAGGACTACCGTTATCTCTCACTGTCGCTGAAGGCGCATCCCGTCTCCTTCCTGCGTGAGGAATTGCGCAAGGCGGGTGTGACGCGCAATGTCGATCTGTTGAAGGTCGCGAACGGGCAGAGGGTGACGATTGCGGGCCTCGTGCTGGTGCGTCAGCGACCTGGTTCGGCAAAAGGTGTGATCTTCATGACGCTGGAGGACGAGACCGGGGTGGCCAATGCGATCGTCTGGAACAAGATATTCGACAAATACCGCTCAGTTGTGATGGGCGCCCGGCTGGTGAAAATCCGCGGCAGGCTGCAAAGCCAGAGCGGAGTGATCCATACCGTCGTCGAGCATATCGAGGATATGACGCCGGCGCTCGGTATCCTGCAACGTGAGGCCCGGCGTTTCGGCGTCTGCGAGCGGGCAGACGAGGTGCTGAGGCCGGGTGTCGATCAGCGGCAGAAAAAGGCTGCGAATGCGCAGGAGCGGGCGGAGCTGGAAAAACGGATGGTTGCCACAGGCCGCCATGCCGGCGCGGGGGAAACCGCTGAGGTGATGCCGCGCGGACGCAACTTCCATTGAAGTACGTCGCAGCGATCAGGACCATGCAGGTTGTCTTCATTTGCCTTATGGCGTCATCATCCTGAAACCGCTGCATAATCCCGGACGATATGCATGAGGCCTCATTCGCACACCGTTGTTCAATGCTGCGGGAATCGAATTTTTTCTTGACAGCCACCATCTTCTTTAGCAGAAAACACGATAGTCAGTGTCATGTTTGGAATGAAGACGTGCTTGTCTGCAGCTGCAATTATATAACCGATAAGGAAATCCGGGAGGTTATCACCAATCTTCTCGATGAAGATTGTTGGCAGCTTATCGTGCCTGCGAAGGTCTATCACGCCATGGAAAAACGCGGCCGCTGCTGCGGTTGTTTCCCCAATGTCGTCGACATCATTATCCAGACGACCGAGGAATATCACGCCCGTCGCCACTCGACGGAGACCGAAATATTTGATTTCATGTCCCGCTTGAAACAATTCCATGAGGAAAACAGGAGAGCGGACATTGAAAGGCGACAAAAAGGTCATCGAGCGGCTTAACGAGGCGTTGTTCCTCGAACTCGGTGCGGTCAACCAATATTGGGTTCACTATCGTCTTCTTGAGGACTGGGGCTACACCAAGCTCGCCAAGAAGGAGCGCGCCGAATCCATCGAAGAGATGCACCATGCCGACCGGCTAGTTGCACGCATCATCTTCCTCGAAGGCCATCCCAATCTGCAGACCCTCGCACCTCTGCGCATCGGCCAGAACGTCAAGGAAGTTCTGGAAGCCGATCTTGCCGGCGAGTACGACGCCCGCACGGCCTACAAGAAGTCGCGCGATATCTGTCATGACGCCGGCGACTACGTTTCCATGAAACTTTTCGAGGAGCTGCTGGCGGACGAGGAAGGTCATATCGACTTCCTCGAAACACAGATCGACCTGCTCGAGAAAATCGGCGAGAGCAAATACGGCCAGCTCAACGCCGATTCCGCCAACGAAGCCGAATAAGATTCGAACGAGATGCCGGCCGCCGATGGCGGCCGGTGACCCTATTCCTGCTGCCGAGCACAAACGGTAGCAATCATCCAGCCGCAATCAGTCTTCCGATTGAAGTGTTTCCAAGTGCTGGAACTCGGCCACCACCTGGTCATAGACGGTGCGCTTGAAGGGCACGATCAGCTCCGGCAGTTGCTGCATTGGCTTCCATTCCCAGGCATCGAATTCCGGCTCGTGGCCGCCAGGCGGCGGGTTGATGGCGATCTCGCTGTCGTCGCCATCGAAGCGGAAAGCGAACCAGCGCTGAGTCTGGCCGCGGAATTTTCCTCTCAGCCCTATGCCGATCAGGGCCGGCGGCAGATCATAGTTGATCCAGTCTCTCGCTTCGGCAAGCAGGGTCACCGTCTTGATGCCGGTCTCCTCGTAAAGCTCGCGGTAGGCGGCGTCCAATGGATCCTCGCCCTTGTCGATGCCCCCCTGCGGCATCTGCCAGAGCTGCGGCGAGCCGTCATATTCGGAATTGCCGTCGGAGATGCGCCGCCCGGCCCAGACGAGGCCATCGCGGTTCAGGATCATCACGCCGACGCAGGGGCGGTAGGGCAGATCCTCGGCTTTCACGGTCGCCTGACTCATCTTCTTCTCCGTTCAGGATTCTTCTCAGGGATTCTCTCAAGGATTCCTGGGGTCGTTGGAAAGGGCGGCAACGCCGACAATCTCGATGCCGCGCATCGCAGCCTCCTCGCTCCATTTGGCGATGGCGTCAACGCTCTCATCGAAAGCGGCGGCGACGCCGATCGCCTGTCCGTTCTTGCGGGCGATGCGCTCGAGTTCGTCGAGCTTCTTCAGGACGGCATTGATATCAAGCTGGCCGTCGAGCTGCAGGTCGGCGAAGGCATAGGGCAGTTCGGTTCCCTTGGCGATCGCCGCCGTCTTCGACTGCGCTGATGTGCCATCGTCGAGAAACAGCAACCCGCGCTTGCCGATGTCGCGCATGACAGGCTCCATGGCGGCGGGATCAGACAGGAAACGGCCGCCGAGATAATTCATGACGCCGGTATAGTTGGTGATCTCGCCCATCGCCTTGTGCAGGTTCTCGATGTTGCGGGCGGCCGACTTCGTGGTCAGCAGCGTTTCGGGGCCCGGATCGTTCGCCGGATAATCAAAAGGTTCGAGCGGTACTTGCAGAAGGATCTCGTGACCGCTGCGGCGGGCCTCCTGCATCCAGCGCTGCAGGCTGTTGCCGCTTGCGGCGAAAGCGAAGGTGATCTCTTCCGGCAGTTCGGCGATGGCGCGCTGCGTTCCGGTCTGGCTGAGCCCGAGGCCGCTGACGACGATGGCGATGCGGACGCCGCGCGCGCCGGACGAGGGACGCGCATATTGATCCATCGGCCTCCGGCCATCGGGGCCGACGATCGGCAGCCTGCCAAAAGGCGTCTCTTCGAGCAGCGCATCATTGGGCTGGGCTGCCATGCGCGGATCCTGGCCGATCTGCATGGCGTCGACCAGCACCGGCCCGCCGCCGTCGCGTGGGCGGGGGCTGTATTTGGTGACGACCGAGCCGTCGCCGGTGACCATCTGCTCGACATTGGCGCCCGAGCGCGGATCGGCGCGTGGCATGCCGTCGGCCGCTTGGCCCGTGGTGGCCGTCGGTGGCTGAGGCGTATTGGCAGGGGGTGTTGCGGCTTGTTCGGCCGCCGGCGGTTTGGTGCGTTCGAGCCCATCGCCGCGAAACGCGGTATAGAGGGAAAAGCCGCCTATCGCGAAAAGGCAAAGACTGGCGGCGATGCGGCCCAGGCGCAGAAAACCCGGACGCTTGCGGCCGGCTTTGCGGTTGCGGCCCAGGGGCGTATGCAGGTCCGTTCCCAATTTTTCGCCCGCTCCAAAACCGGGAAACAGCAGAAAGGGTCAAGGCCGGGCGAGGTGCCCGGCCTTGATGTGATCGACTACTTGGCGACGACGGCCTTGTCTGGGTTCGGCGGGAAGGCCGGATCGGTCTTCTTGCCGCGCAGAAGGTCGAGCGCGTAGTTAAGCTGAACGTCGTCCTTCGGGTCCGGCGGGACATAGGCGACGGAGCCCGAACCTTCGTCGGTCTCGCTCTGACCCTTGATGTGGCCGCGCAGGCTGGATTCGCCTTCGGTCACCATCTTGCCCTGCAGTTCCTGCGGCAGCGGCTCCTCGACCTTGATGTCGGGGGTGATGCCGGTACCCTGGATCGAGCGGCCCGACGGCGTGTAGTAGAGCGCCGTGGTCAGGCGCAACGCGCCGTTTTCGCCGAGCGGGATGATTGTCTGCACAGAACCCTTGCCGAAGGAGCGCGTGCCGAGAACGGTGGCACGGCGCAGATCCTGAAGCGCGCCGGCGACGATTTCCGATGCGGAAGCCGAACCGCCGTTGATCAGCACGATCACCGGCTTGCCATCCGTCAGGTCGCCCGGGCCGGCATTGAAGCGGCGGGTTTCATCCGGATTGCGGCCGCGAGTCGAAACGACTTCGCCGCGCTGCAGCAGGGCATCGGAGACGTTGATCGCCTGGTCAAGCAGACCGCCCGGATTGAGGCGCAGGTCGAGAACATAACCCTTCAGCTTGTCGGCCGGAACGGTGTCCTTGATCTTCTTGATCGCCTTTTCCATGTCAGGATAGGTCTTCTCGGTGAAGGAGATGATGCGGAGATAACCGACATCGTCCTCGACACGCGACTTGACTGCCTGAACGGCGACGACGTCGCGGACGATCGTCAGCTCGATCGGCTTGTCGGCACCCTTGCGGATCAGCGTCAGCTTGATCGGCGTGTTGACGGCGCCACGCATCTTCTCGACGGCGTCTTCCAGCTTCAGGCCACGCACGGACTGGCCGTCGATCTCGGAGATATAGTCGCCGGCGAGAACGCCGGCCTTGGCGGCGGGCGTATCGTCGATCGGGGTGATGACCTTGACGAGTTCATCTTCCATCGTGACTTCGATGCCGAGGCCGCCGAACTCACCCTTGGTCTGGGTGCGCATGTCCTCGGCGTCCTTCGCATTCATGTAGCTCGAATGCGGATCGAGCGAGGAAAGCATGCCGTTGATGGCGTTCTCGATCAGCTTGTCTTCCGCAGGCGGCGTCACATATTGCGCACGCACACGCTCGAAGACATCTCCGAAAACAGACAGTTCCTTGTAGGTCGAGGATCCGGCCGCTTCTGCCGGCACACCCGCCGAGTAAATGACGCTCATTGCGGTCGCACCCATCAATGCGCCGACCAGAACAAGAGAAGCCCTACGAATCATTGCGTGCCTTTCCAGTGTCTTTGGCGGTCCACCACGGCCGGGAATCGACCGGTTTACCGTCCTTTCGAAATTCAATGTAAAGCGTTGGCCGGTTCGTTTCCAGCGCCAATGCAGTTGCGCTTGCCACTCTTTTCGCGCCCATCACGGCAAGTGGCTCGCCGGAGAAAACGAATTTTCCCTGACGGGTATTGATCGTATCCATTCCCGAGAGAACCAGGTGGTACCCATCGCCCGCGTCGAGGATGATCATCTGGCCGTAACTGCGAAATGCGCCGGCGAAAACCACCAGGCCATCCGCAGGCGCCGTCACCACCGTCTCCGGATTGGTGGCGACCGTCATTCCCATGGCCTCGTGTCCGGTGCCGTCGGGATCGCCGAACTGGCGCAGGATATCGCCCGCTACGGGCACCTCCAATTTCGCCTTCAATTCTCCGAAGGGATATGCGGGCGCAATGCGGTTTTTATCGGGCACACCGCTGTCGGCGAGAGCCTTGGCCTGAGCGCGCTGCTCGTCCGTCATAAGCTTCCGGTTCTCCTCCGCCTGGCGGGCGGCAGCGGCAGCGTCCCGCACCGAAGCGATCTCGGATTCCATCGAGGCGACGAGGCCTTCAAGGCTGGTCGCCTTGCCTGCCAGCTCCTCGGAACGTTTCCTTTCGGCCGCGAGTTCGGCGGCATTGCTGCGGCTGAGCTTGTCGTTTTCGGCAAGCAGCAGGTCCATGCGCCGCTCTTCCTCGATGCCATCAGTCATCGTCCCGGTCAGGGAGGCCTTCTCGGCGGCGCTTGCAGTCTGCAATGCGGCGAGGCTTGCGAGGTCTGCGGCAAGCTTGTCGGTCTCCTTGCGGATGCCAGGCACGACGGCGCCGAGCAGAATGGCGCTGCGCACGGAGGCGAGCGCGTCATCGGGGGTGACGAGCAAAGCGGGCGGCGGGTTGCGGCCCATGCGCTGGAGCGCTGCCAGCACCTCGGCCAGCAGGCCGCGGCGCTCGTGCAGGGAACGGCGGATGCCATCCTCCTTGACGCCGAGATCGGCAAGCTTCTTCTCGCTTTCGAGGATCTGCTTTTCGAGCGCCTTGCGGCGGGCGGCGGAATCGATCAGCGCCTGGCGGATGCTTTCGGTGCTCTTATCCAGATCGGCAATGCTCTGCTGAAGCGCGCTCACCTTGTCGGTGGAGAGGCTGATCGTCTTCGACAGGGTTTCGAGTTCGGCACGGGTCTGATCACGCTTGGCGGCAAGTTCGGCGGCCGGATCGGGTGGCGCCGGCTCGGCTGCCGGCTGCGGTGCAGATTGTGCCACCTCGGGCACGGCATCCTGCGCCTGGACGATGAACGGATTTGCCGACACGACAATCACCGCTACACCGACGCCGGCCGCGATAGCCGGGAGGATCATGCGGTGTCGCCTGGTGGATGCTCTCGTCATGCGTGTTGGGGCACTTTCTCAAATCGCGCGGAGACTAAGCTGATTTGATGCGCTTTGCCATAACGTTTGCAGGAGAACGGGTGGCCAAGCAAACACGGCTGCGTGACATTGCGACGCATTGGCCGACGCTTTGCCGACACATCGGGCCGATGCGGCATCAGACGCGGTGATAGGGGTGACCAGACAGGATGGTGACGGCGCGATAGAGCTGTTCGGCGATCAGCGTGCGCACCAGTTGGTGCGGCCAGGTCATCTTGCCCAGGCACAGCGTGGCGTCGGCACGGTCGTACAGGGAGGGATCGAGGCCGTCGGCGCCGCCGATCGCGATGGTCAGCTCGCGTTTGCCCTGGTCGCGATAGGAGCCGAGCAGGTTTGCGAAGGCTTCGCTGTCAAGCGCCTTGCCGCGTTCATCGAGAAGAATGAGGATGCTGCCATCGGCAAGCGATTTCAAAAGCATCGCTGCCTCTTCGCGCTTGCGGGTCTCCGCATTGGAGGCACGGCTTTCGCCAACTTCGGCAACACGGGTAAGTTCGAGGCCGACGGCAGGGCCGGCCTTGGCGAAACGGTCGAAATAACGGGCGGCAAGATCCTTTTCGGGGCCGGACTTCAGCCGTCCCACCGCAAAAAGACCTATTCGCATTTATCCGCTCCCGCTCATGCGGCACTTCGGGCGCACACTACGCCACCGGCCGGTTTGTGAGGTTTTCCGGCCAGCCAATGCCACGTCTCAGGCGCCGGACAAGATGCCGGCACGCCTGTCAGTGCCGTGTTTCTTCATCCATATCCGGAGCCGCCCACATCTTTTCGATGTTGTAGAACTCGCGGATTTCGGGACGGAACACGTGCACGATAATATCACCAGTGTCGATCAGGACCCAATCGCCGCCTTCCTGACCTTCGACGCGGGCCGTACCGAGGCCGTCGTCCTTAAGATCGGTGAGCAGATGATCGGAGATCGCCATGACATGCCTGTTCGAACGGCCGGAGACGACGATCATGTAGTCTCCCAGCGCCGATTTTCCGGCAATGTCGATGGTGACGATATCTTCAGCTTTGGAGTCCTCGAGGCTGGCGAGGACGGTTTCTAGGGCACGGGCGGCGGCATCGGCGCCACGTTCCGCACTCTTCGGGATAACGGCGAACGTTTTTCCCTTGGCGTGTACTGTTGTCAGTGCTTTCCCTTTCCTGGAATGACAAACTAGGCACAACACAGATCCGATCGAGACCGGATCATGGTTAAGATAGGCATCAAACCATTAATGTTTCAAGACATGCTAAGGTACGGAACGGCCGAAAAACCGATCTGCCGTTCGAATTGAAGTATTTGACTGCTCGGGGCGGCCTCGTGCGGGCGGTGTACAGTTTCCATGCCGCAGCGTAAAGTGCGGCAAATTCCACGATCTCCAGATTCAATGACCGACTCAGCCGCAAAAACACTCGTGCCCGTCCTGCGAATCAGCTTCCCGGATGAGGATCGCCTCGGCCATGGCAAGATGGAACTGCTGGAGCATATCCGCCAGACCGGATCGATCTCAGCGGCGGGGCGGGCGATGGACATGTCTTATCGCCGGGCATGGCTGCTGGTCAGCGAGATGAACCGGATGTTCTCTGAACAGGTGGTGGAATCGCAGCGCGGCGGGCAGAAGGGCGGCGGCGCGGCGCTGACGCCGTTCGGCGAGGAATTGCTGGCGCGTTTCCGCCGGATGGAAAGGACGATGCGCACCAGCCTTGCCGAAGATCTCGCCTGGCTCGAGGGCAAGCGTAACCTGCAGCAGGGTGAGCGCGGCTGATCAGGCCTCCAGGGCAACTGTCTTGATGACGGCGAAGACCGCCCTTCCCAGTCGAAGATCCAGACGCTCGCAGGACAGTGTGGTGATCCGGGAAAGAATGATATCGCCGCCGCAATCGAGCCGGATTTCCACCGTTCCGTCCTCGGTCGACGACATCGCTTCTATCCTTGCTTCCAGGATATTCAGCGCGCTGAGCCCCTCGGGCCTTGCGGTCGCCAGCATGACATCTCGGGAGGGAATGCGGATGCGGACCGATTTGCCGGGCGCAAGGGCGGCACCGGGAATATGGAGCTGGCAGGATTTCAGCGCGATAGTCGACAGGCGGTGAAGCCCATCGAAGCTTTCCACCGTGCCTTCCAGCAGCGCGCCCGCCTCGCGCCGCTCGGAGGCGGCGGAGGGGCGGCTCAATATGTCGATAGCGGGGCCCGTCGCCTCTACCTTGCCGTCGCGCATGACGACGACCTGGTTTGCCAGCCGCGCCACCTCGGCGATCGAATGGCTGACATAGACGATCGGGATGTCGGTTTCGTCGCGCAATCGCTGGAGATAAGGCAGGATCTCGGCCTTGCGCGCATCATCGAGGGCGGCGAGCGGCTCGTCCATCAACAGGAGGCGGGGCGAGGAGAGAAGTGCGCGGCCGATGGCGACGCGCTGCTTCTCGCCGCCTGAGAGTTTCGCGGGGCTGCGCTCCAGCAGCGTCTCGATGCCGAGCAGGTCGACGATGTGGTCGAAGCTCTCGCCGTGTGCCGGTCTCGCCGCGAACCAGCGGCCATAGGAGAGATTGGCGCGAATGCTGAGATGCGGGAAAAGCCGGGCCTCCTGGAAGACATAACCGAAGCGGCGGCGATGTTTCGGGACGAAGATACCGGTTGCGGTTTCGGTCAGGGGTTCGCCGTCCAGGACGACGCGGCCTTCGTCCGGGCGGGCGAGGCCGGCGATGATGCGGATCATCGAGGTCTTGCCGGAGCCGGAGCGGCCGAACAGCGCGGTGACGCCGCGCTCGGAGGTGAAGGCGGCATCGAGCGAAAAGGCGCCGAGCCTCTGTTTTGCCTCGACGATCAGCGTCATTCCGGATCGATCCTCCGGCCGGCGAGACGGGCAAGGAATTCGGAGGCGAGCAGGGCAGCCATGGAAATGACGATGGCGACGAGCGTCAGGCGGAGCGCGCCGGCATCGCCGCCGGGCACCTGGGTGAAGGTATAGATCGCCGACGACAGCGTCTGGGTTTCGCCTGGAATGTTGGAGACGAAGGTGATCGTCGCGCCGAATTCGCCCATCGCCTTGGCGAAGGAAAGGATCATGCCGACGATGATGCCGGGCAGGGTCAGCGGCAAAGTGATCGTCAGGAAGACCCAGTGAGGGCCGGCGCCGAGCGTTCCAGCCGCCTCTTCCAGCTTGCGATCGACCGCCTCGATCGACAGGCGGATGCTGCGCACCATCAGCGGAAAGGCCATGATGGCGCAGGCCAGTGCAGCACCCGTCCAGCGGAAAGACAAGACGATGCCGAAATACTGGTCGAGCAGGCTGCCGATCGGACCGCGGCGGCCAAACAGGATGAGGAGAAGAAAACCGGTGACGACCGGGGGCAGGATCAGCGGCAAGTGAACGACGCCGTTCAGCACCGATTTACCCCAGAAGCGGCCGCGTGCAAGCAGCAGGGCGACGAGGATGCCGAAGGGCAGGCTCGCCAGCATGGCGACAATCGAGACGCGCAGGCTGAGCAGGATCGCCGTCCATTCCTCATCGCTCAAGCCCAACATGTCCAAATGCTACGGTCTCCCCGGAAAATCGAAGGCTCGCCGAGGCGAGCCCTCACGCTAAGCTGCGGCCGACGATTCCGCAATCATTTCAGCCCTCAATCACTTGAAGCCCAGATCATTTCAGGCCCATATCACTTCAGGATGGTGAAACCCTGCGCCGTGAAGAAGGCGGCCGCCTTGTCGGATTTCAGGAAGTCGAGATAGGCGGATGCATCCGGGTTCTTGCTCTCGGCGAGGATTGCGATCGGATAGATGATCGGCGGGTGGGAATCGGCGGGGAATGTGCCGACGATGGCGACACCCTTATCGGCCGCGGCATCCGTCTGATAGACTATGCCATAAGGCGCTTCGCCGCGCGAGACGAGGGCAAGGGCGGCGCGCACGCTTTCGGCGCCGGCGACCTTGCTTTCCACCGATTTCCAGACGCCGAGCTTTTCGAGCGCGGCCACGCCGTATTTACCGGCCGGAACCGATTTCGGCTCACCCATGGCAAGCTTGCCGCCACCGAGGAGTCCTGCGAGATCGAAACCCTGCTTGATCTCGACTGGCTTTGCCTTGTCCTTTTCCGCCACAAGCACAATCTTATTGCCGACCAGGTTGGAGCGGGTATCGGCCTTGATCAGGTTCTTCTTGGCGAGATACTCCATCCAGTCGAGGTCCGCCGAGATGAAGACATCGGCAGGGGCGGCGTTTTCGATCTGCTTGGCCAGCGCCCCGCTCGCGGCATAGGAAGCGACGGCGTCATTGCCGCTTTCCCTTGTCCAGGCGGCATTGGCGGCGTCGAGCGCATTCTTGAGGCTCGCTGCCGCAAAGATAGTGAGCTTTTCGGCTGCGGCGGCAGGCGTCGAAAGCGCTGTCGCGGCAAGCCAGAGGGCAGAGATCGCGGCGGTTGCCAGCTTCATCCATTGGCGGCGGTTTTGCATGATTTATTCCCCAGCGTTCGAAATATTGCGACGAATATAACGAGCCGCACGTCTTGGCTAGGGATATATCCAAGAGAATATAACCGTATCCGGCGCCCGCGTTCGCAGCGGCGCAATGTTCACGCATTCGTGAGGTGCATGGCTTCCGCTGAAACTGAGATCAGCAGGGTGAAAATACCTGGGAGTCAGTTTGCAAACCGCAGGGACTTCCGGCGGCCGGGACCAGTTCCTTAATTTTTGCTAATAAAAACGGCAATGGGGAAGCCAACTTCACCTTGAGATTTGCATCCTATGCATTGCTGCAATGCACCAATCGATGTTCACCTTTTTGTCGAATATGATAAAACATACTCATCGACACGGCTTCTCCTCCTCCCATAGCCGTTCGATAGGGTCGACAACACTCCTCCTCCCAGTTGTCGATCGAGTTTATAAGCCCGACGGATCTCCTCCCCCGTCGGGCTTTCTCGTTTCCAGGATCTTCTGAAATCAGGCCGGCGCATGCGTCTTGCTGGGCGCGGGGCGCTCTATTCTGCGTCGGCGTGCGACGAGCCGTTGCGGATTGCCGTCGAACTCAGGCCGGAGCGCGGCCCGTGGATGAAGGTCCAGGCCGGCGCACGCTTCTTCCAGAGAACACGCGCGTCATCCTCATCAACACGGGCGAAATCGAAGGTCCTGGCCATTTTCGAGGAGAGGAAGGAGAGCGTCGCGCCCGGCCGATCGATCACCGCGATCGGGAAAGTGCGGGCAATCTCCTGCCATTTCTGCCACTTGTGAAAGGTCTGCAGGCTGTCTGCGCCCATGATCCAGATGAAATGCACATGCGGATTGCGCGCCTTGACGCGGGCAAGCGTGTTGGCGGTGTAGCTGACGCCGAACGGCTGTTCGAAGGCGGTGACCTTGACGCGGGGATCGGCGGCAACACGCTCGCTTTCGGCAATGCGCTCGGCAAGCGGGGCGAGCTGGTTGCGGCTCTTCAGCGGATTGCCGGGGGTGACCATCCACCAGAGCTGGTCGAGGCCAAGCCGCTTGATGGCGATTTCGGCGACGAGCGCGTGGCCCTGATGCGGCGGATTGAACGAACCACCGAACAGACCGACGACCATGCCGCGCTCGCTGTGCGGCATGCGGAGATAGTGCCGGTCCACATTCTCGGTCGTCACGTCAGGGCCGCGTCTGTCCGGCACCATGCACCCGATATTTGAAAGAGGTGAGCTGTTCGACACCGACAGGCCCACGGGCATGCATCTTGCCGGTGGCGATGCCGATTTCCGCACCCATGCCGAACTCGCCGCCATCGGCAAATTGCGTCGAGGCGTTGTGCAGCAGGATCGCCGAATCGACCTCGGTGAAGAAACGCGCGACGACCTCAGGGTCCTCGGCGATAACCGCCTCGGTGTGGTTGGAGGAATATGTCTGGATATGGGCGATGGCGCCCGATATGCCGTCGACGACGGCGACCGAAATGATCGCGTCGAGATATTCCGTCGACCAGTCCTCCTCGGTCGCGGGCTTCATGCCGGGCGCGACCTTCAGCACCGTCGGCGAAGCGCGGATTTCGCAGCCGGCCTCGATCAGAACCTCGAGCAGCGGCGTCAGATGCGTGCCGATCGCGGCGCCATCGACGAGCAGGGTTTCGGCCGCGCCGCAGATGCCGGTGCGCCGCATCTTGGCGTTGACGACGATCTTCTTCGCCATTTCGATATCGGCCGAGGCATCGACATAGATGTGGCAAAGGCCTTCGAGATGGGCAAAAACTGGCACGCGGGCCTCGCTCTGCACGCGGGCGACCAGGCTCTTGCCGCCGCGCGGCACGATGACGTCGATCGCGCCGTCGAGGCCGCGCAGCATGGCGCCGACTGCAGCGCGGTCGGTGACCGGCACGAGCTGGATAGCATGCTCTGGAAGTCCCGCCGCCTTCAGGCCCTCGACCAGGCAGGCATGGATAGCCTGCGATGAACGGCGTGAATCCGAGCCGCAACGCAGAATGACGGCATTACCCGCCTTGAGGCAGAGGGCGCCGGCATCCGCAGTGACGTTCGGCCGGCTTTCGAAGATCACGCCGATGACGCCGAGCGGGGTGCGGACCCGTTCGATCTTCAGCCCGTTCGGCCGGTCCCAGGCAGCGATGACTTCGCCGACCGGATCGGCAAGGGCGGCGATGGCGCGGATTCCCTCGGCCATTTCGGCAACGCGCTTGTCGTTCAGCGTCAGCCGGTCGACGAAGGAAGCGAGCATCTCGGTGCCTTCGATGCCCTTCAGGTCCTTGGCGTTCTCGGCAAGAATATGCGCCTTGTTCGCCAGGATCGCATCGGCCATGGCATTCAACGCGCTGTTCTTGGCCTCAGTGGACGCAAAGCTCAGTGGTCGTGCTGCAGCCCTTGCCTTGCGGCCGATGTCGTTCATCAGCACGTCAATGTCAGGGCTTGGCGCAACGGTATCAAGCATAGCTCGCGTCCTTCTTCTGCCTTTCCGATTTCGAACCGACCTGTGCGGTCATCACCATGTCGTCGCGATGGACCATGGCGGCGCGCCCGGCATAACCGAGAATGGCCTCGATCTCCGCCGACTTGCGGCCGGCGATCCGACGGGCGTCGTCGGCATCGTAGCTTACCAGGCCGCGGGCGATCTCGCGGCCGGCCGGGCCGATGATCGCCACCGTATCGCCGCGGCTAAAGAGGCCGGAAACGCTGCGCACGCCGGCTGGAAGCAGGCTCTTGCCGGCCCCGAGGGCAACGACGGCGCCGTCATCGACATGCAGTTCGCCGGCCGGCTGCAGCTGCCCGGCAATCCAGGTCTTGCGGGCGGTAACCGGTGTGCCCGATGGCGCGAACCAGGAGGAACGCGCGCCGTTTTCGATCGCCGACAGCGGATTGTCGGTCTTGCCGGAGGCGATGATCATCGCGCAGCCTGATGCCGTCGCAATCTTGCCGGCATCGATCTTGGTGCGCATGCCGCCGCGCGAAAGTTCCGAAGCGGCTCCGCCGGCCATCGCCTCGATCTCGGGGGTGATTTCGGCAATCATCTCGAGGAACGTCGCGTTTGGATCGAGATGCGGTGGTGCGGTGTAGAGGCCGTCGATATCGGAGAGAAGGATGAGCAGATCGGCGCCGGTCATCGTCGCAACACGAGCGGCCAGCCGGTCGTTGTCGCCATAGCGGATCTCGCTGGTGGCGACGGTGTCGTTCTCGTTGATGATCGGCACGGCGCCGATCTTCAGGAGCTGATTGATGGTGGCGCGCGCATTGAGATAGCGGCGGCGCTCCTCGGTATCACCGAGCGTCAGCAGGATCTGGCCGGCGACGATCTCGTCGCGCGACAGGCTTTCCGACCAGGCGCGCGCCAGCGCGATCTGGCCGACGGCAGCCGCAGCCTGGCTTTCCTCCAGCTTCAGCGCACCCGAGGGCAGGTCGAGCACCGAGCGGCCGAGCGCGATTGCGCCCGAGGAGACGACGAGCACGTCGATGCCCTTGGCTTTCAGGCCGGAGATATCGGCGCACATGGCGTCAAGCCAGGCCTTCTTCAACCCGGCCTTGCGGTCGACCAGAAGCGCGGAGCCGATCTTGATGACGATGCGGCGGTAGCGGCCAAGCGGCTTACGGCTGGTCATCGTCCTCGTCCCCACCCTTATCCTCGCCCTCATCGGTGACGACCATGTCGCGATGGCGCAGCTTCGGCACCTTGGCCGGCTTCTCCTCGGTATTGGCTTCGACGATGATGTCGCGGAGTGCGCGCAGCACCTCGGTCATGCCCTTGCCGGTGACGGCCGAAATCTGGAACGGCGTCTTGCCGCAGGCCTTGGCCAATTCCTTGGTCTTCTTCTTCAGTTCGGCATCGTCGAGCACATCGATCTGCGACAGCGCCACGATCTCCGCCTTGTCGGTCAGCTCGTTTCCATAGGCTTCGAGCTCGTGCTTGACCGTCTTATACGCCTTGCCGACCTTTTCCTCCTGGGCCGAGATGAGGTGGAGCAGCACGCGGGTGCGCTCGACATGGCCGAGGAAACGGTCGCCGATGCCGACCCCTTCATGGGCGCCTTCGATCAGGCCCGGAATGTCGGCAAGAATGAATTCGCGCTCGTCGATGGTGGCGACGCCGAGATTGGGATGCAGCGTGGTGAAGGGATAGTTGGCGATCTTCGGCCGGGCGCGGGTGACGGCAGCCAGGAAGGTCGACTTGCCGGCATTGGGCAGGCCGACGAGGCCGGCATCGGCAATCAGCTTCAGGCGCAGCCAGATGGTCTTTTCCTCGCCGGGCAGACCGGGATTGGCCCAATCCGGCGCCTGATTGACCGAAGTCTTGAAATGGGCGTTGCCGAAGCCGCCATTGCCGCCATGAGCGAGACAGTAACGCTGGCCTTCGACAGTCAGGTCGCAGATCAGCGTTTCCTGATCTTCCTCGAAGATCTGGGTGCCGACCGGAACCTTGAGCGTCACGTCGCTGCCATTGGCGCCGGTGCGGTTTCTGCCCATGCCATGGGTGCCGATCGTCGCCTTGAAATGCTGCTGATAGCGGAAATCGATCAGCGTGTTCAGGCCGTTGACGGCCTCGACCCAGACGTCGCCGCCGCGCCCGCCGTCACCGCCATCCGGGCCGCCGAACTCAATGAATTTCTCGCGTCGGAAGGAAACGCTGCCGCCGCCGCCGTCCCCGGACTTGATATAGACCTTTGCTTCGTCGAGAAATTTCATTTTACTTCCAATATTCAGTGGCAGTTGGACGGCCCGTCTTGGCCCATTCGATATAGGCGGTTCCGACGGAGGTCAAAGATTATCGTGAATTTTGCGAGCTATAACATACAGTACGGCTTCGGTCTCGACGGCAGATACGATCTGGCGCGGATTGCCCGGAGCCTCGAGGGAGCCGATGTCATCGCGCTGCAGGAGGTGACCCGCGGTTTCTCCCGCAACGGTTTTGCCGACATGGTGGCCGATGTTGCAGCCTTCTTTCCCGACTATTTCTGGGTGTATGGACCGGCCTGCGACATGCATGTCGAAGCTGATGAAGGCGGGCTCCAGCCGGTGCCTGGCACCCGTTTTCAGTTCGGCAACATGGTGCTGTCGCGCTGGCCTGTTGTCTCGACCCGGACGCTGCTTCTGCCGCGCAGCCGCACGATCGGCAAGATCAACCCGCAGCGCGGCGCAACCGAGGCGGTAATCGCAGCACCCGGCGGGGCGATCCGCGTCTACTCCGTGCATCTCGACCATGTCTCCGCCGACGAGCGCATCCGCCAACTGCAATTCTTGAACGCGCATATCAATGCCTTCGTCCAGGAGGGTGGGTCGCTGACGGGGGGTGGTGAATTCGACCTGCCGGAGCCGCCGCTGCCGGAGGATTATATTATCATGGGTGATTTCAACATGGAGCCGGAATCGCCGGAATATTGCGCGCTTGCCGGTGCTGGCGGCGGATATTATGGACGTGTCGCCAGGATCGGCACGCCGATGGACGCCTTTGCGGCGCTCGAAGCCTATCGCCCGGGGAGCTACAGCTGGATGGATCCCGAAGATCACGGCAAACGCATGCATCTCGATTATTGTTTCGTCAGTTGTGGCTTGCAGAGCCGATTGAAATCCGCCCGGATCGATACGCAATCCGAGGGCTCCGATCACTTCCCAGTATGGGTGGAAATCGTTGATTGAGACGCCGCCGGTGCGGCGACGTCTCGAGTTTGATCAGGCGACCTTCCGCGGCTGCAGCATGCCCGGCTGCAGCACGGTTTCGATGTGCGACACCATGGTGTTGCGGGCGAAACAATAGATTTCGCCGCAACCCGTCATGTGGAAACCGAGCTTCTCCTGCAGTCGCAGCGAAGCCGGGTTGTCGGCGAAGACGCCGGAATGGATCGGCGTCTCCGGCATGCGGCGCGAGAAGCGCTCGATGATGGCCGCCACTGCCTCGCTCATATAGCCGCGCCGCCAGTAATAGCGGTTCAGCCAGTAGCCGAGGTGCCAGCGACCGTGGCGCAGCTCGATCGAGACGTTGCCGATATGGACATCGTCCTTATCGGTGATCGCCAGCGGCCAGTCGGGCAGGGTGCCCGAGGTGACCGGGATCAGCCAGTCCAGCGCATCCTGCCGGTCGAACGGCGCGGGTACGCGGGACAGCATGCGCGTGACCGCGAAATCGGAGAGCGATTCCGCGATCGCAGGCGCATCGCTCAGCCTGTGGGGGCGGAGCGTCAGCCGGGCGGTCGAGATAACAGGCGCGGGGCCGGGCATCATCGGCTTGACCTCAGGCCTTTGCAGCGCAGTCGTGCTCATGCGATGTTCCCCCAGCTTCGGAGAGACATCCAGGTCTTGCGGTCGAGCCTGTACCATTCGACCGGCACGTTGCTGCCGAGCGCCAGCGAGGCGGCGAGCCCCGATCCCTGGAACTGGAAGCCGCACTTCTGGATGACGCGGCGCGAGGCGACGTTCATTACCCGGCAGCGGGCATCGATCTGATCGACGTCCTGGCGGGTCCTGAACACCATATCGACCAGGGCATGGCAGGCCTCGGTCGTATAACCCTTGTTCCAATAGGGCTCGCCCAGCCAGTAACCGATCTCGACGGTTCTGCCGTCCGCATGCGGCTCGACGCCGCAGCAGCCGATAAAGGCGCCGTTTTCAGCCTTGGTGATCGCATAGACGCACTTGCCAATATCGCCATTTTTCGTGCGACGCACGAAGTCAGCAGCATCATCGGCGGTATAAGGGTGCGGCATACGCGATACCATGGTGGCGACTTTGGCGTTGTTGGCGAGATGGGCAAGGGCGTCGATGTCATCTTCGTGGGGCGCGCGCATCACGAGCCTTTCCGATAACAAGACAGGGCAATCGGTCCTTAACCGTTCCGGCCTCAGCCGTTCTTCGGAAGACCGCTGGTCTTCCCGGGGCGACCGTGATTGGTCTGCCCTTAACAATTCGCCTTGCATGGTTCAGTCCTCCTTGAGGGGTAAAGAAAAAGGGGAGATGGCGCCCCATCTCCCCTGTTTTCTAGACTGAACCTGATACGGCCAGCCGGGTCGATGAGACGCCGGCTGTTTTTGAGCGCTACCGGCTTATTCCGCTGCTTCCGCTTTCGGCATGACAGACACGTAGACGCGACCGTTGGCCTTCGTTCGGTAGTTCACATTGCCGGCGGTAAGTGCAAAAATCGTGTGATCCTTGCCGAGGCCGACGTTGGAACCCGGATGCCACTGCGTCCCGCGCTGACGCACGAGGATGTTGCCTGCGATGACGGCTTCGCCGCCGAACTTCTTCACGCCAAGGCGCTTGGATTCGGAATCGCGACCGTTGCGCGAGGAACCGCCAGCTTTTTTGTGTGCCATTGGAGTTCTCCTTTAAACCTTGTCCCGTTGATCTTACTTGGCAGCCACGATGTCCGTGATACGGACGACCGTGTGATGCTGACGATGGCCGCGCGAACGCTTCGAATTCTGACGGCGGCGCTTCTTGAAGGCGATGACCTTCTTGCCGCGGTTCTGTTCGACGACTTCTGCCTTGACAGAGGCGCCGGCTACGAAGGGCGCACCGATCGCAGCGTCGGCGCCTTCGCCGATCACGAGCACTTCGGTGAATTCAATGGAATCGCCAGCGGTGGCTTCCAGCTTTTCGATGGTCAGCACGTCGTTGGCTGCCACACGGTACTGTTTACCGCCGGTCTTGATGACTGCGAACATTTTTTATCCTTTCATGTTCGTTCCAGCTCTCCTCGCCGATTGAGCAAGGTGGCCGTCTTTTTATCAGTCGAAGTTAAGCAGGGATTTCAGAGGACTAACCTCGAACTCTTCCTGCCGGTGAAGCGCCCCACGCAAACGCAGGACGAGCTGGGCACGGATTTCTCCAAACCTATTGCGCAGCCGAGATACGCGAGTGACAAAAAGCTGTCAAGGCAAAAGGATGGAATGGTTCGACTTTTCGGCTTGCCAGCCTGTCATTTGCCCGTTATGAGAACGCCCGCGCCGAACAAGCGCCGACCAGACCGCGGAGAGGTGGCAGAGTGGTCGAATGCACCGCACTCGAAATGCGGCATACCTGCAAGGGTATCGTGGGTTCAAATCCCACCCTCTCCGCCATAAATTTCCCGGGATTATTAACGTTTGAGATTACCGGGAGATTGCCGTGACCGGCGGTCAGAATCGCATGCATTCCACGGCCGCACCAGAGCCGTTCCCGAATCAAAACATCGCGCACTGCTTGCGCTGATTCTGCCCGATATCCATTGAGCGAAACAGGCAGGAGACAAATGTACCTGGGTGGCTCTTGGTGCGGGATCTCGTCAGTTACCCAGCACCTTCTTCACCCAGGCGCCAACCTCATCACCGCTGCTCATATCTGCCTGCGCCAGCCCATCGATCATGAAGGTCGGCGAGACGTGAATGCCGTTCTGCCGGGCATATTTGCAGTGCCACTTGATCTCCCGGTCGAGATCCGGGATTGCGAAGGCTTCTTTCAGCTTGACGCCGCTGTAGCGTTCCAGGCGCTCGATGATCTGGTTCGGCGTCACATCCATATTCGGGCCGACGGCATGACGCTCGAATTCGAACTCCTCCCGATGAGCCGCGACGGCGGCCATCACTTTCTTTGCTGTCTGCTTGCCGCCTTCCAGCGTCGAGGCCGCGATGATGCAACGGACGATCACGCCCGAATACATATGCCAGGGCTGCGACTGCAGGCGGATCTTCACGGTGATCTTGTCCTCGCCGGCCCGGCTCAGCAGTTCTTCGAACTTGTTGAACGCTCTGACCGAGTAGGGGCAAGTCGGCTCCAGAAAGGCTTCGAAGATGCGGGGTCCAGTGCCCCAAGTCAGCGGATCTGCATGCCAGGAAGTGGTCGTCATGGAATTCCTCTCTGAGGGTAAGGTATCCGGAGCAACTTAGGTCACCAGGCTCCAGAAGCCATGCTTCTTGCCGTGCCGACGTTTGAGTTCCGCGACATAGAGGTCATGGGACCTGGTGTTGCCGAAGTCATCGATATGAGGCGCAAAGGATGCACAGTCCGCCAGATGCCTCGCCGCATGCTTATAGCGGCCGGACCGGCCGCTATCGAGCGCGAAATCGATCATGGAGCGCAAGACAATGGTGACCGCGAGCGGATGTTTCTCCGCCAGAGCTTCGGCCGCCAGCGTCATCAGCTCATAGAGATTGCCATCCAGTTCCGCCTTCCTGCTCACTACAAGTTTTGCCGCCTCGGCAGGCGCCGGCCAGTTGAGAAAAAACGCAAGTGCCTGGTGGACGTCAGGAAAAGCCCGAACATGGACAAATGCCTTCTCCTCGGCCTCGATATCGTCGAAATCGGGCAGCCGCCTGAGGAAAGCCTTGAGGTGCTCGCCATGCAGTGACTGCTCGAAGCATGTCCATCTATAGGTCTGCGCCTCCTCTGCACGCCCCAGGGCCTCGAGCGTCTCAACGCGCGCGCGCTGCCATTCGAATGGCATGTCGGCCCAGCCTCTCCTGTCGGCCTCATCCAACGTCTCAAGCGCTTCCTTCGCCCGACCGGCCGAGACCAGACGATTGGCGATGTCGGCAGCTATCATCGGCGCCTTGCGCGCGTCCTCGGGGTGTTGGCCAATGTAGGCATCAACATCGCCCTGGGCGTCGGCAATTTCCTGCAAGGCTATGCGCACCGTCAGATCTCGCTGAGTGCGGTCGATCTCATCTTCGTAAAGGGGGCCTGCGCTGCCCCAGCCGATGATCTCGCGCTTGTCCTCCGCCGGCTTGTCTTTCGGCTCCTTGGACCATTGGATGAAGAGGGTTTTCAGGCAATCGAGACCATCCTTGCCGAGAGCTGGCGCCATCGCCGCAATCAGGTTGTCGTACTGGCCGTAACCATCGTCTTGCACGGCTTTGAACACCTTCTCGGCCAGGACATTGGCGTCGATCTTGGCGGACGCGGCGATTGCGGCAGCATCCTCGCAAGCCTGATGAAAACTTTGGATGACAGAACCGCTGCTCTCGTTGGATCTCTCAAAGATCGAATTCGCCAGGGCGAGGAACTGCCATATCAGTTCGAAAGCCTCCTGGGGATCATCGGCGGCAACCGTCTCTGTGATCGTCTTGCGCTGCGTTTCCAGGTCGCTCTTCAGCGCCTTCACTTTGCGCCAGTTGATGAGGGTGCGAGCGCGGGCGATGCTGGCAAGCCGTTTTCGTACCTCACGCGCGACCTCGGCGCTGCCGTGATTGCCGGCAAGCTCCATTCGAAGCCGTCGCTTGTGGGCAGCACTGCCCATGCTGATCTCGACCAGCAACTCGGCAAGGCGCTGCGCACCAAGGGATTCAAGATTCTTCGCATTGAGTGTTGTCTTGGCTGCCATCGGTCATCGCTATCGTTTCTGCGATGACCCTACCCTGCAGGCGGTACGAGGCCAAGGTCCGGGAATGTGCACAGGGATAATCCTCTGTGCCTCGCTATTAGCTAAAAACTAACGCTGCCTCGTAACGACTCCTAAAGCCGGTTTTGGCACCTTGTTGCCTGTCGAATATTGCTTCCAAATTTCTCGCTGGGGTTGATTATGAGTCATAACAAAGACGCCTGGGTCAGCCAGCGCGCTTATTCACTATGGGAATCGGAAGGCAGGCCGGATGGGCGTGGGGAAAGCCATTGGGCGCAGGCGCTGAGGGAGTTCGAGCAGCTGGAGCTGACGAAGGCCTCGCCTGATGGAAACGATCTCATCGAGAAGCTGAAGGCAGCCGGGCGGCTGATGCGGATCTATGACGAGGCGGCGCCCGCCGTTGAGAACGACCGGCAGATCAAGGCGGCTCGCTAGGCCGTATTTTTCAATCCCTGGGTTGCCGAAATATTCTGCGGCATTCCAGGCGGACGATCGGCCTTGCCGGCAGGCGTCTTGCCACCTCGACGAAACCGGCATCCAGAAACATCGACAGCGTACCCGGATAGAGCTCGGCTCCGTTCGAAGCACGGGCTGCCTGATCGACAGGGTAGGCTTCGAGACATTCGGCGCCGTTCGCGCTTGCGAATTCGACGGCGTGTTTCAATAACAATCGCGACAGACCCTGCCGCCGGAACGGCTTGCGGACGATGAAGCAATTGATCGACCAGACCGGCTTGTCATCCACCGGCGCAAAGGGTTTTGAACGGCGCAGCCGGTCGAACACGACGCGCGGCGCGACACCGCACCATCCGGCCGGCTCGTTCTCATGATAGCCGAGAATGCCGGGTGCACGCCGTTCGGCGACGAGGCTTCGGAACCAATTGCGATTTCCCTCGCCCCATTCCGCCTTGTAGTCGGCATTCGGACGATACCAGTAGGCGCAGCGACAATTCCGGCCGTCGGCGCAATCGTCGAAGACCGCTTCGATATCGGCCAGGCGGTCGGTGGTTGCGGGGAAGAAGGAGTAGCGATCCTGCATCCGGGCAAATTATGGCGCGGGCGGGTGATCGGCAAGCAGTCGCCCGTGCCGGCCGATCAGCCGCGGCGGCCCTCCAGCTCGAAATGCTTATTCTTTAGCGGCCGACGTCGTCCGGCTGTCGCCGCCGGTCGGCATTCGCCGGCGTGCGGCTCGCCCTGACGCTACTGGCGTGCGGCCCAGCTCAGGCCACGTCGCAGGATGAGGGGCATGTAGGGATGGTCGAATTCGGCTGCGACATGGCCGAGGGCGGAATAGAAGATGCGGCCGGCGCCGAAATGGCGCTTGAAGGCGACGGGCATCACGACATTGCGGGCTGCCGGATCGTAAGCGCCGGTGAAGGTGGTGGTCGCAAGGATTTCGACGGTCGGATCATAGTGGAGATAATATTGCTCCGAACGATAGTCGAAGTCGGGAATACCCTCCATGACGGGATCGTCCTGGCGGGTGACGGCGACGCGGAAGTCGATGATATTGCCGGGATGGGCGACCCAGGTGACGCCGGAGACATAACGGAAAGGCGCGCTCTCCTTGAAGGATGTGGCGAGTGCGCCGTGATGGCCGGCAAGCCCGAGCCCGCCGCGCACCGCATCGACGAGGGCGCTAGCATGAGGCTTTTCGAGCGTTTCGCCGGTGATGATGGGCACCAGCAGATCGGCCTTCGCCAGCGTCGGAGATCCGAAAATGCCGAGATCGCCGGTTACCTCGACCGCAAAATCGTCCTCGCGCAGAAGGTCGGCGACGATATGAGCGCATTGCTCCGGTTCATGACCTTGCCAACCGCCCCAAACGATCAATGCCTTCCTCATTCGCGCTCTCCCTGCCTGATGGCTGCAGACCGTTGATCATCACATGGTGGTACAAGCCCCTTAGATCGCGCGGTTATGCAAATCACGCGAATAATTCATGAATATTGCGGGTCCGGCACACATCGCCCGGACGGGCGGCTTCGGCATTTGACGTATTGTCCGTTTGCGCCGATCGCAGTTCCTTCTTTTTATTGACGTGTATCTCGTTTAGGCTTCTCCCATCTCTCGTGAACAATAGGGTGGTGTATGGCAGGTGAAACGGTTCTTGTCGTCGGCGGCGCCGGCTATATCGGCTCGCATACGTGCCTCGACCTGGCGAACAAGGGCTATAGGCCTGTCGTCTTCGACAATTTTTCGAACGGTCATCGTGAGTTCGTCAGATGGGGGCCGGCCGAGGAGGGCGATATTCGCGATCGCGCCCGGCTGGATGAGGTGTTGGCCAAGCACAAGCCGGCGGCGATCCTGCATTTCGCGGCGCTGATCGAGGTCGGCGAATCGGTCAAGGATCCGGTTTCCTTCTACGAGAACAATGTGATCGGCACGTTGACGCTGCTTTCGGCGGCACAGGCGGCCGGCATCAACGCCTTCGTCTTCTCCTCGACTTGCGCCACCTACGGCCTGCCGCAGAGCGTGCCGCTCGACGAGACGCATCGGCAGGTGCCGATCAATCCCTACGGGCGAACGAAATATATCGTCGAACAGGCGCTTGCCGATTACGACCAGTACAGGAGCCTGCGCTCGGTGGTGCTGCGCTATTTCAATGCGGCCGGCGCCGATTTCGAGGGCCGGATCGGCGAATGGCACCAGCCGGAAACGCATGCGATACCCCTGGCGATCGACGCGGCACTCGGCCGCCGCCAAGGCTTCAAGGTGTTCGGCAGCGATTACGAGACACGCGACGGTACCTGTGTGCGCGACTATATCCATGTGCTGGATCTCGCCGATGCGCATGTGCGCGCCGTCGAATATCTGCTGAAGGGCGGCGATTCCGTCGCGCTCAATCTCGGCACTGGCACCGGCACGACAGTGAAGGAATTGCTCGGCGCGATCGAAGAGGTGTCGAACCGGCCTTTCCCGGTCGAATATATCGGCCGGCGCGAAGGCGATTCGCATACTCTGGTCGCCAATAACGACAAGGCGCGCGACGTGCTCGGCTGGGTGCCGCAGTATGATCTGTCTGAGATCATCCGCTCCGCCTGGGACTGGCATGCAAAATCCAACCAGCATTGAGAAGGCGCGCCGGCCGAACGTCCTGATAATCACGGCGGACCAGTGGCGCGGCGATTGCCTGTCAGCCGTCGGCCATGCCTGTGTAAAGACGCCTGGTGTCGATGCGCTGGCGCGGGAAGGCACGCTCTTCCGGCGGCACTATGCCGGCGCGGCACCCTGCTCGCCGGCGCGTGCCACGCGCTATACCGGTCTCTATCAAATGAACCACCGGGTCTGCCGCAACGGTTCGCCGCTCGACGCTCGCTTCGACAATCTGGCGCTGGCGGCCCGGCGGGCGGGATATGACCCGACGCTGTTCGGTTACACGGATACGGCGCCCGATCCGCGCGGGATGGATGCCGGCGATCCGCATCTGACGACCTACGAAGGCGTGCTGCCGGGTTTTACGGCCCGCCAGCTTCTGCCCGAGCACGAAAGACAATGGCTCTCCTGGCTACGGTCCCGCGGCCATGCCGATGCCGTCAGCCGCGATATTCACATTCCCGTCGGTGCGGAAGCGGGAGAAATTTCAAATGCAGCGCCGGCCTATTCGCGCGACGAGACCCAGACGGCTTTCCTGGCCGGCGAGTTCATTCGCTGGGTGGGCGAACAGGACAGGCCGTGGTTTGCGCATGTCTCTTTCTTGCGTCCGCATCCGCCGTTCTCCGTGCCGGAGCCGTTCAACCGAATGTTCAAGCCGGGGGACGGACCGGTTTTTGCGCGCGCGGCAAACTGCGAAGCCGAACAGGACAGTCATCCCTACCTCGCCTATGCCATGCCACGCTCCGACAAGGGCAGCTTCATTCACGGTGCAACGGGGCCGCTCAGCGACTGGAACGGCGAGGATTTCGCTGCGATCCGGGCGATCTATTACGGCATGATATCAGAGGTCGATGCGCAGCTCGGCCGTATCTGGCAGGCCCTCAAGGATGCGGATGCCTGGGACGATACGCTTGTTGTCTTCACCTCCGACCACGCCGAGATGGCGGGCGATCACTGGACGCTCGGCAAGGGCGGTTACTTCGACGGCAGCTACCATATTCCGCTTGTCATTCGCGATCCCGCAAGCAGTGCTGCGGGTGGGGTCGTCGACAAATTCACCAGCGCTGCCGATATTTTTCCGACACTTTGCCAAAGGCTCGGCGTCGACGCGAAGAACGGGTTCGACGGCCGGTCGCTCATGCCGTTTGTCAAGGGTGGCAGCGGACAGGGCTGGCGGGACGCGGCATTCTGGGAGTTCGATTTCCGCGACATTGCGCATGGCGAGGCCGAGCGGCATTTCCGGCTGCGGTCCAATGAATGCAATCTCGCGGTGATCCGCGACGCGCGGTTCAAATATGTGCATTTTACCGCATTGCCGCCGCTCCTCTTCAATCTTGCCGATGATCCGATGGAGCTCGACAATGTCGCGGCGGATCCGGCCTATGCGGCGATAAGGCTCGACTATGCCGAGAAGCTGCTGTCGCTCCGAGCACGGCATCTCGATCAGACGCTCGCTTATACCGAACTGACGGAAAGAGGGCCGGTGACCCACCGGCCCTGATGTTAGTCTAGCCGAGCCGAACTAGGGTTCAGCCGAGATAATCGCGCTTGCCGATCGGAGCACCCTGGCTACGCAGGATGGCGTGGGCCGTCGCGACGTGGAAGTAGAAGTTCGGCAGGGCGAAGGTGGCGATGTATTCGTCACCCGGCAGCACGATACCACTCTTTCCCGGCAGGGTGATCTGGCGGGTTTGCGTGCCTTCCAGTGCTTCCGCCGAGAAGCCGGCGAGATAGGCTTCGGTCTTTGCCAGACGCCCACGTAGGTCGTCGAACGTCGTTTCGTTGTCCTCGAACTTCGGGGCGTCGGTCGCCGTCAGGCGGGCGAGCGCAAATTTGGCGGTGTCGCTGGCGCGCTGATACTGGCCGGAGAGCGGCAGCATGTCGGGCGCAAGGCGAGCGGCGACCAATATGACGGGATCAATATTCTTTTCCTTCGCATAGGCTTCGGCCTTGTCGAGGTAGGTTTTCAGGCTGGCGAGACCGCGCTGGAACATCGGAACGGTGAGGCGATACATCGAAATGGACATCTGTCCTGTCTCCAAAATCTTCAAATGATTGGGTCGCGGCGAGAGGTCGAAGGCGTCTGCGGCCGTGAGCCTGTCTTCGACCCTGCATAGATGGATGCTCGTTTCGTCTTTCACAACACCGGCAATGCGGGCCTCGGTCCTGAAGCCCGCACGGCATTGCGCTCTCATCCATATCTTGACGCCGCTAAAGATACTTGACGCCGCTCCCAGAAAATGGAATGAATATTCCGAAGAACGGATTTGACGGTTTGTTTGTTCCGTTTTTTTGTGGAGCGCCGCGGGAGAGGTGGCGCGGGGAATTGCGGCTTCAGAGCAAATGCCTGGGGCTCCGGCGTGAGGAGGGTGCAGCCGGGCACCGCTTTGTGGAGGAAGTAAAATGAAAAAGTTTATCCTGGGCACTGCGATGGCGCTCGTCATGTCGACGGCGGCTCACGCGGAAACTGTCGGCGTCTCGATGGCGAAATTCGACGACAATTTCCTGACGGTTCTGCGCAACGGCATGACCGATTATGCAAAGACACTCAGCGGTGTGACGCTGCAGGTCGAAGACGCACAGAACGACGTTTCCAAGCAGCAGAGCCAGATCCAGAATTTCATCGCCTCCAAGGTCGATGCAATCATCGTCAACCCTGTCGATACCGATGCAACCACGGCAATGTCGAAGCTCGCGGCCGATGCCGGCATTCCGCTGGTTTACGTCAACCGTCAGCCGGTCAACGTCGACACGCTGCCGGACAAGCAGGCCTTCGTCGCTTCCAACGAGCAGGAATCCGGCACGCTGGAAACCAAGGAAATCTGCCGCATTCTCGGCGGCAAGGGCAAGGCCGTCGTGATCATGGGCGAGCTCTCCAACCAGGCTGCGCGCATGCGGACCCAGGACGTTCATGACGTCATCAAGACGGATGAATGCAAGGGTCTGGAGATCGTCGAAGAGCAGACGGCGAACTGGGACCGCACCCAGGGTGCCGACCTGATGACCAACTGGCTCTCCAGCGGCATCGAATTCGACGCCGTGATCTCCAACAACGACGAAATGGCGATTGGTGCCATCCAGGCGCTGAAGGCAGCCGGCAAGGATATGACCAAGGTCGTCGTCGGCGGCGTCGACGCCACGCAGGACGCGCTTGCCGCCATGCAGGCGGGTGATCTCGACGTCACGGTGTTCCAGGATGCCGCCGGCCAGGGCAAGGGCTCGCTCGATGCAGCGCTCAAGCTCGCCAAGGGCGAAAAGATCGACAAGAAGGTCTACATTCCCTTCCAGCTCGTGACGCCCGCCAACGTCAAGGACTTCGTCACCAAGAACTGAGGCGAAGGCCAAGCAGGATGCGGGCAAAGCCCGCATCCTTTTCGCCTACCCGTATCCGGAGGAGATGATATGGCCGTCAGCCCGACAACCATGGCCGCCGTGCGCGCGAGCGGCGCAGTTCCGAATGCGGAATATCTCTTGAGCGCCGAGGGCGTCCGCAAGGAATTTCCCGGTGTCGTCGCCCTCGACGACGTGCAGTTCCGACTGAAGCGCGCCTCCGTGCATGCGCTGATGGGCGAAAACGGCGCCGGCAAATCGACGTTGATGAAGATCCTCGCCGGCATCTACACGCCCGATAAGGGCGATATTCGCTTGAAGGGGATCGAAATCCAGCTGAAATCTCCGCTCGACGCGCTGGAGAACGGCATTGCCATGATCCATCAGGAACTGAACCTGATGCCGTTCATGACGGTTGCCGAAAATATCTGGATTCGCCGCGAACCGAAGAACCGCCTCGGTTTCATCGATCACGGCGTGATGCACCGCATGACCGAGGAGTTGTTTACCCGGCTCAATATCGCAATCGATCCTGATATCGAGGTCCGGTTCCTGTCGGTCGCCAACCGGCAGATGGTCGAGATCGCCAAGGCGGTTTCCTATAATTCCGACGTGTTGATCATGGACGAACCGACTTCGGCGCTGACTGAGCGCGAGGTCGAGCATCTTTTCCGTATTATCCGTGACCTCAGGGCCCAAGGCATCGGCATCGTCTACATCACCCACAAGATGAACGAGCTCTTCGAGATCGCCGACGAGTTTTCCGTCTTCCGCGACGGCCGATATATCGGCACGCATGCCTCAACCGACGTCACCCGCGACGACATCATCCGGATGATGGTCGGGCGCGAGATCACCCAGATGTTTCCCAAGGAAGAGGTGCCGATCGGCGAGGTCATGCTCTCCGTCAAGGATCTGTGTCTCAACGGCGTTTTCAAGAACGTCTCCTTCGAGGTCAGGGCCGGCGAAATCCTCGGCGTGGCCGGCCTGGTCGGCTCCGGCCGGTCGAACGTCGCCGAAACGCTGTTTGGCGTGACGCCGGCAAGTTCCGGCTCGATCGAGCTCTACGGCAAGCCGGTGACCATTTCTTCGCCGACCGAGGCCATCCGCAATCGGATGGCGTTCCTGACCGAAGACCGGAAAGATACCGGCTGCCTGTTGATCCTCGATATTCTCGAGAACATGCAGATCGCCGTTCTGCAGGACAGATACGTCAAGGGCGGCTTCGTGCAACAGGGCGCAGTCGAGGCAACCTGCGAAGACATGGCAAAAAAGCTGCGCGTGAAAACGCCCAATCTTTACGAGCGGGTGGAAAATCTTTCGGGCGGCAATCAACAGAAGGTGCTGATCGGCCGCTGGCTGCTCACCAATCCGCGCATCCTCATCCTTGACGAGCCGACGCGCGGCATCGATGTCGGCGCCAAGGCGGAAATCCACCGGTTGGTCGTGGAGATGGCGCGAAACGGCGTGGCGGTGGTGATGATCTCGTCCGAGATGCCCGAGGTTCTCGGCATGAGCGACCGCATCATGGTCATGCACGAGGGACGCGTGACCGGTTTCCTCAATCGCGACGAAGCAACGCAGATAAAGGTGATGGAGCTGGCTGCGCAGTGATGCGTCGACGGCGATCGTCCAAGGGAGGTTTGACATGACTACCAAGGCAGCAGAGAGCGCGGCTCCGCTCGCAACCCGGCAAAGGCGGCGGCGCATACCGACGGAACTCAGCATTTTCCTCGTGCTTGTCGGCATCGCACTCATCTACGAAGTGCTCGGCTGGATGTTCATCGGCCAAAGCTTCCTGATGAATTCGCAGCGTCTGACGATCATGATCCTGCAGGTCTCCGTCATCGGCATCATCGCCGTCGGCGTCACGCAGGTCATCATCACCGGCGGCATCGACCTTTCGTCAGGTTCGGTCGTTGGCATGACGGCGATGATCGCAACGAGCTTTGCCCAGTCCTCGACCTGGGGACGGGCCGTCTTTCCCTCGCTGACCGACCTGCCGGCTTTCGTGCCCATCGTCGTCGGTCTGCTGATCGGGGCGGCGGCCGGCCTCGCGAACGGCGCGCTCATCGCCTACACCAAGATCCCGCCGTTCATTGCCACGCTTGGTATGTTCGTTTCGGCCAGAGGCGTGGCGAAGTGGTATACAAAGGGACAGCCGGTTTCCGGGATCACCGAGCAGTTTCATTTCATCGGAACGAAAGCCTGGCCGGTTGTCGTCTTCCTGGTCGTTGCACTGATCTTTCATATCGCGCTGCGCTACACCCGCTACGGCAAGTTCACCTATGCCATCGGCGCGAATCCGCAGGCCGCGCGTGTTTCCGGCATCAACATCGAGGCGCATCTCGTCAAGGTCTATGTGATTGCGGGATTGCTTGCCGGCCTTGCCGGTATCGTCACGGCGGCACGTGCGGAAACCGCTCAGGCCAGCATGGGTGTCGGATATGAACTTGACGCGATCGCCGCGACCGTCATCGGCGGCACTTCGCTCACCGGCGGTGTCGGGCGCATTACCGGCACAGTCATCGGCACCATCATTCTCGGCGTCATGACCTCCGGCTTCACCTTCCTCAGGATCGACGCCTATTACCAGGAGATCGTCAAGGGCCTCATCATCGTCGCGGCTGTTGTCATCGACGTCTACAGACAGAAGAAACGCCGCAAGCACTAATTTCCGGCAGCGTGATCCGATAGTTTTGCGGGGGCCTCGGCCCCCGTTCCGTTTTGAGAGCATGATGCCGAACAGTGTGAGCGGTTTTCGGACGGCATCACGCTCTAACTATTTAACTTAGAAGAGCATTCAGATTTTAAGCCGATCTGGCCGAAAATCATCCTGTTCCAGCGTCGATGACGGATTTTTAAAAAAAGAGGTGGCGAATTCCGTCAGCTTTTCTATTCTGCCGCTTCATTCGCCCGCTCGGGCAGCGCAGGAAGACAGATGCAATTCGTATTTGACGGTCACAACGACGTTCTCCTTCGACTCTGGACACATTCAAAAGACGGCAGCGACCCGATCGCGGAATTCGCAGACGGCACGACGGTCGGCCATATCGATGCGCGTCGCGCCAGAGAGGGCGGTCTTTCGGGCGGTCTCTGCGCCATCTACATTCCCTCGGGCGATCTCGTCTTTGCCGATCCGGATGCTAACGGTCGCTATATCACGCCGATGGCGGCACCTCTTGATCCGCTGCCTTCCCTTGCCATCGCCAATGAAATGGCGGCGATCGCGCTGCGGCTCGACGAGGCTGGCGCCTGGCGGCTCTGCCGGACGGTGAAGGATATCCGCGGCGCCATGGCGGATAACATTTTTGCCGCCGTCATGCATATGGAAGGTTGCGAGGCGATCGGCGCCGATCTCTCGGCGCTCGAGGTATTCTACGCCGCGGGGCTGCGGTCGCTCGGGCCGGTCTGGAGCCGGCACAATGTCTTCGGTCACGGCGTGCCCTTCGCCTTCCCAATGTCGCCGGACACGGCGCCCGGCCTGACCGATGCCGGCTTCGCACTGGTCAGGGAATGCAATCGCCTCGGCGTCCTGATCGACCTTGCTCATATCACCGAGAAGGGTTTCTGGGACGTGGCGAAGACGACGGATCAGCCGTTGGTCGCCACTCATTCCAATGCCCACGCCCTGACGCCGGTCGCGCGCAACCTGACAGACAGGCAGCTCGATGCGATCCGCGAAAGCTGCGGGCTCGTCGGCATCAATTATGCCACCGCCATGCTGCGTGCCGACGGCCGCTCGGACAGCGATACGCCGCTTACCGACATGATCCGCCATATCGACTATCTCGTGAACCGCATCGGCATCGATTGCGTGGCGCTCGGATCGGATTTCGACGGGGCCACCATTCCAGAGGAAATCGGTGATGCGGCTGGCAATCAGAAGCTGATTGCCGCTCTCAAGGAGGTTGGCTATGCTGATGCCGACCTCGCAAAACTTGCCCGTGAAAACTGGCTTCGCATTCTGGCCCAAGCTTGGCGGGAGGACCGCGCCTAAGCCTTTCCTAATCCAATCAAAAAACAGGGGAACAGACCATGATGATGACCAAACTCAGCCGCAATTTTCGCATGCTATCCGCCGGAGCCGCGCTTTCGCTCCTGATGATGGCGGCACCCGCCGCCTTCGCCGAGACGCCGAAGGATACGCTGGTCGAAGGATTCGCCATCGACGATATCATCACGATGGATCCGGGCGAGGCTTTCGAGCTTTCGACGGCTGAAATCACCACCAACAGCTACAGTCTGCTTGTTCGTCTCGACATGGATGATACGTCGAAGGTGAAGGGCGATCTGGCCGAGAGCTGGAGCGTTTCCGATGATGGCCTCACCTATACGTTCAAGCTGAAGTCAGGCCTGAAATTCGCCTCCGGCAACCCGGTCACCGCCGAAGACGTCGCCTGGTCCTTCGAACGCGCCGTCAAGCTCGACAAGAGCCCGGCCTTCATCCTCACCCAGTTCGGCCTGACCGGCGACAATGTCACGGAAAAGGCCAAGGCGGCCGATGCCGGCACTTTCGTCTTCACGGTCGACAAGGCCTATGCGCCGAGTTTCGTGCTCAATTGCCTGACGGCAACCGTCGCGTCGGTCGTCGACAAGAAGCTGGTGCTTGAGCATGTGAAGGCCGTGACGCCGGATGCCGAGCACAAATACGACAATGATTTCGGCAATGAATGGCTGAAGACGGGCTATGCCGGCTCCGGCGCCTATAAGCTGCGCGAATGGCGCGCCAACGAAGTCGTGGTGCTGGAGCGCAACGACAATTACTATGGCGATAAAGCCAAGCTCAATCGCGTCATCTATCGCTACATGAAGGAAAGCTCGGCCCAGCGGCTGGCGCTCGAAGCAGGCGACATCGATATCGCCCGCAACCTCGAGCCGGGCGACATCGACGCCGTTGCGAAGAATGCCGATCTGGCGACAACGAGTGCGCCGAAGGGCACGATCTATTATGTCAGCCTGAACAACAAGAACGAGAACCTGAAAAAGCCGGAAGTTCAGGAAGCCTTCAAATACCTGGTTGACTACGATGCGATCGGCGCAACGCTGATCAAGGGTATCGGCGAGATCCACCAGACTTTCCTGCCGAAGGGCCAGCTCGGCGCGCTCGATGAGAATCCCTACAAGCTCGATGTCGCCAAGGCCAAGGAACTGCTCGCCAAGGCCGGCGTACCCGATGGTTTCTCGATCACCATGGATGTGCGCAATACGCAGCCGGTGACGGGCATTGCCGAATCCATGCAGCAGACGCTGGCGCAAGCCGGCGTGAAGATGGAAATCATCCCCGGCGACGGCAAGCAGACGCTGACCAAGTACCGCGCCCGCACTCACGACATGTATATCGGCCAGTGGGGTTCGGACTATTTCGACCCGAATTCCAATGCCGACACCTTTACCGGCAATCCCGACAATTCCGATGCAGGCACGGTGAAGACGCTCGCATGGCGCAACACCTGGGAAGCGCCGGAACTCGACAAGCAAGCCAAGGCCGCACTTCTCGAACGCGACGCCGCCAAGCGCGCCGCCATATATCAGGACATCCAGAAGAAGTACCTGGCAAACAGCCCCTTCGTCTTCATCTTCCAACAGACCGAGGTGGCTGGCTACCGCAAAAGCGTGAAGGACTTCAAGTTGGGTCCGAGCTTCGACACCAATTTCGTCGGTCCGATCGCCAAGGAATAATCCGGCGGGATTGAGTGACTTGAGCACCGTCGAAACAACGCAGGAGGCGCGGCCCCGAAAGGGCCGTGCCGGCGCCTTTGCAAAGGCGTTAGGGCGGTTTTTGTTTGCCGCCGTCACCACCTATCTCGGCCTGCTGGCCGTCACCTTCTTCATCGGCCGCGTCGTGCCGATCGATCCCGTGCTCGCCATCCTTGGCGATCGCGCGCCCAACCATGTCGTCGAGCGCGTGCGCCAGGAGATGGGCTTCAACCTGCCGCTCTACCAGCAGTTCTTCATCTATATCAAAGGCATCCTGTCCGGCGATTTCGGCAATTCGGTCCTGACGACCAATCCGGTGATGGTCGATATTCGCCGTGCATTTCCGGCGACAGTGGAGCTCGCGACGCTCGGAACGCTGATCGGCGCTTTCGTCGGCGTGCCGCTCGGGGTTCTCGCCGCGGTGCGCCGCGGCAGCATCGTCGACCAGGTGGTGCGGGTCATCGGCTTGATCGGTTATTCGGTGCCGATCTTCTGGCTGGCGCTGATCTCGCTTGTGATCTTCTATGCGCAATTGCGCTGGGTGGCCTTTCCCGGCCGCATCGACATCGTCTTCGAATATACGTTCACGCCGATCACCGGCTTCTACCTTCTGGACAGTGCCTGGCAGGGGCAGTGGGATGTGTTCTACGATGTGTTCCGCCACATCATCCTGCCCGCATCCCTGCTCGGCTACTTCTCGCTTGCCTATATCAGCCGGATGACGCGCAGCTTCATGCTGAACGAGCTTTCCCAGGAATATATCGTCGCCGTACGTGCCAAGGGGCTTTCGGAAACGCGGGTGATCTGGGGCCATGCGCTGCGCAATGCCGCCGTGCCGCTCGTTACCGTCATTGCGCTTTCCTATGCCGGCCTGCTCGAGGGATCGGTGCTGACCGAGACCGTCTTTTCCTGGCCAGGCATCGGGCTCTACATCACCAATTCGCTGCAGAATGCCGACATGAACGCCGTGCTCGGCGGCACGATCGTCATCGGTACGGTCTTCATCGGTATCAACCTTCTGTCCGATCTTCTCTACCGGACGCTCGACCCGAGGACGCGAAACCGATGACGGCCAATGCCAGCCCATCTCCTGCGATGAGCCGCCGCGAATGGCTGCTCTCCGACCGGCCGCAATCGCGCCTGCAGGCCCGCCTCGGCCGCACCTATGTCACCTGGCGGCAGTTTACGGCAAACAGGCTCGCCGTCGTTGGTCTGCTGATCATCGTGGCGCTGCTTTTCATCGCCGCCTTCGCCGATGTGCTCGCCACGCATAATCCGGTGGTCGGCGATCTGCGCAATGCCCGCCTGCTGCCGCCCGGCACGGGGGAATTCTGGCTCGGTTCGGATGACCAGGGTCGTGATATTTATTCCCGGCTGATCTACGGATCGCGATTGACGCTCCTTGTCGTCGCGCTCGTCGCCATCATCTCGGCGCCGATCGGGTTGATCGTCGGCACCGTCTCCGGTTATGCCGGAGGCTGGGTGGATGCGACGCTGATGCGCATCACCGATATCTTCCTTGCCTTTCCGAAGCTGGTGCTGGCGCTCGCCTTCGTCGCCGCTCTCGGTCCCGGCATCCAGAACGCGATCATCGCCATCGCCATCACCTCCTGGCCGCCCTATGCGCGCATCGCCCGTGCCGAGACGCTGGCGGTCCGGCGTTCCGACTATATTTCGGCGGTGAAGCTGATGGGTGCCTCGCCGCTTCGCATTGTCGTGCGCCATATCATGCCGCTCTGCATTTCCTCGCTGATCGTGCGCGTGACGCTCGACATGGCGGGCATCATCCTGACGGCGGCCGGTCTCGGTTTCCTCGGCTTGGGCGCGCAGCCACCATTGCCGGAGTGGGGTGCGATGATCGCCTCGGGCCGGCGCTTCATCCTCGATCAATGGTGGGTCGCGGCGATGCCCGGCATCGCCATCCTCATCGTCAGCCTCGGCTTCAATCTCCTCGGCGACGGCCTGCGCGACGCGCTCGATCCGAAGGAGAGCGGCCAATGACGACACTTCTGACGGTGGACAAGCTCAAGGTCAGCTACCCCACGCGCACGGGCGTGATTGAGGCCGTGCGCGGCGTCTCCTTCACGCTCGGCAAGGAAAGGCTCGGCATCGTCGGCGAATCCGGTTCCGGCAAGTCGCAGACCGGACGGGCGATCATGGGCCTGACGCCGAAACACGGCATCGTCACGGCCGACAGGCTTAATTTCAACGGCATCGATCTGATCAATGCGTCTGCCGGCGAAAGGCGCAGGCTGCGGGGCAAGCGCATCGCCATCATCCTGCAGGATCCGAAATATTCGCTCGATCCCGTCATGTCCATCGGACGGCAGATCTGCGAGACACTGCGCACACATGAGAAGGTCGGCAAGGCGGAGGCGCGCGAGCGCGCGCTCGC
The DNA here is from genome assembly GCF_034554815.1 of Rhizobium indigoferae. Lineage (NCBI taxonomy): Bacteria > Pseudomonadati > Pseudomonadota > Alphaproteobacteria > Hyphomicrobiales > Rhizobiaceae > Rhizobium > Rhizobium indigoferae. The sequence continues at coordinate 4,373,587 of NZ_CP140635.1, read as the reverse complement.
CATGCTGGAAGCGGTGCAGATCCGCGACCCGAAGCGTGTCTTCGACCTGCATCCGCACGAAGTTTCGGGCGGCATGGGGCAGCGGGCAATGATCGCCATGATGCTCATTGCCGGACCTGAACTGCTGATTGCCGACGAGCCGACCTCGGCGCTCGACGTGACGGTGCAACTCGACGTGCTGAGGATCATGGACAAGCTGGTGTCCGAGCGCGGCATGGGGCTGATCTTCGTCTCCCACGATCTGAGGCTGGTCTCTTCCTTCTGCGACCGCGTCATCGTCATGTATGCCGGAAAGATCGTCGAGGAACTGGCGGCGGCCGATCTCAAACATGCGCAGCATCCCTATACGCAAGGACTGCTGAATTGCATGCCCGAGATCGGTGCAAACCGCCATCCGCTGCCGGTGCTCGACCGCAAGCCGGAGTGGGCGGCATGAGCGCAGCTCTTCAAGTCGACAATCTCAGCGTCGTCTACGACCATTTTCATGCGCTGAAGGATGTCAGCATCGCCGTCGAACGCGGCGAATCCTTTGGCCTCGTCGGTGAGTCCGGCTCGGGAAAATCGACCTTACTGCGGGCCGTTGCCGGGCTTGCGCCGGTAAGCAGCGGCGCGATCCACATCGACGACGAAGTGTTGAAAGGGTCGAAGCGCAGCAAAGTCTTCTACCGGCGCGTGCAAATGGTCTTCCAGGATCCTTATGGTTCGCTGCATCCGCGCCAGACCATCGACCGGCTTCTGCTCGAACCGCTTGCAATCCACGGCATCGCCGACAGCGAGAAGCGCATCGCCCGGGCGCTCGACGAGGTCGGCCTCGGCAATGGTTTCCGTTTCCGCTACCCGCACCAGCTTTCTGGCGGCCAGCGCCAGCGTGTGGCGATCGCCCGGGCGCTGATCGTGGAACCGGCGATCCTGCTGCTCGACGAGCCGACATCGGCACTCGACGCCTCGGTGCAGGCGGAGGTGCTGAACCTGCTGGAGCAGATCCGACGCGACCGCAAGCTCACCTTCGTGATGGTGAGCCATGATCTCGGTGTCGTCACCCATATGTGTGAACGGCTCGCCGTGATGCGCAACGGCGTCGTCGTCGAGCGGTTGAGCTCGCAGGAACTGGCGGCGGGTGCGGTTCACGAGGACTATACGAGAAATTTGATGATCGCGAGCAAGGGTTTCGTCAAAGCCTGAAGGCCAATCTTTTCAAATCTTTGAAAAGAAAAGATCGGCGGCGCTGTTAAGGATAATGTTTTCCTAAAAGACGACCATTCAACTAGACTATTGACAGCTGCCTTGCTTCTGTCATGATCCCGTTAACGTTTGTTAGCTTTCGTGATCGATGGAGGTTGAAGCATGTTCTTTCTCGGTGGGATGACCATGGGCTACCTCGATCCTCCGGTGAAAACCGATCGCCGGGAACAGATTTCGGTATCCCTTCCCGCGGAAAAGGACCGCCGGCTGATCGAGGCTTCCTCCAACCCGCCTGAGAAGGAGAGTGCCGTCGAGCGCTCGTTGATCTGGGCATGGCGCACGCTCTGCTAAAAGGGCTGGTTGAATATTCTCTTCCGTTCGCTCTAGACGGAATTTTATCTCTACCTACTTGATAGAGAAAATAAGAATATAAGCGCGAGCCGCACAACCGGCCGCACGAGAACAACGGAGGCGACATATGGCAGATCTGGGTATTTCGCATGCTCACGTGAACCAGTATGGTTCCGTACCGACCAAGAAGCCGCTCACCACGCGCCACAGGCTTCAGACGGTGCTTCATGGAGCGATCTTCACCGCGGCGTTCCTGTTCGTCGTGGCCATGGTTTGCGGCGTCGTCGGGTAATCCGGTGGATGATTAAGCGTCGGCAGGTGCCGGCGCTGCGGCGGTTTCCGCCCTTATTGAATTCCGAACATTAATTTGTCTCGGCTTTCCCACTCGTCATCATTCTTCTATTCTTTTCACGCCGTCCAAAGCGCGCCGCGGCGAACTTGCTCATGCGCGGGGTGCAAGCTCGCCCAAATCGCTGTCAGGCGTAGGATCTGGCGATCGTCTTCTCTTCTTTTTCTGAAATCGAAGCTGTTGATCGCCGGGACCAGGGGCCGGCATCTTCGTCATTCCCACCGCCCAGACAAGCTCGGCGGGCAAGCGGCGAACGTCTCTTGACTTGAATTATCCCGATAGTGTCCAAATTTTCGACATGGCTTTCGCGGAGAAGGTATCGATGGTCTCGATCCCGTCGGGCCGCGTCCTGAACCAGGGCTTAGCCCGTTTGCATCGCTTGCCAAGTGTCGTTCACCCCCACTTCATCGATCTTTGAAGATTAGGGCTCCGTTCATGTAGCAGTCATGATAAGCAGTGCAAAAGGCTGAGCAAACAGCCATAACTTCGTTTGGATCCAGAACCGAACCCATGTCTATTTCCAATCTTTCTCCGAGCCTTTCGCGCGAACCCGAGACGAAGCAGATCGATCATAACGATTCGATCCGCTCGACCTATCTTTCCATCGAGGACATCAAGGCGATGGGCGATGCGGTCGCCCGCAACGGCGTCGACAAGCTGCCGGCTTTCGCTCCGTTCGATTTCTTCGCCCGCCATAAGGAAAACGAGAAGGAAATTCTGCGTGTCTACCGGACCACGGCGACCGACGTCGAAGCCGGCGAGACGATCACGCCGGCGGCAGAATGGCTGCTGGACAATCATTATATCGTCGAAGAGGCGATCCAGGAGGTGCGACGCGACTTCCCTCGCCGCTTCTATCGCGAATTGCCGACCATGGTCGTCGGTGGCGTCGAGGTGCCGCGCACCCTCGTGCTTGCCTGGCTCTATGTCGCTCATACCCATAGCACGATCTCGCAGGAAAGCCTGACGGCGCTGGTCGATGGCTTCCAGGCCAGCGAGACGCTCAGGATCGGCGAACTCTGGGCGTTGCCCTCCCTCGTGCGCTATGTGCTCGTGGAAAACCTTCGCCGCATTTCGAGCCGTGTCGAAGCTAGCCGCCGCCTGCGCCGCCGCGCCAACGAGGCGGCCGATGAATTGGTGCGCCTAACGGATCCAGCCGGGGCGACCGCCTATCTGAAGACGCTGGAATCGCTTGCCGAGGACAATACCTTCTCGACGCAGTTCCTCTATCGCCTGCGCGACGGCTCGCAGACGTCGAGCCTGGCGATCACTTGGCTCGACGCGCGGCTGGAAGAGCTCGGCCGCAACACCGAAGAGACGACGACGGCCGAACACAGCCGACTTTCTTCCGGCAACGTGACGATGGGCAACATCATCCGCAGCCTTCGCGAGATCGATGACGCCGAATGGTCGGTCTGGGTCGAGCAGGTCAGCCATGTCGACAAGCTGCTCTGGGAGCATTCGGATTACGGCATCCTCGATTCCGGCTCGCGCAACAAATATCGCAAACAGATCGAGAAGCTGGCCAAGCGCTCGCCGCTGACGGAAATGGAAATCGCCCAGCTGGCGCTCGACATGACTGACGCCGCCAAGGCCTCCGACGAGCCGCAGCCGCACGAACCGAATGTCGGCGGCTTCCTGTCCGGCGCGCAGCGGCCGAAGCTCGAAGCACGCGCGAACTATCGCCCGACGGTCATCCAGCATTTCGTGCGCGCCGTGCGCCGGTTCAACTGGCTGGCGATTGCCGTGCCCGTCATGCTGCTGACCATCATCGCCATGGCGATCGTCGGCAAATTCATGGCGAATGCCGGCATGGGTGCGTTTGAAATCGCCCTGCTGCTGATCATGTTCTCAGTGCCGGCGTCGGAGGGGGCGACAGGTCTCTTCAACACCTTGCTATCCTTCTTCGTGACGCCGGCACGCCTCGTCGGCTACGAGTTCAAGGAAGGCATTCCGGAAGATGCGCGCACGCTGCTCGTCGTGCCCTGCCTGATCTCGAACCGTGACAGCGTCGACGATCACGTGCGCAATCTCGAGGTTCATTATCTCGCCAATCCGCGCGGCGAGATCTATTTCGCGATGCTCAGCGACTGGCCGGACAGCGAGGTCGAAGAAACGCCTGCCGATCTCGAGGTTCTCGATTATGCCAGGCGCGAGATCGCCAATCTCTCCGCCCGCTATGCCTATGACGGCAAGACGCGTTTCTATCTGTTGCATCGCCGCCGCCTCTACAATCCCGCGGAAGGCGTCTGGATGGGCTGGGAGCGCAAGCGCGGCAAGCTGCATGAGCTGAACATGCTGCTGCGCGGCGACCGCGACACGACCTATCTGCCGGGCGCCAATACCGTGCCGGCCAACGTGCAATATGTCATGACGCTCGATGCCGATACGCGCCTGATGCGCGATGCCGTCACCAAGCTCGTCGGCAAGCTCTATCATCCGATCAACCGCCCGGTCATCAATCCGAAAACCGGCCGCGTCGAAAGCGGCTATGGCGTCTTGCAGCCGCGGGTCACGCCGTCGCTGACGACAGGCAAGGACGCGTCGGTCTTCCAGCGCGTCTTTTCCATCAACCGTGGCCTCGATCCTTATGTCTTCACCGTTTCCGACGTCTATCAGGATCTCGCCGGCGAAGGCACCTTCACCGGCAAGGGCCTTTACCATGTCGATGCCTTCGAAGCGTCGTTGAAGGGCCGGATCGACGAGAACTCCGTGCTCAGCCACGATCTTCTCGAGGGCTCGATGGCGCGTTGCGCGCTCGTCACCGATCTCGAACTGGTGGAGGATTTCCCGATCCGCTACGAGGTGGAAACCTCGCGGCAGCATCGCTGGGCACGCGGCGACTGGCAGCTTCTCCCCTACATGTTCAATCCGAAATACGGCGTCACGGCACTCGGCCGTTGGAAGATGTTCGACAATCTGCGCCGCTCGCTGACGCCGATCGCCTGGTTCTTCGCCTCCGTGCTCGGCTGGTATTTCATGGGGCCGCTCGGCGCGCTCATCTGGCAGATTCTGCTGATCTTCTGCCTCTTCGTCGCGCCGACGCTGTCGCTCATCAACGGCATCATCCCGCGCACCAGCGATATCATCGCCCGCGCCCATCTCTATACGGTCTGGTCCGATATCACGGCCGCCAACGCGCAGGTTGCGCTGCGCATCGTCTTCATCGCCGATTCGGCTTGCATGATGGCGGATGCGATCGGCCGTTCGCTCTATCGCCTGTTCGTCAGCCGCAAGCTGATGCTGCAGTGGCGGACCGCTGCCAGCGTTCAGGCCGGCGGCCAGGGCACGTTGATCTCCTATTACAAGGCGATGTGGCATGCACCGGCATTGGCGCTGCTGGCGCTCGGTTTCGCAGCCCTTCCCGGCGACAACGCCTTCCTTGTCGGCATTCCCTTCGCGCTGCTGTGGATACTGTCGCCTGTCGTCGCCTGGTATGTCAGCCAGTCGGCGGAGACCGAGGACCGGCTCGAGGTCGCCGATTCCGTGTCGAGCGAGCTGCGCAAGATCGCCCGGCGCACCTGGCGTTATTTCGAGACCTTCACGACGGCCGAGCAGAACTATCTGCCGCCGGACAATATCCAGGAAACGCCGCATGTGATTGTCGCGGCGCGCACCTCGCCGACCAATATCGGCGTCTATCTGCTTTCCGTTGTTTCCGGCCGGCATTTCGGCTGGTTCTCCTTCGAGGAGACGCTCGAACGGCTGGAGCAGACGATCGCGACGATCGACAGAATGGAGAAATTCCGCGGCCATCTGTTCAACTGGTATCACACTGACACGCTGCAGACGCTGGGGCCCCGTTACGTCTCGGCCGTCGACAGCGGTAATCTCGCCGGCCATCTGATCGCCATTTCGTCGGCCTGCCGCAACTGGGCAGAGGCGCCGTCCGCCCATATGCAGGGCAATCTCGACGGCGTCGGCGACACGGCCGGCATTCTCCGCGAAGTGCTGGCGGACCTGCCCGATGACCGCAAGACCGTGCGCCCGCTGCGCCGGCGCCTGGAGGAGCGCATCGTCGGCTTCCAGAACGCGCTTGCCGCCGTCAAACGCGAGCACGAATTCGCCTCGATCCGCATCATCAACCTTGCGGTTCTCGCGCGCGACATCGAGAAGCTCGCTGCCAATCTCGACCATGAGGTCAAGTCGAAGCAGAGTGAAGAGGTCACCCAATGGGCGGCATCCCTGGTGAAGGTTTGCGAGGCGCATATTTCCGACAGCACCTTCGACCTTTCCAAAGTCGATGCGCTGAGGCCGCGCCTGGTGGCGCTGCGCGACAAGGCGCGCGATCTCGCCTTCTCGATGGATTTCGGCTTCCTGTTCCGGCCGGAGCGGCGTCTGCTGTCGATCGGCTATCGCGTCGAAAGCGGTGAACTCGACCAGGCCTGTTATGACCTTCTCGCCTCGGAATGCCGCCTGACCAGCCTTTTCGGCATCGCCAAGGGCGACCTGCCGACGGAACACTGGTACCGCCTCGGCCGCCAGGTCGTGCCTGTGGGGTCGCGCGGTGCGCTGGTTTCCTGGTCCGGCTCGATGTTCGAATATCTGATGCCGCCGCTCGTCATGCAGGAGCGCGGCGGGGGTATTCTCAACCAGACCAACAATCTGGTCGTCGTCGAGCAGATGAATTACGCCCGCAAGCTCGGTATTCCCTGGGGCATTTCGGAAGCGGCCTTCAATGCCCGCGACCATAACCTCAATTATCAGTACACGAATTTCGGCGTGCCCACGCTCGGTCTGAAGCGCGGCCTCGGCCATAATGCCGTCATCGCGCCCTATGCCTCGCTGCTCGCCAGCCAATACGATCCGCCGGCCGCGCTGGAAAACCTGCAAAAGCTGCGCAAGCTCGGCGCACTCGGCAAGTTCGGCTTCCACGACGCCGTCGACTTCACGCCGACGCGCGTGCCGGAAGGCAAGAAATGTGCGGTGGTCTACAATTATTATGCACATCATCACGGCATGTCGATTGCGGCGGTCGCCAACGTCGCCTTCAACGGTCATCTGCGCGAGCTCTTCCACGCCGATCCCGTCATCGAGGCGGCGGAGTTGCTGCTGCAGGAAAAGGCGCCGCGCGATATTCCTGTCATGAGCGGCAAGCATGAATCCGACACACCGGCCAGCATCCAGGACGATCTCCTGCGGCCGGAGCTCCGGAAGATCAACGATCCGGCTTCGCGTGACCGCGAACTCGTCTTCCTGTCGAACGGTCATTATTCGGTGATGCTGACGGCGACGGGCGCGGGTTATTCCCGCTGGAACAATCTTTCCGTTTCCCGCTGGAAGCCTGATCCGACTGAAGACCGCTGGGGCAGCTTCATCTTCCTGCGCGATACCGCCACCAACGAATGGTGGTCGGCGACATCAGAGCCGAAGGGCGTCGAAGGCGAAAAGATCAAGGTCGAATTCGCCGACGAGAAGGCGCAGTTCACCAAGATGGTCGGCGACCTCACAAGCGAGGTGGAATGCATCGTCGCCACCGAGCATGATGCCGAGGCCCGTCGCGTCACGCTGCTCAACATGGGCACGGAAGACCGTTTCATCGAGGTCACCTCCTATCTCGAACCGGTGATCACCTCCGACGATACCGACAATGCACATCCGGCATTCGCCCGCATGTTCGTCAAGACAGAGATCGGCAAGCGCGGCGACGTCATCCGCGCCGAACGCAACAAGCGCGACCCGAACGAGCCGAATATCAGCATCGCACATCTGATCGTCGACAATGCCGGCGACACCCGCCATACCGAATTCGAGACCGACCGGCGCAAGTTCATCGGCCGTGGCCGCAGCCTTGCCGATGCGGCGGCCTTCGATCCGGGTGCCACGCTTTCCGGCAGCGATGGCTTCATGCTCGATGCCGTCATGTCGCTGCGTCGCACCGTCCGCGTACCGGCCGGCAAGAAAGTCAGCGTGATCTTCTGGACGATTGCGGCGCCAAGCCGCGAGGAAGTCGACAAGGCGGTCAATCGCTACCGTCATCCCGATGCCTTCACCCACGAGCTCGTCCAAGCCTGGACACGCACGCAGGTGCAGATGCGCCATGTCGGCGTCACCTCCCAGCAGGCGGCCGCCTTCCAGCATCTCGGACGCTACCTCGTCTATCCCGACATGCAACTGCGCAAGGACGAGGCGACCGTCGAGGCCGGCCTGCAGTCGCAATCGGCGCTCTGGCCGCTGGCGATCTCCGGCGACTTCCCGATCTTCACGCTGCGCATCAACGATGACATGGACCTCGACATCGCCCGCGAGGCGCTGCTGGCGCAGGAATATATGCGCTCGCGCGGCGTCACCGCCGATCTCGTCATCATGAACGAACGCGCTTCGTCCTATGCGCAGGACATGCAGCATGCGCTCGACGCCATGTGCGAAAACGTGCGCCGCATGGGCCAGGCCGACGGGTTGCGCCAGCATATCTTTGCGGTTCGCAAGGACCTGATGGAAGAAGCCACTTATCATGCGCTGATCGCGGCTTCCCGCGTCACGCTACACACCAAGAACGGCAAGGTGGTCGACCAGATCAACCGCGCCGTCGCGCTGTTTGCACCCTCCAAGGAGGAACTGCAGGAAATGGAACGGGTCGAGCGCAACAAGGCCCCCGTCAAGCGTGTTGCGCCGGTGCCGCCACCTGTCGTGCCCGCCGTCATCATCGAGGAGGAAGGCGATCTCGACTTCTGGAACGGCATCGGCGGCTTTGCCCGCGACGGACGCGAATATGTCGTTCGGCTGCCTGGAGGTCATGCGACGCCGCAGCCCTGGATCAATGTCATTTCCAACGACAGCTTCGGCTTCCATGTGTCGGCCGAGGGCTCGGGTTTCACCTGGAGCGTCAATTCGCGCGACTATCAGCTGACCTCCTGGTCGAACGATGCGGTGGTCAACCGTTCGGGCGAGGCATTCTATCTCACCGATCTGGACAGCGGTGCCGTCATGACGCCGTTCGCAGCACTTTCCCGCCGGCCGGACATCCGTTTCGAAGCCCGCCACGGGCTCGGTTATTCCGTCTTCTCCAGCGTTCAGCACGATATCGCGCTTGAGCTGACGCAGACGATCGACCGCGAAAAGCCGGTGAAACTGCAACGCCTGCGCCTGCGCAACACCGGTTCGACTGGCCGCAAGCTGCGTCTCTACGGTTATGTCGAATGGATTCTCGGCAGCAATCCGGGACGCACGGTGCCTTTCATCCTGTCGAGCCATGATGAGGAGACGGGGGCGCTGTTTGCCACCAATCCCTACAGCATCGATTTTTCCAACCGCACCGCCTTCTTCGCGGCGAGCGAGACACTTTCGAGTTTCTCGGCAAGCCGGCGCGAATTCATCGGCAAGGCGGGGACGATCCAGGCACCGCAGGCCGTCACTTCCGCCGCCGCTCTTTCCGGCGCGACGGAACTCGATGGTGATCCGGCCGCGGCGCTTGCAATCGACATCGAGCTCGGCGCCGGCGAAGAGCGCGACTTCACATTCTTCCTCGGCGATACGCCGACGGAAGAAGAAGCGCGCACTGTCATCGCCAATATCCGCAAGGTTTCGTTCGACGAGACCGTCGAGGCAAACCGCGCCTTCTGGCGGGATTTCACCGGCAGGCTGCAGATATCGACTCCAGATCGCGGGATGAACAATCTCGTCAACACCTGGCTGCCCTATCAGAGCCTCGGCTGCCGCATCATGGCCCGCACCGCCTTCTACCAGGCAAGCGGCGCCTTCGGCTTCCGCGACCAGCTGCAGGACACGCTGGCCTTCGTGCTGCACGAACCCTCGCTTGCCCGCCGCCAGATCCTGAATGCCGCTTCGCGGCAATTCCGCGAAGGCGATGTACAGCATTGGTGGCTGCCGGGAACGGGTGCGGGCGTGCGTACGCTGATCTCCGACGACGTCGTCTGGCTCGCTTACGCGATCCACCACTATTGCAGCGTCACCGGCGACAAAAACGTGCTCGACGAGGAGATCGCCTTCCTGGAAGGGCCGGCACTGCTCGAAGGCCAGCACGACTCGTTCTACAAGCCGGAGATCTCCGAGAACAAGGCGAGCGTCTACGAACACGCGGCGCTGGCACTCGATCTCGCCATCGCTCGCAAGGGGGCCAACGGCCTGCCGCTGTTCCTTGGCGGCGACTGGAACGACGGCATGAACCGCGTCGGCGTCGGCGGGCGCGGCACCAGCGTCTGGCTCGGCTGGTTCCTGGCGGGGGCATTGCGCTCCTTCATTCCCTATGCCGAAGAGCGCGGCGACACGGCCCGTGCAGAGCGCTGGTCGGCGCATCTCACCGAGCTGAAGAAGGCGCTGGAAACTGCGGCCTGGGATGGCGGCTACTATCGCCGCGGCACGTTCGACGACGGTGCGCTGCTCGGCTCCAGGGAAAGCCCCGAATGCCGGATCGATTCGATCGCGCAGTCCTGGAGCGTGCTGTCGGGCGAGGGCGATCCGGCCCGCGCCGTCACGGCGATGGATGCGGTGCTCGATCAGCTGGTCGACGAGGATGCCCGCATCATCCGGCTGTTCACGCCGCCTTTCGTCAATTCCGCCAGGGATCCCGGCTATATCAAGGCCTATCCGCCGGGCGTGCGCGAAAACGGCGGGCAATATACCCATGCCGCGACCTGGGTCGTGATGGCGCTGGCGGAGCTGAAGCGGGGCGACGATGCCTTCCGCTGCTTCCAGATCCTCAACCCGATCACCCATGCGCTCGACAAGGCTTCAGCGGAGCAATACCGCGTCGAACCCTATGTCGTTGCGGCCGACGTCTACGGAAACGAGCCTTATACGTCGCGCGGCGGCTGGACTTGGTATACCGGGTCAGCCGGCTGGCTCTATCGCGCCGCCGTCGAGGGCATCCTCGGTATCCGGCTGAAAGACGGCCGGATTTACGTGCGCCCGTCGCTCCCTTCGGAATGGGACGGTTTTGCGGCAGAGGTGGAGCAAGGCGGCGGCAAATACCGCATTTCGGTCTCAAAAGCGTCCAATGACAGCGGCTACACTCTGTCAATCAACGGCTGCGAAGTCACCGATCCCGAAGAGGGATATCCGCTCGGATAACAGCGTTCTCCACGCTGAAAAAGACGGCGATTCGCGACGGCCAAAAGGGAACCCTTTTGGCCGTCGTCGCGTTTGCAAATCGGATAATAAGGAGAGACCAATGGCAAGCACGCCGACCCAAGCCATCGTCACGGGGCGCAGTTCCCTATCCGCAGCTGCGTCAGTGCGTGACACGAGGCTCGACGTCTTGCGTGGCGTGGCCCTGATCATGATCTTCATCAATCATGTTCCCGGACAGATTTTCGAATATGTGACGACGAAGAATTTCGGTTTCTCCGATGCCGCCGAGGCCTTCGTGCTGATCTCCGGCATTGCCGTCGGCCTTGCCTATGGGGGCCGCTTCCAGCCGGGCAACCGGCTCACGGTGGCGATCAAGTCGGCAAAGCGCGCCTTCACGCTCTATCTCGCCCATATGATCACCACCTTCATGACGCTGGCGCTCTTTCTCTGCGGTGCGTGGCTGTTTCATAGGCCGGGGTTGCTGGTCGAGATCAATATCCTGGCGGTTTTGATGAACCTGAAGGAAGGCATTCCAGCGCTGCTGCTGCTCGGCCACCAGATCGGCTACAATAATATCCTGCCGATGTACGGGGCGCTGATGCTGATGGTGCCGGTCATCCTGCTCTTGAATGCGCGAAGCCCTTGGCTGGCGCTCGGTGTCTCGGGCACGGTCTGGCTGCTTGCGGGCATCTACGAAGTGGCGCCGCACAACATGCTGATCGAGGGCTATTGGTTCCTCAATCCGCTCTCCTGGCAGTTCCTGTTTACGATCGGCATCGTGTCGATGCTGCATATCAAGCGCGGCGGCACGATCCCGCAGCATCCGCTGCTGCTGACGGTTGCTGCCGGTTACGTCATGCTGTCCTTCATCTGGGTGACCGGCCATCTCTGGATTTTCGGCAACTCGCTGGCAGCACTTGGCCTGCCGCCTGTCATCACCGGTTTCGACAAGACCTTCCTGTCGCTGCCGCGGCTGCTGCATGTGCTGGCGCTGACCTATCTCGTTATCAGCATCCCGGCACTGTCGCGTATCCTGCGCCGTCCTGCGGACCATCCGCTGACGATCCTCGGCCGCCACTCGCTGAACATCTTCGTCGCCGGCACGATCCTCGCCATGATCGGTCAGGTGGTGCTCTACATCACCAACAAGGACCAACTGATCGGTCCGCTCTTCGTGATCGCTGGGGTCGCGACACAATTCGCCTATGCCTATTATCTCGAACGCAAGCGCCAGCAGGGCAGGCTCAAGGGGAAACTTGTCGCCGATACCGCCACCATCCCTGTTCCTGTCCGCATTGGCAGAACGGCAAATGTCTATCGCCACAACGATCGGAAATAGAGCTCGGATTTGCCCGACATGAAGGAGCCGGCGGCCGATGGCCGCCGGCTCAATTTTTATGAACGAGGATATTCACCAGCTTGCCGAAGGGATCGCGCACATAGAAGCGCCTGACGCCCCAAGGCTCGTCGGCCGGGCCGTACTCGATCGGGAAGCCTGAGGCCGACATTGCCGCGAAAGCAGCATCGAGGTCGTCGACCTCGATCGAGAGGGCGGGCACCTCCGTTCCGGAACCGCCTTCGCTGGCGATGCTGAGCTGAACGTTCATCGAGCGCGGGGTGCCGAACGTCGTGATCCAGCCGTGATCCATCATGACGTCGAGACCGAGGATATCCTGATAGAAGCGCCGGGCCAGAGTGATATCCGGTGCCTGAATATTGGCGACGATGCGCAGGACCTTCATGGCTTCGCTCCCCGTTGCTCTTCGACTGGCGGAGGTTAGAGACTAGGAAAGATCGGCGAGGGGATCAATCGTCCAAGTCCCGCGGAGACGTTGCGGCGTCGGATACCCCTCGGCCATGCCGGGCATCTCCCCCACGGCCTTGATGCAATACTGACAGATGTTCGGAGACATGCCTGACACTTCCGTGATGATTTCTCGGGAGGTCGGCATGGTTTAGAGCCTCGTCAGATTGAAGCATTCCGCCCGAGCCGATCGCCTCTGCCCTGGTGGAAAGATGCTCGCCCACCGGCCGGCTTGGCCGTAGAGCCAGGCTACGATGCGCGCCGGCCGGTCGAGCATCCGACTCCGTTTGAGCCAACAGAATGCTTCAATCTGACCAGGAAAGGCTCTAGCGGCCGAGGTCGATTGCGGACGAATATTTGGAATTCTGCCGGCTGGCAGAGCTTGAGGGGGAGAACGTATCTGAGCTTTGCCAGCGCCACTACATCAGCCGACAGACCGGCTACGTCTGGCTGCGGCGCTTGCGGGCGGGCGAGCCGGTGGAGGACTGCTCCCGCCGGCCGCATGCCAGCCCATGGCGCACGGGAGCCGATCTCGAACATGCGGTTGCTTGATATCCGGGACGAGCATCCGGCCTGGGGGCTCGCAAGATCGCCCGCCGGCCGCAGGATCTCTGGACCTTTGCCGCCGTCGGCGACGACGGGCGTCGGCCGCTCGATCATTGAACTCCTTTGGGCCAACAGAATGCTTCAATCTGACCAGGAAAGCCTGCCAGGTCTCAGAGCAAACAAAAAGGCCGGAAGGAGCTACCCTTCCGGCCTTTATCTTGAAACCCGAACCGATCAGGCGGCTTCGGTGGCATGGGCCTTGCGGACTTCTTCGTCCGTCAGGATGCCGCTGGCGCGCAGCAGGGCGGCGAAGCGGCCGTTGCTGTGGCTGAGTTCGTCGAAGCTGCCCTGTTCGACGACACGGCCGTCATCTAGGAAGAGCACCATATCGGCTTCGCGGACCGTCGACAGGCGGTGGGCGATGATGAAGGTGGTGCGGTTCTGGCGCAGGTTGTCGATTGCCGCCTTGACGCGGGCTTCGGTTTCGACGTCGAGCGCCGAGGTCGCCTCGTCGAGCACCAGGATTGGCGCGTCCTTCAGAATGGCGCGAGCAATCGCGATACGCTGGCGCTCGCCGCCGGAGAGCTTGTTGCCGCGTTCACCGACATGCGTATCGTAGCGCTCCTCACGGGTCTCGATGAAGTCGGCGGCGGCGGCGGCTTCGGCCGCACGGCGCATTTCCTCTTCGCTGGCGCCTTCGCGACCAAGGCGGATATTGTCGCTGATCGAACGGTTCAGCAGGCCCGCATCCTGGAAGACGGTGGCGATGTGGCGACGCAGCGACTTACGGGTCACCTTGGTGATATCGGTGCCGTCGACGAGGATCTTGCCGCCCTGGGCATCATAGACACGCTGCAGCAGGTTGACGAGCGTCGTCTTGCCGGCGCCGGTCGGGCCGACGATCGCGACCGTCTGGCCTGCCTTCACCGAGAAGGAGACGTTATGCAGGCCCTGCGAGCTGTTGCCGAAGCCGAAGGAGACGTCGCGGAATTCGATCGCACCCCTGACGTCCTTGATTTCGCCGTTGCCGGCCGGCTCTTCACGTTCACGCACCGAGTCTTCCAGCGCATAGAATTCCTCGAGCTTGGAACGGGCCTCGAAAATCTGCGTAGCGAACTGGCGCATCAGGTCGAGGCGGCCGATCAACAGGTTGGCGAAGCCGATAAAGGCGATGACGTCGCCGACGCGCAGCTGGCCGGCCTGGACGAGCATGGTGCCGATGATCAGGACCACCATCATCGCGATGGTCGACGCCATGCGGTTCAGTGCGCTGGCGATCGCCCACCAGTCGAGCACCGGATACTGCGCTTCGAGCAGACGGTCGGCGAAGGATTTCAGCGCCCTGGTTTCGGCCTCGATGCGGTTGTAGCTGTGCAGGACAGAAACGTTGCTGATCGAGTCGCTGACATGCGAGAAGACGGTGTGATAATGGTTCTCGACCGAAGCCTGGCCGTCCTTGGTGCGGCTCATGACGACGCGGCCGATCAGCCAGTAGGCGATGGCGAGCACCATGAGTACGGCGGAAAGGCGCAGGTCCATCGACATTGCGGTCGGTATCAGAAGGGCAAGCGCGATGACCGTCGACAGATGGTTGCGCATGAATTCCAGCCAGAGGCCGAACAGCGTCTCGCAGGCGCGCAGCAATGTATGCAGCGCGTTGGAGGTGCCGCGCTGATGGTGCCAGCCGAGCGGCATGGAAATGATGCGGCCGAAGGCTTCCGTCAACAGCGTCGCTCGCCGGCCATGGGCCAGTCTGTCGGCCTCGCGGGCCACCAGGACGAAGGCAATGGTGTTGAAGACGGCGAAAGTCGCCCACATGAAGAGGATGGGCTTGACCTCACCCTTGCCCGAAATCGCATCGATAATGCGACCGAACAGGATCGGCTCCGCGATGGTGATCGTCGCAAGAACAATGTTTGCGACAACGACCAGGGATACGCGCAGCTTGTAGGCGCCAAGATAGCGCAGAGCTCTTGCATAGACCTTGAATAGCGTCACGTCGAACCTCTTGTGCATCTGCGAAAACGGGATGATGCGATGCTACAAAAGCCTACCTGAACGGGCGATTAACGGAGTAGTCAGGGTTCGATCGATGTGATGATTGCCGCGATCGTATTATCGCAGGATGCGACGAGTGGCCATGACGCCGAAATTGCCGCCTGGCCATATCTCGCAACAATTTGCGCTTGCATTTTATTAAATGTTTAGCACAGCATTAAATTACCGACTGCATTTATTAAAGAAGACCGTTTCGCGACCAGTTTGACCAGCCGCCGACGGCCTCATGCGGGCAACAGGTCCGGGCAAGGGGCATTTTTGTGAATATTAATTCGTTAATTCAATTGCTTGTAATTCTGGAAGAATGCTCAAATCCTGAAGCTGTCGTCACCGAGCTGGAGCAGATCCTCCACGGTTGCGGTTTCGAATATTACGGCCTGCTGCGTCATTTGCCGCAGAACCCGGTGCAGCAGAATCCAGAGTCCTGGGCTGCGGCGCTGGCCGGCCGCTGGCCGGAGCATTGGCCGCGGATATATGCCGCGAAAAAATATGCTCTGATCGATCCGATGGTGCGCTATCTCGGCCACGCGCAGCGGCCTTTCCGCTGGCGGGAGGCGATGGCGGCCTTCCACAAGGATGCGCATCAGCGCCGCATGGAGCAGATGATGGTCGATGCCTTCGGCCACGGACTGGAGGACGGCTACATCTTTCCGATCCACGGACGCAACGGTACTCTCGCCAGCCTCAGTCTCGCCGGCAAGCCGATCGAGTTGTCGCCGGTGGAGATCGCATTGTTGGAGGCGGTGGCGCGCAAGGCCTTCTGGCGGTTGCTCGATCTGAAAGGCGAGGCGCCGGCGCTGGAAACCGTCCTGCCGGCCGACACGCCGCTGACGCGGCGCGAGATGGAAATCCTGCATTATCTCGCCGAAGGCATGACTTCGATGGAGATCAGCAAGATGCTGAAGATCTCAAACCACACGGTCGATTGGTATATGAACGGTCTGCAGGATAAACTGAAGGCGAAAAACAGGCAGCAGGCGGTGGCGCTTGCCTTCCGCCACGGCCTGATAAGTTAGAGCAATTCCGCTTCTCATCGAAGCGGAATTGCTCTGATTTTTATTTTTGCGCAACTCCAGACGGAAAACCGCTTCGCACTTTTCCTTGAGTTGCTCAGCATGGCGAGAAATTGCATTTCGCAGTCGCAAGAGAAATTGAACTTTCTGTAACAAGAAGTTAAGAATTTTCTTCGCGGGTGCAGCATTGCCCGCGCCTGAACGTCTGAGGAGACCGTTTTGCCCATTTCCAAGATTCTCGTTGCCAATCGCTCCGAAATTGCCATTCGCGTGTTCCGCGCGGCCAACGAGCTTGGAATAAAAACCGTGGCGATCTGGGCGGAAGAGGACAAGCTGGCGCTGCACCGGTTCAAGGCGGACGAGAGCTACCAGGTCGGTCGCGGCCCGCATCTTTCCAAGGACATGGGTCCGATCGAGAGTTATCTGTCGATCGAGGAGGTGATCCGCGTCGCGAAACTCTCCGGCGCCGATGCCATCCATCCCGGCTACGGCCTGCTGTCGGAAAGCCCCGAATTTGTCGATGCCTGCAACAAGGCCGGCATCATCTTCATTGGCCCGAAGGCCGATACGATGCGCCAGCTCGGCAACAAGGTCGCGGCGCGCAACCTGGCGATTTCGGTCGGCGTCCCTGTAGTCCCGGCCACCGGGCCCCTGCCGGAGGACATGGCCGAAGTGGCGAAGATGGCGGAAGAAATCGGCTACCCCGTCATGCTGAAGGCTTCCTGGGGTGGCGGCGGGCGCGGCATGCGCGCGATCCGCGATCCAAAGGATCTTGCCCGCGAGGTCACGGAAGCCAAACGCGAGGCGATGGCCGCCTTCGGCAAGGACGAGGTCTATCTGGAAAAGCTCGTCGAGCGCGCCCGCCATGTCGAAAGCCAGGTTCTCGGCGATACGCACGGCAATGTCGTGCATCTCTTCGAGCGTGACTGCTCGATCCAGCGCCGCAACCAGAAAGTCGTCGAGCGCGCGCCGGCACCCTATCTCTCGGAGGCGCAGCGCCAGGAACTCGCCGCCTATTCGTTGAAGATCGCCGCCGCGACCAATTATATCGGCGCCGGTACCGTCGAGTATCTGATGGATGCCGATACCGGGAAATTCTATTTCATCGAAGTTAATCCGCGCATCCAGGTCGAGCATACCGTGACCGAAGTCGTCACCGGCATCGACATCGTCAAGGCGCAGATCCACATCCTCGACGGCTTTGCGATCGGCACGGCGGAATCCGGCGTGCCGCTCCAGGAGGATATCCGCCTCAACGGCCATGCGCTGCAGTGCCGCATCACGACGGAGGATCCGGAGCATAATTTCATTCCGGATTACGGCCGCATCACCGCCTATCGCTCAGCATCCGGTTTCGGCATCCGCCTCGATGGCGGCACCTCCTATTCGGGCGCCATCATCACCCGTTTTTATGATCCCCTTCTCGTCAAGGTCACGGCATGGGCGCCCAATCCGTCCGAAGCCATCGCCCGCATGGATCGTGCGTTGCGCGAATTCCGTATTCGCGGCGTGGCCACCAACCTGACCTTCCTCGAAGCGATCATCGGCCATCCGAAATTCCGGGATAACAGCTACACGACACGCTTCATCGACACGACGCCGGAGCTCTTCCAGCAGGTGAAGCGCCAGGATCGCGCCACGAAGCTCCTGACCTATCTCGCCGACGTCACCGTCAATGGCCATCCCGAGGCCAAGGACAGGCCGAAGCCGTTGGAAAATGCTGCCGAGCCGGTGGTTCCCTACGCCAACGGCAATACGGTCAAGGATGGCACGAAGCAGCTCCTCGACACGCTCGGCCCGAAGAAATTCGGCGAATGGATGCGCAACGAGAAGCGCGTGCTTTTGACCGACACGACGATGCGCGACGGCCACCAGTCGCTGCTCGCCACCCGCATGCGCACCTATGACATCGCCCGCATCGCCGGCACCTATGCACATGCGCTGCCAGGGCTTTTGTCGCTCGAATGCTGGGGCGGAGCGACCTTCGACGTCTCGATGCGCTTTCTGACCGAGGACCCGTGGGAGCGCCTGGCGCTGATCCGCGAGGGCGCGCCGAACCTTCTGCTGCAGATGCTGTTGCGCGGCGCCAACGGCGTCGGCTACACCAATTATCCCGACAATGTCGTCAAATATTTCGTCCGCCAGGCGGCCAGGGGCGGTATCGATCTCTTCCGCGTGTTCGATTGTCTGAATTGGGTCGAGAACATGCGCGTCTCGATGGATGCCATTGCCGAGGAGAACAAGCTCTGCGAGGCGGCGATCTGCTATACCGGCGATATCCTGAACTCGGCCCGTCCGAAATACGATCTGAAATACTATACCGATCTTGCGGTCGAGCTCGAGAAGGCGGGCGCGCATATCATTGCGCTCAAGGATATGGCAGGTCTCCTCAAGCCTGCGGCTGCGAAGGTTCTGTTCAAGGCACTGCGCGAGGCGACCAGCCTGCCGATCCATTTCCACACGCATGATACATCGGGTATTGCAGCCGCAACCGTTCTTGCCGCTGTCGATGCCGGCGTCGATGCCGTCGATGCAGCCATGGATGCGCTTTCCGGCAATACCTCGCAGCCCTGTCTCGGTTCGATCGTCGAGGCGTTGCGCGGTACGGAGCGTGATCCGGGCCTCGATCCGGAATGGATCCGCCGTATCTCCTTCTATTGGGAAGCGGCGCGTAACCAATACGCCGCCTTCGAAAGCGATCTGAAGGGACCAGCATCCGAAGTCTATCTGCACGAAATGCCGGGTGGCCAGTTCACCAACCTCAAGGAACAGGCCCGCTCGCTCGGCCTCGAAACCCGCTGGCATCAGGTGGCGCAGGCCTATGCCGACGCCAACCAGATGTTCGGCGATATCGTCAAGGTGACACCGTCTTCCAAGGTCGTCGGCGACATGGCGCTGATGATGGTGTCCCAGGACCTGACGGTTGCCGACGTCGTCAGCCCCGAGAAGGAAGTCTCCTTCCCGGAATCGGTGGTCTCGATGCTGAAGGGCGATCTCGGTCAGCCGCCTTCAGGATGGCCCGAGGCGCTGCAGAAGAAGGCGCTGAAGGGCGACAAGCCCTATACCGTGCGTCCCGGCTCGCTGCTCAAGGAGGCCGATCTCGATGCGGAGCGTAAAGTCATCGAGACGAAGCTCGAGCGCGAGATCAGCGACTTCGAATTCGCTTCTTACCTGATGTATCCGAAGGTCTTCACCGACTTCGCGCTCGCCTCCGATACCTACGGCCCGGTCTCGGTGCTGCCGACACCCGCCTATTTCTACGGTCTCAAGGACGGCGAGGAACTGTTTGCCGATATCGAGCGCGGCAAAACGCTCGTCATCGTCAATCAGGCGATGAGCGCCACCGACAGCCAGGGCATGGTGACCATCTTCTTCGAGCTCAACGGCCAGCCGCGCCGTATCAAGGTGCCGGACCGGGCGCATGGGGCGACGGGTGCGGCCGTCCGCCGCAAGGCCGAGCCGGGCAATGCCGTTCATGTCGGCGCGCCGATGCCGGGTGTCATCAGCCGTGTCTTCGTCTCACCCGGCCAGGCCGTCAATGCCGGCGACGTGCTCGTCTCGATCGAGGCGATGAAGATGGAAACGGCGCTGCATGCGGAAAAGGACGGCACCATTTCCGAGGTGCTGGTGCGGGCCGGCGACCAGATCGACGCCAAGGACCTGCTCGTCGTTTACGCAGGTTGAATGGCTGCCGTCCTCGCAAAGACGCCCATCAGCCGACTTTGCGAGCCGGCTCCATTCACTCGATTGTGTACGATCGGCCTGTCAAAAAGTTGATTTTTCGAATGTCCGCAGCCTTCGCGCCTTGCCCGGCGCGGAGGCTTTCTCATAGACTTGCACTCTTACCACCTGCCCCTAAGACCCATCAGGAAATCATCTCCATGAGCAAATTGAAGATTGCCGTCATCGTCGGCAGCACGCGTATTGGCCGTTTTGCCGAGCATCCGGCCAAGTGGATTGCAGCTATCGCCGCCGAGCGCCAGGACATCGAGGTCGAGGTTCTCGACCTGCTCGACTACCCCATGCATTTTTTCGGTGAGCAGCGTGCGACGACCGCTGAAAGCGAAACGGCAGAGCGCTGGAAAAAGAAGCTGCGTGAATTCGACGGCTTCATTTTCACCGCTGCCGAGTACAATCACGCTCCGACGGCGGTTCTGAAGAACGCCATCGACCTCGGCGAGTTCATCCAGAAGCCGGTCGGTTTCGTCGGTTACGGCGGCGTCGGCGGCGCACGTGCGGTCGAGCATCTTCGCCTGATCTTCGTGGAAATGGGTGCGGCGTCGGTGAAAACGGGCGTGCATATCGCGCTTGGCGAATATCTCGGCGTCCTCAAGGAAGGCAAGAGCCTCAGCGACTACGCGCATCTCAACGAAGCGGCGAAGAACCAGCTCGACCAGCTCACCTGGTGGGGCAATGCGCTGAAGGCGGCGCGCTCGGTCGTCACGGCCTCCTGATTGGAGTTCCACCAATGCCGGGATGTTCGCATCCCGGCATTAGATCCGGATGATTTTAGGCCAGGTTGGCCTAAAATCTGAATCCGGATCTAAATCAAAGAAATAGAGCATGATGTCGTCCGAAAACCGCTCACACTTTTCGGCATCATGCTCTAGCTCAGATATCGTAAGTATGGGCGGCGTTGATCGTCGAAATGAAACGTTTGGTGCGTTCGCGCTCCGGCGCACTGAAGATCGCTCTGGCGCTGCCCGTTTCGACGACGCTCCCGGCTTCCAGGAAAACCACGTCATTGGCGATCTTCGAGGCGAGTCGGAGATCGTGGGTCGCCATCACCATCGTCGTGCCTTCGCTGGCAAGTTGGCCCAGCACATCGACCACTTCGGCCGAAAGCTCGGGATCGAGGGCGGATGTCGGCTCGTCACAGAGAAGCACGCGCGGCGACGGCGCCAGTGCGCGGGCGATCGCGACGCGCTGCTGCTGGCCGCCCGACAGTGTCGAAGGCCAGGCATCGGCCTTATGGGTCATGCCGACCTTGGTCAGCAATTCCATCGCACGCTCGCGGGCCTTTTCCCTCGGCCATCTCAATACCGTCACCAGGCCTTCCATGACATTCTCGATCGCGGTCTGATGCGGGAAGAGCTGGAAATTCTGGAAGACCATGCCGGTCTGGCGGCGGATCTTCTGGATCGCCGGCCAGCTCGTTCGTTTGCCCGGTGCGAAGGCCAGCCTTTCCTCTCCGAGGCGGATGGAGCCGGCGGTCGGAATTTCGAGCAGGTTGATGCAGCGCAGAAGCGTGCTCTTGCCGCCGCCCGAAGGCCCGACCAGCGCGGTGACGCTGCCTTCGGGGATGCGGATACTGATATCCTTGAGGATGACCGCGTCGCCGAAGCGCTTTTCGATATTGGAAAGCTCTATCATGCGTTTGCCTCCAGCATGCCGCCATAACGCGCGAAGCGGCGTTCCAGCCGCACCTGCAGCTGCGAGAGGACGGAGCTCAGGACGAGATAGATCAGCGCCGCCTCAATATAGAGGATCAACGGCTCATAGGTGGTGGCGACGATGCGCTGCGCCGCCTGGAAGAGCTCGGGCACGGTGATGGCGGCGGCAAGCGATGTATCCTTGACCAGCGAGATGAAGGTGTTCGACAAAGGCGGCACGGCGACGCGGGCTGCCTGCGGCAGGATGGTGCGGCTCATCGCCTGGCGCCAGCTCATGCCGATCGAATAGGCGGCTTCCCACTGGCCCTTCGGTACTGAGGAAATGACGGCGCGGATGATCTCGGAGCTATAGGCGCCGATATTCAGCGTGAAGCCGATGAGGGCGGCTGGAAAGGCATCGAGCAGGATGCCGAGGCTCGGCAGGCCGTAGAAGATGACGAAGAGCTGCACGAGCAGCGGCGTGCCGCGGATGACCCAGACGTAGAAGCGTGCGATGGCCGAAAGCGGCATCGGCCCGAAGAGCCGGCCGATTGCGGTGGCGAGCCCGAGGGCCAGGCCGAAGACGAAGGATAACAGGGTCAGCGGAATGGTGAAGATCAGCCCCGCCCACAGGAGCGAGGGCAGTGATTCCGCCATCAGTTGGAGCCAGTGCGCCAAGGGAGTTCTCTCTCGTCGGTTGGGTCGTGATACTCGAAATACCCCTCCCCAACCCCTCCCCACAAGGGGGAGGGACTTATCTAGGTGTCGCCTCGCAAGAAATAGCGACCGAGCGGCAGGTCGAAACGATTATTTGGAGATGAGGCGGTCCGCCCGCTAAGCCCCTCCCCCTTGTGGGGAGGGGTTGGGGAGGGGACTTTTCTTCAGTTCAAATTACTTGGAAACGTCCTGGCCGAAATACTTGTCGGCGATCTTCTTATAAGTGCCGTCGGCCTTGATGTCGGCAAGCGCCTTGTTGATTTCGGCGAGAAGCTCCGGCTCGTTCTTGCGGATGATGACGCCGGAGTAATCGGCATTTTCCTGCTCGGCGACGATCTTCACAGGCGCGTCCGGCTTGTGCTTCTTGAAATCGAGGAAGGAGAGACTGTCGTTGATCGTGGCGTCGGCGCGCTTGGTCAATACGAGCTGGATCGATTGATCGAAACCGTCGGTGCCGACGAGCTCGGCGCCGGCTTCGGTTGCGAGCTTGCCGAAGTTGCTGGTCAGCGACTGGGCGGCTTTTTTGCCCTTCAGATCGGCGAAGGATTTGATGCTGTCGTCGCCGTCGCGGGCGATCAGCACCGCCTTGGAGGCGATATAGGGCTCGGAGAAATCATACTTCTGCTTGCGGGTTTCGGTGATGCCGACCTGGTTGATGACGGTGTCGTAGCGCTTGGCGTCGAGGCCGGCGATCAGGCCGTCCCACTTGCCTTCGACGAACTCGGCTTTGACGCCGAGCTTGGCGGCGATCGCTTCGCCGATCTCGACGTCGAAGCCGACGAGCTTGCCGCTTTCGTCATGATAGGTGAAGGGCGCATAGGTGCCTTCGGTACCGATCTTGAAGACGCCGGCCGATTTGATGGCGGCGAGGTTTTCACCGGCATGGGCAGGCAGGAGGACTGCAGCCTGAATGAGGGCGGCGGCAGCGGCGGTTTTCAACCAGTTCATTGGTTCATCCATCCTTGGGAGGTGTTTCGGATGGGGATAGTTGGCAGAAAATCATGGCGCCGGAAGCGTAGAAAACTGCGAATAAAAGCAGCAACTGCAAATATTTTTCTCAAACGGCCGCTCGAACCGAGAATCCTGCAGAAACAGGCATCAGGCGGTGATGCGGCGGCGCAGTTTTTCGCTGACGATGATGATCAATCCGGCGCCGAGGATCATCGCTGCGCCGACAACCACATTGGGCGTGGGGATGTCGGCCCAGATCAGATAACCCAACAGGAAGGCCCAGACGAGAGATGTATATTCGAATGGCGCAAGCACGGAGACGGGCGCCTGACGCATGCCTTCGAAAAGGGCGAACTGCGCGCAGCCGGCAACGACGCCGGTGGCAATGAGGAGCGCGAACTGCGTCATGTCGGGGGTCTGCCATGTCCAGATCACGGCAATGCCGGTCATGGCAAGAAAAAAGACGTTGGAAACGGTGAGCTGGATAATGGTCTTCTCGTGCAGCGAGGTCTTGCGCAGCAGCACCATGGCAGAGGCCCAGAGCACGGCCGCCTGCAGCGCCAGATAGACCGGCCAGGAGATGGTGAGGCCGATCGGATTGCAGGCGATAAGGACGCCGACGAAACCGACGCCGACGGCCAGCCAACGTGTCGGCGTGACCTTCTCCTTCAGGATGAGCCAAGCAAGTAAGGTGCCGACGACAGGGGCGGCGTAATAAAGCGTGGTCACTTCGGCAAGCTGCAGGCGGCTTGCGGCGGAATAATAGGAAAGCCAGGCGCAGAGCAGAAGGATACTGCGGGCGATCATCGGCTTGATGATCGGCGATGTCATCGTCTGATGGACGAGCTTGCCGCGGCCATAGGCAAGACAACCGACGAGGATGGTAAGACTGCGGAAAAACAGGATCTGCCAGACGGGAATGCTGGAAGCCAGGATCTTGATGATCGCGTCATGGAAGGTGAACGCCATATAGGCGACGGTCGTGAGCAGGATGCCCAGGCTGACGGAGTTTTTCACGGGGGAACGCACCAGGTGGCGGATATGCCGGCGGGAATCGGGAATGACCAATCGATATTCCCGCCTCTCGGACCGGTCAATAGGGCTTATTCCTTCCGGTAGTGGAGCTTTATTTCCAAACGTCAGAAAACGTGTAACCGTGCATATTGCCTGCATGATCGTAAGCGTTTATGCACGTTTTTAATTTGTAAGCTACGAACTCGGTAGGAACATGCAGGATTTTCTGTTGCGAGAGCGCCAAGGCGTGATTTCCGAGAGGCTGCGGCTCAATGGCCGCGTACTGGCGACGGAGCTTGCGCTCGAATTCGGCGTCTCCGAGGATACGGTGCGGCGGGACCTGCGCGAGATGGCAGCGGCAGGGCTCTGCGAGCGGGTCTATGGCGGTGCATTGCCGGTCTCGCCGGCGCATGGAAGCCTGACGCAGCGTATCGGCTTTGCCGCAGACCGGAAACAGGCGCTGGCGCGCGCTGCGGCAAAGCAGATTGCCGCCGGCTCGACCGTGTTCTTCGACGCTGGCAGCACCAATCTGGCGATTGCCAACGCATTTCCGGCCGAACTTGCACTGACGGCTGCGACGAATGCGCCGGCGATTGCCGCAGCGCTGATCGACAAGCCGGCCGTCAACGTCATCCTGATCGGCGGAATGGTGGATCGACAGACGGGCGGTGCGCTCGGCGCCAAGGCGTTGCGGGATATGGAGCAGATTTCGCCAGATCTCTGCATTCTCGGCGCCTGCGGCGTCGATCTCGAGGCCGGTATCACGGTGTTCGGCTTCGAGGATGCGGAGTTCAAGCGGTTTGCGACGTCCAGGAGCAAGAGGGTGTTGGTGGCTGCAACCTCGGAGAAATTCGGCACTGCTGCCCCCCATAGCATCCTGCCAGTTGCGCATTGCGAATGCCTGGTCGTTGAGCACGATGCCGATCCGACCATTCTCGCCCGTTACCGTGAGCGCGGATGCAGGACTGTTCTCGCCGAGAAAACGAACTGAGGCCCCATCACAGAGTTTAGGGAAAGCGGGCGCGAGCAAGCCCGGCAATGAGGAAAGATCGGAAAATGGATACTCATGTGAGTAAGCCGGGAGCCCGGAGCGGCTTCGTTACCAGAAGCAGGGCGGCGGTTTCTCTGCTCTTTCTCATGAACGGTTTTGTCGTCGGCTGCTGGGCGCCGAAGATCCCCGATTTTGCCGAGCGTCTGGCGCTGACGAAGTTCGAGCTTGGGCTGATGATCCTCGTCTTCGGCGTCGGCTCGCTGGTCATGATGCCGCTCGCCGGTGCGCAGATCGCCAAACACGGCTCGCGTGTCGTCGTCCAGATACTGGCTCTTTGCGTGTTGCCGTTGCTTCTGGCATTGACGCTCGCGCCAAATGTGCTCACCGGGGCAATCTCGCTCTTCCTGTTCGGCGGCTTCATCGGCGCAATGGACGTGGCGATGAATGCCAATGCGGTGTCGGTCGAGAAATCCATGCGCCGCGCCATCATGTCGTCCTGCCACGCTTTCTGGAGCCTTGGCGGACTGATCGGTTCCGGTCTCGGCGGCATCGTGATCTCCAAGCTCGGCATTCTCGGCCATGCGCAACTGGCGACGTTGCTGGCGGCAATCTTCGTTGCCGTCGCCTGGCCGATGGTCCTTGCGGATCCGCCGCATCCCGACACCAAGAAGGAAAAGACGAAGTTGCCGATGGTGCCGCTGCCGTGGCTGCTCGGATTGATGGCGCTGTTCAGCATGGTGCCGGAAGGTGCGGTTCTGGACTGGGGTGCGCTTTATCTTCGGCAGGAAATGGATGCATCCGTGGCACTTTCCGGCCTTGGTTTCGCAGCCTTTTCGGCGACCATGGCAATCATGCGCTTTGCCGGCGACCTGGTGCGCGACCGTCTGGGCGGCGTCAAGACGCTGCGCATCTGCACGCTGTTTGCCATTGTCGGCATGCTGCTTGCAGGCCTGGCGCCCAATGCCGAGCTTGCCATCCTGGGCTTTGCTTTTTGCGGTATCGGCATTTCCAACATGGTGCCGATCGCCTTCTCGGCGGCGGGCAACATACCCGGTCTCAAGCCCGGCATCGCCATCTCGGTGGTCACGACCATGGGGTATTCCGGCATGCTGGTTGCGCCATCGTTGATCGGCTTCGTCGCCGAGCATATCGGCTTTGCCGTCGTTTTCATGGCGCTGCCGGTGCTGCTGCTCGTCGTTCTCCTGCTCTCCAAGCTGGCCCACTATGCCGATGGGACCTCCGGAGGCGGTCACTGAGCCGCCTCCCAACAAAAGTGATATCAGGGGCGGTTGACAAGCAGCCGGCCTTGATCCACCTGAAAAGCACTGTTTATAGGGGTGCAAGAACTCTTCATGTCTTCAGCCGCCGATTTTGATCCGAAACCGCGCCGCGCTTCCGTTGCCGTCGATGTCGGCGGTGTCATCGTTGGCGGCGGGGCGCCGGTCGTCGTGCAATCCATGACGAATACCGATACGGCCGATATCGATTCGACCGTCGCGCAGGTCGCCGCTCTGTTCCGCGCAGGCTCGGAATTGGTGCGTATCACCGTCGACCGCGACGAGAGTGCGGCCGCCGTGCCGAAGATCCGCGAGCGGCTGCTGCGCCTCGGCATGGACGTGCCCTTGATCGGCGACTTCCATTATATCGGCCACAAGCTGCTCGCCGATCATCCTGATTGTGCCGCGGCGCTGGCGAAATACCGCATCAACCCCGGCAATGTCGGCTTCAAGGACAAGAAGGACAAGCAGTTCGCCGAGATTATCGAGATGGCGATCCGCTATGACAAGCCGGTGCGCATCGGCGTGAATTGGGGTTCGCTCGACCAGGATCTGCTGACGGCGCTGATGGACCAGAATGCCGAAGCCGGATCGCCGCTTTCGGCCCGGCAGGTGACACGCGAGGCGATCGTGCAGTCGGCGCTGCTTTCTGCAGCCCTCGC
Source organism: Rhizobium indigoferae (assembly GCF_034554815.1). Classification (NCBI taxonomy): domain Bacteria; kingdom Pseudomonadati; phylum Pseudomonadota; class Alphaproteobacteria; order Hyphomicrobiales; family Rhizobiaceae; genus Rhizobium; species Rhizobium indigoferae. The sequence goes on along the minus strand of NZ_CP140635.1, from coordinate 4,346,270 downwards.
CGAAGAGATCGGCCTGCCGCGCAACCGCATCATCCTGTCGGCCAAGGTCAGCCAGGTGCAGGACCTGATCGCCGTCAATTCCATGCTGGCCGAACGCTCCAATCATGCGCTGCATCTCGGCCTGACCGAAGCCGGCATGGGCACCAAGGGCATCGTCGCCTCGTCGGCGGCGATGGGCTTCGTGCTGCAGCAGGGCATCGGCGATACGATCCGCGTGTCGTTGACGCCCGAGCCGAACGGCGACCGCACACGCGAAGTCCAGGTGGCGCAGGAAATCCTGCAGGTCATGGGCTTCCGCCAGTTCATACCCGTCGTTGCGGCCTGTCCGGGCTGTGGACGCACGACGTCGACGGTATTCCAGGAGCTTGCCCAGAACATCCAGAACGACATCCGCAAGAACATGCCGGTCTGGCGCGAAAAATATCCTGGCGTCGAGGCGCTGAACGTCGCCGTCATGGGCTGCATCGTCAACGGGCCGGGCGAAAGCAAACATGCCGATATCGGCATTTCGCTTCCCGGCACCGGCGAGACGCCGGCGGCCCCGGTCTTCATCGACGGGCGGAAGGCGCTGACGCTGCGCGGTCCCAATATCGCCGCCGACTTCGAGGCGCTGGTTGTCGACTATATCGAGAAACGGTTCGGTCAGCGGACGGCTGCGGAATGAGCGCCCACAAGTTCGGATGAGCCAGTACTGGTCGCCAATCGTCAGCGCCTGCTATACTGTGTCGGGGCGATCGAGGTGCCGGTCGACGGCAGGTTCCAGGTCCGGCTGGCGGATTACGACAGGCCATGCGGCGCAATCATCATCCCCAATCCGAATGCGCCGACGGGATCGGCCTGCCGCTAGCCGGCATCGAGGCACTTCTTGCCGCCCATCCGGATGCAGTCGTCGTCATGGACGAGGCCTATATCGATTTCGGCGGTAAAAGCGCCATCCCGCTGATATCCACGCATCCCAATCTGCTTGTCATTCAGACCCTGTCGAAATCCCGTTCGCCTGCAGGTCTGCGCGTCGGCTTCGCGCCGGGACAGCGGCCGCTGTTCGAGGCGCTGGAGCGGGTCAAGGACAGTTTCAATTCCTATCCGCTCGATCGTCTGGCGCAGCTCGCCGCGACGGCGGCGATCAAGGATGAGGCGTGGTTCCAGACATGCCGGAGGAAAATCATCGCCAGCCGGGAAAGCCTCGTCTCCGAACTCGAAACGCTGCACTTCTAGGTCCTGCCGTCCCAGGCCAATTTCGTTTTTGCCAGGCACGAGAGACAATCGGGTGTAGCGCTTCAAGCCGGCTTGCGGGAGCGGAACATTCTCGTCCGGCATTTCGCCAAGCCACGTATTTCGGATTTCCTGCGCATCAGCATTGGCGCGGACGAGGAGTGCGCGCGCCTGGTTTCCGCTCTCAAGGACATGCTGGCGGCCTGAGCAGCCCACCGATTTCCTCAGCTTTCGGCCATGGCGCCGGCAAGCAAGGTCTTTGCGGTCCAGCGCAGAACCTTCTCCGCTTCCTTGGGCTCCAGCTCGCAGATGTCACGCATCACCACCAGTGCCTCTATGCCAACCGCCAGCGACAGTGCGTGGACGAGGCGCTGAAAATTCTTCGGCGGCATGGTTGCCTGCAGCGGTGACATCGCCTCTTTCAGCCATGCGATGCGGCGGCCACCGCGGCGGACCTGCGCTTGGCCGACAGCCGAGCTGCCGAGAAGCGCGCGAAAGACGCCCTCATTGTCGATGACCATCTTGAAGATCTGCGAGACCAGGTCGTCGAGCCGATGGCCGACCTCCGCATCGCCCATGTCGTTCCGCGCTGGCGGGATCTTGATCACATCCGCAACGCCATCGAGGACCGCCTCGCGGATGATTTCATCCGGCGTCGAGAAATATCGGTAGGCCGTCGCTCGCGAAATGCCAGCGAGATCGGCCACTTCGGCGACCGAGGGGTGGCCGCCTTTCTCTATGATCTCACGCGCGGCACGCAGCAACTCGACACGCGTGCGACGCTTTTGATTGACCCTCTCGAATCTTTTTTCTTGACTGTCCATTCATGCCTCGTTATGAGATTGATGTCTCATTAAGAGTTAAGTGTATCACAATCAAATCAAGGCACAAGTCGATGAATTCCGCTCCCCTTTCCGGCCGGTCCGACGCCGCTGCGCCGATGACCGTCCATTTTCTTGGCAATATCGTCACCTTTCGTGCCCGCTACGCGGATACCAAAGGCAGCTTCACCGTCATCGAAGCCTATACGGCTCCGAACGCCGGCCCGCCGCCGCACACGCAGACGGATCAGGAAGCCTTTCTCATCCTCGAAGGCCGTTACGAGATCGTCGTCGGCGACGAGACCAAGCATTGCGGCCCCGGCGATTTCGTCCACGTCTCTCCGGGCACGCTGCATTCCTTCCGGAATATTGCCGAGACGCCCTCGAGGCTGCTTTTGATCAATTTCCCCGGCGATCTGCATGAGGAGTTCTTCATGGCGATCGGCGAGCCGGTCGCACCCGGCACGACAGCCTTTCCGCCGATGAGCGCGCCCGACGTTCCGAAGATCGTCGCGACGGCCGCCCGTTTCGGCATCGACATTCCGCCGCCGCCGCAGGCGTGAGCCCGCGGCCCCGGGGAGCAAGCGCTGCGACGCCGATCCCAATCCTTTCGACTATCGAGGAATCAACAATGAGAATGCATCATGTCGATCGCCTGCTGGCATCGAGCAGCTTTCGGATCTTTGCCGGCATTTGCTGACGCTGGTCTTCTGGTCGAGCGGGCTTGCGAAGCTCTTCGACTTCCCGACCGCGATCGCAGAGATGGAGCACTACGGCCTTGCGCCTGCTGCGCCGACTGCGATTGCCGTCATATTCGTGCAGCTAGCCGGCTCCGCCCTTGTCATCTCCGGTCGGCATATCTGGCTCGGGGCGGGCGCTCTCGGCGTCTTTACCGTGCTGACGATCCCGATCGCGCACGCCTTCTGGTCGATGAGCGGCCAAGCCGCCTTTCTCGAGATGCTGTTTGCGATCGAGCATCTGAGCGTCGTCGGCGGTCTGATGATCGTTGCGATCCTGGGGCGGCGAACCGCTGCGGTTCAGGCGCCTGTTTTAGCCGGCGCCTGAACGATCGGATCATCGGCGTCGGGGAACAGTCAAAGCTCCCCAACGCCGGAGGCGGGCCTGGGGATGTCAGCTCTTCCGGTCGGCGATGAAATGCGCCGCGGCGGTGAGGATCGAGGCGCGAGGGCCGTAGGGGGCAAGCAGCGCCTCGGCATCGCGGACATGCTCACGGAGCTGGGCTTCGGCCCATTCCATGCCGCGAAGAGCTATAAGTGTTCCCTTGCCGCGGGCCGCATCCTTGCCGGTTGCCTTGCCCATGGTCGCGATGTCCGAGGTCAGGTCGAGAATGTCGTCTGCAAGCTGGAAGGCAAGACCGATCTTTTCGCCGAAGGCGCGCAGGCGGCGGCGATCTTCCGGCGGGCTTGCCGAGATGACGGCGCCGGCTTCACAGGCGAAGCGGATCAGCGCACCGGTTTTCATCGCCTGCAGGCGGATGATGCCGGCTTCGTCGGGGGCCTGGTTTTCTGCCGCGAGATCGAGCGCCTGGCCGCCGGCCATGCCGCCGAGCCCGGCTGCGCGGGCAAGGGCCAGCACCAGCGATGCCTTGCTGGTATCGGGAAGGGTCGTTTCCGGCGCAGCGATGATGTCGAAGGCGTAGGTCAGCAGGCTGTCGCCTGCGAGGATTGCCGTCGCTTCGTCGAACTTGATGTGTACCGTCGGTTTGCCGCGGCGCAGGTCGTCATCGTCCATGGCCGGCAGGTCGTCATGCACGAGGGAATAGCAGTGAACGCATTCAAGGGCGGCGCCGACGCGAAGTGCCGCCTCTGCGTCGCCGCCGAGAAGAGCTGCACTTTCGACGACGAGAAACGGGCGCAGCCGCTTGCCGCCGTTCAGCACGGCATAATGCATGGCATCGCGCAGCGTCTCGGGCCTGGCGATTTCATCGGAAAGGCTGCTCGGCGAGAGCAATAGGTCGAGCAGCGCCTCGATCTCGTGGGCGTTGTTCTTCAGCCTCGTCTCGAAAGTGTCCCGGTTCGCGTCCATGGGCGCTGTTTGGCATGAGCGCCCACGGGCTTGCAACGGAATTGTCGATGGCGGCAGCAAGATTCGCCACGCACTCTGGCATAAGCTCTGCACAGGCGTTATGAGAACGACAGGAGCGAAATCGGACTTGGGGACATTGGATATAGCGCCAGAGAGAGAGGACAGCGTCGACATGCCGGCTCGTCGGCGATGGTTCGAAGACCGGCGTGTGTTGAAACGCATTGTTCTTGCCGTGCTGATCTTGCTGATCCTTCCCTATGCACTGATCTTTTTCTATCTGCTGCCCTTCATTCACCCCGTCTCGACGCTGATGCTGCGCGATCTCGTGCTGCTGCGTGGTTACGACAGGCAATGGGTGTCGCTTGATGACATCGCCCCGGTTGTGGTGCAGTCGGTGATGATGTCGGAGGACGGGCAATATTGCTTTCACGGTGGCGTCGACTGGGCGGAAATGCGCATGCTGGTCGAGGATACGCTGAAAGGTCAGGCGACACGCGGCGGCAGTACCATTCCGATGCAGACGGCGAAGAACCTCTTCCTCTGGAACAGCCGCTCCTTCGTGCGCAAAGCGCTGGAACTTCCGCTCGCGGTGACCACGGATTTCGTCCTGTCGAAACGGCGGTTGATGGAAATCTATCTCAACATTGCTGAATGGGGTCCCGGCATCTACGGCATCGAGGCCGCGGCCCAGCATCATTTCAAGGTGCCGGCCTCGAAGCTGACGCGGCGCCAGGCATCGCTGCTTGCCGTCTCGCTGCCGAACCCGATCGACCGCAATGCCGGCAAGCCTGGACGAGGCCTTCGCCGGCTGGCCGGCGTCATCGAGAGACGCGCACAAGGTTCAGGCGACTACATCAGGTGCATCTATGATTGACATCAGAACTTGTCGTTAGAGCAGGATGTCGTCCGAAAACCGCTCACACTTTTCGGCATCATGCTCTAGAAGCGGCAAGTGTCATCTGACATTCTTGGTTCTGCCATATGGGCGAATGCAGTCCAACCAGAGCCCCCGAGTCGCCCATGACCACCACGACGTTTTCGCCCGAACTCCTCCTTTATTCGAAGAGGCATAATCCGACCCCGCCCGTCCATCTCGGCAGCCGCTATCGCAAGGTCGGCGGCTTTCTGCCGGAAGCCGGCAACACCATCGTCTGCCATCTCGAGAAGGGCTCGCAGACGCAGACGGCGCTGATCGAGGCGCGTGAGAAATATCTGGCGATGCCCGAGGCCCCGCAGTTCCTCTTCACGCCGATATCAAGCATTCACATGACGCTTTTCGAAGGTGTCATCGAGACCAGGCGCCGGCAGGATTCCTGGCCGGGCGACCTCCCACTCGATACGCCGATCGAAGACATGACCGCGCTGATGGCGGCCAGGCTCGAAGGTTTCTCGATGTTCGATCCCTTCAAGGTCGCCATCGTCGACGCTCGCCCATCGGGCCTGCTCGTCGACGGGGCGACGGAGAACGACCGCAGGGTCATGCGCGCCTGGCGCAATGCGCTGGCTGATCTTCTGGGCTATCGCCAGCCGAGCCATGAGGAATACAAGTTCCACATGACCTTTGCCTATGCGATCGAACGGCTGGAGGATGAAGCCTTGCCGCGCTGGCAGGCGATGCTCGATGAGGTGGCCGACGATATCCGCCGCAAGGCCCCTGTTCTCGAGCTGACCCCGCCGGCATTCTGCGTGTTCGAGGATATGAACCATTTCCACGAATTGCTGATTTTCGATTTCGAAGCCTGAACGGGAGAGGCCCATGGATAAACCGACGCTGTACATTGCCAACAAGAACTACTCTTCCTGGTCGTTCCGGCCCTGGATGGCGCTGACGGGCGCCGGCGTCGATTTCGAGGAAGTCCTGATCCCCTTCGACTATCCTGGTGGCAATCCCAATATCAAGGCGATTTCGCCGACCGGGCGGGTGCCGATCCTGCAGCACGGCGCATTGAAGATCTGGGAATCGCTGGCGATCATCGAGTATGTCGCCGAGCTTTATCCGGACGCCGGCCTTCTGCCGAGGGATCGTGCCGAGCGGGCGCTCGCCCGTTCGGTTTCGATGGAAATGCTCTCGAGCTTCCGGGCGCTGCGTAGCGCCTGCCCGATGAATATCCGCCGGCCGAAGGGCAAGATCGCGCTGCCGGATGGTGTCGACGCCGATATCAGCCGCATCGAGACGATCTGGCGCGACCTGCTGCAGCAATCCGGCGGACCATTTCTGTTTGGCGCGTTCAGCGGGGCGGATGCGATGTTTGCGCCTGTCGTCAACCGGTTCGACATCTACGATCTCGTCAGCCGAAACGATATCCTGGCCTATATGGAGACCATGAAGGCGCATCCGGCCTGGCGGAAATGGGAAGAGGCGGCCCGCGCCGAGCCTTGGATCGTGCCGGAAGACGAAGTCTGAGCCTGGAATCATCGGCTTCGCAAAAAATACGTATGGGGACTGGTCAAGGCCACCCCTTGCATGTATAAGCGCGCCAAATTCCGAAATCGCGACATGTCCGTTTCGGCCGCCAGTCTGGCCGTGGGAATGTTTTGCCCGCAAGTGGAGTAAGTGAAATGGCTGTACCGAAGAGAAAAACAAGCCCGTCCAAGCGCGGTATGCGCCGTTCGGCAGACGCACTGAAGGCTCCGACCTACGTCGAAGACAAGAATTCCGGCGAATTGCGCCGCCCGCATCATATCGACCTGAAGACCGGCATGTATCGCGGCCGCCAGGTCCTGACGCCGAAGGAAAGCGCATAATTTCCCGATCCGGCTTGTCCGATCGAAGTTTCAAGGCCGGCGTCATGCCGGCCTTTTGCATTTCGACAATATAATATTTGCAATGACTTGCAGTCAGACAACGGTTTGCGGCAGTATTCTTCTTGCGCGCTACTGTGCCGCGCGTCTTTTCAGACGCCAAGGACGCTGTAGCACTTTGAAGCTACGCATCATGCTTTCCGAAAATCGCATCCGATTTTCGGAAAGCATGATGCGCTGGGAGATTGCCGATGATAGCCGCCATGCCCCTGATGATTATCCCGTTTATTCTTTACAATCTGGCGATGCTGGGCCTGATGGGCGATGGCGGCATTCCGGCACTGCAGCATGATATCATCGTGCTGTCGATGATCTCGGGCGCGATCTGGAGCATGGCGCTCGGCGATCTTTTCATCGTCATCGCACTTGTCGTGCTGTTCTTCGAAATTCTCAAAGCGACCAGAACCGGTCCCGGCAATCTCGTCAACCACATGTTGTCGATGCTGGTCTTCATCGCCTTCCTGGTCGAGTTTTTGCTCGTCCGGGATGCTGCGACGCAGGTATTCTTCATTTTGATGACGATCGCTCTGATCGATGTCATCGGCGGTTTTGCCGTGTCGATCCGAAGCGCCGGGCGGGATGTCTCGATCGGACTATAGGTTGTCGAGCTTGTTCTGAAGGGCGCGGAGCTGTTCCTTCAGCTCGTCGATATCCTTGGCCTCGGCCTTGCGGCTTTCCTTGGCAGGCGGCGTCATGAAGGGCGAGAACATCTGCATCGCCTGCTGAAACAGCTCGGTGTTGCGGCGAACATGGTCCTCGACCATCTGCATCGGCAACTGCAGGTTCTTGCCGAGCGGCGTTTCGCCGAAAGCGCGGGTCACCTGCTCGCGCATCTGGGCTTGTTGTTCGGTGAAGGAGCGCATCGAATGTTCGAGAAAGCTCGGCACGACCATCTGCATCTGGTCGCCGTAATAGGTGATGAGCTGGCGCAGGAAGGAGATGGGGAGCAGTGTGTTTCCGGTCTTTGATTCCTGTTCGAAGATGATCTGGGTCAGCACCGAATGGGTGATGTCATCTCCGCTTTTTGCATCTTGTACGGTAAATTCTTCGCCCTTCTTCACCATCTCCGCCAGGTCTTCCAGCGTCACGTAAGTGCTGGTGCCCGTGTTGTATAGGCGGCGATTGGCGTATTTCTTGATAACAATCTGACCCTCATGCTTCGCCATATCAGTCTCCTGAACCCCCGTCTGATTTATGGATATTCCTCCAGTTGAGACTGTAAACGCAAAAGAAGGCCGGTGACAATCTCTTTGTGCGATGCGGCAAACCTTTCACAGAGCAGATGAATCGGGCTTTCGCGGGCTGCTGCCGAAAAATGACGGCAGCCGGTCTTCGCGTTTGACTTGTGCTCCAAGCTTTGCCAGTTTCCACTTATGTAAGTGAGACGAAAACGAGGAGCGTCCCCATGAGCAATCCATCCATCGTCATCGCCAGTGCAGGGCGAACAGCAGTCGGCGCTTTCAACGGCGCTTTCGCGACGGTTCTCGCGCATGAGCTCGGGGCGGCCGTCGTCAAGGGCGCGCTCGAGCGCGCCGGCGTCGATCCCGGCGAGGTGGACGAGGTGATCCTCGGCCAGGTGCTCTCCGCCGGCGAGGGCCAGAACCCGGCCCGCCAGGCGGCGATGAAGGCCGGCATTCCGAAGGAGGCGACCGCTTGGGGCGTCAATCAGCTTTGCGGCTCGGGGCTGCGCGCGGTTGCGCTCGGCATGCAGCAGATCGCCACCGGCGACGCCAAGATCATCGTTGCCGGCGGCCAAGAATCCATGTCGATGGCCCCGCATGCCGCGCATCTGCGCGGCGGCGTCAAGATGGGCGACATGAAGATGATCGACACGATGATCAAGGACGGCTTGACCGACGCTTTCCACGGCTACCACATGGGCATCACCGCCGAGAATGTTGCGCGCCAGTGGCAGCTTTCGCGCGACGACCAGGATCAATTCGCCGTCAGCTCGCAGAACAAGGCGGAGGCAGCGCAGAAGGCCGGCCGCTTCGTCGACGAGATCATCCCTTACGTCATCAAGACACGTAAGGGCGACGTTACGGTCGATGCTGACGAATATATCCGTCACGGCGCCACGCTGGAGGCGATGGGGAAATTGCGCCCGGCCTTCGACAAGGACGGCACGGTTACGGCCGCGAACGCGTCCGGCCTCAACGATGGTGCCGCTGTGGCGGTGCTGATGAGTGAAGCGGAGGCAGTCCGGCGCGGCATCCAGCCGCTCGCTCGCATCGTTTCCTGGGCAACGGCAGGTGTTGATCCGCAGATCATGGGCACCGGACCGATCCCGGCTTCGCGCAAGGCGCTCGAGAAGGCCGGCTGGTCGGTGAACGATCTCGATCTCGTTGAAGCCAACGAGGCCTTCGCGGCGCAAGCCTGCGCCGTCACCAAGGATCTCGGGTGGGATCCGTCGATCGTCAACGTCAACGGCGGGGCGATCGCGATCGGCCACCCGATCGGCGCCTCGGGCGCGCGCGTTCTCAACACGCTGCTGTTCGAAATGAAGCGCCGCGGTGCGAAGAAAGGTCTTGCCACGCTTTGCATCGGGGGCGGCATGGGTGTGGCCATGTGCTTTGAAGCGCTTTAAATAGCATACGATCCATGTTTGATTGAAGATCCCGCCACGCGGCGGGGCAAAAAACAAAAGGGGAGCGGAACATGAGCAGAGTGGCTGTGGTCACTGGGGGTACACGCGGCATCGGCGCGGCAATATCCATGGCACTGAAAAACGCCGGATACAGGGTCGCGGCCAGCTATGCGGGCAACGACGAGAAGGCCAAAGCCTTCCATGATGTCACCGGCGTTCCGGTGTTCAAATGGGATGTTTCGGATTACCTCGCCTGCGGCGAGGGAATTGCCAGGATCGAAAGCGAGATCGGGCCTGTCGAAATCCTCGTCAACAATGCCGGCATCACCCGCGACGCGATGTTCCACAAGATGACGCAGCAGCAGTGGCACGAGGTGATCAATACCAACCTCACCGGCCTGTTCAACATGACGCATCAGGTCTGGACCGGCATGCGTGACCGCAACTTCGGCCGTATCGTCAATATATCGTCGATCAACGGGCAGAAGGGCCAGATGGGCCAGGTGAATTATTCGGCGGCCAAGGCGGGCGATCTCGGCTTCACCAAGGCGCTGGCCCAGGAAGGGGCAAACAAGAACATCACCGTCAACGCCATTTGCCCCGGTTACATCGGAACGGAAATGGTGCTTGCCGTGCCGGAGAAGGTGCTGAATGAACGCATTATTCCGCAGATCCCCGTCGGTCGTCTCGGCGAACCGGAAGAGATCGCGCGCTGCGTCACCTTCCTCGTCTCCGACGATGCCGGCTTCATCACCGGTTCGACGCTGACGGCCAATGGTGGACAGTATTTCGCCTAGGCAATTCCATTCCTCGAGTCGGTAATACGGATTATCGGCAGATTCAAAGCGATGACGCGCCGGGAGACGCGCCATCGCTTATTTCATTTGCTGGATCAAGACCGGCGGTCGGTGTTTGGATGTCGCTGTTTCCGAACTCTGGCTGGGACTTTGGCGAGCGAGCGGTCTCCGCTGCTGAGGGCTGATATCGCGGTCGTCAGGAAAGCCGATGCGATGAGAGCGGCGACGAGGGAATTCAGGAAAATCTGGATCATGGAAACGTTCCTTTCCGGTGCGCCGGGCGGCTCTGCCTGTCCGTTGCGCTCGTGAAGGAGATATGGGCCTGCCCGTTGGGCGGCGGTAGATTCGACTTTCGCAACCGAGTGTCAACGACTCGTTGACGGGTGTGAGCGGCAAAGAAAACGGGCGCCGAAGCGCCCGTCGGGAGTCCGATATGCCTTTGCCGATTAGCGGCAACGAGCCTCGTAGCGGCGGCCGTAGCGGTCGCGATAGACGCAGTAGCCGCGGCGTTCGACCGAATGACCGATCAGAGCACCGGTCAGACCGCCTGCAACGGCGCCGACGGCTGCGCCGCCCCAGCTGTTGGTGACGACACCGCCAATGACCGCACCGGTGCCGGCGCCGATCGCCGTACCTTGCTCGGTCGCCGTGCAGGATGCCAGAGCGCCGACGAGCGCACCAATAAGAACAATCTTCTTCATCATGTCGTAACTCCCCAGGTTTGTAGGCCTTTAGACGCGGCCCATGAGTACAAGGATAATGATAATGACGAGAACTAGCCCCAAACCGCCAGAAGGTCCATAGCCCCAGCCACGGCTGTAACCCCAATTCGGCAGGGCTCCGATCAGAAGCAGAATAAGGATAACAAGAAGTATCGTGCCGAGCATAGTGTGTTCCCTTCATTTCATCTGCAATTCGAATGGACGAGAAACACTTATTGGCGATTTTTGTTCCCGGCTAAGCTCTCGAAATGTGACGAAACCTTGTTTGCGGTTTTCTGAGGAGCATGGCCGCTTTCACGAACGGTCGGCAGCATCGGTCGAATTCGACCATCCCGGGAAATCACCCGTATGGTTAAAAACTCCTTTAAATACAATATGTTGCGGTGAACAAAGCGGGAAAATCGTGATGTCGCCGATTCGTCAGCGATTCGTTCCCTCTTTGATCAACGCCTGCACTCGGCACCCGTATCGGCTGCCGCAGTTTAACGCGATCTGAATCCGGCTCCCGAAAGATTAATGCCGGTGCGATGAGGTGGAACGAAGGCCCTTGCCGCCGATCCGCATCTAGCGCCCGGACCTGAAGCTGCTACCAGATGTGGCCGTGAACGAAAGGCGAAAACGACGGAGTCAGCGATTCGTCTCCGATTCGTTCCGGCTTTGGTCGAGAGGTTAATTTCGGGCGGATTTTCGCTTGTTCAAGATCAGGCGGGAATCGGTCACTCACGATAGCGAAAATACGAACAAGAGAGAGTCTCATGATTCAGCATCTAGTGGGAAAAAGTGATTCAAAATCAATACTTAGCCGTGAACAAAAGCTGAATCAGCTGGAGTCACCGATTCGTCGCTGATTCGTTCTCACGCTGTTCCGAATCGGCAATTCGGGCGCTCCACGGGACTCGCAAAGGTCGTAATCCCCGAGGCATTTTGAAATCTGCCCTTGCGTTTGCGGCGGCAGCTGTCCATGTGTTCACTGGCTTCCATCGAGGAGCCGAGATTTTCCTGGGGCCACCCGCCTCATTTGCATGGACTCATGACTCTGACTTCGCAGCCGATGATTCTGAGTGGGCGCGGTGTGACCGCGGTGCTCGGGCCGACCAATACCGGCAAGACCCATTATGCCATCGAGCGCATGGTTGCGCACGGGACGGGCGTGATCGGCCTGCCGCTCCGGCTGCTGGCGCGCGAGGTCTATACGCGGGTGGTGGAGAAGGTCGGCGTGCAGAATGTGGCGCTGGTCACCGGCGAGGAAAAGATTTCGCCGCCCAATGCGCGTTTTTCCGTCTGCACCGTCGAAGCGATGCCGCGCGAGACCAAGGCCGCCTTCGTCGCGATCGACGAGGTGCAGCTCGCCGGCGATCTCGAGCGCGGCCATATCTTCACCGACCGCATCCTGCATCTTCGCGGCCGAGAGGAAACGCTGCTGCTCGGTGCGGCGACGATGCGGCCGATTCTGCTGCAGCTGCTGCCCGGCATCAATATCGTCGAGCGGCCGCGGCTTTCGCATCTTTTCTACGCCGGGCAGAAGAAGATCACCCGGCTGCCGCAGCGTTCGGCCATCGTCGCCTTCTCCGCCGACGAGGTCTATGCCATCGCCGAGCTCATCCGCCGGCAGCGCGGCGGCGCCGCGGTCGTGCTTGGCGCGCTCAGCCCGCGCACCCGCAATGCGCAGGTGGCGCTCTATCAGGCAGGCGACGTCGAGTATCTGGTGGCGACCGATGCGATCGGCATGGGCCTCAACCTCGATGTCGATCACGTTGCCTTCGCCCAGGACCGGAAATTCGACGGTTACCAATTCCGCAATCTCAATCCTGGCGAACTCGGCCAGGTCGCCGGGCGCGCCGGGCGACACGTGCGGGACGGGACCTTCGGCGTCACCGGACAGGTCTCGCCCTTCGACGATGAGCTGGTGCAGCGCATCGAGGGGCACGAGTTCGACAACGTCAAGGTTTTGCAGTGGCGGACGACGGAGATGGACTTCTCCTCAATCGCATCGCTGCGCGCCAGCCTTGAGGTGGGACCGCGCGTACCGGGGCTGACGCGGGCGCTGCCTGCGGTCGACCATCAGGCGCTGGAACAGCTTTCGCGCTATCCCGAGGTCATCGATCTCGCCGACAGGCCGGCGCGCGTCGAAAAACTCTGGGAGGCTTGCGCGCTTCCCGACTATCGGCGTATCACCCCAGCACAACATGCCGATCTTATCGCGACCCTCTTTTCCGATCTCGTCCGCTATGGCACGGTGAACGAGCAGTTTCTGGCGGAGCAGGTTCATCGCTCCGATCGAACAGATGGGGAAATTGACACGCTTTCGGCGCGAATCGCGCAGATAAGGACCTGGACCTACGTTTCGAATCGGCCCGGTTGGCTTGCCGATCCGACACACTGGCAGGAAAAGACGCGGGAAATCGAAGATCGATTGTCCGACGCGTTACATGAAAGGTTGACGAAACGCTTTGTTGATCGCAGGACATCTGTGCTCATGAAGCGCCTGAGAGAGAATGCGATGCTGGAAGCTGAAATCAGTGTGAATGGCGATGTCTTCGTTGAAGGACATCATGTAGGGCAGTTGAGCGGATTCCGTTTCACGCCAGTGGCGGGAACGGACGGACCGGATGCCAAGGCGGTTCAGGCTGCGTCGCAGAAGGCGCTCGGGCTCGAGTTCGAAGCCCGCGCGGCCCGGATGCATGCCGCCGGCAACAGCGATCTGGTAATCGGTTCGGACGGTTTGATCCGTTGGCTGGGCGACCCGGTGGCGCGGCTTTCGGGCAGCGATCACATCATGCGTCCGCGCGTGATCCTGTTGGCCGACGAACAACTGACGGGCAATGCCCGTGATCACGTCGCCGCCCGCATCGAGCGCTTCGTCAATCATCATATCAGCACGGTGCTGAAGCCGCTCGATGATCTGTCGCGCGCCGAGGACCTGCAGGGTCTCGCCAAGGGGCTTGCCTTCCAGCTCGTCGAGAATCTCGGGGTGCTCTTCCGTCGCGACGTGACCGAGGAGGTGAAGTCGCTGGACCAGGAGGCCCGTGCCTCCATGCGCCGTTACGGCGTGCGTTTCGGTGCCTATCATATCTTCGTTCCGGCGCTTCTGAAGCCGGCCCCGGCCGAGCTCATCACGCTGCTCTGGGCGCTGAAGAATGACGGTCTCGACAAGCCGGGTTATGGCGATCTCATTCCGGTGCTTGCCGCCGGCCGCACTTCTGTCGTCACCGATCCGAGCTTCGAGCGGATGTTCTACAAGCTCGCCGGCTTCCGTTTCCTCGGAAAGCGTGCCGTGCGCATCGACATTCTGGAAAGGCTTGCCGATATCATCCGGCCGCTGCTGCAATGGAAGCCTGGTCAAAACAACCGTCCGGAGGGCGCCTATGACGGCCGCCGCTTCACGACGACGACGGCGATGCTGTCGATCCTCGGTGCGACGCTCGAGGACATGGAAGAAATCCTCAAGGGTCTCGGCTATCGCGCCGATGCCGTGAAGGCGGAGGAGGCATCAGTACATCTTGCGACGCAGGATGCGGCCTCAGTGCCTGCTGCCACTGCGGAAACGCCTGCGGAAGAGACAGCCGAAAAAGCTGATCACGACGATGCCGACGGAGCGGCGGAAGAGACTGCTGCCGAGACGGCTCCGGCGGTTGCTGACGCGCCCGTAGCCGAAGCGGTCCAGACCCCCGCTCCGGTCGAAGCGATCGAGACATCGGCTCCGGTGGAAGCGTCTGGGGAAGCGGTGTCCGTTCCTGAGGAAGCAGCACCTGCTGCTGGGGAAGCAGTACCTGCTGCTGGGGAAGCCGGCGAGCCGGTGGAACCGAAGCCGGTTCTTCTGTGGCGTCTCGGCGGCCGCAACGACAATCAGCGCCAGGCGCGCGGCGGGCATGGCGATCGCCGTGGCGGCCAGGGCCAGGAGCGCGGTCAGAACCAGGAACGCGGCGACCGCAATCGCCGGCCCGGCGGCGGTGAAGGCGGCGAGGCCAATCGCGGCGGCGACGGCCGTGACAACAATCGCCAGAACCGCGGCAAGGAAGGCGGCGGTCGCGATGGCGGCCGGCCGCAGCAGGCAAGGGGCGACCGCAACAACCAACCACGGGGCGACCAGCCGCGCGGCGACCGGCAGGACCGTGGCGATCGCAAGGATCGCGGTGACCGCAACGATCGTAACGACCGCAACAACAATCGCGGCGGCTCGCAGCCGCTGCGCTTTGAGGCCAAGCCGCCGCGCAAGGAGAAGCCGATCGATCCGGATTCGCCTTTCGCCAAGCTCGCGGCCCTCAAGGAGCAGATGAAGAAGTAGTCATGAGCGGGGAGACACAGCCGACAAGCGGTTCGCGCCAGCGCATCGACAAGTGGCTGTTCTTCGCGCGCTTGGCGAAGTCACGCTCGGTGGCGCAGAGCCATATCCAATCAGGCCATGTGCGCATCAACGGCGAGCGCTGCAGCCAGTCGAGCCAGATGGTCAAGCCGGGTGACCGTATCGAGCTGACGCTGGAGCGGCGCGATGTCGTTCTCGTCGTGCGCCTTGCCGGCGAGCGGCGGGGGCCTTACGAGCAGGCGCGCCTGCTTTACGACGACCAATCCCCGCCGCCCGATGAGGCAAAACGTCTCACGCCCTACGAGCAGGCAATCCGGGCGACCGGCACCGGCCGTCCGACCAAAAAGGAAAGACGTGCAATCGACAGGCTGATGTCGGACGAGGATTAGAAAACTCTGTCTGCGGCGGCGGCTTTTGCAGATCGTTTATCCTTGAAATCCGGCGATAAAGCCGATACGTCACTGACAACCTGCCGGAAGCGTGCTTGCCTCCCAAGCCTGCTCACGCTTTTCCTCCGGCACGGGGATAGGCGCGACGTTCCAGGTTGCCCGGCCCCATCCGCATGGAAATCCTGGAGTTCTTCATGACCTATGTCGTGACCGACAATTGCATCAAGTGCAAATACACCGATTGCGTGGAAGTCTGCCCTGTCGACTGCTTCTATGAGGGCGAGAATTTCCTCGTCATCCATCCCGACGAATGCATCGATTGCGGCGTCTGCGAACCGGAATGTCCCGCCGAGGCGATCAAGCCCGATACCGAGCCGGGCCTCGACAAATGGCTGAAGATCAACACCGAATATGCGACGATCTGGCCGAATATTACGGTCAAGAAGGAGCCGTTGCCTGAGGCCAAGGAAATGGATGGCGAGTCCGGAAAATTCGAGAAATATTTTTCCGAGAAGCCTGGTTCCGGCGATTGAAACAGTGTCCACATTCGGTCGCCGGATTCGGGCGACCGCGGGGCGAAACGTTGTAAAAGCTGCGTGAGGCATATGGGTGACATGTGTTGCCCGCATGACTCAAGCGAAGCAAATTATTGATTTCCTCATATTTTTATGATAGGTTTCGGTTACTGTTCCATTTGTGGCATGACGCATGCCCAAAACCATCACGAAAGCAAAACCAATCCGTACGCGGTTTCCGTGACATATCAACGCTTTGAGCGCCGGGTCCCAAGATCGCGCGCAAGAAGTCTTTGCTTTTGCCCGATGGGACCAGAGTGAAGTCACCCGACGGATACTACCGTCTCACCCGGGCCTGACTGACCCGGCTCCGGCCGCCGCCGGAAGCGTAACAGGGAGTTTTTGAATAGAATGACGACTCAGCAGAAAAAGCCTTCTACAGCACGTCACGGCTTCAAGACCGGTGAATCGATCGTCTACCCCGCTCATGGCGTCGGTACCATCACCGCTATCGAAGAGCAAGAAGTTGCCGGCATGAAGCTCGAACTTTTCGTTATCGATTTCGAGAAGGACAAGATGCGTCTGAAGGTTCCGGTTGCGAAGGCCATGAGCATCGGTATGCGCAAGCTTTCGGAAACGGATTTCGTCGAGCGTGCATTGAAGGTCGTGCAGGGCAAGGCGCGTGTCAAGCGCACCATGTGGTCCCGCCGCGCCCAGGAATATGATGCCAAGATCAATTCCGGCGACCTGATTTCCATCGCTGAAGTTGTGCGCGATCTCTATCGTGCCGAGAACCAGCCCGAGCAGTCCTATTCCGAACGCCAGCTCTATGAGGCTGCGCTCGACCGCATGGCGCGCGAAATCGCCGCTGTCAACAAGATGTCGGAAACCGAAGCCGTCCGTCTCGTCGAGACCAATCTCAACAAGGGTCCGAAGCGCGGCAAGGCGATTGAAGAAGACGATTCGCAGGACGAAGCCGCGTAAAGCGACCCTGTTTTTCTGTCAAAAAACCCGGCCTTCGTGCCGGGTTTTTTTATTGGAACTTTTTCCCGACTGCCGCGTTTATCACACGTAATTGCGGACTGCTCGTCAGGCAATGGCCTCAACGAGCGAACTGCTATTCCGTCAATGTTCGATGAGGAGCGGATCATGCCTTTTCTATATTGCCCATCCGGCAAAGTGAAGAAACAGGTCCAGCCCAGCCGTCTTACCGGCACATGATGAGAAATAGGGCCTCCCCCTGAAAAGTCCAGGGGCGAGGCTTTTATGCATTCAGAACCCATTCAATCCGGACAGCGATGTTCCGGAACACGAGTTTTATTGTTCATTTCAGGGCGAGAGGCCTGCTTTGGGAGATCGAAATGAAGAACATGTCTGCAGATCGGCGCATGATCAAAATCGCGATGGCCGCCCCCTATCTTGCCCGTCAGGAAGAGCACGATCTCGCCACCCGCTGGAAGGATCACGACGACCGCGGCGCGCGCAACCAGATCGCCATGGCCCATATGCGCCTCGTCATATCCATGGCCGGCAAGTTCCGCAATTTCGGCCTGCCGATGAGCGATCTCGTGCAGGAGGGCTATGTCGGCCTGCTGGAGGCCGCCGCACGCTTCGAGCCGGAACGCGACGTGCGCTTTTCGACCTATGCAAGCTGGTGGATCCGGGCTTCGATCCAGGATTATATCCTGCGCAACTGGTCGATCGTGCGTGGTGGCACGAGTTCAGCGCAAAAGGCGCTGTTCTTCAATCTGCGTCGTCTGCGCGCCAAGCTCGCCAAGGGTGACACACAGCTGACGCTGCAATCGATTCACCAGGAAATCGCCGCGGCCCTCGGCGTCAGCCTCGCCGATGTGCAGACGATGGATGCCAGGCTTTCCGGCAACGACGCTTCGCTGCAGGCGCCTTCGGTCTCCGGCGATGCCGAGAGCGCAGAGAAGATGGACTTCCTCGTCAGCGACGATCCCCTGCCGGACGAGCAGGTTTCCAACATGATCGACGGCGAGCGTCGCCGCGTCTGGCTCGCTTCGGCGCTGAAACATCTCAACGAACGCGAGATGAAGATCATCAGCGCCCGGCGTCTGGCGGAAGACGGTGCCACGCTCGAAGAACTCGGTGCCGATCTCGGCATTTCCAAGGAACGTGTGCGTCAGATCGAAAGCCGGGCGATGGAAAAACTCCGCAGCGCCCTCGTCAGCGCCGATCCGCATATGGCGGCCTACGCCTGAACCTAAAGCGCGTCGCGATCTTTCAGATTCGCCGGTCGCGCTTTAGGTGTTTGTTTTACGCATGTCGTTATCGCAAAACCGCTGCCCACTTTTGCGCGACATGCTTGTCCCCTCCAGCAGCACAGACTGGCCCGGCGCAAGCCGGGCCTTTTTTATTCGGCGATGATCTTGACGCGATCGCCCGTTGAAACGGCCGCACCCGTGGGCAGGGCGTTGATGAGCTTGAAGAGATCGAGCTTGCGGTCGGTGCCCATCATGCGGGCAGCGAGCGTCGAGATGTTCTCACCCGGCCGGACGGTGACGACGCGGATGCGCAGCGGCTTCAGTGATGCGGCCTCTGCCGGCGTCATGCGCCGGAAACTGGCGCGTAGCACGTTGGCCGTTGGTTCAAGGGCGTCGCTGCCTTTCGGTACGGCCGTCAGGAAACGGAAGATCTGCGAATTGTTGCGGATCACGGTGACATCGAAATCCCAGCGGTCGGCGCTTGCGCGCGCGGTGGCTGCTTCCATGCCGTTGATGGTGATCGGCTGGATGGTCGACGGGTCGAGGCCAGTTACCCAGCCGCTGGAGATATAATTGGTGAGGCTCTGGTTCTGATTGTCGGCGACGCCGTCGAAACGGACGGCGATGTCGTTCGGGCCGGTGGCCATCACCGCCTCGACCTTGTTGTCGATATGGAAATCCGGCGGCACGTCGAAGCGGATGCCGAGGCCGCCATGCAGGAAGGTCTGGCCGCGCACATAGCCTTCTTCCGGGCTGTCGCCGTACAGCAGTCCGTCTATGCCGTCGAGATAATAATCGCGGCCCTTGTCGCCGACAGAGCCTTCCTGGCCGAAGGCGCGGGCGTGGGTGCGGGCAAGCTCTATGCGCTGCGCCGAATTCGGATGGCTCGACAGGAAGTCGAGGCTCTGGTCGGCTTCGGGATCAACCGACATAAAGCGACTGTAAGCGGCCATGGAATCGAGGAAACGGGCAGCGGCATAGGGGTCGTAGCCGGCTTCGCCGAGCATGCGCACACCGATGACATCGGCCTGCAGCTCCTGCTGGCGGGAGAAGGCGGCGAGCCGCAGCTTGCCGCGGGCAAGCGCCTGCTTGCCGGCGATGTCGCTGGAAAGGACTTCGGCGACGACGCGGCTGGCGATAACCTCAGCCTCTTCGCGCTTCTGCCGCTCGATGCCGTGGTTTGCCGTCACATGGCCCATTTCGTGCGACAGCACGGCGGCAACTTCCGAAGCGTCGTTGGCAAGGGCGAGCAGGCCGCGGGTGACGTAGAGATAACCGCCCGGCAGCGCAAAGGCGTTGATCGCCGGCGAATTCAGGATGGTGATGCGGTAGGACTGGCTCGGATTTTCCGACACCGCCGTCAGCGCGCCGGCGATGCGGGCGACGAGGCGCTCAGTTTTGGCGTCCTTGTATTCGCCGCCGTAGCTTGCCACGATGCGCGGGTGCTCGCGCGCGCCCATCGCCGCGCGCGGGTCGTTCTTCTGCACCTCGTCGACGATCTGTGGATTGGAAGAAGGCGAAACACTCGGCTGATAGGATTGGTCGATCAGCGTTTGGCAGCCATTCAGCGCCATTGCGACGGCCGAAAGCAGCATCAGGCGACGCGCGAAGCGCCGCGGCACGGAGATGGCATCACTGGAAAGCGCGGGCGATTTCCACGTCGTCAAGCTATCCAGTCTGTTTCTCCGCATCATGTCGCTGTTTTGCCGGTTTGCCTGAGATTCGGACCGACCATGGCAAAGGGAATTCAACAGGTGCGCACCCCTGATCTCGCGCTGCACAATCGGCCGATACAAGTCTTTGCTGTAGCTGATTTACGCATCGGTTGCATAGCGAGACTCTGCTTAAATGTGGCGCCGTTGCATTTTGGCAAGCCTCAGGCATTAAGGCCTCCCTTCGCTCGGATGAAATTATGGCGAAAGTTTCGTCACAAAGCGGAGATTCGTCGACAGCGCGGAAAAAGAACGGGCCGATTGAAATAACCAGCCAGATAGCGACAGCCATGCGTGAAAATTACAATCAGAAATATGTTCTTGGTGAGGAGACGCCTCTTGGTAAGGCATTTCCGCGGAGCGATTCGACTATTCGGCAGCTTCCGCTGTCGCCGGTTGCGGCCTCGTCGTTTCGCCGGCGCGGGGCAGTTGCACCGGCTTCAGCATGATGGCGGCCGCAAGGCCGATCAGCGCAATGGCGCAGGAAGTCATGAAGAGCGGTGAGAAGGCAGCGGCATAGGTATCGGCAACGGCCTGGCGGCTCGCTTCGGGAAGGGCGGCCATCATTTTCGGCGTCAACTGCTCGATATCGGCGACGCCGGGAATGGAGACGCCGACCTTGCCGAGCTCAGAGGCGATGATGGCGCCGTAGATGGAAATAGCGATCGAGGCGCCGCCCATGCGCGACAGAGTCACCGAGCCGGTGGCGGCGCCGACGTCGCGGGCCGGTGCTGCATTCTGTACGCCGATGACGGGAACCTGCTGGGCAAGGCCGATGCCGATGCCGTGCAGCATCATGATCGCGCCGATGAAGACGATCGGCGTTCCGGCGTGGATCTGCGACATCAGCGCAAAGGCGGTGGCGCTGCAGGTGAGGCTTGCGATGGCGAAGGGCTTGTAGCGCCCCGTCTTCGAGATGATCCGACCTGCTGTCAGCGATCCGCAGACGAGGCCGCCGGTCAGGAGGATGAAGAGCAGGCCGGCGGCCGACGGCGAAAGGCCGGTCGTGGTCTGCAGGAAGAGGGCGAGATAATTGACCATGCCGATGGCGATGGCGCCGCCCATGATCGAGATCACCAGGAGCAGGCTGAAGGTCGAATTGCGAAACAGCTGCAGGGGAACGATCGGCTCCGGCGCGCGGCGCTCTGTGAATACCCAGGTGACGGCGCAGATCACACCGAAGGCAACGATGCCGATGCTCTGCGGTGAGATCAATGCGCCGAACAGTTCGCTGCTGTCGGTGGCAAGCACGATGCTTGTTGTCGTCATGGCAAGCAGGAGCGCGCCGGCATAATCGATCTTGGGGCGGCGATGCGGTTTGCGGTAGGGCAGCATGAAGGCAAGACCGGTGAGCACGATGAAGCCGATCGGCACGTTGACGAGGAAGATCGAGCGCCAGCCGAAGAGATCGCTCATCGTGCCGCCAAGCACAGGGCCGATCGCGCCCGATGCCATCAGCACGAGGCTGGAATAGCTCTGGTAGCGAGCCCGCTCGCGCGGCTCGAACAGATCGGCGTTGACGGCGAAGATCGACACCATGATGCCGCCGCCGCCAAGGCCCTGCAGCACGCGGGCGGCGATCAGCGTATTCATCGAGACCGCAAGGCCGCAGACCGCCGAGCCGACGGTGAAGATCATGATCGCCGTCATCATCACATATTTGCGGCCGAACAAGTCGCCGAGCTTGCCGTAGAGCGGCATGACGGCGCTCAGCGACAGGAGATAGGCCGAGCCGATCCAGCCGAAACGCTCGAGATGGCCGAACTCACCGACGATCGTCGGCAGAGCCGTGGAGACGATCTGATTATCAAGCGTCGCCATGAACATGGCGGTCATCAGGAAAAGGAAGAGGATAAGCCGGCGACGAGGATCCGTCACGAGCGGCGCAGGCGCGAGTTGCATGTCCATGGGAGGCATCGTTCCGGGTTGATATGCTTTTATGTGCTAACAGCATATAGTTGTCAATGGCACATTAATGACGTCGGCATATTCAATTTTCGAATCGGCTCTGTTATGGTCCTGTGATGAGCGACGTCCTGACCAAGACCCTTTCTGCGGAGCCGGCCGAGCCGGATCGTGAAAACGTGCCGCGTATCGGCCGGAGCATGGCACGCATGCGGCTGATGACCGGGCGGCGGCTGATCGGCCGGCTGGCGATCCAGAATGCTGCACCAGGCCTTGAGCTTTCGCATCTCGACGTGCTCGATGCCGTACGGAGGGCGCAGCCTGCCGGCGAGGTCACGGTCGGCCTGATCGCGGAGATGCTGCGCATCGATCCGTCACGGGCAAGCCGGGTGGTCGCCGACATGGTCGGGCGCAACGTGTTGCGCCGCGAGGCCTCGCAGGCCGATGCGCGGCGGATCGTCGTCGTCATGACCGAGGTCGGCCAGGACCTGCTTGCCGAGATCGTCGCGCAGAAGCTCGCGATCATTTCCGAGATCGTTTCCGACTGGCCGCAGGAAGATGTCGAGCGCTTCGCAGCGCTTTTCGAGCGCTTCATCGGCGGCTACGAGGCGGTCTTCCTGTCGCGCGACAAGGATACGCCGGGCTAGGCGGCAGTTTAAAGTGATCGAGCGTCCTGTTGGTGTTGGACGCGCGGCGCTTTCAGGCAAGCGGCGCCCCTTCCCCTCGACCCCCCGTTTGCGCTAAGGGCAATGCCCATGAGCCATTCCACCTTCACCATTCTCCTTGGCGGCGAACTCAGCCTGACGGAGCGCCTGCGCCATGCCATCGCCGACAGCCGCTTCATTGCGGCAGATGGCGGCATGCGGCATGCGGCAGCACTCGGCATCGAGCCGGAGCTCTGGGTCGGTGATTTCGATTCGACGCCGGCCGATCTCGCGGATGCATTTCCCAATGTGCCGAAACAGCCTTATCCGGCAGCGAAGGCCGCGACGGACGGCGAAATCGCCGTGGCGGAAGCAATCGCGCGTGGCGCGCGGCGGCTCATCCTCGCCGGCGCGCTCGGCGGCGAACGCTCCGACCACGCGCTTCAGCACCTGCTGTCGGCCGTCAGCCTGGCGGAAGAGGGTTTCGACCTGCTGCTGACCTCGGGCAAGGAAGAGGCAGTGCCGCTGGTTGCCGGTACGATCGAACTGGACCTTCCCAAGGGCAGCCTGTTTTCCGTGCCCGGATTCAGCGAGCTGAGAGGGCTTTCCATCGAGAATGCGCGTTATCCGCTGGCGGATTTCCATCTGCCTTTCGGCTCGTCGCGCACCATTTCCAATGTTGCGGAAGGCACCGTTCGCTTTTCGCTCCGCAGCGGCCGGGCAATCGTGCTCGCCCGGCCCTATGATCTTTCCGGAGTCTGATTTTTGGCCCCTCCCATTCTAAAACTCGACGATATCTTCCTAAGCTTCGGCGGCGCACCGCTTCTGGCGGGTGCTAGCCTGCAGATCGAGGCCGGTGACAAAATCTGTCTCGTCGGGCGTAACGGCTCGGGAAAATCGACGCTGCTGAAGATTGCCGCCGGCCTGGTCGAGGCACAGTCCGGCGAGGTCTTCCGCCATCCGTCCTCGACGGTGCGCTATCTCGAGCAGGCGCCGGACTTTGTCGGCTTCAACACGGTGCAGGCCTATGCCGAGGCCGGCCTCGGGCCGGGCGATGACCCCTATCGTGTCACCTATCTGCTGTCGCATCTCGGGCTGACCGGCGATGAAGACCCCAGAATGCTGTCCGGTGGCGAATCGCGGCGCGCTGCCCTTGCTCGGGTTATGGCACCGGAGCCGGACATTCTTCTGCTCGACGAACCGACCAACCATCTCGACCTGCCAACGATCGAATGGCTGGAAGGCGAGCTGCAAAAGACGCGCAGCGCCCTGGTGCTGATCTCGCACGACCGGCGTTTCCTCGAAAAGGTCTCGACGGCAACCGTTTGGCTCGACCGCGGCACCTCGCGCCGGCTCGACCGCGGCTTTGCGCATTTCGAAGCCTGGCGCGACCAGGTGCTGGAGGCCGAGGAACTGGAGCAGCACAAGCTCGGCAAGTCGATAGAGCGCGAGGAGCACTGGCTGCGCTATGGCGTCACGGCGCGGCGCAAGCGCAATATGCGCCGTCTCGGCGAGCTGCAGACGATGCGCTCGAACTATCGCGGCCACAAGGGACCGCAGGGCACGGTGCAGGCGACGGTTTCGGAGGCGCAGGAATCCGGCAAGCTGGTGATCGAGGCCGACAAGATCACCAAGAGCTTCGGCGAGCGGGCAATCGTCACGCCGTTTTCGATCCGCGTACATCGCGGCGACTGCATTGGTCTCGTGGGGCCGAACGGCGCCGGCAAGACGACGCTGCTGAAGATGCTGACCGGGCAGCTTTCGCCTGACAGCGGCACGGTGAAGCTCGGCACCAATCTGGAGATCGCGACGCTCGACCAGAAGCGTGAGGATCTCGACCCCGAGGACACGCTTGCCAATTATCTGACGGACGGGCGCGGCGAAAGCCTGCTCGTCAACGGCGAGCAGCGCCATGTCACCGGCTACATGAAGGAATTTCTATTCCAGCCGGAACAGGCGCGTACGCCGATCAGAAACCTCTCCGGCGGCGAACGCGCCCGGCTGATGCTGGCGCGCATCCTTTCGCGCCCGACGAATCTCTTGATCCTCGACGAGCCGACCAACGATCTCGATATCGAAACGCTCGATCTCCTGCAGGAGATTGTCGCAGGCTTTCCCGGCACCGTCATTCTCGTCAGCCACGACCGCGATTTCCTCGACCGCACCGTGACCTCGACGATCGCACCCGCCGTGCCGGATGCGCCTGATGGCCGCTGGATCGAATATGCCGGCGGCTACTCGGACATGCTTGTGCAACGCAAGGGCGCGCTCGAGGAGCGCAGAAAAGCCGAGAAGGCGGCGGAGAAGCCGAAGACGCCGGAGGCATCAGCGCCAGGCAGCTCGAAGGTCAAACTCTCCTTCAAGCAGAAATTCGCACTGGAAAACCTGCCGAAGGAAATGGCGAAGGCCGAAGCCGAAATCGCCAAGCGCGAACAGGTGATGGCAGATCCCAATCTTTTCACGCGCGATCCTGCCGCCTTCAACCGACTTGCCAGCGAGATGGAAAAACTGCGCGCCGGCCTGACAAAGATGGAAGAGGAGTGGCTGGAGCTCGAAATGCTGCGGGAAGAGCTGGAAGGCTGAGATTTTCTCGAGGCTGAAGGCTCACTTTTCCTTGATTCGTCAGTGTGTCGTCCTGCGGCATAAGGTGCCGTCCGGCAGCCGGGGATATTGCCGATCGCAATGGCGACAAGGAAAAGTCAGATGTCTCGCAAGCCCTATTCCGGAATTTTCACGGCGTTTGTCGCCGGTAGCCTCGTGACCCTTGCCCTGTCGCAAGCCGCACAGGCGCAGGATGCCCAGCGCATTCGTGTTCGCGGCGCCATCGAAAGCCTCAGCGGCGATACGCTCGTCGTCAAGACGCGCGAGGGTAGCGATGCGACGATCGCGCTGAAATCCGGCTGGAAGGTCGGCGGCATCAAGAAAGCCTCGGTCGAGGATATCAAGCCCGGCGATTTCGTCGGCGTCGCTTCACTTCCGAAGGGCACAGGCCCGGACGGGGCGATCGAGGTGCTGATCTTTCCGGCGTCGATGAAGGGAACCGGCGAGGGCAACCGTCCCTGGGATGCGCAGCCGAACAGCCAGATGACCAATGCGACCGTCAGCAACGCCGTCAAATCCGTGGACGGCCACACGATCACGCTGACCTATCAGGGCAAGGAAAAGACCATCGCGATTGCCGATGGCACGCCGATCGTGACGTTGGCGCCTGCGACCAAGGATGATCTGAAGCCCGGCGCGGGCGTCGTCGTCACCGGCGAAAAGGCGGCGGACGGCAGCATCTCGGCCAGCCAGATCGCCGTCGGCCTCAACGGCATCACGCCGCCGATGTGACCAGCGGCTCAAGTCCTTACCTTATGCAGGCCGTCATCCCAAAACAGCTCCACATTTTTGGGCCGCATGTATTAAAGCGCCGGCGCGGGCACGGCGGCAGCGCCCGCACTGGCGCTGGCGCCGGTCTGGGCGACAGCCGGCTCCTCGGAAATTGACGGCAGCGCCTGCAGATGCAGCACGCGCGGCTTCAGCGCCTCGAGATAGGCCTCGGAGCGGCCGATATAGATCATGCCGCTTTCGGGCATGGAGACGAGCAGGTTGGCCATTGTTTCCTGCAATTCCGGCTCCATGCCTTCCAGCACTTCGTCGAAGATGATCCAGCGCGGGCGCACGAGCAGGAGGCGGGCAAATCCGATCGCTTTCTGCTGGTCGCCGTCGAGCAGCTTGTCCCAGCGGGCGCGGGTATCGAGCCTTGCGATCAGCGAATGCAGGCCAACCTTGTCGAGGGCCGCCTCGACGGCGGCTTTCTCGTAGGCTTCGGGACGTTCGGGAAAGGCCAGCGCCTCGCGCAGCGTGCCGCCGGGAACATAGGCAACCTGCGGAACGAAGAGCATGTCGTCGATTGGCGGCAGGCCCATCGTCCCACTACCGCACGGCCAGAGGCCGGCCATCGCCTGGAACAGCAGCTTGCGGTTGACGCTGTGATCGCCGTTGATCATGATCCTTTCGCCGGCCTTGATCACGACATTGGTTTCACGCAGTCGGAAACCGCCGCATTCCTCGATATCTTCGCCAACCTTGGCGACGATCACCACATCCTTCAGCGTCAGCGTGTCGGGCGCGGCGTTTTCATAGGCGATGCTGTCCTTCAGGTCGAAGTCCTCGTCCATGTCGAGCAGCGCCTGGCGGAAATCGGTGACGCGCATCAGCGTGGCGCGCCACTCGGCGATCGGGCCGAAATTGGAGACATACCAGCGCAGCGCCGTGTTGACCTGGTTGAAGGCGCCGACCGACATCATCAGCTGGCCGAGGGTGAGGCCGCCGGAGAAATAAGCGGGGGCGGCAACGATGATCGGGATGACGATTACCAGCCAGCCGTAGCCGGCCGAAACCCAGGTGAGATTGGTATTGGCCATGGCGAGCCGCTTGACGACTGTCAGTACCGAGCTGATGTCGGTGTTGATACGTCGGCGCTCGTTCTCCTCGCCGCGGGCAACGGTGATCGCCGGCATGTTCTCATTGGCATGCATCAGCGTGAAGCGAAGCTCGGCTTCTTTCGAAAAACGGTCGGCATTGAGCTTGACCAGCTTGCGGCCGACGACCTGGCTCAGCACCGAGGCGGAAGCGGCATAGAAAATCGCCGCCCAGACCATGTAGCCCGGAATGGAGAAGCTGTGGCCGCTGATGCGGAAGATGAAGCCGCTCGAAAGCTCCCAGAGCACGCCGATGAAGCTCACCAGGAGGATGGTCGACTGCAGCAGGCCGAGAACGAGCCCTGTCGTGCTTTCGGCAAGGTTGCGGGAATCCTCGTGCAGACGCTGGTCCGGATTGACGCCGATCAGGCCGCTGGAGGCAAGCCGCAGCGCCCGCTTGCGCTTCAGCCACTGGTCGACGAGATCGCGTGACAGGCCTTCGCGCATATAGAGCGCGGTCATCTGGTTCAGCCAGGCCTGCAGCACGTTGAGCAGCAGCAGCGTGCCGGCGATCATCGCGAAGATTTCGAGTTGGTGGAAGAATTCGCCGAGGTCGCGGCGCTCCAGCGAGTCATAGAAGGGCGCATTCCACTCGTTCAATATGACCTGGCCGTAGGACGTCGCCAGGATAACGAGGATCAGCACGGTCGCCAGAAACAGCACCCTGCCACGCACTTCCGAATTCCAGAATGCTGAGAACATGACGCCGAGGCGATATGTCAGGCTGAAATCATACCCTACCCTATCCTGCCTCCGGATGCCCGGCCTCCCCTCAATCTTATCTGCCATTACGCTTTTCCAAATCGCCCATGCCCTATAAATAACATGGTGGCGTTACGGGTCCATCAACAGATTCTATCATTCATTAAACTGTGATGATGCGGCAGAGGTCACTTGACTGCAGTCGACAGTTGATTCGCGACCCGACTGGGTCTAATTAAAGCGCTCCGTGGTGATTTGGCCGGCCGGCTTGCAGCCACGTTAAAAAAATCGCTAAAGGGCCGCGTGCGGACCGGTAGCGATTTTTTCGCCGCCGGTTTTTGTTTTTGATCGAGTGACCGCAATGCCCATCAAGATCCCCGATACGCTGCCCGCCTTCGAAACCCTGGTTCAGGAAGGTGTGCGGGTGATGACCGAGACGTTGGCGATCCGTCAGGATATCCGACCGTTGCAGATCGGGCTGCTCAACCTCATGCCGAACAAGATCAAGACCGAATTGCAGATGGCGCGTCTCGTCGGCGCCTCGCCGCTGCAGGTGGAACTGTCGCTCATCCGTATCGGCGGCCACAAGGCGAAGAATACGTCAGAAGATCATCTGCTTGCCTTCTACCAGACCTGGGAGGAGGTAAAACACCGCAAGTTCGACGGCTTCATCATCACCGGGGCGCCGATCGAGCTCTTGCCCTATGAGGACGTCACCTATTGGGCGGAGATGCAGCAGATTCTCGACTGGACGGAAACGAATGTCCATTCGACGATGAACGTCTGCTGGGGCGCGATGGCGGCGATCTATCATTTCCACGGCGTTCCGAAATACGAGCTCAAAGAGAAGGCCTTCGGGGTTTACCGCCACCGCAACCTGAAGCCTTCGTCCATCTATCTCAACGGCTTTTCCGACAATTTCGAAGTGCCGGTGTCGCGCTGGACCGAAGTGCGCCGCGCCGATATCGAGAAGTCCGAAAACCTGGAGATCCTGATGGAATCACCCGAGATGGGCGTGTGTCTCGTGCACGAGCAGAAGGGACGGCGGCTCTACATGTTCAACCATGTCGAATATGATTCCACCTCGCTTTCCGACGAGTATTTTCGCGACGTCGATGCCGGCGTGCCGATCAAGATGCCGCACAATTACTTCCCGCATAACGATCCGGCGCTTGCGCCACAGAACCGCTGGCGCAGCCATGCGCATCTCCTGTTCGGCAACTGGATCAACGAAATCTACCAGACGACGCCCTTTGATGTGGAAGAGATCGGCACGGACCTCTGACCGTTGCCGATCGCGCCTCGAGCCGATGCCGCCGCCTCACTGCTGCGGCATTTTCTTTCCGATCCGCCGGTTGCGGATTGAAGCAAATGCGGGCAGGTTCCTGTCCCGAACCCTACCACACCGCGCGTCTTCATCGGACGTGCAATGCACAGTTTGAATCGCTGCAAATTCCTCAAATCGATTCCGAATTGAGGAATTCGCAGCAGAGATAGAATGGACGGTCGATCATGTCGGATAAGTTGGAGCGGGACGTTTTCGGGCAGACGAAGGCGGGCGAAACCGTCTATCGCGTCGTGATCAAGGGCGGTGGGCTGACGGCCAAGATCATAAGCTGGGGCGCAGTCATCCAGGATTTGCGCCTCGAGGGACATGACGCGCCGCTGCAGCTCGGCTTCGACGATTTCCACAGCTACCCCCTCTATTCATCCTATTTCGGCGCGACACCCGGCCGCTGCGCCAACCGCGTCGGCGGCGGCAGGTTTACGCTTGACGACAAGGACTATCAGCTCGAACTGAATGAAAACGGCGTGACGCATCTGCATGGCGGCAGCGACAATATCGCCAAACGCAACTGGACGATCGTCGAGCATGACGTCGACCGCGTGGTGCTGAAGATCGTCGATCCCGATGGCCGCGCCGGCTATCCCGGCAATTGCACCATCCAGGCGACTTTCTGGGTGCATGGCAACGGTGAACTGTCGATCACCTACGAATCGACCAGCGACCAGCCGACGCTCGCCAATGTCTGCCAGCACGCCTATTTCAATCTCGACGGTCGCGACGATGCGCTTGGCCACGATATCATGATTGCCGCCGATCATTATCTGCCGACCGATGAGAAGCAGGTGCCAACCGGCGAGATCCGTTCCGTCGAGGGCACCGAATTCGATTTCCGCGAGATGGCGCCGATGAAGCGTTTCGTCGACAGCGAACAGGTGTTCTACGACCATAATTTCTGCCTGTCCGCCGAGCGCACCGCCAAACGAACCGTCGCGCTCGCCCGCAGCCTTTATTCCGGTGTGTCGCTGGAAGTGCGCAGCACCGAGCCAGGCGTACAGTTCTATGCCGGCTTCAAGCTCGATACCGGGGCTCCCGGCATCGGCGGGCGCAAATACGGTCCATTCGCCGGCTTCTGCCTGGAGACGCAGGTCTGGCCGGATGCCATCAATCACCAAGGTTTTCCGAATGCGGTTCTGCGCCCCGGCGAAGTGCTGCGCCAGGAGACGGATTATATCTTCACCAAGAACTGAGCGTCCTCCAGCGCCGCGCGTTTCTAACGCGGGGCGCTGTCGACGCACGGTTGTCAGATTTGGTCGCTATGAAACCCTCGCCGGCCCGCCGGCGAGGGTTTTTTCTTTCGGCACTCGATTCTGTCTTGCTGATTGGTCCTATATAGGTTCTATTGTGCGCCCATGGATAGAACCAGTCTGATAGCGGAATTGAATAGCCGCGGCCTGCGTGACGAGGCATTGACCGGGCCGCTCTACAAGCGGCTGGCGCAGACGCTGACCGGCCTCATTCAGGAAGGCCTGCTGAAGCCCGGCACCGCACTCCCGGGCGAGCGCGACCTTGCCGAAGCTCTGAAGCTCGGCCGAGTGACCGTGCGCACCGCCTATCGTGATCTGATGGCGTCCGGCGCATTGGAATCGCGCCACGGAAGCGGTACTTTCGTGTCGAGCAGAGTGGAGCGCATGGAACAGTCGCTCTGGCGGCTTTCCTCCTTCTCCGCCGACATGCGTTCACGCGGGCGTCTGCCGGCCGCACGGATATTGTCGCGGGCGGTCAATACGCCGTCGCCGGAGGAATCCTTCCTGCTCGGCCTCGGCGGCGACGAGCCGGTGCTGAGACTCGACCGCTTGCGCCTTGCCGACGGCCTGCCGCTGGCGATTGAACGCGCCGTGGTGCCGATCAAGTTCCTCGGGCACGATGCCGGCGGCGAGGGATCGCTCTACGATGCGCTGACGGCCAGCGGCCACAGGCCCGTGCGCGCGCTGCAGCGGCTGACGGCGGTCACGCTCGACCCGTCCTCCGCCGCAATCCTGAACGTCAAATCAGGCGCGCCGGCGCTCCTGATCGAACGTGTCTCGCGCCTGGAAGACCAGCGCGTCGTCGAATACACCCGCTCGCATTATCGCGGCGATGCCTATGATTTCGTAGCCGAATTGAGAATCGGAGATGACCTATGAATGACAACCAGTCACTGATGCTGCAAGAAGCCGGCCAATCGCCAGAGGTGGTGGCTACGCTTCTCGAAAAGGAAAAACCGGTCTTTGCCGAGATTGCCCGGCTGTTTTCGTCCGCCCGCCCAAGCGTGGTGACGACGGCGGCGCGCGGCTCCTCGGACCACGCCGCCACCTTTTTCAAATATCTTTTCGAGATTACCTGCGGCGTTCCGGTCGCCTCGGTCGGTCCGTCGATCGCTTCCGTCTACGGTGCGGCGCTGCATCTGGAGGGCGGCGTCCATTTCACCGTCTCGCAGTCGGGTGCCAGCCCCGATATCGTCGCGTTGCAGGATGCGGCGAAGAAGGGCGGAGCGACGACGATCGCCGTCGTCAACGTCACCGACAGCCCGCTTGCGAAACAGGCCGATATTGTTCTCGGCCTCAATGCCGGCGCGGAAAAGAGCGTCGCGGCGACGAAATCCTTCATGGCCTCGGTCGCCGCCCTTGCCGGTGTGACGGCTGCGATCGGCGGCGCGTCCGACCTGCAGGCGGCGCTCGACAAGCTGCCGGAGGCGCTGTCGGCGACCGCCGGGATCGACACGGCGGCAGCCGAGGAGGTGCTCTTCAACGCGACCTCGCTCTATACCGCCGGCCGTGGCCCGGCCTTTGCGATCGCACTCGAAGCGGCGCTGAAGGCCAAGGAAACCTCCGGCCTGCATGCCGAGGCCTTCTCGCTGGCGGAACTGATGCACGGCCCCATGCGCTTGGTGCAGCCGGGCTTCCCGATCGTCGCCTTCGCACCCGACGATGCGGCCTTCGCCAACAATGTCCAGGCGCTGGAGCGCCTGCAGAAGCTCGGCGCCACCACTGTCGGCTTCTCGGCGCAGCCGCTTTCCGGTGTCCATCTGCGCGTGCCGACGACGGGCAACGGCCTCGTCGATCCGCTGGTGTCGCTGCTCGTCTATTACCGGCTGATCGAGTCGGTGACGCGCCGCAAGGGCTTTGATCCCGACAAGCCGGCGAACCTGCTCAAGGTGACGGAGACGGTCTGATGGTCCGCAAGATCTTCCTCGGCGCCCGCATCTTCGACGGCGAGCGCTTCCATGACGACAAGGCGCTCATCGTTGCCGATGGACAGGTCGAAGCGATCGTCGCCAGAGATGATCTGCCGGACGGCGAGGTGGTGACGCTTGCGGGCGGTATTCTGTCGGCCGGCTTCATCGATGCGCAGGTCAATGGCGGCGCCGGGCGGATGCTGAACGACGAGCCTTCCGCCGCCTCGATGGACATTATCGCCAGCGGGCACCGGCCCTATGGCACGACGTCGCTGCTGCCGACACTGATTACCGATACATCAGAAGCGTCCATTGCCGCCATCGAGGCGGCCAAGGAGGCTGTCAAGGCGAACCGCGGCGTTGCCGGTCTGCATCTCGAAGGTCCGCATCTGGCGCCTGCGAGGAAGGGTGCGCATCTGGCCGAACTGATGCGACCGGTGGAGGACCGCGACGTCAAGGCCTTCATCCAGGCACGCGAGGCGATCGGCACTCTGCTCGTCACAATGGCGGCCGAGCAGGTGACGGTTGCTCAGGTGCGCGAGCTTGCGGAAGCCGGTGTCACCATCAGCATCGGCCATTCCGATTGTTCGAGCGAGGCGGCGGAAGAGCGTTTCGATGCCGGCGCGCGGGGCGTCACGCATCTCTTCAACGCCATGAGCCAGCTGGGACACCGTGCGCCCGGTCTCGTCGGCGCGGCGATCGATCATCCCTCGACCTGGTGCGGCATCATCGCCGATGGCCATCACGTCGATCCGAAGGCCTTGCGCACGGCACTGCGCGCCAAGCGCGGCGAAGGCAAGCTGTTCTTCGTCACCGACGCGATGTCGCTTGTCGGCTCGGAGAAGGATTCGTTCACGCTGAACGGGCGCACCGTCCGGCGCGAAAGAGGCGGCTTCTGCTCGAAGCTGGTGCTTTCCGACGGCACGCTGGCCGGTTCCGATGTCGACATGATCTCGACGATCCGTTACGGCGTCACCTATCTCGATCTGACGCTCGCCGAGGCGTTGCGCATGGCGACCCTTTATCCGGCCCGGTTCCTCCGGCTTGCTGATCGCGGCCATCTCTCGCCGGGGACACGCGCCGATCTCGTGCATCTGACCGATGCGCTTGCCGTCACCGCCACCTGGCTCGGCGGCGAAGCGGCCTGAACGCTAAGGCGCGTCGCGATCTTTCAGATTCGCTCTTCGCGCTTTAAATCTTTGTTTTTACGCATGTCGTTATCGCAAAACCGCGGCACACTTTTGCCCGACATGCGCTAGGAGAAGCGGGATGACCGACATTACCGATGCCTATTTCTCCAACCTGATCGGCCGGCTGGAAGAGCTGAAGCAGGTGCTTGCCGAGCCGATGGCGCAGGCAGCAGCCGTCATCCTCGATGCTGCCCACGGCGACAAGCGCGTCTATGTCTTTGGCACCGGCCATTCGCATATGCTGGCGGAAGAGGTGCACTATCGTGCCGGCGGGCTCGCTTTCACCGTGCCGGTGCTCGTCGGCTCGGCCATGCTGCACGAGGGTGCGGTCATCAGTTCGGTTTATGAGCGCACGCAGGGCCTGGTGCGGCCGATGCTGGAGCGTTACGGCATGCAGCCGGGCGATGTCATCATCATCGCCTCCAATTCGGGCGTGAATGCCGCGCCGATCGAGGCCGCCGACTATGCGCGCGAAATCGGCGCAAAGGTGATTGCCATCACTTCGATCGCCTATTCCTCAGCGATCGCCAATGGCCGCCGGCGGCTCGCCGACGTAGCCGATGTGGTGCTCGATAACGGGCTGCCACCGGGTGACGCCGTTGTCGATCTCGAAGGCACGGGGCTTCGGGTTGGGCCAGTCTCGACGGCGGTCGGGGTGACGGTCATCAATGCGATCTTCGCCGAAGTCGCCTCGGAGCTTTCGAAATCCGGCGATGCGCCAATTTATCTCAGCGCCAACATGCCGGGTGCTGCCGAGATCAACCAGAAACTCGTCAAGAAATACCGGCCGCGCAACCCGCATCTCTGATGATGGGAGCGAAGCGGTGTCGTAATTCACAGTTCCGTATGTCACGACATGCTCCTGACGCGATCAAGCGGCAAGAATGGAGCTGACCATCCGAGCCGTCCGCGGTGCCAGCGTCAAACCGATATGCCCGTGTCCAAAAGCAAACACCACGTCCCTTCCTCCTCTTGAAGGCCGGATGACCGGAACGGAATCGGGCATGGAAGGGCGGAAGCCCATCCAACTGCGGCTTGGTTCGCCAAGCGTCGGGAAAATCCTGCGAGCGTTTGCCAACAACACTTCGAGGCGCCTTGGGTTCGAAGGCGCGGTGATGCCTCCGAGTTCCACAGTGCCGGCCACCCGCAGGCGGCCGCGCATCGGGCAAAAATAAAATCCGTGATGCGTCGGGCATACCGGTCGTTCCACCGGCAATGTTTCCATATCGAATTCGAGATGATAACCCCGCTCGGTATCCAGGGGGACCCGCTCTCCGAGCTGCAGAGCCAGACCGCGGGAATGGGCGCCGGCAGCGATCACCGCCGCTCGGGCATGGATGCTGTGGGCCGAAGCCATCATCCTCACTCCGCTCCGCTCACGCGAAATAGTTGTCACCGAGTCTCGAACGAACTCGACGCCCGCTCGTTTGGCGGCGGCTTCCATCACGCTCATGACCTGGCCGGGATCGGTGAAGTTTATCGCTTTCGGAAAGAAAAGCCCTCCGCCATGGACCTGCGGCAGCCGAGGCTCCAGGCTTTGCACCTGGTCGGGTGTGAGAAGCTGCTGCGCTATCCCATAGGTTCGGCGAAGCTCGACATCCGAAGCGGCTGCCTTGAAGGCCTCGGGCGTCTGGTAGAGATAGAGGCATCCCTTCGCGCTCAAAAGATCGGATGCGCCGATCTCTGCCGCGAGTTCGAGCCATTCCGATGAAGCGTCGGACAGAAGGTCGGCGATGCGGCTCGTATTGTCTCTGTATCTGTGCGGGAGAGATTCGTAGGCAAAACGTATCAGCCAAGGAAACAGCGTGGGCAATGCCGTTTTGCGGATGGACAGCGGGCTGTCGGAATTGAGAAGCAGCGAGGCCAGGTTTTTGAGGACGGCGGGCGTACCGACGGGAATGATTGCATAGTCGGCGATCGTTCCAGCATTGCCGTAAGATGCTCCCGAACCGGGTTTGTTAGGTTCGATCACTACGACATCGCGACCGTCTGCACGTAGCCGCAGCGCGGTTGCCACGCCGATCACACCGCCGCCGATGACGGCGATATCTGTCGTTAGTTTGTCCATGAAATTATGTATCTACCTCGGCGCCTTGTGATGCCGCGATCCGTTATGTGAATTCGCCGGGCCGGTTCGGTTCAATCGAGGACTAAGGCGCGTCGCGATCTTTCAGATTCGCTCCTTGCGCTTTAGCTCTTTATTTCTACGCATGTCGTTGCCGCAAAACCGCTGCACACTTTTGCGCGACATGCTTTAGCCTGGCGAAGCGTAGCGCGCGACATAAGCCGCCGTGCGTGCTTCGGTTGGACGGTCAAGGACATCTCCGGCGGTTCCCTGCTCGATGATAAGACCACCGTCGATGAACACGACCCAGTCGGACACTTCCTTCGCGAAGGGCAGCTCATGCGTGACCAGGATCATCGTCATGCCGTCGGCCGCAAGTTCCCGCATGACGCGTAGAACTTCCCCGGTCGATTCAGGATCAAGCGCCGATGTCGGCTCGTCGAACAGCAACACCGTTGGTTCTAGCGCCAGGGCGCGTGCGATCGCCACACGCTGCTGCTCGCCGCCCGACATCTGTTCCGGATAAGCCATCGCCCGTTTGGCGAGGCCTACTCTCGTCAGAAGTTCCACGGCCCGTTCCACAGCCTCTCTCTCGCCGATCCCGGCTGCATGCATCTGAGCGAGAACGACGTTCTCCACGGCCGTCAGATGCGGGAACAGATTGAAGCGCTGAAACACCATGCCGACACGTTGCCGAAGCTTTGCAAGGTTGCGGCAGGTCACCTCGCCATTGGCGAAGATCGTCTCATCGCCGACAGTGATCGTTCCCTGATCGGGACGTTCAAGCAAATTGACGCAGCGCATGAGGGTGGTCTTTCCTCCGCCGCTCTGGCCAATGATGCTCACGATCTTGCCAGCGGGAACCTCGAGATCGACGCGGTCAAGCACCAGGCGCCCATCGAAAGACTTGCGCAATCCGCTGATTTTGACGGCCGGGCGTCCGACCGGCTGCCGTGACACGAAAGGAGTTTTGGCAGGGATGGTCGTCATGGGCGGATCTTCCCCTCGGCGAGGTAGGTCCTCGCTAATTTCAGCCGGCGCCTTCTGGCCAAGGACAATGGCACGCCCCCATGGATCTTGCGCTCCAGCAGAAGCAGACATTGTGACACCGGGTAGCAGATAGCGAAATAGGCCGTAGAGATCACGAGATACACTTCAAGCGCTCGGAATGTTTCCGAGGCTATCAACTGTGCCTGCGTCATCAGTTCGGCGGCGGAGATCGTGACAAGCAGCGAGGTCGACTTGATCAGGTCGACGAACATTGTGTTCGTACCGGGAAGCGCGAGCCGCACTGCCTGCGGCAGGACGACATGGGTGAACGTTTTGCCGCGCCCTAGCCCGAGAGCTTGAGACGCCTCTTGCTGTCCTTGGTGTACGCCGGCGATAGCGGCCCGAAAGATCTCGGACAGGTAAGCGGCGTAGAAGAGCACCAAGCTCAACACTCCAGCCTCGAAAACCTCCAGCCTGATGCCTACGGAAGGCAGGCCGAAGTATGTGAGGAATATGATCGCCAGAAGCGGTACGTTTTTAAAGAGCTCGGTATAGAACGCTGCAGGGACGCGGACGAGCCGCAGCCGGTTGAGCCTCATCAACGCAAGTGCAAGACCAAGAATCGTCGCGCCAATGAAGCTGGCCACGGTGTAGCCGAGGGTCCTGAGCAGACCCCCGGCAATGCTTCCGACGTAGTCATTCCAGGGAACCTGGAAAACATCGGTGAAGGATGACAGCGCCGTCATGCCCCGAACTCACTTCGCGATGGAAGGCGGGTTCCAGTCGGCGGGACGGTCAACGCCGCGCCGCTGTGCCGCCATCTCGGGCGATGGAACCAGGAACTGCTTGGGATCGCCGCCCCATTTCGTGATCAAAGCCGCAAGGGATCCATCCTTGTACATGCCGTCGATCTGATCGGATACAGCCTTGGCCAGCTTCGGCGACTGCTTGGGAAGGTAGAATCCGGTCATGTAGGCTTGAAAATATTTGTAATCGGGGTGTGCGGCCACCTGTTCGTTTGTCGGCGGCTTCAGATATTCGATGCGGACCTTCATGTCGGGGCGCTGCTGCTGTTGATAGGTGATCAGCAGCGGATCAAGAAAGCCAACGTCCAGACGTCCGGAAGAAATATCCTGGAACACACCTTCGGCGTTCGGGAACGTATGTGGTGATGCGTTAGGGACCTGCGCGATCGATTTCGCCCAGACATACCCCGTCACAGTGCCGAGATTTTTGCCTTCCAGACTCGCAACATCCGGAAAGCTCGCCGTGCCGCTCACCGCCATGGCCGGCGGCGAATAGTACGGAGGGTCCGTGAACAGGCCGACCTTCTGGCGAGCGTCGGACCATGCAATTCCGCCAATGGTTATATCAGCCCGCTGCGTCTGGACGGAAGCCAGCATGCCTGGAAAGTCGGTGACGTTGATTTCCATTTTGAGGCCGAGCTTATCGGCCACGGTTGTCAGGATGTCGCTGTCGAGACCGACCAGCTTTCCATCCTTGACCGCCGTATAGGGCATGTAAGGCTGCACTGCAACGACGAGCGTGCCCGGCTTCATCAGCTCCAGATCGTCGGCGTTTGCAGTGGATGGCACCGCCGTCGCGAATAGCCCCAAACCCAAGACCGCCAAGGCAATAATCCCGTTTGCCTGCGATTTTTTCGTCAATTCAGCATGTTTCATTGGAACCCCTCTTTGTAGTTATATATTGCTGATATATTAAGAATATGCGGACATGATATGGAGTCAAGCAGATTCGTTGAGCGGCTTTTTTCTAGGCGGATAAGCGTCTAGCTATGCGGAAACGGGCAGAGAGAGGAAAACGCTGAATATGTCGGCATTCGAAGTGGATTACGAAGCGGCGGAATCGACACTGGCGGAACGGACGTACATTCGGCTGCGCGACGACATCATTACGACGCTGCTTCCTCCGGGCACACTTCTGCGCGAAGCCGAAATCATGAAACGCATGGACGTCGGGCGCACGCCGGTCCGGGAGGCGATTCAGCGTCTGCAATATGATGGTTTCGTTGTCGTCAGCGCGCGGCGCGGCACATTTGTGAGCAAGATCGATATCAATGATCTTACTGCGGTTTATGAGGCGCGAGCACGGATCGAGTCCTGGGCGACCCGACTAGCTGCGGAAAGGCTGCGCGAGTTCGAGCGGCAAGAAGCGCGGCAACTGATCGATGAGCTCAAGCAAACAACCGGTCCGATGGCGTTGGAGGACATACTTGCTCTCGATCGCCGGGTTCACCGCTTCATTTACAAAGTGGCGAAAAACCCTTTCCTGTCCGATACGCTGGATCACTACCACAATCTGTCGCTGAGAATCCTGTACGTCGCCATGAAACGGTTTCCAAGTTTGGTGCCGCGCCTTGAGGACGTCTTGCATGATCAGGTCCTCATGCTTGAGGCGGTGTGCAGAGGTGACGCAGATGAGGCCGAAAAGATCGCGATGGCTCATGTCATGAGCTTTGAGAGCGAGGTCCGGAAGGTAATCTGAATTCGGATCTGGGGATTGGATGCAGCTTCAGCTGAACGAAGATATTTCCGGCAGAATGAGCCGTCCGAAACGATCTCGTGCTGCGAGTGGACTCGGCATCGACACCTGCCTGAATTCCACATCTCAGTGAGAGGCCGGCGTGAGCCGGCCTCCTGAACGGATGAAAACCAGGATCAGTCCTTGGCGCGTTCGACGTAGGAATTGTCTTCCGTGGCGATGACGACGCGGGTGCCGGCATTGATGTGCGGGGGCACCAGGGTGCGGACGCCGTTCGACAGCATGGCCGGCTTGTAGGAGGACGATGCCGTCTGGCCCTTGACGACCGGTTCCGTCTCCATGATTTCGAGCGTGACGTGGCGCGGCATCTGGATCGCCAGCGCAATGCCTTCATGCATTGACAGAACGCAGGTCATGCCTTCCTGCAGATAAGCCTTGTCGTCCCCCATCGTGTCGACATCGACGACGACCTGATCGTAGTTTCCAGGGTTCATGAAGTGAAAGCCTTCGCCGTCCTCGTAGAGGAATTGATGGTTCACGTCCTCGACGAAGGCGCGCTCGACCTGTTCGGTGGTGCGCCAACGCTCGGAAACCTTCACGCCGTCGACGATGCGGCGCATGTCGACCTGGGTGACCGGTGTGCCCTTGCCCGGATGAAAGTTCTGGGCGGTGAGAACGACGTAAAGCTTGCCGTCGACATCGAGAACGTTGCCCTTGCGGACCGAAGAGGCGATGACCTTGACCATAAGACTTCCTTGTAACTCGGCTTTCGGCGTCGTAGATGACTGCCGAGACGCTCCGAAGACGCAAATGTTTTTCTTTGGGGCGCAACTAACCTAAAATCCGGGAAATAGCCACCCCCTATACCGGCTTCTCCGGCGAAGAAAGCTTGGAATGAACTCTTCGGCGAAAGCGTCCCCCTGGTGGACCCCGTCCGTGCATGCCGACCGCCGTCCGTTCCTGATCGGGCGCAATGCGATCCAGGCGGCGTTGCGCGGGTTTTTCGCGCGCGAGGATTTCGTCGAGGTGGATACGGCTGTGCTGCAGGTCTCGCCGGGCAACGAGGCACATCTGCATGCCTTCGCCACGGAAGCACTGACGACGGATGGGCAAAAGGCGCCATTCTACCTGCACACCTCGCCGGAATTCGCCTGCAAGAAGCTGCTTGCGGCGGGCGAGGAACGCATCTCGTGTTTTGCCCATGTCTATCGCAACCGCGAGCGCGGGCCGCTGCACCATCCCGAATTCACCATGCTCGAATGGTATCGGGCCGGCGAAAGCTACGAGAGCCTGATGATGGATTGCGTGCGGATCCTGGCGCTTGCAGCCGAAACGGTGAAGACCGGGAAGCTTGCCTATCGCGGCGCCGAGAGCGATCCCTTTGCCGGGCCGGAGCGGATCGGCGTTGCCGAAGCGTTTGAGCGTCATGCCGGCATCGATCTTCTCGCCTCGGTCGCCGCCGACGGTTCGACCGATCGCGACCATCTGGCGGCCGAGCTCAGGCGCGTCGGCATGCGTGTTGCCGATGACGACGGCTGGGCCGATCTCTTCAGCCGGGTGCTGGTCGAAAAGATCGAGCCGTATCTCGGCTTCGGCCGCATCACCATCCTCGACGAATATCCGATCTCGGAGGCAGCACTTGCGCGTCCCTCGGCACGCGACCCCAGGGTTGCCGAGCGTTTCGAGCTCTATGCATGCGGCGTCGAGCTGGCGAACGGCTTCGGCGAACTTACCAACGCTGCCGAACAACGGCGACGGTTCGAGATCGAGATGACCGAGAAGGCACGGATCTACGGCGAGACCTATCCAATCGACGAGGATTTCCTTGCCGCAGTGGCGCTGATGCCTGAGGCAAGCGGCATCGCGCTCGGCTTCGACCGGCTGGTGATGCTGGCAACGGGAGCATCACGCATCGACCAGGTGCTCTGGGCGCCGGTTGCGGAGTACGGAAGATGAATGTCATCAAACCGATCAAGAGCGTCGATGATCTTGTAAAGGCAGGGCTGGTCGCGCCTGCCGATCGCGCAAGTCTCGAGGAGGTTGCCGCGCGTTACGCGATTGCGCTGACGCCAGCGATCAGCAAGCTCATCGACCGCACCGATCCCGATGATCCGATCGCTCGGCAATTCGTGCCTGATGCAGCCGAACTCACTGTCGCTCGCGAAGAACGCGCCGATCCGATCGGCGATCATGCCCACAGCCCCGTCGAAGGCATCGTTCACCGCTATCCCGATCGTGTGTTGCTCAAGGCCGTGCATGTCTGCCCGGTCTATTGCCGCTTCTGCTTCCGGCGCGAAATGGTCGGGCCGCAGGGCCTCGGCACGCTCGATGCGGCAGCGATGCAGGCCGCTTTCGATTATATCCGCGGTCACGAGGAGATCTGGGAAGTCATCCTCACCGGCGGCGATCCGCTGGTGCTTTCTCCGCGCCGGCTCCACGAGATCATGGAGACGCTTGCCGGGATCGCGCATGTGAAGATCGTGCGTTTCCACACCCGCGTTCCGGTCGTCGATCCCGAAAAGATCGATGCGGCGCTGATCGACGCGCTGAGGGCAAGCGGCAAGACGGTTTATGTGGCGCTGCACGCCAATCATGTGAGAGAACTGACGCCGGAAGCGCGGGCCGCCTGCGCCCGCCTCGCCGATGCCGGCATCGCCATGGTCAGCCAGTCGGTGCTGCTCAAGGGTGTCAACGACGATCCCGCCGTGCTTGCGGAGTTGATGAAGGCTTTCGTCGAAATCCGCGTCAAACCCTACTACCTGCATCATCCAGATCTGGCGCCTGGCACCGGCCATTTCAGAGTGACGATCGACGAGGGGCAGGAGATCGTAGCGGCGCTGCGCGGGCGGATTTCCGGTCTCTGCCAGCCGGCCTACATCCTCGATATCCCAGGCGGTCACGGCAAGGCCGTCGTCAGTGGGAGCGCGATCCGGGCGTCCGGCGACGGATGTTATTCCGTCACCGATTATCGCGGTGGCGAGCATTCCTATCCGCCCGTTGATTGAGACAAAAGTCGGCGTTTTGCGTGTCATTTCTGTACTCGCCACGCCAGACGCTAGAGTGTGTCGCAGCGTCGAAATTATTATAAGTCACTGATATAAAATGGTTGTTTACGACAGTGCGGAAAGGATCGCTAAAATCCTAACTATGAGCCTCAGTCATATTTAACTCAATTAATTAGCGGAATGTTCTGTTTTCCGCACTAAAAGAACGCTCATGACAAGGCGATGAACGCCGGTTCGGGATCATGAGAATCTTGGAGTGATGGGATGAATAAGGCAATCCGCGACCTCGTAGCCAAATTCGGCAAGCTTCCTGGGTCGATCGACCAGGTCGCCGACGACGCTGATCTTTATGCGGCAGGTTTGACGTCCTTTGCTTCTGTGCAGTTGATGCTTGGCCTCGAAGAGGCCTTCGACATCGAATTTCCCGACAATCTCCTGAACCGCAAATCCTTCGCGAGCATCTCGGCCATCGCCAGGACCGTCGATCTCATCCGGGACAGCCGGAAGGTCGCCTGATGAATTTCCCCGTCAAGATCATGCAGGACGGTCTTGTCGCAAGGGTGGCCCGCGTCGCCGAAATCGCGACGAAACACGCGGATACCGTTGATGCCGAAGCCCGCTTCCCCCGGGAAGCCGTCGATGCGATGAAGGCCGAAAGGCTGCTCGGCATCCAGGTGCCGCGCCATCTCGGCGGAGAATCCGCCTCGATCACCGAGATCGCCGAATTGTGCTCGCTGCTCGGCCAGGTTTGCGCCGCGAGCGCCATGGTCTTCGCCATGCACCACATCAAGCTGTCGAGCCTCGTTGAACACGGCGCCGACAGCGAATGGCATCGCGGTTTCATGCGCCGCATCGCCGCCGAGCAGTTGCTGATCGCATCCGCCACCACCGAAGGCGGTATCGGCGGAAACCTGCGCAACAGCATCTGTGCGGTCGAGGTCGATGGCGACACGTGCCGTCTCGAAAAGGATGCGACCGTCATTTCCTATGGCTCGCATGCCGACGCCATTCTCATCACCTCGCGTGCCCACGCGCAGGCGGCTTCCTCCGATCAGGTGCTGACGGCCTTCCTCAAGGACCAGTACACGCTCGAGAAAACGCATGTCTGGAATACGCTCGGCATGCGCGGAACCTGCTCCGACGGCTTCCTGTTCAAGGGCGAAGCGCCGGCGCATCAGATCCTGCCGAAGCCTTTCGCGGAGATCGCGGCGCAATCCATGCTTGCCTCCTCGCACCTCTTGTGGAGCGGCGTCTGGTACGGCATCGCCGTCGATGCCGTTGTGCGCGCCCAGGCTTTCGTGCGCGCCGCTGCCCGCAAGGCGCCGGATGCCCAGCCGCCGGGCGCGCTGCGCCTTGCCGAGGTTTCGAACCTGCTGCAGATGGTGAAATCCAACGTGGTTGCCGGCCTCAAGGCCTATGAAGATGCCAAGGCCGATGCCGACAGGCTATCTTCGATGGGATTTGCGGTGGCGATGAACAACGTCAAGATCGCCTCGTCCGAGACGATCCTGGAGATCGTCAACCATGCCATGCTGATCTGCGGCATCATGGGCTACAAGAACGGCACGCCCTTCAGCCTGGGACGCCATCTGCGCGACGCGCATTCCGCGCAGCTCATGATCTCGAATGACCGCATCCTCGGCAACACGTCGAGCATGCTTCTTGTCCATAAGCAGGACACTAGCCTACTGGGGTGACAGTCATGGATATGCAGACCTCGTTTCTGGACCGGCTTTTCGATGCCGGTCTGCTGATCGATACCGGCATCGACGGGCTTTACGGCCGTAGTGGCCAGTTCGAAGACGTGATCGCTGCCTTCGAGCGCCTGATCGACACGTTCGGCGGCGCCGATGGTGCCGAAGCCATGCGCTTTCCGCCCGGCATGAACCGCGCCTTCTTCGAAAAGAGCGGCTACATGAAGAGCTTTCCGCAGCTCGCCGGCACGGTGCACAGCTTCTGCGGCAGCGAACTCGATCATGTCAGCCTGCTGCAATGCATGGAAGTCGGCGAGGACTGGACCAAGGGGCAGGAGGCGACCGACATCGTGCTGACGCCGGCTGCCTGCTATCCGCTTTATCCGACGATCGCCAAACGCGGCAACCTGCCGAAGACGGGCGGCCTCTTCGACCTGCAATCCTATTGCTTCCGCCATGAGCCGTCGAAAGACCCGGCCCGCCAGCAGCTGTTCCGCATGCGTGAGTATGTCTGCATGGGCACCGAGCTGCACGTCACCGATTTCCGCCAGCGCTGGATGGATCGCGGTGTCGAGATGATGAAGGCCGTCGGTCTCGACGTGACGATCGACGTCGCCAATGATCCGTTCTTCGGCCGTGCCGGCAAGATGCTCGCCAATAATCAGCGCGACCAGAACCTGAAGTTCGAGCTGCTGATCCCGATCACCTCAGCTGCCAATCCGACCGCCTGCATGAGCTTCAACTACCATCAGGATGCCTTCGGCACGAAATGGGGTCTCTATCTCGAAGACGGCAGTGTCGCACACACCGCCTGCGTCGGCTTCGGACTGGAGCGCATCGCCCTTGCCCTCTTCCATCATCATGGGCTCGATGTGAAGCAATGGCCGGCCAGCGTACGGAAAGCATTGTGGGGCTGAGCAAATCGATGACATCGGTATTTTCGGGAATCGACCCGGAAACCTACCGGGCGCATGCGCTGCATTCCGGCGAGCGCGCCTGGCCGGAAACCAATTGCTATGTCGATCTCTGGATCGAAGTGC
This sequence comes from Rhizobium indigoferae, assembly GCF_034554815.1. Lineage (NCBI taxonomy): Bacteria > Pseudomonadati > Pseudomonadota > Alphaproteobacteria > Hyphomicrobiales > Rhizobiaceae > Rhizobium > Rhizobium indigoferae. The sequence continues at coordinate 4,301,431 of NZ_CP140635.1, read as the reverse complement.
TGGCGACATCAGGCGTTGCACCAGAGGCGATGCTGGGTTTTACCCTGACGCAGGATTTCGAGGGCGACCAGTTCACCTTCTTCAAGGTGCCGCTCGAGGATCTCGAAGCGCTCTACGGCATTCGTGCGACTGAGCTTGCCATCTACGACCGTGTCGAACGCCATGCCGAGGTTCAGATCGCGCGGGGCCGTCTCTGCCTGATCGAAATGGATTCCTTTTACATGCCGGATACGCGCGGCACCGCCTACCGGCAGGAGCATGGCAAGACGACGGTTGCGATCAACCGGCTAGATGTTTCGGCAAAGCGCGTCGATTATTTCCACAATGCCGGTTATTTCCGTCTCGAAGGCGAGGATTTCGACGGTCTGTTCCAGCTGCAGCTGACGGAAAACGACCCGCCGTTCCTGCCCTACACGGAATTTGCCCGATTCCCGGAAAGACCGGCTGATGAAGAGCATCTGCGATCGACCGCGCGGCGGCTGGCCGGCTTTCACTTCATCAGGCGTCCCCGCGAAAACCCGATCCGCGCCTTTGCAAGCATCTTTCCGCAACAGGTCGAGGCGGTGGCGGAACGGCCGTTCGGCTTCTTCCATAAATACGCCTTCAACACGCTTCGCCAGGTCGGCGCCAATTTCGAGCTGGCGGCCGATCATCTCACCTGGCTCTCCCCTGGTGAATTTGCGGCTGCCGCCGAGCATGCCAGGCGCATTTCGGAGGTGGCGAAATCGGTGCAGTTCCAGCTTGCCCGCGCTGTCACCCGCAAGAAGTTCGAGCCGTTGCAGGCAGCTCTTGATCCGGCCGCCGATGCATGGGATTCCATGATGGCGTCGCTTGCGGGGCGAATCTGAGGCCGGAGATCTGACCATGCGGGGGCGTTTGGCGAGCATCGGTGCCGAGGAAAGTCTACTTTCCGAAGGCTGGAACCTGATCCTGACGGAGCCGGGCGCCTGCGCCGTGCCGCACGACATCCCGCTCTCGGCGCAGTTGATTCCAGCACCGGTTCCCGGCACCGTCGCCGCCGCGCTTGAAAAAGCCGGGCTCTTCGACCGGGAAAATCCCGAGCCGCTGAACACACGGGATGCCTGGTATCTCTGCCGGCTTTTCGATGCCGAGCCCGGCGACGCGATCCTGCGTTTCGAAGGGCTGGCGACGCTCTGCCATGTCTTCCTGAACGGCCAGGAAATCCTGTTTTCCGAGAGCATGTTCACGGCGCATGAGATTCCGGTGACGCTTTCGGGTGGCGATGAACTGGCTTTGTGCTTCCGGGCGCTCGGTCCCCGCCTGTCGGAGCCGGGGCCCCGTGCGCGCTGGCGGCCGCAGATGATCACGCCGGCGGGCTTGAAGAATTTTCGCACGACGCTGCTCGGTCATATGCCGGGCTGGTGCCCCGATATCCATGCCGTCGGGCCATGGCGGCCGATTTCGATGGTGCGGCGCAATCCCGTCTCGATCGACAATGTCTCCATCCGCGCCGTATTCGAGGAGAGTGGTGTCGGCCGTCTCAGCGTTTCCCTGCATAGCAATGCCGAGAATCCCTCAATGCTGCTTCGCTGCGGCGGGATGGAGCAGCCCTTCGAGAAGGTCGGCGACAGTCATTACTCGGCTATCCTCAAGCTTTCCGATATCGAGCCCTGGTGGCCGCACACGCATGGCGCTGCGCGTCTCTATGAGCTGACGCTGGTTTCCGACGGGGTGGAATATCCGCTCGGCAGGACTGGCTTCCGGCGCATCGACGTCGACCGTGGTGCGGATGGCGATGACTTCGCGCTCCTCGTCAACGGCGAACGCATCTTCTGCCGCGGCGCCGTGTGGACGACGGCCGATATCGCGCGATTACCGGGCGGGCGGGCGGATTATGAGCCGTTCCTGCGGCTTGCCGCCGGAGCCGGCATGAACATGATCCGCATCGGCGGCACCATGGCCTACGAAACGCCTGATTTCTTCGCGCTCTGCGACGAGCTCGGTCTGCTCGTCTGGCAGGATTTCATGTTCGCCAATTTCGATTATCCGCGCAACGACAAGGCTTTTCTCGGTCACGTGCATGCGGAGGTCGAGGAATTTCTGCACGGCGTGCAGGCGTCGCCTTCGCTGGCCGTGCTCTGCGGCGGCAGCGAAATCCACCAGCAGGCGGCAATGCTCGGTCTGCCGGCGGAATTCTGGAGCGGACCGGTCACCGATGAAATCATCCCGGCGGTCGTCGCGCGCATGCGCCCGGACGTGCCCTATGTCCCGAACTCGCCCTATGGCGGGGCAATGCCCTTTTCGCCGAATGCCGGTATCGCCCATTATTACGGCGTCGGCGCCTATATGCTGCCGGTTGCCGATGCGCGCCGCGCCGACGTGCGTTTTGCCTCCGAAAGCCTCGCCTTCGCGCATGTGCCGCAGCAGAGGACGCTGCAACGTCATCTCGACGTGCCCGCCGTCCACAGCCCGCTATGGAAGGCTCGCGTGCCCCGCGACCGCAGCGCATCGTGGGATTTCGAGGATGTCCGCGACTTCTACCTGCAGCTTCTCTACGGTTTCGATCCGGCCCAGCTGCGCCGCGAAGATCCGGAACGCTATCTCGATCTCTCCCGCGCCGTCACCGGCGAGGTGATCGAAGAGACTTTTGCCGAATGGCGGCGCAAAGGCTCGGCCTGCAATGGCGCGCTTGTCTGGACGCTGCAGGACCTGCTGCCCGGCCCCGGCTGGGGGGTGATCGATTCCACCGGAGAGCCGAAGCCCGTCTGGTATGCGATGCGCCGTGCCTTCCGGCCGGTTCAGGCAATCTTCACCGACGAGGGAACGAACGGTCTCGACGTGCATGTCGTCAACGAGACGGATGCCGCGCTCGACGTCGAGCTCGAGGTCGTCTGCCTGCGCGACGGAAAACAGCAGGTCGTCAGCGGCAGCAGGGCCTTCAAGCTGGCGGCAAGGGACACGGAGCGCCTTGCCTGCACCGCGCTGTTCGGCGCCTTCTTCGATACGACCTATGCCTTCCGTTTCGGGCCGCCGGCGCATGATGCAAGCGTCGCACGCCTGCGCTCGCTGGTAGACGGCGCCATTCTCGCCGAGAGCTTCCACTTCCCCTGCGGACGGGGGAGGGCGCTGCATGACGCAGGGATCGAAGCATCATTCGGCAGAGACGACGACTGGTTCGTCGATCTGAGGACCGACCGGCTTGCGCAATCGGTGCATATCGACGTCGAGGGCTATCGGGCCGACGACGACTGGTTCCACCTTGCCCCCGGCGCGATGCGGCGGGTGAAGCTCCACCCGCTGTCCGGCGCGGAAAGCGATACTCCGCCTGCGGGAGAGATCAGAAGTCTAGGCAGTTCGCATCGCGTCGCAATCGAGGGCTGATGCCCCTGCGAAGAATGATGCCGATCCATTGGGAAAGACCGTGATTTGAGAACGATATACCGCCTTCTGCGCGCCCATGTCCTGCAGCGGCTGATCCCGCGGTCGCGTGTTGCCTTCAACCCACGCAGGCCGGTGGAAGTCGTCGGTTATCTCTCGATGGCGGTCGGTGTCGGCGAATCGGCAAGGCTCTGCGCCGACGCATTGTCGGAGGCGGGGCTGGCGATTTCACTCTCCGACGTCAGCACGCATCCTGACGAGAATTCATTCGCCGGATGGACGCCGTCGCATCTTTCCACCGAACCGGCGGGAAGCCGGATCTGGCATCTTAATCCGCCGATGCTGCCGCGCGCCATCCTGAAGAAGGGCGTTGCGAATTTCAGCCGCGCTTTCAACATCGGCTATTTCGCCTGGGAGCTCGAAGTCGTGCCGGCGGAGTGGCGCAATGCGATGCATTACATGAATGCCGTCTTCGTGCCGTCGGAATTCACCAGGCGGGCGATTGCGCCTCTCACCACGGCGCCCGTCATCGTCGTTCCGCATCCCGTCACCGAGAAGCCGGCGACCGAAGGCATGCGCCAGAAATTCGGCATCGAGGAAGACGCCTTTCTCGTCAGCTTCATCTTCAGCGCCGGCTCCTCGATCAACCGGAAGAATCCGCAGGCCGTCATCGAGGCCTTCCGGATATTCGCCGCCGAATGCCCCAGCGCCTTCCTCTTGATGAAGGCCAGCGGCGATATCGGCAAGGACGAAGGCCTGCGCGAACTGGTCGCTTCGGTTAAGGGCGACAACCGGATCAGGATCGTCACCGACAGGTTATCGAACTCCGATATCAACGGCCTCATCCGCTGTTCCGACGCCTATCTTTCGCTGCATCGTTCCGAAGGTTTCGGGCTGACGGTTGCCGAGGCGATCATGCAGCATACGCCCATCATTTCCACGGCCTGGTCGGGAACAGTAGATTTCTGCGATCCCGACAATAGCTGGCTGGTTGGCTCTCCCCTTATTCCTGTGGTCGATACCCATCCCGAATTTGCCGGGCTCGAGGGTGCAGTCTGGGCCGACCCCTCACCCGAGGCGGCGGCCGGGTACTTGAGGGAAATTTTCCGCGCGCCAGAGCGTGCACGAGAGAAGGCCGGGAAGGCGCGGGAGTTCCTGCTGCGCTACCTTGCGGAAAACAGCTACGAGAAGGCGCTTCAGACATTGACGGCGATGCAGGCCAGCTAAGCTGAGGTCGTCACTCCGCTTTATTTTAACATTTTCGCATTAGAGATGGCGGGTATGCGGCGGTAGGCCGATCCTGACGGATGGACAGATGTCGAAGGGTATTATCGCAAACTCGGTGATGAACGCGGCGGCAGGCATGCTGCTGCTTCTGACGGGCTTCGTTTCCTCGATCATAACCGCGCGGTTGCTCGGGCCGGAAGCCAACGGCATCGTCGCCTTTTCGCTCTGGCTGGTGGTGACCGGCGCCTCGATCGCCGAGCTCGGCTCCAGCATCACGCTGCTGAAGACGTTGCCGCAACTTTCGGCGGAGGGTTTCGATGCGCGCCGTCGGCGGGGTTTTGCCGCCATCCTCGTCAGCTTCATGATGTTCTCGACCGTCGTGCTGCTGGCGCTCTACGCGCTGTTTTTCCTGACGTCCGAAAAGATGCACTGGGCCGACACCGCGCCATCCGTCGCTCTGGTCACCGGCGTGCTGTTCTTCATCCAGGCGATCGGATCCTTCGTCAAATTCTACCTGATCGGCGAAAAGAAGCTTGGCGCTTTCTTTAAGCTGACGGTCGCCGTCTCGATCGTGCAGCTTGCCGGCGTTGCCGTCGGCGCCGTTTTCTATGGCGTCGAGGGTGTTCTCGTCGGTTATGCGCTCGGCCAGCTGGTGCTGTTTTTCGCCACGCTGCCGATCCTTCTGGCACGGCGCGACTGGTGCGGGGTCTCGCTGAAGTATCTCGCCTCTTCCTCCGTCATCCTGTCGATCCAGTTCATCATCGATTCCATTTTCCTCAACCGGCTCGAGCTGCTCTTCCTGCAGCAGTTCTGGTCGGTGGAGATGGTCGGTTATTATGCCGTCGGCCTGTCGATCGCGAATATCGCGCTGCAATTGCCGATCCAGATGACCGGCAGCCTGCTGCCCTACTATTCCGAGCGGCGCCACAGCAGCGACGATTCGACATTGCCGGTCGAGGTCTTCGCTGCCGTCACGCGCAGCATGGCCTATATCGTGCTGCCGATGAGCCTCGGGCTTGCCGCGATCTCCAGCGAACTGGTGCTCGTGGTGTTCGGCGAAGCGTTCCGCCGCAGCGGGACGGTGGTGGCGCTGCTTGCGCTCGTCGCTCCCGCCTATACTTTCATGCAGATCCTCAGCCTCTACCTGCTGTCGATGGACAGGGCCCGCTCCCGCCTGAACATCAGTGTGATAGGTGGCCTACTGATGGTAGCGGGTTGTTTACTGATCGTACCTAGGCTTGCGGCCGAGGGTGCTGCACTTGTGCGCATCCTCGTATTCGTTGCGATGTCGGTGATGATGATCAGACAGACAGGATTCGGATCCCAGCTTTCGGGTCTCTACGCAAGCCTGACGAAGGTGACGCTCGCCTCCGTCCTCTGTGCTTGCGGAGCGATTTCCGTGCTGGAATTCGTCCAAGGTCCGGCCGGATTGGTCGGCGCGATCATCGCCGGCGCATTCGCCTATTTCGCGGCGCTCCGAGTGCTGCGCGCCGTGCCGGGCGAGGATGTCGAAGTCATGCGCTCCATTCTCGACAAGATGCCGTCCCTGCTGCGGCGACCGGTTGGCCACGCGATCAATTTCATCGCGCCGCGGCTTCCCGGCGATCCCGATCGCGCCAAGGTCGCGCCCGGCGAATTCTCGCTGGAACCGGCCGAGGGGGCGGGACGCAACGCTGCCCTGCCTGTCGTCTTCGACGGCACGATCGGGCTGTTCATGCCTGAGAATCCTCTCACGAAGAAACGTTCGGCCGCCGTGCTCTTCGTCAGCCCCTGGGGTTTCGAGGAGATGTGCAGCCGCAAATTCTTCCGCGTCGCGGCCGAGCATTTCTCGGATATCGGCGTGCCGAGCCTGCGCTTCGACTATCGCGGCACCGGTGACGCGCTCGATTTCGGGGTGCTGCCGGCAAGGCTGGAAACCTGGGAAAACTCGATCCGTGCGGCCGCTGACAAGCTGAAGTCGCTGAGCGGCTGCGACCGTATCATCCTCATCGCACAGGGCCTCGGCGCGACGCTTGCCCACCGCGTCGGTTCTTCGATCGAAGGCGTCGACAGCCTCGTCATGCTGGCGCCGGTGCTGAGCGGCAGGGCCTATCTGCGCGAACTCAACATGTGGTCCAAGATCATCGATGCCGATCTCGGCCTCGGCAAGGAGCACGTCCAGACCGCGAAGGTGCAGATCGCCGGGCTCGTCATGCCCGAGGAAATCGCTGCCGAGCTCGGCAAGCTCAACATCACCTCGCCGCAGGGGCTCGCAGCCTCGCGCTATCTGATCCTCGAACGTCCTGCCAAGGCCGAGGATACCGGCTTTGCCGATGCGCTGATAGCGCTTGGCGCCGATGTCGAGCAGAAGGCCTTCGAAGGCTATGACGAACTCGCCACCAATCCGCTGTTTGCCAAGACGCCGATGGCTGTCGTCGCGCTGCTGACGACGTGGCTGGAGGCAACGACGACAGAGACATCCGCCGCCCATTCGCCGACGGCGATCGACAACCCGCTGCTTGCCGGCGATGATTTTGCGGAAACGCCGGTCCGTTTCGGAAGCCATAATCATCTGGTCGGCGTCGTCAGCCGGCCGCTCGGCGAGATCAAGGGCAATGCCGTGCTCTTCCTGTCGACAGCCTATGACCGGCATGCCGGCTGGGGACGGACGACGGTCGACATGGCGCGCGAGCTCGCCCGCCAAGGCGTCGTTTCGCTGCGTTTCGATTCCGCCAATGTCGGCGACAGCCCGCCGCGGCCGGATGCACCGGAACAGGTACTTTATTCGGATACGCAGACCGGAGATGCGGTCGCCGCGCTCGATCTGCTCGAAGGCGTCGTCGCCGGTCCCGTCATGGTCGCCGGTCGATGCAGCGGCGGCTATGTCGCCTTCCGCGCCGGCGTCGCCGACGAGCGCTTGAAGGCTGTCGTGTCGATCAATCCCTTCGTCTATTACTGGGATCCTGACATGCCGGTGCGCAGGGAGCATGTCGTCTCCGTTCCCCGCAGTCTGGATGATTACAGCCAGCGCCTGGCGCGGCTCGACACGCTGAAGCGGCTGCTGCGCGGCCAGGTGGATGTCGTTGCGGCGCTGCAGAATATCGTCATCGCCGCCGGCCGCCGGCTGTCGCCGTGGATCGCGCCGGTGCTCGAGCTGCTTCCCGACCGGCGCCATATCGCCCGCGAGGTCCGGCACTCCTTCGCGCTGTTCGGCAAGCGGAGGGTGCCGTTGACGCTGATCTACAGCGAGGGCGATGTCGGGCTCGACCACGTCTATTTCCACTTCGGGCCGCGCGGCGCCAGGCTCTCTCGCTATCCGAACGTACGGCTGCTGATGCTGCCGGATGCCGACCACAATCTGACGCCGCCGCAATCGCGCAAATTCGTGCTCGACGAGATCATCCGTCTCGCCAGAGCGTGACCGGGATTTCAGCTAAAGCGGTTCAGCTTTTAACGGAAGCGCAGGACCGCTCTAGCCTTTTGTTTTTACGCAATTCCGGACGGAAAACCGCTTCGCACTTTTCCTGGAATTGCTCTGAAGCATGTCGCGCAAAAGTGTGCAGCGGTTTTGCGCCGAAGACATGCGGAAAGCAAAGACCTAAAGTGCAGTAAGCGAATCTGAAAGATCGCGATGCCCGTTAGGCAGGGGATCAGATGTTTTCCGCGGCGACGACATCAAGCGATCTGTAGAGATCGATATAGCGTTCGGCGACGATATCCCAGGAATAGCCGCGCGCGGCTTCGAGAAGCCCGGCCCGCACCACGTCCGGTTGGCGCGAAAGGTCTTCATAGGCCGTTTCGATCGCCGTGGCGGCGGCCTCAGGATTGGTGAAATCGGCAAGCATGAGAACGGGATGCCGGGCGGCAAGCGTCGCAAAGGCATCGTTGGCGTTCAGCACCGGCAGGAGGCCGGCGCTCATCGCCTCCAGCGCCACCAGGCCGAAACCTTCATATTCCGAGGCGGAGGCGAAAATCGAGGATTCTGCGATGATGCGCCGGATGGTGTCGTTGTCGGGCGACACATGCAGGGTGACGCGGCCGGAAAGATGACGGCTTTCGATTGCGCCTTCGACATCCGCCCGGTTCAGGTCGGATTCGGCGCCGACAATGTCGAGATGCCATTCCGGGTCGCGGGTCTTCAGCCCGGCCATCGCATCGAGCAGATGGTCGATGCGCTTGTTCACCGAGAACCGGCCGATCGTGACGATGCGGCGCTTTGCCCGGCGCGCAGCGGTGTCGGCGAACTTGCCAATATCGGCGCCGTTTTCGATCAGGAGACTGTCGGGCACGATCTCGCAAAATTGCTTGAGGTCGGAGGCGCTGCAGCAGACGACGCGGCGATAGGCCATCGCCGAAGCGCGGGTCAGCGTCCGGAACCAGATCTTCTTGATTGCCGCGTATTTCCGCGTGTGAAAGAAGCCGCCATGGGTGGTGACGATCATCGGTTTTCCGTGCAGCAGCCGGCCCCAGGCGAGCGCGTCGAAGAAGAAGTCGATGGCGTGGACATGGACGAGATCGGCATCGGCGAGATGGCGGAAAACCTGCGGTGCCAGCGGATAGCGGCTGGAGCCGGACCAGGGAATGCGCACCACCTCGATGCCGTCGATATCTTCGCGAAGCGGCAGCTTGTCTTCAGGCGCGGTGAAGAGCGAATCCAGCGTGACGACGCGCACGCGGTAACCACGGCGTACAGTCTGGCGGGCGAGATTGGCGACCACGTCTTCCAGGCCGCCGCGATTGGGCAGGAATTGGCGCACGACATGGACGATCAGCGGAGCTGTTTCCAACTGCGGCTTCGCGCGTACCCTATCTGCCTCGACGATCGACATTTTCCACCTATCGCTGCACGTGCCGGCCCGCGCTGATGCGGGCCTGTGATAACAACGACCAGATATGCCCGGCGTTAAGGCGCGGTTTAGGCGACGTCCTGCGAGGGCCAATCTTCGCGAAAAGGGTTAACCGTGTCTGACGGCAATTTGGAGCGTTTCCGTTTTTCTCGAATCACGGAAACGCTCTATCTCTTTTGTTTTCACGCAATTCCCGGCAAAAGCGTTTCACGCTTTGCCTGGCAAAACTGCTGCGCACTTTTGCTGGAATTGCTCTAGAATGCCTTGAAGGTCAGCGTCGTCAGCGAGCGGACGATGCCGGGAATATTGGCGATGTTGTCGTTGATGAATTTGCCGATATCCTGGCCTTCCTCGATATAGACCTTCAGCAGCAGATCGTAGTCGCCGCTTGTGGAATAGAGCTCCGAGACCAGTTCGGTCTGGTAGATGGCGTCGGCGACATCATAGGTCTTGCCGGGTGCGCATTGGAGCTGGACGAAGATCGGCTTCATGGAGATTTCCTGCAAAGTTGTTTGGAGCGCATAATGGTCGAAAGCGCCATGCCGATGCAAGCCGTTCGTCACACAGCCGGGTTGGTGGTGGCTTCCGCGACGATCCAGTCACGAAAGGCGGCAAGCGGCGCATAATCGGCGCGCTCGGGCGGAAAGGCGAGATAATAGCGCTCGCGACTTTCCATTTCACGGTCGACTGCGGCGACGAGATCGCCGCGCCGGATCTCCTCCTGCATCAGGAATGTTGGCAGCAGGGCGACGCCGAGGCCGGCGATCGCCGCCTGCGCGGCGGTGGCGAACTGGTCGAAGAGCATGCCGTGGACGTTTTCGAAGGAAACGCCGTTGCTGGCGAACCACTGCTCCCAGGCGTCGGGACGTGTCGTCAGATGCAGAAGCGGAACGGCGAGCAGATCCTCCGGTCCTGAGATCGCATATTGCTGCAGAAAATCCGGACTGCAGGCCGGCACCGTGCGCTCCGACATCAGGAAGGCGAGTTCGGCGCCCGGCCAGTGCGGATGGCCGAAGTGGATGGCGGCGTCGATCGAATCGAGGCGGAAATCGAACGGCGAAAGCCGGGTCACCAGATTGATGGTCACGCCGGCATTGGCGGCGAGAAAGCGCCCCAGGCGCGGCGCCAGCCAGCGCGTGCCGAAGGTCGGCAGGATGGCGAGATTGAGCGTGCCGCCATGCGGATTGGCGCGCAGGTTCAGCGAGGCGCTCGATATCCGCCGCAGCGCCTCGCGAATCTCGCGAGCATATCCGTCACCGGCAAGCGTCAGCCGCATGGTCTGGCGTTCGCGCAGGAAGAGCTCGACGCCAAGCTGCTCCTCCAGCGCACTTACCTGGCGGCTGACGGCGCTCTGCGTCAGATCGAGTTCGCGCGCCGCTGCGGTCACGCTGCCGGTGCGGGCAACCGCCTCGAAGGCGGCGAGATGCGAAATCGATGGCAGAAAACGTCTTGACGTCAGCATGGTCATTCCGTTTCAGAATGGGCTATTTCCGAAATAGCGATATTTGCGGCTTTGTCGCGCGTGTAAAGAGGTTCATCCTGCAAAAACGGAATGAGCCGGAGTTTCCCAATGCCGCAAGCCTTCGTTTCCCCAGACCGCATCCGATCGCTGTTCACCGAGGCGATGTCGCAGATGTACCGGGCGGAGGTGCCGCAATACGGCACGCTGATCGAACTGGTGGCGGATGTGAATGCCGGCTGCCTCGAAAACGATCCCGATCTGCGCGAACGTCTGGCCCAAGCCGGCGAGCTGGAGCGCATCGATGTCGAGCGCCACGGTGCCATCCGGCTCGGTACGGCTGACGAGCTCTTCACCATCCGCCGGCTGTTTGCGGTCATGGGCATGCAGCCGGTTGGCTACTACGATCTTTCGGTCGCCGGCGTGCCGGTTCATTCCACCAGCTTCCGGCCAATCGACGAGGCAGCGCTCAACGTCAATCCATTCCGCGTCTTCACCTCGCTGTTGCGATTGGAGCTGATCGAGGACGAGGGGTTGCGCGGCGAAGCCGAAGCCATTCTGGCGAAACGGCGGATCTACACGCCGCGTGCCGTCGCGCTGATCGAGCGCCACGAGCAGAACGGCGGCCTGACCGAGGCGGAAGCGACGGAATTCGTCGCCGAGGCGCTGGAAACCTTCCGCTGGCATGGCGAAGCGACAGTCAGCGCCGAAACCTATAAGCGGCTGCATGATGCGCATCGGCTGATCGCCGACGTCGTCAGCTTCAAGGGGCCGCACATCAACCATCTGACGCCGCGCACGCTCGATATCGACGCGGTCCAGGCCCGCATGCCGGAACGCGGCATCACGCCGAAGGCTGTCATCGAAGGGCCGCCGCGCCGTCATTGCGATATCCTGCTGCGACAGACGAGCTTCAAGGCGCTGGAGGAAACGATCGCCTTTTCCGGTGATGACGGTGCGATTCAAGGGACGCATACCGCCCGCTTCGGGGAGATCGAACAGCGCGGCGTGGCGCTGACGGCGAAGGGCCGGGCGCTCTACGACCGGCTGCTCGCCTCGGTTCGCGGCGAGGTGCAGGTGGGCGCCGGCGGCGCCAAGGCCGGCGCCTACGACGACGAACTCGCCGCACGTTTCAAGGCACTCCCGGACAGTTGGGATGAGTTGCGCAGGGCGGATCTGGCCTTCTTCCGCTATGCCGCGACGCCTGCGGGCATTGCCGCCGCGGCCGGCAGCATGCTGCCTGGCGATCCGGAGGCGCTGATCGCCAAGGGTTACCTTGCCTTCACCCCGATCGTCTACGAAGACTTCCTGCCCGTCAGCGCGGCCGGCATCTTCCAGTCGAACCTCGGCACCGACCAGCAGCAGAACTACGCGACCCGCTCGAACCGTGACGCCTTCGAGGCAGCACTGGGTGCTACCGTTCAGGACGAGCTGGCACTTTACGCCGAACGCCAGGCCGCATCGCTGGAATCGGCGCTGGCCGCGCTCGACCTTGCGGGCCTGCCGCTGAAGACCGTTGCGTGAAATGGCAGGTTCAACACTTTCTCTTATGCATTAGAGTATCCGCGATTTCGCTCTGATCGGACTGAGCCATGCTGAATGATCCGCGCTCCCACGGCCTCTGGGAAAAGACAGCGCCCGAAGCGCCGACGACCTCGCCTCTCGATGGCGCGATTTCGGCCGACGTCGTCATAGTCGGCGGCGGTTACACCGGCCTCTCTTCCGCCCTTCATCTTGCCGAAGCCGGGTCGAAGGTGGTGTTGCTGGAGGCCAAGGAGATCGGCTTCGGCGGTGCCGGGCGCAATGTCGGGCTGATCAATGCCGGCATGTGGGTGATGCCCAACGATCTGCCCAGCGTGCTCGGCCCGGTGCATGGCGAACGTCTGCTCGATCTACTCGGCAATGCGCCGAAGCTCGTCATGGAGCTGATCGACAAGCATCAGATTGCCTGCGAACTCGAACGGAACGGCACGCTGCATTGCGCGGTCGGCGCGGACGGGCTGAAGGAGATCGAGGATCGCGCGGCGCAATGGTCCGCCCGCGGCGCAGCCGTGACGCTGCTTGATGCGGCGGAAACGGCAAAACGCATCGGCAGCGATGCCTATACCGGTTCGCTGCTCGACAAACGCGCCGGCACGCTGCAGCCGCTTGCCTATGCGCGCGGCCTTGCCCATGCCGCCGTCAAGGCCGGCGTCGCCATTCATACATCCAGTCCGGTCATCGCAACGGAGCGTAACGGCAGCCGCTGGACCGTGAAGACGGCAAGCGGCGAAGTCAGCGCCGAGTGGATCATCGTCGCGACAGATGCCTACAGCACCGGCCCATGGGAGCAGGTGCGCAGCGAACAGGTGCATCTGCCCTATTTCAATTTTGCCACCGTGCCGCTCGGCCACAATCTGCGTCAGTCGATCCTGCCTGGGCGCGAAGGCGCCTGGGATACCAAGGAAATCCTCTCCTCCTTCCGCATGGACCAGGCCGGCCGGCTCGTTTTCGGCAGTGTCGGGGCGCTGCGCAATACCGGGTTGGCCGTGCACAAAGGATGGGCCAAACGCGCATTGAAGCGGCTCTTCCCTATTATCGGCGATGTCGAATTCGAGTGCGAATGGTATGGCCAGATCGGCATGACCGACAATGCGCTGCCGCGCTTCCACAAATTCGCCCCGAATGTCGTCGGCTTTTCGGGTTACAATGGCCGCGGCATTGCGCCTGGCACGGTCTTTGGCCGCACGCTGGCGGAGCATATCCTCGGCCGGATTGGCGAAGCCGATCTGCCGCTGCCGCTGACCGCGCTCAGCGAACCGAGCTTCCGTGCGCTCAAGGAAATATGGTACGAAGCCGGCGCTCAGGTCGCCCATTTCGCCGATGCACGCTTCTAAGCACAATAAGATTGGAAACACGACAATGACCATCGCCGTCCTCGATCTCGCCACCGAAACCGCCAAGCTGCTTGCCGAACTCGGCGTCGATGCCAGCCGCTATCACGGCGGCACGCTTTCCGTCACCTCGCCGGTCACCGGCAAGGAAATCGGCAAACTCAGGGAAGATTCCGTTTCCGAGACGAAAGCGGCGATCGAAGCGGCGCACCAGGCTTTCCTCGAATGGCGTGCCGTGCCGGCGCCGAAGCGCGGCGAACTGGTCCGCCTGCTCGGCGAGGAGCTGCGCGCCGCAAAGACGGCGCTCGGCCGTCTCGTCTCGATCGAGGTCGGCAAGATCACCTCCGAAGGCCTCGGCGAAGTGCAGGAGATGATCGACATCTGCGATTTCGCCGTCGGCCTTTCCCGTCAGCTCTACGGCCTGACGATTGCCACCGAGCGCTCCGAGCACCGGATGATGGAAAGCTGGCACCCGCTCGGCGTGATCGGCATCATCTCCGCCTTCAACTTCCCTGTTGCCGTCTGGTCGTGGAATGCGGCGCTTGCGATGGTCTGCGGCAATTCCACCGTCTGGAAGCCTTCGGAAAAGACGCCGTTGACGGCGCTTGCGGTGCAGGCGCTGTTCGAAAAAGCGCTGAAGCGTTTCGTCGCCGAGGGCGGTAGCGCACCGGCCAATCTGTCGACGCTGATCATCGGCGGTCGCGAGGTCGGCGAAGTGCTGGTCGATCATCCGAAGATCCCACTGGTGTCCGCCACAGGCTCGACGGCCATGGGCCGCGCCGTCGGTCCGCGCTTGTCGCAGCGATTTGCCCGCTCCATTCTCGAGCTCGGCGGTAACAATGCGGCGATCGTCTGCCCGACGGCCGATCTCGACCTGACGCTGCGCGGCGTCGCCTTCTCCGCCATGGGCACGGCCGGCCAGCGCTGCACGACGCTGCGCCGTCTCTTCGTTCATGACAGCGTCTACGACCAGCTGGTGCCGCGCCTGCAGAAGGCCTACGGCTCCGTCACCATCGGCAATCCGTTGGAAAGCGGTACGCTTGTCGGACCGCTGATCGACGGCCAGGCTTTCGAAAAGATGCAGGCTGCGCTTGGCGAGGCGAAATCGGCCGGCGGCACGGTGACCGGCGGTGACCGCGTCGAAAGCGGTTCGGCTGACGCCTACTACGTTCGCCCGGCGCTTGTCGAAATGCCCGATCAGACCGGGCCGGTCGAGCACGAGACCTTCGCGCCGATCCTCTATGTGATGAAGTATAGCGATTTCGACGACGTGCTGGCGCTACACAATGCCGTGCCGCAGGGACTGTCGTCGTCGATCTTCACCAACGACATGCGCGAGGCCGAGACCTTCGTGTCCGCCCGCGGTTCGGATTGCGGCATCGCCAACGTCAACCTCGGACCATCCGGTGCCGAGATCGGCGGCGCCTTCGGTGGCGAGAAGGAAACCGGCGGCGGCCGCGAATCCGGCTCGGATTCCTGGAAGGCCTATATGCGCCGCTCCACCAACACGATCAATTACGGCAGGACGCTGCCGCTTGCGCAGGGCGTCAAGTTCGACGTCGAATAAGCCGGCTGCAAAAGTCTGCAAAGAGAGGCGGCGCTCGGGAAGCGTCGCCTTTTTTGCCAAATCGAGATTTATTCCCCTGTAATATGAAATATTTAGTCAAGATATTGTGATGGCTTTTCTGGCCAAGCCAAACTTGAAATCCGCAGTCAGGAAAAATATACGCCTCTCATCGCCCTTGGAGAGCTCGGGTGACATCGTCACGGAGGCCATCATGAACATTGCTCTTAACCGTTTTTCCCTCGCGCTTGCCGCTTCGCTTCTCTCCGCCACTGCGCTCGCTGGCAGCGCTAGTGCGCAGGACGAAGGTCTCGTCGTTTACAATGCCCAGCACGAAAGCCTGGGCCGTGAATGGATCGATGCCTTCACCAAGGAGACCGGCATCAAGGTCACCATGCGCCAGGGCAGCGACATGCAATTCGCCAACCAGATCATCCAGGAAGGCGACGCCTCTCCCGCGGATGTCTTCCTGACCGAGAATTCGCCGGCGATGACGCTGGTCGATGGCGCGGGCCTCTTCGCCCCCATCGAAAAGGAAACGCTGGATCAAGTTCCGGATCAGTATCGCCCGGCCGACGGCATGTGGACCGGCATTGCCGCCCGTACCACCGTTTTTGCCTATGACAAGACCAAGCTCACCGAAGACAAGCTGCCGAAGTCGATGCTCGACCTCGCAGATCCGGCTTGGAAGGGCCGCTGGGGAGCAGCACCTGCCGGTGCCGACTTCCAGGCCATCGTCGCCGCCCTGCTGCAGCTCAAGGGCGAGCAGTCGACGGCCGACTGGCTGAAGGCTCTCAAGGAAAACGCCACGCCCTACAAGGGCAACAGCGTCGCCATGAAGGCGGTCAACGCCGGCGAAGTCGAAGGGGCGATCATCTATCACTATTATTGGTTCGGCGATCAGGCCAAAACCGGTGAGAACAGCAAGAATGTTGGCCTGCACTACTTCAAGAACCAGGATCCGGGCGCTTTTGTCAGCGTTTCGGGCGGCGGCATCCTGAAGTCCACGCAGCACATGAAGGAAGCCCAGGATTTCCTGAAGTTCCTAACCAGCAAGGCCGGCCAGGCAGTCCTCAAGGACGGCGATTCCTATGAATATGCCATCGGCAAGGATGTGCCTTCCAACGACAAGCTCACTCCGCTTGCCGATCTCAATGCTCCGAAGGTCGAAGCTTCGACCCTCGACAGCAAGAAGGTCGTGGAGCTGATGACGGCCGCCGGCTTGATCTAACCTTTCTGCCGCAGGCGTCTTCCGGCCAAAACTATTGCATTTGGCTCAAGAAAACCTTAGGGCATGACGATATCCGGCAACCGCCTTTCCAAGGCGGTTGCCTTCCTTTTTCAGCGTGTAAAGGCATCGGCCTTGCTGCAGGACAACAGATTGCTCGCATCCGGCAACCAGGCGCCGGTCGCGCCGAGGGCCACGCGAATGGCTTTGCCACGCGGACGCATGCCGCACGCTTCCGTGATCCTCCTCGCAACCATCGTCGCGATCTTCAGTCTCGTGCCGCTCGGCTTCATCGGCTGGGTGACCTACGATGTCGGCTGGGAAACGGTGAAGGCCCTGGTCTTCCGACCGCGCGTCGGTGAACTTCTCGTCAATACGATTCTCCTGGAATCGATCACCATCCCGGTGTCGATCGCGCTTGCGGTGACGCTCGCCTGGCTGACCGAGCGGACGGACATTCCTTTTGCGCGGCTCTGGGCCTGGCTGGCGATCGCTCCGCTCGCCGTGCCCGCCTTCGTGCACAGTTATGCCTGGGTCAGCCTGGTTCCCGGCATGCGCGGCCTGCAGAGCGGCGTCTTCGTCTCGGTCATCGCCTACTACCCGTTCCTCTACCTGCCGGTCGCAGCAGCATTGCGCCGCCTCGATCCGGCCATCGAGGATGCCGCGGCTTCGCTGGGGCTCAATCCGTGGCGGGTCTTCTTCCGGGCCGTGCTGCCGCAGCTCAGACTCGCCATCTGCGGCGGCTCGCTGCTGATCGCGCTGCATCTGCTTTCGGAGTACGGCCTGTTCGTCATGATCCGGTTCGACACTTTCGCGACGGCGATCGTCGACCAGTTCCAGTCCTCCTACAACAGCCCGGCTTCCAACATGCTCGGCGGCGTGCTCGTCGCCTGCTGTCTTTTTCTGCTCGGCTTCGAGGTGTTGGTGCGCGGCAACGAACGTTATGCCCGCGTCGGCTCGGGCTCGCCACGCCCCACGGACCGCCGCCGGCTGGGCTGGTTCGTGGTGCCCGCCGTTTTGCTACCTGTCATCCTGGCGGTACTGACGCTCGGCGTGCCGCTGGTGACGCTTGGCCGCTGGCTCTATCTCGGCGGCACCGATATCTGGCGCATCGAAGTCGGCAACGCTTTCCTGCAGACGATCGTGCTCGCCATTGTCGGCGGCGTGCTGGCGACGATTGCCGCAGCACCGATGGCCTGGCTTTCCGTGCGGGCGCCCGGCCGCCTCCAGCGCGTGCTCGAAGCCTGCCATTATTATGTCGGCTCGCTGCCGGGCGTCGTCGTGGCGCTGGCGCTGGTGACGATCACCGTGCGTCTCGTGCTGCCGCTCTATCAGACCTTCGCAACGCTGCTCGTCGCCTATGTGATGCTTTTCCTGCCGCGGGCCATGGTCGGGCTGCGCGCCAGCATCGCCCAGGCCCCGGTGGAGCTGGAGCGCGCCGCGATGGGCCTCGGCCGCACCCCAGGCCAGGCGGTGCGGCAGATCACCATGCGGCTTGCCGCACCCGGAGCGGCCGCCAGCGTCGCGCTGGCCGCACTCGGCATCACCAATGAACTCACGGCAACATTGATGCTGTCGCCCAATGGCGTCGATACGCTGGCGACGAAATTCTGGTCGCTGACCAGCGAGATAGACTATGTCTCGGCCGCCCCTTACGCCTTCATGATGGTCGTGCTGTCGCTGCCGCTCACCCTGATGCTCTATACCCAATCGAAACGGACCGCCGGCCAATGACGCTGCTCACGATCGAGAATATCAGCAAGCGCTATGGCCCCGTCCAGGCGCTGAAGGATATTTCGCTCGAGGTCTCGGCCGGCAGCCGCACGGCCGTCGTCGGCCCGTCCGGTTCGGGCAAGACGACGCTGCTGCGCATCATTGCCGGCTTCGAGCAACCCGATGTCGGCAGAGTGACGCTGGATGGCGATCTGCTCGCGGACGGTCCGGCGACAGTACCGGCACACAAGCGCGGTATCGGCATCGTCTCGCAGGACGGCGCGCTGTTTCCGCACTTAAGCGTTGCCGAGAATATCGGCTTCGGCTTCGAACGAGGCGCAGCCGATCGCGAGAAGCGCATCGTCGAGTTGCTCGACATGGTCGAGCTCGACCGCGGCATGCTGGCGCGGCGCCCGCATCAGCTTTCCGGCGGGCAGCAGCAGCGTGTGGCGCTGGCCCGCGCGCTCGGCCGCAAGCCGCGGCTGATGCTGCTCGACGAACCTTTCTCGGCACTCGATACCGGCCTGCGAGAAAACATGCGCAAGGCGGTTGCGCGCGTGCTGCAGGCGGCCGGCATCACCACCATTCTCGTCACCCATGACCAGGAAGAGGCGTTGACCTTTGCCGATCAGGTCGCAGTGCTCAGGGAAGGACGGCTGATCCAGGCCGGATCGCCGCAATCATTGTATCTGCATCCGCGCGATCGCGAGACGGCACTGTTTCTCGGCGATGCCGTGCTGCTTCCCGCCATCATCCGAAACGGCCTTGCCGACTGCGCCCTCGGCCGCGTCGCCGTCGAGGGCAGTCGTCAGGGCAAGGCCGAGATCATGCTGCGGCCCGAGCAGATTCGTGTCGTTGCCGATGACGGCGATCGCAACTATGGCGGACGTGTCGTCGAGGTGGAGTTCGGCGGTGCGGTCTGCACTGTTGCGGTTTCGCTCGACGGCGTCGCCCTGCCGCCAATCCTGATCAA
The DNA here is from genome assembly GCF_034554815.1 of Rhizobium indigoferae. NCBI lineage: Bacteria > Pseudomonadati > Pseudomonadota > Alphaproteobacteria > Hyphomicrobiales > Rhizobiaceae > Rhizobium > Rhizobium indigoferae. The sequence continues at coordinate 4,282,229 of NZ_CP140635.1, read as the reverse complement.
GACCTCGAGCGTCGCGCTTCCGGCGCGAGGCGACCTCGTTCGCCTCGACATCGCCGGCAAGGCGCATGTCTTCGAGAGCTAAACCAAGAGCCCGCACCTCCTATCGGACGCGCGGGCTCTGTTGTTTTCGTTTTCGCGTCATCCTCTCCGGAAATCCGCTTCGATTTCCGGGCTTGTGCGCTAGCCGAACTTGCGCACCACTTCTTCCGGCTCGATGCCTTCGAGCCAGCCACCGGTAAAGCCGGCGCGCTCGAGGCCGAGACGGATGACCGGCGATTGCCGCATCAGCTTCCAGATGAAGTCGGAGCGCTCGTTCTCGATGGTCATGACGACAAGACCCTGGTCGATGCCGACGGTGCGGTCGTCGACCCAGCCTTCCGGCCGCTTGGTCTTGACGGTCGGGTTGAAGCCACCAGGGAAGCCGCCTTCCAAGAGCAGGTTCGGATAGGTGGTCAGAAGCGCCTTGGTGCCGTCGAGAGCCGCCTGCCGGTCGTAGGGCAGGCAGGCAAGTGCTGCCCAAGGTGCGATCGTGCCGTCATCCGGGCCGAGCGGTGCGCCACGTGCAGCATAGCCCAGAACCTTCGGCTGGCGGCCGCCGCGCATACGCCGTGTCGGCGGGGGGCCGTCACAGGCAGAGAAACCCCAGATATTCTTGTTGTAGCCGACGAACTGGCCGGGATTGCGTTCGGCATAGTCACGCTGGACGTCGATCATCACCTGCGTGTTGCGGAAATAGTCCCAGTTTCGCTCCGCCATCGGCTTGTCCTGAATGGTGCGGAAATCGATCCAGGCATGCGAGAAGAGGTGGATGAAGAGCGGCCCGGCATAGAGATAGGACTGCTCGCCATGCAGCATCCAGGAATAGCTTGACGTGAAGGCGTCGTAGCTCGATTGCGGGATCGGGTGCGTCGGCGAAGCGAGCGCCAGCGTATAGAGAATGATCGCCTCGTCGAAGCCGTGATAGCGCCAACGCAGGAAGCCGGATGAGGGCTTCCAACCCATGGAAATGGTGTCACCCTTGTTCAGCGCCCAGCGCCAGTCGACGCGCTCGTAGATGAAGGTGGCGAGTTCACGGATTTCAGTCTCCGTCTCGTCGTCTTCGCGATTGAAATACTGTGCGGCCGTGAGGATGCCGGCGACGAGCAGCGCCGTATCGATGGTCGAAAGCTCGCTGTTCCAGGCGCGATGGCCGGTATCCATGTGCAGGAAGTGGTAGAAGAAGCCGCGGTAGCCGGTGGCGTGGCGTTCCTCGCCCTGGCGCGCCTCAGCGAAGAACCGCAGCGTATTGACCGTGCGTTCGGCTGCCTCCTCGCGGCTGATCCATAAACGCTCGACACCAACAGGATAGGAGGAAAGCGCAAAGCCGACGGCTGCGATGCTGCACGGAACCCCGCCGATCGACGTGTCCGCCACAAGGCCATTTTCGGGATTGGTATATTTCAGGAAGTACTTGAACGCCGAATGCTGCAGCCTGTCGACGAGCGCTGCATCAATGTCTTCAATCCGTTGCAGCATAGGCTCCTACCCAACTGTTGCATCGCCCCATGCTTCAACATGGGGGCCGTCCCCGGGCAAATCAAACCTTTTTGATTCGCAAGGATAAGAGAACACAAAAGGGTGGAATCGGTCGTTAATAATTATCGGTAAAATAATATCTAGCAGAAGTCATATAAGCGGTGCAGCAAAAAAGACGGCCCGCGCGCCACCAGGACGGGTTATTTTCCCGCAATACTTGTTTATCGAGTGCTCTGAAGAGTGGATTTCACGCTCAGGCGGCTTCATCGACCCGCACCAGATGGCCCGCCGTCACTTCCCGGTATCGACGCGGCGGCGCGACGTAGCCAACCGGGCGAACGGGGCTCTTGAGCTCGTCGGTTCCGAGGTTGCGCTTGATGCCGCGACGTGAGGGGTCGGGAACCGGCACGGCTGCCATCAGCTTCTTCGTGTAGGGGTGCTGTGGGTTGCTGAACAATTCCGCGCGCGGGCCGATCTCGACGATTTCGCCGAGATACATCACCGCGACCCGGTGACTGACGCGCTCAACCACCGCCATGTCATGGGAAATGAACAGGAAAGCGAGGTTGAGACTTTGCTGCAGGTCCATCAGCAGATTGCAGACCTGTGCCTTGATCGAGACATCGAGGGCCGAAACGCTTTCGTCGGCGACGATCACCTTCGGATCGAGTGCGAGCGCGCGGGCGATGCAGATGCGCTGGCGCTGACCGCCGGAAAATTCGTGCGGGTAACGTTTCATCATGTCGGGTTTCAGCCCGACGCGTTCGAGAAGATCGGCCGCCTTGTCGCGGGCCTGGGCGCGGGTGCCGAGGCCGTGTTCGGTGATGGGTTCGGCGACGGCGGCGCCGACGGTCATGCGCGGGTTGAGGCTGGCGAAGGGATCCTGAAAGATCATCTGGATGCTGCGGCGCATCCGCCTGAGACTGACGGCGTCAAGGCTCAGCACGTCATAGCCGTCGAGGCTGACGCTGCCGCCGTTCGGCTGGACGAGGCGGGTGATCGAGCGGCCGGTGGTCGACTTGCCGCAGCCGGATTCGCCGACGAGCGACAGCGTCTCGCCCTGGAAGAGATCGAAGGAGACGTCCTCGACCGCATGGATCGCGCCCGTCTTGCGACCGAGCAGCCCGCCGCGGATATCGAAACGGGTCACGAGGTTCTTGACTTCGAGGATCGGTGTCCGGCGGCGGTCGACGGTATCGGCCACCTCGACCGGCTCGCGGCGTTCGCCGGTCGTGGTATCGATGACGGGGAAACGCAGCGGCCATTTCCGGTCGGCCATCGAGCCGAGGCGCGGCACGGCCGAGAGCAGTGCGCGGGTATAGGGATGCCTGCCGCGATGGAAGATGTCGTCGGTCGTGCCGCTTTCCACCGCCTCGCCGCGATACATGACGATGGTGCGGTCAGCGATTTCGGCGACGACGCCCATGTCGTGGGTGATGAAGAGAACGGACATGCCCTCTTCTTCCTGCAGCATCTTGATCAGGTCGAGGATCTGGCCCTGGATCGTCACATCGAGCGCCGTCGTCGGCTCGTCGGCGATCAACAGTTTCGGCCGGCTGGCGAGCGCCATGGCGATCATCACGCGCTGGCGCATGCCGCCGGAGAATTGGTGCGGATATTCGTCGAAGCGCGAAGCGGCGTTGGGGATACGGACCTTTTCCAGCAGGCGCACGGTCTCGGCCCGCGCCTCGGCCTTGCCGATCTCGCCGTGGCAGGTGAGCGCTTCGGAGATCTGGCGGCCGATGGTGAAGATCGGGTTGAGGGATGTCATCGGCTCCTGGAAGATCATGGCCGCGTCGTTGCCGCGCACCTGCCGCATCTCCTTTTCCGAAAGGGTGAGAACATCCTTGCCGTTCAAGGTGATGGCGCCATCGATGCGGCTCGATCCCTTGGCGAGCAACCGCATGATCGAAAGGGAGGTGACGCTCTTGCCCGAGCCGCTTTCGCCGACGATCGCCACCGTCTCGCCAGGCATGACGTCGAAGGAGACGTCGCGCACCACCGGCTTCCAGTCGCCATCGACGAGGAAGGAGGTTGTCAGGTTCCGGACGGAGAGAACCGGAGAGGCGGGGGCCGAAGAAACATCACGCATGTCGTTCCCTTAGTTTTATCTGATTCACGTCTTCAAAGGTGTGGCGAAGGAGGCGGAAGGCCTGCCTGCCGTGATGCGGGCCGCTTCCAGCGTCGCGATCTTTTCGTCGATCTCGCGCCTGTCGGTCATGCCGTTCGGATTTTGCCGCGTGGCCATCGTCTCGGCGACATGCAGGTAACGTTCACCCGCCACTGCATGGAGGCGGACAAGTTCGGCAAGCGGATCGGGATGATCGTCGGCGCGGATGCTCAGCCAGGGATAATCCTGATCGCGATGGATGACGAGGGCGGCGGACTGCCTGCCGCGCTTGTCGCCGCCGGCATCCTCGCCTGCCTGCATCGCCAGCAGCAGGCGTTCGGCCAGCGGCTTGTCCATCGCCTTGTTGTAGGTGGCAAGCGTCTCGGCGACGACGTCGGGACCCGCGAGCATGTTGCCGGCGACCGAGACGTTTTCGTCGATCAGATGCCCCGCCCAGTCGATGCACGCGGTGCCGGTGAAGGCGGCGTTGCGCCCCTTCGCATCGATGAGGTGCAGCTGCCGTTGATCGCGGCCGGCGTCACGCGCGGTCAGGTCGGCGATGATTTCCTCCGGCGCCTTACCGGCGGCCAGCAGCGACAGGCCGTCGACGCCGTAAAGCGGGCTGACGAAGGCTTGCGTGGCGACGGCGCCGATGCCGCCGCGAATATACGGCACAAGGGCGCCGACGGCGAAGAAGCGGGTCACGACGGCGATGCCGAGATGACCGGTCGAGGGATCACGGGCGACGATGGACCAGGTCATGGTTATCGTCCGATCGCATAGGCCTGCATCAGGCGCGGGGTGGCTGCGGCGCGCAACAGTCCGTCGCTATCGCGTCTCGCGGCGGTCAGCCGACCGATCGTCCAGGGATCGGCGACGGTCAGCTTGTGGCCCTTGTGGCGCAGGGCATCAAGGACATCGGGGCCGAAATTTGCTTCCGCCATCAGGCTGCCGGGTTCGCGGGTGCGGGGATAGAACGAGCCTGGAAAATGCGAGGTGTGGAACAGCGGCTGGTCGATCGCCGCCTGCAGGTCCAGCTGGTGATGCGCATAACGCAGGAAGAAGGAGAGCTGCCACTGCTCCTGCTGGTCGCCACCCGGTGTGCCGAAGGCCAGCGTCGGGCGGCCCTCATAGAGGCCGAGCGACGGCGTCAGCGTCGTGCGCGGCCGTTTGCCCGGAGCAAGCGACGTCGGCAGGCCTGATTTCAGCCAGAACATCTGGGCGCGGGAATTGAGGCAGAAGCCGAGGCCGGGTACGGTCGGCGAGGATTGCAGCCAGCCACCTGATGGCGTGACGGAGACCATGTTGCCGTCGCGGTCGATCACATCGATATGCACCGTGTCGCCGCGCTTTTCGGAAAGATGCGCCATGGTCGGCTCGTAGACGGCGCCGGTCTTCGAATCCGCGCCGAGCATCTTCATCGTCAGATCATGCTGCGCCTCGAAGCCAGGCACGATGCCGGGGCGAAGATCGAAGGAGGCGTCCGCACCGACCAGCTTGCGGCGCTCGGCGGCATACGTCTCCGACAGCAGATGCGTGACGGGAATCTCCGAGAAATCAGGATCGCCGTAATAGACTTCGCGGTCGGCGAAGGCGAGCTTCATCGCTTCGACGACGGTATGGACGAAATCGGCGCCAACGGGGTTCATCGCGGCGAGATCGAAGCCCTTGAGGATCGACAGGGTCTGCAGGAAGACCGGGCCTTGGCCCCAAGGGCCGATCTTGGCGATCGTCCAGCCATGATAATCATAGGTCAGCGGCTCCTCGATCGTTGCCGACCAGTTTGCCATGTCGTTGGCAGTCAAAACGCCCTTGTGGCGGTTGCCGCTCGCATCCATCACCTCTGCGGTCTTCAGATAGTCGTCGATCGTCTCGGCGACGAAGCCGCGATAGAAGGCGGCGCGGGCCGCCTCGACCTGCGCTTCCCGGCCTCTTTTCACCTCGGCCTCGGCGATGACGCGCTTCCAGGTCTCGGCAAGCACCGGATTCCTGAAATTCGCATGCGCTTCGGGCGCGCGGCCATTAGGCAGCCAGGTCTTGTAGGAGGTCGGCCATTCCTTCTCGAAGAAGGCGGCGAGCCCCTTGATGGTGGCGGAGACGCGCGGCAGCATCGGATGGCCGTGTTCGGCGTAGTAGATGGCTGGCTCGAGCACCTCGCGCACGCTCATCGAGCCGTAGTCGCGCAGCATCAGCATCCAGCCGTCGAAGGAGCCGGGGATGACGGTCGCAAGCAGCCCGTCGCCGGGGATCAGGCTCAGGCCTTCCGCCGTGTAGTGTTCGATCGTTGCGCCGGCGGGGGCAGGCCCCTGCGCGCAGATGACCTCGACCTTGTCCTTCTTCTTCGAATAGATCACCGCCGGCAGGTCGCCGCCCGGGCCGCAAAGATGCGGCTCGACGATCTGCAGCACGAAGCCCGTCGCCACCGCCGCGTCGAAGGCGTTGCCGCCCTTTTCGAGAATGCTCATGCCGACCGCCGAGGCAATCCAGTGCGTCGAGGTAACGACGCCGAAGGTGCCGAGGATTTCTGGACGGGTCGTGAAAGCGGTCATGTCAAATGTCCTTTCGAGAAATCATGCTTCGCGCGGATCGAGCGCATCGCGCAGGCCATCGCCTAAAAGATTGAAACCGATGACGACGAGGAAGATCGCGGCACCCGGCCACATCGCCATCCATGGCGCCTGGGAGAGGAAATTCTTGGCGACGTTCAGCATCGAGCCCCAGCTCGGCGCCGGCGGCTGCTGGCCGAGCCCGAGGAACGAGAGGCTCGCTTCGGCGATGATCGCCGTTGCGATCGTCAGCGTCGCCTGCACGAGGATCGGCGCAAAGACATTCGGCAGGATATAGCGGGTGATGATGCTCGAGGACCGGAGACCGATCGAGCGGGCGCCCTCGACATATTCCTCGGTCTTGACCGAAAGCACCTGGCCGCGCGTCAGCCGCACGAAGACGGGCATGGCCGAAAGGCCGATCGCAATCATCGCATTGGTCAGGCTCGGACCGAGAAAGGCTGCGAGCGCGATCGCGGTGATGAGGAAGGGCATGGCGAGAAAGGCTTCGGTGATGCGGGAGATGACCATATCGATCCAGCCGCCGAAATAACCGGAGACGAGGCCGAAGGGCACGCCGATGACAACGGCGATCGCCACCGAGAAGACGCCTGCCATCAGCGAAGCCTGCGCGCCCCAGATCATCCGGGAAAGAATGTCGCGGCCGATGTCGTCGGTGCCGAGCCAATGGGCGGCGGAGGGCGCCTTGCGGATCGCCGACCAGCTTGTGGCGTTCGGATCGGGAATCGGAAGAAGGGGGGCGGCAACCGCGAGGATCGCGAAGAAGGCGATGATCGCAAGGCCGACGAGGGCGCCCTTGTTGGCCTTCAGCTTGCGCCAGGCGCGGCTCGGCGTGCGGTCGACCGCGGAGGGAATGCCGGTCTCTCCGATCGCGGTCATAGGGCGGCCCTCATGCGCGGATTGAGCAGGACGTAGAGGATGTCGGCCAAGAGGTTCATCAGAATGAAGCCGATCGCCGTGCAGATCACCACGCCCTGGACGACGGCGTAGTCGCGGTTGAAGACGGCGTCGACGATGAGCTTTCCAAAACCCGGAATGGTGAAGATCTGTTCTGTCAGCACGGCGCCGGCGAGCAGTTCGCCGAACAGCAGCGCGGTCAGCGTCACGATCGGCAGCACCGCATTGCGGAAGCTGTGTTCGAGCACGACGGTGCTTTCCGGCAGTCCCTTGGCGCGGGCGGTGCGGATGTAGTCGGCGCTCAGCACACTGAGCATTGCCGAGCGGGTATGCCGCATCAGGGTCGCAGCCAGCGCGTTACCGAGCACGAAGGAGGGCATCAGCATGGTTTCCAGCGATCGCAGTGGGTTGCTGAAGAAGGGTTCGTAGCCCGATGCCGGCAGCCAGCCGAGATTGACCGAAACCAGGAGGATCAACATGATGCCGAGCCAGAAATTCGGGATCGACAGACCGGTCAGCGCGATGATGTTGGCGAGATAGTCGATCATCGTGTTCTTCTTGACGGCTGCCAGGATGCCCATCGGCACGCCGATCGCAAAGGCGAAGATCATCGACATGATGGCAAGCTGGATGGTGACCGGCAGCTTTTCGCCGACGAGTTGCAGAACCGGCTGATTGGTGCGCAGCGAGATACCAAGATCGCCCTGAAGGGCGGCACCCAGCCAGCGGACATATTGATAGGGCACGGGATCGTTCAGCCGGTATTTCTCGCGCAGGAATTCGAGAACCTGCGGGTCGCGTTCCTCGCCGGCCATGGCGAGGATCGGATCGCCGGGCAGCAGCTTCTGCAGCGAGAAGACGAAGATCGAAATGATCAAAAGCGTCGGTATGGCGACCAAGAGCCGTTTGGCGATGTAGGTGTACATGGGCGATCCTGACACGACCAAAGCATGTCGCGCAAAAGTGTGCAGCGGTTTTGCGATAACGACTTGCGTAAAACAAAAAGCTAAAGCGCGTGAAGCGAATCTGAAAGATTGCGACGCGCTTTAGAATCATGCGGCGGAGATTTCCGCCGCATGATTTGCTGATGATCAGCCGGCTTTCTTGACGCCGACGAGGCGGATCATGCCATCCGGCGACGGGATGAAGCCGGTGATGTTCTTGTGCAGCGCCCAGATCCAGGACTGATGGCCGAGATAGATGATCGGCAGATCATCGTTCAGGATGACGGCGGCGGCATCATATTTCTGCTTGCGCACGGCATCGTCGGTCGATGCGCGAGCTTCGTTCAGCAGCTTGTCCACCTCGGGGTTGCAGTATTTCGTGTCGTTGATGCCACCCTTGCAGGTGATGAACTGGTGGATGTTGCCATCGGGATCGACGCGGCCGGACCAGTCGGAACGGCTGAGCTGATAGTTGCCGGCCGTCTGCTCGCTCAGCAGCGTGGCGAATTCCGTCGACTTCAAGCTCACGTCAAAGCCGGCTTCGCCGACCATCGACTGGATGATCTGCATCATCTGCATGGCAACAGGATTGTTCGGGATCTGCAGCTCGATCGGCACGCGGTCGAAGCCGGCTTCCTTGATCAGGGCCTTGGCCTTGTCGAGATCACGGGCGGGGACGGGAATATCCTTGTCGAACCATGGACTGCTTGGCGGGAAGGGCTGGTTGCCGGAAACGGCCGTGCCTTCATAGACGATCTGGTTGACGGCATCGCGGTCGATCGCCAGCGAGAAGGCCTGGCGCAGGCGTTTGTCCTTGCCGAAAGCATTGTCGGCACGCGCACCATTGCCGATATTGGTATAGAGCGCCATGTAGCCGGTGCCGACGGCGTCGGCATAGACGAGGCTCGAATCCGCCTTCACCGCCTCAGCGTCGGTCGCAGCCAGGCGCTCGATCATGTCGAGATCGCCGGACCGCAGATTGGCGAGACGCACTGTCGTATCCGGGATCGGCAGATAGGTCAGCTTGTCGATGAAGATCTTGTCCTTGTTCCAATAGTCCTGGAACTTTTCGAGCACGATGCGGTCCTGCTGGACGCGCTCGACGAACTTGAACGGACCGGCGCAGACCGGGTGATCGCCGAACTTGGCGCCGAGTTCCTTGGCGGCCTTCGGCGAGACGATCATGCCGGCGCGGTCGGAAAGCTGGGCAAGAAGGGTGACGTCGGGCGCCTTGAGGGTGAACTTGACCTCGTATTCGCTTGTCGCCTCGACCTTTGCGACGGAGCTGAGCTCGCTCTTGCGGCGTGATTCCGGCAGCGTGATGTTGCGCTCGATGGTGGCGACGACGGCTTCGGCGTTGAAGGGGGTCTCGTCATGGAACTTGACGCCTTGGCGCAGCTTCATGGTCAGCTCTTTGCCGTCCGCCGACCAGCTCCATTCGGTGGCAAGCTGCGGCACGATCTTCAGATCCGGCGAGACGTCGACGAGCTTGTCGCACATTGCAGTATAAACGATGCGGCCGACGAAGGTGCGCGACTGCGCGGGATCGAGCACGTCGGCATCGTCCTGCAGGCCGATCTTCAGGTCGACGGCGAAGGCAGGAAGCGCAAACAGCGCGCCGGCAACGGTGGCGGTCAGCAATTTGGCGATCTTCATTCCATTCTCCTCTGTTCTGTTTTGTTTGGTTTTTGCTTCCATTCCGGCGGGTATGGCCCGTCCGTGTTTTTTCTCCCTGCTCACCCGGTCAGGCGAGGGTCTTGTCGACCTCCGTTTCGCTATGGTCGAGCGACGTGATGCGGATGAGGCTTTCCTGCAGTGTCAGCAGATGCTGGCGCATGGCTTCGCCCGCCCTGGCAGGATCACGAGCGGCGATCGCATCGACGATTGCCGTGTGCTGGCCGAAGGTGACGGGCCGCGTCCGGCTGGCGCTGCGGGCGCGCTCACGGATCGTCTGCCAGGCCTCGTCCTGCCGCACCCGGTTGATGACGTCGAAGATGGTGAGGAAGAAACCGTTGCCGGCGCATTGGGCGATCTGGCGGTGCAGCGCCCCGTCCCAGAGTTCGCGCCCGTCGGCATCGGTGCTTTCGTAGATCTTCTTCACCAGATCATACATGCGCTCGATATCGGCGGCCTTGGCGCGCATGGCGGCAAGCTGGGCGAGTTGCGGCTCGATGCGCAGGCGCACTTCCATGACCTCCATGAGATCGGTGCCGGCAACGATCGAGCCGACATGATCGCTCCAGCCGTCGGGGCGCGGGCCGGCATAGGTGCCGGAGCCTTGGCGGCGCCAGATGCGGCCCTCGGCTTCCAGCACTTCGAGGGCGCGGCGGACGGCACGGCGGCCGACGCCAAGCATTTCCGAAAGGGTGCGCTCGGTCGGCAGCTTGCCGTCGGCGTCGAGACTGTCGGACCGCAGGAGAGCCCTCAGCCTCTCCAGTGCATAATTCGAATTGCCCTGCGTCTCATCCATCGGCATTCGCTGAAATGGTCCGTACCAATTTTCTATTGGTTCAGTGCAAACCAAATCGCGCCGAGCGTCAAGCGCTTTTTTGTGCAAATCAAAATCTGCTCGTTTTTTGCTCAATTCCCGCCATTGCCGCGATACGGGAAAACAGTCCATCGCGGCGACAGGGCGGCGCGATGGACAATGTTATTCAGAAAAATGCAATTGGTTCAGGTGGAGCTCAGGCCGGCGTCGAGCGTGCGGAGAGAAAGACCTGCGGCTCGAAGGCAAAATCCTTGTCGAAGGGATAGGTCGGATGCTGCTTGCGCAGCCGTGGCAGGCGCTCGACGAACTGGTCGACGACACCTGTCGACAGCGCCATCAGGTTCGGATTGGCAATCGGGGCCAGTTCCGGCGAGAGATAGCCCGATTTAACGACGATGACCTTCGCCCGGTGCGGGTCGAGGCCGAGCCGGGTGAAATCAACGATATTGTGATAGGGCCGGCGCTTGGCGGAGAGCACCAGATCAATACCACCGATCGAAACCACCGCCTGGCGGTCGGCGGGATCCGAAGTTTCGTGCAGGAACTTGACCGTGAAGCGGGCGATGACCGGCTTGCTGCCCTTGGTATCGAGCGAGGCGCCGACGCTGAGCTCCAGTTCCGAGCCGATGCCTGCGGCATAACAGGCCTCGGTCGCCGCCTTGTCGGCGATGCCGGCAAAGACGACGCCGGTGGCGTCGCTGGCGATCAGTTCGGCCAACACATCGGCCCGGTCCCCGACGCCGCCGCCTGTGGGGTTGTCGCCGGATTCGGCAAGCACCACTGGCGCGGTCGGGCTGGCGATCGCCCTTTCGACGCATTCTTCGACCGAGCCGGTCTCGCAGCCGAAGACGAAGTCTTGGCGCGCATCCCAATAGGCCTTGGCGAGGCGTTTGGCCTCGCGCTCCAGCACGGCGGGGTCGGTGCCGGTCATGATGGCGGCAGCGGTGGCGCGCGGTTCGTCGGCCCAGACATAGCCGACCATCAGCGATGCGTCCCAGACGCCATCAATCGCATCGATCCCGGGCAGCATGTCATAGAGGCTCTTTGCCGGCTCATCGACGGTGCTGGTGCGCTCGCCGGGCAGCACGACCGGGATCGGCGCCCAGAGAAGGGTCGGCCTCACGCCGGTTTTCAGGCTCTTGACCAGCATGAAGACGGAGCGGCGCATCGTCTCCTCGACATCGATATGCGGCGCGGTGCGATAGGTGGAATAGATGTCGAGCGCATCGATGATGCGCTGCGTGACGTTGCCGTGCAGGTCGTAGCTGGCCGAAACGGTGCAATCTTCGCCGACCAGCGCGCGGGCCGCACTGATCCAGTCGCCTTCGGCATCTTCCATGCCCTCGACATACATGGCGCCGTGCATGGCGAGATAGAGACCGTCAAGCGGCAGCATCGGCTTCAGCCGCTCGAGGAATTCGCCCTTGAAGGCCTCGTAGGTGGCACGCGAAACCGGACCGCCGGCAATGGCGCGTGCATGGATGGTCGGCAAGAAGTCGGCGTCATAATCCTTGAGGAAGGCGAAATACGGTGCTTCCAGCAGCGCCTCGCCACGCACCACGCGAAAATCCTTCTCTTCGTTCAGGACGGGATTGTATGTGCTGCATTCGGTATGAATGCCACCGACGGCGATGCGCATGGGAAACCTCAGTTGATGTTGGGAGCGATCAGGAAGGTGTTGACGGCGATGCTGGCACCCTGGCCCGAGCGCCGGCATCGACACGCTGGGTGCGGATCGGTGTCGCTCGAAGGAGTTTGTGCTGCGATAAACTGAACATTCAGGGTCCGATCCGAAGACGCGTCCTTTTTGCCTCGACAATAAGTTTACAAGCGAACCAATCAACCAAAATAATTACAAACTTGATCTTCTAAGCCGGCGTCGAGGTTGAAGGTGCCTTAATCGATGAGCCTCCGACCGACTCGGTTTTTTCCGTCGGATGCTGCGGGCCGATTGCTGCCGACAAACGCGTCAGCGTCGCCATGAAGAAAAAATCCCACTTCGGGATCCCGAAATTCCCCCGCTTCGGGATTCCGAAATTCGTCGCGTTTTGGGCGGTGTCGTCGCGGGGAAACATCCAATGATTTCAACGCCGCAACCAATTTCGGGATTCCGAAGTGCTATATAGATTATGGTGGGGGTCTGGCTGGCCGATGAATTCAGCGAAGCGCTCGACAGGTTCAGCGAACAGGAAGTCGATGCGCCTGCCCACTCGGAGGCTATCCGTCGTATTCTTCGAGAATGGCTACCAGCTCACGGATTCCTGCCAAAATGACCTCGGAAACGTAGCGCAAGGCGTCAAATCAGCTCCTGCCATGAGTTTCGGAACGAATATGGTCCCTTGCCGTACGGCGCGAGGGCGTCAATCGTGGCGCCATGCAAACATGTAATCGGTTGAGAACGAGGTCCAATGGCGAAGGCAACCTATCCTGGAGAATAGGTTTTCCCCCTCGAAAGCTTTTGATATTTACCCTGCATCAGACACCGCGAATAACCAAAAGAACGGCGAAATCGCTCGCGACATTGGGGCATGTCATGGGTAGTAGGACTGACAACGTCGGCCAGCATAGGCGGATGCTTAATGATCCCGCGATTGTTGACGGGACCGCACATAAGCATCGCTCGTCAACGAGCGGGCAACCATGAGCGTGCCTTGCTCCAGCGATCCTCTCGAGAGCTCGCCGGCTGAGACAATCGAGGCGCGCCGGGACGAAATGCCGGTTGCTGACCAGAATCCTGCAAACGAGATGTCGCGCGTTCTGAGGACTGCGCCAATCCATCTTGCGGCAGATCCCTCCGGCGGTGCAATCGCCCACTGGAATCACGACCCCTTGCATGATGTCGTCGAGCCCATGACCGACCACGTCATCATGGCTTACAACGGCGTGATACAGCGCATGGAACGGCGGTCCGGACGATCGGTCGAGAGCGGAACGTTTCGTCGTGGGGTTGTGATCATCATCCCGGCTGGATCAAGCTCCCGATGGGATATTCCAAAACCGGTTGATGTCGTTCAGCTCTATCTTCCCCGCACGACACTGACGCGCATTGCCGACGAAACCGATACGTTCACGCCGACCGATCTGTTGGAGCGAACGGCGCATCCGGACCTCATTACATCCCGATTGCTCCTGAGCGCAGCCGATGTCCTGGAAGGCAATACGGCACTGGATACACTGTTCAGGCAGCAGTTGACTGACCTTCTGGCCACGCGCCTGCTGGCTGCGCACACAGGCAAGGCACCGAGCTATCAGCCGGCGCTCGGCGGCCTCGCGCCGAGCGTGCTGCGCCGGGCCATCGAACGATTGCGGTCGGACGCCGACGCGGACGTCTCCCTCGGGGCCCTCGCTGCCGATTCCGGGCTGTCGCGTTTTCATTTCTGTCGCGCTTTCAAGGAAAGCACGGGGCTTTCACCTCACAACTGGCTGCGTCAATATCGGCTCGAGCAAGCCATAAACATGCTGCGCGATCCTCAAAATTCGATCGCGTTGGTCGCCGCCTCCCTCGGCTATGCCTCGCAAACAGCATTTGCAGCTGCATTCCGAAAATTGACCGGTGAAACACCGACTGATTGGCGCCGCCGCCACGGCTGACCGTAATCTCCTTTCGCGCTCGCCTCAGATTCCGGACCGTCCCGTTCTTCGCTTCCACACCATCGGCTCGAGCACGCGACGACCCTGCCGCGCAATCCCCCTGGCATGGCGTTGGTCGCAGCCTCACTTGACTGCGTCTCGCAAACAGCCTTGGCCGCCACATTTCGAAAGCTGACCGGTAAAACGCCGGGCGATCAGCTGCGGCGCACCCGCTAAACCGCAATTGCTCTGCAATGGCGCCAATCCCTCTGGCGCAGCCGTAGACCTGTTTCGCTAAACCACCATTGCGCCCATTCCGATGGATCCTGCGGAGACAAAGGATGGTCTGGGGCACCGATTACGGGTCAATCGCAACGACGCGACCCGCAGCGGCTTGCATACCCGATTTGAGCAACTGTCCGTCCGGCGATGACGGGCGCCGAAACAAATATTTCTACAAAGGATCAGCACAATGACCTCCATTACAACCAGCGACGGTGTTCAGCTTTTTTACAAGGACTGGGGACCGAAGTCCGCTCAGCCGATCGTCTTTCACCATGGCTGGCCACTCAGCTCCGACGATTGGGATAATCAAATGCTCTTCTTCCTCGGCAAAGGCTTTCGCGTGATCGCTCATGATCGCCGCGGCCACGGCCGATCGAGCCAGGTGAGCGACGGTCATGACATGGATCACTACGCCTCCGATGTTGCCGCAATGATCGACTACCTCGATCTTCGCAACGCGATCCATGTCGGCCACTCTACCGGCGGCGGTGAAGCCGCGCGGTATGTCGCGCGGTACGGCAAGGGTCGCGTTACCAAACTGATACTGATTGCGGCCGTGCCGCCGTTGATGTTGAAGACCGACGCCAATCCCGGCGGTTTGCCGATCGAGGCATTCGACGGATTGCGCAGCCAGCTCGCTGCCAATCGCTCGCAGTTCTATCGCGATTTTCCGAGCGGCCCCTTCTACGGTTACAACCGCCCGGGTGCCGAGCCGTCGCAGGCGGTGATCTCAAATTGGTGGCGTCAGGGCATGATGGGCGGCGCGAAAGCGCATTACGAAGGCATTAAGGCATTCTCGGAGACGGATTTCACCGAGGACCTGAAGAGCATCACCGTGCCGACGCTGGTGCTGCATGGGGATGACGACCAGATCGTTCCCATCGGTGCTGCCGCTCCATTGTCGGCGAAGCTCCTGCAGGCTGGCACGCTGAAAATCTACGAGAAACTGCCGCATGGGCTGTGCACGACCCATGCAGATGTCGTCAATGCCGACATGCTGGCCTTCATCACCGCCTAAGCGACTCGCTTCACCAATCCGCGCGCCATCGTTACCGACCATCTCGCCGCCCATCGGGAGCGGCAACAGTGACGCGCGGCCCTTTGAAACTACAAACCACGGAGTGAATAACATGAGACTTGTGATTGTAGGCGCCGGGTTCGCCGGCATGTACGCCGCACTTTCCGCAGCCCGCCTGCGCGATATTGAAGGCGTTTCGCCCGAAGAGCTCGAAATCGCGCTGGTGTCCCCGGAACCGACGCTCGTCATCCGCCCCCGGCTTTATGAGCCGAAACCCGAGAGCCTGACGGCACCTTTGCAGGATGTATTTGATGCCGTCGATGTCGCCTACGTGCAGGGCAGCGTTGAAGCGGTCGACACGAAGGCCGGCACCGTAGACGTCATCAATGCCAAGGGCGAACGAAAGCCCCTTCAGTATCATCGCCTTGTGCTCGCCACCGGCAGCCGGCTGTTCCGTCCGAATATTCCCGGCCTCGCCGACTACGCCTTCAGCGTCGATAACATCGATGACGCCATTGCCCTTGATCGCCACCTGCACGAGCTTGCGAAGATGCCGGCCTCGGCTGCGCGCGACACAATCGTTGTTGCCGGCGCTGGTTTCACAGGTATCGAGGCGGCGACCGAGATGCCTTCGCGGCTGCGGACCCTGTTCGACGAAACCGCCAATCCGCGTGTCATTATCGTCGACCGCAGCAGCGCGGTAGCCCCCGACATGGGCGAAGGTCCGCGCCCGATCATCGAGGAAGCACTTCACAAGCTCGGCGTGGAAACGCGGCTCAATGCCTGCGTTTCATCGCTGGATAAATCCGGAGTTACGCTGAGTACCGGTGAGCATATCGAAACCATGACCGTAATCTGGGCGGGAGGCATACGGGCCAATCCGCTGACCACCAAAATTCCCGGCGAGCGTGACAAGTTCGACCGGCTGCTGGTCGATGGCTGCCTGCGCGTGCCGTCCGTACCCGGCGTCTTCGCCACCGGGGATGCGGCGCGCGCTGCTTGCGACGACTGCGGCAACTACGCACTGATGTCGTGCCAGCACGCCACACGCATGGGCGCCTTCGCGGGCAACAACGCCGCCGCTGAACTGTTGGGCGTGCCAGCACGGCAATATCATCAGGAAGCCTATGTCACCTGCCTCGACCTCGGCGATGCCGGAGCCCTCTTTACGCGAGGATGGGATCGCAAGGTGGAGATGGTCGGCGAGAAAGCGAAGGCGACCAAGCAGGAGATCAACACCGTCTGGATCTATCCGCCGAAGCCCGAGCGCGCCGCTGCGCTGGCCTCAGCTGATCCGGAGCACGTGACCAAACTGTGATCGGATCCCGAGATGAGGCTGCGCTCTGAATAAGAGCGCAGCTTGCCATATTCCGGCTTGTTCCTGACGCAACTCATCTTTCATCGATCATTTCTTCCCGAGCGCTTTCGGCTCGTAAGCAATCTTTGAAGGCGTGCGATACCATCGGGCTGGTGCGGCGCGATGCTTGCCATAAAAGGCACGAGACTCACGCCGGTAAAGAAAAGGACCTGGACGATCAGGCGACCTGTCGGACGGTTTCCGCCCTGTGTGCCACACGACGATCCCGGCAATTCCCAGAGTGTTGATCAGGACGACCGGCAGGAAGTTGTCTTCACTGGACATAGCTGGGTTCACCGATCATGGTTTGTGCCAATGAACTGCCGGGCACGGCATCGTGCCCGGCCAGATCGCCTATTTCTTGATCGGGAAGGTCAGTTCCTGCTCAGTGGTATCGACCACGAAGACAGCAAGCAGCTTTGCCGGCTTAGTCTTGCTGGCGTTTTCGCTGACACCGTGGCGATCGCCCGGAAATTCTGAGAAGCTTTCACCGGCGCTGTAGACAGTGACGGGGCCATCGTTGACCTGACTGCGGATCGCGCCTTCGAGAACGGTCGCGTAAATGAAGGCGGACACTGGATGTGTATGGCCCTCCGAGAAACCACCCGGAGCATATTCGACGAGAACGCCCTTCATGCTCTTGCCGGGTACGTTCGGCAGTTTGTGGTCATAGACCAGCGTAACCTTTGCGCCCTCTCCGCCACCGGGCGCATCATGCGCAAGAGCCGAACCTGACAGGAGAGCCGTCAATGCGACGGCAAAAGCCAATGACTTGATCATGTTTATCGTCCTTTCATGACTTGGAGTCGATCGCGGTTTCTATATAACATATTGTTTTTATATATCTTTTCTATGGCATCGCCATGAAAATGTGATGCTGCGGGCGCATGGGCCGCTTATCAGGCGGCCCATGCGCAACTCGTTATTTTCTGGGCGTTGTCGCAAACCAATCATCGAAACCGATGCGGCCGATGCGAGGATGATTGTCGGAGACGAGTGAACCGTCTTCCAGTTTGGTGCCGAAATAGCGGGCATCCGGATCTGCGACAACCGTGCGGGAATCGCCGATCGCCTTGAGGTAGCGCGCGGCGAAATCGCAGAGACGCGCGCGCTCGGGGCCGCAGATTTCGATAATGCCGTTAGCCGGCGCGGCAAGCGCCGCGTCCGTCACGAAATCGGCGACGTCGTCGGACGCGATCGGCTGCAGGGAACCTGTCGACAAGCGGGCCGTGTCGCCAACCGTGCCCTCCTGGGCGATGCCGCCGAGAAATTCCATGAACTGTGTGGAACGCACGATGGTGTAGGGAATGCCGGCTTCCCGGATGATCTTTTCCTGGGCGACCTTGGCTCGAAGATAGCCGCTATCCGGCAACCGATCCGTGCCGACGATGGAAAGCGCTATGTGGTGTTTCACGCCGGCCGCGATTTCCGCTGCCATCAGGTTCTTGCCCGCCGTCTGAAAGAATTCAAGCACGGCCTTATCCTCGAAGGATGGCGAGTTCGCGAGGTCGATCACCACGTCGGTATTCTTCAGTGCTTCCGCCAAGCCCTCCCCGGTAAGGGTATTAACGCCGGTTTTCGGGGCAGCGGCAATGACCTCATGCCCTTTCTTGCGCAGGCGCTCTGCGGTCTTGGAACCGATCAGGCCGGTTCCGCCGATAATCACGATTTTCATAAGACGCTCCATTTGCTGCGCGCCCATGCGGTGCGCGTGGTTCAATAGGTGGATAGGTGAAGGTCTGGTTGAAGCGCGGGCTTGAAGGCCGGGCTGGGCACGGCCTTCAAGGATGCACGCTTTGGTTCGGCCTTAATTCAACAGGCGGTCAGTAGTCCCAAAAGACCGGGACCCAACGAAAGGCGTCGCCGTCGACCGCGACATGGCCAACGGAAGGAAACGGCATATGCGTTGCCACCAGCAGTTCGCCGGTCGCTGCAAGCTCCCGCAAAAGCCGGACCCGAACGCGGGCAGCCTCCTCGGGGTCATGCTCGAAGCCGTTGTACCAGTCGGGGTGGTCGAACCCGACCGCGAACACGGCGTCGCCGGCAAACATCAGACGGTCGTTGCCTGAGGCCACGCGGACCACGCTGTGCCCAGGGGTGTGCCCGCCGGTACGAGAGACGACCACGCCGGGCGCCACTTCATGCTCATCCTCGAACAGCCTGAGATGGCTGCGATACTCTTTGGCGAACCGCTTGGCGGCCGCCCGAAGCGCGTCGGGGAAGCCCGCCGGCATCGAGACGTGGGAGAAATCGGGCGACTCCCAAAATTTGACCTCGGCAGCGGCCACATGGATCCGCAGGTCCGGATTCAACTGTTCCTTCACCCCGTCGACGAGCAGCCCGCCAACGTGGTCCATGTGCATGTGTGTCAGCACCACGTCGGTCACGGATCCTAGATCGATGCCGGCGGCCTCCAGTCGCTTCATCAACTGCCCGGCCCGCGGCAAGTTCAAGTCCGGGTCCAATCCTAACCCGGCGTCGATGAGTATGGTCTGCCCGCCGCTGCGCACCACGACCACGTTCAGTGCCCAGTCGAAGGCGTCCGGCGGCAGGAACATGTCGCCCAGCCAGGCGGCCCGGGCGGCCGGCTCGGCGTTGTGTCCCAACATCGCGGTTGGGAGCGGTAGCACCCCATCGCTGATCACCAGCACGTCAATCTCGCCGATCCGTACCGCATAGCGCGACGGAACCAGCTCTTCGGGCGCCGGTCTGCTGGGATGTGAGCTGTTGTCCAGTTTCATGCTTGCCTTCTGAGCGTCATTGATCATCTGGTTCATCTTTGAAAACTCCTGTGTTCTATCCTGGTGCTAATCCTGGGTGGCTTACGCTTCCTGGACGGGAAGCGCGGTCAATGCGGGTGAAGTCTTTAGCGGTCGGCGACACACTCACTGCTGGCGTGTCCTCTAATGATCTAGCGAAACCGATCTGCGGCTGCGCCAGCACGATTGCTGCCGCTGCAGAGCAATTGCTGTTGACACATGCGTATGCGGCAGTCGCCCGGGGTTTCGCCGGTTTGTTGGATGCAGCCGCGAGAGAAACGTCCCGCAATGATCCTCAAAGACATCCTGGCCTTCGGGATCGTCGTTTACGTGGTTCTCGACTGCTTCGACCTTAGGGTCGGCATCCAATAACGAGTTGGAACACCATCGCCCCATCTGAGATAGCAACGAGACGTCACTCGTCTGGCAAGCTGGTGCTGCGGCCTTTCCAACAGGCCTCGCCATCAACATCTCGGGGCCGTTGATTGAAGCTCGGCGCGCTTTCCCAAGCGGGCGGAACGGTGCCAAAACGATGAAGGTGGGCGCTATGGATTTCCTCACCAAGCCGGTGTCAGACCAGACGCTGCTCGATGCAGTGGGGCCGGTATCGCGTTGGAGGCCCGGTGCACGGAAGCTATCGTCGTCAAACGCAATCTTGAACGTTTAGGGATGCTGACGCATCGCGAGCGCCAGATCCTACGCGAGGTGGTGACGCGCGGACGCCTCAACAAACAGATCGCTTTCGACCTCGGCATCAGCGAAGTCACGGTCAAGCTCAGATGGCTTCGAGGGCTTTTGCCTCGCGGGCGATGAAATCGCAGACCAGCTTTACGCGCAACGGCACGGTGCGACCAAAGGCGTGCAGTGCATTAAAGGGAGCGCTAGGGAACGCAAACCCCGCCGCGAGCGTAACAAGCGTGCCGTTTGCCAGGTCTTTCGCGACCAGACATCGCAGAAGATAGGCCGCTCCCAGCCCACTGAGCGCAGCCTGAATCAGTGCGGCCCCTGAGTCGCAATCGACGCGCCCGAAGGGAATGAAGCTCGTCCCGTCCGGCAGGCGCAGAGGCTGCGTGACACCACCCAGTGCATAGCGGGCAAAGGGCAGAGCCGCCAGCGCTTCGGCAGTTGCAGGATTGCCCCAGGTCTTCAGAAAGGTCGGAGATCCGACGATCGTCATCGGCAGGTCGGCCAGGTGACGAACCATGAGGTCCCCCGGCGCGGGATTTCCAACGCGCAGCACAACGTCGTAGTCCTCCCTGATCAGATCGACGAACCGATCCGTAAGTCCGACTTCGAGATGCAGGTTTGGATAGTCGGCTGCAAAGCTTCCGAAGAGGCGCGGCAGCAGTAGAGGGGCCATTTCGCTAGGCATGCTGATGCGCAAGCGACCCGAGGGCGCAACGTCGGACCTGATCGCCTCTTCACTTGCATCCAGGTCCCGCAACAGCGGCGCAACGCGGTCGAAGAAAAGTTGCCCGTCCTGGGTAAGCATCAGGGCGCGCGTGGAGCGCAGGAACAGCCGGGCGCCAATCTTCTTTTCCAGCCGCGCCACGCTCTTCGACACCGCTGACGGTGTCGTCGCCAGATCGCGGGCCGCGGCGCTGAACGATCCGGCCTCTACCGTCCGCACAAAAGCCATCAATCCGGGCATCTCGTTGAGCAGATTCGGCATTTGCACCTCGCGGCACAGATCATGTGCCCGCCCATGATCTAATGACGAAGGGTGGCAGCGTTTATCTCATTTCTCGTTGAAAGGAGATAAACAATGCAACACCTCAAAGACAAGGTCGCCGTCATCACCGGCGGCAATAGCGGCATAGGCAAGGCGACCGCTCGGCTGTTCGCGGAAGAAGGAGCGCAGGTCATCATTTCCGGGCGCCGGCAGGATGCTGTCGACCGCGCCGTGCAGGAAATTGGTCCGTCGGCCATCGGCTTCGTGGGTGATGCCGCCGACCTGGAAGATCATCGCAGGCTGGCGGACACCGTGAAGAGCCGCTTCGGCGGGCTCGACATCTACATGGCCAATGCCGGGATCATCAACCTCACCCCCTCCGCCGAGGTGACTCCGGCAGACTATGACCGGCACTTCGCAATCAATACGCGCGGCGTGTTCTTCGGCGTGCAGGCGATCGCCCCTCTGATCCGCGACGGCGGAAACATCATCGTTACGAGCTCGCTCGCGGCCACGAAGGTCCTCCCGGACCATACTGTCTATGCCGGTTCAAAGGCAGCAACCGCCGCCTTTGCGAAAAACTGGGCGATCGAATTCAAGTCGCGGCGGATCCGCGTCAACATCCTGAGCCCGGGACCGGTCGAGACGGAAATCCTCGCCAAGCTGGGCGTATCGGAGGCCGAGCGGCCGGCATTCGAAGATTACATGGCTTCCCTGATCCCTGCCGGCCGTCTCGGCCGACCGGAAGAGTTGGCGCGCGCCGCACTCTTCCTCGCCTCCGACGCAGGAAGCTTTGTCAACGGGATCGAGCTTCATGTCGATGGCGGCATGACACTGGCTTAAACGGCCTGCCCTTTGCCAGCCCCAACGGGCTCTACAACCTGTCGAAACTGTCGGTGGACTATGATCTGGGATATATCGACCTGGAGCAGAGGACTTTGCAAACCACCGACAACCCGTTCGGCACGAGGTTGTCACCCATGTCTGAGGAACAATCTGTTACCTATGTCTTCGGTATGGGCACTTTGGAAACTGGAGCGGGCGAAGGGATTCGAACCCTCGACCCCAACCTTGGCAAGGTTGTGCTCTACCCCTGAGCTACACCCGCTCAATCCGCATCGGTCCGGGGTAGTTGTTGGACCGTGGGCGCCGCCTCGCGGCGACCGGCGCTATATGGCCTAACGGGTTTTCAAATGCAACAGGGAAATGACGGTGAGGCGAAGAAAAATTCTGGTGTTCGCAGAGCTCGGGCGGAAAGGCCGCAAATGCGGGGCAAAGCGTCGGTCGCAAAGATTGCCAAACGATGTGGACGGACTTAATCAGGACGCCTCGCTTTTTTCCCTTCCCGTCCAATGGATTGCCCCATGTCCGAAAATGCCCCCAAGACCAGAGAAGAATTGTTTGCCTTTCTCGACGGGCTCGGCATCGCCCATAACACCGTGGACCATGCGCCGGTCTTCACTGTCGCCGAATCGGTGGCCCTGCGCGACGAGATCCCCGGCGGGCACACCAAGAATCTCTTCGTCAAGGACAAGAAGGACAAGTATTTTCTGCTGACGGTGGAGGAAAATGCTGCCGTCGACCTCAAGCAGGTGCATAATGCCATCGGCGGGTCCGGCCGGGTCTCTTTCGGCAGACCGGAGAAGCTGATGGAGTATCTCGGCGTGGCTCCGGGTTCGGTCACGGCGTTCGGCGCGATCAACGATACTGCGGAGAATGTCACCTTCGTGCTCGATGCCGAGCTGATGCGCGAGGAGATCGTCAACTGCCATCCGCTATCCAATGATGCGACGACCTCAATTGCGAGCAGTGACCTCATCCGTTTCATGGAAGCGACGGGACATAAGCCACTTGTCTTGAAAGTGACGTCCTGACATACGATTTTAGCGCTAAAGCGCGTGGCGATCTTTTAGATTCGCTTGCCGCGCTTTAGTCTTTGGTTTTGCGCATGTCTTTATCGCAAAACCGCACCACAGTTTTGCGCGAGATGCTTTAGCAAAGACGCCGGAAGGATCGGCGCGGCGGGAGATACCTATGAGCGGCAGCGACAACCCCTATAGCGGTTCCTTCGGAAATCAGATGACGGCGACGACAAGCTTCGGCGGGGCACCGGAACCCGCGGCTGCGGCCGGCAGCTACATCACGGATACAACGACCGCGAATTTCGGCAAGGATGTGATCGAGGAATCGCGCAAGCAGCCGGTGCTGGTCGATTTCTGGGCACCCTGGTGCGGTCCGTGCAAACAGCTGACGCCGGTCTTGGAGAAAGTGGTCAACGAAGCCAAGGGCCGCGTCCGGCTGGTCAAGATGAACATCGACGATCATCCCTCGATCGCCGGCCAGCTCGGCATCCAGTCGATCCCTGCTGTCATCGCGTTCGTCAACGGCCGCCCCGCCGACGGCTTCATGGGCGCGGTGCCGGAAAGCCAGATCCTGCAGTTCATCGACCGGATCGCCGGTCCGGCCGGCGCCGACGAGGCGGCGGAAATCGAAGCCGTGCTTGCGGAAGCGGCGGAACTGTTTGCTGCCGGGAATATCAACGAGGCTGCTCAGCTCTATGGCGCCGTCATGCAGGCCGACCCCGAGAATGCCAAGGCGCTTGCCGGAATGGCCGAATGCATGATCGCCGCAAACCAGCATCAACGGGCGCGCGAAATCCTGACGGAATTGCCGGAAGAGCTGGCGAAAGACGCCGGCATCCAGGCCGTGCTGATGAAGCTCGAGCAGATCGAAGAGGCCCGCAAGCTCGGCGATCCCGTTGCGCTTGAGCGCGAGCTGGCTGCCAATCCCGATGACCACGAGTCGCGTCTGAAGCTCGCCAAGATTCGCAATGTCGAAGGCCGGCGCGACGAAGCGGCCGACCATCTGCTTCTGATCATGCGCAAGGACCGTGCCTTCGACGATGATGGCGCCCGCCGCCAATTGCTTCAATTCTTTGAAGTCTGGGGCTTCAAGGATCCGGCGACGGTTGCAGCGCGCCGCAAGCTTTCAGCCATGCTGTTCTCGTAAAGCGATCCAGCTTTCCTGGAAGCGCAGCACCGCTCTAGCCTTTTGTTTTCACGCAATTCCGGGAAAACCGCTTCGCACTTTTCCCGGAATTGCTCCCGGCTCCGCGCGTCCAACAGGACGCGCTAACCGCGCGCTATCGCATTCAATCCACGTATAATCCTGCTCGAACATCGATCCTGATTTTCAGGGTATGCGTTAAGTTTCGAGCATCTGCCCTTGCGTTTTCGGACGAGGGCACCACATTCTCGTCAGAACGGGCATGCCCGTTACAAGAATGCGGGACGGTTTCATGCAAGTCGGGAATGCCAGATACCTGAAGCCGGGCGATCTGCCTGATGCGATCGCTGTCTTCCCCCTGACCGGCGCCCTCCTGCTGCCGGCCGGGCAGCTTCCCCTCAACATTTTCGAGCCGCGCTATCTGGCGATGCTGGATGCAGCACTGACCGGAAACCGGCTGATCGGCATGGTGCAGCCGGCGCTTGGCGAACATGAGGACAAGGGCGGCGAGCCCAACCTTGCCGCTGTCGGCTGCCTCGGTCGGATCACCTCCTTCGCGGAGACCGGCGACGGGCGCTATATCGTATCGCTGACCGGCGTCTGCCGCTTCCGGCTGCTGGAGGAGAAAACGACCAGCGATCCCTTCCGCATCTTCCGTATCGCCCCGTTCATCGCCGACCTCTCGGCTGCGAACGAGGAGGAGGCGGTCGACCGGGCAGCACTTCTGACCGCCTTCAAGGCCTATCTCGATGCCAACAAGCTCGAGGCCGACTGGGAGAGCGTCGAGCGGGCGAGCAATCTGACGCTCGTCAATTCGCTGGCGATGATGTCGCCCTTCGGGCCGGCAGAAAAGCAAGCGCTGCTGGAGGCGCCGGACCTGAAGACGCGGGCCGAGACGCTGATCGCCATTACTGAAATCGTGCTGGCGCGCGTCTTCGGTGACTCCGACACGGTTCTGCAGTAGACTTCAGCCATGGATGAAAAACTCAGCCGCGTCGATCCAAAGCTGCTCGATCTCCTGGTCTGCCCGCTTTCCAAGGGCCGGCTTTCCTATGATCGCGAGCAGAATGAGCTTGTCTCGGAAAAGGCACGACTTGCCTATCCGATCCGCGACGGCATTCCGATCATGCTGGTGTCCGAGGCCCGCCGCCTCGACGACTAAAGCAATTCCAGGGAATTGCGTAAAAACAAAGATTAAATCGTCTCTCCGGCAAGCAGGCGCGGATTGTCCTTTGCCGTCGTTCCGGCCGCCTGGCCGATGAAGAAGGATTTGAGGCGCGGCAGCCGGTCGACGATGCCGAGGCCGACGTCGCGGGCGATGCGGACCGGCGTCGCATCGTTGGAGAAGAGCCGGTTCAGCACGTCGGTCGTCACCCCCATGCGGAAAGTGTCGAAGCGCCGCCAGGTCTGGTAGCGCTCGAGGATATTGATCGAGCCGATATCGAGGCCGAGGCGATCGGCGTCCACGATGGTTTCGGCAAGTGCCGCCACATCCTTGAAGCCGAGATTGAGGCCCTGACCGGAAATCGGGTGAATGCCGTGGGCGGCGTCGCCGGCCAGCGCGAAACGCGGCGCGACGAAGGAGCGCGCCAGCGTCAGGCCAAGCGGGAAGGCGCGCTTGTCGCCGATGACTTTCAGGCTCCCAAGCTTGTGGCCGAAGCGGCGTTCGAGCTCTTCCTCGAAGATCAGGTCGTCGGCGGCAACCAGCCGGTTGGCATCCGGCGTCCGCTCCGTCCAGACGAGCGAGGAGCGGTTGTTCTTGAGCGGCAGGATGGCGAAGGGGCCGGCCGGCAGGAAATGTTCCTCGGCGCATCCGTCATGCGGCCGCTCGTGTTCGACTGTTGCAACGATGCCGGACTGGCCGTAGTCCCAGGTGACGGTCCTGATGCCGGCCAGATCGCGCAGTTTCGAGCGCACGCCGTCGCAGGCAACCAGCAGCCGGGTTTCCAGCGCGCTGCCGTCCGAAAGCGTGACGGTGACATGGGTGTCGTGGGTCTTCAGCTCCGTGGCGCCGAGCCCGTGGCGGATGTCGATGCCGAGCCGTTCGCAGGCGCCGCGCAGTGCTGCGACCATGGCAACATTCGGGATCATGTGGGCGAAGGGCCGGCCTTCAGTCACTTCGCCGTCGAAGGTCAGAAAAACCGGACGCACCGGATCGGAGGTCTTGGAGTCGGTGACGATCATTTTGGTGATCGGCTGGGCTTCCGGTTCGATCTCGTTCCAGATGCCGAAGACCTCGAGCATCTTCGCCGCCGCCGCGATGATGGCGGAAGCGCGCGTATCGTTTTTCCAGACATGTTCGGGGGCGGCCTCGACGACGGCGACATTCAGATGGGGTGCCGCCTGTTTGACCGCGACAGCGGCGGAAAGGCCGACATAACCCCCGCCCACAACCAGCATGTCCAGCATCGCGCCGCTCCCGTACCTTATGCCTCAGATGTGATCTATATAGATCATCGCAACTTCACTTCCTACCGCTGGGAGACATAGAAATGACAGGCGAGACGACCGGGCCTTCGGCGATGGAGACGCTGCTTTCGACGCTCGACCTCGAGCCGATCGAGGTCGATATCTTCCGCGGCCGCAGTCCCAAGGTCGGCTGGCAGCGGGTCTTCGGCGGCCAGGTGATCGGCCAGGCGCTGATGGCGGCACAGCGCACCATCGAGGGCGAACGTTTCGTCCATTCGCTGCATGCTTATTTCATGCGTCCCGGCGATCCCTCGGTGCCGATCATCTATCAGGCGGAGCGCATTCGCGACGGATCGAGCTTCAATACGCGGCGTGTCGTCGCCATCCAGCACGGCAAGGCAATCTTCGCGCTGTCGGCCTCCTTCCAGGTGGAGGAGCCGGGCTTCGAGCACCAGACTGCGATGCCCGAGGTCGAGATGCCGGAGGCGCTGCTCGGCGAGCAGCAGATCAAGGAACAGTATCTCGCGCATGCGCCGGAGGCGATCCGAAAATACTGGCAACGTGAGCGGCCGATCGAGATCCGTCCCGTCTCGCTGACCCATTATTTTTCCGACAGGAAGCTCGATCCCAAACAGGACGTCTGGGTGCGCGCCACCGGCCCGGTTCCCGACGACCGGCTCTATCAGGCGGCTGTGCTTGCCTATCTTTCGGACATGACGCTGCTCGATACGTCGCTCTATGCGCACGGAACGTCCATCTTCGACCAGAGCCTGCAGGTGGCGAGCCTCGATCACTCCATGTGGTTCCACCGACCCTGCAAGCTCGACGACTGGCTGCTTTATACGCAGGACAGTCCGTCGGCTTCAGGTGCCAGAGGATTAACCCGGGGTAGCCTGTTTACGCGATCGGGTCGCCTAATCGCATCGGTCGCGCAGGAAGGCCTGATTCGGAAAAAGGCAAATGAATAAAAATTGTGCAATTTTATAAATTTGCGCGTTATTTGTGCGCTTATTGGCCGATCATTTGCCTGTTTATTGGCACTCTTTATTATAACCTTTACTTTTCAATAACTTACGATCTGCCTCGAATCTGGCACGCCCCTTGAATGTGTATCGCCGGTCGCTGTTCAGGAACGTCAGCGGCAAGGAGAGTCGGCTCCGCGCCGAGGATAACGAAGGATGGGAAACCAGATGAAAATTGTGATGGCCATTATCAAGCCGTTCAAGCTCGATGAGGTCCGCGAAGCCCTTACGGCGATCGGTATTCAGGGGCTGACCGTAACCGAGGTGAAGGGCTACGGGCGCCAGAAGGGGCACACCGAAATCTATCGCGGCACCGAATATGCAGTCAGCTTCCTGCCGAAGCTCAAGATCGAAATCGCGGTTGCATCGGAACTCGTCGACAGGGCGGTCGAGGCCATCGCGGCATCGGCCAAGACCGGCCAGATCGGTGACGGCAAGATCTTCGTCTATTCGATCGACCATGCCGTGCGCATCCGTACGGGCGAAACCGACTCAGAAGCGCTGTAAGAACGGCAGATCAAGGAGCTTTATCCAATGTCAATTTCGAAGTTTTCTTCCACCTTTGCGCGGCTTTGCGCAGCTTCGGCCGCCCTT
This sequence comes from Rhizobium indigoferae, assembly GCF_034554815.1. Classification (NCBI taxonomy): domain Bacteria; kingdom Pseudomonadati; phylum Pseudomonadota; class Alphaproteobacteria; order Hyphomicrobiales; family Rhizobiaceae; genus Rhizobium; species Rhizobium indigoferae. The sequence goes on along the minus strand of NZ_CP140635.1, from coordinate 4,254,016 downwards.
CTGGCGCCGGCCGTCGCTTTCGCGCAGGAGGCTGCACCAGCTGCGGCCACCGCCGCTGCTGCTCCTGCTTTCACCATGGACAAGGGTGACAATACCTGGATGCTCGTCTCCTCGGCGCTCGTCCTTCTGATGACCATCCCCGGCCTTGCGCTTTTCTACGGCGGTCTCGTCCGCGCCAAGAACATGCTCTCGGTGCTGATGCAGGTCTTCATGATCACGGCCGTCGTGGCGCTGATCTGGGTGACCTATGGCTATTCGCTCGCCTTCACCGACGGCGGCTCGCTGAACAGCTTCGTCGGCGGCTTCTCCAAGGCGTTCCTGGCCGGCGTTAACACGTCGTCGCTCGCCGAGACCTTCTCGAAGGGCGTCGCCATTCCGGAATACACCTTCATCGTGTTCCAGATGACCTTCGCCTGCATCACGCCCGGCCTGATCGTCGGCGCATTCGCCGAACGCGTCAAGTTCTCGGCCGTCATGCTCTTCGTCGTGCTATGGGTTACCTTCATCTACTTCCCGATGGCACACATGGTCTGGTTCTGGGGTGGTCCGAGCTCCTACACTTCGCCGGCCGGCCTGATCTTCTCCTATGGCGCAATCGACTTCGCCGGCGGCACAGTCGTTCATATCAATGCCGGTATTGCGGGCCTCGTCGGCGCCATCATGCTCGGCAAGCGCACGGGCTATAAGAAGGAAATCATGGCTCCGCACTCGATGACGCTGACCATGGTCGGCGCCTCGCTGCTCTGGGTCGGCTGGTTCGGCTTCAACGCCGGCTCCAACCTCGAAGCCAATGCCTATGCCTCGCTTGCCTTTATCAACACCTTCGTCGCAACGGCTGCCGCCGCTGTGTCCTGGTGCATCGTCGAAACCCTCACCCGCGGCAAGGCTTCCATGCTGGGTGGTGCTTCCGGCGCCGTCGCCGGTCTCGTTGCCATCACCCCGGCGGCAGGCTTTGCCGGCCCGATGGGCGCGATCGTTCTCGGCCTCATCGTCTCGCCGGTCTGCTACTTCTTCGTTGACGTCGTGAAGAACAAGTTCAACTACGACGACAGCCTCGATGTCTTCGGCGTCCATTGCGTCGGCGGCATCATCGGCGCTCTCGGCACCGGTATCCTCGTCAACCCGGCGCTCGGCGGTGCAGGCATCGTCGATTATTCCACGGCCGACTTCGCAGCCTCTTATGCCGGCACGGCAACCCAGGTCTGGGCCCAGGCCAAGGGCGTGCTGACAACGCTGCTGTGGTCGGGCATCGGCTCGGCGATCCTCTACAAGATCGTCGACGTCGTCATCGGCCTGCGTGTAACCGTTGAAGCCGAACGCGAAGGTCTCGACCTTTCGACCCACGGCGAAGCCGCCTACCACTCTTCTTGATCACAGGGTTTGCGGCGCCCGGCAGAAGGGCGCCGCTGCACGGCCCGTCGCGGCCTATCTAACCATAGACCGCATTTGGCCCGGACCTTCCAAGGTTCGGGCCTTTTTTCTTTTCCCGGTTCGGAATGCACGTCCTAGCATGCATGGTTAACATCGCTTTAACCCGGCTCTGATTAGGTAGAGCGGACGCATTTTGGCACGGCGAAGCTTTAGCGATTCGCGTGTCCTCAGGCATTGGACGGGTTAGACACATGGCAAGAAGCACGTCGCCGGCAATGGATGGCCGTCCGGATCGGTTCTCCTTCTCGGCATTCATGCTGCGGCAGATCCAGGCGCTCATCGGCTTTGCGATCTTTCTGCTGCTGGCGTTCTGCGTCGCGGCGCTGGCGACTTGGAATGTTGCGGATCCGAGCTATTCCTATGCGACCGCCAATCTGCCGACCAATATTCTCGGTTACAGCGGTGCCGCCTTTGCCGATATCGTCATGCAATTCCTCGGCCTTGCCAGCGTTGTTTCGATGCTGCCGATCGTCGCCTGGGCGCTGACGCTGATCTCGGGCCGCCGCTTCAGCCGTATTCCTGCCCGCATCGGCGCCTGGTTTGCCGGTTCAGTGCTGTCTTCTGCCGTCATCGGCTGTTTTCCGCCGCCGCTCACCTGGCCGATTCCGAACGGCATCGGCGGCGTCGTCGGCGACATGATCCTGCGTTTTCCGGCACTCTTCGTCGGCGCTTATCCGACAGGCACCTTTGCCATGATCGTCGGCTGCATCTTTGCCGCGCCGACCGCCTGGATGATGCTCTTTGCCTCAGGCCTCGTCGGCCGCAGCGACGCCGACGAGGAGATCGAGGAAGATTACGTCGATACGCGTAGCAAGGCTCGCGTCGTCGGAGACGAGGACGAGGAGGAGGACGAGTCCCGCTGGGTCGCTTTCAGCGGGGCCGTGACGCATGCGTGGTACATGAGCCAGGGCCGGCTGCGCCGGCTCTTCGGCATGGGACCGCGCAAGCGCCGTCAGGGCGATTACGAATCTCCTTATGATTTCAACGATGACGAGTTCGGCACGCTGAACGAACCCGTTCGCGCCAAGGCGCCGACCGTCCGCGGCGAGCGCATGGAGCCGTCGATGGAACCATCGATGGGGTCAAGGACGGCTTCGCCGCGGCGCATCGTATCCGCGCCGTCGCTGTCGATCGATGACGACGACGACGACAATGACGACGACCTGCCCTTTGATAGCGACATGCCGCCGCGCCCGGCCGATATCCTGCCCGACGACGATGACGACGACTGGATGATCCGCGCGCCGGCAAAGGCGGCCGGCAAGCCGGAACCGCGCGTCGTCCCGGTGGTCGCACGTCCGAAGCCCAGCGCCCGCATCGAACGGGAAGCGCAGGGCTCGTTCATCCGTCCCGAGGGTTTCCAGCTTCCGTCGATGCATCTGCTCGCCGAACCGAAGAATGTCGTGCGCGACTCCACGCTTTCGGCCGATGCGCTGGAACAGAATGCGCGCATGCTCGAAGGCGTGCTCGAAGATTTCGGCGTCAAGGGCGAGATCATCCACGTCCGTCCAGGCCCCGTCGTCACGCTCTACGAACTGGAGCCGGCGCCCGGCATCAAGTCGTCGCGCGTCATCGGCCTTGCCGACGATATCGCCCGCTCGATGAGCGCCATTGCCGCCCGTGTTGCCGTCGTGCCCGGCCGCAACGCGATCGGCATCGAATTGCCGAACCAGACGCGCGAGACCGTCTATCTGCGTGAACTCATCGCCTCCAGGGATTTCGAAGGCAGCAAGGCGAAGCTCGCCATGGCGCTCGGCAAGACGATCGGCGGCGAAGCCGTCATCGCCGATCTCGCCAAGATGCCACACCTGCTGGTGGCCGGCACCACCGGCTCCGGCAAGTCTGTCGCCATCAATACGATGATCCTGTCGCTGCTCTACCGCATGACGCCGGAACAGTGCCGGCTGATCATGATCGACCCGAAGATGCTCGAACTCTCCGTCTATGACGGTATCCCGCATTTGCTTTCGCCTGTCGTCACCGATCCGAAAAAGGCCGTCGTCGCGCTCAAATGGACCGTTCGCGAGATGGAAGAGCGCTACAAGAAGATGTCGAAGATCGGCGTGCGCAACATCGATGGCTTCAACACCCGCGTCGAGCAGGCGCTGTCGAAGGGCGAGGCGATCTCGCGCACGGTGCAGACCGGCTTCGACCGCCATACCGGCGAGGCGATGTATGAGACCGAAGAATTCGATCTCAGGCCGATGCCCTATATCGTCGTGATCATCGACGAGATGGCCGACCTGATGATGGTCGCCGGCAAGGATATCGAAGGCGCCGTCCAGCGTCTGGCGCAGATGGCGCGCGCTGCCGGCATCCACGTGATCATGGCGACACAGCGTCCGTCGGTCGACGTCATCACCGGCACGATCAAGGCAAACTTCCCGACCCGCATCTCCTTCCAGGTGACGTCGAAGATCGACAGCCGCACCATCCTTGGCGAACAGGGCGCCGAACAGCTGCTCGGCATGGGCGACATGCTCTACATGGCGGGCGGCGGGCGTATCCAGCGCGTGCACGGCCCGTTCGTTTCGGATGTCGAGGTGGAAGAGATCGTGTCCTATCTGAAGACCCAGGGCTCGCCGCAATATCTCGACGCGATCACCGCCGATGACGACGAGGACGGCGATTATGGCGGCGGTGGCGGTGGTCCGGCCGGCACGTCCAATCTCTCCGAATCGGAAGATCCCTACGACCAGGCGGTCGCCATCGTGCTGCGCGACGGCAAGGCGTCGACCTCCTACGTCCAGCGCCGGCTCGGCATCGGCTACAACCGCGCCGCCTCGCTCGTCGAGCGCATGGAGAAGGAGGGCATCATCGGGCCGGCCAACCACGCCGGCAAGCGCGAGATTCTCGTTCCCACAGAAGGCGACATCCTCGACCGCTGACAGAACAGGCATATATTTCCGATGCAGCCGCTTTTGCGGAAACCTGATAGCATCGAAGCCGTTACCTCTCGCAGGCCGATCGCAACGCCTTGAAGACGCCGCCTTTCGGCAGCATGCAGATGGCATAAAGGAGATTTAGATGAGTCACTCCGATACCTTCCTCTCCGGCCTGACGGTAACGCGCCGCGACCTTCTCGGCGCCTTCGCCGTTGCTGCAATGGCGAGCGCCATTCCCCTCGGCGCTTACGCGCAGGCGGCAGCTCCCGCCTCCGGCACGGCGCAGGCGATCGCCGATCATTTCTCCGGCGTCAAGACGATGCAGGGTGAATTCGTGCAGTTCGGCCCGCGCGGCGAACAGACCGGCGGCAAGTTCTTCATCCAGCGTCCCGGCAAGCTGCGTTTCAACTATGACGATCCGTCGCCGATGCGGGTGATCGCTGACGGCAAGAATGTCGCGATCGGCAATACGAAGCTTAAAACCTGGGATCTCTATCCGCTCTCCAAGACCCCGCTCAGCCTGCTCCTGGCGCAGCATATCGACCTTTCGGCCGGCATGGTGAAGGGCGTGAAGGAAGAGTCTGATCTGACGACGATCGCGCTCGGCAACAATACGGTGTTCGGAAACTCGACCATCACCATGATGTTCGATCCGAAGACCTACGACCTGCGTCAGTGGACGATCACCGACAATCAGGGCAAGGACACCTCGGTGATGATCTTCAACGTCAAAACCGGCGTGCAGTTCGACGATCGCGTCTTCCGCGTGCCCTATGAAACCATTCCGGGCACGCCTCAGTCGCGCGATTGAAACCTTTTCGGTTGATCGCCGGCCGCTTTCACACGCGGCCGGTTCCCTCGCGTCCGCCTTTGTTTTAAAGCCCTTTCATGAAAGCGCGTCGCGTCGAGCCACTGCAGCTCGGCCGGCACGCTGACATTGGACGCGAGAGGGTATGGGCATGGGCTTTTCGATCACCACCTGGAACATCAACTCGGTGCGGCTGCGCATGCCGATCGTCGAGCAGCTCGTTCTCAAGCACAGGCCCGATATCCTCTGCCTGCAGGAAACCAAGGTGACGAACGAGCTGTTTCCGGCGGCACCGCTGCGGGCGATGGGCTACAATCACATCATCATCCATGGCCAGAAGGGCTATCACGGCGTGGCGATCGCCTCGCGCATTCCGCTGACCGAGGATCACCGGCAGGATTATTGCGGCGTCGGCGACGCCCGCCACATCTCGGCGATCTTCGAGCGCGGCAATCGTCGCGTCCGGCTGCATAATTTCTACGTCCCGGCCGGCGGCGACGAACCGGATCGCACGATCAATCCGAAATTCGGCCACAAGCTCGATTTCATCGAGGAGATGAAGCTGCTGAAAGCCAATGGCGAGGCCAACACCTCAGCCATCCTCGTCGGCGACCTCAACATCGCGCCGCTGGAGCATGATGTCTGGTCGCACAAGCAGCTTCTGAAGATCGTCAGCCATACGCCTGTCGAAACCGAAGGGCTGCTCGAGGTGATGAAGCGCGGCGACTGGCTCGATCTGATGCGTCAGCATGTGCCTGAAAACGAGAAGCTCTACACCTGGTGGAGCTACCGCGCCAAGGACTGGGAGGCCGCCGATCGCGGCCGCCGTCTCGACCATATCTGGTCGTCATCGGATCTCGGGCCGCATCTGAAGCGGATCGAGATCCTGAAGGAGGCGCGCGGCTGGGATCGTCCTTCCGATCACGTGCCGGTGACGGCGCATTTCGATTTGTAGCGCATCCTCTCGGAGGCGCGGCCTCTATCAGGATCAGCTGAAGCGGTAGAACTGGCTTGCGGCCTTTGCCGCAAGCTCCGCGAGATTGTCGCGGATCCGGTTCTCGATCAGCCGGGCTGCGTCCGGATATTCTTCGATCAGCCGGTGGAAGAGGGCGCGGGTGATGCGGATGATGCTGGTGTCCTCGCGCGCTACCGCGGTGAACTTGCGCTCCACCAGCGTCACCAGCGCCAGCTCGGAAACCAGGGTTCCGGGACCGGCGATCCCCTCTGTCCTCTGCATGCCGTCGCTGCTCGTCGCGCTCAGCTCCAGGCTGCCGCTGAGGATGACATAGGCGCTCTCGGCGGGTGAGCCCTGGCGAAACAGCATCTGGCCGGCAGCGATCATGCGCCGGTCGGCGCCGAAGGCAATCAACCGCAGTTGATCCTCGTTCATGTCCTTGAACAGAGGAAGCTGCGCGAGCATGTGGATGTCGTCGGTCAGCGCCATGCGGGCTTTTCGCCTTAGAGCAATTCCAGCAAAAGTGCCTAGCGGTTTTGCCAGGCAAAGCGTGAAACGCTTTTGCCGGGAATTGCGTGAAAACAAAGAGATAAAGCATTTCCGTGATTCGGAGAAAAACGGAAATGCTCTAGGGTATGATCTTATAGCCGCCGTTTTCCGTAACGAGGATTTCGGCATTGGAGGGATCGCGCTCGATCTTCTGGCGCAGGCGGTAGACGTGGGTTTCCAGCGTATGCGTCGTCACGCCGGAATTATAGCCCCAGACCTCTTCGAGCAGCACGTCGCGGGTGACGACCTTCTGTTCGGCGCGGTAGAGATAGCGGATGATCGCCGCTTCCTTTTCCGTCAGCCGGATCTTCTGGCCATTATCGGTGGTCAGGAGCTTCTGGCTCGGCTTGAAGAGATAGGGGCCGACGGTGAAGGTCGCGTCCTCGCTCTGCTCATGCTGGCGCAGCTGCACGCGGATGCGCGCGAGCAGAACGGCGAAGCGGAAAGGTTTGGTGACATAGTCGTTGGCGCCGGCTTCGAGACCGAGGATCGTGTCCGAATCGGTATCGTGGCCGGTCAGCATGATGATCGGCGCCTTGAAGCCGCCCTTGCGCAGCAGCTTCACCGCCTCGCGGCCGTCCATATCGGGCAGGCCGACATCCATGATCAGCAGGTCGACCGGCGTCGAGCGGGCGGTCGCGACACCTTTGCCGGCGTTGGCTTCCTGCAGAACCGTGAATTCCTCATACAGCGACAATTGCTCCGTCAGCGTCTGTCGAAGGTCATCGTCGTCATCCACCAGAAGAATGGTGCGTGCGGTCATGCCGTTTGCGTCCTCATGTTAAGTCCCCTAGTCCTACGCCAAATTCCTGGTTTGGCAAGGATCGGGCAACGGGCTGTTGCCGGGCCAGTTTCGATATGATTTCAATCGAAGCCCCAGACAAGGCACGACATGCGAGAAAAATGGAAAAAGCAAGGCAGAGGCCGAGTATGACGGCGTCGACGATCGTGGTGCGTCCTGCGCCGGGGCGCAAGAGCCGGGCGATCGTCCGGCTCGGCGCCATCACCGCGCCCGCTGCGATCGGCCGCTCCGGCCGCACGGTGATGAAACGCGAGGGTGACGGCGCTACGCCAATCGCCTCGATGAGGCTGATATCAGGCTTCCGGCGCGGCGAGCGGAACGGCCGGCTCGTCACCCCGCTTTCCATCCGCCGCATCCGTCCTGACATGCTCTGGTGCGATCAGTCTGGCAATGCCAGCTACAACCGCCTCGTCAGGGCGCCGTTCCGGGCAAGTCATGAGGAGATGCGGCGCAGCGACAGGCTCTACGATATCTGCCTGGTAATGGACTGGAACATTTCCTCGCGTGCGCGCAATCGCGGCTCGGCGATCTTCTTCCATCTCATCCGGCCAGGCTACGAGCCGACGGCGGGCTGCGTGGCGGTAAGCCTGCGTGACATGCGCCGCCTGCTGCCCCACCTTCGAAAGGGAACGATTGTCCGCGTCGTCTGATTGTCTTCCGGATGCGGTCGCCTATATGCTTCCGGTGACCGAACGCTCCGGCTGAAATGCGTTCAGGGACGTCCGCAAGCGCGGGCGCAATTCATGCCTCGTCCAATTCTTCAAACTCCCGGAGATATATTGTGACCGCTCAACCTATCATCACTTTCCATGACGGACATTCCATTCCACAAGTCGGCCTCGGCGTCTGGCAGACGCCGCAGGATATTGCCGCTCCCACCGTGCGCACTGCGATCGCCGCCGGCTATCGTCACATCGATACGGCTTCCGGTTACGACAACGAAGAGGGCGTCGGCGAAGGCATCCGTTCTTCCGGCCTCGACCGCAAGGACATCTTCGTCACCACCAAGCTCAGGAATACCGATCAGGGCTATGACAATACGCTGCGCGCCTTCGACGGCAGCCTGAAGAAGCTCGGTTCCGAATATGTCGACCTCTATCTCATTCACTGGCCGTCGCCGCATCGCGGCCTTTATACCGAGACCTGGAAGGCTTTCGTGCGCATCCGGGAAGAGGGTCGCGCCCGCTCGATCGGCGTGTCGAATTTCTATCCTGAACATCTCGAGCGTATCATCGGCGAAACTGGCGTCGTTCCCGTCATCAACCAGATCGAGCTGCATCCCGATTTCCAGCAGAAGGCGGCGCAGGAGGCTCATCAGAAGCTTGGTATCGCCACCGAATCCTGGAGCCCGCTCGGCCAGGGCAAGTTCATCTCGAACGCTGATATAGGCGAGATCGCCAAAAAGCATCAGAAGACGCCGGCTCAGGTGATCATTCGCTGGCACATCGACACCGGCCTTGTCGTCATCCCGAAATCGGTGACGCCGTCGCGCATCGAGGAGAACTTCCAGGTGTTCGACTTCAAGCTCGATGCCGACGACATGGCCGCAATCGCCAAGCTCGACAGCGCCAGCGCCCGCATGGGACCGGATCCGATGACGGCCGCCTTCTGAGCACTATCGAGGGCATCAGCGGTCGCCCCGGAGGAGAGATCACCCGGGCGGCCGCGCTTGACGGAGGCATGCAGCCTTCAGTCAATAATTGCAATTGGACGATCCGTTGGTCGGCGCGAAGCCGTAACTGCAGCTATTGCCCAGGCTCTGCGGTCTTCCAATTGAGCCGGTATAATCGTCGAAGGCGCGTGAGGGATACCAATAACCATTGGCGCTCTTGATATAGCCGGGCCGGCCACTGCTGTAGCCGCGATATCCGTTAAGTGAAGGTATCTTCTTCTGCGCGACCTGCAGCAGTTGGTCCGAGGCGACCGTGACTGTCGGTATGGCTGGATGCATCGGCGCGGCGCCGACGGCGTCGATCGATGCCAGCGGTGCAAACATGATCAGGCTGGCTCGCAGTAAACTCACTACTAATTTCTGCCTCATGGCGCTTCCCCGATGGCGCGGTGTTCGCCGAAGCCTGAACGGTATCTGTCGCGTGTCGCGCCTGATTATCGATGAGGCCACAGGAATTTATCGATGTCGATTGCCCGAAAGGATGAAATTGGGAAGGCGGGCCATGCACAAACGGGCTCGCCCGCCACGCGCTTTAGCACAGCAATTCAGAGGGCTGCAGAGCTCTTGCGCGTGGGAGAAGGCGCGGAGCTGTGCGGATCGCAGCATGTGGGTGTCGAAGCGACAGACGCCATAAAATGCAAAGCCGCCCGATGCGTATCGGGCGGCTGTCAATCTCATCTGTTGGCCGGATCAGATCAGTTCCACTCGCGGATATCGACGAAGTGCCCGGCGATCGCGGCTGCGGCTGCCATTGCCGGCGAGACGAGGTGCGTGCGGCCCTTGAAGCCCTGACGACCTTCGAAGTTGCGGTTCGAGGTCGAAGCGCAGCGTTCGCCCGGCTTCAGGCGGTCGTCGTTCATGGCAAGACACATGGAGCATCCCGGCTCGCGCCAGTCGAAACCGGCGGCCTTGAAGATCTTGTCGAGGCCCTCGGCTTCGGCCTGTTCCTTGACGAGGCCGGAGCCCGGCACGATCATCGCGTCGACGGTTGGGGCAACCGTCTTGCCTTCGACGACCTTGGCGACTTCCCGCAGATCCTCGATGCGGCCGTTGGTGCAGGAGCCGATGAAGACGCGGTCGAGCGTGATGTCGGTCATCTTCGTGCCCGGCTTCAGGCCCATATAATCGAGCGCGCGCCACTTGGAGGTGCGCTTGGTTTCGTCCTGGATGTCGTCGGGGTTCGGAACGATGCCCTGGACGGAGATGACATCCTCGGGCGAAGAGCCCCAGGAAACGATCGGCGGCAGGCTGGCGGCATCGAGCACGACGACGCGGTCATAATGAGCGCCCTCGTCGGTCTGCAGCGTCTTCCAGTAGGCGATTGCCTGTTCCAGCGCCTCGCCCTTCGGTGCGCGCGGCTTGCCCTTGATGTATTCGAAGGTCTTTTCGTCCGGGGCGATCAGGCCGGCGCGGGCGCCGCCTTCGATCGTCATGTTGCAGATGGTCATGCGGCCTTCCATCGACAGCGCGCGGATCGCTTCGCCGGCAAATTCGATGACGTGGCCGGTGCCGCCGGCCGTGCCGATCTCGCCGATGATGGCAAGGATGATGTCCTTGGCGGTGACGTGCGGCGGAAGCACGCCGTCGACCCGCACGAGCATGTTCTTTGCCTTCTTCTGGATCAGCGTCTGGGTCGCCAGCACATGCTCGACCTCTGAGGTGCCGATGCCGTGCGCCAGGGCGCCGAAGGCGCCATGCGTCGAGGTATGGCTGTCGCCGCAGACGATGGTCATGCCGGGCAGGGTGAAGCCCTGTTCCGGGCCGACAATGTGGACGATGCCCTGGCGCTTATCGCTTGCCGAATAATATTCGACGCCGAATTCGGCGGCGTTGGTCGCCAGCGCTTCCACCTGGATGCGGCTTTCCTCGTTCTTGATGCCGAGATGGCGGTCGGGCGAGGTCGGGACGTTGTGGTCGACGACGGCGAGCGTCTTTTCCGGCGCGCGAACCTTGCGGCCGGTCATGCGCAGGCCTTCGAAAGCCTGCGGCGAGGTGACTTCGTGGACCAGATGGCGGTCGATGTAGAGAAGACAGGTGCCGTCTGCCTGTTCATCGACCAGATGATCGTCCCAGATCTTGTCGTAGAGGGTACGCGGTGCGCTCATGGCGTTAAGTCCGTTTTTCTAAAACTTTTGGAAAATCGAGAAATGGCAGATCAGGCTCCGCCGGCCGTCATTCGATCAACGAAGTCGGCTGTTGAGCGCACCGGACACGCACGCAAAAAACCGCGCCGGCAGGCGATAATGGTCCTGCAGCACGAAAATATGCGCACCAATGCATCTGAACTTGGATTCCATGGCCCTGCATATAGCGATTTTTCGCGGCGGCTTCAATTTGAATCATCAGGCGGCCCTCTGAGACCCCTCGGTGGTGCGGCCATTGGCGCAATCACCGCGACTTCATCCATTTCTCCGTCCGCCGCAGAGCCAGCGACAGGCCGATCGTCAGGATCAGATAGATATAGGTGACGATCGAATAGGTTTCGAAAAAGCGGAAGGAGCCGGCGGCATAGACCTTGCCCATCTGGGTGATGTCGGCGACGCCGAGCACGGAGACGAGCGAGCTGTCCTTCACCATCGAGACGAAATCGTTGGAGAGGGGTGGGAAGATCACCCGGATCGCCTGCGGGAAGACGACCGAGCGGAAGCGCCGGTAGCGCGAGAGGCCGAGGGCCTTGGCCGCCTCGATCTGGCCGAGATCGACCGACTGGAAACCGGCCCGGAAGATTTCGGCGATGAAGGAGGAATAGCCGACCGTCAGGGCGATGATCGCTCGCCACATCAGCGAGAGGTCGCGCACCAGAATGGGCTCGGTCACACCTGATGTCACCAGCGGCGAAATCAGGAAATTATAGGCTGCGACCAGGGCCGGCGCGCCGACGAAGGCGACGTAGAACAACAGTACGAGAATCGGGATGCCGCGGATGATCTCGATGTAGAATCGTGCAATCTGACGCAATACCTGGCTGTCGGCCATGCCGAGCAGGCAGATGCCGAGGCCGAGCACGGTTGCGAGCACGAAGGCGACCAGCGTGACGAAGACGGTGATGCCGACACCGTTGACGACGGTGCGGAAGACCTGGGCATAGATATCGTTGGTGACGATGACGGCGGCAAGGACGAGGCCGATCGCGACAAGCGCGACCAGCCACCAGGGATAGTCATCCTTGACGTATCTGTCGGGAGATGGTCGCAAGGCCATCAGCTGCAGCTCGGCGTCATTCGCCCATCTTGTAGTCGAGGAACCACTTCTTGTTCAGCGCATCCAGCGTACCGTCGGCCTTGAGTGCGGTGATGGCGGCATTGACCGGGGCGACAAGATCGGACCCTTTCGGGAAGATGAAGCCGAAATCCTCGGTGCCGAGCGGTTCGCCTATCAGCTTCAGGGCGCCGTTCGAGGCATCGACATAGCCCTTGCCGGCTGTGCCGTCGGTCAGCACAACGTCGACGTCGCCGGCCTTCAGGGCCTGGACGGTGGCGCCGAAGGTTTCGAAGAGTTTGATGCGCGGGTTCTGCTCGTTGCCATCAAGCACTTCGTAGACCGCGGTGTAGAAGGGCGTGGTGCCGGGCTGCGCGCCCACCAGACCGTCCTTGAATTCGCCGAAGGACTTGGCGTCAGTGAAGCGCTTCTCGTCGCCGCGCACCAGCATGAACTGCTGCGAGCGCATGTAGGGGTCGGAGAAATCCACCTTCTGTTTGCGGTCTTCCTTGATGGTGATGCCGGTCATGCCGATGTTGTACTGGCCATCGGAAACCGCCTGGATCATCGCGTCCCAGCTGGTGTTCTGGTATTCGACCTTGACGTTCAGCCGCTTGGCGATCTCGTTCATCGCATCATATTCCCAGCCGATCGCCTTGCCGGATTTCGGATCGACGAACTGCAGCGGCGGATAGGCATTCTCGGTGACGACGACGACGCTCTTGCCGCCAAGATCCGGCAGTTCGGCGGCCGATGCGGCCAGGGGCAGAAGAGCAAGGGCGGCGAAGCTCGCAAGAACGGTACGGCGAAACAACATTGAACGGTTCCCCTAAATTGAACGGCAAAAACTGTCACGGAAGATGGGCCCGAGGCAAGGCCGCCGGCTGCGTGCCGAAACAAAAATTAGAAAAGGCGACCCGAAGGCCGCCTTTCCAAGCAAAGAATTTTGCGTAGCGCAGAACTTATTCTGCTGCCGGTTCCGCTGCGGCGGCAGCGGCGGCTGCTTCAGCAGCGGCCTTGGCTTCCGCAGCTTCGGCTGCTGCCTTCTCGGCGGCGAGTGCCTGAGCTGCTGCGACCTTTTCAGCTTCGATGCGTGCCTTTTCCTCGGCAATAGCGGCGCGCTCGGCGTCGTTGAGCTTGCGGGCGCGGACGCCGGTGTCTTCAACGATACGGGCAGACTTGCCGCGACGGTCTCTGAGGTAATAGAGCTTGGCGCGACGGACCTTACCGCGGCGAACGACGTCGACGCTTTCGATCATCGGCGAGTAGACCGGGAATACGCGCTCGACGCCTTCGCCGTAGGAGATCTTGCGGACCGTGAAGTTTTCCTGCAGGCCGCCGCCGGAGCGGGCGATGCAGACGCCTTCATAGGCCTGAACGCGGGTACGGCTGCCTTCCGTGACCTTCACGTTGACACGGACGGTGTCGCCCGGGGAAAATTCGGGAAGCGTGCGCTTGGCTTCAATCTTGGCGGCCTGTTCGGCCTCAAGCTGCTGAATGATGTTCATCGTCTTAACCTTTGGTTCTTCTGAAACAGCCAGAGCGCTCAACACTGATCCTTCGGAACTGGCCTCAGGACTTTGCCCATCAAGGGCGGGAGCGGATTCGCCATTCTTTGTTTGCTGGCAGACGGGGATAAACCCCATTTCCGCGTGCGCCAATACACGAAAGGCCAGGGCTTGTCATCCCTTGGACGGCATTTTTGTGAAAAGGGCTGCGAAATCAGCCGTTTTTCTCACTTTACAGCGCCGCGCGTCTTTTTCTGACACGCAAAGGACGCTGTAACATTGAATCTACGCATCGTGCCTTCGGAAAATCGATCCCGATTTTCGAGCCGATAGGCTAGCCCTCTTCGAGCAGATCCGGCCGCCGCTCCCGGGTCAGCCGCACCGCTTCCTGATGCCGCCATTTCTCGATGGCGCCGTGGTTGCCCGAGGTGAGGATTGCGGGGATTTCCCGGCCTTCCCATTCCTGCGGCCGGGTATAATGCGGATGTTCCAGCAGTCCGCCTTCGAAGCTTTCGTGCAGGCCGGAAAGATCGTTGCCCATGACGCCAGGCAGGATGCGGACGATCGCATCGAGCACGATCAGCGCCGCCGGCTCGCCGCCTGACAGTACGTAGTCGCCGATCGAGACCTCTTCCAGTCCGCGTGCCTCGATCACCCGCTGGTCGACGCCCTCGAAGCGGCCGCAGACGATGATGACGCCGTCGCCCACCGCGAGCTCGCGCACACGCTCCTGCGTCAGCGGCCGGCCGCGCGGGCTCATCAGCAGCCGTGGGCGGGGATCGTTTTCTGAGGCGCTATCGATCGCGCGGGCGAGAACGTCTGGTTTCAGCACCATGCCGGCGCCGCCGCCTGCCGGGGTGTCGTCGACGGTGCGGTGTTTGTCGGTGGCAAAATCGCGGATCTGCACCGCCTCCAGCGACCATTGCCCCCGCTCCATCGCCTTGCCGGCGAGCGAGAAGCCCAGATGCCCCGGAAACATTTCCGGATAAAGTGTCAGCACGCTCGCCCGGAAAGCCATGGCGTCACTTCTTCTTTTTCGGCTTGTCCGGGGTGAATTTCGAAAGCTCTTCCGGATCGTCGACCAGACCCGCCGCCAGCGGATCGATCAGCAGCGTGCCGGCCTCAAGGTCGATCTCCAGCACCGAGGCTTCGGAGAAGGGGATCAGCACCGGGCGTTTGCCCGGACCTTTGAGTTCCAGCAGGTCGCCGGCGCCGAAATCGAAAACGCCGGTGACCGTGCCATAACTGACACCCTTGTCGTCCCGCGCCTCGAGCCCTTCGAGATCGGCATAGTAGAACTCGTCGTCCTCCAGCTCCTCGTCCGGCAGGTTGTCCCGCTCGATATAGAGTTCAAGCCCGTTCAGAGCCTCGGCGGCATTGCGGTCGTTGACGCCGCGGAAACGAACGACGACGACATTCTTCATCTCGCGGATCTCGAGGACTTCGAAGCTGCGGCCGTCCATGCTGTGGAGATGGCCGTAGTCGCCAAGCGCGCTGGGATCGGCCGTATAGGCCTTGGCGCGCACCTCGCCCCGGAGGCCTTGCGCGCCACCGATCGTCGCCATCAGAACGGGGTTTTCAAGCTTTGTCATGGGTTCCTTCATGTGAAGCCGAAAGACAGGTTTCTCATAAACGAAGTGCGGGCGATTGGAAACGAAAACGGGCGGCATGTCGCCATGCCGCCCGCTCGAAGGGAATGTCCCGATTATTCCGCGGCGTCGGCAGCAGCAGCGGCGGCGTCAGCGACCTTCTGAGCCTTTTCGGCGGCGCGCTCCTGGGCGCGCTTGCCAGGCTTTGCCTTGACCGGGTTGTTCTTGACTTCGCGCTTGGCAACGCCGGCCTCATCGAGGAAGCGCAGAACGCGGTCGGTCGGCTGAGCGCCGTTTTCGATCCAGTGCTTGATGCGCTCGGCGTTCAGCTGAACGCGCTTCTCATCGTCCTTGGCAAGCATCGGGTTCCAGGAACCGAGGTTTTCGAGGAAGCGGCCGTCACGCGGGCTGCGCGCATCGGCGAGAACGACGTGGTAGTACGGGCGCTTCTTGGAGCCACCGCGGGCGAGACGAATTTTCAGTGCCATGTTCTTTACTCCTTGGGCTTTTCTTGACCGCTTTCTTGAGCGGTACGGTTATCGGGCCGCGGCGCTTTGTTCAGCGTGATCCGCAGCGATCTGCTCATGATGCCGGATGACTTCCTTGATGACGAAGTTCAGAAACTTCTCAGCGAAATCCGGATCCAGATTGGCGGCTTTCGCCAGTTGGCGAAGGCGTTCGATCTGGTATTCCTCGCGCGCCGGGTCGGCCGGCGGCAGATTGTATTTGGCCTTCAGCACGCCGACCTCTTTGGTGCAGCGGAAGCGTTCGGCCAGCATGTGCACGAGAGCGGCATCGATATTGTCGATCGACTGACGATAGCTCGCGAGCTGGGCTTTGACGTTTGGATCATTCATGGGGCAAGCGATCCTTTCACTTCTTCTTCGGCAATCCGGGCAATCCCGGGAAACCACCGCCAAGGCCCGGCAGCTTGGCGCCGCCGAGGCCCGACAAACCACCCGGCAGACCGCCGAGACCGGGCATACCCCCACCCGGCTTTCCAAGCCCCGCCGCTTCGGCCTGCTTCTGCAGGGCCTCGAGCTGTCGGGGATCGATATTCGAGAGATCGGGCATGCCGCCACCCATACCGCCCATGCCGCCGCCAAGCCCCATCTTGCCGGCGAGGCCGCCCATCATCTGCTTCATCATGCCGCCTTTGCCCTTGCCGCCCATCATCTTCATCATGTCCGCCATCTGGCGGTGCATCTTCAGAAGCTTGTTGATGGCGGCGGCATCGGTACCGGAGCCGGCGGCGATGCGCTTCTTGCGCGAATGTTTGAGCAGGTCGGGATTGGCGCGCTCGGCCCTGGTCATCGACTGGATGATGGCGATCTGGCGGCCGAAAAGTCTGTCGTCGAGGCCGGCTGCGGCCATCTTGTCCTTCATGCCCGCCATGCCGGGCATCATGCCCATGATGCCGCCCATGCCGCCCATTTTCTGCATCTGGCGCAGCTGGTCGGCGAGGTCGTCGAGGTCGAACTTGCCCTTGGCCATCTTGGCGGCCATGGCGGCCGCCTTCTCGGCGTCGATGTTTTCAGCCGCGCGCTCGACGAGCGAAACGATGTCGCCCATGCCGAGGATGCGGTCGGCGATGCGGCGGGGATGGAACTCCTCCAGCTCGCTCATCTTCTCGCCGACGCCGATCAGCTTGATCGGCTTGCCGGTGACGGCGCGCATCGAAAGGGCGGCACCGCCGCGGCCATCGCCATCCATGCGGGTCAGCACCAGACCGGTGATGCCGACACGTTCGTCGAAACTGCGGGCGAGGTTGACGGCGTCCTGACCGGTGAGGCTGTCGGCGACCAGCAGGATTTCATGCGGGTTCGAGCGCTTCTTGATGTCGGCCATTTCGACCATCAAGGGCTCGTCGATATGCGTGCGGCCGGCGGTATCGAGGATGACGACGTCGTGGCCGCCGAGCTTAGCCGCCTGCACGGCGCGGGTGGCGATATCCGTCGGCGACTGGCCTGATATGATGGGCAGCGTGTCGATGTTGGCCTGCGCGCCGAGCTGGCGAAGCTGCTCCTGGGCTGCCGGACGGCGCGTGTCGAGCGATGCCATCAGCACCTTCTTCTTCTCGCGCGTCGACAGGCGATGGGCGATCTTCGCCGTCGTCGTCGTCTTGCCGGAGCCCTGCAGACCCACCATCATGACGACGACCGGGGCGGCCGCATGCAGGTCGATGCCGACGCCTTCGCCACCCAGCATCTCGATCAGTTCGTCATGCACGATCTTGACGACCATCTGGCCGGGCTTGATCGACTTCAGGATCTCGGCGCCGACGGCCTTTTCACGTACGCGGTCGGTGAAGGAACGCACGACGTCGAGCGCGACGTCGGCCTCCAGCAAGGCACGGCGAACCTCGCGCAGCGCTGCGGAAACATCGGCTTCCGAAAGCGCGCCACGGCCTGTCAGTCCATTCAGAATGGATCCAAGACGGTCCTGGAGGTTTTCAAACATCGGCTCTTCCTTGATACGTTTCGGGTGGGTTTTTACATGCCCGGAAACGTCGTGCTTTTCCTTGACGAAAACAAGACGCAAAGCCAAAAAGCACCCGAGGGCGCATCGCGCTGTCGGGTGTTGACCTCCGGGATCTCAGGTCCCGGTCGGCGGCTCGGAGTCGTGTGGCTCGTCGCGGATTGGGCGCGATAAACAGGAAAGTCGGGCGAAAGTCAAGGTGAATGCGGGCAAATGACCGCATGGCGACTTTTCAAAGCCCGCGTGACATGGGCGCGACCGGAATGTGCCGCTGGACACGCACGAAAGTACGTGTTCAAGCCGACCTCTGTATTGGCTTCCGCACTCCGCCTGATTTTTCCGATTTTTGCTGGCAAAAATTCCGATTGGCGACCCGAATTCGCTGGAGGGGCCAGTTGCAAATTATTCTGCTTATGATTCTACTTTCTACTTAAGTGCGTCCTGTAAAATGATTCGTGAATATCCTTGATGCCGAATGAATCGGCGGAGATATCGAATGATAAATCTTGATATTGAGAGTTGGGCGCTGGCGCGGGCCCATCATATTGTTCTGAACGAAGGCTTGAATCTTGCGAAGGCGGCACAGGATCTGGATCGCAAACGGTCCCGCTCGCTGGTCTACGAGCTGAGAAAGGTCATCACCGCAGCCATTGTGGAAGCCCATGCTGCGTCCTTCGATCCCGACGGTGCGCAGCGGTAAAAGCCGAACTGCTGCCTCGAAGGGGTCAGCAGGCCGCTACGCCTGTCCGGCACTCACCCACTGGTAATTCCTTCGCATTTCCGCCATATACACCGGAAAGACAGACGGAATGATACCATGAGCGCAACGGTCGAATTCGCAAGGATGAACGGGCTTGGCAACAAGATCCTGGTCGTTGACATGCGCGGCCGGCCGGACAAGGTGACGCCTGCGGCGGCGGTCGCGCTCAATGCCGATCCGCAGACTGAGTTCGATCAGATCATGGCGATCCATGATCCGAAGGCCGAAGGCACCGATGCCTTCATCGATATCCTGAATTCCGATGGCTCGAAGGCGCAGGCCTGCGGCAACGGCACACGCTGCGTCGTGCAGGCACTTGCCGCCGAGACCGGCAGGAAGGTCTTTACCTTCCAGACGGTCGCCGGCATCCTCAACGCCGTCGAGCACGAGGATGGGACGATTTCGGTCGATATGGGCCGGCCGGTCTTCGATTGGGACAGGATCCCGCTGGCGGAAGAATTCCACGACACCAGCCGCATCGAACTGCAGATCGGTCCGATCGACAAGCCGGTGCTGCATTCGCCGTCGGCGATGTCGATGGGCAATCCGCATGCGATCTTCTGGGTGGACAGGGACGTGATGTCCTATGATCTCGCCCGCTTCGGACCGCTGCTGGAAAACCATCCGATGTTTCCCGAGCGCGCCAATATCACGCTGGCGCAAGTGACGTCGCCGACATCAGTGACGACGCGCACCTGGGAGCGCGGCGCTGGACTGACGCTCGCCTGCGGCTCGGCTGCCTGTTCTGCTGCCGTCAGTGCTGCGCGCACCGGCCGTACCGGCCGCAAGGTGACGATCAATGTGGCCAGCGCCAAGCCGCCGGCCACACTTTCGATCGAATGGCGCGAGCGCGACGATCATGTGATCATGACCGGCCCGGCCGAATGGGAATGGTCGGGCAGGCTCGATCCTTCGACCGGTCTCTGGTCGCGCGAGGGTACCCGAGAGGCGGAGGCGCAGTGAGCGGCATCGAGGTCATTACCTTCGGCTGCCGCCTCAACACATATGAATCCGAAGTGATGAAGGCGCAGGCTGAAAAGGCCGGGCTCAACAATGCCGTCCTGGTCAATACCTGTGCCGTAACCGGCGAAGCGGTGCGTCAGGCCCGCCAGGCGATCCGCCGGGCACGGCGTGACAATCCGCATGCCCGCATCATCGTCACCGGCTGTGCCGCGCAGACGGAAAAGCAGACCTTCGCCGCGATGGCGGAGGTCGATGCCGTGCTCGGCAACGAGGAGAAGCTGACGAGCGCCTCCTATCGCGGCCTGCCGGACTTCGGCGTTTCGGCCGAAGAGAAACTTCGCGTCAACGACATCATGAGTGTCAAGGCGACGGCGCCGCAGATGGTCAGGCACATTGATGGCCATGTGCGCGCCTTCATCCAGGTGCAGAACGGCTGCGACCATCGTTGCACCTTCTGCATCATTCCCTATGGCCGCGGCAATTCCCGCTCTGTGCCGATGGGAGCTGTCGTCGACCAGGCCCGCAATCTCGTCGATGGCGGTTACCGCGAGATCGTGCTGACCGGCGTCGATGCCACCAGTTACGGCGGCGATCTGCCGGGCGCCCCGACGCTCGGGCTTTTGGCGAAGACCCTTCTGAAGCAGATCCCCGATATCCGCCGCCTGCGGCTTTCCTCCATCGACAGCATCGAAGCCGATGCCCACCTGATGGATCTCATCGCCGACGAGCCACGCTTCATGCCGCATCTGCATCTCTCGCTGCAGCACGGCGACGACATGATGCTGAAGCGCATGAAGCGCCGGCATTTGCGCGCCGATGCGCTGCGTTTCATCGAGGATGCGCGTCGCCTTCGCCCCGAGATGAGCTTCGGCGCCGATATGATCGCCGGCTTTCCCACAGAAACCGAAGAGATGTTCGAGAATGCCGTGCGGCTGGCCGAAGAGGCTGGTATCGCCCATCTGCATGTCTTCCCCTACAGTCCGCGTCCCGGCACGCCGGCAGCGCGCATGCCGCAACTCGACCGTTCGCTGGTCAAGGATCGCGCAGCAAGGCTGCGCGCCACTGGACATAGGCTGCATCAATCCCATCTCGATGGGATGATCGGAACCCGGCAATGGCTGCTTGTTGAAAACAACGGCTTGGCGCATACGGAGAACTTCACGCTGGTCGCCGCACCCGGCCTTCGTCCCGGCGAACTTGTGCCGGTCACGATCACCGGCCACAATGGCAAGCATCTCGACATGCAATTGACGGCCGCAGCCGCGGCCTGACTTTCACGGAATCCCCATGGCGCTCAGTTTCATCAAAAAGGTCTTCACCTTCGGCAAGCCGGCTGAAGAACCTGTGCCTGCGGCCGTGGAAAAGGAGTTGGAGCCGCGTTCGCGCGTCGAAGATCTGCCGGTTGCTGACGATCCAGTGCTGGCCGAGGAAATGGATACTGCCGGCGGGCCCGCTTCAGATATTGACGAGGGCGGGGTCGAGGCGCCGGTTGCTGAAGATGATGTCGAATCCGCAATCCTGCCCGCCGCCGACCAATTGAGCGACATGGGTGTCGTGCCGCTTTCATTGCTGGAAGCCGAGGCAGCAGCGGAGGCGGAGACTGAAATCCAGGCGGTCGCCGAAACCGTTGCGGAAATACCCCCTTCTGCCCCTCTGGGACATCTCCCCCACCAGCCGGGAGATCATGTGGAGACCGGAGCGCTAGAACAGCCGGCTGACCTCGAAGAGATCGTCGAAAAGCTTCCGGAAGAGATTCCAACTGAACCGGAAGAGATTCCGACTGAGGATGATGCAGGACTGGATTCGCCCTCCCAGCCAATCTCCCCACCTCTGGGGGAGATGCCCGGCAGGGCAGAGGGGGGTAGCCCCCCGGCAGAACCGGAGCTTGGTTCTCCCATCCTCCCCAAAGGCTTCGCCACCGGCCCGAAGGTCGTCGAGCCGGAGCCGGTTATCTTGCAGCCGAAACTCAGCTGGTTCCAGCGCCTGCGCAACGGTCTCGCGCGCACCTCCTCGCAGCTGACCGGCCAGATCACCGCGCTCTTTACCAAGCGCAAACTCGACGACGAGACGCTGCAGGATCTCGAAGATCTGCTGATCCAGGCCGATCTCGGCGTCGAGACCGCGCTGCGCGTCACCGATACGCTGGCGTCCGAGCGCTATGGCAAGGATGTAACCGGCGAGGATGTCAGCCGGATCATGGCGTCCGAAATCGCCAAGGTCCTGAAGCCGGTCGCCAAGCCGCTGCAGCTCGATCTCTCGCACAAGCCACATGTCATCCTCGTCGTCGGCGTCAACGGCACCGGCAAGACGACGACGATCGGCAAGCTGGCCGCCAAACTTTCCGGCGCCGGACTGAAGGTGATGCTGGCGGCCGGCGATACGTTCCGCGCGGCAGCGATCGAGCAGCTGAAGATCTGGGCTGAGCGGACGAACTCGGAATTCGTCGGCACCAAGCTCGGCGCCGATGCTGCCGGCCTTGCCTATGATGCCTTCGAACAGGCGAAGGCGAAAAAATGCGACGTGCTGATCGTCGATACCGCCGGCCGCCTGCAGAACAAGGCCGAGCTGATGGCCGAGCTCGAGAAAATCGTGCGCGTGCTCGGCAAGCTCGATCCCGATGCGCCGCACACCGTGCTGCAGACGCTCGACGCGACGACGGGACAGAATGCGCTGAGCCAGGTCGAGATCTTCCGCAATGTCGCCGGCGTCAACGGGCTGATCATGACCAAGCTCGACGGCACGGCACGCGGCGGCATCCTCGTCGCCATCTCCGCCAAGCACAAGCTGCCGGTCTACTTCATCGGTATCGGCGAGGGCGTCGACGATCTGGAGCCGTTCGAGGCCGAGGATTTCGCCCATGCCATTGCCGGACTTCCGCAATGATGCCACAGATATGCCGCCGAGAGCCTGCAAGGCACGGCCGGCAACCAGGTTTTCAGGAATAGCAGGTTTGAAGAGCGCATGACCACCGAAAGCGATATCACCCCGACCCCGGCCGACCGGCATCATCCAATGCTGAAACTGGCGCTGGAACTTGGGCCGCTGATGATCTTCTTCTTTGCCAATCTGCGTGGCCAGTGGCTGGTGGAGACGTTTCCCGCTCTTTCCGAATTGGGCGGGCCGCTGTTCGTCGCGACCGGACTCTTCATGGCGGCGACGATCATCTCGCTGATCGTGTCGAAGATCGTGCTCGGCCATCTGCCGATCATGCCCTTTGTATCCGGCATCGTCGTGCTTATCTTCGGCTCGCTGTCGATCTGGCTGCAGAACGAGACCTTCATCAAGATGAAGCCGACCATCGTCAATGCACTCTTCGGGGTGACGCTTCTCGGCGGACTGGCCTTCGGCAGGTCGCTGCTCGGCTATGTCTTTAATGCGGCCTTTCAGCTCGATGCCGAGGGCTGGCGCAAGCTCACCATCCGCTGGGGCATCTTCTTTCTCTTCCTCGCGGTGCTGAACGAAGTCGTCTGGCGCAATTTTTCCGACGGTACCTGGGTCGCCTTCAAGGTCTGGGGCACGATGCCCATCACCATCATCTTCACGCTGGCGCAGATGCCGCTGGTATTGAAGCACAGCATCAATCTGGAAACGGACGGCGAGAAGTGAGCGCTGCAGAGGCCGAATACCGGGTAAGACACCAAACCTTTTGGTTCGCCGCCTGCCTTGCGGTTCTGATCATTCAGATTGCCGCCGAATATATGATGGGCCGCGTGCCGATCTGCGCCTGCGGTTATGTCAAGCTGTGGGAGGGCGGGGTCAATACCAGCGGCAATTCGCAGCATCTTTCGGATTGGTATACGCCGTCGCACATCATCCACGGCTTCCTGTTCTACGGGCTCGCTCATCTTATCCTGCGCGGCAAGCCGTTGGCGGCAAGGCTGCTGCTGGCGCTCGTCATCGAATCCGGCTGGGAGCTGCTCGAGAATTCACCTCTCATCATCGACCGCTACCGCACGGCGACGATCGCGCTCGATTATTACGGCGACAGCATCCTGAATTCGGCGATGGACACCGTCTTCATGTGCATCGGCTTCTTCTTCGCGCGGCGCGCGCCGGTGGCACTGACGGTGGCGATCGCCATCTTCTTCGAGATTTTCACCGGCTATATGATCCGCGACAACCTGACGCTCAACGTTGTCATGCTGATCTGGCCGGTGGAGGCGATCAAGGTCTGGCAGAGCGGGCTTTAGCGCTTCTTTGTCCCGATAAACCCTCCCCGACCCCTCTCACAAGGGGAGGGGCTTAGATGCCGCTCCGACGCTTTTCATTTCATCGTTTCATGAGGCTGATATTTGCTCGATGCGGGCCACGAGTTAGTCCATCCCCCTTGTGGGGAGGGGTTGGGGAGGGGTCTTTGTGGAGTAATCGCTACGAAACCGGCTTGCCGAGCGCCTTTTCCATCGCTGGAAACAGCCCTTCCTTCAGGCTGATATCGTCGAAGGGGCCGACGCGCTTGTAGAGGATCGTGCCGTCTGGCCCGACCAGATAGCTTTCCGGAATGCCGTAGACGCCCCAGTCGATTGCCGCCTTGCCGTTCGGATCGATGCCGATCGCCTGATAGGGGTTGCCGAGTTCGCCGAGGAAACGCAGGGCGTTGTCGTTCTGGTCCTTGTAATTGATGGCGACGATGTTCAGCCGTCGGTCTTTCGCCAATTCCTTCAGCACCGGATGTTCGTCCCGGCAGGGGAGGCACCATGAGGCGAAGACGTTGACGAGGGTCAGCTTGCCCTTGATTGCCGCATCGGTCAGCGCCGGCAGGTTGGCGCCGTCGAGCGGCGGCAGGTTCAGCGTCGGCGCCTTGGTGCCGATCAGGGCGGAGGGAATTTCGGCAATGTTCTTGCCATGGAAATCCTGGTCGTAGAGCATCTTTGCGGCCGTGGCCGCAATGCCGCCGAAGACGATCAGCGGCAGAAGCGCCAAGGTGTAGCGACCCAGCGCGCGCGGTTTGTCGGTCGTCTTTTCCGGTGTGTCGTTCATTCGCCGTCCCTTGCGCGCGCCGAGCGGCGGCGGATGCCCGCAGCCTCGAGTGCAGCAAGTTCCCGGCGACGGGCGCGGCCGTCGGCCCAGGTCCAGACGGTGACGGCGATCGTCACCAGGGCCGCGAAGCCATAGGAGGCGTAGACGTAAAAGGCATGCGTCACGGCTATTCCTCCCGGCTCGCCATGCGGGCGGCAAGACGGCGCTGGGCGGCAATGCGGCGGCGCCAGATCTCGTTCCTCATCGCCATGATGTGCAGCGTGAAGAAAAGCAGGGTGAAGGCGATCGCCATGATGAACAGCGGGCGCAGGAATTCCGGATCGATCGCCGGGCCGTCGAGGCGCAGCACGCTTGCCGACTGGTGCAGCGTGTTCCACCACTCGACCGAGAATTTGATGATCGGGATGTTGACGAAGCCGACGAGAATGAGCACGGCGCTGACGCGCGCGGCCTTCGACGGATCATCGATGGCGCGGCTGAGCGCAATCAGGCCGAGATACATCAGGAAGAGGATGAAGACGGAGGTCAGTCGTGCATCCCAGACCCACCAGGTGCCCCACATCGGCTTGCCCCAGAGCGAGCCGGTGACGAGCGCGAGCAGGGTGAAGGCGGCGCCGAGCGGGGCTGCGGCCTTGGCGGAGACATCGGCCAGCGGATGGCGCCAGACCAGCGTGCCGATCGCCGAGACGGTCATGATCGTATAGCACATCATCGAAAGCCAGGCGGAGGGGACGTGGATATACATGATGCGCACGGTCTCGCCCTGCTGATAGTCGCCTTCGGTGGCGAAGCTCAGATAGAGACCGACGGTAAAACAGAGGGCGGTGATGCCGGCCAGCCACGGAATGGCGCGCGCCGCCAGCGCCAGAAATCGCGTCGGGTTGGCGAGATCGCTGAATTTGCTGATGGCAAGGCTCGTTTCGCTCATGTCGCTTCCATACCTTGATCCGGTTTTTCCTGCAATCGAATGACCAATCAATCCGCCGTGTTTCGCAGCGCAAGGGCGGCTGCTGCCGGGCCGATGACCGCGAAGAAGAGTGTCAGAGCGATGAGGATCAGAAAGGGCGGCAGGAACGGGGCCGGATCCTCGACCGCGGCATAGGTGGCGCTGACGCCGAAGATCAGCACCGGGATGGTCAGAGGCAGCACGAGGATCGAGACCAGCAGACCGCCGCGAGGCAGTGCCACAGCAACGGCGGCGCCGACAGCGCCGATGAAGGTGATAGCGGGCGAGCCGACGAGCAGCGTCAACATGGTCGCGCCGATCGCCGTCTCGTCCATGTTCATGAAGAGGCCGAGCAGCGGCGAGGCGATGACCAGCGGCAGGCTGGTGGCCGTCCAATGGGCGAAGCATTTGACCAGCACCGTCAGGACGAGCGGCGTTTCCTGCATCAGCATCAAGTCGAGCGATCCGTCGTCGCGCTCGGCCTGGAACAGGCGGTCGAGGCCGAGAAGGGCGGCAAGCAGGGCTCCGATCCAGACGATGGCGGGGCCGATGCGCGAAAGCAGCTTGAGATCGGGACCGACGCCGAAGGGGATGACGGCGACGATGGTCAGGAAGAACAGTACGCCGATCAGCGCGCCGCCGCCGGCGCGAATCGAGAGTTTGAGGTCGCGGAAAAAGAGGGCGGTCATGCGCGGCGGCTCTTTGCGTCAGCGGTGGACGGGGTAGCCACATCGAGAAACATCAACCCCATACCCCATGATCCACGCCGGCAAAGCCCGTCATCTTCAATTCCTGTGTATTCTGCAGCCCCAGGGGCTGATGGGTTGCCGCCAGCACGATGCCGCCCTTTGCCAGATGGGCCGAGATCAAATCGGCAAGCAGCCGGTCGGCGCTGGCATCGAGTGCGGCTGTGGGTTCATCGAGGATCCAGATGGGGCGGTAAGCGACGAGTAGTTTGGCGAAGGCGAATCGGCGCTGCTGGCCGGCGGAGAGATAAGCGAAGGGAAGGTGAGTGATTCCCGAAAGACCGACCGCCTCGGCGGCGTCCTCGACGGCGAGGCCGGCGTCGCCGCCTGTACTGCCGAGAAAGGTACGCCAGAAATCGAGGTTTTCTGCAACCGTAAGTTCATTCTTCATCGCATTTCTATGGCCGAGGTAGTGGCTGACCTCGCCGGGATGCCTGCCTTCCCGGCCCTCTTCGTCGCGGAAGATGACAGTGCCTTTTTCCGGCCTCAGCAGTCCGGCGGCCACACGCAACAAAGTGGACTTTCCCGATCCATTTCTACCCGTGAGAACAAGCGCCTCGCCGGCCGCCAAGTGAAAGGAAATGTTAACGAAAATGAGATCCTCACCGCGCCTTGCAGCCAGATTTTCGGCGGTGAGATGCATGCGTCGGCTCTTTCTTGGTTTCGGCTTCCGGCGGGGTCAAAAAATGTCCGATTTTGACTGTCCTCGGGTATGGCAAGTTTTTAGGAAATTATCTATAAGACCTGCAACCACGCCAGCGGTCGGCGTGAATTTCATCCTTGCGCCGAACTTGGAGCGTCTGTTCCACGTGCGGACAGCGGAAATGGCCGTACCCGCATCCTGATGTGCATTAAGTGCATAGGCGTTCGCACGACTGTGTTGGCTATCAGAAACGGGGTATCTCGTGTCTAAATCTCTTGACAGTTTCAATTGTCGTTCCACGCTTTCCGTCAACGGGAAGGACTATGTCTATTACAGCCTGCCCAAGGCTGAGGCAAACGGTCTGGCCGGCGTGTCGAAGCTTCCCTATTCGATGAAAGTGCTGCTTGAAAACCTGCTGCGCTTCGAAGACGGCCAGTCGGTCACCAAGGAGCATATCCTGGCCGTTGCCGAATGGCTGAACAATAGGGGTGCGGTCGAAAACGAAATCGCCTATCGCCCGGCGCGCGTGCTGATGCAGGACTTCACCGGCGTTCCCGCCGTCGTCGATCTTGCCGCGATGCGCGACGCGATGGTGTCGCTCGGCGGCGATCCCGAGAAGATCAACCCGCTCGTTCCCGTCGATCTCGTCATCGACCACTCCGTCATCGTCGACGAATTCGGCACGCCGCAGGCCTTCGCCCGTAACGTCGAGCTGGAATACCAGCGCAACGGCGAGCGCTACCGCTTCCTGAAGTGGGGTCAGCAGGCCTTCAAGAATTTCCGCGTCGTGCCTCCCGGCACCGGCATCTGTCATCAGGTCAATCTCGAATATCTCGGCCAGACTGTCTGGACCAAGGAAGAGGACGGCGAGACGATCGCCTATCCCGATACCTGCGTCGGCACCGACAGCCACACGACGATGATCAACGGTCTCGGCGTTCTCGGTTGGGGCGTGGGCGGTATCGAAGCGGAAGCTGCGATGCTCGGCCAGCCGGTCTCGATGCTGCTGCCCGAAGTCATCGGCTTCAAGCTGACCGGCAAGCTCAAGGAAGGCGTCACCGCGACCGACCTCGTTCTCACCGTCGTGCAGATGCTGCGCAAGAAAGGCGTCGTTTCGAAGTTCGTCGAATTCTTCGGCCCTGGCATGGACAACATGCCGCTCGCCGACCGCGCGACGATCGGCAATATGGGCCCGGAATACGGTGCCACCTGCGGCTTCTTCCCCGTGGACGGCGAAACCATCAACTATCTCAACATGTCCGGCCGCACCAAGGACCGTATCGCGCTCGTCGAAGCCTATTCGAAGGCGCAGGGCATGTGGCGTGACGGCGACGGCTCCGAGCTCGTCTTCACCGATACGCTGGAACTCGATCTCAGCGATGTCGTGCCGTCGATGGCCGGCCCGAAGCGTCCGGAAGGCCGCATATCGCTCGAGAACATCGCGATCGGTTTTGCCGGCTCGATGGACACGGATTACAAGAAGCCCGGCCAGCTGAACAACCGCTATGCCGTCGAAGGCACGGATTTCGATCTCGGCCATGGCGACGTGGCGATCGCCGCCATCACGTCGTGCACCAACACCTCCAATCCGTCAGTCTTGATCGCTGCCGGTCTTCTTGCCCGCAACGCCGTTGCCAAGGGACTGAAGACGAAGCCGTGGGTGAAGACCTCGCTGGCACCGGGATCGCAGGTCGTCGGCGAATATCTCGCCAAGTCGGGCTTGCAGGCCGACCTCGACAAGCTCGGCTTCAACCTCGTCGGCTTCGGCTGCACCACCTGCATCGGCAATTCCGGCCCGCTGCCGGCGCCGATCTCGAAGACGATCAACGACAAGGGCCTTATCGTTTCCGGCGTTCTTTCCGGCAACCGTAACTTCGAAGGCCGCATCTCGCCCGACGTGCAGGCGAACTACCTCGCATCGCCGCCGCTCGTCGTCGCCTATGCGCTTGCCGGCACGGTACAGAAGGATCTGACCAAGGAGCCGATTGGCGAGGACCAGAGCGGCAACCCGGTCTATCTCAAGGACATCTGGCCGACCTCGAAGGAAGTCCAGGAATTCATCCTGAAATACGTGACCCGCGAGCTCTACGAAAGCAAATATGCCGATGTCTTCAAGGGCGACGTCAACTGGCAGGCCGTTCAGGTTCCGCCGGGCCAGACCTATGCCTGGGACGACAATTCGACCTACGTGCAGAACCCGCCCTACTTCGTCGGCATGGGCAAGAAGGGCACCGGCGTTTCCGACATCAAGGGCGCCCGCGTTCTCGGCCTGTTCGGCGACAAGATCACCACCGACCACATCTCGCCTGCCGGTTCGATCAAGGCTGCATCGCCGGCCGGCGCCTACCTCATCGGCCACGACGTCGCCGTTGCCGACTTCAACCAGTACGGCACGCGCCGCGGCAACCATGAAGTGATGATGCGCGGCACCTTCGCCAATATCCGCATCCGCAATCACATGCTCGGCCCGAACGGCAAGGAAGGTGGCTACACCATCCACTACCCGTCGAAGGAAGAAACCTCGATCTACGACGCCGCCATGCAGTACAAGCAGGAAGGCGTGCCGCTCGTCATCTTTGCCGGTGTCGAATACGGTAACGGCTCCTCGCGTGACTGGGCTGCCAAGGGCACCAACCTGCTCGGTGTCAAGGCGGTGGTCGCCCAGTCCTTCGAGCGCATCCATCGCTCTAACCTGGTCGGGATGGGCATCATTCCCTTCGTCTTCGAAGAGGGCACGACCTGGCAGAGCCTCGGGCTCAAGGGCGATGAACTCGTCACCATCGAAGGTCTGGAAAAGATCAAGCCACGCGAGAAAAAGATCGCCAGGATCACCTATGGCGACGGCACCGTGAAGGAGGTTCCGCTGCTGTCGCGCGTCGATACGCTCGACGAGGTGATCTACCTCAACAATGGCGGCATCCTGCAGACGGTTCTGCGCGATCTCGCTGCCTGATTTTTAAGAAACTCACATGATAATGGCCGCCGGAGAGCAGTTTCCGGCGGCTTTTCTTTGCGGCGACGCCATTTAAGCGGGGCTCACGATGATTTGTTTTGCGCAAGTTCCCGTCGAGCTACGTCTCACCCGTTCGTGACTTTTCGTTTGGACCCGGAAGGATTATTCGTACGTTCATATGTCAGGGCCTCCGGTTCGAACACGCCGTCGGCGCTGAAAAAGAGGTGCAGGTGAATGTCCCCCCGTTTTTTGATTCCGCTGATCGCTAGCGTTGTTTTCTCAGGCCCGTTGCAGGCCGAGGACGGCACGCCGAAAGGTGTCGTCGAACTCTTCACGGCGCAGGGCTGCTCCTCCTGTCCTCCCGCTGACGCCGCTTTCCGCAAGCTGGTGAACCAGGGCGATGTCATCGCGCTCGCCTATCATGTAGATTACTGGAACTATCTCGGCTGGGCCGATACGCTGAGCTCCAAGGAAAACACCGAGCGGCAATACGGCTATGCCAGGACGATGGGCCGAAGCAACGTCTACACGCCGCAGGCCATCGTCAACGGACGCGGCCATCTGGCCGGGGCCGATCTCAACGGCATCAACAGCAAGATCGACACCTTTAGCAGCGAAGGCAACGGGCTGACCGTTCCCATCAACGCCGCGATGCGCGGCGACGAACTGGAGATCAAGATCGGCGCCGGACAGGGCAAAGCCAATGTCGTGATGGTCTATTTCGACAAGGAAAAGACAATCGACGTCGAAAAGGGTGAGAACAGCGGCCAGAAGATCTCTTATCTGCACAGCGTCACCAATGTCGAAACCGTCGGCATGTGGGACGGCAAAGCGACCAGTCTGACGCTGCCGGCCAGCGTCCTGCAGCGTCCGCAGCTCGAGGGCTGCGCGATTCTGCTGCAATCGGCGACCGCAGACGGCGATCCGGCAGCGATCCTTGGCGCAACCGTGGTGATGGCTGGAAAAAATATCTGAAATTTCATCCGGTTACGGATGAAATACTGGGGCGGCCCGGCCGAGCGTATTCGGGGCTGGGGTTAAGGTCGATACGCTCCGCCGGGCCCTTTGGCGCGCTGGCGCCAAACTGGAATTCATAAATCTCCTGCAAATGAGGCGCTGTTTTGACTGAAATGCGGCGCTGTCGAGAAAGCGTTGGCCTGCCCAGCGCATCATGCCTTCCGAAAATCGGACCCAACTTTCGGAAGGCATGATGCGCAGACTCAAAGTGCTACAGCGCCCTTGCGCGAGAGACGCGCGGCGCTGTGGTGCGGCCGAATGTGGCGGCTGGCACTCTTGCAATTTGCGGCGGCTCGGGCAAACTGTCACTCTCCTGTCACATGTGGAGGCCTTGTGAGACTGATGACAGATCAGCCGGATTTGCGACACGGCGAAAGCCGTTCCGTCGACCACAGTTCCTCAGTCGTCGTCGATCTCAGGGAATACAAGCAAAGCAAGGACCCGCTTCCGGTGACCTTCCACCGGCGCGAACTGGACGCCATCCTCTGGATCTACGGCCGTATGGTCGGTGACGGTGAATGGCGCGACTACGCCATCGATCACCTCAAGGACAGGGCAGTCTTTTCCGTCTTCAAGCGTTCCGGCGAAATGCCGCTCTTCCGCATCGAGAAAAACCCGAAGCTCGCCGCTAAGCAGGGCGCCTATTCCGTCATCAACACCAACGGTACGATCCTGAAGCGTGGTCACGAGCTGAACCAGGTGCTGAAGGTGTTCGACAAGGCCCTGAAGCTCGTCGACAAGTAAGCCGCACTTACAGCGCTGCGCCTCTTTCCAAACGCGCAAAGCACGATGCGCTAGCCGGCAAACAGCGTGCCGGGATAGGCTGACGGGTCCGGATCGGTGCCCATGCCCTCACCGAGGACGCGCTGCATGAACATCGTATCCAGCCAGCGGCCGTGCTTGTAGCCGGTGCCCTTCATCAGACCGACCTCCTCGAAGCCGGCTGCGCGATGAAGCGCGATCGAGGCGGGGCTGGCGCCGCCGATGACGGCGGCCATCTGACGGAAACCGAGTCCGGTGCAGCGGGTGATCAGTTCGGCGAGCAGCGCCTTGCCGATGCCCCGGCCGCGGGCCTCAGGCGCGAGATAGATCGAATCCTCGACCAGCCAGCGATAGGCGGGACGCGTGCGAAACGCCGAGGCATAGGCGTAGCCGAGCAGGACTCCATCCGCATCGGTTGCGGCAATATAGGGATACTGCTGGCTGACGATCGCCGAAAAACGCAGCGCCAGCTCGGCCTCTGACGGCGGCACGATCTCATAGCTCGCGACGCCGTTCAGGACGGATTCGCGATAGATATCGGCAATGGCGGGAATATCGGCGTTCGAGGCATCGCGCAGGAGGAAGGACATTTCGCGGCAGGTCCATAGGAGTGGGTAAGGCCTTCCTACTGCATAATTCCTTAAATCGGAATCGATTTAAGGACGAAATTATGCAGCAATTCAAAATGCTACAGCGTCCTTTGCGCGTCTGAAAAGACGCGCGGCGCTGTCGAACCACCCCGCGAAAGCCTGCGCAACAAAAAAGGCGGCCGAAGCCGCCTTTTCGATCTCAGTCTGCCCTGCTTATTTACGGTTGCCCATGAACTGCAGCAGGAACATGAAGAGGTTGATGAAGTCGAGATAGAGCGTCAGCGCACCCATGATCGCCTTGCGACCGGCGACGGCGACGTCATCGGCTTCCAGGTACAATTCCTTGATCCGCTGCGTATCGTAGGCGGTGAGGCCTGCGAAGATCAGGACGCCGAGCACCGAGATCGCGAACTGGACGGCGGACGACGCCAGGAAGATGTTGACCAGCGAAGCGATGATCAGGCCGAAGAGACCCATCATCAGGAACGAGCCCATCGCCGACAGGTTACGCTTCGTCGTGTAGCCGTACAGCGACAGCGCGCCAAAGGAGGCGGCGGTGACGAAGAAGGTCTGAACGACGCTCTGGCCCGTGTAGATCAGGAAGATCGACGAGAGCGACAGGCCGACGAGCGCTGCGTAGACCGCAAAGGTCGTCTGGGCGGCGGCCACCGTCATGGTATTGATCCGGAAGCTCAGGAAGAACACCAGAGCCAGCGGCGCCAGAATGACCACCCACTTCAGCGGGCTTACATAGATCGCCTGACCGAAAGCGGTCAGTTCGCCATTGGCGAAGGCGAATTGGAACGACAGATATGCGGCCACACCGGTGATCGCCAGACCCAGCGCCATCAGGTTGTAGACCTTGAGCATATAAGCGCGCAGGCCTTGATCAATCATCTCGCCGGTCTGAGCGCGGCTTTGATAGTTACGAAGATCAGCCATAGTTTCCTCTTACAAGCTCCGATGGATATACGGTGTCGGGGTTTTCGACCCGGGCGCCGCTGCGGAGCTCCAGCATGCCTGCGAACAATATGAGGCTTTCGCCCATTGCAAACAAGAGGCTTGCAAAGCCTCGGCCGGTTAAATCGCCGTAAGGTGAAGGGTTTGAGTGCCGCTGCCCGGTCAGAGCTCGCGCAAAACGGGGGCCGCCTTCTGCCCAAGGATGCGCCAGGTGCCGATAAGGCCGATGCCGACGGTGAGGACGAGCGCGGTCACAAGCGTCAGTCCCGCCACGTCGGGCAGAAAGGTCGAGGGCAGACGCATGATGCGGGCGACGATGAACCAGGCTGCAACGCCGCCGGCGATCAGCGCGAAGATTGCGGTCGCAAGCCCGAGGATCAGATATTCGTAGCTGAAGGCGCGGATCAGCATGGCGCGCGTGGCGCCGAGCGTCTTCAGCACCACCGCGTCGTGGGTGCGCGCCCGGTTTCCGGCGGCAAGCGCGCCGGCAAGGACGAGGATCGAGGCGATGAGGGCGACGGAGGCTGCGGCGCGGATCGCGGTCGCAAGCTGTGCGACCAGCTGGTTGACGATATCGATCGCGTCCTTGACGCGCACACTGGTGATCGTCGGATAGGTGTTGGTGACGGATTTCAGGATCGCCGCATCTTCGGCCGGTGTCGAAGAGGGATCGGTCAGCGTCGCGAGCCACGCATGCGGGGCGCCGCGGAAGGTATTCGGCGAGAAGACCATGACGAAATTGATCGACAGCGATTCCCACTCGACGCGGCGCAGATTGGCGATCTTCGCCGTAATGTTGCGGCCGAGCACGTTGACGGTGACCTTATCGCCGATCTTGAGGCCGAGCTCATGGGCCTCTTCCGAGGAGAAGGAGACGAGTGGCTCGCCGCTGTAATCCTTGTCCCACCATTTGCCTTCGGTGAGGGCGGCGTTCTCCGGCAGGGTTTCGGCATAGGTGATGCCGCGATCGCCGTTCAGCACCCAGCGGCCGGCCGCCGGCACGTTCATCTTGGTGACATCCTCGCCGTTGAAGGCGATGATCCGGCCGCGCAGCATCGGCACTTCGACAAGCTTGCCCCGCGGCGCTTGGCCCTGGACGAGATCGCGGAATGCATCGACCTCGGCGCTCTGGATATCGACGAAGAAGAAGTTCGGCGCACCCTCGTTCATACGGCCGGTCAGCTGCTGGCGCAGGTTCCCGTCGATCAGGGTGAGCGTCACCAGCAATGCCAGGCCAAGGCCGAGCGAGAGCACGACCGAGGGGGTCAGTGCGCCGGGGCGGTGGATGTTGCCGATCGCAAGCCGCAGTGCCGGTGAATTGACGCGCGGGCTGCGGCGCGCGAGCCAGGCAATCAGGGCGGCGACCAGGCGCAGGACGACGAAGGCAAAAACGATCGCGCCGACGAAGACGACGGCGATGAAGCGGTCATAGGCGGTGAGGATGGCAAGCCCGGCAAGGGCGGCCATGAACAGGGCGGCAAGCAGGATGTAGGGCCAGGAGGGCAGGCGGCGGGCCTCGAAGCCCTGTTCGCGAAAGAGGGCCGTCGCCGGCACTTCGCGGGCGTGGCCGAGCGGCAGGATGGCGAAGGCGAGCGTCGTCAGGATGCCGAAGAGCGTGGCGAGCAGCAGGGCGCCGGGATAGAGGGTCGGCGTCGTGGAGACCGGCAGGAATTGCGCCAGGAATTGCGCGGCGAACATCGGCGACAGGGCGCCGATGACGAGGCCGATCAGGATGCCGCCGAGTGCGATGATGGCGATCTGGAAGAGATAGATCAGAACGACGACCTGCGCCGGCGCACCCAGACATTTGAAGGTGGCGATGGTGGTGCGTTTGGAATCGAGGAAGGCGCGCACCGCATTGGCGACACCGACACCACCGACGATCAGCGCGGTGAGGCCGACCAGCGTCAGGAACTGCGAGAAGCGGGTGATGTTTTCGGTGAGCGAGGGCGCGGCGCGGTCGCTGGTGCGGATCGCCCAGCCGGCGGAGGGGAATTCCTTCGAGGCGCGCGCCTGGATGCCCGACATCGCGGCCTTGTCTTCCAGTCGGATCTTGTAGGCGTGTTCGACCAGGCTTCCCGTCTGGATCAGCCCGGAGGCTTGAAGCGCCTGGCGGCTGACGAGCAGACGCGGCGCAAAGCCAAAACCTTCCGACAACGCATCCGGTTCGGTTTTCACCGTGCCGGTGATGCTGAGCTTGACGTTGCCGAGCAGCAATTCGTCGCCGACCGCAAGCCCGAGCCGATCGAGAAGGAGGGGCGCTGCGACTGCGCCATAGGTGCCGCCTTGGCCCGAAAGCAGTGCTGCAAGCGGATAGTCCGGTTCGGCCACGAACTTGCCGTAGAGCGGGTAGGCGTCATCGACTGCCTTGACCTCGACCAGCGCCTGATCGGAACCGTCGGGCTTGCGGGCCATCGAGCGCAGGCCTGTTGACACCGAAACGGTGCCGAGGCCTTCGAGGAAAGCTATTTCCTGAGGTGTGGCTTCGCGGTTGTTGAGTTCGAAACGGACGTCGCCGGCCAGCAGCTCCTGCCCCTGCGAGGCGATCGTGTCGGTGATCGACTGCGAAACGGAATTGACGGCGGCGATGGCGCCCGTGCCGAGCGCGATGCAGGCAAGGAAGATGTAGAAGCCGCGGATGCCACCGCGCAGCTCGCGCAGTGCCAGGCGAAAAGCGAGCGAGACGCGTGGCGTGACGATCCTCATGCGATCGCCGCTTCGCTGCGGCGGGCGGCGCTGTCGCCCTCGATCCTGCCGGAGCGGACGCGAATCTGGCGCGAGCATCGGTTTGCAAGCGAGACGTCGTGGGTGACGAGAAGCAGGGTCATACCGCGTTCGGCCTGCTTGGAGAACAGAAGGTCGGCGATCTGGCGGCCGGTCTCGGTATCGAGATTGCCGGTCGGCTCATCGGCGATCAGCAGGGCCGGCGACGGGGCGAGCGCTCTGGCGATGGCCACGCGCTGCTGTTCACCGCCGGAAAGCTGACCGGGATAGTGGCTCAGCCGTTCGCCGAGGCCGACCGATTTCAGCTCGCGATGAGCGATCTCGAAGGCGTTGCTGACATTGGCGAGCTCGAGCGGCACGGCGACGTTTTCCAGCGCCGTCATGTTGGCGATCAGGTGGAAGGACTGGAAGACGATGCCGATGTTGCGGCCGCGGAAATCGGCGACCTGGTCCTCACTGAGGCTATGGAGCGGCGTGTCATTGATGTTGATCTCACCGCTGTCGAGTTTCTCCAGCCCGGCAAGCACCATCAGCAGGGTGGATTTGCCGGAACCGGAAGGGCCGACGATGCCAACGGATTCACCGGCAGCGATATCGAGATCGATGCCCTTCAGCACATGGACGGAGGCGGCTGCGCTGCCAAGGGTCAGATCGGCGCCCTTCAACTCGATAATGGTTTTTGCCAACAGAAATCGCCCTATATAAGTCCGTAATCGAATGGCCGCATAACGGCACCTCGCCAATCTAGGGAAGCCAGCATGAGATTTAAAGTTGCCGCCCTTCAATTCACCGTCATTGCCGTCTCGCTGATCTTTGCCACTGCAGCCGATGCCCGGACGATCAATCTCGTCGGTTTCGGGGACAGTTTGATGGCGGGCTATCAGTTGCCGCCCGGCGCTGGCTTTCCGGAAAAGCTGCAGGCGGCCCTGAAGGCGAAGGGGCTCGACGTCACCATTGCCAATGCCGGGGTCTCCGGCGACACGACGACAGCAGGCCTTGCGCGCATCGACTGGTCGGTGCCCG
The DNA here is from genome assembly GCF_034554815.1 of Rhizobium indigoferae. Taxonomy (NCBI): domain Bacteria; kingdom Pseudomonadati; phylum Pseudomonadota; class Alphaproteobacteria; order Hyphomicrobiales; family Rhizobiaceae; genus Rhizobium; species Rhizobium indigoferae. The sequence continues at coordinate 4,217,077 of NZ_CP140635.1, read as the reverse complement.
ACGGCACCGATGGCGTCATTCTCGAGCTTGGCGCCAATGATGCGTTGCGCGGCATCCCGCCGGAGGAGAGCGAGAAGAATCTCGATCAAATGATTACCCGGCTAAAGGAGCGTGGGATTGGCGTGCTGCTCGCCGGTATCATAGCGCCGCCGAACATGGGGGCGGATTATGCCGCACGATTCAACCCGATCTATCAGAAACTCTCGGAAAAACATAAGCTTCCACTCTATGCCTTCTTCCTCGACGGCGTCGCGCTGGAGGCCGACTTGAAGCTCGAAGACGGCATGCATCCAAATGCGAAAGGTGTCGACGTCATGGTCGAAAAGATGGAGCCTGCTGTCACAAATTTCGTCGAAACGATTTCTTCTGTGAAGAAATAGGGGCTTGCGCGGTTGTTGATTGCGTGATTCCGTGTGAGCACCTGCAAAAGATTCGGGGAGTGCTCGTGATGCCGAGACTGTTTACCGCCCTCGAAATTCCGCGCAATGCGGCGATGAGTCTTTCATTGCTGCGCGGTGGCCTCCCCGGAGCACGATGGATCGATGTGGAGAATTACCACATCACCCTGCGCTTCATCGGTGATGTCGACGGCCGCACGGCCGATGAAATCGTTGAACGCCTCGACCGGATTGACCGGCCGGAATTCCAGTTCCGGCTCGAAGGCATCGGTTCCTTCGGATCGAAGAAACCGCATTCGGTCTGGGCCGGCGTCTCGCAATCGCCAGAAATGTATGCCCTGCAAGGCGAGATCGAGCGCATCTGCCAGCGTATCGGCCTGCCGCCGGATCCCCGAAAATTCATGCCGCATGTGACGCTGGCGCGGCTCAAATCCTCGCGGCTCGACGATGTCGTGCAATATCTGGCGGGGCGCGGCAACTTCCACACCACAACCTTCACCGCACCGCGCTTCGTGCTGCTTTCGTCGCGCGAATCGGTTGGTGGCGGGCCTTACCTGACCGAGGAAGTGTTCCCGCTGCACGAGGCGCGCTCGACGCCCAGCGTTTCGAGCAGGCTGCAGCAGCCGGTCAAGAGCCTGGTGTAGACCAGTTCGAAACCGCCCGGGCCGCCATAATAGGGATCGGGAATATTCTCTCCCGTTCCCAGCGCCGTGTCACCGAAAAGGTGGATATTCGCCCCATGCGGCGCGCTCTTTTCGAGCGCCGCCAGGTTGTCGCGGTCCATGGCGAGGATCAGATCGAAATCCGTAAAGTCCTTCGGCCGGACGCGGCGGGCGCTCTGCCCCGATATGTCTATGCCGTGGCTTTTCGCGGTGGCGATCGAACGCTGGTCGGGCGGCTCGCCTTCATGCCAGCCGCCGGTGCCGGCGGAATCGATCGTAAAATCGCTGGTCAACCCCGCTTCGGCGACGAGATGGCCAAAAATTCCCTCCGCGAGCGGAGAACGGCATATATTGCCCATGCAAACGAAGAGGATGCTGATGCGTTTCATCGGTAACCTGTCGGACAGAGAAGAGGACCATGGCATGAAACTGGAAAAACTGGAACGGACGGCGGCCGAGGCGCAACTGACCGAGCTTTCGGGCTGGGTGCTCAATGATGCGGGTTCTTCGATATCGAAGACGTTCAAGTTCGCAAATTTCGTCGAGGCTTTCGGCTTCATGACGCAGGCAGCACTTGCGGCCGAGAAGCTCAACCACCATCCCGAATGGTTCAACGTCTATTCCAGGGTGGATGTGACGCTGAACACGCATGATGCCGGCGGGCTGACGGAACTGGATTTCAAGCTCGCCAAAGCAATGGAGAAGGCTGCGGCGCGACGTGTCGTTTGAAAATGGGGCCGATTGAAAGGGGCCGATTGAAAGACTGGGCGCCGTCACCATATGTTCGCATGGACAAAAGGGATGCAGGGATGGACGAGGTCAAATTCGGCGAAATCCTCTTGCCGGGCGACGAGGACACCCAAAGCCGGCGCGAGAAGACCGTCAGGCAGAAATTCTGGCCGACGTTCCGGCGGGCCGTGCGGCAGATCCCCTTCTCGCGCGATGTGGTCGCCGGTTTCTATTGCGCGCTCGATCCGCAGACGCCGACAAAGGTGCGCGGCGTGCTGCTCGCGGCGCTCGCCTATTTTGTCATGCCGATCGACATGATCCCGGATATTTTCGCCGTCATCGGCTTTTCCGACGACATCGCCGTGCTTTCGGCCGCCTTCGCCATGGTGCGCGGCCATATCCGGCCGGGTCATTACGAAGCGGCCGACCGCGTTCTCGCCGACCGGCCGGAAGAAGCGATGAAGACGATTTAAAGCGCGTCGAATCGAGCTGGGATGTGACACGCTTGTTTCATGCGTGTCGTCATCTCAAAACCGGTGCGCCCTTCTGGGCGACATTGCATCAGGCGATTTCGCGTTCCAGCACCTTGCGGAGCTTGCCGAAGGCAAGCCGGATACGCGACTTCACCGTGCCGAGCGGCAGACCGGTCGCTTCGGCGATCTCCGAATGCGATTGACCGAGGAAGAAGGCGGCGCGCAGCATGTCGCGCTGTTCCTCCGGCAGTTGACCGACGGCGGCGCGTATCTTGGCGTCGCGATCGTCATTGGCGATGAGTTCTTCCGCGCCGATATCGGCCGGCGGCTGCAGGGCCGGATCAGTCTCATCGAAGATGCGGGTATTGGCGCGGCGTTGCATGTCGATGCGGCGATTGCGGGCAATGCGGAAAAGCCAGGTCGAAAGTGAAGATCGCGTGGCATCATAGAGGTCTGCCTTGTGCCAGAGCACGATCATGATCTCCTGGACCAGTTCCTCGGCCTCGCCTGATGTCATCCTCTGGCGCATCAGCCAGGCCTTCAGGCGGGGCGCGAAATAGTCGAACAGGATGGAAAAGGCCTGCTGGTCGCGATCGTTCGCGACGGCCTTCGCGAGGGCAGCGAAACGCTGTCTTTCCTCGGCATCCATATCCCCTCACCAGCCCCCTGCGGCAACAATTTCGTCCCGGATTTCCAAGTCTTAATGAGGTACAACGGATTTGGGAAAGGTCAAACTCTTGCCTGAATCTTTGTGTCTTAAATTCAGCCGAACGGACGATCAGTGCCATTGGGGCACGGTGTCGCGGTCGATACCGTCAAAGGGGCGAAAATTGACACTCGAGCTGAAATGACACAGGCAGATACAAATCGCAGCTATTGTTGACCATTTGGTAACCTGAATTAAGTCAAAATAAAGCAGATCGTGATTATGCGGCGCCCGCTATGATCGCTTCGGGCCTTGAATCGCAAGAACCGGCAGGAATCCATGTTTGTAAAAAGTATCGTATCCGCTCTCGCACTCACCCTTGTTATGGCCGGAGTTGCGGAAGCGCAGCAGGCCGCGCCGAACCGCATCCAGCAGTTCCAGGCATGGGGCGCCTACTCCTACAAGTCGGGCAGCAGCACCGTCTGCTACGTGCTTTCCGTTCCGACGGCAAAGCAGCCGGCAAGCGTCGACCACGGCGACAATTTCTTCATCGTCTCGCAGCGTCCGGGCCAGAACATTTCCTACGAGCCGCAGGCGATGATGGGCTACACGGTCAAGGAAAATTCGAAGATCAACGTCGTCATCGACAACAAGACCTTCGTGATGTTCACCAAGGACAAGGCTGGCTGGGTCGAGAATGCGGCGCAGGAGCCGGCCCTCGTCGCGGCGATGAAGACCGGTCATTCGATGACGGTCAATGCCGTTTCGCGCAAGGGCACCGGCACCTCCTACAGCTATTCGCTCTCGGGCATCTCGGCTGCCCTGAAGCAGATCGAAACCTGCAAGTAGGCGGTCCTTCCGGCCGCAGAATTTCAAGGGCCGGCCTTGCGCCGGCTCTTCTCGTTTCCATCTAAAGCGCGACGCGGTCTTTCAGATCCGCCTGCCGCGCTTTAGGAGTTGGTTTGAGCGTGCCCTAATCGCAAAACCGCCGCGTGTTTTTGCGCGACATGCTTGATAGTGACGCGCGGGCAAAATGATGCTAAAGCCGGCGCCAACAGCGGACAGATCGCGATTTCAGTCGCCGTTCCGCCATTCAATTTCTGCTAATGTGCCGTCACGCACCCGCCAGTCTTCCGGCTTAGCCCTGAAGTTCGCAGGGCTAGCGGGGCGGTTACGTGTTCGAATTCGGGATGAAAGACTATGTCCGTCATGGATGCGATCGTTGTCACCAAGCCGCAGGCGCGCACGTCCGCCAACATCGAGAAACCCTCGTTGATCGGCCTGTCGCGTGAGGAGATGGGGGCGGCACTCCGGGAAAAGGGTGTGGCCGAGAAGCAGATCAAGATGCGCGTCTCTCAGCTCTGGAACTGGATCTATGTTCGCGGCGTCTCCGACTTCGACCATATGACGAATGTCGCCAAGGACATGCGGGAGATGCTGAAGCAGCATTTCACCATCGCACGTCCCGAGATCGTCGAGGAGCAGGTCTCCAACGACGGCACGCGCAAATGGCTGCTGCGCTTTCCCCCGCGGGGCGCCGGGCGCCCCGTCGAGATCGAGGCTGTCTACATTCCGGAAGAGGGCCGCGGCACGCTCTGTATCTCAAGCCAGGTCGGCTGTACGCTCACCTGTTCCTTCTGTCATACCGGGACGCAGCGTCTGGTGCGCAACCTGACGGCGGAGGAAATTCTTTCGCAGCTGCTGCTTGCCCGCGACCGACTTGGCGATTTCCCGGACCGTGAAGCGCCGCAGGGTACTATCATGCCTGCCGAGGGCCGCAAGGTCAGCAACATCGTCATGATGGGCATGGGTGAGCCGCTTTATAACTTCGATGCCGTCAAGCAGGCATTGCTGATCGCCACGGATGGTGACGGCCTGTCGCTGTCCAGGCGCCGCGTGACGCTTTCCACCTCCGGTGTCGTGCCGGAGATCTTCCGCACCGGCGATGAAATCGGCGTCATGCTGGCGATTTCGCTGCATGCGGTGCGCGACGATTTGCGCGACATTCTCGTGCCGATCAACAAGAAGTACCCGCTGAAGGAGCTGATCGAGGCCTGCCGGACCTATCCGGGCCTTTCGAACGCGCGGCGCATCACCTTCGAATATGTGATGCTGAAGGATGTCAATGACAGCCTGGAAGACGCCAAGGGGCTGATCAAGCTCCTGAAGGGCGTGCCGGCGAAGATCAACCTCATTCCGTTCAATCCCTGGCCCGGCACCAATTACCAGTGTTCCGACTGGGAGCAGATCGAGAAGTTCGCCGATTTCATCAATTCGGCGGGTTATGCTTCGCCGATCCGCACGCCGCGCGGCCGCGACATTCTTGCCGCCTGCGGCCAGCTGAAATCGGAATCCGAACGCATGCGCAAGACCGAACGTCTGGCCTTCGAGGCGATGATGATCGCCAATCACGGCGCCGACGACTGATCAGCAAGTTTGATCCTCGCTACAATTCTCCGCGATTGATTTCAGGGGGTGCTTTTCCTAAAAGTGGCGCCAAAATCATTCAGGAGGATCCCCATGCGCCCGATTTTGCTCGCTCTTGCCGCCAGTTTGGCCCTTTCCCTGCCCGCAAAGGCCGATGACGTCACCGTCGCCGTGACGGCGATCGTCGAACATCCGGCGCTCGATGCGGCGCGCAAGGGCGTTCTCGATGCGCTGACAGCCGCCGGCTATAAAGAGGGCGAGAACCTGAAATTCGTCTTCGAGTCGGCGCAGGGCAATCCGGCGACAGCAGCCCAGATTGCCCGCCAGTTCGCCGGCGACGAGCCCAATGCCATCGTGCCGATCTCGACGCCCTCGGCTCAGGCCGTCGTTTCCTCGACGCGTGACATTCCCGTCGTCTTCACGGCCGTCTCCGATCCGCTTGGCGCCCAACTGGTCAAGAACATGGACAAGCCCGGCGGCAATGTCACCGGCCTTTCGGATATGTCGCCGGTCGCCGAGCACATAGCGCTGATCAAGGAAATCCTGCCTGATGTGAAAACCATCGGCTATCTCTACAATTCCGGCGAGGCGAATTCCGTTTCGCTGCTCGCCGTGCTGAAGGCTGAAGCCGAAAAGGCTGGCCTGAAGGTGGTCGAATCGGCTGCCACCAAGTCGGCCGAGGTCCAAGGTGCGGCACGCGCACTCGTCGGCCGCGCCGATGCGATCTACATTCCAACCGACAACACAATCATCTCCGCGCTCGAAGGCGCCGTCGCGGTTGCCGAGGAGAGCAAGCTGCCACTCTTTACCGCTGACACGGATTCGGTTTCGCGCGGTTCGATCGCCGCCCTCGGCTTCAACTATTATGATGTCGGCAAGCAGACCGGCGAGATCGTCGTGCGCGTGCTGAAGGGTGAGAACCCCGGCGACATCGCGGTCAAGACCGCCGCCGGCAGCGATCTCGTCGTCAACAAGGCGGCGGCCGAGAAGATGGGCGTCACCCTGCCGCAGAGCGTGCTTTCTCGCGCCAACAAAGTCATCGAATAGTCGGCCGGTACGTCTAGCGCCTTCGTCGTATTCAGCCGCTCTCGTTTGCACGGGAGCGGTTGTTTGTATTAAAAGGCTCCGTTTCGCGACGGGCGGAACGGACACAAAAAGGGGCTGAAAGCCTTGAGCCAAATCGCATTCTGGGGGGCCGTCGAGCTCGGCCTAGTCTATTCTTTCGTCGCTCTCGGCGTCTATCTCGCCTTTCGAGTTCTCGATTTTCCTGACCTGACGGTCGACGGCTCCTTTCCGCTTGGCGCGGCGGTGACAGCCGTGCTGATCATTGCCGGCGTCAACGCCTGGCTCGCGGCTCTGATCGCCATGGCGGCAGGTGCCGCTGCGGGCATGGTGACGGCGCTGCTCAACGTGCGCTTCAAGATCCTCAATTTGCTCGCCTCGATCCTGACGATGATCGCGCTGTTTTCCGTCAATCTGCGCGTGATGGGCAAACCCAATGTCGCCCTCATCAATGCCGACACGATGATCAGCCCGTTCTTCGGCCATGGCCTTCGCGATTTCTACGTGCGGCCGCTCTTCGTCGGTGTTCTGGTCGTCATCGCGCTCATCCTGGTCTGGCGTTTCCTGGAAAGCGATGCGGGCCTGGCAATGCGGGCGACCGGCGCCAATGCAAGGATGGCGCGGGCCCAGGGCGTCGATACCAGCCGGCAGATCTATCTCGGCATGGCGATCTCGAATGCGCTGGTGGCGCTCGGCGGCGCCCTGTTTGCCCAGACGAACGGCTTTGCCGACGTCACCTCAGGCGTCGGCACGATCGTCGTCGGCCTCGCTGCCGTCATCATCGGCGAGACGCTGCTCGGGCGGCGCGGGTTGCTGATCGCGTTGATCGGCTGTGTGCTCGGCTCGATCCTCTATCGCATCGCGATCCAGCTGGCGCTTTCGAGCGACGTCATCGGTCTGCAGGCGTCCGATCTCAATTTCGTCACCGCCGTGCTGGTGACCGTGGCGCTCATCCTTCCCCGTTTGCGTGGAGGTGCCGCGTCGTGATCAACCTCAAGAACATCAAGGTCGTCTTCGGGCGCGGCACGCCGCTGCAGAAGCAGGCGCTCTCGGGTGTCAGCCTGACGATCGAGGAAGGCTCCTTCGTCACCGTCATCGGCTCGAACGGCGCCGGCAAATCGACGCTGCTCGGCGTGCTCGCCGGCGATGTGCTGGCAAGCGAGGGGCAGGTGCTGATCGGCAATGCCGACGTGACGCGCAAGACGACGGCGGCGCGCGCCGGACTTGTCGCCCGGGTCTTTCAGGATCCGCTGACCGGAAGCTGCGGTGCCTTGTCGATCGAGGAGAACCTGGCGCTTGCGGCGCGGCGCGGCGAGCGGCGCGGGCTTGTTTCGGCGCTTGGCGCAAAACGGCGCGAGCATTTTCGCGAGAGGATCGCCGAGCTCAATCTCGGGCTGGAGAACCGCATGAAGGACCGCATGGACCTGCTGTCCGGCGGCCAGCGGCAGGCGGTCTCGCTTGTCATGGCGACGCTGGCGGGCTCGGAAGTGCTGCTGCTCGACGAACATACGGCCGCCCTCGACCCCGGCATGGCAGAGTTCATCATGGGCCTGACCCAGAAAATCGTTTCCGAGCGCAAGCTGACGACGCTGATGGTGACGCATTCGATGCGCCAGGCGCTCGATTATGGCCACCGGACGGTGATGCTGCATGGCGGCGAGATCGTGCTCGATGTCGCCGGCGACAGCCGCAAGACATTGCAGGTCGAGGATCTGATCGCGATGTTCCGCAAGATGCGCGGGCAGACGCTGGATGATGACGCCCTGCTGATCGGCTAAGGCCGACAGCGGGCGGACCGATTAAATGGCTGCGGGCTATTTCGCCTGGGTGAGCAGGATCTTCGCGGCGAAGACCGAGAAGACGCCGGCGAAGGTGTAGTCCATGCCGCGCAGCACTTTCTTGTTGTTCTGCAGCCAGGAGGCCAGCCAGTCGGCGGCAAAGACGACGCTGGCATTGACCGGCATGCCGATCAGGATGAAGCAGAAGCCGAGAAAGAGCAGCTTTTGGGTGACGGCTGGATCGCCGGCGCTGACGAATTGCGGCAGGAAGGTCATGAAGAAGATGATGACCTTGGGGTTCAGAAGATTGACCCAGAAGCCCGACGAGATGTTCGAAAGTGGCGTGCCCTTCTGCTCCTCGACCTTGGCGACGGTGAGCTTCGAGCCGAAGCGGATCGCCTGCACCGCCAGCCAGAGCAGATAGGCGGCACCGCCGGTCTTCAGGATCAGGAAGGCGGTCGGCGAGGCGGTGATCAGCGCCGAAATCCCGAAAGCGACCAGCATGGTGTGGACGACGATGCCGAGGCTGGTGCCGACGACAACGAAGAGAGCCGCCTTCTTGCCCTGGGCCAGCGCGCGGCTGATCGACAGCGTCATGTCGGGGCCTGGGGTCGCCGCAAGCAGCAGCGTCGCGGCGGCAAAGGCCAGAAGGGTCGGCAGGCTGGGCAGGAAATCCATGACACACTCTGAAAGCCGGAAAGGATCTGGGGATCTCTTACCCAGCTTTCAGAAAATTACCAATCAAACCTTCTGATGGCGCCGATTACTTCTGGTCGAGGAAGGCCTTGAACTTGTCGGCGAAGTCCTTGTGCCAGCGTGACAGCGGCGGACGATTCTCGATGATATCGCCGGCCGCCCAGGCCATTCGGCGTTCGTCGACCGGACGCGCCACGTCATTGTCGGGGCAGAGAATATAGAAATCGCCGCGTTCGAGGCTTTCGACCATGAAATCGACCGTCTGTTCCGGCGTCCAGGCGGCGGCCGGTTTTTCCGAGCGGTCGCCCTTGGTGAGGCCGGTGAAGACGAAGCCGGGGATCAGAAGATGGGCGGAGATCTTTCCGCCTTCGGTGTTGCGAAGCTCATGCTGCAACGCTTCGGTGAAGACTTTCACACCAGCCTTGGAGATGTTGTAGGCGGGATTGCCGGGCGGTGTGGTGATGCCCTGCTTGGAGCCGGTGTTGATGATCAGGCCGGGCTCGCCGTGCGACAGCATCTTCGGGCCGAAGGTGCGCGTGCCGTTGATCACGCCCATCAGGTTGACGGCGAAGATATGGTCCCAGTTCGCCTGCGGGCTGAAGATCGAGGTTTCCGGGCCGATGCCGGCATTGTTCATCAGCACGTGCACACGGCCGAAACGCTGGAGTACGGCGCGCTCGAGCGCCTCCAGGGATTCCTTGACTGCGACGTCGGTCTCGACCGCCATCACATTTTCCTCGCCGGCAATGGCCTTGAGTTCATTGGCGGCGTCGGCCAGCCGATCGCCGCCGAGGTCGGCGATGGCGACGCTCATGCCGCGTCCGGCGAAATATTTCGCCGCGGCAAGACCGATGCCGGAGGCGCCGCCGGTGATGACGGCAACATTGGACTTCTTGAAAATGTCTTGAATATTCGTCACGGGGCAGCCTCTCCTCGAGCATTTGCGGACGCTGGCGAATATGGGCTCCGCTTTCGCGCTGTCAAACGGTATCGGCACCATCAGCGTCGCACTTGGCCTTGCGTCACGCGCCAATCTCGCTAAAAGTGCCGCGACACCGGGTTTTCGCCGGCCTTTTATGCAACGGACCTCATCATCATGGCATCATACAAAGACGTGAAGAAAGTCGTTCTCGCCTATTCCGGCGGCCTCGACACCTCGATCATCCTGAAGTGGCTGCAGACGGAGCTCGGCGCCGAAGTCGTCACCTTCACCGCCGATCTCGGCCAGGGCGAAGAGCTGGAGCCGGCGCGCAAGAAGGCCGAGATGCTCGGTATCAAGGAGATCTATATCGAGGATGTGCGCGAGGAATTCGTGCGCGATTTCGTCTTCCCGATGTTCCGCGCCAATGCCGTTTACGAGGGCGTCTACCTGCTCGGCACCTCGATCGCCCGGCCTCTGATTTCCAAGCATCTGATCGATATCGCCCGCAAGACGGGTGCGGATGCGATCGCTCACGGCGCGACCGGCAAGGGCAACGACCAGGTCCGTTTCGAACTGTCGGCCTATGCCCTGAACCCCGACATCAAGATCATCGCGCCGTGGCGCGACTGGGCGTTCAAGAGCCGCACCGACCTGCTCGCCTTCGCCGAACAGCATCAGATCCCGGTTGCCAAGGACAAGAAGGGCGAGGCGCCGTTCTCGGTCGACGCCAACCTTCTGCATTCTTCTTCCGAGGGCAAGGTTCTTGAGGACCCCTCCAAGGAGGCGCCTGAATATGTGCATATGCGCACCATTTCGCCTGAGGCCGCACCTGACAAGGCAACGACCATCAAGGTGGGCTTCGAGAGAGGTGACGCGGTTTCGATCAATGGCGTGCGCATGAGCCCGGCGACGCTGCTCGCGACACTCAACAATTACGGCCGTGACAACGGCATCGGCCGTCTCGACCTGGTCGAGAACCGCTTTGTCGGCATGAAGTCGCGCGGTGTCTACGAGACACCAGGCGGCACCATCCTGCTTTCGGCGCATCGCGCCATCGAATCGATCACGCTCGACCGTGGTGCCGCCCATCTCAAGGACGAGATCATGCCGCGCTACGCCGAGCTGATCTATTACGGCTTCTGGTTCTCGCCGGAGCGCGAGATGCTGCAGGCGCTGATCGACAAGAGCCAGGAGCATGTCGAAGGCGAAGTGACGCTGAAGCTCTACAAGGGCAATGTCATGGTCATCGGCCGCGAAAGCGAAAAGTCGCTCTATTCCGACAAGCTCGTCACTTTCGAGGACGATCAGGGCGCCTACGACCAGAAGGATGCGGCCGGCTTCATCAAGCTCAATGCCCTGCGCCTGCGCACGCTCGCCAAGCGCAACCTCGTGAAATAATCACGGTTCACCTTCGAACCGGATATCAGCCCGCCGGCATCGCCGCGCGGGCTCTTTTATTGCTCCGCGATTCACGCGGCGACTGCATCCACATGCAGCCTGACATCACCGCGACGCGGTCCCCAGCCTTCGGCCCAGAGCGGCAAGCCGACAAGATTGGCTATGCGCGATGCCGCTTTGGCAGGGTCTAGCCGCATTCCCTCTCCGTTATCCGTCACGGCAAAGCCATCGTCCGCCTGATCGAGACAAGTCACTGCCAGCCCGGCTTTGACGGCGATACCGCCGCGGTCCAATGCCAGATCGTGTGCAATGGCCTCGCGCAACACGCCGAGATCGAGCGGGGCGAGCCTTAAGGTACCCTGCCACTCGTTTGGCGCATTGGTGGGATCTGCGACATTGATGCCAGGGAGCGCGGAAACTTCGCCCTTGAGGGGCCCTGCGCCATGCCGGGTGGTGTAGCAGCGCGTCGCATATGTTGCGTCCAGCTCTGTGATACCGGCCTCGACGGCGATAGCGAGCATGTTCGCGAGCCCGGTATTCGAACGGGTGACGTGTGGAAAGGCGCCACTATCCTGATCGAGCAGCAAACCTTGGGCGGCCTCGAAGATGATGGTGCCGCGTTCGCACAGCCGTCGGTCGGGCCAGAGCGTGACGCGGTCGAGATAGGCGGCGCAATCGGCCTCGAAGTGGCCGATGGTGATGTCGTCGGCCAGCGCGGTGGCGAGTTCTGCGGGCAAGGCGGTGATGCCCAGCGCGGCAAGCCGGACTGGTACCCAGGCGTCGCGGATGGAGACAAGGCGGGCGCGCAGATCGGGGCGGAACAGATCCTTCGTCGAGAGGGCGAATTCCGGGCGCAGATTGCGCTCGATGGTCTCGCCGAAGCCGAGGCCGCAACTGCCGTGGCGGGCGGTGCCGCGTGCCAGCTCCAAGGCCTGGTTGATGATGACGTCGAACGGCGTCGTTACCAAGGCACGTGGATCGCTGCTGATCTTCGGCGTCACACCAAGCTGGCCGAGGGCCGCCAGCTCGTCGAGCAGCAGCATCGGATGGGCGACGAAGAAACGGCTGAAATGTGTGGCCGCCCCGGCAAAGCTGCCGGAGCCGACATGATGAAAGACATGGCGGGCGCCCGCGGCACCAACCACGGTGTGGCCGGCTTGGGCGCCGCCATTGCTGCGAACCACCACGGCCCCCGGCGTGGCCGCGGCAAGGCAATCGACCATCAGTCCTTTGCCTTCATCGCCATAAAGCGCGCCGATCACGGCCTGTGCTTGGGTACTCATCATGCTGCTCCTCAAGATGGCGCCCAGAGCCATCGCCCCGGGCTTTGGAAGGTCTGGCTTAGAAGAAGGGCAGCAGGCGCCGCTTCGGACGAATGCCGATGGCCTTGGCGACGGCTGCCGCTGCCGCACCGGGCCAGCTTGCGGCCACGTCGCCCGGATCCCGACCCTCGGTGATCTCGATGATCGAAACCACCAGTTCAGCAATGCGTCTGTGATCATCGAGCACGAAAGTGCGGCCAGGTAGCAATGGCTGCCAGCTCTCGAGCACCCGGTCGAGCCTCGTGGCCGCATAGCCCTCGCGGATGACGATGTGGAAGACCTCGTAGGACCTCTGCGCCATCGCAAGGCATTCCCGGGCGCTTAGACCGCGCGGCGGTTCGATGCCAAAGATGCGCGCGATCTGGTGGGCGGCCAGGCCGTTGTGAACCGGTTCGTCGCCAATGGTGAAGAGATAGCCCTTGCGGCCGCGCTTTTCGAAGGCATCGGTCGAGGTCTTGAGGGCCGCCAGAAGGTGGGCGGCGCTGTAGCTCTCGCCATCATTGCCACCGCCGTTGCCTTCCAGCCACAAGGCGCGGATCTGGCTGGCAAGCGAGATATCGGCCTCGAACTGGGTGGCCTGCAGAGGGGCCGCATCGGTCAACGCATCTCCGACCGCTGCCACCATGATATGTGGATCGGACACCGGGCGGCGGTCGTAGATCTCCGATGTCAGGGTGATGAGCCCGCCGCGCATGAGCTCATGAGCGATCATGCCCATCGAGCCAGTTACATCCGAGGCTAGAATAATCGGGGTCGATTGCGGATTGTAGGCGCTGTCGCGACTCTCGCGGGTGGAAAAACGCGCCGGATCGAACTGCGGATCGATGCCGGTGGCACCGAATACCTCGGACCGGCTGCGGCCATCCACATGGCGCGCATTGTAGGCGGCCCAGTCGCCCGTGCTGAAACGTCCCATACCCATGGCATCACTCCTTTGCTTATTGCCTGGCGATCGGCTCCGGTGTCACCCGCCGCCTTTCGTTGATCATGATATAAACTTGCAAAGTGCATTTTGCAAGTTGCTATTTGCAAATTGTTATTTTTGCGGTCGGCCGCTATGAGGGCCAGGACAACACTGGCCGGGAGGATGCTGATGGCAGAGGATGAATTTGCACGGCCGATCGTGACAGTCGACATCGTTTTGCTGACGCTGCACGAAGGACGATTGTGTGTCGCGTTGCTGCCGCGGTCCGCCGAGCCGTTTGCCGGCGTTCCGGCGCTGATTGGCGGCTATGTGCATACGGACGAGGATGTCGATGCGGAGGCAGCCGTGCGGCGCATCCTCAAGGCCAAGGCAGGGCTCGAGGGCATATTCTTCGAACAGCTCGGAACCTTCGCTTCGGCGCGGCGCGACCCCCGCGACTGGTCGGTATCGATTGCGTATTTTGCATTGGTCCCACAGGGAGCACTGGCTGGCGGCACAAGCCCTCTCGAATTGCGGCCGGCCGAGGCGGCAGGCGAACTGCCCTTCGACCACAATGGGATCGTCACCGCCGCGCTGGAGCGGTTGCGCGGCAAGGGCGCATACTCGACCATTCCCGCGAGGCTGCTTCCAGAGGTCTTCACAATGTCGGAACTGCAGGCAATCTATGAAATGGTCATGGGTGAACGGCTGGATCAAAGTGCCTTTCGCCGCAAGATCAACGATCTCGATCTGCTCGAAACGGTCGAGGGCGAAAAGCGGCAGACTGAGCGGGCCCGGCGACCGACGACACTCTATCGGTTGAAGACGCCAGTTGCTGTGTTCGATCGAAGAATTTGAGTGCATCGGCTGCCCCTTTCTCATCGAATGGGTGGCGGACTGCACGGCGAAACATCTGCTGTGGGAGAGACGTTGCCGCGATTGCATCTCCCTTTCGTGGCCACGTAGCCACCCTTGACGGATGGCCGTGATCGCTTAGTCTGCGGTCATCATCTTCCGGAGCATTTCCATGACGCAGTCACTGCTCTTCGGCGCCTTTCTGGCGGCGCTCTTCTACGTGCTCATTCCAGGACCTGCCTTCCTGCAGCTGCTCGGCATCGGCGCCGGGCAGGGCCGCAAGGCCGGCGCTTTCTTCATGATGGGGCATCTGGTCGGGGATCTTATCTGGTCGTCGCTGGCGCTGATCGCGATCGTCGGCGCAAAGACGATCGGAACCTTCGTCTTCGACCTGCTCGGCCTTGCCTGCGGTTTCTACCTCGCCTGGATCGGCTGGAGCGCCGTCAATGCCAAGCCGAAAGCGGAGGGGCAGGCGCTTGTTGTGGTCGAGCGGCCGTTTCGTCGCGGTCTGATCTTTGGCGTCACCAATCCGAAGGGCTATCCGGTGGCGCTTGCCACCTTCACCGCACTGGTTGCTGGCTCGGCCGGCGCGCTCGATTTCGAGGCGCTGCCGGTGCTGCTGGTCGTGTCGTTCGTCGGTTTCGTGACGGCCGACATCATCCTGATCGGCATCATCGGCGCCGGTACGGTGCGGCGCTTCTATCGCGCCCATGAGCGGTTGATCGTGCGCTGCTCCGGCGTGCTCTTCATGGGATTTGCCGCCCAGGCGCTCTGGCACGCAACGCCCGGCCTGCTCGGCTGGCGCAAGGCCTGATTAAAGCGCGCCGCGCCAAACTTGAATCATGCGACGCGCTTGTCTTTAGTTGTTATGCATGTCGCTATCCTAAAACCGCTGCGCACTTTTCGGCATCATGCTCCGATCAGCCATCGAGGAAATTGACGATCGATTTCAGCGTCTGGACCTCGTTAGCATCGCCGATCGACATGGCGACCTGCAGCTGGCTCTTGTAATAATCGAGGAAATTGAAGCTGGTGCCGTCGGTGACGCTGGAGAGATCGATGACGTTGCCGAGTGGATCGATCGCATGCATCGGCAGCGGTTCGGAGATCGCGGCGTAGGTATTCTGATCGATCAGGCCGCTGTCGAAGCTCTGGCGCGCGTAATTGCGCAGCTCGCCAGGGCTGACCGCGGTGAAATCCGGGCCTTCGCCAACTTCGTCTTCGATCTGGAACGAGGCCGGGGCGACAGCTCTGGTCTCGATTTCAATATCAGAGGTCTTCGAACTTTTTGCGTTATTGGGATTGTTTTTAAAAAGCAAACTCTGAGAAGACCGCACAGAAAAAATTTCCATGGCGCATGTCCCCTTACAAGAAGAACATCGGAAAACTAGCGCCTGCGCGTGATTCGCGTCAATCGTTAACGATTGGTTAATTTTCACGTACCAATTGTTGTCCACCAGATTTGACGGACGTCCATCAGATTGGCAGACGGGGCAAAAGGCCCTACCCGGCAACATACCAATTTCACGACGGCTCTCCTATATTGACGATCCATCTGCATGCCAAAAGGAATTCTCCGATGCCTTCTCCACATGATTTCAATCCAGCGCTGGTGACCTGGGACGGTCTTCACGGCCTGCCGCGTTTCGATGCCCTGGATGACGGTGATTTTGCCGCCGCCTTCGAGGCCGCACTTGCCGCGCATGAAAGGGAAATCGACGAAATTGCCGGAAACGGGGATGCGCCGACATTCGCCAATACGGTCGTGGCGCTGGAGATTGCCGGCGACGCACTGTCGCGCGTTTCGGCGCTGTTCTGGAACAAGGCAGGCGCGCATACCAATGATGTGATCCAGGCGCTGGAGCGGGAGATCTCGCCGAAGATGTCGCGCCACTATTCGAAGATCGGGGTGAATGCGGCGCTTTTTGCCCGTATCGACACGCTCTGGGAGAATCGCGAGACGCTTGGCCTGACGCTCGAACAGACACGCGTGCTGGAACGCCATTGGAAAGGCTTCGTCAAATCGGGCGCCAAGCTTGACAAGGCCGAGCAGGAAAAACTCGCCGCGATCAATGAAAAGCTTGCCGGCCTCGGGACGCAATTCGGCCAGAACGTGCTGGCCGACGAGAAAGCCTGGGCACTGGTCCTTTCGGACAGCGCCGAGCTCGAGGGCCTGCCGGAATTCCTTCGTGACGCGATGGCGGCGGCAGCGCGCGAACGCGGCGAAGAGGGCAAATATGCGGTGACGCTGTCACGCTCGATCATCGAGCCGTTCCTGACCTTTTCGGAGCGCCGCGATCTGCGCGAGCAGGCTTTCAAAGCGTGGGTGGCGCGCGGCGAAAATGACGGGGAGACGGACAACCGCGCGGTCATCAGGGAAACGCTGGCGCTGCGCCATCAGGTCGCGACGCTGCTTGGCTACGGCAATTTCGCCGAGCTGAAGCTCGACAACACGATGGCGAAGACGGCGGATGCGGTGAACGGCCTGCTCAAGGCCGTCTGGGCGCGGGCGGTGAAACGCGCCGGCGAGGAGGAGGTCGATATCGCGGCATTGATCGCCGAGGAAGGCCGGAACCACGAGGTGATGCCCTGGGACTGGCGCCACTATGCCGAAAAGATCCGCGCGCGGAAGTTCGATTTCTCCGAAGCCGAGCTCAAGCCTTATCTGCAGCTCGAGAAGATTATCGAAGCCTGCTTCGACGTGGCCGGCCGGCTGTTCGGCATCCGCGCCGTCGAGAAGAAGGGCGTGGCCGCCTATCACCCGGATGTCAGGGTGTTCGAAATCAGGGACCGCGAGGACAAGCTCGTCGCCCTGTTCCTCGGCGATTATTTCGCCCGCAGCTCGAAACGCTCAGGCGCCTGGATGAGCTCGTTGCAATCGCAGCACAGGCTGGAACTGAAGGATGGCCGCCACGGCGAATTGCCGATCATCTACAATGTCTGCAACTTCGCCAAGCCGGTGGAAGGCAAGCCGGCGCTGCTGTCGCTCGATGATGCCCGCACGCTGTTTCATGAATTCGGCCATGCGCTGCACGGCATGCTTTCGAATGTCACCTATCCCTCGGTTTCGGGCACCGGCGTTTCGCGCGATTTCGTCGAGCTGCCGTCGCAGCTCTACGAGCACTGGCTGACGGTGCCCGCTATCCTGAAGCGCTATGCCGTGCATGTCGAAACCGGCGAGCCGATGCCGCAGGTTCTGCTCGACAAGGTGCTGGCAGCCCGCACTTTCAATGCCGGCTTCAATACGGTCGAGTTCACCTCGTCAGCGCTGGTCGACATGGCGTTTCACACGAGAACGACCGTCGAGGACCCGATGGCGGTGCAGGGTGAGGTGCTGGCCGAGATCGGCATGCCGAAGTCGATCGTCATGCGCCATGCGACGCCGCACTTCCAGCACATCTTTTCCGGCGGTTATTCGGCCGGTTATTACTCCTACATGTGGTCTGAGGTACTCGACGCCGACGCCTTCGCCGCCTTCGAGGAGACGGGAGACGCCTTCAACGGCGAGATGGCGCGCAAGCTCAAGGACAACATCTATTCCGTCGGCGGCTCGGTCGATCCGGAGGACGCCTACAAGGCCTTCCGCGGCAAGCTGCCGAGCCCGGATGCGATGCTCGTCAAAAAAGGACTTTCGACCTTCGAGGAATTGACAGGCAGCGACGCCTAAGACAATTTGATGACATGCGATGATGCGGCGGGGCGACAGCCTTGCCGTAGCTTTTGCGCGTTCCCCCCTTTCGCAAACGCAAAAAAAACTGTATGGACGCCCCAAACTAATAGGCGCGCCCTCTAGAGCGTGCGCCCCAGCTTCAGAGATTTCACATATGGCACTTCGCAATATCGCGATCATCGCGCACGTTGACCATGGCAAAACGACCCTGGTGGATGAGCTTCTCAAGCAGTCCGGCTCGTTCCGCGAAAATCAGCGTGTCGCTGAGCGCGTGATGGACTCGAACGATCTCGAAAAGGAACGCGGCATCACCATTCTCGCCAAGGCGACCTCGGTGGAATGGAAGGGTGTCCGCATCAACATCGTCGACACCCCCGGCCACGCCGACTTCGGTGGTGAAGTCGAGCGCATTCTCTCGATGGTGGATGGCGCGATCGTTCTCGTCGATGCGTCCGAAGGCCCGATGCCGCAGACCAAGTTCGTGGTCGGCAAGGCGCTGAAGGTTGGCCTTCGCCCGATCGTCGCAATCAACAAGATCGACCGTCCGGATGGCCGCCACGAAGAAGTCATCAACGAAGTCTTCGACCTCTTTGCAAACCTCGATGCGACCGACGAGCAGCTCGACTTCCCGATCCTCTACGGTTCGGGCCGCGACGGCTGGATGAACGTCAATCCGGAAGGTCCGAAGGATCAGGGTCTTACGCCGCTTCTCGACCTGGTGCTCAAGCATGTTCCGGAGCCGACCGTCCACGAAGGTCCGTTTACGATGATCGGTACGATCCTCGAAGCCAACCCCTTCCTCGGTCGCATCATCACCGGCCGCATCAATTCCGGTTCCATCAAGCCGAACCAGGCAGTGAAGGTTCTCCACGCTGACGGCAAGACGATCGAAACCGGCCGTATTTCCAAGATCCTCGCCTTCCGCGGCATCGAACGTCAGCCGATCGAAGAAGCGCATCAAGGTGATATCATTGCGATCGCCGGCCTTTCCAAGGGCACGGTCGCCGATACCTTCTGCGATCCTTCGATCACCGCACCGCTGCCGGCGCAGCCGATCGATCCGCCGACCGTCACCATGTCCTTCATCGTCAACGATAGCCCGCTGGCGGGCACCGAAGGCGACAAGGTGACCTCACGCGTCATCCGCGACCGTCTCTTCAAGGAAGCAGAAGGCAACGTCGCCCTGAAGATCGAAGAAGCCGAAGGCAAGGATTCGTTCTACGTGTCCGGCCGCGGCGAACTGCAGCTCGCTGTTCTGATCGAAACCATGCGTCGCGAAGGCTTCGAGCTTGCCGTGTCGCGTCCGCGCGTCGTGATGCACAAGGATGAAAGCGGCCAGCTTCTTGAGCCGGTCGAAGAGGTCGTCATCGACGTCGACGAAGAACATTCCGGTGTCGTCGTGCAGAAGATGTCCGAGCGCAAGGCCGAAATGGTCGAGCTGCGTCCGTCGGGTGGCAACCGTCTGCGCCTGCGTTTCTACGCACCGACCCGTGGCCTGATCGGCTACCAGTCGGAACTGCTGACGGACACGCGCGGTACGGCGATCATGAACCGCCTGTTCCACGACTACCAGCCCTACAAGGGTGTGATCGGTGGCCGCGTCAACGGCGTGCTGCTCGCCAACGCTCCCGGCGAAGCCGTCGCCTATGCGATGTTCAACCTGGAAGATCGCGGCCCGATGATCATCGAGCCGGGCGAAAAGGTCTATGCCGGCATGATCATCGGCATCCATTCGCGCGACAACGACCTTGAAGTCAACGTCCTGAAGGGCAAGCAGCTCACCAACATCCGCGCCGCCGGCAAGGACGAAGCGGTGAAGCTGACGCCGCCGATCCGCATGACGCTTGATCGCGCTCTCTCCTGGATCCAGGATGACGAGTTGATGGAAGTGACACCGAAGAATATTCGTCTGCGCAAGATGTATCTCGACGCAAACGATCGCAAGCGTTTCGAAAAGTCGAAGGCCGCTCTCTGAGAGCCTGGAGCGCGTCGCACTCTTTCAGAAATCCTTTAAACCCCGGCCTTCACGCCGGGGTTTTTTATTGTGCGCCGCGTCGATTCCATCTTGTGACAATCGTTAAAAAAGCGTTAACTTTTGATCGTCGTCCACATATCAAGTCTGTGGGCAATCGATCACAATGCCGCTGTGCATATGGTTAATTGCCCTCGGCGGGACCAGAGTAAACGTTATGAAGACGTTGTCGATCGATGTCCGGCGGGCCGAGCCGCAAGATGCCCGAGCCATATCGGAAACACACAGGCTTGCCTGGCAACACACCTATGCGGGCATCATTCCCCATCGCGCACTGACGCAGATGATCGAGCGTCGCGGCGAAAGCTGGTGGCGCAAGGCAACGCGCGGCCCGGCAACGCTGCTGGTTCTCGATGTTGCCGGGACAGTCGCCGGCTACGCGACGCTCGGCCTCAACCGCGCCCGCGCTTTGCCGCAGGAAGGCGAGATTTACGAGCTTTATCTTCGGCCCGAGGATCAGGGCATCGGCCTCGGCAGGATGCTGTTCGGCGAGGCGCGCCGGCTCTTGAAGTCGCTCGGCTGCAACGGGCTGGTTGTCTGGTGCCTCGAGGAAAACGAGAACGCCAGCGACTTCTACCGCAATCATGGCGGCGTCGATTTCTGCGAAGGCATGGAGAGTTTCGACCACAGGCAATTGAAGAAGATCGGCTTCATCTGGAGCTGAACGCCCTTCAAAGTGCCACAGCCTCCTTTGGCGTCAGAAAAGACGTGCGGCGCTGGAGTCGGCGTTCGCCTATCTCCTCTTGGAAACTTTTGATGTGAATGTGGCCCGGTGCAGTCAAGCATTGGCGCTGTGCGATGTTGCGTTGCCACATGAAACTGATTATCTGGCTGCCAGCAAATTCAACCTCGCGGGAGTTTCTTATGCGCATCGACGCCATTTCAATCGGTAATAATCCACCTGAGGACGTCAACGTTATCGTCGAGGTTCCGGTCGGCGGTCACCCCATCAAGTATGAGATGGACAAGGAAGCCGGCACGCTGGTGGTCGATCGTTTCCTCTATACGCCGATGACCTATCCGGGCAATTATGGTTTCGTGCCGCACACGCTGTCGGAAGATGGCGACCCGATCGACGTCCTGATCGCCAGCACCCGCCCGCTGGTTCCTGGCTGCGTCATCAATGTGCGCCCGATCGGCGTCCTGAAGATGGAAGACAATTCCGGCAAGGACGAGAAGATCATCGCCGTGCCGTCGCCGAAGCTGACGCTGCGCTATGAAAAGGTGAAGGACTACACCGATCTTCCGGAGATCACGCTGAAGCAGATCGAGCACTTCTTTGAGCACTACAAGGATCTGGAACCCGGCAAGTGGGTGAAGATCTTCGGCTGGGGCGACTCCAAGGAAGCCGGCGAACTCATCCTCGAAGCCGTCGAGCGCGCCAAGAAGAAAGGCTGATTGTTCAGCCTAAAAATATCTCGAGCTTTTTTACCAAATCCTCCGGG
Source organism: Rhizobium indigoferae (assembly GCF_034554815.1). NCBI lineage: Bacteria > Pseudomonadati > Pseudomonadota > Alphaproteobacteria > Hyphomicrobiales > Rhizobiaceae > Rhizobium > Rhizobium indigoferae. Next base: position 4,195,658 of record NZ_CP140635.1, on the reverse strand, counting down.
TCGCCCTCGATCCGGAGGATTTTTTTGCGCGCGGTCTCACCCGAGACGAGGCTGACGCTGGATTTGGGAATGCGCAGGGATTTTGCGATCAAAAGGATGAGTGCCTTGTTGGCCTTGCCTTTCTCGGGCACGGCAGTGACGCGTGCCTTCAGGAACGCTTCACCCTCGCCGTCGGCCTCGATGCCATCGATCGCGTCCCGCCCGCCATTCGGCGTCAGCCGGACGGCGAGGCGCAGATGGCCATCGAAAAGGCTCCAGGGACGGCTCAAGCGACCAGCGGGTACAGCGTGGTCCAAAGCAGGGTGCGCAGGAAGAAGATGATCAGCAGCAGGATGATCGGCGAAATGTCGATGCCGCCAAGGTTCGGCAGCAGGCGGCGGATCGGCTTCAGCACCGGTTCGGTGACATTATAGAGGAATGTGCCGACCGAATTGACGAACTGATTGCTGGAATTGATAACATTGAAGGCATAGAGCCAGGAAAAAATGGCACTGGCAATCAGGATCCAGGTGTAAATATTCAAAGCCAAATCAATGGTTTGAAACAGCGCAAACATCGTCGTCTCCAATTCGTTGTTGACAGACATGTAGACATTGGCGACTAAACGAGCAAGTGCCGTGTGGAAACGCACGGTGAATCATGTTTAACGGGCGGCTTTGCCGCTATTCCGGCGCCCGTCTCCTCGGAAAACCTCCATGTCGTTTTCGCCCACCGGAGACCGTTTTGCCGCGTTCCGGCATTCGTCCTACACGCGGTTCTTCTTCGCGCGCTTCCTGCTTTCCTTCTCGCAGCAGATCGTCAGCGTCGCCGTCGGCTGGCAGATGTACGATCAGACGGGCAGCGCGATCTATCTCGGTTTGATCGGTCTCGTGCAGTTCCTGCCGTCGCTGCTGCTCATCCTCGTCACCGGTTCGGTGGCCGACCGGTACAATCGCCGGGCGATTGCCGCACTCTGCTCGTTGGTGAGCGCGCTCTGCACGCTGGCGCTGCTGGTTATGACTGTCATGGGGACATTCACGCCCTTGCCTGTTTTCGCGGTGCTTTTGATCTTCGGCATCGAGCGCGCCTTCATGTCGCCGGCGGTGCAGTCGCTGGCACCCAATCTCGTGCCGGAGGAGGCGCTCTCCAATGCCATCGCGTGGAATTCGTCGTCCTGGCAGCTCGCGGCAATCACCGGCCCGGTGCTCGGCGGTCTGCTCTACGGCGTCAGCGCAACGACCGCCTATACGGTGGCGGTGATCTTTTCCGTGCTTGGCGCCGCCCTTCTCTACATGATCCCGAAACCGGTACAGAAGACGACCGGCGAGACCAAGAGCTGGGCGATGATCCTTGGCGGCTTCAGTTTCATCCGCGCCGAAAAGGTGGTGCTCGGCGCGATCTCGCTCGATCTCTTCGCTGTGTTGCTCGGCGGCGCGACGGCACTGATGCCGATTTTTGCACGCGATATCCTCACTCTCGGGCCGTGGGGCCTCGGACTGCTGCGCGCCGCACCCGGCCTTGGCGCCATCGTGATGGCGGTCTTGCTTGCCGCCTATCCGCTCAAACATCGCGCCGGCATCTACATGTTCATCGGCGTCGCCCTGTTCGGCGTCGGAACGATCATCTTCGGCATCTCGACCAACACCGAAGTCTCGATCGCGGCGCTGGCGCTGATGGGGGCGGCCGACATGGTGTCGGTCTATGTCCGCGAGAGCCTGATTGCGCTCTGGACGCCGGATCAGCTGCGCGGTCGCGTCAATGCGGTCAACATGGTTTTCGTCGGCGCATCGAACGAGCTCGGGGAATTCAGGGCGGGTACGATGGCGGCGATCTTCGGCGCGGTGCCGGCGGTCGTCATCGGCGGGATCGGAACGCTTGTCGTGGCGGCGATCTGGGCTTCGAGTTTCCCCAAGCTGCGCAGGATCGATACACTGGACGCGCCCACTCCATAGTCGGAATCGACTATGCGCGGATGGCGATAGAGGACGTCGCCTTCGCCGTCTTTCCCTCGAAGACGATGTCGAGAAATTCGGTCAACCAGGCTTTCAGCGGCGCGTCGAACAGCATGCGGCCTTCGAGATGCTCGCGGCCCTGCTGGGCATTCGGCAGGATGAAGCGATGGGCGCCATGCACGACCCAGCGATGCATCATCACCCGGGTCAGTTCGGCATGGAACTGCAGGCCCCAGGCATTGCCGTCGTAGCGGAAGGCCTGGTTCGGATAGGCATCGCCTTCGGCCAGAAGGTCGGCGCCGCGCGGCAGCTCGAAGCCCTCGCGGTGGAAATGATAGACCATTCTCGGCCAGTGCATCAGCAGGCGGCCCTTCTCGGTCGGGTGCAGCGGATACCAGCCGATCTCGGTCGAGCCGTCGGCATTCGACTGCACCTTGCCGCCGAGATGATGCACCAGCATCTGCGCGCCGAGGCAGATACCGAGGTAGGGGCGTTTTTCCCGCAGGGGAACATCGATCCAGTCGATTTCCTTCTTGATGAAGTCATCGGGATCATTGGCGCTCATCGGCCCGCCGAAGACGACGGCGCCGGCATGGTCTTTCAGTGTTGTCGGAAGCGGCTGGCCCAGAACCGGGCGACGGATATCGAGGCGGTAGCCCTTTTCGACCAGCAATTGGCCGACACGCCCGGGGCTCGACCGCTCCTGATGCAGGACGATGAGGATCGGGCGCCCGTCGCGGTTCTGGTTTTGCTCAGTCGGTATCATCTTGCGCAACCTGGACATCCGTCACCCTGGCGGCGGCCTCCTGCCGCTTCTGGATGCGCTCGCGCGAGGAGACGCCGAGCAGATCGGCGATACGCCAGATCACATGGTCTTCCATCTCGCTGCGTTCGCCATCGGCATAGACGATGTCCCAGAGGACGCCGATCAGCTCGAGGCGTTGCTCGGTATTGAGATGACGTTTCAGGTCGGCGGTGAAGCGATAATAGTCGACGGCGGAGCTTTCGGCCTCAAGGCCGGCGGCTATCAGAGCATCGAGCTGCTTGCCGTCGAGTGCATACTGCTCCTTCAGGAGCTTGCGCAGCCGCTTCTTCTCGCTGGCTTTGATCTGACCGTCGGCCTCCATGACCTGCATGCAGAGCGCTGCCACTGCGATGCGGGGATCATCAGGGGCAAAACCTTTCTTCGGGTGGTCGGCGGTGAGATTCTGGAAGAATGCCTGAAAGCGTTCGAACATGCGGTTTTCGTTCCATTTCAGAAAAGGCGGAGCCGTGTCTTGGGTTCCGGTTCCACCCTGGGATCGCGAACGCCGGGATCATCCGGCAGTCCGCCAAAGAAAGGTTTTGCCTCGCTCGGCGCGGGCGCTTTATCGCCCGCGGCTGGTTCGGCGGGTTTCGGTTTTGCCGATGTCGGTGCCGGGGCCGGCGTGGGGCGCACAGCCTTGGCAATCGTCGCGGCGCGTTCCAGCTCAATGATGCGATGGTCGTTAACCGGGCTTTCCGGCCTGACGTCACGCAGCGGCGGCAGTGTCTTCAAAGCCGTTTCGATCGAGGCCGGTGCCGAACCGTCCTCGAGCGGACCCTCGATCTGGCCGAAGGGCGCCTTCCATTCGAAGGCGTCGAGACCGCCGGTCACCGGAGATACCGGCAGCCATTTGTCGGACACGAAGCCGTCTGCCACCCAGGCCGGATCGCGCGGCGCCTTGAGCGCCTGGGCCAGCCAATGGCGCACGCGACCCTGGTCTCCGGTCTCGGCTTCTTCGATGTCAGCCAATAGCAGGTAGGCGGCTTCACGCGGCTGCATGCGGGCCGCCGCTTCCGCTTTGGCACGAGCCTTGGCGAATTCCTGCGCGTCGAGGGCTGCCTGGGCGACGACGAGAAGGGATTCGACGTTGTTCGGGCGCTGCCCTTCCAGCCGCTCGGCGCGCTTCAGCCGGTCGAGCGTGGAATCGCCGCTGCGGGCCCGGACATAGGCTTGGCCGATCTCAGGATGCGGCGCCGATTTCCATGCCTGTTCGAGGATCGAGGCGGCCTTGCGCACGCCGCCTTCGCGAAACAGCGCCTTTGCGGCAATGAGGGCGGCCGGAATGAAATCGGCGGCAAGCTTCAGCGCCTGCAGGGCGTCGTCGCGGGCACCCGTCGGGTTGCTTTCCAGCTTCTCGCTGGCGCGCGCCGTCAGGAGGACGGCGTGCAGACGGTTGGCTTCGGCCTTTTCGACGACGCGGGCGGCCTTTTGCTGTTCGAGCAGGCGGATCGCATCATCCCAGCGGCCGGCTTGACTGCGATATTCGAGGGTCGCCTGTGCGGCCCAGGGCAGATATGGCGCGTTGTCGGCAGCCTTTTCGGCATATTGGCGGGCCGCCTCGTTGGCCCCGAGACGGCGGGCTTCCAGATAGAGGCCGCGCAGGCCAAGCTCGCGCGTCTCTGGATCGTTGGCCATGGCCTCGAACTTGGCGCGCGCCTCGTCATGGCGGCCTTCGATCAGGGCGGCCTGGGCCTCGAGCAGGTTGATCAGCGGTTCCTGGTCGGCGCGGATGAGGCCACGCGAGCGGGCGGCCATCTTGCGGGCGAGCAACGCATTGCCGGCGCCGGCGGCGATCAGGCCGGTCGACAGCGCCTGATAACCGCGGTCCCGCTTGCGGGCGCGGAAATAACGCGTCACCGAATGCGGCGAGGTCCAGACGAGACGGACGAACCACCAGGCGATCATCACGGCGGCGATGAGGGCGATGATCGCGCTGGCGGCGACGATCAGCCTCGTCTGGTAGATCTGGCCCTCCCAGATCAGCGAGAGGTCACCGGGACGATCGGCGAGCCAGGAGAAGCCATAGGCGAGAAGCAGCACGAAGAGGGCGAAGACGACAAGGCGGATCAGCATGGTCTCATCCTTCCTTGCCGGTGCCGGAAACCGCTTTCGACAGCGCCCCGCCGACCAGTTCCTCGACGCGGATGCGCGCTTCGAGCGATTGCTTGAAGGCGGTGGACGCCTGCTTGCCGCGGGCCGGCAGATTGTTCCATTCGGCGGATGCGCCGGGCAGGTCGCCGCTTTTCACCTTGTCCTCCATGCGGGCGACGATGGCTTCGACGCTTTCGCCCTCGATATTGCCGACGGGACGGACGCTCACCAGCGATTTGGCGCTCGACATCAACCGGTCCGACCAGCTCTGGTTCGGATCCGGCTGGTTGACGGCTTCGACGATCGCGGTGGCGACATCGGGAACCTCGCCCACCAGCTCGGCGCGTGAGGGAATGCCGGTCTCGGCAAAGGCTCTGAGGTCGGCGACAGCAGGATCGTCGGGTGCGACGCCGGCGAAGGTGTCGAGTTCGGCCAGGAACGGGCCACCACGATCGATCGCCGCCTTCAGGGCGGCGGCGGCGATGGCACGGGCAACGGCAACGTCCTCGCGCGGTTCGTTCAGCTTCTTTTCGGCCTCTTCGAGGCGCTTGGCGATATCGGCGCCATTCGTCGTCTGCTGCTCGGATGACTGGGTAAGCGTCGAGCGCAGCTGGTCGACCTGACCGGTCAGTTCCGCAATCTTCTGGTTGAGTGCCTCGACGTTAACAGAATCAGCCGGGGCGGCGACCGCGGGCGTTTTCGCAGCCGTTTCCAGCGCAGCGACGCGCTTCTCAAGCTCACCATTATCAGCGCTCGCCGGATTGGCGGCAAGGTTGGCGACGGCCTGTTTCAGGCCGTCGATCTCGCCGGAAAGATCGGCCGTTTCCGGCGAGGTCGTCTGCGGCGCGGAGGAGCCTGGGAGGTAGCCGGCATACTGGATAGCGCCGGCGCCAAGCAGCGCCACCAGGCCGCCGAAAATGCCCGCGGCAATGAAACCAGAGGTGCCGGCGCTCTTCGGCGCAGGCTGTTCGGGAGGAGGCGTGAAGGAAGGTTCTGGTGCTGCCGGTTCCTCCTCCGGCGCATCCATCACAGGCTTCTCTTCATTTTCGGCATGCGACGCAGTCTCGGTTTCGGGCGGCAGGCCGACATCGGCGGCAGCGGTGCTGTCGGCGTCGGCAGTTTCATTGTCTACCGGTTTTTCGGTATCGGCTGCAGCGGCGAATTCCTGTGCATCGAGGTCGATCGTGACCGGCTCGTCGGCGCTCTTCGAATGGCGTGGCGGGTTTCCCGATACCATGAGGTCCTCTTTATTCTGCATTGCAACGAAACTAGACAGTGATGCCAGTTAAGGGAAGAGGTTAGATCAAATTTGGGCGGTTAGAGCCTTCGAAGCAGCGACAGAAGACTTTTCTCATCCGCCATCGGTGAAATCTCGACGCTTTTTTTTAGAGCCGTCGGGATGGCTTGCGCCACCGTTTCGCTGAGGCAGAGAAGGCGGCTTCTACTGTGTTCCGGCCCGGCTGATAGGAATTCCGGCATGCGAAAGAAATCCACGGCCGTCTGGCGGGAATAGAAGAGGATGGCGTCCGGGTAACCGTTAGCGAAGATCGCGTCGATCTCGGCGGGATCGGGGACGGCCGGCTGCATGCGGTAACATTCGGCGACGGAAAAATGGATGCCGAGCTCGCGCAATCTTCCTTCCAAAGTCTCGGCGCGCGGGGTGCCAGCGAGGTAGAGCAGCGTGCCCGGTTTCTCCGCCGCGATGAGATCGGCGAGATCGCGGCCGTTGCCCTGGGATGAGGCGACCGATCGGAAGCCGAGGCTGCGCGCTTCTTCGGCCGTCGTTTCGCCCACCGCAAAAAGCGGGCGGGCAAGATGCGGGTGAAGTTGCTCCCCGAGAGCGGAGAGGACCCTGATGGCTTCGGCGCTGGTCACGGCGATTGCGCCGCTGGTGGTTGCAAGCGCGGCTAGGGCGGCGGCGCTGTCGTGCAGCGGCTGACGCAGCGGCAGCAGCAGGGGCTCGTGGCCCATATCGCGCAAACGTTGTGCGGTTCTCGTCGCCGAATGCGCGGGGCGGGTGACGAGCACGCGCATGGCCGCTTCAGTGCCAGTCGTCGAAAAAGGCGCTGCCGGCCCTTGCGCGCACGTCCTGGCCGGCGCGGGTCCCGAGTGCTGCCGCATCGCGGCGGTGGCCGTCGGTCGTCACCGCATGCTGGCTGCGGCCGTCGGGGGTGATGATGAGGCCGGAGAACCGGATCAGGTCGCCTTCGCAGACGGCATAACCGCCGATCGGCGTGCGGCAGGAGCCGTCGAGTGCCGCAAGGAAGGCGCGTTCGCAGGAGACGGTGTCGAAGGTCGGGCCGTCGTTGACCGGCGCCAGCAGATCGTCGACCCTGGCATCGCCGATGCGGCTTTCGATGCAGATCGCCCCCTGCGCCGGCGCCGGCGGGAAGGTGTCGGGGTCGAGGATATCGGTCAGCACGTCGACCTTGCCGAGGCGTTTCAGGCCTGCAAGCGCCAGCAGGGTCGCATCCACCTCGCCCGCTTCGAGCTTGCGCAGGCGGGTTTCGACGAGGCCGCGGAAGGTGATGACGTTGATGTCGGGCCGCATGCGGCGGATCAGTGCCTGGCGGCGCAGCGATGAGGAACCGACGGTGGCGCCATGCGGCAGGTCGATCAGTTTGCGCGCGGTGCGGCCGATGACGGCGTCGCGGATATCTTCACGCGGCAGATAGGCGGAGAGATAAAGTCCCTCGGGCAGCTTCGTCGCCATGTCCTTGGCGGAATGCACGGCGAAATCGAGCTCGCCGGCGGTAAGCTTCTGCTCAAGCTCCTCGGTGAACAGGCCCTTGCCGCCGATCTCGGCCAGCGACCGGTCGGTGATGCGGTCGCCCTTGGTCGTCAGCACGACGATCTCGAACATTTCCTCGGGCAGATGATGCGCCGCCATCAGCCTGTCGCGAGCCTCATGCGCCTGGGCAAGCGCCAGCGGGCTGCCTCGCGTGCCGATCCGGAAAGGTTTTGTTTGCATCCGCTCTATTCCGTTGTTACCGGAGTTCTCGTAAACGGGTTTCCATCCCATCGCAATCAACGAACAGGCTTCATGGTTCCCTTTCTACGCATCCTTGGCATCGAAACGAGCTGCGACGAGACCGCCGCCGCGGTCGTCGAGCGCGATGCTGAGGGGCATTCCCACGTGCTGTCGGATGTCGTGCTTTCCCAGCTCGACGAGCATAGCGCCTATGGCGGCGTGGTGCCAGAGATCGCCGCACGCGCCCATGTCGAGGCGCTGGACGAGCTGATCGAGGAGGCGCTGAAGCGCGCCAATGTGTCGCTCAACGATGTCGACGCCATCGCCGCCACCTCGGGGCCGGGGCTGATCGGCGGGTTGCTTGTGGGGTTGATGACCGGCAAGGCGATCGCCAGAGCCGCCGGCAAGCCGCTCTATGCGGTCAACCATCTTGAAGGCCATGCGCTGACGGCGCGGCTGACGGACGGGCTGTCCTTTCCCTATCTGATGCTGCTCGTCTCCGGCGGCCATACCCAGCTCATCCTGGTGCGCGGCGTCGGACAGTATGAGCGCTGGGGCACGACGATCGACGATGCGCTCGGCGAAGCCTTCGACAAGACGGCAAAGTTGCTCGGCCTGCCCTATCCCGGCGGACCGGCGGTGGAGCGAATGGCGCGGGACGGCAATCCCGATCGGTTCGACTTTCCGCGGCCGCTGGTCGGCGAGGCACGGCTCGATTTCTCCTTCTCCGGCCTGAAGACAGCGGTGCGGCAGGCGGCGCAGGATATCGCGCCGCTCAGCGATCAGGACGTGGCGGATATCTGCGCCTCGTTCCAGAAGGCAGTTTCGCGGACGCTGAAGGACCGTATCGGCCGCGGCCTGCAGCGGTTCAAGACGGAATTTCCGACGACATTCTCTGCTACTGGCGAAAAGCCGGCGCTGGTCGTTGCCGGCGGTGTCGCCGCCAATCTCGAACTGCGCGGCACGCTGCAGGCGCTGTGCGACAAGAACGGCTTCCGCTTCGTCGCGCCACCGCTGCACCTCTGCACCGATAATGCCGTGATGATCGCCTGGGCAGGACTGGAACGGATGGCGACCGGTGCCGCGCCGGATGCGCTCGACGTGCAGCCGCGTTCGCGCTGGCCGCTCGATTCCAATGCGGAAACGCTGATCGGCTTCGGAAAACGAGGGGCCAAGGCATGAGCGAAAACATCGCCGTCGTTGGATCGGGGGCTTTCGGCACGGCGCTTGCCGCCGTCATCGCGCTTGCCGGCCGCAGCGCCGTGACGCTCGTCGGGCGCGATCCGTCACTAATTGCCGATCTGAAGGCCGAGCGGCTGCATGATGCGGTGCTGCCCGGCATTCTTCTGCCCGATACACTGGAATTTTCCGCCGAGGCGGATGCGGTCGCCGGCGCTTCCATCGTGCTTTTTGCGATGCCGTCGCAGGCGCAGGCCGATGCGGCGCGGCAATATGGACCTTATCTTTCCAAGGATGCTGTCGTCGTTACCTGTGCCAAGGGTATCGAACGGACGACGGGCAATCTACTGACCGACATGCTGGAGCGGGAACTGCCGGACCATCCGATCGCCGTGCTCTCCGGTCCGGGGTTTGCCGCCGATATTGCCAAGGGCTTGCCGACGGCGATGGCGATCGCGGCAGCCGACATGGAGACCGCGGAGCGGCTCGCTCAGGCCATATCAGGCCGAACCTTTCGGCTCTACGCCTCCAACGACCGGATCGGCGTGCAGCTTGGCGGCGCGCTGAAGAATGTGCTGGCGATCGCCTGCGGCATCGTCGAGGGCTGTGGTATCGGCGATTCCGCGCGTGCGGCGCTGATTGCGCGCGGACTTGCGGAAATGTCGCGTTTCGTCGTCGCCAAGGGCGGGCAGGCGGATACGGTACGCGGGCTTTCCGGCCTCGGCGATCTGGTGCTGACAGCGACAAGCCATCAATCGCGAAACCTGCGCTTCGGCATAGCGCTCGGGCGTGGCGACAAGACCGATCCCCTGCATGGTGCGCTGGTGGAAGGTGCGTTTGCCGCCTCCGTCGCCTCGCGGCTTGCTGCGGAATTGAAGGTCAGCATGCCGATTACCGATGCCGTTTCAGCCATCATCGACGGCAGGCTCGATATCGCGGAGGCGATAGAGCAGCTGATGACGCGTCCGATCACCACCGAATAGGAGACAGACATGCTTTTCGCCCTTCTCTGCAAGGACAAACCGGGACATCTGAACGTGCGCATGGATACGCGTCCGACGCATATCGAGCATTTGAACAAGCTGAACGCCGAGGGCACGCTGAAGATCGCCGGCCCGTTTCTCGATGACGACGGCAAGCCCTGCGGCAGCCTGATCATCGTCGAAGCGGAATCGAAAGAGGCGGCGCGTGCGCTTGCCGATGCCGATCCCTATGCCAAGGCCGGACTATTCGAAAGCGTCGACGTCAAGGCCTACAACTGGGTCTTCAACAAACCGGAGGCGTGAGCATGGCGCACTGGCTCTATAAATCCGAACCCGCTTCCTGGTCCTGGGAGCAGCAGAAGGCTGCCGGCGAAAAGGGCACGGAATGGACCGGCGTCCGCAACTATCTGGCGCGCAACAATATGCGGGCGATGCAGATCGGCGACAAAGGGTTCTTCTATCATTCCAATGACGGGCTGGAGATCGTCGGCATCGTCGAAGTCTGCGCCCTGTCGCATCCCGATTCTTCCGCCAAGGGCGATCCGAAGTGGGATTGCGTCGACATCCGCGCTGTCATGGACGTGCCGAAGCCGGTGACGCTGAAGGATGTCAAAGCGAGCGAGAAGCTCGCCAAGATGGCGCTCGTCACCTCGATGCGGCTTTCGGTGCAGCCGGTGACCGAGGAAGAATATCTCGAAGTCTGCCGAATGGGCGGACTGGACAATCCGCCGCGTTGAAGACTGATCCAGAAGCCTTCATCCGCGCCAATACCAGCCTGATGCCGCCGCCGCATGTGCCGGAGATTTCGCTCTATCTGGCAAGCGAGGCGCATGAGCTCTGGCTGAAGACGGAGGAGGAGCTGCAAGCGATCGGCCTGCCGCCACCCTTCTGGGCTTTTGCCTGGGCAGGCGGGCAGGGGCTGGCACGCTACATCCTCGATCATCCCGAGACGGTGCGCGGCAAGCGGGTGCTGGATTTCGCCAGCGGTTCCGGCCTTGTCGGCATTGCGGCTGTGATGGCCGGTGCCCGGGAGGTCATGGCTAGCGACGTCGATCCCTGGGCGGAGACGGCAGTCCGGCTGAATGCCGAGGCCAATCGCGTTTCACTCGGATTTACCGGCGCCGATCTGATCGGGCAGGCCGTCGACGCTGATATCGTGCTTGCCGGCGACGTCTTCTACGACCGCGCTTTCGCCGATGCGCTCGTTCCCTGGTTCGCGAAGCTGGCAGCCGACGGCAAGTGGGTGCTGGTCGGAGACCCCGGACGTAGTTACCTGCCGAGAGAGCGACTGGAATTCTGCGCGGTTTATGAGGTGCCGGTAACGCGGGCGCTGGAGGACAGCGAAATCAAGAAGACGACGGTGTGGCGCTTCGCTCGGCACGAGATATCCAAAATGTTCCCGACGAACTTAACCTGACATCACCGAACTGGCTTATGACGGGATAGCGTGCATATTCACACGGGCTATCCGCAGAGCGTTGATCAACGGGGGGAACTTATGACGATTTACGACGAGCTTCGCAAAGCGCCGTTCAACCTCGACGACGCTGCGATATCCTGGCTCCACGACACCTATGCCTCGCTCGATCTTGATGACAAGATCGGCCAACTCTTCACCTTGATCATGATCGGGACGGATGAGGAGGATTTCAAACGCATTGCTTCACTCAGGCCGGGCGGCGTAACCCGTTTCTTCACGGCTGACCTCGAATTCGAGCGGCGGATCATCTCTGACCTCGTGGCCAAGAGCAAAGTCCCGCCCATCATCAGCGCAGACCTCGAAGGCAGCCGTCATTCCTTCGCTTTCGGCACTCCGGTGCTGGGCCAACTTGGCCTTGCCGCCGTCGACGACGTTCAGGCGACCGAGAAAAGTTCAGAAATATTGGCACGCGAGGGCCGCGCGATGGGGGTGCGCTGGTCCTTCACGCCAGTCATCGACATAAATACCGCGTTCCGATCACCGATTGTCGGTACACGGTCATACGGCTCCGATGTCAACAAGATTGAGCGGCACGCGGTTGCCCATGTTCACGGTCTCCAACGAAATGGAGTTGCCGCCACCGCAAAGCACTGGCCGGGCGAGGGATATGACGACCGCGATCAGCACCTCGTTACGACCACTAATCCGCTTTCCATGGACGAGTGGAAGGAGACCTTCGGTCGGCTCTATGGAACGCTGATCACCGAAGGCGTGTTGGCAATAATGAGTGGGCACATTTCCCTTCCGGCCTATATTCGATCGAAGATGCCAGATGCCGGGCTTGAAGCTTTCAGACCGGCCTCGGTTTCCCGGTTGCTGAACGTTGATCTTCTCCGAGACGAACTCGGCTTCAATGGCATCATCGTCTCTGACGCGACACCCATGGGAGGGCTGTCCGCCTGGGGCCACCACCTCGATACGCTGCCTGATATCATCGCAAATGGCTGCGACATGATCCTCTTCAGCGATGAACCTGAGGAGGATATGGCGGCGGTCAAGGCTGCCGTCGAAGATGGGCGAATTACTCCGGAGCGACTTGAAGAAGCGGTTCTTCGCGTGCTGGCGCTCAAGGCGCATCTCAAACTTTTTCAACCGTCAGATGTCCTCCCCGATGCGGCTGAAGCGCGCCACCTGCTTGCGCATCCAGACAATGTCGCTGCATCAAGGGAATACATCGGCCGCTCGCCTACGCTTGTGAAGGACGTCAATGGTATCTTTCCGCTCGATCCAGCGAAGACAAAGCGTGTGCTGCTGGTCGACGGCGGCATCATTCATCCGCTCATGCCGCAGCCACTGGAATTCTTGCTACCCGCGCTGTTGCGGAAGGAAGGTTTCGAAGTCACGATCGACCGACCGGACATCGTGCCGACCCCCGACGACTTCGACCTCGTCCTCTACGCGCTAGGCGACGAGTCGCTGCTCGTACGAGGCCGGATATTCGTCGACTGGCATAGGATGGGTGGTGGGGGCCTTTTCAAGGCCATGTACCGACCCTGGACGAATATTCCCTCCGTAATGATCTCATTTGGGCATCCCTATCACCTTTACGATGCGCCCCGCGTACCGGCCTATATCAATGCGTACTCCACCATGGACAGTGTCCAGGAAGCCGTCGTTGATTGTATGCTCGGTCGCAAGCCCTTCCTCGGCACCAACCCGGTAGACCCTTTCTGTGGCCTTGAAGATGCGCGCTATTGAAGTCGTTGGGAGCAGAGGCTGCCGGCCTATTGGAACGCGGCAACAGGCGCGTTCCGCTCATTCGCGATCGCCCGGACCACAAGACGTCAGCCGGCGATCAAAGGCGGCTTCATACACCATCGTCGCGGCGGCAAGATCGGCCAACGCCGTTCCGACTGCCTTGTAGAGAGTGATCTCGTCGTTGGACGTCCGCGCTGGACTATCCCGGCGACACAGTTCGTCAAGTGTCGCACGCACCGCATCCGCAGAAATGACGCCGCCTCGACGGGAATAGAACCATCGGCACAGCACCGCCTTACCTGCTCGACAGGGGTATCACAGCGTCATTGCGCATCACCACCTCTATATGGGCGCAGAATGCTGAAAGACGGGCGAGGAGGAATTGGCGGCGAAGCCATGAGCCTCTGCAGAAGAGACATCTTACGCGTTTTGGGCTGCTTCTGCGACGGAGGCAGTTCTTGCGCCGCTCTTTTCGCAAGTTCGAAGTCAAAATCAAAAGACATTTCGGGCCTCGTCCACCATTGGAAATCTCGAAGAAAATCTCGAAGACTAGAATGCAGGAAACGTGCCAACCGCTGCGTTAGGCGATGCTGGCACGCCTGCATCAATCCTGTCGCCTCGCGCTATTGCGCCTAAAGCGCGTCGCGATCTTTCCTCGCTCGTGGCGCTTTAGGTCATTGTTTTTACGCATGTCGTTGTCGCAAAACCGCTGCACAGTTTTGCGCGACATGCTTTAGGATACGGCCTCAAATCGAATGGATTGCGCGCCTTCCCACAGCGTGAGGCGGCCTATTTCGGCGAGTTGGTCGAGATTGGATGTGATTGTGATGAAATGATTGCCAGCCAGTTGGCCCATTTTCGATGAAAAATCGACGCCTCCGTAGGCAAGCAGGATTTCCGTTTCGCTGATGCCTCCCGGGTAAAGGATGATATGACCGGGGGCCGGATGGCTTGTATGGTTCTCATAACCGACGCCGAAATCATGGTCGCCAAGCGGGATCCAAACGCCCTCGCCAGACCAGCGAACGTGCACGATTTTACCATCGAACGGCATCTGCTTGATGAATGCTTCACAGGTTTTGGGCGCTCTGGCAGTTTCCAGGACAGCGTCGAAGATGAATGGGCCTGCTGTGATTTTCAGTTTCATGATGTCGCTCTTGTTAGATTTGACTGCTTGTTGATTTGTCTCGCCGCGGCTTTCCGATATTGCCCGTGGCCCTTGGTACCCACCAGGACGCCGTTTTCGACGACAGTTTTTCCGGCGACAATTGTCGTTATCGGCCAGCCGGTGATCTCGATCCCCTCGTAGGGCGAATAGTCTGCGCCATCATGCAGTTCCGCATGGCGGATGGTCCGCTGGATGGCTGGATCCCAGATCGCGATGTCCGCATCCGCCCCTACGGCAATCGTTCCCTTTTGTGGATAGAGGCCATAGGTCTTTGCATGGTTCGTTGATGTCAGGGCGACAAAGCGCGGCAGATCGATGCGTCCGGCCATGAACCCTTGCGAAAACAGGATGGGAAGGCGGGTTTCGATGCCTGGAATGCCATTGGGAATGTGCCTGAAATTCGTGCGGCCTTTGGGATTAAGCTTCCCGTGCTGGTCGTCGTAGCGGAATGGACAGTGATCAGATGAAAAGAGTTCGAATGCCCCGGTCTCGATGCCGCGCCAGCATTCTTTCTGGGCATCTTCATCCCGCGGCGGCGGAGAGCAGACAAGTTTCGCGCCCTCCCAATCCATGCCGTCGAGGTCCTTGGCGGTGAGCGTCAGATATTGCGGGCAGGTTTCCCCGACGACCTTGACGCCTCTCGTCCTTGCGCGAGCGATCTCTTCCATCGCCTCGCCGTTCGAGACATGCACAATGACAACAGGAACGTCTACGATTTCGGCGAGCGTCAGGGCGCGGTGCGTGGCTTCACGTTCGACAGCGACCGGACGGGTGGAGGCATGAGCGCGTGGGGCAAGGTCGCCGGCCAGCTCGTGTTTTTCGATCAGGAACCTGATTGCGTCCTCGTTTTCACAGTGGACCATGACGGTGGCGCCCGTCCGTCGCGCGACATCGAGCGTCTTCAGGATCTGCGCGTCATCGAGGCGCAGGCTCTCATAGGTCATGAAGACCTTCAGCGACGGATAGCCGTCGGCCACAAGCGCTGGCAATTCCTGGCCCAGCACGGCGTCGCTCGGGTCGGATATGATCAGATGAAAGCTGACGTCGGTATAACACTGACCCTCTGCGAGCGCATGATAGGCCGTTAGCACCTCTCGCAGCGACTTGCCCTTTTCCTGAAGGCAGAACGGCATGATGGTCGTATTGCCGCCGAACACCGCCGACAGCGTTCCGCTCTCGAAGTCGTCCGCCATCTCGATCCCTTCGCCCGAAGGCTGGGAGATATGGACATGGCTGTCGATGCCGCCTGGAAGGACATATTTGCCCGAGGCGTCGATCGTGCGCGCAGCACCCGACAGGCTCTGTCCGATCTGGACAATCTTGCCGTCTTTAATGCCGATATCCGCCTGGAAAACATCCGCAGCAGTCGCCACCGTGCCGTTCTGGATGATGAGATCGTAGTCGCTCACAAGCCTGACCTTCAGTGTTGCAGGATTTTGCCAAGGAAAGCTTCGGTTCGCGGATTGTGTTTTCCCGCGAAAAACTCCTCGCTCGGACGATCCTCGACGATCTCGCCCTGATCGATGAAAATGACGCGTGTCGCCACCCGGCGGGCAAATCCCATCTCATGGGTGACGACCATCATCGTCATGCCGTCCTTTGCCAATCCGGTCATGACGTCGAGCACTTCGGAAATCATCTCTGGATCAAGCGCGGATGTCGGCTCGTCGAAGAGCATGGCGAGCGGATCCATCGCGAGCGCCCGCGCGATGGCCACGCGCTGCTGCTGCCCGCCGGAGAGTTGGCTTGGATATTTTTTCGCGTGGTCCGTCAGCCCGACGCGATCAAGAAGCGCCATGGCCTTCGCGTGGGCTGCCGTGTCGCTGCGGCCAATGACAATCTTCTGCGCCAGCATGATATTGTCGATGATCGTCAGATGCGGAAACAATTCGAAGTTCTGGAAGACCATGCCCACTCGTGTGCGAAGGTTCGGCAGGTCGGTCTTCGGGTCGCCGACTTCGATACCATGCACCCGGATCGAACCTTCCTGAAACTGCTCGAGCCCGTTGACGCATTTGATCAACGTCGATTTGCCCGACCCCGAGGGACCGCAGACAACCACGACCTCACCGCGCTCGACGTTCACCGAGCAGTTCTTAAGGACAGCGAACTGACCGTAATATTTGGTAACGCCAGTGATCTCAATCATGCCCGGCCTTTCTGGAAACGCGCGATGGAAAAGGGTTGCAAGGCTCTATCGGTCTCGCGACCGAGAATGAGCCGAGATGTCAACTGGCCGACGATCGGGCCGAGCGTATAGCCGTTTGAAGTGACGGCGTTGAAGAACCCGGGCATTGACGGATGTTCGCCGAGGATCGGCGCACCGTCGATGTTGATGTTCATCGCGGCCCAGCTTCGGATGAGGTGAAGTTTGCGCAGAGCGGGAACGACGTGCTGGGCAACCCAAAGGTTCCCCTCAAGGCTCGACAGTAGCGGGCGTGGATGTTGATGGACGGGATCGAGGCCTGCGGTCCAGCCGCCGCCGATGATGAAGTTCCCGTTTGCCGCCTGCTTGAGGGTCAAATGGCGGTCGGCATGGGCGACGAGACACGAGATCAAAGGTGCTGCGGCCTCGGTAACCACCATCTGCAGCGGAGCACCGAATACCGGCACATCGACACCGAGCATCGCGCCGATCCTTGAAGCGAAGGCTCCCGCTGCATTGACGATCCGTTTTGCCCGCAACATGCCCCTCGATGTCTTGACCTCGAACCCGTCGTCCGAGGTCCTTATTTCGGTGACCTCGCAATTTTCGAAGAGTTGAGCGCCGTCTCGCCGTGCCGCCTCCAATATATATTGCGTCGCGACGAGAGGATTGATCTTGCCCTCCTGGGAGCAGTAGGCAGCGCCGACGAAGTGAGAAGACAGGGCAGGCTCCAGGGAGCGCAGTTCCTCTTGCCCGATCAAGCGGCAATCGATCCCGGCCGCGCACTCCACCCCGACCTTTTCCGCCAGAAAACGCATGTGGTCATCGGTTTCGGCCACCATGAGGCCGCCTGTGACCTTCATCTCGAAATCCTGTCCGAGTTCGCTTTGCAGCGCCGCCCAAAGAGCGATTGAATCGCGCTGGAGGGGAAGTGTTTGTGCGGCCGCTCCGGCGCCACCTTCGGCACGGGCGCCATGGTCGAAGGAAAGCAGCTGGGCATGAAGGCTTCCTGCATTCCCTCCAGACGCCAGCGAATTCGCAAAAGTGCGCTCGACCACCACAACGTCCTCGCCTTCCCTGGCAAGGAAGAGCGCCGTCGAAAGGCCTGCAATGCCTGCGCCGATCACCAGCGTGGACGTTTCCACCACCGGCAAAGCTTGAGGATTCGCCAATGCGGGTTTTTCCGGCAAAAGTGCGCGCTTGTGGCCGCCCCATTCCGGCTTTTCGACCGCAAGCGCTGCCAACGGAATAGGTCGAAGTGGCATTTGCGGAGCCAGAAAACCGCTCGTTTCGCCAGCGAGGTGCCGTTCCTTCGCGACGTCAGCGATCGCTTTGCCGCAGTAGCGGCTCTGACACCGCCCCATGCCTGCACGCGACAGGCGCTTTAATGTCGAAATGTCCCGCGCACTATCTGCGCTGAGCGTCCTCAAGACACCGTAAGTCACGCCTTCGCAACGGCAGATCAATGCATCATCTGGCAGAATTGCCGTCTTTGTCTTTGCATCGTCCTTCGGCGCAAAGACCTGCCAAAGGGCTTCCTGAAACCGTCTATGGCGGGCGAGCCGTTTCACTGGGCTTTCGTCGGTTTGGACAAGGAGGCCCAATTTTCGAGCAATCGCGGCGGCGGCGATCTGCCCTTCTGCCATCGCAACATGCGCGCCGCCGAAACGGGCCGCTTCACCGACAATATGCACGTTTGCAAGCGTTGTCTGACCGTCGAGATCCCGCACTGCCCGCAGATCGCCGCCGACGACCTCATGGCCGCATCCGAGTAGCCGGGACAGCTCATTGGAGGATGTGAAATTGCCGCCGATAAGGACCGTGTCAGCATCGAGATTGGTCTCGCCGTCTGGTCCGGCGAACGTGACGCTCTCCACCCGCTGCGAACCATTGATCGAGGTGAGTACGCTATTCCAGTCTATCTTGACGCACGCGGATCTAAGCGTCGATATCTGGCGCAATCCGTGACGGGCGAGAGCGGGATCAGTTGTCAGAAGGCCGAAGGCTGCTGCAGGGCGAGACCACGGTGGTGGTGCTGCTTCCAGCAAAGCGACTATGGAGGCTCCTGCCTTTCGAAGTTCGTTGGCGACCTGCATATTCAAGGGGCCGTTTCCGGCAATAACGATCCTTCGGCCGGGAACGGTTCCGTAGCTCCTCAGCAACGTCTGGGCGGCCCCTGTTGTCATCGCACCAGGAAGTGTCCAACCCCTGACCGGCGTTGGGCGTTCGTAGGCCCCCGTCGCGATGATGAGTATTTTCGGCTTGCAGTAAAACGCATGGCCGGACCCATAGCAGGCGATAATAAGCGAACCGTCGTCGTCACGTGCGGCACCCCACACCACCGTAGCACTTAGAAATGTCACGCCGTGATCGCGCACTTGCCCTATAAGCGCTGCGCCGGATAACGCCTGCTCGTCGCCACTCAATCGCTCGGCGGCGTTCCGTGTCGAGGGCTGTTTGAAATACTGCCCGCCGGCAGACGGTCGTTCATCAATGACAGTCACCTTGGCGCCGGCCGCAGCAAGGACCTCCGCGGCGGCAAGCCCCGCAGGCCCCGCTCCGACAATGAGAACGTCCATCGTCCTTGTCGTCAAGGAATGCGGCACACTGCAGAGATCGGCAATCTGACCAGTGGCAAGATCTGGCCGCGCAGCAGGGCGCAGAACTTGCATGTCATCGTCGACAATGGTCATGCAGGCCCGCTGGCTGACTTTTCCGTCGATCGTCACGAGACAGTCGTGACAGGCACCCATTCCGCAGAAGAGGCCACGGCCCTCGCCTTTGATGCCTCGGGAAAATTCATGCCGCCCCGTCGCTTCGATGGCGGCGGCAACAGACATGCCCTTTTCGGCAAATATCTGCAGACCGTCGACCGAGAGCCTGACCCGCGCATCGTCGGGTCTCAAACTCTGGTTTATGGAAGCGACGGGCATGATGGAATTCCTCAGACGCTGAACGTCAGACCGAAATCGGCCACCAGCCTCTTCATGGCGGCATCCTGCGCGGGCGGCAACGGCAGGCGCGGCGGACGCGGCAGGCCTGCGCCAAATCCCATGTGGGTCAGCAGTGACTTCGTTCCTGCGACATAGGCCTGGCCCCCGACCGCCTGAATGACAGGCAGCCATTTGAGGTAAAGCTCTCTTGCCTCATCGAACTTTTTCTCATTTGCGACAAGTTCGAAGATCCGCGCCATCGGTCCTGGCGCAACATTTGAAGCCACTGCCACCCAACCCTGCGCACCCATAACGAAAGACTCGAACCCGAGTATGCCCCCGAACACAGTCATATCGTCGCCGGCCAGTCGGATGATATCACGCACGCGCGTCACTTCGAGGGTGGACTCCTTGATATAGTCGCAGCCGTCGATTTCGGCGATGCGCTTGACCAACTCCGGCGTCAGATCGACGTTTGCGGTCGCGGGATTGTTGTAGACCATAATCGGGATGGCCACGGCAGACGCAATGCTCTTGTAGTGGTGAACGAGTTCGTCATCCGTTGGGGTGGAATAGAACGGCGGAATAATCATGACGCCGTCAGCCCCCATTGCCTCGGCCTTGACGCTAAGGCGAATGGACTCCCGCGTATCTTCCGCTCCCGTGCCGATCAGAACAGGCACTCGTCCCGCGACAGTTTCGATGACGGTCCTCGCCACACCATCGCGCTCTTCCTCGCTGAGTGACAGAAACTCACCTGTCGATCCAAGAGGGATAAGACCATGGATACCTTCTTTGACCTGCCAGTCGGTAAAGGCAGCCAGCCCCTTCAGATCGACCGCGCCGCTGGGATCCAACGGAGTAATCATCACGGTGTAGACACCGCGGAACGTCTTCTGCATTTGAAAATCCTGGTTCTAGCGCTTCTCGTTCATGGAAAGCCGCGATCCGGCTTGACCGAGACGCTTTTCGATATGGCTCTGGAAGAAGTCCCAGAGTGTTGTGAGGAGGAGGTAATAAATCGCCGCGACCGCAAACAGTTCGAGCACCATGAACCGCTCCTGGATGAGAACCTGGGTCCGGCGAAGGAGTTCTTCGACCGAGATGACGGAGGTGACAGAGGTCGTTTTCAAGAGACCGTTCACCGAATTGCCGAGAGGCGGAACGATAACTTTGAAGGCTTGCGGCATCACGATGTAGCGCATGATCTGACGCTCCGTCATGCCGAGCGCGCGTGCTGCCCGGGTCTGGCCTTCCGGCACGGCTTCGATTCCGGCACGAATGATCTCCGCGAGATAAGCCGCCTCGTTGAGAGCCAATCCGAGCAACGCCGCCTCTATGACGGTGAATTTGATGCCGAACAGCGGAAGCGCGGTGTAGATCGCAATCAACTGTACAAGAAGCGGCGTGCCGCGAAAAAGCCAGATATACGCCTTGGCAATGTAGGTTGGCACCCGCCGCGACGATCGCCGCATCAATGCAAGAGCAAAGCCCAGAATAAGCCCCGCAATCAACGAGACGACGGTGAGCCAAACGGTCGTGAACACCCCGCCAAGTATAAAGGGGTTGAACAGATAACCGAAAAAGCCAGACCAGTTCCAAAGCGACATGAAGACGACTTTCTGCAAGAGGTTTGGCGCGACGTGGTCGCGCCCCGCCTCATCTCTAAACGATCTTTGAAATCAGTTCAGCGACCGGGGCCCTTGACCGAATAGTCACCCGCGACCATCGGCAGACCGTATTTGTCAAAGAGCGCCTTCAGCGATCCATCCGCCTTCATGTCTTTCAACGTCGCAGACACGGCATCAGCCAAAGCCGGGCTTTTGAATGCGACGGAGACCGGAGCGGGGTAGAGGCCGCTGATTGCCCGTTTGAAGTCCCCGCGAGAATCGTACTCCTTGGCGACGGCGTCGATCGACACGACACCCTGCACCTGGCCTGCCCGCAGAGCCTGGTAGGCGAGGGCGAAATTATCGAACGTCTGGATGGTCAAGCCTTCCTTGCCCGCGTCACGCAGTTCCTTGTCGAGAAGGCGTGTCTTTGTTTCCTCGAAACCACCGATTTCGACACCGATCGTCATGCCGGCCAGATCATCTTTTGCGGCGACGTTTTTCTTCGAATCTGGTGCCACGGAGACGCTGATGGCCTGATCTTCATAGGGGATCATCTGCATGATCTTGGCGCGCTCTTCGGTGAAGAAAATGCCTGTATTGATCATGTCCCAACGGCCAGCCTGCAGGCCCGGAACCATCGCGGAGAATTCGATCCGGACATATTCGGGTTCAAGGCAAAGGCGCTTGGCGATCTCTTTGCCGAGGTCGATGCGCATGCCCTTCAGATCGCCCGTGGAGTCGATGAACTGGAGCGGAGGAAGCGTTGGATTGGTCGACATGACGAGCGTGCCGGGCTTGATCAACTCGCCTGCCGCCACTTTGGGTTCGCAGGATTGAGCGAAGGCAAAAGACGCTGTGATCGACAGGAAGGACGCGGCAAGAACGCTGCGAGAGAAGTGTGAACGGAGCATGGAGAGCCTCTGGAGTTCGGTTCTTTATCGTTGGATCCCGACCCTGCATTCAAGTGGGATCCCACTTTTATACAAAAGTTCACCGTGGATGCAAGTGCATTCTCAATTCATCGATTCAGTAGTTCGCAAGGACGCCTTGGCGGACGACTTCGAGATGATCGGTCATGGCTCGGCGAGCCGCCTCGGCGTCGTTGGCGGCCAAGGCAAGCAGGATCGCTCGATGTTCTCGCACGCCCGGCTTCGCGCGCACGACAGGCAGCTGTCGCTCGAAGATCGTTGTGTAGCGTCGCATCTCCCCGATCGTGGTTGCCATAAAGGGGTTGCGGCTCTCGCTTGCGATATAGTTGTGAAGCGCGTCGTCAAACGCCCAGACCACCTCAGGGTCAGGTTCGGGGTCGGCCTCGATCTCGTCAAGCATCCTTGTCAAAGAGTCCAGTTCAAGTCGCGAAACATGGGGGCTGGCGAGCGCGGCGGCAGTTGGTTCGAGCAGCATCCTCATGGTGAGACTGTCAAGGTAGTCCTTGAGACTGATGACCCTGACCGAGAGAACGCCTTTTTCGTTTCTGACAAGTAGTCCCTCTCCTTCGAGACGTCCCAGCGCGTGGCGCATGGGAGAACGCGAAACAGCATGTTTGGTCGCCAGGCGGCGTTGCTGAACGACCGACCCCCCGGCGAGCCTGGCTGATAGAATATCGGCCAGCAGGGAACGGTAGGTTTCGTCAGCAAGGCTGGAGTCGCCAACTTCATTCAGACCATCGTCCATCTGCACTCGTTCCAGTCCTTTTCCAAATCGGCTATCATATGTAACAAGTGATCGCGTAAGGAAAGCACGATGCCGCGTCGAGCGGCCAACGCCTTAAAGAACAAGGAAATGGCAAACGGTGACAGACGCCTTAGAGGCCCCGGGTCGGAAAATTGCGGAGAAAGGGCAGCATAATCTTGCATCGCTGACCTACAAGGCCGTGTCCGACATGATCCGGCATCGCCGGCTGAAAGGCGGGCATGTCATCGTTGAGGCAAGGCTTGCCGAAACACTCGGGATTTCGAGGACGCCGCTGCGGGAAGCGCTGCAGAGGTTGGAGGGCGAAGGCCTGGTTCGCAAGGGCGATGGCCGAAACTACGTCGTGCGACAGGTGGATGTCGGCGAGTATCTTCAAAGCTTGAAACTGAGGTTGTTGATCGAACCTGACGCAGCCGTACTGTCGATCAACGCTATTCCGCGACGACTTTTGATGAGTGTCCGGCAGGAAATTCACGACCTTCTGGACGCGACGGCGTATCACACGGACGCGCACTGGTTCTCCGACGACAATCTCCACAATATGATCATCGATCATTGCGGCAACGCGGTAATGGCCAAGGTATTGCGGGAGCTTCGGGCGACCACGCGTCTCTTCGAAATCGACCGCCTGAAAGATCGCCTGAAGCCGGACTCCACGGAACACCTCGTTATCATCGAGGCGATCGACCGGGGCGACGTCGAGGAAACTCGCCGAGCTGTCGCCCACCACATCGAAAGCTTAATCGCATTTACGCGAATGCATCTACAAGTCGCTGACCTTTAGCGATCGAGTGGACCGTAGGAGCAAGCCCGGTGAAACGATGGAGCCTCAGTCAGAGGCTTTTTGTTCGAGTCAAAGTCCTCGATGCCTCGATCAGCCATCTTCCTTTTAATGGGCATTTGTCCGATCTATGCCTGCTGTCGGCCTACGTCTCACATCGCGCCACGCTCAGCATCGCGGTGATTGTCTGGGCACCTGCATCGTGTTCCAAGACATCGGCGGTACGCGTTCCGTCATTCGCGATCGGCCGGACTAGAAGACGTCAGCCGGCGATCAAAGCGGCTTCATACACCATCGTCGCGGCGGCAAGATCAGCCAACGCCGTTCCGACTGCCTTGTAGAGAGTGATCTCGTCATTGGATGTCCGCGCTGGAATATCCCGGCGACACAGCTCGTCAAGCGTCGCACGCACCGCATCTGCAGCAATGACGCCGGCTCTGATCGGCTGAACCAGATCGCCCGCTTCGTGAAGGGCCTCGTGAGTGTCGATATAGACCGAGGAGCGCCGAAGCGCCTCGTCATCCGCCTCGCGCATCGCCGGGGTGAAGCCGCCGATCAGATCGACATGGCTGCCCGGCCGTAGCCATTCGCCCCGGATAAGCGGTGCTGTCGCCAGCGTCGCCGCGCTGACGATATCGGCTTGCCGCGCCGCGGCTTCCAGATCCGTGACGGCGGTGGCCTGGAGCCCCTGTTGCCGGAGGCTCTGCGCCAGTCGTTCCGCACTGGCGGGATCGATATCCCAGATATCCACATGCGCGATCGGCCGGACGGCGCGGTAGGCATCGGGTATGAGGCTCGCGACGCGGCCTGCGCCGATCACCAGCAGGCGGCGCGCGTCCTGTCGGGCAAGATAGTCCGCGGCAAGGGCCGATGCCGCCACCGTGCGGCGCGCGGTGATCGTGTTTCCGTCAAGGAGCGCAAGCTGCATCCCGGTCCGGCCATCATAGAGCATGTAAGTCGATGTCAAACCTGGAATGCCGCGTACCGTGTTGCCGGGAAAGACGGTGACGATCTTGATGCCAAGGTAGCGCTCCGACCGGTGCGTTTCATGCCAGGCAGGCATCAGAAGCAGGGTCGCATCCGGCTCGCCGCTATTGGCTATCGTGTGATGATGCCGTACCGGCACAACACAGCCTTCGGCAAATGCTTGCCGCAGGGTCGCGACCAGCGCGCCGAAAGGTAGAAGCTCGCCCGTTGTCCAGGCATCGAGAATACGGATTTGTGTGTCGGTCATTGAAGCGATCTCTCAGGAAGTTCTGACTGCTGGATAAAGCGAGTTCTGTGTGATTGAACGAGAGCCGTGTCGCCGCCGCGCGGCGCACCGGCTTTTCAACCGGCATCGGCTCTTTGGACACTCCGTTGCGATCGGAATGCGGAGCAACTCGGCACCGCTCAGCCAAACGCCGCTTTCTTCTCCAGAGTTCTGGCGTATTGCGTAAGCGGATAGCACAGGGCGAAGAAGATCACCGCGACGAGACCGTAGACCTTGAAAGGTTCGAAGGTCGCGTTGTTGATGGCGTTCGCGGTTTTCAGCAGTTCTTCGAAGCCGAGGATCGAGGCCAGTGCGGTGCTCTTGATCAACTGGACCAAGAACCCGACAGTCGGCGCACGGGTGATCCGGAAAGCCTGCGGCAGGATGACAAGGCGAAGTTCGAGGAGACGATGCAAGCCCAGGCTGGCTGCAGCGTCCCATTGCCCGCGCGGCACCGCCTCGACGCCGCTCCGCCAGATTTCCGCAAGATAAGCGCTAGCATAGAACGTCAGGCCGCCGACGGCGGCGGTCCATGACTCGATCCGGAAACCGAGCATCGGCAGGCCGAAGAACATCAAAAAAAGCTGCATGAGGAGCGGCGTTCCCTGAAACAGGGCAATGTAGCCGGACGCGAAGCTGCGCGGCCAGCGCGTTTTCGATATCCGTGCAGACAGGATCGCCAGGCCAACGATGGCGCCGCCGGCAAAGGCTGCGAGCGAAAGCATAAGGGTCCAGCGTGTCGCGAAGACAAGATTGCGCAAAATGTCCCAGAAGGTGAACTCAATCATGCCAGACCGGCTCCCAGAAAACGGCGTTTCCCGGCGAAAAGGAGCCGGCGAAGTGCGGCGGACATTGAAAGGTAGATCAACGTCGCCACCAGATAGGTCTCGAAGGAGCGGAAGGTGCGCGACTGAAGCAGATCGGCCTCCTGCGCCAGCTCGCGGACGGATATTTGCGAAACCACCGCCGATTCCAGCATCATGATGATGACCTGGCTCGTCAGCGCCGGAAAAATGATGGCGATCGCTTGCGGCAGGATGATCTTGAAGAACACCAGCCGGGGCCTGAGGCCGAGTGCCTGCGCCGCCTCCTTCTGGCCTCTCGGTATGGCGTCGAGCCCGGCCCCGACCACCTCGATCGTGTAGGCCGCCATATTGAGGGTCATGGCAAGAACTGCGGCAGAGATCGGATCGAGGCGAATGCCGAGGCTAGGCAAGCCAAAGAAGATGAAGAACAGCTGCACCAGGAATGGTGTATTGCGCATGATTTCCACATACAGGCCGACGACCTTGCGCAACCATGGATAAGGTCCCCGGCGCGCGGCCGCGCCGAGAACGCTGAGAACGATCCCGAGGACTGATGTGGAGGCCGTCAGTGCAAGCGTCGTGCCTGCGCCATAAGCCAGAGCTCCCATTCCGTCCCAAAGCCAGTTGAAATCGAGGCTGTATCTCATCTTTTGTCCTTTGGAGCCGGATGATCTGGGTCGGGTCGCCCGAAATCTCGATCCGCCTCTCAACCAAAGAATGGGAGCATGATGCCACCGTAATCGCTTACAGTTTTCGGCATCATGCTCTGGTGAGTGGGAGGCCGTCTTCGTCAGTCCTTCAGGTTTTCAGGGTTGAGCGGCGCTTTCAGCCAGCTCTTCGAGCTTGCGTCGAGCGAACCATCGGCGATCATTGCGGCGACGCTGTCATTGACAGCCTTCTTCAGGCCTTCCTCGCCCTTGCGGAGCGCGATGTGCGAGGGGGAGCTGAGGAGCTGGAACTTCTGCTCCGGCTTCAGTTCGTCCTGTCGCGCCAGAACCTGCGCGCCGACATCGTTGCCGACCACCATCAGCTGGGTCTGGCCGGATATGAAGGCCTGAATGACCGAATTGTAGTTCTCGAAACGTTGGATCGCAGCCGATCCGGGGGCGGCAGCCGTCAGCGATGTGTCTTCGAGCGTCCCACGATTGACGGCAACGGTCTTGTCGGCGAGGTCTTCCTTGCCGCTCACCTTCAGTGCCGCCGGACCGATGACGGCGATATAGTAGGGGGCGTACGGGGCGGCATAATCGATAACCTCGGCGCGCTCCTTCGAATAGCCGACGCTCATCAGCAGGTCGACGCGGTCGTCGTTCAGGTAGGCGATCCTGTTCTGGCCAGTAACGCTCACGAGATTGAGTTTCACGCCGAGCCCGTCGGCGATCTTCTGGGCGACGTCGACGTCATAGCCCTTGATGCTCATATCGGCGCTTGCCGAAGAGAAGGGTGGGAAATCGGAGAAGATGCCGATGTTGATCTCGCCTGCGGCCTTGATATCGGCAAGTTCGTCGGCCTGTGCGGCTCCTGCCAGGATGCCGAACACGGCAATTGCCGCGGTGGCGGTGTAGCGCAATTTCATAAGAGCAGTCATGTCGTTCCCCTTTTTGAGACGTGTTGTGCGACAGGTGATGGATGGCAGCGGGCGCGAGGCAGGCTGCCGGTGTGGAGCTGGTTCTCAGGTCACGTTTGTCCTGACCGCGGGACTGAACATCGCGAGGCACAGGAGTTCGAACAGGACCTGCGCGGCGATCTGCGCGGTGTTGGTGGTATTGTCGTATTGCGGCGCGATTTCCACGACGTCGCCGCCGATGAGGTTAATGCCCTTGAAGCCGCGCAGCAGGGTCAGGACCTCCCTCGGCTGAAGCCCGCCGACTTCTGGCGTGCCGGTTCCCGGCGCGAAGGCCGGATCGAGGCTGTCCACGTCGAAACTGAGATAGGTCGGACCGGCGCCGACAACCTCCAGAGCCTTTGCGATCACAGCCTTGAGGCCCATCTCCGCCACCTCTTCGGCGTGGATGACGGTCATGCCGGCGGCAAAGGAGAACTCCCAGAGA
Organism: Rhizobium indigoferae; assembly: GCF_034554815.1. NCBI lineage: Bacteria > Pseudomonadati > Pseudomonadota > Alphaproteobacteria > Hyphomicrobiales > Rhizobiaceae > Rhizobium > Rhizobium indigoferae. Next base: position 4,168,078 of record NZ_CP140635.1, on the reverse strand, counting down.
TATTCGCCGCCGCCGCGGATGCCGATCTGGATCGTACGCTTCGGATCGAGCACGCCCGCCAGAACTGCCTCGCGGAAGGGCGCGCCGTGGTGGAACTTGGAGCCCTCATAGGGACCAGCGGTATCGCAGTGAGCGTCGATGTGGATCATGCCTACCGGCTGACTGGCCGCCAGGCCCTTGAGAATGGCGCCGGAGATCGAATGGTCGCCGCCGACCGACAACGGGATAACCCCGGTTGCCGCGATCATCCGGTAGCAGGCCTCGATGTCGGCATGGCACTCGGCCAGGCCGAACCGGCTGCGCATCGGCACGTCGCCGACGTCGGCGACCTTTAGCCCTCCCATCGGCGCGACACGCAGAACATGTTCGTAGGGGCCCACACGCTCGACAGCCCGGACGGCCCGCGGCCCCAGCCGCGCGCCGGCACGATTGGTGACGCCGAGATCCATCGGCACGCCGATCAGGGCCACGTCAAGCGCCTCAAGCACCTCGGGCCGCAAGCCGTTCTCGATGAAACGGGCGTCCAGAAAGGTCGCAGGATCGGCGAAGGGCCATTTGCGGCTGTCGCCGTCCTTGAATACGCTCGCCGCCACGGCGCGGAAGTGCGGATCTTCCATCTCCCCGCCTGCAGCGCTGCCGAAGCGCTTTCTCAAGTCTTCCAGAAAATCCCGGTCAATGGTCAAGGCAGGCTCCCGCGGTATTGATGCTGCCATCATCATCGGCGCCGCCCGCTTCTCTTGGAACCGCGAAAATTCGAGAGGGGATATAACGATTCTTGATAGACCAGGCCTGCCGAGGCTCCGCGAAGCGGGTAGTGCGTTCATCCGGACGTTCAGAAAACTTTATAACCCGGCGAGAATTTTCCCACTACCGCGGTTGGTAACCTCCAAGCAGTCTCCGATGCGAACGGTCCAGCAGAGGGCCGACAACAAAGGGAACCTACCATGTTGCACGATATGACACGCCGCCGCTTCCTCGGATCCGCCGCTGCCGCGGGGATTGCCGGCACGATGACCGGGTTTGCGAGATCCGCCGCAGCCGGCAGCGGCAATCTCACCGCCGTTGAATGGGGCGGCGAGGTCGTCGAAGCCATGAAGCAGATTGCCGCCGACCAGAATGCGGCGACATTCAACTGGGTTCTTCATCAGGGCGGCGCGGGCGCTATCCTGCCAAAGATCAAGGCCGTCTGGCCGAATGTCGACTACGACTACGTCGCTGGCTGGGAAGGCTCATTCAACAGCATGGTGAAGGAGGATTGGCTCGAGACCATCAATCCTGCCGATGTTCCCAACCTTGCGAATATTCCCGAGAAAATCATCATTCGTGACGGCAAGGGCAATATCAAAGCGGTCCCACGCGCAGTTGGTGGCATGTATTTCGGTGCGCGAACCGACACGGCTCCGATTGCTGTGAAGACCATCGATGATCTGCTCAGTCCCGATCTTAAGGGTGCGATCTGCTGGCCAGGCCCGACACAGAGCATGATGCTCCAGATTGTCGCGCTCGCCCTTCACGCTGGCGGCAGTGAAACGAATATGGAACCTGGGTGGAAGCTCATGACGGAATTGGCGAAATCCGGCAATATCGGCCGCGTCGCCATCACCGATATCGATTTCACCAATTCGCTGACGTCGGGCGAGACCTCCGTCGGCTTCTTCGCCGAGCCCGGCTGGGCGGCCGTGGCGAAGAACTTCCCGGTTACTCGTTTCACCAAGGACAGCAACTTCAAGGCCTTCCTCTACCAGAGCGGTTTCGGCGTACTGAAGAATAGACCGAACACCAAGGCAACGCTCGATTTCGTCAACTTCGCAATCAGCCCGGACATGAACTCGCTCTACGCCAAGGTGGCGGGCGAAGCGCCATTGAACAGCAAGGCGGTCACGCCCGACAATCTGAAGCATCTGTCCTTCACGTCGGACGAGTTTTCGAGCTTCGTCTATGTGCCGGACTACAATGTCGTTCTCGAACAGCAGGATGCCTGGTCCAAGCGCTGGGAACAGGATATCGCCCCGTTGCTCTAAGGCACCTCGCGGCAGGTTATCGAAGGCGCCAGCGTGCTTCGATGACCTCCCTTTCTCATGCCCGTAAGGGCGAGGAAAAGGCTGTTCCACCATGACCAAAGTAAGGCGGCAACCCGTTGCCATTTCGATACCTGATCGCCGAGATGCGGCCCTGACGCTCGGGCCAGCCCTCCTGGTGTTCGCATTCGGTTTTCTGTCACCATTAATCAATCTGGCAATCGAAAGCTTGAAGGAGTTTACGCCGGGGCGCGTCGGTTCCGTTGAAAATGCCGCGGCAACGGTCCAAAACTATTACGAGCTTGCAAACCAGGCGTTTGCGAGTGTCCTGCTGACGACCTTCTGGATCGGTGGAGTTGCCGCAATCATCGGCCAGCTTGTGGCATTCCCGCTGGCCTACTTTATCGTGCGGCGCATTTCCCCGCGGATGCGCGCGCTCACCCTCGGTTTTTTGATTACGCTTGTTCTATCCAGCGTCCTGATCAAGACATACGCGATCGAACTGACCTTCGGGTCGGTCGGCATCTTGCGACCCCTCCTCTTGACACTTGGCCTTTCGCCCAACAGCCGCGAATATATCAATATCGTCGTTACTGCGGGCCTGGTTCACTCGATCATACCGGTCGCAACGCTAACGCTGATTGGCGCGATGCAATCGATCGATCCGCGTCTGCTCGATGCAGCCCAGTCGCTCGGCGCGCCGGGATGGAGAGCCCATTTGTCGATCACGCTTCCCCTGAGCTTCCCGGCTCTGATCTCAAGCACGCTTGTCTCGCTGACTTTCGCGATCAGCGCCTTCGTCATTCCCATGGTGCTCGGGAGGGGCCGGGTGCTTTTCATATCGAACGTCATCTACACCCGGTTCAGCGATATCGCCAACTATCCGAGCGGCGCGGCGATCTCGCTCGTCATGCTAACCGCGGCCTTGGCGGTCGTCGCTGTCATAACGTTTGCGCAGGCCTGGAAGGTTTCCCGATGAGCAGACAATCTCTTGCAGCGCGAACCGGGGACCGGATCGCCGGTTCCGTCGCCTACGGTGTCATCGGCCTTGGATTGGCGTTCCTCGCCATCCCCTTGGTGATAACATGCCTCATGGCTTTCGACGCCAGGACCTACCTCGGTCCACTGCCGCCGCCTGCCTTGTCGCTTCACTGGTTCGAACGGCTCGTCTCTCAGGCGGATATCCTTACCAGCCTACGCACCAGCCTCATCTTGGCGGTACTCACGACGGTTCTGTCCGTCACGATCGGAACGGCGGCGGCCGTTGGCCTTGCCCGTGGCAATTTTCCAGGAAAGGCAGCGCTGACTTCGGCCTTTCTCTCGCCACTCATTGTTCCGCCGGTCGTCATTGGATTCGGTCTGCTGCTTTTCCTTTCCAAGGCCGGTATCACAAATGGTATGGCGCGCCTGCTCCTCGGCCACGTGATCGTGACGTTGCCCTATTGCATAAGGACCAGCCTCGCCAGCCTTCTTGGCAGCGACCAACGATTGACGGAAGCCGCAATGGTTCTCGGCGCCACCGAGCGCCAGGCCTTCTGGACCATTACCCTACCGCTCATGCGGACCGGCGTCGTCACCGGCGCGATCTTCGCCTTCGCAATTTCGATAGATGACGTATCGATCAGTCTCTTTCTGAGCGATCCGTCGGCAACGACCTTGCCTGTTACGCTGGTCAGCAACATGCGCGCGGCTTTCGATCTGACGATCGCTGCGGCGGCCGTGGTCCTGATTGCCGTCACCGCGTTGCTGATCGTTGTGCTGGACCGAGTCGTCGGCTTCGACACTGTCGTCGGTCAGGGTCTGTTTCGTTCATGAGGACAATACGATGATTTCTGCCGTGGAATTTCAAGGGGTCAGCAAGCGCTTCGGCGAAACGGTCGCGCTCGGTAATATCTCCTTCTCGGTGAACCCAGGTGAAACAATCGCACTGCTTGGACCGAGCGGCTGCGGCAAGACCACCATTCTTCGGCTCATCGCCGGATTCGAGCGGCCCGACAAAGGCTCGATCCTGATCGACGGCGAGCCGATGGCCGGATTGAAACCCTATGAGCGCAATGTCGGGCTGCTGTTCCAGCACTACGCTCTTTTCCCGCATATGACCGTCGAACAGAACATCGGCTACGGGCTTCGCCATCGCAACCATCCGCCGGGGCAAATACCTCGCCGCATTGCCGAGATGCTCGAGCTCGTCCGGCTCGTCGGTTTCGGACAGCGGCGACCGCACCAGCTGAGCGGCGGCCAGCAGCAGCGTGTTGCGCTTGCGCGGGCGCTCGCCACCCATCCGAGCCTTGTTCTTCTGGATGAGCCCCTGTCGGCGCTCGACGCCAAACTTCGACATGAGCTGCGCACCGAATTGAAGGATGTGCTCGCCGCGGTCGGCTCGACCGCAATCGTGGTAACCCACGACCAGGAGGAGGCGATGAGCCTGGGAGAGCGCATATTCGTGATGAACCGTGGAGCCATCATGCAATCCGGCAGGCCGGATGATGTGTATTGGCGTCCAGACTCGCGTTTCGTCGCGGATTTCATGGGGCGAACGAATTGGATTCATGGCTCGATTTCGGCCGCGGGCGGAACAGCCGGCAAATTTCGCTCCGAATCCGGCTGGGAGTTTCCGGTCGCGTCCACGGGAAGCCTTTCAGGTGCCGCCGAGATTTGCGTGAGGCCGGAAAGCGTCGAGATATCGTCCGGCGCTCCGGCTGCCGGGGCCATGCCCGGACGCGTTGCCGATGTTGTGACACTCGGCGCCTTCAGGCATATCGTTCTGGATCTCGTCAGCGGCGACCGCATAATCTCGGCTTGCCCGAACCGTCCAGACATAGCCTTTGCTCGCGGGCAGGGGATCAGTGTTTCCATTCCGCCCGAGGCATGCGTTCTCTTCGCGCGGTAAGCTGGCATTCCCGACTAAGGGTCACCAGTTGTCGGAAGGACATGGTTCGTCCAATATCCGCTTATAGGCGGAGAGGCCCTCAGCACTCGAGCGCCCCAAACTTTGGAATGCGGCTTCTGATGCTTGATCTTGATTCCTATCTGCTTCGCGCATTTCTGACCGTCGCGGAGATCGGCACCGTCAATGGAGCAGCCGTCAAGCTGAACAGAACGCAGGCCGCCGTGAGCATGCAGATCCGCAAGCTGGAGGAGCTTGTCGGCGTTACGCTGTTTTCGCGTTCGTCAAAAGGCCTCGAGCTCACGAGCCATGGGCAGATCATGCTGGCTTATGCCCGCGAAATGGTCGCCCTCAGCGACGAGGTCGAGAAAAGGCTGACAGGCAAGATGATCGAGGACCGCATTCGCCTCGGCGTCGTTGAGGACTTCGCAGCCGGCCACCTGATCGACATTCTTAGTGACTTCAGGGCGCAGAACCCGAAGGTCGATATCGACATCATTGTCGAGCCGAATCGCCGCCTCGCCAGCCTGTTTGAAGACGGGAAGCTGGATCTCGTGGTTTGCGACATCACCTGCCTCGCGCGAAAACCGACCCTGATCTGGACCGAATATTTGATGTGGACGGTCAGATCCGACTTCGTGGCGGATGCGGAAAAGCCGCTTCCCATCATTATGTTCGAGGAGGAGTGTCCCTGGACGCTCCCGACGCTTGCCGCCCTGTCCCAGCGGAACGTCAAGTGGAAGACGGCGTGCGTCGCATCGACGCTGGTGGCCATGGCGACCGCGGTTCGCGTCGGTATCGGTATCGCGCCAATGATGCTCAACACGAAACCGGAGGGCTGCCGGACGCTTGACAGATCGGCGGACCTGCCCGGTCCGGTGCGCATCGAAATCGGTCTGTATGCTCAATCCGAGACGGCCGAAGGTGCGCGCTATCTTGTGGACTTCATTTCGCGGCATACGGCCATATTGTCGAGCTAGAGCCTTTCTTGGTCAGCTTGCAGCATTCTGACCGGGAAAGGCTCTGGGAGCGTTCAGCTTCCATTATATCGGGTCAATTTAATTCCCCCTACCGAAGTGGCGAGCGAAGCCCCACAGTGATCGGATGAAGGGTCAACGACCCAATTTCAAGCATTCATGGAAGTCTGCGAATAGGATGATGGGGCAAGCCAAAGTTGACGAAACTCTCCTCGCAGATGCCGCCTATCTGCCCGGCCAGGTCGCAAACCTCACGAGGGGAGCCAGCGTGACGGCACAAACCAACGAAATACTGGAGCGCATCAATGACATGCTGCTGCGCGAAGGTACCGACAAGTCAGAGATCATTCTCGTCAACATTTGGCTCAGGGACCTTGCCTCTTTCGAGGAAATGAACAGAGCCTGGGATGCTTGGATGCCGGATAGCGGAACGCCACGGCGGGCAACGTTTGAGGACAAGAATCTCCCGCCGATGTGCGCCATCCGTATTGACGTAGCCGCGTCGCGAAAGAGTGAGGCCGGGCAAATTTGAACCGCCTGTATTCGTCATCTTCACACTCTTGTCAGCAAAGCCGGACCCGGAAGTGCTTGAAGCAGGACGGTCTACATTTCGTCGAAGAGGGCCATGTCTTGCTAGAGCGGTACAGCTTTTAACGGAAGCGCAGGACCGCTCTGGCTTTTGTTTTTACGCAATTCCGGACGGAAAACCGCTTCTCACTTTTCCTGGAATTGCTCTAGGAGCAAAGGTGGCGGATGCTTTGCGACCTTTTGTGATCAAGGGATGATGTATCGGTAAGGTAGACGAAGAGCGGCCTCGGAATTTGCTACAGAATTCCGCACTTTCGGCATCATGCTCTAAGGCCGGATGACGCAGACATTGGCCTCGTAGGCGCAGGGATCGTCTTGAACGGCGATATCGATGACCTTTGCCTTCGGTGCCAGTTGCTCAGATCGTGCGGGGGGATAAAAGCCATAGCCGTCGCCGCCGACATAGGTTCCGCCATCGGCCTGATAGAAATAGGAAGAGCCGGCATAAGTGTCGCCACCACCCTGCGCCTGGGGTACGACGACGATGAGATTGTTGCGGGCGACGCTATCGGTCGCCGGCGATGAAAACTGTTTCAGGAACGGCATTCGTTCTTTGCGGTTCCGGTATCGATAGGCGTTGTCGAAACGGATGCCACGATCGCGCCAGCCGATACGTTCGCCGAGGAGTAATCCGCCGTGGAAAGCGTGACGATGGCCGGGAAAACGATGATCGTTGCGGCGGTCGCCGGCTTCGGCGGGGAGTGCAGCAAGCGCGGATAGGGCAAGCAGGGCGACTGCGGACAGACTGCGAAACATGGGTGGCCGGCCTCCGGAATTCCGATCCCTAACAAATCGTTAACGCCAGATTGCGCCAAAAGCCGACGCTTGTCCATTCAGGTCGGACAACCGGCACAAAATTTGAGCGGAAAAGACCAGTTTCTTTAGCCCGCGAACTTCCCGGTAACGCGAATCGATTAAATTAAAAGCAGACAGCGATTGTGCTTGTCGTCGGCGTTCCCGGTGATTAAACGTCGCAATTGATGCAACGCACACAGAGAATTTTGTCATTCGTGTGGTTGACTGAGCATGCTCCGAAATCCGGGAGCGCAGAGAAGCCGCCGCGAGGTTCTGATGGCGAACGTGACAAATAACCGGCCCCTATCGCCGCATCTGCAAATCTACAAGCCAATTCCCACCATGGTCATGTCCATCGTTCACCGCATTACCGGTGGCGCGCTCTATGTCGGCACGGTGCTCGTCGCCTGGTGGCTGATCGCGGCGGCAAGCGGCCAGGGCTCCTATGACTGGGCCAATTGGGTGCTCGGCAGCCTTCTCGGCAAGCTCGTGCTTCTCGGCTATACATGGGCGCTGCTGCACCACATGCTCGGCGGCTTCCGCCACTTCATGTGGGATCTCGGCTATGGCTTCGGGAAAGAGTTCTCGACCAAGCTCGCCATCGCCAACATCATCGGGTCGCTCTGTCTGACCGTGCTGGTCTGGGTGATCGGCTTCCTCATTCGCTTCTGAAGGTCCTCTCATGGATATGCGCACCCCCCTCGGCAAGGTTCGCGGGCTCGGCTCCGCCAAGGACGGCACGGACCATTTCTGGCGTCAGCGGCTGACGGCCGTCGCCAATGTTCCGCTCATCCTGTTCTTCGTCATCTTCATGCTCGCCTATGCCGGCGCGCCCTATGCGGATGTGGTTCGCGCCTTGTCGAACCCCTTCGTCGCGGTCGTCATGGGGCTGATGGTGATCTCGGGCGTCATTCATATGAAGCTCGGCATGCAGGTCATCATCGAGGATTACGTGCATGGCGAGTTCGGCAAGATCGTTCTCCTGATGCTGAACACGTTTTTTGCGATCCTGATCGCCGGCCTCTGTCTCTTCGCCATTCTGAAAATCGCATTCGTAGGATAAGCTGATATGGCACCGACTTCACCCGCCCAGAATGGCAAGGCCTACAAGTATGTCGATCACTCCTACGACGTGATCGTCGTCGGCGCCGGCGGCGCCGGGCTGCGCGCCACGCTCGGCATGGCCGAGCAGGGTTTCCGCACGGCCTGCATCACCAAGGTGTTTCCGACCCGCTCGCATACGGTCGCGGCCCAGGGCGGTATCGCCGCTTCGCTGCGCAACATGACGCCGGATAGCTGGCAGTGGCACCTCTACGATACCGTCAAGGGTTCCGACTGGCTCGGCGACGTCGACGCCATGCAGTATCTCACCATGGAAGCGCCGAAAGCGGTCTATGAGCTCGAGCATTATGGCGTGCCGTTCTCGCGCAACGAGGAAGGCAAGATCTATCAGCGCCCGTTCGGCGGCCACATGCAGAATTACGGTGAAGGCCCGCCGGTACAGCGCACCTGCGCCGTTGCCGACCGTACCGGCCACGCCATTCTGCATACGCTCTACGGCCAGTCGCTGCGCAACAATGCCGAATTCTTCATCGAGTACTTCGCGCTCGACCTGATCATGTCGGAAGACGGCAGCCGCTGCACCGGCGTCGTCGCCTGGTGCCTCGATGACGGCACGATCCATCGCTTCGCCGCCAAGATGGTGGTGCTGGCGACCGGCGGCTACGGCCGCGCCTATTTCTCGGCAACGTCGGCCCATACCTGCACCGGCGACGGCGGCGGCATGGTGGCGCGTGCCGGCCTGCCGCTGCAGGACATGGAATTCGTCCAGTTTCACCCGACCGGCATCTACGGTTCGGGCTGTCTGATCACCGAAGGCGCCCGCGGCGAAGGCGGTTACCTGGTCAACTCCGAGGGCGAGCGCTTCATGGAGCGTTACGCGCCTTCGGCCAAGGACCTTGCCTCGCGCGACGTTGTTTCGCGCTGCATGACGCTGGAGATCCGTGAAGGTCGCGGTGTCGGCAAGAACAAGGACCACATCTTCCTGCATCTCGACCACCTCGATCCGGCCGTTCTGCATGAGCGCCTGCCGGGGATTTCCGAGAGCGCCAAGATCTTCGCGGGCGTTGACGTTACACGCGAGCCGATCCCGGTTCTGCCGACCGTTCACTACAATATGGGCGGCATTCCCACGAATTATTGGGGCGAAGTGCTGAACGCCGACAGCGCCAATCCGGAACGGATCATCCCCGGTCTGATGGCTGTGGGTGAAGCCGGCTGCGCCTCGGTGCACGGCGCCAACCGTCTCGGCTCCAACTCGCTGATCGACCTCGTGGTCTTCGGCCGCGCCGCTGCGATCCGTGCCGGCGAAGTCATCGACCGTGCAGCGCCGATCCCGCATCTCAACGTCGCGGCCTGCGACAAGATCATGGACCGCTTCGACGGTCTGCGTCATGCCAGCGGCGGCACGCCGACGGCGGACCTGCGCGAGAAGATGCAGCGCGCCATGCAGGAAGACGCCGCCGTCTTCCGCACGCAGGAATCGCTGGAATCGGGCTGCCAGCGCATCTCGGCAATCTGGGGCGAGATGAAGGACATCAAGGTCACCGATCGCTCGATGATCTGGAACTCGGACCTCGTGGAAACGCTTGAGCTGCAGAACCTGATGGCCAACGCCATCACGACGATCTATGGCGCCGAGGCCCGCAAGGAGAGCCGCGGTTCGCATGCACGCGAAGACTTTACCGAGGGTGCATTCGCGGGCCGCGACGACGTCAACTGGCGCAAGCACACACTCGCCTGGGTGAACGAAGCAGGCGACGTGAAACTCGACTACCGGCCGGTCCACACCGAGCTGATCGCCGAAGGCATCGATCCGCACAAGATCGAGCCGAAGGCTCGCGTGTACTGATCTCAAGAGGAACCGGACATGGTTGAACTCGCTCTCCCCAAGAATTCTCAGATGCGCGAAGGCAAGGTCTGGCCGAAGCCGGCGGGTGCCAAGAACACCCGCGAATTCCGCGTCTACCGCTGGAGCCCGGATGACGGTCAGAACCCGTCGATCGACACCTTCTACATCGATGTCGACGATTGCGGGCCGATGGTGCTCGACGGTCTGCTCTACATCAAGAACAAGATCGACCCGACGCTGACGCTGCGCCGCTCCTGTCGCGAGGGCATCTGCGGCTCCTGCGCGATGAATATCGACGGCACGAATACGCTCGCTTGCACCAAGGGCCTCGACGATATCAAAGGTGCGGTGAAGATCTATCCGCTGCCGCATCTGCCCGTCGTCAAGGATCTGGTTCCTGACCTCACCAACTTCTATGCCCAGCATCGTTCGATCGAGCCATGGCTGAAGACAGTGTCGCCGGCGCCGGCCAAGGAATGGAAGCAGAGCCATGAGGACCGGCAGAAGCTGGACGGCCTCTATGAATGCATCCTCTGCGCCTGCTGCTCGACCTCCTGTCCGAGCTACTGGTGGAACGGCGACCGCTATCTCGGTCCGGCCGTTCTGCTGCAGGCCTATCGCTGGCTGATCGATTCCAGAGACGAGGCGACCGGCGAGCGCCTCGACAATCTCGAGGATCCATTCCGCCTCTATCGCTGCCACACGATCATGAACTGTGCGCAGACCTGCCCGAAGGGCCTCAACCCGGCCAAGGCAATCGCCGAAATCAAGAAGATGATGGTCGAGCGCCGGGTTTGATCAGCGTGCATGCCGATGGCGGAAACGACGGCTTCGATCCCGAAGCCGTCATCTATATCAGGTCGGCTCGGTGCAATCCTTCTGCAGGATGCACCGGAGCGCTATTCCGAGACATTGCGCGAGTTCGACAGCGATCCTGACAGAGATGAAGGCGCGCAACACCTTGCTGACAAATTCTATGTGCAGGAAGTTTTGCAGCGGGACAGTTGAACTGTATCGTTTTTCGGTTAGTTGTTGTCACGGGCAATTTATGCAGCACGACTTGATTAACCAAATCGAATTACGATAATCGGACTTGTCTCACGCCCGTTTCTCTACGGCGATAGCCGAATTCAGGAGTATGATGATGCAGTTGCGATATGCGATGACAGGTCTGGTGGTGGTTCTGTCGCTAGCCGGTTGTCAGCGTACGGCATATGATTACAGCTCCAACGCCAGTGCCGGGCCGGCGCCGTTGACGGCGCAGCCGGTTCCCTCGGTGCAGGGTGGGCAGCTTCCACCGCCGACCGGCAGCTCGCAGTTTCCGGCCGCGCCGACGACGACGGCGCCGATGCCGGGCGCTCAGCCTGGCGCAATGGCCGCGAATGCGCTCGATATCACCAAGGAATCGATGGTCGGAAGCTGGCGTGTCAACGGCAGTTGCGACATGTTCCTGACGCTCACCAATCTCGGCAGCGGTTCGCGCGGCGGAACACGTGGTTGCGTCGGCGAGCTGACGGCGATGGGTTCCTGGGAGGTCGCCGGCAAGCAGGTGCTGCTCAAGGACCGCTCCGGCAACCAGCTCGGCAGCGTCTACAAGACGGCCGACAACCGCTTTGAGGGGCAGACGAGCACGGGCCAGTCGATCAGCCTCAGCCGCTAAATGTTCCAGCAGGTCTCCTGCGATGACTGACAGGCGGATATGCCCTCATGCAACCAATGCCGGATTATGCGCTCAGCGTCTGCGAACAGCTTAAAGCGCTGACCGCATCGGGCGCGCTCCAGGTCGATTCGGCTCAGTTGGACGTGGCAAAGAGCCTCGACCGGGTGCTTGCCGGGCTGAAGCAGCGGCGGCCAGCGGCAAAATCGAGCGCGCTTGGCTGGCTGTTTGCCGCCAAGAAGAAGTCCGCCGACGGCATCAAGGGGCTTTACATCCACGGCAGCGTCGGGCGCGGCAAGACCATGCTGATGGACATGTTCTTCGCAATGGCGCCGTGCAGGAAGAAACGGCGGGCGCATTTCCACGAATTCATGGCGGATGTGCACAACCGCATCGCGGCACACCGGCTGAAGCTCAAGAACGGCGAGACGAAGCAGGCCGATCCGATGCCGCCGGTCGCCGCAGCGCTTTACGACGAGGCAGAACTGCTCTGCTTCGACGAGTTCACGGTCACCGACATCGCCGATGCGATGATCCTGTCGCGGCTGTTCTCCGAGCTCTTCGCGCGCGGATGCGTGCTGGTCGCGACCTCGAACGTCGAGCCCGACAATCTCTACACGGATGGTCTCAATCGCGGCCTCTTCCTGCCGTTCGTCGCCTTGCTCAAGCAGCATGTCGATGTCGTCACCCTGGATTCGCCGACCGACTACCGGATGGAGAAGCTGAGCAGTCAGCCGGTCTATCTGGTGCCGATCAACGAGCATAACGACATGGCGATGGACGCGTCCTGGACGCAGGCGCTGCATGGGCGCAAGGCGCAGCCGCTGGATATTCCGATGAAGGGGCGCCACATCCACGTGCCGCTCGCCGTCGACCGCATGGCGCGGTTCTCTTTCGCCGATCTTTGCGACAAACCGCTCGGGGCGGTCGACTTCCTGGCCATCGCCGAACGCTTCGATACGGTCTTCCTCGATCACATTCCGTTGCTCGGGCCGGAAAAGCGGAACCAGATCAAACGGTTCATCATTCTGGTCGATACGTTCTACGATCATGCCGTGCGGCTTTACATTTCCGCGGCGGCCATGCCGGAGGAACTGCTATTGCAGCGCCGGGGCACCGAGGGCTTCGAATTCGACCGCACGGCATCGCGCCTGTTTGAGATGCGCAGTGCGGAATATCTTGCGCTGCACCATGAGAAACGCGCCGCAGAGTAACAATTCAGTGACAGGTTGTCTTACGTTTACGTAAGAATTTTTGTATCTAAACGATTGAAAACGCTGCATCAAAAATAATGAATTGCCATTTTTTGGCTTTGGGTCTATGCGATTGCGTCATTGGGCGGTGCCTTGCGCGTCCGTTCGACGAATTTGATCGCAAAGGAAACAGCGAAAATGGCGCGTAACAAGATCGCACTCATTGGTTCTGGCATGATTGGTGGCACGCTGGCGCACCTCGCCGGCCTGAAGGAACTGGGCGACATCGTTCTCTTCGACATCGCGGACGGCATTCCCCAGGGCAAAGGTCTCGATATCTCCCAGTCGTCGCCCGTCGAAGGCTTCGACGTCAATCTGACCGGTGCCAGCGACTATTCCGCGATCGAAGGCGCTGACGTGTGCATCGTCACCGCAGGCGTCGCCCGCAAGCCCGGCATGAGCCGCGACGATCTTCTCGGCATCAACCTCAAGGTCATGGAGCAGGTTGGCGCCGGCATCAAGAAGTATGCGCCGAACGCCTTCGTGATCTGCATCACCAACCCGCTCGACGCCATGGTCTGGGCGCTGCAGAAGTTTTCCGGCCTTCCGGCCAACAAGGTCGTCGGCATGGCCGGCGTTCTCGACTCCTCGCGCTTCCGCCTCTTCCTTGCCAAGGAATTCAACGTGTCCGTCCAGGACGTCACGGCCTTCGTTCTCGGCGGCCACGGCGACACGATGGTACCGCTCGCCCGCTACTCGACGGTCGGCGGCATTCCGCTCACCGATCTCGTCACCATGGGTTGGGTCACCAAGGAGCGCCTCGAAGAGATCATCCAGCGCACCCGTGACGGCGGCGCCGAAATCGTCGGCCTGCTGAAGACCGGCTCGGCCTATTACGCGCCGGCTGCCTCGGCAATCGAGATGGCCGAATCCTATCTCAAGGACAAGAAGCGCGTTCTGCCCTGCGCTGCCCACCTCACCGGTCAGTACGGCGTCAAGGACATGTATGTCGGCGTTCCCACCGTCATCGGCGCCGGCGGCGTCGAACGCATCATCGAGATCGATCTCAACAAGACCGAGAAGGAAGCCTTCGACAAGTCCGTCGGCGCTGTCGCCGGTCTCTGCGAAGCCTGCATCAACATCGCGCCGGCCCTCAAGTAGTCGACGGGCTGAAGTAATCGAAACAGGGATACACCCATGAACATTCATGAATATCAGGCCAAGGCTCTGCTGAAGGGCTATGGCGCGCCGGTTGCCGAAGGTGTGGCTATTCTCAAGGTTGAAGAAGCCGAGGCTGCCGCCAAGTCGCTTCCCGGTCCGCTTTACGTGGTCAAGAGCCAGATCCATGCCGGCGGCCGCGGCAAGGGCAAGTTCAAGGAGCTCGGGCCTGATGCCAAGGGCGGCGTTCGCCTCGCCAAGTCGATCGAGGAAGTCGTTTCCCACGCCAAGGAAATGCTCGGAAACACTCTGGTGACCGCCCAGACCGGCGAAGCCGGCAAGCAGGTCAACCGCCTTTACATCGAAGACGGTGCCGACATCGCCCGCGAACTCTATTGCTCGATCCTTGTCGACCGCTCGGTTGGCCGCGTTGCCTTCGTCGTATCGACCGAAGGCGGCATGGACATCGAGGCCGTCGCCCACGACACGCCCGAGAAGATCCAGACGATCGCCATCGATCCGGAAGCCGGCGTGACGGCTGCCGACGTTGCTGCGATCTCCAAGGCTCTGCAGCTCGACGGCGCTGCCGCCGAGGATGCCAAGTCGCTTTTCCCGGCGCTTTACAAAGCCTTTGGCGAAAAGGACATGGCTCTCCTGGAAGTCAATCCGCTGATCGTCATGAAGGATGGCCACCTGCGCGTCCTCGATGCCAAGATGTCTTTCGACGGCAACGCCCTTTTCCGTCACGATGATGTCAAGACGTTGCGCGACGAAACCGAAGAAGACGCCAAGGAAATCGAGGCCTCGAAGTGGGATCTCGCCTATGTTGCGCTCGACGGCAATATCGGCTGCATGGTCAACGGTGCTGGTCTTGCCATGGCGACGATGGACATCATCAAGCTCTACGGCAAGGAGCCGGCCAACTTCTGCGACGTTGGCGGTGGCGCCGGCAAGGAGAAGGTTGCTGCGGCTTTCAAGATCATTACCGCAGACCCCAAGGTCGAAGGCATTCTCGTCAACATCTTCGGCGGCATCATGAAGTGCGATGTCATTGCCGAGGGCGTGATTGCCGCGGTCAAGGAAGTCGGCCTCAAGGTTCCGCTCGTCGTGCGCCTTGAAGGCACCAATGTCGAGCTCGGCAAGAAGATCCTGAACGAGTCGGGTCTGGCGATCACTGCGGCCGACGACTTGGACGATGCTGCCAAGAAGATCGTCGCGGCGATCAACGGCTGAGAACGATCATGGCCTTCCAGTCCACGCCCTCCGCTGCTCATTTCCGCCTCAACGCCTTCGCTGGCGTGTGGGAAGGGGACGAGCGTGTCGCGGCGTCGGCGTGGACGAGTGAAGGCAATGCCAGTGCTGAGTTTTCCGGCGAGGTGTTGTTCGGCGGTTTCTTCCTCGAGCAGCGCTATCGCCAGACGCGCGATGGTGCTGTTTCGTTCGAGGCGCGAAATGTTTTCGGCTTCGATGCTTCGGACCAGACCTACAAACTCTACCAGTTCGACACCGCAGGTTTTGCGCCGCCGGTACCGGCGTCCGGCGCGTGGAACGGCAGTGAGCTGGTGCTGATGAAGACTTCGCCGCGCGGCAGCCAGCGCACCGTATTCACGTTCGAAAATGAAGACTGCTACCGGATGGGCGTCAGCTTTTCGCCTGCAGGCAGCGATACTTGGCAGGAGGTCG
The DNA here is from genome assembly GCF_034554815.1 of Rhizobium indigoferae. Classification (NCBI taxonomy): domain Bacteria; kingdom Pseudomonadati; phylum Pseudomonadota; class Alphaproteobacteria; order Hyphomicrobiales; family Rhizobiaceae; genus Rhizobium; species Rhizobium indigoferae. The sequence continues at coordinate 4,152,211 of NZ_CP140635.1, read as the reverse complement.
TCAGCGGCGTCTATCGTCGCGCGTCCTCCACGTCTTCCAACCTCTCCTAAACAAAGGCCTCGCATGTCCATTCTCGTCAACAAAGACACCAAGGTTCTCGTTCAGGGCCTAACCGGCAAGACCGGCACGTTCCACACCGAACAGGCGCTCGCTTACTACGGCACCCAGATGGTCGGCGGTATCCATCCGAAGAAGGGTGGCGAAACCTGGACCGGCGCCAAGGGCGAAAGCCTGCCGATCTTCGCAACCGTTGCCGAAGGCAAGGAAAAGACCGGCGCCGACGCGACCGTCATCTATGTTCCGCCGGCCGGCGCTGCCGACGCGATCATCGAGGCGATCGACGCCGAGATCCCGTTCATCACCTGCATCACCGAAGGCATCCCGGTCATGGACATGGTGCGCGTCAAGGCTCGCCTCGACCGCTCCAAGTCGCGCCTGCTCGGCCCGAACTGCCCGGGTATCCTGACGCCGGAAGAATGCAAGATCGGCATCATGCCGGGCTCGATCTTCCGCAAGGGTTCGGTCGGTATCGTTTCCCGCTCGGGCACGCTGACCTATGAAGCCGTGTTCCAGACCTCCAATGAAGGCCTCGGCCAGACGACGGCCGTCGGCATTGGCGGCGACCCGGTCAAGGGCACCGAGTTCATCGACGTCCTGGAAATGTTCCTGGCCGACGCAGCCACCCAGTCGATCATCATGATCGGCGAAATCGGTGGTGCGGCTGAAGAAGACGCAGCCCAGTTCCTCAAGGACGAAGCCAAGAAGGGCCGCAAGAAGCCGATGGCTGGCTTCATTGCCGGTCGTACGGCCCCGAAGGGCCGCACCATGGGCCATGCCGGCGCGGTGGTTTCCGGCGGCAAGGGCGATGCGGAATCGAAGATCGCGGCGATGGAATCGGCAGGCATCAAGGTGTCGCCTTCTCCGGCCCGCCTCGGCAAGACGCTGGTTGAAGTCCTCAAGGGCTAAGCCACCTAAATATGGACCGGGCGGAGGAACGGCATCTGCGCCTTCCGCCCGGCCTCGACGACACGAGAACAGCAGATGCGCCGCGGACAGGCGGCAATCGGAATGCGGCAGCCGGCCATCAAGCCGGCAAATTCATCAAGTCAGGAGGCGGACGGAAGCGTCCGCATATCACCATGGCACGGCAAGAAGCCAACGAGCAGTTTCAGGTCACCTCGTTTCTGGATGGCGCCAACGCTGCCTATATCGAGCAGCTCTACGCGCGGTACGAAGAGGATCCGGCATCGGTCGACGACCAGTGGCGTGCCTTCTTCAAGGCGCTGGAGGAGGATCCCAGCGATGTGAAGAGGGCGGCCAAGGGGGCTTCCTGGCGCAAGAAGAACTGGCCGCTTCAGGCAAGCGGCGATCTGGTGTCGGCTCTCGATGGCGACTGGGGCATCGTCGAGAAGGTGATCGAGACCAAAGTCAAAGCCAAGGCCGAAGCTCAGGGCAAGCCTGCCGACAGCACCGAGGTCCTGCAGGCGACGCGCGATTCCGTGCGCGCCATCATGATGATCCGCGCCTACCGCATGCGCGGCCACCTGCACGCCAAGCTCGACCCGCTCGGCATTGCCGCACCCGTCGACGACTATCGCGAGCTGTCGGCGGAGAATTACGGCTTCACTGCCGCCGATTACGACCGCAAGATCTTCATCGACAACGTGCTCGGCCTGGAATACGCGACCATCCGCGAGATGATCGAAATCCTCGAGCGCACCTATTGCTCGACGCTCGGCGTCGAATTCATGCATATCTCCAATCCTGAAGAGAAGGCCTGGATCCAGGAGCGCATCGAGGGACCGGACAAGGGTGTCGCCTTCACGCCGGAAGGCAAGAAGGCGATCCTTGCCAAGCTCGTCGAAGCCGAAGGCTACGAGCAGTTCCTCGACGTCAAGTTCAAGGGCACGAAGCGTTTCGGCCTCGACGGCGGCGAATCGCTGATCCCGGCGCTGGAACAGATTCTCAAGCGCGGCGGCCATCTCGGCCTCAAGGAAGCCGTGTTCGGCATGGCCCATCGCGGCCGTCTGAACGTGCTCTCCCAGGTCATGGGCAAGCCGCACCGGGCGATCTTCCACGAGTTCAAGGGCGGCTCGGCCGCTCCCGACGAGGTCGAGGGCTCGGGCGACGTCAAGTATCATCTCGGTGCCTCCTCCGACCGCGAATTCGACGGCAACAAGATCCACGTTTCGCTGACGGCGAATCCCTCGCATCTCGAAATCGTCGATCCCGTCGTCATGGGCAAGGCCCGCGCCAAGCAGGATATGAACGCCACCGTCTGGGACGGCGATATCATCCCGCTTTCCGAACGCGCCAAGGTTCTACCGCTGCTGATCCATGGCGATGCGGCTTTTGCCGGCCAGGGTGTCATTGCCGAAATCCTCGGCCTTTCCGGTCTGCGCGGCCACCGCGTCGCCGGCACCATGCATGTGATCATCAATAACCAGATCGGGTTCACCACGAACCCGGCCTTCTCGCGCTCGTCGCCCTATCCGTCCGACGTCGCCAAGATGATCGAGGCGCCGATCCTGCACGTCAACGGCGACGATCCGGAAGCGGTCGTTTATGGCGCCAAGATCGCCACCGAATTCCGCATGAAGTTCCACAAGCCTGTTGTGCTCGACCTGTTCTGCTACCGCCGCTACGGCCACAATGAAGGCGACGAACCGTCCTTCACGCAGCCGAAGATGTACAAGGTGATCCGCGCCCACAAGACCGTGCTGCAGCTCTATGCGGCCCGGCTCGTCGCCGAAGGACTGCTCACCGACGGCGAAGTCGAGAAGATGAAGGCCGATTGGCGCGCCCATCTCGAACAGGAGTTCGAGGCCGGCCAGCACTACAAGCCGAACAAGGCCGACTGGCTGGATGGCGAGTGGTCGGGCCTGCGCACGGCCGACAATGCCGACGAGCAGCGCCGCGGCAAGACCGCCGTGCCGATGAAGACGCTGAAGGATATCGGCCGCAAGCTCTCGGAGATCCCGGCGGGCTTCAATGCGCACCGGACAATCCAGCGCTTCATGGAAAACCGCGCCAACATGATCGCCACCGGCGAGGGTATCGACTGGGCGATGGCCGAAGCGCTCTCCTTCGGTGCGCTCTGCGTCGAAGGCAGCAAGATCCGCCTGTCCGGCCAGGATTGCGAACGCGGTACCTTCTCGCAGCGCCACTCGGTTCTCTATGATCAGGAAACCGAAGAGCGCTACATCCCGCTCGCCAATCTTTCGCCGACGCAGGGGCGCTACGAAGTCATCAATTCGATGCTTTCGGAAGAGGCCGTGCTCGGTTTCGAATACGGCTATTCGCTCGCCCGTCCGAATGCGCTGACGCTCTGGGAAGCGCAGTTCGGCGATTTCGCCAACGGCGCGCAGGTGGTTTTCGACCAGTTCATCTCGTCGGGCGAACGCAAGTGGCTGCGCATGTCGGGCCTCGTCTGCCTGCTGCCGCACGGCTATGAAGGTCAGGGTCCGGAACATTCCTCGGCCCGCCTCGAGCGTTTCCTGCAGCTTTGCGCGGAAGACAACATGCAGGTCGCCAACGTCACGACGCCGGCGAACTACTTCCACATCCTGCGCCGGCAGGTGAAGCGCGACTTCCGCAAGCCGCTGATCCTGATGACGCCGAAGTCGCTGCTGCGCCACAAGCGGGCGGTCTCCACGCTTGCCGAAATGGCCGGTGAATCCGCCTTCCATCGCCTGCTCTGGGACGATGCCGAGGTGATCAAGGACGGCCCGATCAAGCTGCAGAAGGACAACAAGATCCGCCGCGTCGTCATGTGCTCCGGCAAGGTCTATTACGATCTTCTCGAAGAGCGTGAAAAGCGCGGCATCGACGACATCTATCTCTTACGCGTCGAGCAGCTCTATCCGTTCCCGGCAAAGGCGCTCATCAACGAGCTGTCGCGCTTCCGCAATGCCGAGATGGTCTGGTGCCAGGAAGAGCCGAAGAACATGGGCGCCTGGTCGTTCATCGACCCCTTCCTCGAATGGGTGCTCGCCCATATCGATGCGAAATACCAGCGCGTCCGTTATACCGGCCGTCCGGCCGCCGCCTCGCCGGCGACGGGTCTGATGTCCAAGCATCTGTCGCAGCTCGCCGCATTCCTCGAGGATGCATTGGGCGGTTAAAACACGGGGGGGGGGCGCAATGGCTTATTTCTTTCTGAGACTACAGCCGCCGCGCCCCACTTTCCCGCATGACGGGACCGGGGAGGAAATGGCGGCGATGAAACGCCATGTCGAATACTGGCATCGGCACGCCCTTGCGGGATCGGCGATCATCGTCGGCCCCGTCTTCGAGGGTGAAGGCGCCTGGGGCATGGCGATCGTCGAGGTCGAGGATCAGGCGGCGGCGCAGGTTCTTGCCGACGGCGATCCGATCATCGCTTCCAGTTTCGGTTTCCGCTTCGATATCCTGCCGATGCCCTCGATCATCTCGCGGCCGCCCGCCGTCTGAAACGCATTAACGAAAACACACGAAATCAGGATCTGAACAATGGCCACAGAAATCCGCGTTCCAACTCTCGGTGAATCCGTCAGCGAGGCAACCGTCGGCACCTGGTTCAAGAAGGTCGGCGACGCCATCAAGGCCGACGAGCCGATTCTCGAGCTTGAAACCGACAAGGTGACCATCGAAGTTCCAGCACCCGCCTCCGGCACGCTGTCGGAAATCGTCGTCGCCGCCGGCGAGACCGTCGGCCTCGGCGCGCTGCTCGGTCAGATCGCCGAAGGCGCAGCTGCCGCTGCCGCGCCGGCTGCTGCCGCACCGGCCGCCGCACCTGCCCAGCCAGCCCCGGCTGCTGCTGCCCAGCCAGCGCCAGTTGCCGCTGCTGCGTCGTCGTCATCAAGCGCTTCCGTCTCCACCATGCCGCCGGCACCGGCGGCTTCGAAGATGCTTGCCGAAAACAATCTTTCCGCCGACCAGCTCGACGGTAGTGGCAAGCGCGGCCAGGTGCTGAAGGGCGACGTCATCGCCGCCGTCGCCAAGGGCATTTCCGCTCCGGCGGCCGCACCCGCAGCAACGCCTGCCGCCGCGCGTGGCCCGTCGACGGTCGAGGATGCCTCGCGCGAAGAGCGCGTGAAGATGACGCGCCTGCGCCAGACGATCGCCAAGCGCCTCAAGGATGCGCAGAACACCGCCGCCATGCTGACCACCTACAACGAGGTCGACATGAAGGCGGTCATGGACCTGCGCAACAAGTACAAGGACATTTTCGAGAAGAAGCACGGCGTCAAGCTCGGCTTCATGGGCTTCTTCACCAAGGCGGTGACGCATGCGCTGAAGGAATTGCCGGCCGTCAACGCTGAAATCGACGGCACCGACGTCATCTACAAGAACTACTGCCATGTCGGCATGGCCGTCGGCACGGACAAGGGCCTCGTCGTTCCTGTCATCCGCGACGCCGACCAGATGTCGATCGCCGAAATCGAGAAGGAACTCGGCCGTCTTGCCAAGGCAGCCCGTGATGGCTCGCTCTCCATGGCCGACATGCAGGGCGGCACCTTCACCATCACCAATGGCGGCGTCTACGGTTCGCTGATGTCTTCGCCGATCCTCAACGCACCGCAGTCCGGCATTCTCGGCATGCACAAGATCCAGGAACGGCCGGTGGCGATCGGCGGTCAGGTGGTCATCCGTCCGATGATGTATCTGGCGCTGTCCTACGATCACCGCATCGTCGACGGCAAGGAAGCGGTCACCTTCCTCGTGCGCGTCAAGGAAAGCCTGGAAGATCCGGAACGTCTGGTTCTCGATCTCTGAGGGAGCGCTTTCGATGCGGAACCGGATCATGCGAGCGGCGCGCCTTCTTCTTTGCGCTGCCGCCGCGCATATTCCGGTCTCCGCATCGGCTGCCGGCTGGGACATCAGCAAGGCAAGCAGCAATTTCGAGCTGGTGGCGCTGGGCGATGCCGAACTCTCCGGCCGGTCGATCGGTGCGATCCATATGGGCAATGTCGAGCTGACATCGGGGCGCATCGTTGCGGCCGATCCGCTGGCCCAGCCCGATCGTCCGGCGCTCGCAAGAACGGTTGCGCCGGGCGACTATCCGGTGACGCTCTACCAGGCCTTCGGGCGCATCGCCGCCGCCAGCATGCGGTTTGCCGAGGGCAGGCCGGATCATTGGGAGCTTGCGGTCCTGCCCGGGCAGGACACGGCGACGCTGAAGGACGGCGAGATCTTCGGCTATCCCGTCGATGCCGGCCTCGGCTGCTACATGGATGCCGATACGCTTGATCTGATCGGGGAGCGTGAAGGGCAGGTACAGGCACAGAAACCGGATGCCGACGTCAATTATTACGATGACGTGCTGGCGTCGGACCTCGATGCCAACAAGGGCATCTATGCACTGCACCGGCCGGTTGCCGGCAGACGAGGCAATGTCGCCGTGTTCTGGAGCGGCTGGGGCGACGGTTTCTACCCGGTTTTCTGGGGGCTCGACAAGGACGGCCGCGCGCTGGTGCTGCTGACGGATTTCAGCGTTGTCGAAAACGCCGACGGGCGGAAGGAGCCGAAGCTGCAATGAGCGGAAGGATCGGGATCATGGCGGGACGGAAAGGTGTGGCTGCGGTCGCAGCTGCCGCGTTTTTTGCCGTTCCGGCATCCACGTTCGGCGCCGCATGCAAGCAGGAACAAGCCGTTTACGTCGATCGCGACGGTGCCTATGAATTGCGCTTCGCACCGCTGAATTCTCCATCGGCCGCCGCCAGCAACCAGTTCAAGGTCAGCGCGCTCAAGACACCTGTCGTGATGGAAGGTTATGTCATGCCATCGGAAGATCCGGTGCGCGCCATCGGCATCCTGATGTTCAACTGCCCCGAGGGCGATGCGACCGGCGCCGATCTCGATGCCTGCACGGTCTGGCAGGGCGCCGTCTACGGCATGGATGCAAAGGGTGAGATGGACAATCTGCAGCCCGAAGGTGCTGCGGCGGCCGAAAAGCTCGTGCTCCCCGGCCTTGGTCCCGCCATCCGCGAATCCAGTGCCTGGGGCGAGGGCAAGGCTTCGGTAGCGCCTTGGGACGTACTGACATTCGAGGAGTGTGCGACATGAGCGATGCACCTGTTGTTCTCATCACCGGCGGAAGCCGGGGTATCGGCGCCGCGGCCTCAAGGCTCGCCGCGCGCCAGGGCTGGCGTGTTGCGGTGAATTATGCCGCCAACCGCGAAGCCGCGGATGCGGTCGTGGCTTCGATCACAGAAGGCGGCGGCGAGGCCGTGGCGATCCAGGGTGACGTCGGCAAGGCTGCGGATATCGTCTCGATGTTTACGGCGGTCGACCGGCATTTCGGCCGGCTTGACGGGCTCGTCAACAATGCCGGCATCGTCGACTATCCGCAGCGCATCGATGAGATGTCGGCGGAGCGAATCGAACGCATGCTGCGCGTTAATGTGACCGGCTCCATCCTCTGCGCCGCCGAGGCCATACGCCGGATGTCGAGCCGGCATGGCGGGCAGGGCGGGGCGATCGTCAATATCTCGTCGATGGCGGCGATCCTCGGTTCGGCGACGCAGTATGTCGATTATGCCGCTTCGAAGGCGGCGATCGACACCTTCACTGTCGGCTTGGCGCGTGAAGTCGCTGCCGAGGGCATCCGCGTGAATGCGATAAGGCCCGGCATCATCGAGACCGACCTCCATGCTTCGGGCGGGCTGCCTGACCGGGCACGCGAGATGGCGCCGGCGGTTCCGATGCAGCGTGCGGGCACGCCCGAGGAGGTGGCGGATGCGATCCTCTATCTTCTGTCACCTTCGGCTTCCTATATAACCGGCGCGATCCTCAATGTGAGCGGCGGCCGCTAGAACGACAGGGCGAAAAACAGCATGCAATATATTCTCGAATTCCTCGGCCTGATGGCCGTCTTTTCGATCTTCATCGTCGTGCCAGGCGCCGATTTTGCCGTTATCCTGCGCCAGAGCATCGTGCATGGGCGACGCGCCGCCATCATGACCGGGCTCGGCATGGGCTTCTCCCTGCTCTTCCACATCAGTTACACTATCCTCGGCCTCGGCCTGATCGTGTCCAAATCACTGATGCTGTTTGCTGTCATCAAATGGGCAGGCGTCGCCTATCTGGTCTATCTCGGCATCAAGTCGTTCCGCGAACCGGGTTTCAAGGTGAGGGATATCGAGGTGACGGCGGAAGACCGCAAGCCGGTCTCGATGCTGAAATGCCTGGGCATGGGCTTCATCACCAATGCGCTGAACCCGAAGCCGGTGCTGTTCTTCCTGTCGCTGTTTTCGACGCTCGTCCATCACGACACGCCGGCGCTGATCCAGTTCTCCTATGGCATCGGCATGGCGACGGCGCTGGTCGCCTGGTTTGCCGGCGTCTCCTATTTCTTCACGGTCAAGGCGATCCGTGACCGCTTCATTGCCAGCGGCAAATGGTTCAACCGCATCACCGGAGCGGCACTTGTCGGCTTCGGCTTCCGCCTCGCTTTGTCGCGCGCGGCCGATTAAACGAAAAATCCAAAGGGAAAGAAGCAATGTCCTACGATGTGATCATTATCGGAACCGGCCCGGGCGGCTATGTCTGCGCCGTCAAGGCGGCCCAGCTCGGCCTCAAGGTCGCCGTCGTCGAAAAGCGGGCGACCTATGGCGGCACCTGCCTGAACGTCGGCTGCATCCCGTCGAAGGCGCTGTTGCATGCCTCCGAAATGTTCCATCAGGCCGGCCACGGAATGAGCGCGCTCGGTATCGATATTCCGGCGCCGACGCTCAACCTCGGCAATATGATGGCCCACAAGGATGCGACGGTGAAGTCGAATGTCGACGGCGTCGCCTTCCTCTTCAAGAAGAACAAGATCGATACCTTTCAGGGCATCGGCAAGGTCGTCTCGGCCGGCAAGGTTTCCGTCACCGCCGACGACGGCAAGGTGCAGGAGATCGAAGGCAAGAACATCGTCATCGCCACCGGCTCCGACGTCGCCGGCATTCCTGGCGTGCAGGTCGAGATCGATGAAAAGACCATCATCTCGTCGACCGGCGGCATTGCGCTGGAGAAGGTGCCGGAAACGCTGATCGTCGTCGGCGGCGGCGTTATCGGTCTCGAGCTCGGTTCCGTCTGGTCGCGCCTCGGCGCCAATGTCACCGTCGTCGAATATCTCGACACCATCCTTGGTGGTATGGACGGCGAAGTCTCCAAGCAATTCCAGCGCATGCTCGCCAAGCAGGGCATCGATTTCAATCTCAGCGCCAAGGTCACCGGCGTCGAAAAGGGCGACAAGGGCGCCAAGGTCACTTTCGAGCCGGTCAAGGGCGGCGACAAGGTGACGCTCGAGGCCGAAGTCGTGCTGATCGCCACCGGCCGCAAGCCCTATACATCGGGTCTCGGCCTCGAAGAGGCCGGTGTTACGCTCGACAATCGCGGCCGCGTCGAGATCGACGGTCACTTCAAGACCAATGTTGCCGGCATTTATGCGATCGGCGATGTGGTCAAGGGTCCGATGCTGGCGCACAAGGCGGAGGACGAAGGCGTGGCGCTTGCCGAAATCCTTGCCGGGCAGCATGGCCATGTGAATTACGAGGTCATTCCGAGCGTCGTCTACACCCAGCCGGAAATCGCTTCCGTCGGCAAGACCGAGGAAGAACTCAAGGCGGCTGATATCGCCTACAAGGTTGGCAAGTTCCCGTTCACGGCGAACGGCCGGGCGCGTGCGATGCTGGCGACGGACGGCTTCGTCAAGATCCTTGCCGACAAGGAAACCGACCGCGTGCTCGGCGGCCATATCGTTGGCTTCGGCGCCGGCGAGATGATCCACGAGATCGCCGTGCTGATGGAGTTCGGCGGTTCGTCAGAAGATCTCGGCCGTACCTGCCACGCGCATCCCACAATGTCGGAAGCGGTGAAAGAGGCTGCGCTCGCAACCTTCTTCAAGCCGATCCATATGTAATCTTACATATTCGTAACAAAGCATACAGCCGCTTGCCGAAAGGCAGGCGGCTGTTTTAGTTGTTGCCTATCGTTGAGTTCAGCATCCGTGAAGGTCCAGAAATGCAGCAGCCGTCCATCGTGAGTTACAGCCTGAGCCAGCGTTTTCTTCACTGGGCCGTGGCGCTGCTGATCTTCTTCAACCTGCTGTTTCCCGATGGCATGAATATCTGGCATCGGCTGATGCGCAGAGGCCAGGTACCGACGCCGGAGCAGATTTCGTCGGCGAATATCCATGCCTATGTCGGCATCGCCATCCTGATGCTTGCCGTCCTCAGGCTCGGGCTGCGTTTTACCAAGGGCGTCCCGGACGAGGTCGCACAGGAGCCGGCGATCTTCCGTCTTGCAGCGAGGCTTGCCCATGCCGGCCTCTACATCCTGATCTTCGCGATGCCGCTTTCGGGCATCGCCGCCTACTATTTCGGTATCGATCCCGCCGGTTCGTTCCACGCGGGTATCCTGAAGATCATTCTCTGGGCGCTGATCGCGGCGCATGTCGCCGGCGCCCTCGTCCATCAGTTCTATTGGAAAAGCAATGTTCTGCGCCGCATGACGCTCGGCTGACCGACGGCGGGTTCAGTTCACCGCGGTGACGGTGAAGCCCTGCTGGCGTAGCAGTTCGATGACGCCGTCCTTGCCAGGCAGATGCAGGGCGCCGACGGCCATGAAGACGTTGCCGCCGTCGAGGATGGGGGCGGCGCGTTCGGCCATTACCTTGTTGCGGTCGAGGATGACACGCTGCTCGAAGGCGGCATAATCGTTATTTTCGCCCTCTTCTTCAGGCGTCACCGTTTTCAGCATCGGCATGGTCATGCCAATGTCACCGGAGAGGTAGAGGTCGGTCATCGTCTCGACGACATCGCTCATCTTGTCGCCGAGTTCCAGCGTCTCGATCAGCGACTTCAGATGGAATTCGACCGGCAGATCGGCCATGGCCTGGATCTGTTCGGCAAGGGTTTCCAGCCCCTTGACCTGCTTACCCTGAGCAACGGCATCGGTGGCGATCTTCTGGTCGAGGAACTGCACGCCCTTTGCCTTGCGGGCGATTTCGCAGGCCGGCAGGGCGACGGCGCTCGAGATCATCCAGGGCCGCATGCGGGAAACGGCGCTGAGCGGGATACCGCGCTGCTTGAGGCCGGTCTCGAGGCGCTTGTAGTCCTCGGGAGAAAGCAGCTTGTCGATCGTCGTGCCGTCGGTGAACATCGTCAGTTCCGGCTTTGCGAGCAGGGCGGCGGTCGCCTTCCGCTCATCGAGGATCTCGTCGGATTCGATGATGATCGTGTCGGCAGCGTCATGGGCTGCCTGGGCGCGCGGCGGCAGGGCGAGCACGCGCGGATCGGTGACATGCATGCTGCCGAGCAGCCACGAAGGTGCAAGTCCCGGCTTCTCGACCTTCCAGAAGATGCCCTTGCCGTTCGGCGTGGCGTCGGCTTCCTTCAGCGCCTCGGCATAGCGGGCAGGGTCGTTCTGCTGCAACTCGACCATCAGGTTGCGGCCAGTGCAGGCCACATCTTCGGCCGCCGCCGGCCTTGCAGTCAGGAAGGCGACAAAGAGGGCCGCAAGAAGCAGCATATGAAAGGCTGCGATCAGCCAGAGCAACAGATTGGCCGGCACTGCGAGGTAAGACGTCCGGCGGCCGATTGATGTCGTCATGATGGGTGTTCCGATCACATGCCTTGTGCGTTTCATGGTCTACGCCCGGCTTGCGCATATTCCTTTAAGAGAATGCGTTAACGAAAGTTAAAGTGCATCACATCAAATCGGATTCATGACGATGCACTTTAAATCAACGCATCGTGCTTCCAAAAATCAATTCCGATTTCCGGGCCGATGCGCTAGGCGCGCGGATGCGCCCGATCATACACCTCGAGCAGCCGTGACGCATCGACTCCGGTATAGACCTGCGTTGTGGAAAGGCTGGCATGGCCGAGCAATTCCTGAATGGTGCGCAGATCGCCGCCGCCGGCAAGCAGGTGGGTGGCGAAGGAATGGCGCAGGGCATGCGGTGTCGCCGTTTCCGGCAGACCGAAGGCGCTGCGCATCTTCTGCATGGTGCGCTGGATGATTGCCGCCTGCAGCTTGCCGCCGCGGGCGCCGCGAAACAGCGGTTCACCGCTTTCGAGATAGTATGGGCAGAGCGCGCGGTATTTCTCGACCGCGTCGAAAACCACAGACAGCAACGGCACCAGCCGCGTCTTGTTGCCCTTGCCGGTGATGCGCAGCACCGTTGCGCCCTTCTGCAGGTCGGCGGGAGCAAGATCAAGCGCTTCGGAGATGCGCAGGCCGCAGCCGTAGAGCAGCGTCATGACAGCCGCATCGCGCGCCGCAATCCAGGGTTCGTCATGCAGTTGGGCGTCGTCGCTGACGACGGTGATCGCCTGCGTGTCCGACAGCGGCTTGGGCAGCGATTTCGGTTGTTTCGGCGAGCGCACTGCGCCGGCGCCGGCGGCGTTGACCAGGCCCTTCTTTTCGAGATGGCGCAGCAGCGAACGGAGACCGGCGAGATTGCGGCCGAGCGAGCGGGCGCCGGAGCCCTGCTTGCGCCGGGCCGCCAGGAAGGCGCGGAAATCGGCGGGGCGCAACTCCTTGATGTCGCGGAGCGTCACCGGGCCGGCGAGATGGCCGGTCAGGAAGGTCAGGAACTGGCGGGTGTCGCGCTCGTAAGCGTCGAGCGTATGCTCGGAAAGACGGCGCTCACGGGCGAGATTTTCAAGCCATGCGGCACGCTCCGCCATCAGGCGCGGATCGGCGATAACAAGCAGTTCGTTCACATTGCTGGCCTTGATTTTGCCTTCAAGTCCGCCAATTTGGAGCAGGAACAGTTATGGAATTGCTAATGCCGGCCAAGCCTTTGTCATCCTTCGATCATATTGTACTGCGATAGCTTTTACCCCATAGACAGGATCTTTCATGGCACGGCGCGATTCCATGACGGCTTTCGGACAGCTCGCGGAAGCGATCGCTCTCGTTTCACAGGGAAAGCCCGGTCATATCGTCGATACGCTGATTGCCGAACGCGGCCAGAGGATCGTGAAAAATCCACTCTGGCCGCTCATGCGGCCATTCCTCTACACGCTGCTGCGTTACAACAAGGCGCTCGAATTCGCCAATGCGGTTGCCAAGATGCCGGGTTTCCAGTCGTTCGAATATCTGAGTGATGTGCTGAAGCTCGACATCGGCATCACCAATGGCGAACGCATCCCTGATACCGGCGGCTTCATCCTCGTCAGTAACCATCCCACAGGCATCGCCGATGGCGTTGCCGTGTTCGATCTGTTGAAAGCGCGCCGGCCGGACATGATGTTCTTTGCCAATCGCGATGCCATCCGCGTCAATCCGCGCTTTGCCGAGATGATCATTCCTGTCGAATGGCGGGAGGAGCATAAGAGCAAGCTGAAGGCGCGCGAAACGCTGCAACTGACCAACCATGCGGTGAAGGAAGGCAAGGCGACAGTGCTCTTTCCCTCAGGCCGCATTGCCTACTGGGCGAACGGCCGGCTGAACGAACGGCCGTGGAAGACCTCGGCCGTCGGGCTGGCGCGCAAATACAATCTGCCGATCCTTCCGGTGCATGTGACGGCGCGCAATTCGGGGCTGTTCTACTGGCTGGCGAAATGGTCGACGGAGCTTCGCGACATGACCGTGTTCCACGAACTGTTGAACAAACGCGGCGACCGCTTCGATTTCGTGATCGGCAATCTTATTCCCGCCGAACAGCTAGACGGCGACCTCAACGAGGTGACGAAGGCGCTGGAGAAACATACGGTGCAGGATATGGCTGGGGATGGCGACGCGACCTTCGTCCCGGTCGGCCTGCCGGCGGCGATGTACCGCGAGGTTCCGGTTCCTGCAATCTAGAACCCCGGCATTGCCATGACAATCAATATCCGCACGTTCCGCGATCGGTTGCCGCAGGAGATCGCAGATCTCGAAAGCGAGGCCCGGCAAGAAGGCTATCGCCATATCGCCCGTCTTATCGACGAATGGTCGACCGGCGACAACAGGTTCCGGCGTGACGGCGAAAGGCTGCTTGGCGCCTATGCCGGGGAGGTGCTCGCCGGCATCGGCGGCATGACCGTCGAAACGGCCATGTCAGGGGCGCTGCGGATGCGGCGTTTCTACATCAGTCCCGCAATGCGCGGGCGCGGCATCGGCCGGATGCTTGCCATGGCTCTGCTTGATCATGCGTCGTCCTTCTGTACCGTCGTCACCGTTCATGCGGGAAACGATGGTGCGGCAAGGTTCTGGGAGTCGCTCGGGTTTCAGCCTCACGGACGAGATGGACATAGCCATCTGCTCGCGCTGCAGCACCATAACGGTGGTCCAGCGGCTTCGGATTTGCGCCAGTGTGTTACGCCCCGATCTCCTTGAGGCGGATGGCCTGGCGCGCCAGCAGCCGCTCGACATCGGCAATATCCAGTGTCGAGAGCTTGGCGCCCGGCTTGCGCAGGGTGGCCGACTTGATCACGCCGCGCTTGGCAAGCACATATTTGCGCGAGGCAAGGCCAATGCCCTGCTGCTGTTCGTAGCGGGCGAGCGGCAGATAGGCGTCGAAGATCGCATGGGCGCGATCGGGATTTCCGGCTGCATAGGCCTCGACGACGCCAACCATCATCTCCGGATAACAAAAGCCGGTCATTGCGCCATCGGCGCCGCGGCCCATCTCTTCGGGCAGGAAAAGCCCGCCATTGCCGCAGAGGATGGAGATACGCCGCATGGCGCCCTTGTCGCTGGCGGCGCGAAGCGCGGTGATTTTCGATAGACCCGGCCAATCCTCGTGCTTGAGCATGACACAATTCGGCACCTCGTTGACGATGCGCTCGATGACCTTAGGCGCGATGGTCACATTGGTGGTGAGCGGATAATCCTGCAGCACGAAGGGCGTATCGCCCAGGGTCTCGCCAACCGACTGGTAGAAGGCGAAGGCCTGATCGTCAGTCTTGACGGTCCAGGGCGGCGCAACCATGACACCGGCCGCCCCCTCGCCCATAACGGCTTCGGCAAGTTCGCTCATCGGCGCAAGCCCTGGCGCCGAAAGGCCGACAACGACGGGGAGGCGCCCGTCGAGGCGCTTCAGCACCCGTTGGACGACTGTCCGCGATTCCTCGGCGGTCAGCTTCGGGGCCTCGCCGAGCTGGCCAAGCACCGTCAGGCCGGTGACGCCGGCGCCCTCGTAGAAATCGACCATGCTGTCGATACTGGCGAGATCGAGCGCGCCGTCATCGGTGAAGGGGGTTACGGCGATCACATAGACGCCCTTGGCATCTTCGGTCAGTCTGGCCATTCGTACTCTCCAATTCAGCGGCCGAAGAACAGCGCCTCGGCATTTCGAACAAAAATCTTTTCGGCAATCGTGGGATCGTCAATGGCGGCCCGTATGGTCTCGATCAGATCGGCGTCATCGGGCATACCGTCCCACAATTCGGTGTGCGGCCAATCGCTGCCCCAGAGCAGCCTTTCCGCATGGCTGGCGGCAAGGGCGCGGCCGACCTCGGCGAAACCTTGGTCATTCATGTCCTTCGTCAAACGGTAGGGCGCGGTGACTTTGACGAAGGCCTCGGCTCTGTCCATCAGTCTTTTCAGGGCATCGACATGCAACGATCTCGTCTCTCTGGCAAGTGGAATGAAGCCGAGATGGTCGATGACGAGGGGCAGGCGGATGCCGGACAGCGTTGCCGCAATATCGGGAAGTTGTTCGGGATTGATCTGCAATTGCAGCGACCAGCCGAGAGGGGCAATGCTTTCCGCCAGTGTCTTGGCGGCGGCGAGCGGGAGGCCACCCTTGTTGCGCGTATTGATCCGCACGCCGCGCACGCCGAGCCGATCCAGACGCTCCATCTCGGTCGCCGTGGTGTCAGGATCGATGACGACGATGCCGCGCAGACGATCTGGATAGGCGGCAAGCGCCTCCAGCAGCACCCTATTGTCGAAGCCATAGACGCTTGGTTGCACCAATACGCCCCTGGCGATGCCAAGACTGCCGGAGAATTCGATCCAGTCGGCAATCGTCGCGATGTCAGGTGTGTAGCTGCGTGGAGTGTTGAGCGGAGCGCCGGCGCGAAAGACGTGGAAATGCGTATCGACCGTGCCTTGCGGCAGCGCCGGCTGCGGCAGCCGCGTCAGCTGCCGGCGGGGCAGGCAAAGCGGCGCCTCCCGATCAGCGGCACTCATCGCGCGTCGAGCTCCTCGCTTTGCAGGAAGTCAAAGTCGGCGCCTTCGTCAGCCTGGAGCACGCGCTCCTGATAGAGCTTGGCATAGCCGCGCGCCGGGGCCGGGGAGGGCCGGTTGACGACATCAAGCATGCGGCGATCGAATTCCGCCTGCTCGATGTCGAGGTCGATGCGCCGGCCCTCGACGTCGAGGCGAATGCGATCGCCGGTGCGAACGATCGCCAGAGGACCGCCATCAGCCGCCTCGGGCGCGATATGGAGGATGATCGTGCCGAAGGCCGTGCCGCTCATGCGGGCGTCGGAAATCCGCACCATGTCCTTCACGCCCTGCCGCGCCAGCTTGCGGGGGATGGGTAGATAGCCGGCTTCCGGCATGCCGGGCGCACCTTTCGGCCCGGCATTGCGCAGAACCAGAACGTCGTCGGGATGGACGTCGAGATCGTCGCTGTCGATGCGCAGCGTCATATCCTCGACGGAATCGAAGACCACAGCGCGTCCGATATGCTGGAGCAGATCCTTGGAGGCAGCGGATTGCTTGATGACGGCGCCGCGCGGCGCAAGATTGCCGTGCAGGACGGCGATCGTTCCGATCGGCTTCAACGGTTTCTCGACGGTGCGGATGATGGTCTGGCCCGGCCCATCGATGACAGCGTCGATGATTTCGCCGATCGTTCTGCCGTGGACCGTCGGGGCGCTGCCGTCGATTTCATGGCGCACCGCCTTCAACAGAGCCGGGACGCCGCCCGCCTCGTGGAATTGCTCCATATAGTGCTGGCCGGAGGGCTGCAGGTCGACGAGCAGGGGAATGCTCCGGCCCAGCCGGTCGAGCTCGGCCATGTCGAGGCGCAGGCCGAGGCGGCCGGTAATTGCGGCAAGATGGACGACGGCATTGGTCGAGCCGCCCATCGCCTGCAGCGCGACGAGGCCGTTGCGTATTGCCTGCGGCGTCAGGATATCGCGCACCGTCGGTGCAGCCTCATCCATGGCGAGACGCGCGGCGACACGGCCGGTCTCCTCGGCAAGGCGGACTCGTTCGGATTCGACGGCCGGTGCCGAAGCCGCGCGGGGAAGGCAGAGACCCATGACTTCGGTGAGGTTCGCCATGGTGCTCGCCGTGCCCATCACCGTGCAGGTACCGATCGAGCTGGCCAGCTTGTTGTTGACGTCGGCGATCTCGGCCTCGTCGATCTCTCCGGCGCGGAAGCGCCCCCAGAAACGGCGGCAATCCGTGCAGGCGCCAAGCCGTTCGCCCTTGTGGTGGCCGACGGCCATCGGGCCGGTCGGCAGGAAGATCGCCGGTATCTCGCTGCTGGCGGCCGCCATGATCTGGGCCGGCAGGGTCTTGTCGCAGCCGCCGATCAGGACGACGGCATCCATCGGCTGGGCGCGGATCATCTCTTCCGTTTCCATCGCCATCAGATTGCGCAGATACATCGAGGTCGGCGAGGCAAAGCTCTCGTGGATCGAGATTGTCGGAAACACCATGGGCATCGCACCGGTCAGCATGACGCCGCGCTTGGTTGCCTCGATGAGTTGCGGCACATTGCCGTGACAGGGATTGAAATCACTGTAGGTGTTGGCGATGCCGACGATCGGACGGTCGAGCGCATCGTCCGAATAGCCCATGGCCTTGATGAATGCCTTGCGCAGAAAAAGGGAGAATCCCTGATCGCCGTAACTCGTCAGCTTGCGACGAAGACCGTTCGACAAAGCTGTTCCTCCCTCGCCAAATTGATCCATGGCCGTGGTGTCAGCGTAGAGGGATACGGATGATTGTCAATAAATAAGATGGCGTCACTGTATCGTATTTTCGGATTTCTTCGGTGATCACCATAAATTACAATGGGAATCAGCGAAATTAGCAATTTTGTTCGACAATCAAACGATTGGCTTTTGCGATGAAGATGGATAGATTATTGATAAAATGAGACTAGATGCAGAGGAAGCGCAATGACGGGAACGAGACGACGGCGTATCGGCATTATCGGTGCCGGCTGGGTCAGCGCCTACCATCTGCCTGCATGGATGCGGCAATCGGCAAGAGCCGAGGTCGTGGCGATTGCCGACCCGTCGCCGAGCGCCGTCGAAGCGCGGCTTGCCGCCTTCGATATCGCGCGCCACTATGCGAGCGCGCAGGCGATGCTGGATGCCGAGCAGCTCGATGCCGTGGATATCTGCGCGCCACGGGGGTTCCATGCCGAACTGGTGCGGCTGGCGGCGGAAAAAGGCCTCGATATCATCTGTCAGAAGCCGCTCGCACCCTCCTACGGCGAGGCGGTCGACCTGCTGGCAGGTCTTTCCGGCAGGGGCAGGTTGATGATCCATGAGAACTGGCGGTTCCGCGCTTATTATCGGCGGCTGAAGGTGTGGCTCGACGAGGGACTTGCCGGCGAGATCCGCCAGGTGCAGTTCGAATTCCTGTCCAGCGGCATGATCGCGGATGCGGAAGGAAAAAGGCCGGCGCTGGTGCGCCAGCCCTTTTTCCGGACGCAGGAGCGATTGCTGGTTATGGAAGTCATGATCCATCATCTCGACACGCTGAGATATCTTCTGGGCGAGATGGAGGTGGTGAGTGCGCGGCTTGAGAGGAGCAATCGCGATATCGTCGCGGAGGATGTCGCAAGCGTCGTCCTGTGCCGGACGAGCGACGGTGTTCTCGTCACCATCAACGCCAATCTCGCCGTGCATGGCGCGCCGCCGGCGCCGCGTGATCACTTACGCATCTTCGGAACACGCGGCACGCTCGAACTTAATGGCAATCTGCTCTCGGCTGAGGGTGCGCGGCAATGCCGGGAGAACTTCGATCCCGACGAGACCTACCAGGGCGCCTATGACGCGACCATTGCGCATTTCCTCGACAGCCTCGATGGAAAGGTGGCGATGGAGACATCGCCGGGCGATAACATCAAGACGCTTGCTCTGGTCGAGGATATCTATCGCTTGAGCCGGTTCGACCCGGAACGCAATCCACTGTAACATGGCTCGCCGTTAGAGCGCCGCGCGTCCAGGACGCTCTATCACTTTAGATTGGCGCATAATCCCTTTCCGAAAATCGAATCCGGTTTTCGGGGTTATGCTTCAGAGGAGATGACATTGCAGACGCTCAACGAAAGCCGCGAAGACGGCATCGAGCATGATGATCTAAGCATTGCCCGCGCGCTGGAGGAGGACATCATTTTCGGGCGGCTGGCGCCTGGAACCCGCCTGACCGAAGACACGCTCCTTGCCCGCTTTCACGTCACGCGCCATTTCGCCCGGCAGGCGATCGTGCAGCTCGAGACGATGGGTATCGTGGTTCGCGAGCGCAACAAGGGCGCGACCGTCCGCTCGCTGACGGCCCGCCAGGTCCAGGAAATCTACGACGTTCGGGAACTGCTGCAACGGCAGGCAGCGCTGTGGATAAAGCTGCCGGCGCCCGAGGCGTTGATCGAGGAACTGCTGGCGCTGCACGAGGAGCATGGCCGCCACATCGAATCCGGCTATCTCAGGGGTGTGCACGAGGCCAACGATAAATTCCACCTGACGCTCTTCGGCGCCTGCGGCAATTCGCATCTGGTGCAATCGATCGAGCTCTATATGCGGCTCAGCCTGCCGGTGCGGGCCAATTCGATGTCGAGCAAGGAATCGCTGCGCATCTCGCACGAACATCACCGGCTGATGATCGAGATGCTGCGCGGTGGGGATAACTGGGTTCTCGCCCAGCTCTGCGTCGACCATCTGCAGCCGAGCAAGAAACGCTATCTCGCCTATGTCAGTGACAACTGACGCGAACCGGCCGCTTGAAAGGGCGCGCAATCTTTCGATTGCGCTCCCTTCGCCTACCGGCTCACCAATCGAGGCGCAGGAGAGACACGCCTTGACGCGGTAGGGAGACTTTGAGGGCGATCTTGCCGTCGTCGACCTTGACCGACGCCTCGCCGTCGATCTCGGCGAGTTTTCCCGAGGCTTCCAGCCTGGCATGGTCTTCGCCGGCCGGATTCTGCGGCTTGCCCATCGCCTTCCAGACGCCGAAGGCGTTGGAATGCTCCTCGTCCATCCTGAAATGCTTGAGCGAGGCGGACTTGTCGCCCCAGCCGTCGAGATTGACCGTGATGTCGGCGGACGGCCCGGCTTCGTCATCGTCGTGGTAGTGCCAGAGGAGAATGGAAACACCCTTGTCGTCGCGGGTCGCCACGACGTTGACATCGGGCTTGCCGCGCACGCCACGGCTCATGATATCCTCGATATCGCGGCGATAATCGCTTTCCGATTCCAGCCATTCGCCGCCGAGCTTGCCGAGCATGCGGAAGCCGTTGAGAACAGCCTTGTCGACGCCGTTGGTGGCAAGATCGCGGAAGCCGTCGAAATAGGGCTGGTCGTCGAAGAGGAAAGCCCAGGTCACCGCGCCTTCGATATGGATGTTGGCGCGTCTCGCCAGTTCGTAAGTGCGAATCATGCTCTCGACGACATAGACGCCGTAGAGTGGGCCGTTGCGATAACCGTTCTGCGGATGGACGCGTGCAGAGCAGGCCGCACAGCCTTCCGGATCGGATTCGCCGATCACCACGGGCAGGTGTCGGAGTTCCGGAAACTCGTTGATGATGGCAAGGTTCGTCTCGATGTCGCGGAGCTGCTTGTGCAGGCCCATCCGGACGTGGCCCTCGTAGATCACCGGATTGCCCTTGGCATGGAAGGCGAGGAAATCGATCGGCGACTTATTGTCGACCGCGTGCTTGAGGAAGGCACGCAGGAA
This sequence comes from Rhizobium indigoferae, assembly GCF_034554815.1. NCBI lineage: Bacteria > Pseudomonadati > Pseudomonadota > Alphaproteobacteria > Hyphomicrobiales > Rhizobiaceae > Rhizobium > Rhizobium indigoferae. The sequence goes on along the minus strand of NZ_CP140635.1, from coordinate 4,131,382 downwards.
AGTCTGGGCCTTTTCGTTGGCAAAGGCGCCGCAGGTGTGCGGACCGCCGACACGGGCATTCGGCAAGGCACGCTTCAGGGCCTTGGCGCTGACATCATACATTTCGCAGAATTGCGGTATGGTGCCGGTCCAGTAGTGACCGTCCGGCTCGTTCCACACTTCCCATGGCCAGCTTGAAACGACGGCCTCGCCATATCTTTCGGCCAGATGGCGCGCCCATGCTTCGATCAGGTCAGCCCATTTCTTCAGATCCGTCGGCGGCGCCGTCCAACCGGTGGTGATCGTTGCGTATTTGTCGGCCGGCTCCCATTGGTGGCGATAGGGACCGTCGAAATCGGAGAGCGCCTCAGGCGTGAAACCGATCTGGATCAGCGGAATGTTGCCGGCTTCCACATAGGTGTCGAAGATCTTGTCGATGATCGTCCAATCATAGACCGGATTACCGTTCGCATCCTCGGTATAGGCATTGGTCGAACCCCATTTGAGCGCAGGCAGGCCGTCGCCGCTGGTCAGAAGATTGTGCGCACGGATGCGGGGTGGCTCGGGGCTCAGCTCGGTGAGTTCCTTGAGCAGCTTCCTGCCGTGCGGGGAGTAGGTGTAGTTCGGCTCGTCGTAACCGAACCAGTTCCACAAGGGTTCGTATTTGCCGGTTGGCCGGTTGGCGTGAACGGAGATTGTCACGTCATAGGGGCTGCTCATCCTGGTGTCCTCTTGAACGGTCATGCCAAAGCCTCCTCCCGAAAGCAGCCGACCTGTCTGGTGATGAAGTGCGGCCTCTTGGGAGGGCGCCGCGCTCGCTGCAAAAGCTAAGCCAAACGCTCACTTTGTCAATAATATAAAAAATCAGATCGGCGCCGTTCGCCAAAAATGCCTGTAAATGCGCTATTTTTTATGACATACAAAATTATCAGTTGCCGTTTCTCAAAAAATTGTCGATAACTGTGGCGTGAGTTCGCCCGCCGTCGAGGAGTGCATGTGTCCCTGCGGCACGCGCAGGCAGGGGTTCGCTGGACGCCATCGTCAATCGATTACGGGAAGCGCTCGCCGCGGCGAGTTGAGGAGGAGGAACATCCGATGAAGTTCCGTAAATATGCAGCCATTGCCTTATTGTCGCTAATGGCCCTTCCGGCATTTGCGCAGGATTTCATTGCCGGCATACCGCGCAATGAAACGCTGATCATCCAGGGTACGCCGCAGCAGAATGCCGACTGGTTCAACCTCTGGGCTCCGGGCGGCGGGGCGGCTGCAAATCTCAACGGCCTGCAGCAGCTGACCACCGATACGCTATGGTTCATCAATCCCGAAGGCGGCAAGGATGCCTGGCAGAATGCGCTGGCCAGCGAACCGCCGAGCTACAACGCCGATTTCACCGAGATGACGGTGAAGCTGCGCAAGGGCATCTTCTGGAGTGATGGCATCGAATTCACCAGCGACGACGTGGTCTATACCGTGCAGACGCAGATCGACCATCCCGGCATGGCCTGGAGCGCGCCCTTCACCGTCAATGTCGCGAGTATCGAAAATCCGGATCCACAGACGGTCGTCTTCCATCTAAAGAAGGCGAACTCGCGCTTCCATACGCTTTTCACCGTGCGCTGGAATGCCGCCTGGATCATGCCGAAACACGTCTTCGAGAAGGCCGCAGATCCGCTGTCCTTCAACAACAACCCGCCGGTTTCACTCGGGCCCTACCAGCTGCAGAGTTATGACAAGGGCGGCAACTGGACGATCTGGAAGCTGCGCGACGACTGGCAGCGCACGTCGATCGGCCTGGCTGCAGCACAGCCGCCCGAGGTCAAGTACGTCGTCTATCGCACCGCCGGCAATCCGGAGGCCCGCGTCATCGAGCAACGCAACCACAATCTCGACGTCATCAACGACATGGCGCCCGAGGGCATGTTCTCGATCATGCGTGACAGCAAGAGCACGGCCTCCTGGCTGAAGGGCTTCCCTTTCGCGCATCCGGACCCGACGCTGCCTTCCGTTCTCTTCAATACGAAGAAGGCGCCCTTCGACAATAAGGACGTGCGCTGGGCTCTCGCTCTGCTGATCGACATCCGTGAAGTGGCGCTTGGCTCCTATCGCGGCGCGGCCAATATCGCCGCCCTTGCCACGCCGCCGACGGGTTCTGCCCCGGACGATTATTACGCACCGATGCAGGACTGGCTGACGAACTTCGAGCTCGACACCGGGTCCCGCAAGATCAAGCCTTACGATCCCAACATCTCGTCGCAGATCGCCAATATGGTGCGCAGCCAATGGGCCGATCAGATCCCGACCGATCCGGCCAAGCTGCAGCGAACCTTCGGCTTCGGCTGGTGGAAGAAGGACGTTGAGGCTGCGACCGAGCTGCTGCAGAAGGCAGGCTTCAAGAAGAGCGGCCGCCAGTGGATGAAGCCTGACGGCACGCCCTTTACGATCCGCCTGCAGGTGGAAGGCGATGCCATCCCGACGCTTGCCCGCGCCGGCACGGTGATCGCCCAGCAATGGACGCAAGCCGGCATCGCCACCAAGGTCGATGTCGCCGGCCCGACCAATGGCCAGCGCCTCAGCACCGGCGATTTCGAGACGGCGATCTACTGGAGCATCGAGACCTGGGGCGGTCATCCCGATCTCTCCTTCTTCCTCGACAGCTATCATTCGGAGTTCATCAAGCCGGTCGGGCAGATCCAGCCGCCGCGCAATCTGCAGCGCTGGCAGGATCCGCGTCTCGACCAGCTCATCGAGCGCAATCGGTCGATCGCCTTCGATTCGCCCGATGTCGCCAAACTCGGCCAAGACTTTCTGAAGCTTGCCGTCGAGGAAATGCCGATGATCCCGCTGATGGCCTACAACAAGTTCGCGCCGCTCGATACGACCTACTGGACCAACTATCCAAGCGCGGACAATCCGTATTCGGCCTCGGGTCCGAACTGGTCGAACATCCGCTACATGGTGGTCGGTCTGAAGGCCAATCCGGACGCGCCGAAGCCTTGATCGAGGCAATATCGAGGGAGCAGCCGGCCGCCGGCTGTTCCCGTTCTGCTATTGAAAGGTCGATGTCATGAACGGCTTTCTGATCTATGCGGCAAAACGCTTTCTGCAATTTCTCTTCGTGGTCTTCACCGGCATCACGCTGGCCTTCCTGATCGCGCATTTTTCGCCGGTCGATCCGATCGAGCAGACCGTGTCGCTGTTGACGAGCTTTGGCTCCACCGATCCGCAGGCCGTCGAGATCCTCCGCGAATCGCTGCGTGAACTCTACGGCACCGGTGGCCCGCTACTGGAGCAGTATTTCACCTTCTGGGGCCGCGTCCTGACCGGCGATTTCGGCCCATCGCTTTCCTCTTTCCCGACCCCTGTCATGACCGTTATCGGCCGGGCGCTGCCCTGGACGGTCGGGCTTCTGACGCTCGCAACGATCATCTCCTGGATCATCGGCAATTTTCTCGGCGCCCTTGCCGGTTATTTCCACAGCAGCAAGCTGCTGAAGGTCGCCGGTATCGTCATCATGGCGCTGCAGCCGATCCCGACCTACATCATCGGCCTCAGCCTGGTGATCCTCTTCGGTTTCATCTGGCCGATCCTGCCGATCAGCGACGGCGCGCAGGTCAATCTCGCGCCTGCCTTCAACTTGGCCTTCATCAGCTCGGTGATCGAGCACGGCATCCTGCCGGCCCTGACCCTCGTGCTTGTCGGCATCGGCGGCTGGTTCATCTCCATGCGCTCGCTGGTTTCCAACATCGTCACCGACGATCACGTCGTCTATGCCGAACTTGGTGGCGTGCGCTCGCGCAGCATCTTTTCGCAATATGTGGCGCGCAACGCCATGCTGCCGCAGGTCACCGGCCTGGCACTCAGTCTCGGCAATGTCTTTGGCGGCGCCGTCATCGTCGAGTTCGTCTTCAACTATCCCGGGATCGGCAAGCTTCTGATTTCCGGCATTTATTCCGGCGATTACAGCCTCGTGCTCGGTGTCACCACAATCGCCATCATCGCGGTTGCCGCCGCGGTCTTCGTGATCGACATCACCTATCCGCTGATCGATCCACGTGTGAAACTGGGGTAATCCGTGATGTTCAAAGTCCTCAGAGACCTGCTGCGCTACAACAAGGAGTTCCTGCTCGGTACCATCCTGATCTCTATCATCCTGGCGCTGATCGCGGCATCGTTCTTCTCGCCCTATGACGAGAATGCCATCTATGTCGTCGCGCCCGACATGCCGCCTTCGGCCGAATTCTGGCTCGGCACCACCTCGCGTGGCCAGGAGGTTTTCTGGCAGATCGCCGCCTCGATGCGCAATACGCTGTTCTTCGGCATCATCGTCGCCTTCGTCAGCCGCATCATCGCCATCGCCGTCGGACTGATCTCCGGCTATATCGGTGGGCGAACCGACCAGATCATCATGGCGGTCAACGATACGCTCGGCGCCCTGCCGAATATTCCGATCCTGCTGCTTCTGGTCTTCGTGCTTCGCGACCAGATGACGTGGTTCATGCTGGCGATCACCGCGGCGCTGCTCGGATGGACGCATGACAGCCGCCTGATCCGTTCCGTCGCCCTGTCTCTCCGCCACCGGGAATTTACCCGGCACGCGGTCTTCTCGGGCATGCGGACACGACAGATCCTCATCCGCGAGCATCTGCCCTATGTCATGCCGATCGTCTTCTTCACGACCATGAACAATCTGATCTGGGCGATCGGCCTCGAGGTGACGCTCTCGGTGCTTGGATTTTCCGACATCAACCGGCCGACGATCGGCGGCATGATCTACTGGGCCAATGCGCATTCCGCGATGGTATCGGGCGTATGGTGGTGGGTCGCCTTTCCGATGCTCTTCGTCGTCATCCTGTTCCTTGGCCTGTTCATGCTCGCCATGTCGGTGAACGAATATATCGACCCGCGCTCGCGCCTGGCCCGCATGGGAGCTTGAGGAGATGCAGAACCTGATGAGGACGCAGCCTTTGACCCTTGCCGAAAACGCCAAGGATGCACTGACGATCGACGGGCTTAAATGTTATTACGTCAATGATTATTTCGGCGTGCGGCGGGAGATCCGCGCAGTCGACGATATCAGCCTGACCATCCGCAGGAACGAGATCTACGGCATTGCCGGCGAATCCTCGAGCGGCAAGACATCGCTGATCAAGACGCTTGCCGGCGCCATCCGCCCGCCGATGCGCGTCGTCGGCGGAACGGTGAAATTCAATTTTGCCGACGGGCCGATCGATGTCTATGCTGAACCGAGCAAGATGAAGGCGGCACGCTGGCGCCACCTTTCCTACATCATGCAAGGCTCGATGAACGTGCTGAACCCGGTCAGAAGGGTCAAACACGCCTTCACCGATTTCGCTTCCCGCCACATGAACCTCGATCCAGATGCCTTCCGCGCCCGCGTCGAGGCGCATCTTGCCCGCCTGCATCTCGATCCGCATGTGCTCGAGGCCTTTCCGCACCAGCTTTCGGGCGGCATGCGCCAGCGCCTGACGATCGCTCTCGCCACTGTCTGCGAGCCGGAATTCATCATCGCCGACGAGCCGACGACTGCGCTTGACGTGCTCGTCCAGCAGGACGTGCTGGCGCTGATCAAGGAAGTGCAGATGCGCCTGCAGTCCTCGGTCATCTTCGTGACCCACGACATGTCGGTGCATGCGGCCATCACCGACCGGCTGGCCATCATGTATGCGGGACGGCTGGCGGAAGAGGGGCCGACGCAGGCGATCTTCGACAATCCCCAGCATCCCTACACCGTTCACCTGATCGGCAGCCTGCCACGCATCGGTGATGTCTCGACGCGAAAGAGCCTCAGGGGCAAGCCGCCGGCACTCTCGGATCCGCCTTCGGGATGCCGGTTCCATCCGCGCTGTCCGATCGCGATCGACAAATGCGCACGTGAGGTGCCGGCCATGCTGCCGAGCGCGACCGGAGGGCGGGTCGCGTGCTTCCGTGCCGGGGAGTACCAGATTCAATGAGCAGCCATTTCCTTCTCGAACTCGACCACGTCACCAAGCTCTTTCCGATCGGCGGTTTCTTCTCGCGCGAAAAGATGAAAGCGGTCGACGATGTCAGCTTTGCCCTCGCCGCCGACAAGCCCGAGATCTTCACGATCGTCGGCGAATCCGGCTCCGGCAAGTCGACACTGGCAAAGATGATTCTCGGTAACGAAAAGGTCGATCGGGGCAGCATCCGCTTCGACGGCGCCGATGTGAAGGCGGTGCGTTCCCGTAGGGATCGTGAGGCTTTCATGGCCAAGGTTCAGCCGGTCTTTCAAAATCCGTTCGAGGCCTTCAATCCGCTGACCCGGATCGACGAGTATCTGCTGGCCACCGCCCATCGCTTCAAGGGCGCGAAGAGCCGGGCCGAGAAAGAGGCGCTTGCCGACGTTGCCCTTCAACGTGTCGGCCTGTCGATGGCGGAGATAAAAGGTCGTTTCTCGCATGAGCTTTCAGGCGGCCAATTGCAGCGCATCGCCGTCGCCCGCGCCCTGATCCCTGAGCCGAAGCTGATCGTGGCGGACGAGCCGGTCTCGATGGTCGACGCATCGCTGCGGATGTCGATCGTCAATCTCTTTCGGGATCTGCGCGACGCGCTCAACGTTTCGATCGTCTACATCACCCATGATCTTGCGACCGCCTATTATATTTCCGACCGCGTGGTGATCATGCGCAAGGGCGTGGTGGTGGAGAGCGGAGATGCCAGGGATGTGCTGGAACATCCGAAACACGCCTATTCGATCGCGTTGAAGAACGCCGTCCTGCCGCCCAATCCTCGCGAGGCGTCGGCGATCATTCGCCTGCGGCAGCGCAATGGCAAGGCAAATGAAGCCTATTCCGGCGATGGCGACCGCCTTGCCAGGTGAAGCTCAATTTCTGAGCTTCACTCTTTAAATCACCGCGGCGACTCGCAGTACGTGGCTCCGTCTTTGCGGTTCCAATTCCATCGATTTGCGGGCATGGTCTCGCGCGATGAGCACAGATTCGTCCGATCTCTTTGGCGCGCTTTTCGAGGCACCGCCCGCGAACCGAACGGTTCCGGTGCTGGTGCCGATGCCGGCGCCCAAACCCTATTCCTATTCGGTGCCGGATGGCATGGCGGTCGAGCCCGGCTCGGTCGTGCAGGTGCCGCTCGGGCCGCGGCAGGTGATCGGCGTCGTCTGGGACGGCGGCGAAGACGGCGTCGATCCGAAGAAGCTTCGGCCGATCAGCCATGTCTTCGACTGCCCGCCGCTTTCCAGGGAGATGCGGGATTTCATCGATTGGGTGGCGACCTATACGCTCTCGCCGCCTGGGCTCGTTGCTCGCATGGCGCTGAGGGCGCCGAACGCCTTCGAGCCGGAACCGATGGTGGAGGGGTTGAAGCTCGTCGGCGGCGAACCGGAACGGATGACGCCGGCGCGCGCCCGGGTGCTCGATACCGCCTCCGACGGCTTTTCCTGGACACGCAGCGGTCTTGCCCATGCGGCGGGCGTCTCGACGAGCGTCGTCGACGGACTGATCACGCTCGGCATTTTTGAGGCGATATTCCTGCCGCCGCCGCCGGTTGTGGCGATGCCCGATCCGGATTTTGCCGCCGCACGTCTCGAAGGGCCGCAGAAGGAGGCAGCCGAAGAGATCGTTACCGACGTCCGCAAGGGCGAATTTTCGGTGTCGCTGATCGACGGGGTGACCGGCTCCGGCAAGACCGAGGTTTATTTCGAGGCGATTGCCGAGACGCTGAAACGTGGCAAGCAGGTGCTGATCCTGCTGCCGGAGATCGCGCTGACGGCCAGTTTCATGGAGCGCTTCCAGGACCGCTTCGGGGCAAAGCCGGCCGAATGGCATTCCGATCTTGCGCCGCGCATGCGCGAAAAGGTCTGGCGCCAGGCGGTGACCGGCGAAGTGCGGGTGGTGGCGGGCGCGCGCTCGGCACTCTTCCTGCCCTTCGAGGATCTCGGCCTGATCATCGTCGACGAGGAGCACGATCCCGCTTACAAGCAGGAGGATCGCGTCTTTTACAATGCTCGCGATATGGCTGTGGTGCGCGGCCGAATCGGCGATTTCCCCGTCATCCTGGTGTCGGCGACGCCGTCGGTCGAAAGCCAGGTCAACGGGCAGAGCGGACGCTACAGCACCGTCCACCTGCCGACGCGTTTCGGCGATGCGGCGATGCCGGACCTGCATCTGGTCGATATGCGCAGGCATGCGCCGGAGCGTGGCGGCTTCCTGTCGCCGGTGCTGATCCGGGCGATCGGCAAGACGGTGGAGAAGCGCGAACAGGCGTTGCTCTTTCTCAACCGACGCGGTTATGCGCCGTTGACGCTTTGCCGGGTCTGCGGCCATCGGTTCCAATGCCCGCAATGTTCGAGCTGGCTGGTGGAGCATCGTTTCCGCAAGCAGCTGCAATGCCACCAATGCGGCCATGCCGAGCGCACGCCGGAAGCCTGCCCGGAATGCGGCACGCTCGACCATCTCGTTGCCTGCGGGCCAGGAGTCGAGCGCATCGCCGAAGAGGTGGAACGGCATTTCCCGGAGGCGCGAACGATCGTTCTCTCCTCGGATATTATGGGTGGGGTGAAGCGGCTGCGGCTGGAGCTGGAAGCGATCGCCAAGGGCGAGGCGGATATCGTCATCGGCACCCAGCTTGTCGCCAAGGGGCATAATTTTCCGCTGATGACGCTGGTCGGCATCGTCGATGCCGATCTCGGCCTTGCCAATGGCGACCCCCGCGCGGCCGAGCGCACCTTCCAGCTTTTGTCGCAGGTGACCGGCCGGGCCGGGCGCACCGGCCTCAAGAGCCATGGGCTGCTGCAGACCTATCAGCCGCAGCATCCTGTCATGCAGGCGATCGTATCAGGTGATTCCGACGCCTTCTACGAGCGCGAGATCAGCGAACGCGAACGCGCCGTGCTGCCGCCCTTCGGCAGGCTTGCGTCGATCATCGTTTCTGCCGAAACCCGCCATGATGCTGAAAACCATGCGCGCGGCATGCGCAACGCCGCACCGCAGGTGTCGGGTATCTCGGTGCTCGGCCCGGCCGAAGCGCCGCTCGCGCTGGTACGCGGCCGTCATCGCTTCCGCCTCCTGGTGCACGGCCGGCGGAACTCGGACATGCAGGGGTTCCTGCGGGCGATGCTGTCGCAGTCACCCAAGGAGCGCGGATCGGTGCAGGTGCAGCTGGATATCGATCCGCAGAGTTTTCTCTAGACGCCATTTCCTCCTTTTTCGGCCCATGCCATAAAACACTGATTCATCCGGGTGATTTGGGGCTGACGCATGGAGTTTTATTTTCCGACCGAGCTTGGCGAGCAGCTTGCTTTTTGCTCTGCCGCTTTCACGGCGCTTGCCGGCTTCATCATGATGTTCGCGCCGGGGCAGACTTTCCGTCTTCTCGGTCTGCAGGCGCAGGAGGGGCGGCCGGAAGGTTTCGGCGAGGGACGCTCGATGGGCGGTTTCTATCTCGGTTTCGGCCTGTCGGCGATCCTGCTCGCCCAGGACTGGATCTACATGGCGCTCGGCGCCTCTTTCGCGATGGCTGCCTTTGCCCGTATCATCTCGATCCTGTCCGATAAGGGGAGTAATCTCGTCAACTATTTACTCCTGGTTGTGCAGATTGCTTTGGCCGCGCTACCGCTGCTCTACGTTTTCGGCTTCATCCAGACGTGACTCTCTCTGCCGGCAGACGGCATTTCTGGCCTCCTTCCAGGCCATTGCGCAATTTTGCGAACAGAAAATCATATGAAAGGCATATTCGGGCGTTACGCGTGTTGCGAGTCCGTACATCCTATGTTAGACGGACCCCGAATTTCGGAAGAAGCAAGAGGCTTCTCTTGTGATTTCTGGGGGAAATCAAAACGAATTCAAGATCATAGGTTCGGCGCCCGCCGAGAGCCGGATTTTGGGTTGAAATCAGGGAAATTTGTGCCAGTGGCAGACACGTCCCAGCTTACTTCTGGTGTTGCCGAGCGCTATGCCTCGTCGCTTTTCGAACTGGCGCTCGAGCAGGGCGCCGTCGACAGCGTAACCGCCGATCTTGACCATTTCCAGACGATGCTGGATGAGAGCGCCGACCTGAAGCGCTTCGTCGCAAGCCCGGTTTTCTCCGCCGAAGACCAGTTGAAGGCGATCGTCGCCATCAGCGAGAAGGCCGGCATCAGCGGTTTCTTCGCCAATTTCCTGAAGGTCGTGGCGCGCAACCGCCGCCTGTTCGCCCTGCCGGGCATGATCAAGGCCTTCCGCATCATCGCCGCGAAACATCGCGGTGAAATTTCCGCCGAGGTCACCTCGGCGCATGCGCTTTCGAAAGCGCAGGAAACCGAATTGAAGGTGGCACTCAAGAGCGTTACCGGCAAAGACGTGACGATTGCCGTCACGGTTGATCCGTCAATTCTTGGTGGTCTGATCGTGAAGGTCGGGTCCCGTCAGATTGATACGTCTCTTCGTACCAAACTCTCTACCCTTAAGCTCGCATTGAAAGAGGTTGGCTGATGGATATCCGCGCCGCGGAAATTTCCGCAATTCTCAAAGACCAGATCAAAAATTTCGGCAAAGAGGCAGAAGTCTCGGAAGTCGGCCAGGTTCTCTCCGTCGGTGACGGTATCGCTCGTGTCTATGGTCTGGACAATGTCCAGGCCGGTGAAATGGTCGAGTTCCCGGGCGGCATCCGTGGCATGGCGCTGAACCTCGAATCCGACAATGTCGGCGTCGTCATCTTCGGCGCTGACCGTGACATCAAGGAAGGCGACACCGTCAAGCGGACCGGCGCCATCGTCGACGTTCCGGTCGGACCTGAATTGCTCGGCCGCGTCGTCGACGCGCTCGGCAATCCGATCGACGGCAAAGGCCCGATCAATGCGACGCGCCGCTCGCGCGTCGACATCAAGGCTCCCGGCATCATCCCCCGCAAGTCGGTTCATGAACCGATGTCGACTGGCCTTAAGGCCATCGATGCGCTGATCCCGGTCGGCCGCGGCCAGCGCGAACTCGTCATCGGCGACCGCCAGACCGGCAAGACCGCGATCCTTCTCGATGCCTTCCTCAACCAGAAGGCCATTCACGACAACGGTCCGGAAGGTGAGAAGCTTTACTGCGTCTACGTCGCCATCGGCCAGAAGCGTTCGACTGTCGCGCAGTTCGTCAAGGTGCTCGAAGAGCGCGGCGCTCTGAAATATTCGATCATCGTTGCCGCCACCGCTTCCGATCCGGCGCCGATGCAGTTCCTGGCTCCGTTTGCCGGCTGCACCATGGGCGAATATTTCCGTGATAACGGCATGCATGCGCTGATCGGTTACGACGATCTGTCCAAGCAGGCCGTATCCTACCGTCAGATGTCGCTGCTGCTGCGCCGCCCGCCGGGTCGCGAAGCCTATCCGGGCGACGTTTTCTACCTGCATTCGCGCCTGCTCGAGCGCGCTGCGAAGATGAATGACGACATGGGCGCCGGTTCGCTGACCGCTCTGCCGGTTATCGAGACGCAGGGCAACGACGTTTCGGCCTTCATTCCGACCAATGTGATTTCGATCACCGACGGCCAGATCTTCCTTGAAACGGATCTGTTCTATCAGGGTATCCGTCCTGCCGTGAACGTTGGTCTGTCGGTTTCCCGCGTTGGATCGTCGGCGCAGATCAAGGCGATGAAACAGGTTGCCGGCTCGATCAAGGGCGAACTCGCGCAGTATCGCGAAATGGCTGCCTTCGCCCAGTTCGGTTCGGACCTCGACGCTGCGACGCAGCGCCTGCTGAACCGTGGCGCACGCCTGACCGAACTCTTGAAGCAGTCGCAGTTCTCGCCGCTGAAGACGGAGGAACAGGTCGCGGTGATCTTCGCGGGCGTCAACGGCTATCTCGACAAGCTGCCGGTTGCTTCGGTCGGCAAGTTCGAGCAGGGTCTCCTCTCATATCTGCGTTCGGAGGGCACCGCCATCCTCGACGCGATCCGCACGGAAAAGGCAATCAGCGATGATACCAGGGGCAAGCTTACCGCTGCTCTCGATAGCTTCGCAAAGTCTTTCTCGTAATCGGGCCCTAAGTTAGGACGGATCACGGATGCCTTCACTTAAGGATCTGAAAAACCGGATCGCCTCCGTCAAGGCGACGCAGAAGATCACCAAGGCGATGAAAATGGTCGCCGCGGCGAAGCTTCGGCGTGCGCAGGAGGCGGCCGAGGCCGCCCGGCCTTATTCGCAGCGCATGGGTGCGGTTCTGGCGAACATCGCCAAGGCCGTCACCGATGCGGATGGCGCGCCGACGCTGATGACCGGTACAGGCAGGGACCAGGTTCACCTGCTGGTGGTCTGCACAGCCGAACGCGGTCTTTGCGGTGGCTTCAATTCGCAAATCGCACGCTTTGCGCGCGAGCATGTCCGCAAGCTGCTTGCCGAGGGCAAGACGGTGAAGATCTTTACCGTCGGCAAGAAGGGTTATGACATCCTTCGCCGCGAATATGCTTCTCTGATCATCGAGCGCAAGGAATTGCGCGACGTCAAGCGAATCGGTTTCGAGAATGCGGACCAGATCGGCAAGCGCGTCATCCAGATGTACGAGGCCGGTGAATTTGACGTCTGCACGCTGTTCTATTCCGAATTCAAGTCGGTGATCAGCCAGATTCCAACAGCGCAGCAGCTCATCCCGGCTTCGACGGGCGGAGTACAGAGCGAAGATGCCGCGCATGCAGGCGCCGTCTACGAATATGAGCCGGATCCGGCATCGATCCTCGAAGATCTGATCCCGCGCAATATCTCGGTCCAGGTCTTCCGTGCGCTCCTCGAGAACGTTGCCGGCGAGATGGGTGCGAAGATGAGCGCGATGGATAATGCGACGCGTAACGCCGGTGAGATGATCAACAAGCTGACGCTGAGCTACAACCGCCAGCGTCAGGCGCAGATCACCAAGGAACTCATTGAAATCATTTCGGGCGCGGAAGCGCTCTGAGGCTAGGAAAAGAGGGTCAGAAAATGGCTGAGGCAGCTACCCCCAAGACAGGCTCTGTCGGCAGAGTCACACAGGTTATCGGCGCCGTCGTCGACGTTGCTTTCGAAGGCGAACTGCCGAAGATCCTGAACGCGCTGGAAACCAGCAACAACGGCAATCGCCTCGTTCTCGAAATTGCGCAGCACCTTGGCGAAAACGTCGTTCGTACCATCGCGATGGACTCGACCGACGGTCTCGTGCGCGGCCAGGAAGTCACCGACACGGGCTCTCCGATCATGGTTCCCGTCGGCAATGAGACGCTCGGCCGCATCATGAACGTCATCGGTGAGCCGGTCGACGAAGCAGGTCCGCTGGTTACCGCCCACAAGCGCTCCATCCACCAGGATGCGCCGACCTATGTCGAGCAGTCGACGGAGGCGCAGATCCTCGTCACCGGCATCAAGGTCGTCGACCTTCTCGCCCCCTATGCACGCGGCGGCAAGATCGGCCTCTTCGGTGGCGCCGGCGTCGGCAAGACCGTCTTGATCATGGAACTGATCAACAACGTCGCCAAGGCGCATGGTGGTTACTCGGTTTTTGCGGGCGTCGGTGAACGCACCCGCGAAGGCAACGACCTTTACCATGAAATGATCGAATCGAACGTCAACAAGCACGGTGGTGGCGAAGGCTCGAAGGCTGCGCTGGTTTACGGCCAGATGAACGAGCCGCCGGGTGCGCGCGCGCGCGTTGCTCTGACCGGCCTGACGGTCGCTGAACACTTCCGTGACCAGGGCCAGGACGTGTTGTTCTTCGTCGACAACATCTTCCGCTTCACGCAGGCAGGTTCCGAAGTGTCGGCTCTGCTCGGCCGCATCCCGTCGGCCGTCGGCTATCAGCCGACGCTCGCAACCGACATGGGCCAGATGCAGGAGCGCATCACGACGACAACCACCGGCTCGATCACCTCGGTCCAGGCCATTTACGTTCCGGCCGACGACTTGACTGACCCGGCGCCGGCAACTTCGTTCGCTCACTTGGACGCAACGACGGTTCTGTCGCGCTCGATCGCTGAAAAGGGTATCTACCCGGCCGTCGATCCGCTCGACTCCACGTCGCGCATGCTCGACCCGTTGGTCGTCGGCGAAGAGCATTACGAAGTCGCCCGTAAGGTCCAGTCGACGCTGCAGCGTTACAAGGCCCTCCAGGACATCATTGCGATCCTTGGCATGGATGAACTGTCCGAAGAAGACAAGGTTGCCGTCGCCCGCGCCCGCAAGATCGAGCGCTTCCTGTCGCAGCCGTTCTTCGTCGCCGAAGTTTTCACCGGATCGCCGGGCAAACTGGTTGCTCTTGAAGACACGATCAAGGGCTTCAAGGGCCTCGTCAACGGCGAATATGATCACTTGCCGGAGGCCGCCTTCTACATGGTCGGCTCTATGGACGAAGCTGTCGAGAAGGCCAAGAAGCTCGTAGCTGCTTGATGAGCGACGCGCTAGACGAAATATTCTGCTGCGACTCTCTGAGGGGGGTCGTGGCGGATCTTCCGGAACCAGCTGCTCCCACCGTCTATCGCGCCGATAATGGCGTGCTGATGATGGTGGTAGGTCTTGTCCAGAGCGAGGAAGGCCTCGGTTATCTCGATCAAGCGATACTGCACTGCCCGTTCTGCGGGACAAAATTGCAAGATGCAAAAGCCATAGCCGAGAAGGTAAGTCACTGATGGCTGACAATTTCAACTTTGAGCTCGTTTCACCGGAGCGCCTGCTGCTGTCGGAGATGGTGACTGAGGTCGTCATTCCTGCGACCGAAGGCGAAATGACGGTCATGGCAAACCATGCTCCGACGATGACGACGATCAAGCCTGGTGTCGTAAGCGTGCGATTCGCCTCCGGTAAGAAACAGGACTATGTGGTGTTCGGCGGTTTTGCTGATATCCTGCCGACCGGCTGTACATTGCTTGCTGAATCTGCAGTTCCGGTCGAAGAACTCCAAAAGGACGAGCTGACCCGCCGCATCGAGGCCGCCCGTAGGGAACTCGAACATGCCGAGTTGCACGAGCATAAGTCGAAGCTCGAGCACTTCATCATGGAAATGACGCATCTGAGCGGTATCGTTCAACAGGACTGATCGCAATCGACTATGACGATGAAAGGCGGCTGTAACAGCCGCCTTTTTTGTGTCCGTTCCATCTCTTAGGGGGCGGAAGACAGCGCCACTGGTGGCTTGAAATGAACAAGCGGTGGATATCGCCGCTTTTGCAACGCGCAAAGTTCATCTCAGAAGCCTGTACCGCCGCGCAGCTCGATGACGACCGTCCTGAGCAGTATCTTCAGGTCGAGCAGCAGGCTGAAATTCCTGACATAATAGATATCGCAAGCGATGCGGGCGCGGGCTTGCAGCGATCGCGCCGTCGGGCCCCGCCAACCGCGTGTCTGCGCAAGACCGGTGATGCCGGGGCGCATGATGTGGCGTTGATGGTAGTCCGGCACCAGTTCTTCGTAGAGCTTGCCGGCTGCCCGCATGTTGATGGCGTGGCAGCGCGGGCCGACCAGCGACATCTCGCCCCTGAGGACGTTGAAAAGCTGCGGCAGCTCGTCGATATTGGTCTTGCGGAGCACCGCGCCGATGCTTGTCACCCGGCTGTCGCCCTTGACGGTCTGTTGAACGCCGCTCGGATCACAAGCTTCGGCGCGCATCGACCGGAACTTGAAGACCGTGATCTTCCGGCCGTTCAGCCCCCAGCGGATCTGGCGGAAAAACACCGGACCGCCATCGTCGAGTTTGATGAAAAGAGCGATGGCCAGAAAAAGCGGCGCCAGCACGAGGAGGGCGCTGACTGAGGCGACGATGTCGATCAACCGCTTCATGGCCAGCCGCAACGCCATTTTTCTTTCTACAGGGGAAAAGCTATCCGGCTGGCGAATGTTGGAGTTCGCTATAACCAGGGTCTTGGTTTTGTCCTGACGCTGAGACGGATCGAAGCGTGAATTCGTCTTCGAAGTAAAAGCATTCATTACGCAAGGTCCACAAGTTTAGATGCGATACTGAACAGCAGTGAGACAGATACATGGTCACGTATCGTTTGTCATCGGTATAAATATGAATTTGATAACCCTAAAGACGCCAAAAATGGGAGTATTTCGCGTTAACCTTAATGCCTGTAGTTGCACTTATGGGGAATTTATACTTTGAAAGGAGTAGCCCGATTGGGTAGGCGAGATGTCAGCCGGTTGCCGAAATCGATCGCCGGTTTTTCCAGCAGGAAGTAGCTGAGGCTCGCGACCAGAAGGATGAGCGCCGCCGCCAGCCCACAAGATTGCAGCCAGCCGGCGACGACATTTTCCGAGGAAAAGCCAAACGAGCCCGGGTCGAGTCTCTGGATCAATATCAGGATGATCTCCTGCCAGATATAGATGCCGAAGGAGATCTTTGCGATGTAGCGGACAGGAGCGTTGTCGAACAGCCTGCCCAGGAGTTGCGAATGGCTGAGCGAAACGAGCGCCGTTGCGACCGCCAGCGGAAAGACCGGAAAACCGTAGGGGATTTCGAGCCAGCCGTAAGCCTCGTCGGAGCCGCCGGGCGATATGACGAGGCGGTAGCCGGCAACCGCGATCGCCAGGAGCGATACAACATCGAACCAGGAGGCGCGCCTTGTTGGGAGCATGACCTCGACGCTCGCGGCAAGCGCGCCGAGCGCGAAGACGGCAAAGAAGCCGATCGGATTATATCTCGGCATCCACTCCTTCGCGCCGCCCTGCAGGCCGTACTGCCAGCCGCGTCCGATGTCGTCGAGCGGAAATAAGGCCAGAATCAGCACATGGGCGAGAAGTACGGCTGCGATGACGCAAAGCCAGGCGAAGCGGGCAAGCAACGGGCGCCGCCTCAGGAGGGGCAAACGAAATAGCAGGAGAAAGCAGATCGGCAGGAGCACATAGCTGGTGACCTCGAAGGCAATCGACCAGAGCGGCCCGTCGGCTTCGACAGGAAACAAGGTACGCCAATGCCACTGGCTCATGAACAGCAGCCCGGAGACGTAGCGGAGCACAAGCTCCGGCGTCAGCGGCAGGGCAAGCAGCGTCAGGCTGAGAGCGAAGCCGATGGTGGCGGCGAACCAGAAGCCCGGAGCGATGCGCGCCGCCCTGCGGATCGCGTAATGGCGGAGGCTCGGCATGGCGCTACCGGCGTCGAGCGCGCGCCAGAAGGGATGGGCAAGAAGAAAGCCGCTGAGCACGAAGAAGATGGCGACGCCGAAATTGCCGAAGCGGAGGATATGTGCGGTCGGTCCGAGTTCGTCAGGGATTCTGCGCATATCCAGCCGCAGCGCGAAGTGGTGGGCGAGCACCAGCAGACAGGCCGTCGCGCGCAGAAAGTCCGCTCCGGCCAGTCTCTCCTGTTGTCGCATCCTGCCTCTCCACCTTGCCCAGAGCATCATGCCGAAAAGTGTGAGCGGCTTTCGAAGGACATCATGTTCCACTTCTTTGATGTAGATACGGATTCAGCTCTTAGGCCGGATCGGCCCAAGATCTGAATCCGTGTCTGCTATTTTGCAGTGGAAAGCCGCGACGGGCAAGGCAGGGGTGGGCTCAGTCGAGAAGTTCGTTGGTATAATAGGTGGAAAAGTCCGGCTTCTCCTTGAGTGCGGCGCCATTCGCATCGACCAGAATGCCACTCTCCATCAGGAATCCGCCGAGGGCCTCGGCCTTTGCCGGGTCGAGCGCACCAATCACGCCGGCCTCGGATTTCAGGAAGTGCCCCTCGATCAATGCCTTTTGAGAAGCCTTTACCAGTTCCGTGTTCATCAGTGCGCCGTTGCTTCCAGAGATCAGCAGCTCGCAGGCTTCGTCGGGATGGTCGACGGAGTAGGCATAACCCTTTCGTGTCGCTTGGATGAAGGCGCGAGCGTGTTCCCGACTTGCGGAGAGATAGGCGTCGCTGGAGACGATGACCGTCGTCTGCTCGTCGGGAATGCCATAATCGGAATAGTGGAAGCGGCCGATCTTCCGGTTTTCCAGTTCGGCGGCGATGCCTTCCCAGGTGTAGATCTCCAGCGTGAAATCGATCGAGCCATTGTCCAGCGCCTCGTAGGCGGAGGTGCCGAGAGTGACGGTCTTGACGTCGCCCTTGCCGCCGTCATTGCGGATCATCGCGGAGATCAGCGCGCTCTCCCAGGTGCCGCCAAAGCCGCCATAGGTCTTGCCGTCGAGGTCTTTCGGGCTCTTGATGTCGTCGCGTCCGCCCTTGAAGATCAGGCGTGCGGTTTCTGTCTGGACGACGCCGTAGACCATCTTCACGTCACCGCCGCCAGCGCGCTGCGTGAGGGTCTCGATCTCGCTGCTGATGCCGAAATCGGCGACGCCGTTGGACACCAGCGTTCCGGCGCTGGTGTCGGTGAAGGGAAGAATCTCGACATCGAGCCCGGCATCGGCATAGAAGCCCTTCGCCTTGGCGACATAGATGCCGATATGGTTGGTGTTGGGTGTCCAGTCGAGCGCGATGCGAACCTTTGCGGGCGCCGATTGGGCGAGGGCGGTACGGCCGGCGAGGCTTGCCGCGATGGCGGCGAAGATCGTCTGGCGACGGGTGAGAAGCAGCATGGTGACCTCCTCAGGTCTCTAGAGCATGATGCCGAAAAGTGTGAGCGGTTTTCGGACGACATCATGCTCTAACTCTTTAAATCAGAACAGGATTCAGATTTGAGGCCGACCGGCCTAAAATCATCCTGTTCTAGCGGATGAAGCAGGGTTTGCAGGATTTCGGTTTCGATCGCCTGGGCCGCCGGCGAGCCGAGATCGGCAATGCTTCTCGGGCGGGGCAGGGGAACGCGGAATTCGCGGATGATACGCGCCGGACGGGCCGAAAGCACGTAGATCCGGTCGGAGAGGAACACGGCCTCGCGAACATCGTGGGTGATCAGCAGCGCCGTCCAACGGTGTTCGGTCCACATGCCCTGCAGCCATTCCTGGATCTGCGTGCGCGTCAGCGCGTCCAGCGCGCCGAAAGGCTCGTCGAGCAGCAGCATGTCCTGGGTCTGGACGACGGTGCGCAGCAGCGCGGCGCGCTGGCGCATGCCGCCTGACAGTTCGGAGGGATAATGGTGTTCGAAGCCGGCAAGGCCGAAGCTCTCGAACAGCGGCGCGACGGCGGCGCGGGCCGCGCGGCGGCTCATGCCTTTCACCTCGAGACCGAGTGCCGCATTGTCGATGATCCGGCGCCAGGGCATCAGCGCATCGCGTTGCGGCATGAAGGCGAAGGAATGCGGCGCCTGTTCCAGCGGCACGCCCTTAAAAAGCATGGTGCCGGCATCGGGGCGCAGTGCCTGGGTCAGCAGTCGCAGCACCGTCGATTTTCCGGAGCCGGAGGGGCCGACGATCGAAACGAACTCGCCGTCTGCGACGGCGAGCGAAATATCGCCCAGCACCTTCATGCCGTCGAAGGACTTCGAGATACTGTGCAGTTCAACCATTGCATCGCTCATCGGCGCCGCTCCGCGGTTGGCTGCCAGGGCATGACGAGGCGCTGGATCAATAGCGTCGCTCCGAAGAGGCAGAGTGTCAGAACGGCGCTGATGACGACGGCGGCGAGCACGAGATCGGGACGGAAATTGTTCTTGGCGTTGAGGATATAGATGCCGAGGCCGCGGGCGGCGCCGGCATATTCGGCAAAGATCGCGCCGACGACGGCGTAGGTGATCGAGATTCTGAGGCCGGCGAAGAAATAGGGCAACGAGGAGGGAAGCCGTGCCAGGCGGAAAATGCGCCAGCGGCTCGCCTTCATCGAATTCAGCAATTCGGCGATGTCGCGGTCGGTCGATTCATAGCCCTGCAGCAAGGCGACGAGCAGCGGGAAGAAGGTGACGAGCGCCACCAGCAGGATCTTCGGCAACAGGCCGAAGCCGAACCAGAGGACGACGAGGGGCGCGATCGCCACCAGCGGCAGGGTCTGGCTGGCGATGAAGATCGGCAGCAATGCCCGGCGCATAAAGGGCACGAAATCCATGAGGATCGAGGCGGCGAAGGCGAAGGCCAGCGACAGCGCGAAACCTCCGAGTGTCGCGCCGAGCGTCGGCCAGGTGTTTGATATCAGCGCCTCGCGGTTCAGCCAGCCCTGGATGACGATGCGCGAAGGCGCCGGCAGGATGGAAGGTTTGATACCGGAAAGATCGACATAGAGTTCCCATGCCGCCAAAAAGACGCAGCCGGCCAGCAAGGCGGGTATGCCCCGGTAGAGAGCGGCGCGGAGCGCGGCAAGGCGCGAAGCCGATGGTTGTGGCAGTGTCATCAGCGTTCGATTTCAGGCTTTCGTCGGGCTATTGGCAGACGCCGTGATGTCGAGGGTAACATGTCCCTCGGGGTCGCCGAAGCGATAGAAGGCCTCACGAATGGTTGCGAAGACGGCACCGGCATCGCCAGAAAGCCTGGTGCAGAAATTCTTGGCACGGTCGAAGGTGCCGGAGCGCTTCAGGAAGTCGATGCAGCCATAAATCTCGTCCATATGGGTACCGGTTCCCATGACGTAGAGCGAGAATTGCGCAGCGGTCGGCTGGCCGGTCTCGGTGGTGGTTTCAACGGCGGCAAGTGCGGCTGTTATACGCTCGGCAAGCGGCTCCGCCTGACCGAGGGAAGGATTGACGCCGCAGATGACGTCGTCGGGCTCGCCGGGGCAGCCACGTGAAACGGCGGCGGACAGGACGCAATGCTCGCCGGTCTTCGCAGCGGCAACGAATAGATCGTGCATGGGGGCGAAGAGAATGTCAGGCGGGCCGACCAGCAGCGTGGAGATGTCATCGGTCTCGATGCGCAGCCGGTCGCGATAGGGGTCGAGCGCCTTGACGGCATCAAGAATGATGCCGACGAAATTGCCGGACATCGGATAGAGTGACACCTGTGCGCCTGAGAACATCTGAACCTCGCTCCGCTGGCATTACCCAGATCAGCTTTGAAGGGTCCAGAGGCTTGCACCTCACATCTCAGCCCCGGCGATACGGAGCTCCCCTGTTATTTGCGCGGAAACTATCACCGGGGTTTCCTCCCCGCAACAGCAAAATTGCGAACCCGTCCGCGCGGTCGGGATGAGCCTGATGTGACGGGAAACACCCGGACGGAGGTCCTGTCCGGGTGTTCCCAATGGTTCCGTACCTGCCGGGAACGGAACCGGAGCTTTCTGCCTCAGGCGGCTAGCGCGTAACCCCGAAAATCGGAATCGATTTTCGGAAAGGATTATGCGCAGATTCAAAGTGATAGAGCGTCCTTAGCGCGTCTGAAAAGACGCGCGGCGCTCTATGTCGGTATAGGGACGATCGCTGCGGGCAGCGACGAGCGCCTGCGTCCACCATTCCAGCCTCGTCATCATCCGATCGAGCAAACGCATTGCCTCGGCGGGATTGTCGAGCCGCCCGTCTGTGTCGAAGCGGTTCCAAGGTGCGGCAAAGCTGACCGAATCGCGGATCGTCACGGCGTGGAGTTCGGCAAAGACGAGCCGCAGCTGTTCGACGGCGCGCAGGCCGCCAGATATGCCGCCATAGGAAACGAAGGCGACCGGCTTGCCCTGCCAGGGCTCGAAGAAGAAATCGATGATCGACTTCAACGAGGCGGTGAAGCTGTGATTGTATTCCGGCGTGACGATGATGAAGGCGTCGGCCATGCCAAGCCGTCCGGCGAGCCTGTCGATTTCGGGGTGCGTCATGTCACGGTTGGCCGGCAGCGCGAAATCCAGCGGGTCGATGATGTCGATATCAAATTGCGGGAAGCGGACGAGCTCCTGCGTCAGCCATTTGACCACCCGGTCGCAGATGCGGCCCTCTCTCCTGCTCCCATAGATGACAGCCAGCCTGGTGGGTGTTTTCACGCGTCGCTCCTTGTTGCGATTGGACTTTACGATTGCAGGAGCTAAGGTTATAAAACCTCAACTAATATTGAGGTCAAGAGGTGATGGATACAATTCCCGCGGCGCCGCTCGGCAAGCTCCTGACGGTCGGTGAAGTGGCAGAGCGCAGCGGCCTGGCCGTCTCGGCGCTGCATTTTTACGAGACCAAGGGGCTGATCTCGAGCATCCGCTCCCGCGGCAACCAGCGGCGCTATGGCCGCGATGTGCTGCGCCGGCTCGGCATCATCAAGGTGGCGCAGCGTGTCGGCATTCCGCTTTCGGAAATCCAGGCGGCGTTCGAGTCCCTGCCGCAGGGACGCACGCCGACCGTCGCCGACTGGCAGACGCTGTCGGCGCGCTGGAAGGATGATCTCGACGCGCGAATCAGGCGGCTTAGCCTGCTGCGCGACCGTCTGACAGGTTGCATCGGCTGCGGCTGCCTGTCGATCGAAAGCTGTCCGTTGCGCAATCCCTGCGACCGGCTCGGCAGGGAGGGGCCAGGCGCGCGGCTTCTGGAGACCGAAAACTAAAAGGCTGGAACTTCTTGGGAAGAGCAGTTTCCGGGGTGAGACCAAGTCTCTCCCGGGAAAGATCGATGCGCGCCTTTCTTTCGGTCGGCGTGCTCATATGTTAAGGGCGAGTGACGCAACCGGCGGCACTGTCCGCGAGGAGGACGGCTTCGTGTTTCATCCCAGACTGTTCGAAAATCGCAATGTGGTCGTGACCGGCGCCGGTCGCGGCATCGGCCTTGAAGTGGCCCGGCAGTTCCTGGACTGCGGCGCGAAAGTAATCGTCCATACCGGGCGCAAGCCGGGACGCGACCTCCCGGATTTCCTGCTGACGGCTGAATCTGAAAGACGGGCGCTGCTGCTGCATGCCGATTTCTCCGCAGTTGGTGGGGCAGCGCAATTTGCTGAAGATGCTCTCGCCTTCTTCGACAGGGTCGATGTGCTCGTCAACAATGCCGGTACCATGCTTGGCCGTTTTCCCGCTGCCACGCTCACCGACGCAGAATATGAGGCGGTCGTGCGGCTCAACCAGACATCGGTGGTGGCGCTGACACGCGCGCTGCTGCCGGCATTGAAGGCGGCTGAAGGCGCTGCCATCGTCAACACGGTTTCGATTTCGGCGCTGACCGGCGGCAGCCCCGGCTCCTCGATCTATTCGGCTTCGAAAGCCTTCGTTGCGACCTATTCCAAGGCGCTTGCCCGTGAGCTTGCACCGGACGGAATCCGCGTCAATTGCGTGTCACCGGGAACGATCGAGACGGAATTCCATGAGCGCTATTCCTCCCGCGAAAAGCTGGAACAGACGAGAAAATCCATCCCCCTGCAGCGGCTCGGCACGGCGGAGGACTGCGCTCCCGCCTATCTGTTCCTGGCGGCTCCCTCGCTCTCGGGCTACATCACCGGACAGGTGATCGAGATCAACGGCGGTCAGCTTATCTGCTGATTTGTTTGGACCTTTTTTGGCATTTCATCACTTTTGACCAATTCGCTTGTGCGAATATGCTATTGTGCTGATCTACCTCATCGCCTCCCTTCCGAGATAATACCGAATGCCGTTGCCCAAACCCGAGCCGGGGATGACCGGCCAGGAATTGCACAAACTCGCTGGAAAAGCCCACGAAGCGAGCGATCTGCTGAAAGCGCTAGCGCACCAGACCCGACTTCTGATCCTCTGCATACTGGCGAACGAGGAGCGGACGGTGAGTGAAATCGAGAACATCCTCGGCATACAGCAGGCAATGGTCTCGCAGCAGCTGGCGCGTTTAAGGCTCGAAGGCCTGGTCCATACGCGCCGTCAGGGCAGGCTGGTCTATTACAGCATCGGCAATGTCAGCGTGCTTGCTTTCCTCGAATCGCTGTTCGATCTTTTTCCGGCTGCAGAAAACAGTTAGCGATCGCCCTTGCGGAGCACGGCTGCTGCGTCAAAGATGAACTGACCCGGATGATGTCATGCCGGATCGGGAGACCGGATGATCGACAAGCTGGAATTCTTCATCGCCCTTGCCAATGAAAAGCATTTTGGCCGCGCCGCGGAGGAGTGCGGGATCTCGCAGCCGACGCTTTCGGCTGCCATCCGGCAGCTCGAGGATCAGCTTGGCGTCATGCTGGTGCAGCGCGGTTCGCGGTTCCAGGGGCTGACGCCGGAAGGGCAGCGCGTGCTCGAATGGGCGCGACGCATCGTCGGCGATGCCCGCACCATGCGCGAAGAGATGCGCGCCGCGCGCCGCGGCCTTTCCGGCCACATCCGCCTCGCCGCTATTCCGACCGCGCTCGCCATGCTTTCGCGCATTACCACGCCTTTTCAGGAGCGGCATCCCGGCGTGACCTTTTCGATCGTCTCGCGGAATTCGCTGCAGGTGCTGAGCATGCTCGAAAACCTCGAAATCGATGCCGGCATCACCTATCTCGAAAACGAGCCGCTCGGCCGCGTCACGACCGTTCCCCTCTATGCCGAGCGCTATAATCTGATCACGGCTGCAGGCAGTCCGCTATCCGATCGCGACGACGTGACCTGGCGGGAGATCGGCGATCTTCGGCTTTGTCTATTGACTGCCGACATGCAGAACCGTCGGATCATCAACCGCCACTTGACGGAAGCGGGCGCCACAGCGCATCCGACGCTCGAATCCAACTCGATGATCGTGCTGTTCTCGCATGTCAGGACTGGACGCTGGGCGAGCATCATGCCGCGCAACGTGGCCAAATCCTTTGGATTTCCAGTGGAAATCCGCATGATCCCGATCGTCGAGCCGGAGGCGCATCATCTGGTCGGCCTTGTTGCGCCTTATCGCGAGCCCTTTACGCCGCTTGTATCGGCCTTGCTGCACGAGGCGAGGGTGCTCGTGCAAGACGAAGAACTCTGATAGAAAAAACCTATCAAGCAACGAGATAGCTTTATTGATCACCGGCTGCTTCCCTGAAATGGTAGTTGCGGAATAGCACTCGGCCGGGGGAGGCCCGCTATTCCACAACGAGCAAGCCGCCGGGAGGGCTGCCTTATGACCATTCATATCGCCGAAGGCGATATTGCAGCGCGCACCCGAGCCATCGTCGCCGATCTTCGATTTCTCGAAGGGCCGCTGCTTCCCATTCTGCACGAGGTTCAGCAGGAATTCGGCTATGTGCCGCAGGAAGCCATGCCCGTCATCGCGGAGGAATTGAACCTCTCGCGGGCCGAGGTGCATGGCGTGGTGACCTTCTATCACGATTATCGCGACCATCCCGCCGGCCGGCACGTGCTGAAGCTCTGTCGCGCCGAAGCCTGTCAGTCGATGGGTGGCGATGCGCTGGCCGAACGCGTCAAGGCGCTGCTCGGCATTGATTTTCATCAGACGACGCTCGATGGCGGCGTGACGCTGGAGCCGGTCTACTGTCTCGGGCTCTGCGCCTGCGCGCCGGCGGTGATGCTTGACGGCGAGCTCTATGGCCGGGTCGACGATCAGACGGCGGCGGAACTCGTCGCGGAGGTACGTCGATGACGGTGAGGATATATGTTCCGCGCGATGCCGCAGCGCTGGCGCTCGGGGCCGAAAAGGTGGCAAAGGCGATTGCCCAGGAGATCGCCGCCCGCGGCTTCGATGCCGAGATCGTGCGCAACGGCTCGCGCGGAATGTTCTGGCTGGAGCCGCTGGTCGAGATCGAGGTAGCCGGAAAGCGCATCGGCTATGGACCCTTGAAGTCCAAGGATGTGGCTGATCTGTTCGATGCCGGGATGATTGATGGAGGCGAGCATCGACTCTGTCTCGGGGAGGTTGAAGACCTCCCGTTCCTCAAGGAGCAAACTCGCCTGACCTTCGCCCGCTGCGGCGTCACCGATCCGCTTTCGCTGGCGGATTACGAGGCGCATGGCGGTCTTGCCGGCCTTCGCCGCGCCGTTTCGATGACATCAGCCGAAATCGTCAAGGAAGTCACCGATTCCGGCCTGCGCGGACGCGGCGGCGCCGGCTTTCCCACAGGCATCAAGTGGAAGACCGTTCTCGATGCCGCCGGTGAACGCAAATATATCGTCTGCAATGCCGATGAGGGCGACAGCGGCACTTTTGCCGACCGGATGATCATGGAGGGCGATCCCTTCGTGTTGATCGAGGGCATGGCGATATCAGGGCTGGCGACCGGGGCGACCAAGGGTTTCGTCTATACGCGTTCGGAATATCCGCATGCGATCGCTGTCATGACCGAGGCCGTCGGCCTCGCGCGCCAGGCCGGTATCCTCGGACCATCGGTGCTCGGATCCGGCCGCGCCTTCGATATCGAGGTGCGCACCGGCGCCGGCGCCTATGTCTGCGGCGAGGAGACGGCGCTGCTGAACAGCCTCGAGGGCAAGCGCGGCATCGTGCGCGCCAAGCCGCCGCTGCCGGCGCATAAGGGGCTGTTTAATTGTCCGACCGTCATCAACAACGTGATCTCGCTGGCTTCGGTGCCCGTCATCATGGAAAAGGGTGCGGCCTTCTACCGCGATTTCGGCATGGGCCGCTCACGCGGCACCATCCCGCTGCAGATTGCGGGCAATGTCAGATATGGCGGCCTCTTTGAGACGGCCTTTGGTCTTTCGCTCGGAGATATCGTCGACAAGATCGGTGGCGGTACAGTGACGGGACGGCCGGTCAAAGCCGTGCAGGTCGGCGGACCGCTCGGCGCCTATTTTCCGCGGGCGCTGTTCGACACGCCGTTCGATTACGAATCCTTCGCCGCCAAGGACGGGCTTATCGGCCATGCCGGCATCGTCGTCTTCGACGACACGGCCGATATGCTGAAGCAGGCGCGTTTCGCGATGGAATTCTGCGCCGTCGAAAGCTGCGGCAAGTGCACGCCCTGCCGCATCGGCTCGACGCGCGGCGTCGAGACGGCCGACAAGATCGCCCGCGGTATCGAGCCGGAGAAGAACCGGGTGCTGCTTGCCGATCTCTGCAACACGATGAAGTTCGGCTCGCTCTGTGCGCTGGGTGGTTTCACGCCCTATCCCGTCATGAGCGCCATGACGCATTTCCCGGAGGATTTTTCGCCGGCACCTCTGGTGGAGGCGGCGGAATGACGAGTTTTTCATGGAACGCCTGCGCTGACGTCACCATCTCAAGCAAGGAGACCAGTCATGTCTCTCATCCATGAAATCGACTACGGCACCCCGGCTTCGAAATCCGAGGCCATGGTGACGCTCACCATCGACGGACAGCAGATCAGCGTGCCGGAGGGCACCTCCATCATGCGCGCCTCGATGGAGGCCGGCATCAAGGTGCCGAAGCTCTGTGCCACCGATATGGTCGACGCTTTCGGCTCCTGCCGGCTCTGCCTCGTCGAGATCGAGGGTCGCAACGGCACACCCTCCTCCTGCACGACGCCGGTGGCGGCAAACATGGTGGTGCACACGCAGACGGGGCGGCTGAAGGATATCCGCCGCGGCGTGATGGAACTCTATATTTCCGACCATCCGCTCGACTGTCTCACCTGCGCGGCCAACGGCGATTGCGAATTGCAGGACATGGCGGGCGCCGTCGGCCTGCGCGATGTGCGCTACGGCTATGAGGGCGACAACCACGTCAAGGCGCGCAGCAATGGCGACGTCAATCTGAAATGGATGCCGAAGGACGAATCCAATCCCTACTTCACCTATGATCCCTCCAAGTGCATCGTCTGTTCGCGCTGTGTGCGCGCCTGCGAGGAAGTGCAGGGCACCTTCGCGCTGACGATCGAGGGCCGTGGCTTCGGCTCACGCGTTTCGCCCGGCATGCACGAGCATTTCATCGATTCCGAATGCGTGTCCTGCGGCGCCTGCGTCCAGGCCTGCCCGACGGCGACGCTGACGGAGAAATCGGTGATCCAGATCGGCCAGCCGGAGCATTCAGCCGTGACCACCTGCGCCTATTGCGGCGTCGGCTGTTCTTTCAAGGCGGAGATGCGCGGCGAGGAACTGGTGCGCATGGTGCCGTGGAAGGACGGTCAGGCCAATCGCGGCCATTCCTGCGTCAAGGGCCGCTTCGCCTATGGCTATTCCACCCACAAGGACCGCATCCTCAATCCGATGATCCGCGAAAAGGTCAGCGATCCCTGGCGGGAAGTCAGCTGGGACGTAGCCTTCGCGCATGTGGCGATGGAGTTCCGCCGTATCCAGTATCAATACGGCCGCGAGGCGATTGGCGGCATCACCTCGTCGCGCTGCACCAATGAGGAAACTTATCTGGTGCAGAAGCTGATCCGCGCCGGCTTCGGCAACAACAATGTCGATACCTGCGCCCGCGTCTGCCATTCGCCGACCGGCTACGGCCTCGGCCAGACGTTCGGCACGTCGGCGGGCACGCAGGATTTCGACAGCGTCGAGCATTCGGATGTCGTCGTCGTCATTGGCGCCAACCCGACCGACGGGCATCCGGTGTTCGGCTCGCGGCTGAAGAAGCGGCTGCGCCAAGGCGCCAAGCTCATCGTCATCGATCCGCGCCGCACCGATATCGTCCGCTCGCCGCATATCGAGGCCTCGTATCACCTGCCGCTGAAGCCCGGCACCAATGTCGCGGTCATGACGGCGCTGGCGCATGTGATCGTCACCGAAGGCCTCTTTGACGAGGCGTTCATCCGCGAGCGCTGCGACTGGTCGGAGTTCGAGGATTGGGCGGCCTTTGTCGCCGAACCGCAGCACAGTCCCGAGCAGACCGAGATCTTCACCGGCGTGCCGGCGGCGGATCTGCGCGGCGCGGCAAGACTCTATGCCAAGGGCGGCAATGGTGCGATCTACTACGGCCTCGGCGTCACCGAACACAGCCAGGGCTCGACCACGGTCATCGCGATCGCCAACCTGGCGATGGCGACCGGCAATATCGGCCGTCCCGGCGTCGGCGTGAACCCGCTGCGCGGCCAGAACAATGTGCAGGGCTCCTGCGACATGGGTTCCTTCCCGCACGAACTGCCAGGCTACCGGCACATTTCCGACGATGCGACGCGTGACATCTTCGAAAAGCTCTGGGGCGTGAAGCTCAACAACGAGCCGGGCCTGCGTATTCCGAACATGCTGGATGCGGCAGTCGACGGCTCCTTCAAGGGCATTTACATCCAGGGCGAAGACATCCTGCAGTCCGATCCCGATACCAAACATGTCGCGGCGGGGCTTGCGGCGATGGAATGCGTCGTCGTGCAGGATCTGTTCCTCAACGAGACCGCCAACTACGCCCATGTCTTCCTGCCGGGCTCCACCTTCCTCGAGAAGGACGGCACCTTCACCAATGCGGAGCGCCGCATCAACCGCGTGCGCAAGGTGATGTCGCCGCGCAACGGCTATGGCGACTGGGAAGTGACGCAGAAGCTTGCCCAGGCGATGGGGCTCGACTGGCATTATACCCATCCGTCGGAGATCATGGACGAGATCGCTGCGACGACGCCGAGTTTCGCGATGGTCTCCTACGACTATCTCGATAAAATGGGCTCGGTGCAGTGGCCCTGCAACGAGAAGAACCCGCTCGGCTCACCGATCATGCATGTCAATGGCTTCGTGCGCGGCAAGGGCAAGTTCATCCGCACCGAATATGTAGCGACCGACGAGCGTACCGGTCCGCGCTTCCCGCTGCTGCTGACAACCGGCCGCATCCTCAGCCAGTACAATGTCGGGGCGCAGACGCGGCGGACCGAGAATGTCATCTGGCACGCGGAAGACCGGCTGGAAATCCATCCACACGATGCCGAGCAGCGCGGCGTTCGCGATGGCGACTGGGTGAAACTCGGCAGCCGCTCCGGCGACACGACGCTCAGGGCGCTGATCACCGATCGCGTCGCGCCGGGTGTCGTTTATACGACCTTTCATCATCCCAATACGCAGGCGAACGTCATCACCACCGATTTCTCCGACTGGGCGACGAACTGCCCGGAATACAAGGTGACGGCGGTGCAGGTCTCGCCCTCCAACGGGCCGAGTGAATGGCAGCTGGAATATGACGAGCAGGCGCGGCAATCACGCCGCATCGCCGGCAAGCTCGAGGCAGCGGAGTGACGATGCGGGAGCGGCTCGGTAAGCAGGAACGCGCATCATGACCTTCACCGTCACCGCCCGTGCTCTCGAAACCGCCCGCCGCAACGGCATTATGCACACGAGCTCTCGCATCGTGCCGGAAGAGGTGCCGATCGCCTTTTCATACGGCGGCAGTTCGCATGCGGTGATGATGGCAACGCCTGCGGATCTCGAGGATTTCGCCGTCGGATTCAGTCTGACCGAAGGGATCATCGCCGGGCCGGCGGAGATATCGGGCGTCGAGGTTATCGAGGGTGAGCAGGGGATCGATGTGCAGGTGAGCCTGATCGATGACATCGCTGATCGGCTGCGGGCACGGCGCCGCAGCATGGCGGGGCCGGTCGGCTGCGGGCTCTGCGGCATCGAATCGATCGAACAGGCGGTACGGCCGGTGCCTGATGTTTCGACATCCCCGCTGGTGCTGTCGCATGCGAATATCGTCCGCGCCGTTTCGCTTCTGAACGAGGCCCAGCCGCTGCATCGCGAAACACGGGCGGTGCACGGCGCCGGGTTCTATCTTCCCGACAGAGGGCTGATTGCCGTGCGCGAAGATGTCGGCCGGCACAATGCGCTGGACAAGCTCTGCGGCGCCGTCATCCGCGCCGGTGAAAGAGGTGGCGACGGCGCCGTCGTCGTCACCAGCCGGCTTTCCGTCGAGATGGTGCAGAAGGCGGCGATCCTCGGCAGCCCTGTGCTTATCGCCATTTCCGCGCCGACGGCTCTCGCCATCCGCACGGCCGAAGAGGCCGGCATGACGCTCGTCGCGCTGGTGCGCGGCGAGGATTTCGAGATCTTCACTCACCCGCACCGCATCTCGCCCGGAAGCATTGCCGATGTCGCATGATACCAAAACCAAGCTCGTCTATATGGCAAACCAGATCGCCACCTTCTTCAAGAGCCAGCCGGAAAGCGAGGCCGCGCAGGGGGTCGCCACCCATATCAACAAATTCTGGGACCCGCGCATGCGGCGGCAGCTGTTCGAAATTCTGGAGAATGAGGAAAACGGCCTGGATGCACTCGTGCTTCAGGCCGTTCCTCTTATCCGAAAGCCGGAGCCGGTAACACACTAGAGCGCGTCGCATCTTTCAGATTGGCTCCTCGTGCTTTAGGTCGTTATTTCCAACGCATGTCGTTACCGCAAAACCGCTGCACACTTTTGCGCGACATGCTTAGATTCAGTAATCAGGATCGGCCCATGCGGGAGGGGAGGCAGGAAGCAACCTGCCTGCGCATGCGCCGGTGACAGTAAGTCTGAATCAAGCCAAGTCTCAATCAACCCAGGCCTGAATCAAGGAGGAGTCGTTCATGACTGCAGCGGAAACACGGACAGATGGGGCGTTGGAGGGGGTAGGCCTGCTCGATCGTGAAAGGATCGTCGCAATCATGCGTCGCGCTTTTATCTTCGTATACAACGCAGTCTGATCAAAGTGCCGCCTGGCCGCGGCATGGTAAAATGACGATGTGCGGAGACTGGGATCAGAACTCTTCCCAGCTCTGGGCAGTTGCCGCGGCAGTCCCGTGCGCCTTTGCGACACGTGAAACAAGATGCAGCGGCGGTGAGCCCGTCTGTCTTGCCTCATGCCTGCCGGCGGTCTGGGTCTGGCCTGGCAGACGGAACCTCGTCAGCAGAACACGCAGCGTTTCGGCCTCTCTCGCAAGGCTGTGGCTGGCAGCGGTGCTCTCCTCGACCATGGCGGCATTTTGCTGGGTTGCCTGATCCAGTGTATTGACGGCCTGGTTGATTTCCTTGAGGCCGGTTGCCTGCTCCCTGGAGGCTTCGACGATGGCGACGACGTTGCCGTCGATATCGCCGACCTGGGTGACGATCTCCTCGAGCGCTTTACCGGTTTGGCCGACGAGGCCGACGCCGTTCCTGACATGCTCGCCCGACGTGTTGATCAGCGTCTTGATCTCCTTGGCGGCGTTAGCGGAGCGCTGGGCGAGCTCCCTGACCTCCTGGGCCACTACGGCGAAGCCCTTGCCGGCTTCGCCGGCGCGGGCCGCCTCGACGCCGGCATTCAATGCCAGGAGATTGGTCTGGAAGGCGATATCGTCGATGACGCCGATGATGTTGGTGATTTCGCGGGAGGACTGTTCGATCTGGCCCATGGCGGCGACGGCATTGCGGACCACGATACCGGACTGCTCGGCGCCCTGCTTGGTCATGGCGACAAGGCGGCCGGCCTCATCGGCGCGACGGCTGGAATCGTTGACAGTCGTGGTGATCTCTTCCAGCGCGGCTGCGGTTTCTTCGATGGATGCGGCTTGCTGTTCCGTCCGCTTGGAGAAGGAGTCCGCCGATGCGCCAATCTCGCGTGAGCCGGAGGCGATCGCGCTGGCATTCTCGCCGATCGTCTTCATCGTCTCGGCAAGACCTTTGATTGCGGTGTTGAAATCGTGCCGCAACTGTTCCATCGACGGGACGAAGGGCGTGTCCACCGTCCGTGTCAGATCACCTTCGGACAGCTGGCGCAGCGCGCCACCAAGCAGTGAAATCGCGCTCATGCGTTGGGTGACGTCGGTTGCGAACTTCACGACCTTGTAGACCTTGCCGTCGGCATCGACGATCGGGTTATAGGCAGCCTGGATCCAGATTTCGCGGCCGTCCTTGCCGAAGCGGACGAATTCGTTGGCAATGAATTCGCCATTGGCAAGACGGCGCCAGAAGTTGCCGTAATCCTCGGTGCTGACATAGGCCGGATCGCAGAATATGCTGTGATGCTTGCCGGAGATCTCGGCCAGGGAGTATCCCATGGCTTTGCAGAAATTCTCATTCGCGATCAGGATCTCGCCCTTCGGGGTGAATTCGATCGCCGCCTGCGAACGCGAGATCGCCTCCAGCTTGCCGGAATCCTCGACCGCCTGCTTCTTGGCGGCAGTGATGTCGGCCGCGAATTTCACCACCTTGAATGGCTTGCCGCCCTTGAGAACAGGATTGTAGGAAGCCTGGATCCATATCTCTCTGTTGCCCTTGGCGAGACGCTTGTAAGCACCGGCATCATATTCGCCGCGCCCGAGCCGTGCCCAGAAGGCACGATATTCAGGCGTTGCCGTATAGGCCGGCTCGCAGAACATGCTGTGATGCTTGCCGACGATCTCGCTCAGGCGATAACCAAGTGCATTGCAGAAATTCTCGTTCGCCGTGAGGATATTTCCCTTGAGGTCGAATTCGATGATCGCCTGCGATTTGGAAATGGCATTGAGAATATATTTCGAATCGGAAGATAGACCAAACATTCCCGTCCCTCTGAAATGCACAGTTTTCTGCTGCTTCGTCTGGTAAGGCGAAGCCGATCGGACAAGGAATGCCGGTGATGAGAAGACAGACAGTACCGGTTGTCATTCCCAGGTTGGCGGAAAACGTGTCATCCTTGAGTATCCCATGATGACGGAACGTGGTTAATTTCCGGTATAGAAGCTGTTTCTAATCAAAAGCGCCAAGGCGGATGGTGGCGGCCGGGGCTTGCTCGCGATGCGCAACAAAAAACCGCCCGTGTGGGCGGTTTTTATTGAGAATTATATTGGCCGATCAGGCCGCCAGTTCATCCGTCTCGTTTTCCTTGAACATCTTGGCGAGGTTCAGGAAGCAGATCATTCCGTTTTCCGAGGCAATGATACCTTCGCAATAAGCGCGGTCGAAGGAGGCGGTCACCTCGGGCACCGGCTGCACCTGGCTGGAGGAGATGGTGAGGATATCCGAGACGCGGTCGACAAGCATGCCGATGACCATGCTGTGAACTTCGGCGACGACGATGGCGCTGCGCTCATTGGCGACCGTGCTTTTCATGCCGAGTTTGAAAGCAAGATCGATGATCGGGATCACCGAGCCGCGCAGGTTCATGACACCGATGACATCGGCCGGCGCATGCGGGATCGGCGTCGACGGCGCCCAGCCGCGGATTTCGCGGATGGTCGTGGTCTTGACGCAGAATTCCTGGTCATGCAGGCGGAAGGCAATAATTTCGAGCGTATCGCCGCTGAAGTTAGTCGAATTGATCGTGGCCATTAGAATTCTTCCCAACTATCGTAAGCCAGGGCAGAAGCGGATGCGCCACCATTGGCGCGGCCAAGCTTTGCCTTCATACCACGCGATGGCTTTGCGCTCGGCGAAGCATCGTTACGGTTATCGACGACATTAGCGAAAGAGTGTTGCCCAAATCTAAATCGGGAGACGCGATTGCGAAGGTTTTTAATCTCGGATGAAAACCAGGCGGTTTTGCTGTCGATCTCTTCCAGCCGAACTCTGGCATTCGGGATCTTCCATGCATGTTCGAGATCGTGAAGAAGAATTGCGCCGATTTACTCAGCCTATCGTCTTCTCAATCTGCGAGACTGCCCAATCTACCTGCTCTTTGGTGATGACCAGCGGCGGAGCGAGGCGAATTGTGTGGTCGTGGGTATCCTTGGCGAGAAGGCCGCGCTCTTTCAGCGCATGGCAATATTGCCGTGCGCCGCCGGCTTCGGGTTCCAGTTCGATGGCCATCATTAGGCCACGGCCGCGCACGTCCCTGACGATGTTCGAGCGGATCGACCCGAGGCCTTCGAGGAAGTAGTCGCCCATGACGGCGGCGTTCTCGATCATGCCCTCTTCCGTCAGCACCTTGAGCGCGGCACGCGCCACTGCGCAGGCGAGTGGATTGCCGCCGAAGGTCGAGCCGTGTTGGCCGGGCTGCAGCACGCCCAGAACTTCGGAATTCGAAAGCACGGCCGACACGGGATAGAAGCCGCCGGACAGCGCCTTGCCGATCAGCGTCACGTCGGCCTCGATGCCTTCGTGCTCCTCCGCCAGCAGCTTGCCGGTACGGCCGAGGCCGGTCTGAATCTCGTCGAGGATGAGGGTGACGTTGTTTGCCGTGCAGAGTTCGCGGATGCGGGTGAAATAACCTGCCGGCGGAATGATGACGCCGGCTTCGCCCTGGATCGGCTCGATCAGGGCAGCCACCGTATTGGCATTGATTGCGGCGGCGAAAGCCTCGGCATCGCCGAAGGGAATGATGCGGAAGCCTGGCGTATAGGGACCGAAGCCGGCGCGGGCTTCGGGATCGGTGGAGAAACTGATGATGCTCAGCGTCCGGCCATGGAAATTATCAGCGCAGACGATGATCTCCGCCTTGCCATCCGGCACGCCCTTGACCTCGTATCCCCATTTGCGCACCGCCTTGATGGCGGTCTCCACCGCTTCGGCGCCGGAATTCATCGGCAGGATCTTGTGGGAGCCGGTGAGAGCCGCGAGCTCTTCGTAGAGATAGGCGAGCTGGTCGTTGCGGAAGGCGCGGGAGGTGAGCGTCAGCCTGCCCGCCTGCTCGACCATGGCGGCGAGGATCTTCGGATGACAATGGCCCTGGTTGACGGCGGAATAGGCCGAGAGGCAATCGAGATAGCGGTTGCCGTCGGTATCCCAGACATAAACACCTTCGCCACGCGTCAGCACCACGTCGAGCGGCTTGTAGTTATGGGCGCCGAGCCGTTGTTCCGTGGCGATCAGTTTTTCCGAAGTGTTCATGGCCGTTCTCCCTCTAGTTTTATTTCAACGCATGTTCGCAAAACCGCTGCACACTTTTGTTCGACATGCTCTTATGCGGCGCGTGTCGGACGATCGAAGATGCGGCGGCCGAAGAGGCTTGCCGTCAGCTCCACCAGGATGCGGGCGCTCTTGCCGCGATCGTCGAGAAACGGATTGAGTTCGACGAGATCGAGCGACGAGACGAGGCCACTGTCCGAGAGCATTTCCATCACCAGATGCGCCTCGCGAAAAGTCGCGCCACCCGGGACCGTCGTGCCGACACCGGGAGCGATCTCGGGATCGAGGAAATCGAGGTCGAGGCTGACGTGCAGCAGGCCGTTTGCCCTGGTCACGACATCGAGGATCTCACGCATGATGGCGCCGATGCCCTGCTCGTCGATCGCGCGCATGTCGAAGACATTGACACCGTGTTCGTGGATTTCCTCGCGCTCGCGCGCATCGACCGAACGGATGCCGACCTGGAAGACATTCTTTGGATCGACGAACGGACGTCCCTTCGGCAGGATCTCGGCGAACTCCGCCTCGCCACAGAAGAAGGCGACAGGCATGCCGTGAATATTGCCGGACGGCGACGTGGCCGGAGAATTGAAATCGGCATGGGCATCAAGCCAGAGGACGAAGAGCGGGCGGTCTTTGCTGGCGGCATAGCGGGCCATGCCGGAAACACTGCCCATGGAAAGGCTGTGGTCGCCGCCGAGAATCAGCGGAAAACGGCCGGAGGCGGCCACGTCGTGGACGCTACTTTCAAGGGCGCGCGTGAAGGCGCCGATGATCCTCAGATTATGGGCCTTCGGGTGGTTCGGCAGATCCATCGCCGGCACGATCCTGAGATCGCCGATATCGGCGACGTCATGGCCAAGCTCGATCAGCGTCTGGTCGACGCCGGCAATGCGCAGGGCCGCAGGGCCCATGGCAGCCCCTCTGCGGCCGGAGCCTTCTTCCAGCGGCGCGCCGATGAGGGTGACAGATCGCGATTGGGTATTCATTTTGGAGGGCTCCGTGTTGAGGCCTGTTTCGGCCGATAGTGGGATAAAGGGCTGGCGGCAAAAAGATGGAAAAGTGTCAGAAATGGACTATGATTGCGCAGATTGATAAACCTATTTTGACAAAGTGATCAGCGTGGATGATCTCGACACTGAACTTCTGAGTGCACTTCGCCATAACGCCCGGATTTCCGTCTCTTCGCTTGCGGCAATGACGGGTGCATCACGGGCAACGGTTGCCGCCCGGATCGAGCGGCTGGTCGCCAGCGGCACCATCGTCGGCTTCACCATCCGCACCGGTCATGAGACGCGGTCCGCCGGCGTGCGCGCCATCGTCATGATCGAGGTGCTCGGCAAGCTCGCCGACAGGGTGGCCGATCAGTTGAGGGGCCTACCGCAGGTGCGGGCGCTTCACAGCACCAACGGCAAATGGGATTTCGTCGCCGAACTCGAGGATCGCGACCTTGCTGCCTTCGACGAGACGCTGCACCGGATCCGGCTGATCAATGGCATCAATTCGACCGAGACCAACATCCTTCTCAAGACAAGCAAAACGGGTTTCTAGAGCAATTTCGAGGAAAAGTGCGAAGCGGTTTTCCGTCCGGAATAGCGTAAAAATAATAGGTTAAGCTGGCTCAGTATTCCCGTTCATAGACAATGCCAGCTTCGCCCGCGCCATTACCCCCGGCCGCTCCCCGCAGCTTGACGCCGCGGCCGACATCGAGGTTGATCACCGCCTTGGCGCCGGCCGAACCGCCCTGCTGCAATTCGAAATAGGTGCGGTCGTTGAGATAACGGCCGACGCTGACGCTCGTCTGTCCCTTGGAATCGGTGCTGACGTCGAAATCGTCGACGCCGAGCTGGTTGCGCAGGCCTTCGAAAAGCGAGGTCGAGCGGTTGCCGGCCAGCTGACTGACGGCGTCGGCGAGCTGGGCGATCTGCACCGGCGAGAGCTTCGACATCGATTGGCCGAAGATCAGCTGCGCCAGCACCTCGTCCTGCGGCAGCTGGGGCGAGGAGGAAAAGGTGATCGCGGGGTCGGTGGCGAGACCCGCGACGTCGACGGTCAGCGTCGTCGAGCCGGAGGCCGAGGTCGCTTCCATATCGAGCGCCGGCGTCAGGTCGCCGGCGAAGGTGATCCTGCTCTTGTCGGAGAAATCCAGGCGGCGGTTGAGAATGGTCATGCGACCGCGGCGCATGACGAAACCGCCGGTCACGATGGGTGCAGCCGCTGTTCCGCGGATGGTCACCCGGCCGCCAAGCTCGGCATCGATGCCGCGGCCGCGTACGAAGATATGCGAGGGCGCATCGATTTCGAGATCCAGCGTGATCACGGAGGATTTCTCGCCGGGTTTCCGCTCACCGTCATCGCGCAGCTGCGCAAGAACCGCCCGCGGCGCATTCTTATGCCGGATGTCGACTTCTCTCAGCGAGGTCGGCAATTTTTCCGGGACCGTGATCGAGGTTTTGTCCAGCCGAAGCTTGCCGCTCAACGTCGCATTCATGATCGGCCCGCGCAGGCCGACCGTGCCATTGACGGTCGAGACGACAAGCGTTCCATCGACATAGACCGCCTTGTCGAGCTTGATCGAAATGTCAGCGGGAAAGCCGCCGGCCGGCTGGATGCCGATGGTGCCGCTGGCCGAAATCGTGCCGCCGCCGCCAAGGTTGCCGCTGAGGCGCGATATCACCGCCTGGCTGCCATTGAAGGTCACGGTCGCCGCAAGATTGTTGACGGCAAGATTGCGTCGGACGTCGACGAGCTTCGCGCCTGATGTCGAGACAGTGCCGTTGATAACGGGCGCTGCGGCCGTTCCGCCAATCTGGAGGTTGACGGTGGCGACCCCGTCCGCAACGAGGCCCTGCTGCGCAAGCGGGGCGCCGAGCACGGCGAAAGGAAGATTGCCGTTGAATCGCATGTCGAGGGCGCGATTGCCTGTGATCACGACACTGCCGCCGCCTTTCAGCGACATGCCGGCGTCACCGGCAAGGCTGGTGTCGACCGTCAGCCTGTTTCCGGCAAGTTTGCCTGATGCACCGATGCTGAACGGCGAAAGGCCGGCACCTTTGGTCTGGCTCGTCGCCGCGTTCTTCCAGTCGACCTTGAAGTCGACGGAGGGCGCCGATAGCGCGCCGGTGGCCTTTGCGGTTGCTGAGACCGCGCCCTCGGCTGCAAGGCCGGGAACGAAGCCGTTGGCGATGCTGGCCGGAAGATTGGTGGTATTCGCCGTAACATCGAGAGACTTGATCGACGTGCCTGCGATGGCGAGATTGCCGGTGGCTTTCAGCGCAATGCCGCCGCTGCCGTTGAGCGCGGCATCAAAATCCAGCCTGTCACCGGCGTATTTTCCGGTCGCCGCCAGCGCAAGGCGGGAAAGGCCGGCAGCCTTGGTGTGGCTGGTCGCGGCATCTTTCCAGTTGAGCTTGAAATCGACGATCGGATTTGCCGGCGTTCCCGACGTTATGGCGCTTGCCGAAAGCGTGCCCTCGGCACCGAGACCGGGAACGAAAGCATTTGCGATATTTGCCGGCAGCGCCGGGATATCGGCATTGATCGAAAGGTCCCGGATGGCCGTTCCCGCGATCGTGACGCCGCCCGTCGCCTTGGCCAACACGCCGTCCTTGCCGGCGATGTTGGCATCGAAATCGACCCGGTCGTTGGCGAACTTGCCGGACGCCGCAGCACTCAGGCCCGAAAGGCCGCTGCTCTTGGTCTGGGCGGTCGCAGCGTTCTTCCAGTCGAGTTTGAAATCGACGGCCGGTTTCGGAAGCGCTCCGGAGGCAGATGCCGTTCCCGACACGGTGCCCTCTGCGCCAAGACCCGGGACGAAGCCGTTGGCGAGGCCTGCCGGCAGGTTGGCGAGATCGGCCTTGACGTCGAGGGTTTTAACGGAGGTGCCTGATATCGCGACGTTGCCGGCGGCCTTCAGCGAGAGGCCGTCCTGGCCGGCGAGATTGGCATCGAAATCGAGCCGGTCGTCGGCGAAGCGTCCGGATGTGGTGAGCGCGAGGCCCGAGAGATGAGCGCTTCTGGTCTGGCTGGTCGCAGCATCCGTCCAGTCGAGCTTGAAGTCGGCTTTCGGTGCGGCGAGTGTCCCTGAGGCGGACGCAGTGCCGGATATCGTGCCGCCGGCCGCCAGATCGGGAACGAAGGCATTTGCGAGACTGGCCGGAAGCTTGGCGATCTCGGCATCGACCTTGATGCTGTCGATCGCCGTGCCGGCGAGTGTGACATTGCCCATGGCCTTCAGTGAGAGGTCTTTATCGCCGCTGACTGCAGCGTTGAAATCAAGCTTGTTCTCAGCAAATTTTCCCGATGCGGTCACGCCGAGCGCTGCAAGGCCGGCACGCTTCGTGTGGCTCGTCGCCGCATCTTTCCAAGTGAGATCGAAATCTCCATTCGGAACCGGGAGGGATCCCGTGGCCGAGATCCTTCCTGAGATCGCACCTTCGGCGGCGAGATCGGCGACGAAGCTGTTTGCGATATTTGCCGGAACATTCGCCAGTGTGGCGTCGACCGTGAGGTTGTCGATCGTCGTGCCTTTGATGGCAAGATTGCCGTTTGCCTTTAAGGACAGGCTGTTGGCGCCGCCAACCACCGCGTTGAAATCAAGCTTGTTGTCGGCAAATTTTCCCGATGCGGTCACGCCGAGCGCAGTAAGGCCGGCGCGCTTTGTGTGGCTCGTTGCCGCGTCTTTCCAAGTGAGATCGAAATCGGCACTCGGAGCGGAAAGCGACCCGCTGGCCGAGATCTTTCCTGAGATCGCGCCTTCGGCGGCGAGGTCGGCGGCGAAACTATTTGCGATATTCGCCGGGACATTTGCCAGCGCAGCGTCGACCTTGACGTTGCCGATCGTCGTGCCCGTGATGGCGACATTGCCGGTTGCTTTCAGCGAGAGGCTGTTGGCGCCGTCGACCACTGTATTGAAATCGAGCTTGCTATCGGCGAATTTTCCGGATGCCTTCACGCCGAGATCCGCAAGGCCGGCACGCTTCGTCTGGCTCGTCGCCGCGTCTTTCCAGTTGAGATCGAAATTGGCGGTCGGCGCAGCGAGGGAGCCGGAGGCCGTCACTTTTCCTGTAATCGTGCCTGCGGCGGCGAGATCGGGAACGAAACCGTTGGCGATGCGGGCAGGCAGGTTGAGGATATCGGCGTTGACATCAAGCACCGGTGCCTTCGGGTCGGCGAGCGCGACATTGCCGGCGGCCTTGAGCGAGAGGCCGTCATCACTGCCGACGGTCGTGTCGAAATCGAGCTTGTTGTCGGCGAATTTGCCGCCGGCGGTGATGTCGAGCGGCGCCAGGCCGGCGCCCTTGGTCTGGCCCGTCGTCGCATCCTTCCAGCCGAGCTTGAAGTCGGCGACCGGTGCTGCCGGCGTTCCCGTCACGGCAATCGTTCCGGAGATCGTGCCGCCGGCTGAAAGGTTGGGCACGAAACCGTTGGCGAGCGCTGCCGGCAGCTCGCGGATGTCTGCATCAAGCTTCAGTGTTTCGCCGGCGGAACCGGTAACGGTTACCGAGCCGGTGCCGGTTTTCAGCGTCAGTCCGTTCAGATTGGCGGCGCCGCCGCCGATGGCGACCTGCGTCGGTGCGGCCAGTTCGATCGGGATATTGCGGGGGCTTGCCGAGAAGCGATCAAGGTTCAGGTGGATCGTGCCGTCCTGAGCCTCGATATTGCCCGCGGCCAGCACGGGATTGCCGTCATAGGCAGCATCGAGATCGAAGTCGGTATGGTTCTGCTGCTTGGTAAAACCCAGCGAAAGGCCGGCAAGCTTGTTCGTTCCGGCGCTTACCCCCTCGGCCTTGATAGTGCCGTTTGCGGCAAGGGCATTGAGATCGCTGATCGTGACATCGATATCCGGCTTGACGATCGCAAGCGTATCACGGTGGATCGAGCCGCCCGTTGCAAGCAGCTTGAGCGCAATCTTGCCACTGTCGCTGCTGACGCCGAGCGAACCCTTGAGATCGCCTTCGGCCTTCTGTCCGCCGAGTGCGGCGAGCAGGCCGACATTGGGGAAATCGAAGGTCAGTGCGGCTGTTGGCTCCAGGGTAGGCGAGAATTCTGCATGGCCGGTCAGCCGGTTGCCGCCGATATCGGCGGTCAGCGCCGGAATGCTTATCTTGCCGTCCTGCGAGGTGATGTCGCCGTTGATGCCGATCGGTTGGCCATCGATCGTGCCGGTGGCGGCGATCCTGCCCTGCGGCGCCTTGGGATCGGCGAGACCCGACAGGTCGATATTGAGGTTGCCGACCACGCGGTCGGCCATTTCAAGGCTGGCGGCCTTGAGATTGGCCGTCACGGAGATTGCCGGGAGCTCACCTCCCACTCTCAACGCATAACCCGCCCCACCACTGGCGCCGGGGATGAGCTTGCCGACGTCAGGCAGCCGGCCGGAAAGATCGGCATTCAACATCCCGCCGTCGAGCGCGACGTTGCCGGCGGCTTCGAGCGTGCCGGATTTCAGGACGAGATTGGACAGTGCGAATTTTGACGGGATGGTGCCGACCACCTGGCTTTCGAGCGAGATCGGTCCGTCGAACCTGCTTGTCACCGCAGCCGGCAGAGCTGCCGGGTTGATGGTGAGCTTGAGGTTGCCGGTCAGCGCTTTGTCTGCCAGCCGGTAGGAGCCATTGAGGCCGCCGTTGATATTGGCGCTTTCGACGGTGGTGCCGTTGAAGCCGATGCCGGAGGGCGAGATCTGCAGCGGCGAGGCGATCGTGACCGGGCCTTGGACGGCGCGATTGAGGTTCGGGTCGGTGAAGGTCGTATCGCCGGCGACGAGGCGCAACTGGACGCTGCCGGAACGGGCGGCGAGATTGAAGGCGTCGCTCTTTGCGGTCAGCTTGATGTTGCCGATATTGGCCTGCGGAAGGGTTGCGGTGTCGAGCGAGCCGCTGACGTTCAGTCGGGCGGCCTGGGCATCGCCGGTTAGCGCCAGGTTGAGGCCAGAAATGAGGAAGCGCGCTTCGCCTTCAGCGAGCGGCCAGCGGAAATCGACAGGCCCCGACGTGCCGAGCAGATTGGCGTTCAGGCTGTTGTTGCCGGCTGGATCGAGGGTGCCCGAGGCGGCGATCACGACGCTGCCGGTGGCGATATTGCCGGTCTGGATATCGATCTTGCCGCGGTCGTCGAAGGTGGTGGCAAGATCGATATTGGTCTGGCCGGCAAAAAGCGGCCGGAATGCCGATGGAAGCAGCGAGCTCAAGTCACCGCCGCCCTTGAGGTCGAGGTGGTGCAATCCGTCTGCCGTGATCTGATGCCGGGCTTCGATTGCGGCGCGCTGCTGTCCGTCGAGGGCGGCCTGCACTTTGCCTTTCCAATCGGATATCGGCCCCTGGCCGTCGAGATCGATATTGACGGCCGGGCTATCCGGCAAGCCGAGAAAGCCCGCCAGCAGCCCGCCCTTCGGCTCGGAAAGCTGCGCCTTCAGCCGCAGCCGGTTTTCGGCTGGCGCAAAAGCGATGTCGGCGGCAAGCCGCGCATCCGGAACCGCGTGACGGCTGACATTGACGACGGCCTCGCCGCCATCGCCGTTCGCCGAAAGGCTGCCCTCGGCGGCGAGCGCAAAGGCGCGGCCGGCAACGGGTGCGGCAAGTTTGATATCGGGCAGCGCGACGCGGTCTATATCGACCTTGATCGGAAGAGCGAATCCGCCGGAATTTTCAGCTCCGGGCCGCGAGGGCAGGGTGCGCACCGGCTTGCGCAGCACGTTGATCGCTTCGATCTCGAAGCGTTTGGCGTGGAAGGTTCCGGTCAGCAGCGCCAGCGGATTCCAGTCGATCGCGATGCCATGAATTTCCGCAAAG
Organism: Rhizobium indigoferae; assembly: GCF_034554815.1. NCBI lineage: Bacteria > Pseudomonadati > Pseudomonadota > Alphaproteobacteria > Hyphomicrobiales > Rhizobiaceae > Rhizobium > Rhizobium indigoferae. The sequence continues at coordinate 4,088,348 of NZ_CP140635.1, read as the reverse complement.
ACGCCCCTGGTGTCGGAGAAGGAGATCTCGGCGGCGCGAAGCCCGCCGGTCAGAAGACCTTGCGGTTCACGAACCTGGATCGTCATGTCGCGGTTGGAAAGCGTGGAGGCTATCTTTTCGGTGACGATGCGGGCGCCAAAACTGGTGAAGCCGAAGATCGCAAGGGCCGCGACAGCGAGAATCAAAGTGACGCCGACGGCATAGCCGGTCAGCCGTACGATCCAGTTGACGATTTTTGCCAGCATTTGCATCGGCGCGGACACTACCCCGTTTTCATGACGGCTCACAGATCGGAAAACACGGGGGAATCGGCAATTCTAGAAAGATTGGCCGATGCCGGCGTAGATTCCGTAATCTGTGCCATCTTCGTACTTGTTCAGCGGCATGGCAAAATCAAGCCGCAGCGGGCCGAAAGGCGTTGCATATCGTATTCCGGCGCCGGCACCGGCGCGAATATCGGAAAAACCCGGAAAGGTGCTGTCCGATACGGTGCCGACATCGATGAAGGGCACGATGCCGATCGTATCGGTGATCTTGATGCGAGCCTCCAGCGAACCGGTCACATAGGAGCGGCCGCCGGTGGCATCGCCATTGTCGTTATAGGGCGAGATTTCCTGATAGCTGTATCCGCGCACGGAGCCGCCGCCGCCGGCAAAGAAGCGCTGCGTGGCGGGAATATCCCCAATGCTATCGCCGCCGATCAGGACGCCGGCGGCAACCTTGCCAGCAAGCACCACGCCGTCCTCCTGGCCGAACGGCAGGTAGCCGGAGATCGAGCCCTCGAATGCCGCATAGGGCGTGGCGTTGAAGATTTCGTAGCCGGGCTTTGCCGAGAATGTCGCGCGATAACCCTCCGTCGGGTTGAACTTGTCGTCGCGTGCGTCGCGATCATATTGGATCGGCAGGGTGAAGGTCAGATAGTCGTTCTCGCCGAAGGCGTCATCGTCGCGCTCCCAGCTGACCTCGCCGCTGGCCGAGACCGTGTCCCGGTCGGTCAGCTCGTAGGAAAGGCCGAGCGAGGCGGTGACGAGCGTCGCGTTATAGGCATCCGGATTTTCGGTCTTGGCGACGATGCCCGCCTTCAGGGTGGCGGCGGGAAAGAAGGCGCCGGGCTTGGTGAAGAGGATGCCGGCGGAATAGTCGAGGCTGCCGACATCCGTCGTTTCGCCAAGCCGCGAGACCGCTCCCTCGATCCTCAGCGTTTCGGCTTCGCCGAACAGGTTGCGGTGGCCCCAATAGCCCTGAATGCCGAAGCCGTCGGTGGTGGAATATTGCGCGCCGACGCCGAAGTAGCGCCTCTTGCCTTCCGAAACCTCGATCGTCATCGGCAAGGTGCCATCAGGCGCCAGCGCATCCCCTTCGTGAATGGTGACGCTCGAAAAGACGCCGAGGGCGCGAAGCCGCTCGCCGGCTTTCTTCAGCGCTTCCGGGGAGTAGGCTTCGCCCTTGTTCAGCCGGGAATAGCGCTGGATGAAACCTGGCCTGACGGTCTTCTCGCCGGTGACGCCGACATCGCCGATCGGGGCGATGGGACCGCCCTCGGCAGCAAGGACGATATCGACGGTGTCGCTGTTATGATCGGCGACGACCTTGCGTTCGGTCAATTTGGCGAAGGGCCGGCCTTCGCTCTTCAATTGTTCGACGATCTTGTCGCCGGCCTTGATGATCGCCAGCGAGCCGGCTTGCGCGCCCGGGGCGAGGTCGTAATCGGCGGGATTATGGTTTGCGGCATCGCCGCCGAACTGTACCTCCCTGACCTTGAAAACAGGGCCGGGAGCAATGTCGACGGTGACGGGGATCGGCCCTGACCGGTCGAATGTCGGATTGGGCGGCAGGTCGTCGATATTCTTGCCGTCGATGGTGATCGTCACCAGGCCGCCATAACGGGCCTTTTCATACAGGGCGGCGATCAGCCGCTCACGGTCGTCGCGCGCCTTGACGACGATTCCGAGATCGCCGGAAACCGGCTGCTTCTGGTCACTGAGGAGACGAGAACTGTTTTCCAGCGCTTCTTTCAGATCGGGATCGGCGGTATCGGCCTTGAGGTCGACGTGGTAGCGCACCGGATCGGGCACCTGTTCGCCTTCGTCTTCTTCCTTGCCGAAAATGGTGATGCCGAAAAGCTTGAAGGCATAAGCGTCGCCGATCAGGACCGGTGAGAACGCAGCTGCCGCTGCGACTACCATCATGGTGCCTGTTCGCCGATACGCAGTACCTGTTTTCGGGCCTGTCCCTCTGATCCGCATCCGCCGCTTTTGGTTGTGTCTACATTGAAGCTTCGTTGCCCAGCCATGAACAGCTTAGCGACAAAATCGCGCGGGGTGTACCATTTTAAATTGCCAACGCGCTAATTTAGCACAAAAAATCCCGGACGTGTGTCCGGGATTTCCTGAATTTGCCGATTTCCAAGCGCTCTCAGCGCGGGCAACTATCGATGTAGCGGCGGCCGTAGCGGTCGCGATAGTAGCACTGGCCAGGCTGTTCGGCGACGCTGCCGATGAGGGCGCCGGACACGCCGCCGATAGCGGCGCCGACTGCCGCGCCACGGACGTTGCCGGTGACTGCGCCGCCGATGACGGCACCTGATGCAGCGCCGATGCCGGCGCCTTGCTGCGTCGGCGTGCAGCTTGCGATCGACAGGCCGATCAATGCGAGTATGACAACTTTCTTCATCTTTTTTCTCCGAGGTTGTTGCCCAGCGGGCAAAGGCCGTCCCTTCTTATTTTTTGTCAGGCTAGACCGAAAACTATGTCGGAAGAAAGGGTTGTCCATCCGATGTGCTGATTTTTTTGCGATCAGGCTGGGTCGCCTTTTGCGCGGTCCGCAAACTCGGCTGCGTTCTGCGGCATCAATTTCGTTGATCGCGGCTCGCATATTTTTTATCTGGAATCATTCAAAAATCTGGGCCTTTTGCCGCAGTTGATGTTAAAGCAAAGGGTAAGCATTGACGCGCGGACGTCCAGTCATCAAGAACATCCGCGTGATACTGGAGCATATGATGGATTTCGAAGCGTTTTTCAAAAACGAGCTGGACGGGCTTCGTACCGAGGGCCGTTACCGCGTTTTTGCCGATCTCGAACGTCACCGCGGCAATTTTCCCCGCGCGAGGCGTTACACCGTGGATGGCGAGAAGGAAGTCACGGTCTGGTGCTCCAACGACTATCTCGGCATGGGCCAGCATCCGAAGGTGATCGAGGCGATGAAGAACGCCATCGACCACTGTGGCGCCGGTGCGGGAGGCACCCGGAATATTTCTGGCACCAACCACCATCACGTCATGCTCGAGCGTGAGCTTGCCGACCTGCATGGCAAGGAAGCGGCGCTGATCTTTACGTCTGGCTATGTTTCCAACTGGGCAGCCCTCGGCACGCTCGGCGCGAAGATTCCCGGCCTCATCATCTTCTCCGACGCGCTGAACCATGCCTCGATGATCGAGGGCATCCGCTATGCCAAGTGCGACAAGGTGATCTGGAAGCACAATGATGTGGCCGATCTCGAAGCCAAGCTTAAGGCCGCCGATCCGAAGGCGCCGAAGCTGATCGCCTTCGAGAGCGTCTATTCGATGGATGGCGATATCGCCCCGATCAAGGAGATCTGCGATCTCGCCGACAAATATGGGGCGATGACCTATCTCGACGAAGTGCATGGCGTCGGCATGTACGGCCCGCGCGGCGGCGGTATTGCCGAGCGCGAGGGGCTGATGGATCGGCTGACGGTCATCGAGGGTACGCTCGGCAAGGCTTTCGGGGTGATGGGCGGCTATATCGCCGCTTCGACGGCGCTTTGCGATTTCATCCGCTCGTTTGCCTCCGGCTTCATCTTCACCACGGCGCTGCCGCCAGCACTTGCCGCCGGCGCCGTCGCCTCGATCCAGCATTTGAAGGTCAGCCAGTTCGAACGTGCCCGCCATCAGGACCGTGTCCGCAAGCTGAGAGCGCTGCTCGACCAGCGCGGCATCCCGCATATGCCCAATCCGAGCCATATCGTGCCGGTGCTGGTCGGCGATGCGGCCAAGTGCAAGTGGATCTCCGACCTGCTGCTCGACAATTGCGGCGTCTACGTCCAGCCGATCAACTATCCCACCGTGCCGAAGAAGACCGAGCGCCTGCGCATCACGCCGACGCCGCTACATTCCGACGCCGATATCGCCCATCTGGTCGAGGCGCTGCATTCGCTGTGGTCGCGCTGCGCGCTCGCAAGGCACGTCGCCTGATTTTTCGATGATCGCTCGGTTCGAACCGTAATTCAGGGCCTCCGCTGGAGGTTCTGACAGCGATCGGTCTTGCTCCCGCAAGACGCTGCAACAAGCCTCCCTTGCCCGTTCAAGATCATCCGCTCTGCGCCTGGTCTTAACACCGATGACACATCGCAATCGGCCCGACCGATGCGCATGGATCTTTCCCTGTGCTTGCGTCCTCCCGCAAACTGCGTCGCCTTGAGCTCGCGTGAGAAAACCTTTTCTCACTTGACATAGAGATTGGTAAAAGCTTTTCTCAGCTCACTTCAGAAGGAGGACGTTCTGAACATATCGGGAGGAAAAAGAGGCAGGATCACCATCCACGAGGTGGCGGCGGCTGCCGCGGTGAGCATCTCGACGGCGTCGAAAGCTCTCAATGATACCGGCCGGATGGGGTCGGAAACGCGCGAGCGGGTGAAACGGATCGCCGCCGAAATCGGATATCGGCCGAATGCGCTGGCGAGAGGTCTTCTCAGCAAACGCAGCTTCACTATCGGGCTGCTGACGAACGACACCTATGGCCGGTTCACGCTGCCTGTCATGGCGGGTATTTCCGACGCGCTCGTCGATCACGGCGTTTCGGTCTTCCTGTGCGCCATCGAAGACGATCCGGCGCTCGCTCAGATCCATGTCGACGCGATGCTCGACAAACAGGTCGACGGCATCATCGCGACAGGAAAACGTCTGGACAGACGTCTGCCTGTCGATCTGTCGAATTTGCATGTGCCTGTCGTCTACGCATTCACGGAGGGGACGCAGAACAGCGTTACCTTCCGGTCTGACGACGAACAGGGTGCGCGGCTGGCGGTGGAATGGCTCGTGAAGATCGGGCGGCGGCGGATTGCGCACATCACCGGGCCGGAGGACTTCTTCTCGGTGCGGGAGCGTGCCGGCGCCTATCACGAGGTCGCAGGTCACCGCGAGCCGGTGCTCTACGGCGTCTGGTCGGAAAACTGGGGCCATGAGGCGGTCGAACAGCTTTGGAAGAGACCGGGAGAAAAACCGGACGCGCTCTTCTGCGGCAACGATCAGATCGCCCGCGGTGCTGTGGATGCGTTGCGCGAACGCGGCGTCAAGGTGCCGCAGGACGTCTCGGTGATCGGCTTCGACAATTGGGAGATTGTCGCTGCCCAGACGCGGCCGCCGCTGACAACGGTGGACATGGAACTGAAGGAGCTCGGGCGACAAGCCGGATTGACGGTGCTCGCGCTTGCGGAAGGACGGCCTGTCGAGCCGGGAGTGAGGAAATTGCCGTGCCGGCTGATCGTCCGGCAGTCATGCGGGGGGAAAGCCCCCACGGAATGAGAACACGTGAATGAGCAAAGGCGCGAGGAGATGCGCCATATCGGGAGGAGTGTCATGATCAAGCGTCTATTGGCGGCGACCAGCATCGCTACCCTATGTCTGGTGTCGGCCGCGTCGGCTGCCGAAAATGTCGAAATGTGGGTTCGCTCGGGGATCGGCGACGCCTTTAAGAAGGTTGTCGAAGCGTATAATTCCGGTCACGAGAGCAAGGTCGTGATGACCGAAGTGCCGTTCTCCGAGTTGGTGCAGAAATATGCGACGGCGATCGGCGGCGGACAGGCGCCAGACGCGCTGTCGATGGATCTCATCTATAACCCTGCCTTTGCTGCGGCCGGGCAGCTGGAAGACCTGACGGACTGGGCAAAATCCCTGCCCTATTTCAACTCGCTTTCGCCATCGCATGTTCGCCTCGGCACCTATCAGGACCGGATTTACGGCCTGCCGCTCTCGGTCGAAACCTCCGTCTTTGCCTGGAACAAGGATCTCTACAAGAAGGCCGGCCTCGACCCGGAAAAGGCACCGGCGAATTGGGACGAAATTACCGCCAATGCCGAGAAAATCCGGGCGCTGGGTGACGATACCTACGGCTTCTATTTCTCCGGCGGCGGCTGCGGCGGCTGCATGATCTTCACGTTCACGCCGCTCGTCTGGGGTGCGGGCGCCGATATCCTGTCGGCCGACAGCAAGACGGCGACGCTCGATACGCCGCAGATGCGCAAGGCCGTCGATATTTACCGCAACATGGTCAAGAAGGACCTCGTGCCGGCGGGAGCCGCCAGCGACAACGGCGCGAACTTCCTGACCTTCACCAACGGCAAGATCGGCCAGCAAAGCCTCGGCGCCTTTGCCATCGGCACGCTGGTGACCGAGCATCCCGATATCAACTTCGGCGTAACCCTCATTCCCGGCGTCGACGGGAAGCCTTCGTCCTTTGCCGGCGGTGACAACTTCGTGATCACCAAGGGCACGAAGAAGATCGACGCGGTGAAGGAGTTCCTCGAATATGTGTATTCGATGGACGGCCAGAAGATCATGGCGAAATATGGCAGCCTGCCGACGCGCGGCGATATCGCCGATAAGGTGTTGGAAGGTCTCGATCCGCGCATGCAGGTCGGCCTGAAGGCGATCGGTGTCGCCAAGACACCCTATACGCTGCAGTTCAACGACTTGATCAACAGCGCCAACGGGCCCTGGGCCAGCTTCACCAACGCCTCGATCTTCGGCGACGATGTCGACGGCGCGTTTTCGAGCGCCCAGTCGGAAATGCAATCGATCATCGATAGCGGCCAATAACTCTCTCCCGGCCGCGGCCGGGGAGCGGTGGCAGCTTCCCGGCCAATTCCACTCGACAGATGCGGAGCGTTTTGATGACCGGTTCCGGTTCAGAGATTCTATTGCCTCGGCGCAGGCGACGGCGCCGATCGAACTGGCGCGGTCTCGCCTACATCGCGCCGGCCATGGCACTGGTCATCGTCTTCTTCATCATGCCGGTTCTCTTCACCGGATGGATGAGCCTTCACAACTGGCCGCTGATGGGGGCTTCGCGCTGGATCGGCTTCAATAATTATTTTCGGATGGCCAACGACACCCGTTTCATGACGGCGCTGAGTTTCACGGCCTATTACACCGTGATCGTCACCATCGCGATCTTCGCCATCGCCTTTCCGCTGGCAATCTTCGTCGAAAAGGAACGGCAGTTCGTCGGCGCCTACCGCACGATTATCTTCCTGCCCGTCGTGGTCGGCCTTGCCACAGCCTCCCTGCTTTGGGTCTGGCTCGCCAATGTCGATAGCGGCTTCATCGGCCCGGCCTTGAAGGCGCTCGGCCTTGTCGAAAAGAGCCCCAATCTTCTTGCGACCTTCGACACCGCCTTTCTGACGATCGTGGTGATGGTCGTCTGGAAGATCGCAGGCTTCACCATGATCATTCTTTTGACCGGGCTTCAGGCCATTCCGTCCGAGCTGACGGAGGCCGCCCGCATCGACGGCGCCGGCCGCTGGCAGCGGTTCCGGCATCTGACGCTGCCGCTGATGCGCAAGACGATTGCGCTGGCGCTGATCGTCTCAGTCACCGGTTCGATCCTTGCCTTCGACCAGTTCTACATCATGACCGCGGGCGGTCCGCAGAACAAGATGATCTCGGTGGTCTATTACATCTTCAATCAGTCCTTCGTGTCGTTCAATCTCGGCTATGGCGCAGCACTCTCGATCGTGCTTCTCGCCATCCTGGTCGCCATCAGCATCGTGCAGCTCTGGCTGCTTCGCGTCGGGGAGGAGCGTCCATGACCACCTCAAAGGAACGCCGCGCGCGCAAGGCCATCCGGACAAAGTCGGCCTATCATCTGACCGGCATCGCCATATCGATCTTCTTTCTCGCCCCCTTCGTGATCACGCTGTTGTCGTCCTTCCGGCATGGCACGGAGGCCAGCCTGCCGCCCTTGCCGCCATGGCCGACCTCCGGCGTCAGCATCGATTCCTACGCGCTGCTCGATACGTTCGGCGCCGGCATCTGGCGGCACATGATCAATTCGCTGTTCGTTTCGGTCGCCACCGTGGTGCTGACCGTCGCCGTCAGCCTGCTCGCCGGTTACGGCTTCTCGCGCTATCGATTTCCGCTGAAGAATGCGCTCTTCGTGTTGATCATCGCGACGCTGATGATCCCGTTCCAGTCGATCCTGACGCCGCTCTTCATTATCCTGGCAAAGCTCGGTCTCAACAATTCGCTGCTTGGGCTGACGCTCGTCTATGTGACGCTGCAGCTGCCCTTCTCGGTCTTCATGATGCGCAACGCCTTCGACGCCGTGCCGAAGGAGATCGAAGAGGCCGCACGCATCGACGGCGCGCGCGACCTCAGGCTTCTGGTCCGGGTTCTTCTGCCGCTGGTGCTTCCCGGCGTCGCGACGGTTGCGATCTTTGCCTTCCTCAATGCCTGGAACGAGTTTCTCGCCGCGCTCGTGCTGCTCTCCAGCAATGAGAAATACACCCTGCCGGTGCTGATGACGGCGGTTCGCGCCGGACGGCTCGGCGCCATCAACTGGGGAGCGGTCCAGGCCGGTGTCGTCGTCATGACGATCCCTTGCCTGATCGTCTTCCTGCTCCTGCAACGCTACTACATGCGCGGGCTGATGGCCGGCGCGGTGAAATGATCTGAGAGAAAGTGGAGCCCATGACCAAACCAAGCAACGACCGCCAGTTTCGTCCCGTCGCCGTTCCCGATGTGGAGCTCGGCGGCTTCTGGGGCAAATGGCAGGACGCCGTCTGCAATTCCACCGCCGAGACCCTGCTCGACCGCTGCGTCGAGGCCGGCATGCTCAAGGCGATCGACGTCGGCCAGCCGAGCCCCGGGGTCGTCATTCCCATTCAGCCATGGGGCGGGACGACGCAGATGTTCTGGGATTCCGACCTCGGCAAGTCCATCGAGACCATCGCCTATTCGCTCTATCGCCGGCCGAACCCGAAGCTGGAGGCGCGCGCCGACGAGATCATCGACATGTATGAGAAGCTGCAGGACGAAGACGGCTATCTGAACGCCTGGTTCCAGCGCGTGGAACCGAGCCGCCGCTGGACCAACCTGCGGGACCATCACGAGCTCTATTGCGCCGGCCACCTGATGGAAGCCGCGGTCGCCTATTATCAGGCGACCGGCAAACGCAAACTGCTCGACATCATGTGCCGCTATGCCGATTACATGATCAAGATTTTCGGTCACGGCGAAGGCCAGATATCAGGCTATTGCGGCCACGAGGAAGTCGAGCTCGCGCTGGTCAAGCTCGCCCGCGTGACCGGCGAGAAGAAATATCTCGACCTGTCGAAATACTTCATCGACGAACGCGGCACCGAACCGCATTTCTTCACGGCGGAAGCAAGCCGGGACGGCCGCGATGTCTCCCAGTACCACCAGAAGACCTATGAATATGCGCAGGCGCACCAGCCGGTGCGCGCGCAGACAAAGGTCGTCGGCCACGCGGTACGCGCCATGTACCTCTATTCGGGCATGGCCGACATCGCCACTGAATACAAGGATGACAGCCTGACGGCAGCGCTGGAAACGCTCTGGGACGATCTGACGACCAAGCAGATGTACATCACCGGCGGCATCGGCCCGGCGGCCTCCAACGAAGGCTTTACGGATTACTTCGATCTGCCGAACGATACCGCTTATGCGGAGACCTGCGCCTCGGTCGGGCTGGTGTTCTGGGCGAGCCGCATGCTCGGACGAGGTCCGGATCGGCGCTATGCCGACATCATGGAACAGGCGCTTTACAACGGCGCGCTGCCCGGGCTTTCCACAGACGGCAAGACGTTCTTCTATGACAACCCGCTCGAAAGTGCCGGCAAACATCACCGGTGGAAATGGCACCATTGCCCCTGCTGCCCGCCCAACATCGCCCGACTGGTGACCTCGATCGGCTCCTACATGTACGCCGTTTCGGACAATGAGATCGCCGTGCACCTCTATGGCGAGAGCACCGCAAGGCTGAAGTTGGCCAACGGCGCCGAGGTGGAACTCGAGCAGACCACCAACTATCCGTGGGAGGGCGCGGTCGCCTTTACGACCAGGCTGGAAAAACCGGCGCGGTTTGCGCTGTCGCTGCGCATTCCGGACTGGGCTGAAGGCGCAACCCTCAGCGTTAATGGAGAGATGCTCGATCTCAATGCCAATATGCAGGACGGATATGCCAGGATCGATCGTGAGTGGGCCGCGGGCGATCGTGTCGCCCTCTATCTGCCGCTGGCGCTTCGGCCGCAATATGCCAACCCGAAGGTGCGCCAGGATGCCGGGCGCGTCGCATTGATGCGCGGCCCGCTGGTCTATTGCGTCGAAACCACAGACAATGGCGAAGACCTCAACGCCATCGTTTTGCCCCGCGAGCTTCCGGCCGCCGAAACCGTCGTGCTGAAGGATCTCAATGATGCCATCGCCCTCGATCTCAAGGTCGAGCGCGAGGAAACGTCGAACTGGGGAACAGCGCTCTACCGCAAAGCGCCGGCCGAAAGGCAGGTCGCCACCGCGCGTTTCGTGCCCTATCATCTCTGGGACAACCGCGCGCCCGGAGAGATGCTCGTCTGGGTCCAGTCGGACAGGTAGGTCTTTTTGGGGATGACGAACGGTATGGGTAATAAGAGCGTCGTGCTCCAGGACGTGCGAAAAAGCTATGGCAATCTGCAGGTGGTCCACGGGATCGACCTGACGATCGCGGAGGGCGAATTCGTGGTCTTCGTCGGCCCTTCCGGCTGCGGAAAATCGACGCTTCTTCGCATGATCGCCGGCCTGGAAGACGTGACCGACGGGGAGGTCGAGATCAAGGGGCGTATCGTCACCGATCTCGATCCATCCGAGCGCGGCATCGCCATGGTCTTCCAGTCCTACGCGCTCTATCCGCATATGAGCGTGCGCGACAACCTGGCCTTTGGATTGAAGATGGCGCGCACCAATGCTGCGGAGATAGAGACGCGCGTCAAGGCCGCTTCTGCGATCCTGAAGATCGACCATCTTCTCGACCGGCGGCCGGGACAGCTTTCCGGCGGCCAGCGGCAACGTGTGGCGATCGGCCGGGCGATCGTGCGCAAGCCCGATGTCTTCCTGTTCGACGAACCGCTGTCCAATCTCGATGCCGAACTGCGCGTTTCGATGCGCATCGAGATCGCCCGCCTCCACCGCGAACTCGGCAACACGATGATCTATGTCACGCACGACCAGACCGAGGCGATGACGCTCGCCGACAAGATTGTGGTACTGCGCGACGGCCGCGTCGAACAGGCGGGAACGCCGCGGGAAATCTACGAGAATCCCTCGAATACCTTCGTGGCGGGCTTCATCGGCTCGCCCCGGATGAACCTCCTGAATGCCCGCTGGGGTGAGGGAGGCCTGGTCGAAGTCGCCGGCACGCGCATCGAAAGCGGCCTGCCGCCCGTAAACCGGCCGGTTGGTGCCGCGGTGACGCTCGGTCTGCGGCCGGAGCATCTTAAGGTGGCATCGGGCCTATCGGGCAGCCTGACGGCCAGGGTCGATTTTTCGGAGTATCTCGGGGGAACGCAATATCTCTATTGCCAGCTTGCCGATGGCCAGTCGCTGACCGTCGAGCATCGCTCACCGATCAGCATTGCGGCGGGCGAGCAGGTGAACCTGCTGTTTGAATCGTCGGATTGCCGGTTGTTCGACGAGGGCGGGAACCGGTTGCGCTAATAGCGGTGGTGAGGATCACAGGCGGGCGACCACTCGGCGATCGGCCCGTCTGAACTTCACTCGGCGATCGCCAGTGTCATGAGCTCCGCCGCCCTTTGCCGGGCCTCCCTGTCGGCGGCGAAGACATCGTCCATGCCGGCAGCCGGCGGCAGGCCGGCCAGATCGTCCATGACCCTCTCGGTGACCTCGGCCATGGCGAGGAAGGACAGCCGCCCTTCGATGAAGGCTTCGAGCGCCACTTCCTTGGCGCCGTTCAGCACCGCGCCCTGAACGCCGCCGCGCATCATCGCCAGGCGTGCGAGCCGAAGCGCCGGAAACCGCACCTCATCCGGCGCCTCGAAATCCAGCCTGGCGAGCTTGGCGAAATCCAGCCGCTCGACCGGCAGGTTCGGCCGGCGCGGAAAGGACAGGGCATAACCGATGGCGGTGCGCATATCGGGCGCGCCGAGCTGCGCCAGCACCGACCCATCGGTATAGCCGACCATGGAATGAATGATCGATTGCGGATGGAAGATGACCTCGATCTGTTCGGGTCTGAGACCGAAAAGGTGCCGGGCTTCGATCATCTCCAGCGCCTTGTTGAACATCGAGGCGCTGTCGATCGAGATCTTCAATCCCATCGACCAGTTCGGATGGGCGCGTGCGGTTTCCACCGTCACATCCGCCATGTCACGCAGCGAGGCGGTGCGGAAGGGACCGCCCGACGCCGTCAGGATGACCCGCTCGATGGCGTGACGCTGGTTCTCTTCCAGCACCTGGAAGATGGCGTTGTGCTCGCTATCGACAGGAAGCAGCCTGCCGCCGCCTTCGCGGATCGCTGCGATGAACAGATCGCCGGCCGATACCAGGCATTCCTTATTGGCAAGAGCGATATCGGCGCCGCGGCGCGCGGCGGCAAGGGTCGGCGCCAGGCCCGCGGTGCCGACGATTGCCGCCATCACCCAGTCGACTTCGCGGTCGGCGGCTTCCATCAGGCCGGATTTTCCCGAGGCGACCTCGATGCCGGTGCCGGAAAGTTCGCTCTTCAGTGATTCGTAATGCCGGTCGTTTGCCGTCACCGCCAGCCGCGCACCGGAGGATTTCGCCTGCCGGGCCAGCAATTCGACATTGCCGCTGCCGGTCAGCACGGAGATTTCGAAGTTCTCCCGTCCGCCCAGATGATCGACGACATTGAGTGTATTCTGGCCGATCGAACCCGTCGAACCGAAGATGCTGAGGCGCCGCGGCGCGCTTTTGCCGGTCATCATGTGGAATTTCGCGAAAATTTCTCTCGTAGGCTCAGGCTCTACTAGGCTTTGGAGGGGGCGGCAAGTGTGCGGTGCAGCAGATTTCAACCCTTAAGGGGTTTACAGAACGGCGGTTGGATGTGATCCTTATATGATTGCTTGAGGAATCGCGGTTCCGCTGCGGCTGGTTTCGGTCGCATGGGCAATTCGGGGCGCTAAGGCGTCTATTGAAGAACAGGCACTCAGTGCCGCCGGCTTTCCGAGCCAACCATTGAATCGAGGATGAAACCGGGATGAGCGGCTTGGCCGTGATCCCTCATCGCGTTCGCTGCGAGCGCTTCATGTGTGCTGCTGCTTCGGTTTCGGAGCCGCGGTCCTGTGTCAGGCAAAATGTTCTTACTTCATGACGACATCCAAAATAGCATGCATTCTTTTCGCCATCCTGCCCTCGCTCACCACCGCGACGCGGGCGGACGACCTGCTGATCTGGTCGCCGACCAAGCTTTCGGACCGGTCCTACAAGGCGACGATGGGGTTTCGCCTGCCGGCGGAATGGGAAACGAGCGCTGGCGCCGACATCGCGCTTGCCTCGACCAAGGGCGGGGCGCCACTGCCCGATTCCGAACAGGCAATGCTTTGGGGCAGGATCACCAGGACGAACGTCACCCCGGCAAGCCAGTCACAGCAGGGCGCGAGCGTCAGCGTCGATACGCTGCGCGGCAGCGGCGCGCTGACCCTCAGCCGCTCGCGCAGCTGGATTCTGTCCGATTCGCTCGACATGCAATCGAGCCGGTCCATCAGCGTTCAATTTGATGCGGTCGATGCCCGGCAGGCTTCTGTGACGGCATCCCAAGCGCTGAAACTGATCCATCCCTGGACGGGAACCTCGCTTTCGGCGGGCACAGGCGTCAGCAATGCCACCGGGGACTTCTCAAGTACGGTGGCCGTCAGCCAGGCCATCCTGCCGAACCTCAACCTCGATGCGTCGATGAACAATCCGTTTTCGGGGGATGAGGCCGGCAGTGTCAATCTCCGCTATCGCGTTAACTGGTAGCGGTGCTGAAACCAAACTCTGTCGAAGGGCGTTTCCTCCGCAGGTTTCACGGAGGAATGGATCATGGTTTTCAAGGAGCAGACATTTCACGGGCTCGAACCCGAGATGGAAGCCGAAATCGCCAATCGCGCATCCGTCGAGGCGGCCGTTGCCAATGCGCTGGCGATCGCCGGCGGCATCGATGCGTCTGATGTCGAAGTGACGATGGAGAACGACCAGATCGTGTTGAGCGGCACAGTCGGCACGGTGGGCGAAATCGAACGGGCAACCGCGGTCGCCAAGGCTGTCGAGGGCGTGCATTCGGTGCAGAACCGGATTCTGCTTGGCGGATATTCGCTTGACGGTACGCATTGATCAGACGACGGGCAGCTCCGAAGCCAGACCTGCCGGACGAGGAATATTTCTACGTCTTCGCCTATAAGCCGGCGCTCAGCTGATCAACCGGCGAAGCGTTCGACAAGGAAGGACGAGCCGGCCAGACGATCCGTTTTCTGCATGGCGCCCGAACTCTGCGGCTGGTAGGCGATGGCAAGCAGCACGACGCTGACGGCGACATAAGCGATGGCCAAAAGAATCATCTTGATACGCATGATGAATACTCCCGTTTCACAATAAACGCGGCTGATATTGCGAAGTTCCTCATCGGCGAGATCAGATGAGAAAAGCCCGACTGAAGTATCAGCCGGGCTTTTTCTGCATGGATTTGCCTTATCGGCAGATTCGGGTTTCCTTGACGACCGTATGGCCGTGACGGCGGATTTTTTCCGTCTTGGTGAAGCAGTCCTGGGAGACGTGGCGCGGCCGCATCTGATGGCGATAATAGTGCCGTTCCGCATGACGGTAAGTGGGACTGGCATCATCCGTGGTGATGGTCACACTTGCCGCCTGGGACGGCATTGCGGAAAAGATGGATGCAGCAGCGAGCGTGCAGGCAAGGATAATCTGTTTCATGACAAGCCTCTCTTTCTGAGTTGGTCACGGCATCAACTCGCTGGAAGCGCAGTCGGTTCAATCACATAGAGTTACCGATTGTGACGGAGGCAGAAACCTTTGACGCGCCGGATCGTTAGCGCAGGGGGATAGCCGGAGGCATCATTCATGGGACCGATTGCAAGGATCATCGCCGTCGTCGCCGGGCTTGCCGGCGGCACGGTCTTTTCGCAGGCGCCGGAATTTGCGCAGCAATACCGCCAGCGGATCGGCGGGGCGATCGACGAATTGCGAGTCATCGTCGAGGATTTCAATGTCCAGGCGGCCGAACACCATCTCGATCGCCAGCAGGCGCTGAACGCCTATGCGCAATCATCCGACGATTTCCTGCGCGACCGCGGCGTTTCCATGCGAAGCACGATCACACGTTACGAAACGCTGCTGTCGCAGCAGCTCCACCTTGGCACCGCCGCACCCGTCGCCAAGCCTTTCGTCCTGCTGCAAGACGCGGATGACGTCGTTTTTGCCAATACCTGGCGCGATTTCGTGCCCGGCGTTCCCGTCAGCTTTGCGGGTCTCGTCTGGGGCGCGATCGGCTTTGTCGGCGGCTGGATGGTGGCGGCACTGGTGGGATTGGGGGCAAGGCGGGCCGTGAAGATGCGGCGGGCCCGTCGTCAGGTGTCGTGAACCGATCGGTGGCGAACGCGGGCCTAGCGACGGTCTTCTGCGAGGGGGCTGCCCCCCTGAATGGCCGCGCGCAGCGAATGGCTCCGGAACGTGATGTAAGCTTAGCCAAGCTTTGCGAAGTTACCCCCGCCAAACTCGGCGGGGGTCGTTGATATTGATCGGAACCGGTTCGTCCGATTGCCTGCTTGATAATCGAGCCAGAGAGCCCTGTTACGCGGAAGCTGCGGCTTCCTTGGCGACGCCGCCTGACAGCAAGCGCCAGATACCGAACGCCACCGCGCCCATCGCAAGGAAGATCAAAAAGATCAGGAAGTTGTAGTAGATCATCGCCGCCAGCGCGACGAGCGCAAGCCCAAGGGCAATGGCCGGGACAACGGGATAGCCCCAAGCCTTGAACGGTCGGGCAAGCTCGGGCTCGGTCCTACGAAGTTTGAACAGCGATGCCATGGAGACGATGTACATGATGATCGCGCCAAACACCGACATGGTGACGATATTGGCAGTCAGCGGCAAGCCGCCGATCTGGATCAGGTTGTCGGAGAAGATCGCGGCAATGCCGACAACGCCGCCCGCGAGGATAGCAAGGTATGGTGTGCGGAATTTCGGATGGATCTTCGCGAGAACTTCCGGCAGGTAGCCTGCGCGGCCCAACGCGAAAATCTGCCTGGAATAGCCCATGATGATGCCATGGAACGATGCGATCAGGCCGAACAGACCGATCCAGACCAGCATATGCAGCCAGCCGGAGGATTCTCCGACGACGGCCTTCATCGCCTGCGGCAACGGATCGTTGATGTTGGACAGCGTGCGCCAGTCACCAACGCCTCCTGCGAAGATCATCGTGCCGAAAGCCAGGAATACGAGAGTGAGAATACCTGCGATATAGGCGATCGGCACGGTACGGGTGGGGTTCTTGGTTTCCTCGGCAGCCATTGCCGCGCCTTCGATCGCCAGGAAGAACCAGATGGCAAATGGAATGGCGGCAAAGATGCCTCCAATGGCGCCGAACGAGAATTCAGGGGCGCCAGCCCAGCCATTGGCCGCGAAGTTGGCGACGGAGAAGCCGGGCAGAACGACACCCATAAAGACCAGGAGTTCAATAATGGCGAGGATGGTAATGAAGAGCTCGAATGTCGCAGCGATGGTAACGCCGACAATATTGAGCGCCATGAAGACCATATAGGCGCCGACGGCCGCCATTTTCGGATCAAGCCCCGGGAACTGCACATTGAGATAGGCGCCGATGGCAAGCGCGATGGCCGGAGGGGCGAAGACGAATTCCACCAGTGTTGCAAAACCCGCAACGAAGCCGCCGAGAGGGCCGAAGGCCCTGAGCGCGTACGCAAACGGTCCGCCGGCATGGGGAATAGCTGTCGTCAACTCCGTGAAGGAAAAGATGAAGGTGGTGTACATGACGGCGATCAGGCTCGTGGTGATCAAAAAGCCGAGTGTGCCGGCCGCCGCCCAGCCATAGCTCCAGCCGAAATATTCGCCCGAGATGACGAGGCCGACTGCAAGTCCCCATAAATGCAGCCCGGTCAGGCTCTTGGCGAGCGTCGGTTGAGAATTTGACATGATTGTTCCCCTTTTTTTGTAGATTGAACTTTATGCTTCTTGGTGTGGCAGCGCTTCTATGGCGCCTTCGGCATTTTCCTTGAGATCGACACCGGTCAGCTGCAAGCGAAGCGCCTCCCGGACGATCCAGACGATCTTGTCCGCTGCAACCTCGTAGCTGAGCCCATCGGCATGAATATTTGAAATACAGTTGCGCTCGCTGTCCCGCCGTCCCGATTGCGGTCGGAACGTGATGTAGGCGCCGAGACTGTCAGGCACGCTTAGTCCCGGCCTCTCGCCGATCAGCACAATGGCGACTTCTGCACCAAACGCCGCCGCCGCCTCATCACCAAATGCCACCCGCGCCTGCTCGCCCAATATCACCGGGGCGACGCTGAAGCCTCCGAGGCGCTTCATGCAGGCCTTAAACAACGGCACTGCGTGGTGCTCGACCGCCGAGGCCGAAAGCCCGTCTGCAATGATGAAGGCGATATCATAACGATCGCCTGAGCTCGGGAGATCGGCTGCGTTGGTCTGACGGCCGAGATCCGGGCGCGCCAGATAGATCGTACGGTCTTTGGCGCGAGACCGAATCCGCACCGTCGGCACGGGAGCCAGCTGCTTGGCAAGGGCGACAAAATCCACGTGCCCATGCACGGCATCCCGCGCCCGGGCATGGGCAAGCTGGAAGTCGAGAATTGCCGATGTCGGCAGCGCGTCGCCGGCCCTTCCAAGCCCGATCCGGGCGCGTGTGGCGTTGCGGAACCGTGCAAACGGATCTCGTTCGAAGGGACTCATGCCGATGCCCTGTAGCTCAAGAGATTGCGGGAAAAGGCGCCCGAGGCGCTGGCCGGCGCAAGACGACCCGTGTGATCAAGCATGCCCATGCGATGAAGCCAGGCTTCGAATTCCGGAGCGGGCGGACGATTGAACTGGTGCCTGAGGCCGACAATATCGTGGTAGGAAAGGCTCTGATAATTGAGCATGACGTCGTCGGCGCCGGGCACTGCGATCAGAAAACTGACGCCCGCGACAGTCAGCAATACCATCAGATTGTCCATATCGTCCTGGTCGGCTTCCGCATGGTTCGTGTAGCAAACGTCGACCCCCATCGGCACGCCAAGCAGTTTGCCGCAGAAATGATCTTCGAGCCCGGCGCGGATAATTTGCTTGGCGTCGAAAAGATATTCGGGGCCAATGAAGCCAACCACCGTATTGACGAGCAACGGATTGAGTTCACGTGCAACAGCATAGGCCCGCGCCTCCACCGTCTGTTCGTCGACACCATGATGGGCGTCGGCCGAAAGAGCGCTGCCCTGGCCGGTCTCCAGATACATGACATTGTTTCCGACCGTGCCGCGTTTCATGGAAAGTGCTGCCTGCTGGCCTTCCCTGAGGATGGCGAGATCGACGCCGAAACCCTTGTTGGCGGCTTCCGAGCCGGCGATTGACTGGAACACCAGATCGAGCGGCGCTCCAGCCTCGATCGCCTTGATTGACGTGGTGACATGGGTCAGTACGCAGGATTGGGTCGGGATATCGAACCGTTCGCGCAGCCGGTCGAAAAGAACCATCAATCTTGTGCAGGCTTCAAGATTGTCGGTAGCCGGGTTGATGCCGATCACCGCATCGCCGATCCCATAAAGAAGTCCGTCGAGCGTCGAGCCGGCAACGCCTTCAGGATCATCGGTGGGATGATTGGGCTGAAGGCGGCTCGATAGTCGGCCGGGCAGACCGATCGTGGAGCGAAAGGCCGTGACCACCTTACATTTGCCGGCGACGGTGATCAGATCATGGTTGCGCATGATCTTGGAGACCGCCGCGACCATTTCGGGGGTGAGGCCTGGTGCAATGGCGAGCAGTTTTTCGGAGGTTGCGTCGTAGGAGAGAAGCCAATCGCGAAACTCACCGACCGTCATATGAGATACCGGCGCGAACGCCATCCAATCATGGCGGTCGACGATCAGTCGACTGACCTCGTCGACCTCGTATGGGATGACGAGATCCTCCAGGAAAGTCTTGAGAGGCATATCCGCGAGCAGGTAACGGGCGGCCACGCGCCGCTCATTGCTCGACGCTGCGATCCCGGCAAGCACGTCACCTGATTTCAGCGGCGAAGCGCAAGCCAATACCGATTTCAGATCCTGAAAGACATGGCGTTCGCGTCCTAGAACGATCGAATATGTTGTCATCTGCTCCTGGCCGTCGATCAGCCTATCGATGCCCGAGAACTCGTCCTCTTTGGTGGGCAATCGCGGGCTTCCGCCGAGCATGTTTTTGCTCGGCCCCATAGCCAGCAACGCAAGATGCGTGCCATTTAATGGGCTAACGTACCAAGGCAACCGTGCCAAAGGCTCCGGATGGCGGGCTATGACCACTTACACAGCTCGGCTCTCGCAGAGACTGTTTTCAATTTAGGGTGGTTGTATCCACTTTACGATAACATGCTCCGATATGCGCACATTTGCGCCCGGCTCAACACTGATTGCGCAAATATTCGTTGATCGTCCCGATCCCGTGGTTCTGGCCGGGGTGCTTTTTCGGTGGGGCATTTTGTGCTGAGACGCGATCGTCAATTTTGAGCGAACTGACCGTGGATCGACGCCGATGTCGAAAAACTAGCCAGCTGAGCAAATCAATGAACCGGCAATTCTCTTGCCCCCAAGAGTTGAGGTCGTGCGGTTCCCGCACGACAATCGACCTAGTCATTAGCGGACAAAGACTGGTTTCCCACGACATCGAACGTGCGTTCGGTCAAGGGAGATAACCATCTGATTGACTGGTGATCCCGGCGCGATTCGAACGCGCGACCCCCAGATTAGGAATCTGGTGCTCTATCCTGCTGAGCTACGGGACCACTTGAGTGCCATGCATACAAAAGGCTTGGCGTGAAGCCAAGCCTTAATTGTTGCTAGAGACCGAGGCGCTGTTCGGCGAGGCGGACCCAGTAGGAGATGCCGTGGGCGATGGCTTCGTCATTGAAGTCGTAGGCCGGGTTGTGGAGGCCGGCGCTGTCGCCGTTGCCGATGAAGATGAAGGCGCCGGGGCGGGCGTTCAGCATGTAGGAGAAATCCTCGCCGCCCATCATCGGATCGATCTCGGCGTTGACGTTCGCCTCGCCGGCGATGGCGCTGGCGGTGGCGACCGCATGCTCGGTCTCATCGGGGTGGTTGACGGTGACGGGATAGTTGCGGTGGAAGCTGATTTCGGCCTCGGCGCCGTGGGCAGCAACCAATCCCTCGACGATCTGCCGGAACCGCGTCTCGGCGAGCGTGCGCACCTCGGGGTCGAGGGTACGGACCGTTCCGGCGAAGGTCGCATCGTTCGGAATGACGTTATGGGCGAAACCGGCATTAAACTTGGTCACCGAGACGACGACCGAGCGCAGCGGATCGGCACTGCGCGAGGCGATCATCTGCAGGTTGGCGACGATCTGGGCGCCGATGGCGATCGGGTCGATCGTCCGGTGCGGCTGGGCGGCGTGGCCGCCGCGGCCCTTGATGGTGACGGTGAATTCGTCGGTCGCCGCCATGATCGCGCCCTTGCGGGTGGCGAACTGGCCGACGGGCAGGCCCGGCAGATTGTGCATGCCGTAGACCTCTTCGATAGCGAAGCGCTCCATCATGCCGTCCTTGACCATCAGATTGCCGCCGCCGCCGCCTTCTTCGGCGGGTTGGAAGATGACGGCGACATTGCCGTTGAAGTTGCGGGTTTCGGCCAGGTATTTCGCGGCGCCGAGCAGCATGGCGGTGTGGCCGTCATGGCCGCAGGCATGCATCTTGCCCGGTGTCTTCGAAGCCCAGGGCTTGCCAGTGATCTCCGTGAGCGGCAGGGCGTCCATGTCGGCGCGCAGGCCGACCGTGCGGGAGCCTTCGCCCTTGCCCTTGATCAGGCCGACGACACCGGTGCGGCCGATGCCGGTGGCGATCTCGTCGACGCCGAATTCCTTGAGTTTTTCGGTGACGAAGGCGGCCGTATTTTCCACCGCGAAGAGGAGCTCGGGCCGGGCATGAATATGGCGGCGCCATTCGGCGACCTCGTCCTGCAACTCCGCAGCTCTGTTCAAAATCGGCATATCGGCGTTCCTGTTATGAAATCTCGACAATCTTTCATCGCATCACAAGGGTGTGAGGCTGTGGAAATTACTTAGTCAATGACCTTTGCCATGTCATAGCCATATAGGCTAAATAGGGGAAGATTTCGAGATTTTCCTGATATCTGAAGGACGAACCGTGTCGACGCGCCACTTCCGTTTGTTTGCTGCCTTGCGGCCGCTTTCTTTCGTATCAGCGGCGACTGCCGTTTTTCTGGGCTCCGTTTCGCTTGCCCAGGCCAATCCGCATATTCTCGTCGATGTGCAGACCGGCCGCGTGCTCGAGCATGAAGAAGCCTTCCGCAAATGGTATCCGGCCTCGCTGACCAAGCTGATGACCGTCTATACCGTGTTCGATGCGATCCGCGCCGGGCAGATCAACCTCGATACGCCCATCGTCATGAGCAAGCGCGCCGCCGCGCAGCCGGCCGCCAAGATGTATTTCAAGCCGGGCCAGAAGCTGACGCTCGACAGCGCGCTGAAGATCCTGATGGTGAAATCGGCTAACGACATCGCGGTCGCGGTCGCCGAAGCCATCGGTGGCACGCAGGAAGGCTTCGTGACGCGGATGAACGGCGAGGCGCTGAAGCTCGGCATGACGGATTCGCATTTCGTCAATCCGAACGGCCTGCCCGGCAAGGGTCAGTATACAACGGCGCGTGACCTTGCGGTGCTGACGGTGGCGCTGCGCCGCGACTTTCCGCAATATGCCGGTTATTTCGCGCTGGAGGGCTTCACCAACGGCCAGCAGAACGTGCCGAGCCTCAACATGCTGATCGGCCGCTTCGCCGGCGCCGATGGCATGAAGACCGGCTTCATTTGCGCCTCGGGCTTCAACCAGATCGGTTCGGCGACGCGCAATGGCCGCACGCTGGTCTCCGTCGTGCTTGGCACCGACAGCCTTGCAGCGCGCGCCGATGCGACGGCGAACCTTTTGCAGAAGGGCTTCACCACCCAGCCTGCCAGCAACGACACATTGGGTTCGCTGAGACCCTACGGGTCGGGACAGGACCAGGTGACCGACATCAGCGCCGATATCTGCAGCGCCAAGGGCGCAAAGGTGCGCAGCGAAACGCGCGACGAGGTCGGCCGCATGAGGGTGCAGTCACCCTATATCCAGCCGATGGACCACGATCCGCAATTCGTCTTTGCCGGCCTCATTCCGGGCCAGGATCCGCAGCCGGCTGCGCAGCCGGAAAAAATGGCACGGGGCGATACCGCGGGAACCCTCGCCAACGTGCCGGTGCCGATGCCGCGCCCGACATCCTTTTAAGCTTTTAAGGTAGATGACATGAGCGCGCTCAACGACAGGATTCCGGTCACCATCCTGACCGGCTTTCTCGGCGCCGGCAAATCGACGCTGCTCAACCGCATCCTCAAAGACCCCGTGATGAAGGATGCGGCCGTTATCATCAACGAATTCGGCGATGTCGGCATCGACCACCTCCTGGTCGAAAGTTCCGGCGATTCGATCATCGAGCTGTCCGACGGCTGCCTTTGCTGCACCGTGCGTGGCGAACTTGTGGATACGCTGGCGAACCTGATGGACGCCGTGCAGACGGGCCGCGTCAAGCCGGTCAAGCGCGTCGTCATCGAGACGACAGGCCTTGCCGATCCTTCGCCGGTTATGCAGGCGATCATGGGCAATCCCGTCATCGCCACAAATTTCGAGCTCGACGGCGTCGTTACCGTCGTGGACGCGGTGAATGGGCTGCAGACGCTCGATAATCACGAGGAAGCGCGCAAGCAGACAGCGGTCGCCGACCGGTTGATCGTCTCGAAAAAGTCGATGGCCGAGGCAACGGACGGGCTGGAAAAGCGCCTGCGGGCGCTCAATCCGCGTGCCGTGATGATGGATGCCGACAGCACTGATGCGGGCAGTGCCGCAGTATTGGTCAACGGGCTCTACGATCCGGCGTCGAAGATTGCCGATGTCGGCCGCTGGCTGCAGGACGAGGATGCACACGAGGCGCATCACAAACACGACCACGGTCGTGATGGACATCACAATCACGATGATAATCGTGGCGATCATGGCCATGATCATGATGGTCACCACCACCATCATCACGCTCATGCGGATCAGGATCCGCATGACGTCAATCGTCACGATGCCTCGATTCGTTCTTTCTCGATCATTGAGGAGAAGCCGATCGATCCGATGGCGCTCGAGATGTTCATCGATCTCCTGCGTTCGGCCCATGGCGAGAAGCTGTTGAGGATGAAGGCGATCGTGTCGGTCTCCGACCGGCCGGATCGGCCGCTGGTGCTGCATGGGGTGCAGAGCATTTTCCATCCGCCGGTGCGGCTTCCCGCCTGGCCGGGGGAAGACCGGCGCACACGCATGGTGCTGATCACCAGGGATCTGCCGGAAGCCTTCGTGAAGGATCTCTTCGACGCCTTCCTCGGCAAGCCGCGCATCGATATGCCGGATCGTGCGGCGCTCTCCGACAATCCGCTCGCCATCCCCGGCCTCAGAATTTAGCGCATGTCGCGCAAAAGTGTGCAGCGGTTTTGCGATAACGACATGCGTAAAACAAAGAGCTAAAGCGCGGGAAGCGAATCTGAAAGATCGCGACGCGCTTTATCGCTTGCGGATCAGGAAGCGGTGGCCGTTTTCGGTCTTTTCCGTTTCGACCAGTTCGTGGCCGTCCTCATTGCAGAAATGCGGCATGTCGATCACAGCAAGCGGATCGGTGGTGTCGACGCGAATGAGAGTGCCGCTCGCCATGGCGGCAAGCTTCTTGCGTGTCTTGATCACGGGGAAGGGGCATTTCAGGCCGCGAAGGTCGTAGAGAACGGGGGTCAAGCCGTTCAGTTCCGCGCCCAGAACTTCCAGAACGGCTTCTTTGCCGCGGCCTCTGCCGTTTCCTGCGGTTCGGGAGCCGTGTAGGCGAGCGGATTCTGCATCGGGTTCTGCATCGGCACCGGCACGACCGCAGGTGTCGCGTCAGCGACGGCCATTGGCTGCGGCTGGGCAGGTGCTGCAGGCGTGGCGCCAGGCGCGCTTTTGGCGGCGAGGCCCTGCGCGGTGCGCTTGGCCATCAGGTCTTCGAGTTCGGCGACTTTGACCATGCGGCCGGCTTCCAGCGAGGTGCCGGTCGGGGCGTAAGCAAGTTCGCGGCCCTTGCGCGTCTTGGCGACCACGGCCTTGCGCTCGGCTTCGGTGGGATCGTACCAGGCCATGCCGTCAAATTTGCTCATCGCCTTGGCATAATCGGCATCGTAGGTCTTGCCGTAGGAGGCGAGAGCTGCGGTCAGCGCCGGCGGCGTCGACATAGCCGGGCACTTGCCGGCGGCGTTGAAGGCGCCGCCGTCGGTTGCCTGCTGATTGAAGACGTATTTCTTCTCGCAGACATTCACCTCGGGCGGGCGCTTCGTCACTTCAAAATTGTCGTAGCCGACCTTCAGCATCTTCCAG
Organism: Rhizobium indigoferae; assembly: GCF_034554815.1. Lineage (NCBI taxonomy): Bacteria > Pseudomonadati > Pseudomonadota > Alphaproteobacteria > Hyphomicrobiales > Rhizobiaceae > Rhizobium > Rhizobium indigoferae. Next base: position 4,063,655 of record NZ_CP140635.1, on the reverse strand, counting down.
AAGTCGTAGCTGCTGTCGAGGCGATGCTTGACCATGTTTTCCGCGGTCATGCGGAAGGGGAAGGCCTGCAGCTGCACCGTCGCCTGGCCGCCCTTGAAAGCGTCGCGGGCGAAGGCGTAGATCTCCAGCACCTGCTGGTCGGTCATCGAATAGCAGCCGGAGGAGGAGCAGGCGCCATGGATCATCAGATCGGAACCGGTGCGGCCGTTCGCCGCGTCGTAGCGGTTCGGGAAGCCGGTATTGATCGCCAGATAATATTTGGAATTGGGGTTCAGGTTGGCGCGCGTCAGGTCGTAGAAACCTTCCGGCGCCTGCCGGTCGCCGGTCTTTACCTTCGGGCCGAGACGGCCGGACCAGGCGCAGATCTTGTAATCGGCGATCTTGTCAAAACGGTTGTCGGTCTTCGCCTTCCAGATCTCCATGGCACCTTCTTCCTTGAAGATGCGGATCATGATCGGCGAATTGCGGTCCATGCCCTTGGCGGACATCTGAGCGAGGATGTGGCCGGGAAGCGGCTGCTCGACCTTGTTCTTGACCTTGGAAAGATCGACCTGCGCGGTTTCCAACGCGTCATTGCAGCCGGACAGAGCCAGCGCCATGAGGGAAATATAGGCAAAATGACGTATGCGCATCCAAACTAGCCCATAAAGATAGTGCCACCCGGTCCGCCTATGGAGTCCGGGCATCAGAAGGAATCATAGGCGGCTTATACTTTATAAACCCTTACCAGCCTATGACTTTGCCACGAACGTCCCCGCAAGCGCGAGTGTTACAGATAACATCAATGTGGCCAAGATTTGGCCCCAATCGGCGAAGAGCCGAATGTCTGTTAGAGATTGCGGCCCATTGCGAGGAATTTCTGCCGGCGGTCGTTGCGCAACTGCTCGCCGGAACGGGACGCCATTTCGGCCAGGGCATTGGCGATCATATCGCCGGTCGCGGCAATGACGCTGTCCGGATCGCGATGCGCGCCGCCGAGCGGCTCGGAAATGATGCCGTCGATGATGCCGAGCGATTTCAGGTCTTCAGCGGTGATCTTCATGTTGGTCGCCGCTTCCCGGGCGCGGGTGGAATCGCGCCAAAGGATGGAGGCTGCCCCTTCGGGCGAGATGACGCTGTAGATGGAATGCTCGAGCATATAGACCCTGTTGCCGGTGGCAATGGCGATGGCGCCGCCCGAGCCGCCTTCGCCGATGACGACGGAGACGAGAGGAACCTTGACGCCGAGACACATTTCCGTCGAGCGGGCAATCGCCTCGGCCTGGCCGCGCTCTTCGGCGCCGACGCCGGGATAGGCGCCTGCCGTATCCACCAGCGAAATCACCGGCAGGCCAAAACGATCGGCCATTTCAAGAATGCGGATCGCCTTGCGGTAGCCTTCCGGACGGGGGCTGCCGAAATTGTGCTTGATGCGGCTCTTGGTGTCGTTGCCCTTTTCCTGGCCAATGACGGCGACCGGCTGGCCGCGAAAGCGGGCAAGGCCTGCCTGGATCGCGGCATCCTCGGAAAACTTGCGGTCGCCGGCGAGCGGCGTGAATTCCTGGAACAGCGTCTTGGCGTAATCGACGAAATGCGGGCGCTGCGGATGGCGGGCGACCTGCGTCTTCTGCCAGGGATTGAGCTTGGAGTAAATTTCGACGATCGCCTCACGGACGCGAACCTCCAGCCGGCCGATCTCATCGGTGGTGTCGATGCTCTCGTCTTCCGTTGCGAGCTTCTTCAGCTCGATGATCTTGCCTTCGAGGTCGGAGATCGGCTTTTCGAAGTCGAGATAATTGTGCATGAGGTGCGTTTCCGTTCCTTGTGCCCGGGGCGTTTTCCTGGCTCCGCCCCATGTCGCCGGTCCTATTCGTGCTTTTTCGCCTGTTTGGCAAGGGGGTGATGCGTCTGGACAAGCTGCTGCAGCCTCTCTTCGAGGACATGTGTGTAGATCTGCGTGGTCGAAATGTCCGAATGGCCGAGGAGTTCTTGTACGACGCGCAGATCGGCGCCGTTGGCCAGCAGGTGGCTGGCAAAGGCGTGGCGCATGACATGCGGCGAGATCAGCGACGGCGTGAGGCCGGCGCGGATCGCCAGGTTCTTGAGGTCGCGGGCAAAAACCTGGCGCGGCAGATATCCCTCCTTCGAGGCGGAGGGAAACAGCCAGGCGCTTTCCGGCGGTTCCTTCATTGCTGCATTTTCGGTCGCCAGCAGGCGCCCGTAGGATTTGAGGGCTGATATCGCCGATTGCGACAGCGGCACCAGCCGTTCCTTGTTGCCCTTGCCGCGGATCATCAGAAAGCGGCCTTCCTGATCGAGCACGCGGGCAGGAAGCGAAACGAGTTCGCTGACACGCATTCCGGTGGCGTAGAGCAGCTCCAGCAGTGCCAGCATGCGCAGGCGGTGCAACTGGCCCGGAGCCGCATCCTCCGCCTCGGCCTCTGCCTGCGAAAGTAACCTGCCGACCTCCTCGACACCCATCGTCTTCGGCAGCGGACGGCCCTTCTTCGGCGCATCGAGAATGCCTGTAGGGTCGTCGGTCCTTAGGCCCTCGGCATAGAGGAACTTGTAGAACTGCCGCATGGCCGCAAGCCGGCGCGCCTGCGAGGAGGGTTTGAAGCCCTTTCCCGCGAGTGAGGAGAGATAGGCGGCAAGATCCGCGGAGGCGGCTTCGGTTAGCCGTATGCTGCGCTCCTTCAGGAAGGATCTGACATCGTCGAGATCGCGTTCATAGGATTGCAGCGTGTTGGCGGCAGCACCCCGCTCGGCGCTCATCATCTCCAGGAAGGATTCCACATGGACGCGACCGAGATCCACCATGCCGGTCACTTCCTGGTCGTGTCGATCGCACCCGTGGCGGGCGGATTGACCCGCTCGGACGGAATGCGGATCGTCACGTCGCGCTGCTGCGGCTCCACGAAGGTCACAAGCGCCAGCATCGCTCCGTAGACCGTCCCGGCGAGGATCGCGCAGACGAACAGGAAACGGAACAGGGTCGGCATTCAGCAACTCCTTCATGCTCTGCTTCTGTTATAAGAAGCCTATCTGCAAGTGCAAGAAGCGGTATTCAAGCCATGATTCCCTTGTCCGCGACTTGACGCTCCACCTGCATTTGTCGATACCGTTTGCAAACAAAGTGTGAATGGACCGATGAGTGAACAACTGCTGACCGTTGCTGACAGCTTGAAAGACAGAGCTCGCGCCGCGCTCGGTTCACGCAATCTGATCCTTGTCGGCCTGATGGGCGCCGGCAAATCCTCCGTCGGCCGCATCGTCGCCAGCCAGCTCGCCATTCCTTTCATCGACAGCGATCTGGAGATCGAGCGGGTGTCGCGCATGACGATCGCCGAGCTTTTCGCCGCCTATGGCGAGCAAGAGTTCCGGGCGTTGGAAGCGCGGGTGGTGAAGCGGCTGCTAAAGAGCGGGCCGCGTGTCGTCTCCACCGGCGGCGGCGCCTTCATCAACGACCGGACGCGCAAGCATATCAAGAAGGGCGGCCTTTCCGTCTGGCTGAAGGCCGATCTCGACGTGTTGTGGGAGCGAGTCAACAAACGCGACACGCGGCCGCTGCTGAAGACCGAAAATCCGAAGCAGACGCTCGAGGGCCTGATGAACGCGCGCTATCCGATCTATGCGCAGGCCGATCTCACCGTGCTTTCGCGCGACGTGCGCAAGGAAATCATGGCCGACGAGGTCTTAAAGGCCGTGATCGAAGCTCAGAAGGAAAGTGCAGCGTCATGAATGCGATAACCTCCGCCTCCGCCATCCGAACGGTGCATGTGCCGCTCGGCGAGCGCGCCTACGACATCCTGATCGGGCCGGGGTTGATTGCGCGAGCCGGCGCCGAGATCGCCACCCGGCTCAAGGGCCGCAAGGCGGCTGTTGTCACCGACGCAAATGTCGCGCCGCTCTATCTCAAGGCCCTCGTCGCAAGTCTGGATGAAGCGGGTATCGCCTCGGCTGAGGTCGTCCTGCCGGCCGGCGAGAAGACCAAGAGCTTCGAACATCTGATCACAGCCTGCGACAAGGTGCTCGAAGCCCGCGTCGAGCGTAACGATTACGTCATCGCGCTCGGCGGCGGCGTCATCGGCGATCTTTCGGGATTTGCGGCCGGCATCGTCCGCCGCGGCGTGCGCTTCGTCCAGGTGCCGACTTCGCTGTTGTCGCAGGTCGATTCCTCCGTCGGCGGCAAGACCGGCATCAATTCCCGCCATGGCAAGAATCTGATCGGTGTCTTCCATCAGCCAGACCTGGTTCTGGCCGATACAGATGTGCTGAATTCGCTGAGCGCGCGCGAATTCCGCGCAGGTTACGCCGAGGTCGCGAAATACGGGCTGATCGACAAGCCGGATTTCTTTGCCTGGCTGGAAGCGAACTGGAAGGCGGTTTTTACCGGCGGCTCCGCGCGCATCGAGGCGATTGCCGCGAGCTGCCAGGCGAAGGCCGATGTCGTCGTCGCCGACGAGCGCGAGAACGGTCAGCGGGCGCTGCTCAATCTCGGCCATACTTTCGGTCATGCGCTGGAAGCGGCGACCGCCTATGACAGCTCCCGCCTCGTGCATGGCGAGGGCGTTTCGATCGGCATGGTGCTGGCGCATGAATTCTCCGCGCGGATGAACCTTGCAAGCCCCGACGATGCGCGGCGCGTCGAGCGGCATCTGAAGGAGGTCGGCCTGCCGACCCGCATGTCCGATATTCCAGGCGACCTGCCGCCGGCCGAAACGCTGATGGACGCGATCGCCCAGGACAAGAAGGTCAAGAGCGGCAAGCTCACCTTCATCCTGACGCGCGGCGTCGGTCAGTCCTTCGTCGCCGACGATGTTCCGGCGTCCGAAGTGATCAGCTTTCTCCGGGAAAAACACGCCTGATGTCGATCGAAGGCGCTCTGGCATTTCTCGAGACATACTGGCCGGAGATCCTTTCGATCACGGCGCTCGTGCTCATGTCCGCCTTCTTTTCCGGGTCCGAGACCGCGCTGACCGCCGTTTCGCGCAGCCGTATCCATACACTCGAAGTCAACGGCGACGAACGCGCCGGCCTCGTCCGGCAGTTGATCGAGCGGCGCGACCGGCTGATCGGCGCGCTGCTCATCGGCAACAATCTCGCCAACATCCTGTCCTCCTCGATCGCCACCAGCCTCTTTCTCGGGCTGTTCGGCAGTTCCGGCGTGGCGTTGGCGACACTCGCGATGACCGTCATCCTGGTTATCTTCGCGGAAGTGCTGCCGAAGAGCTGGGCGATTTCGGCGCCTGAGCGCTTCGCTCTCGCCATCGCGCTGCCGGCCAAGCTCTTCGTCACCGTCGTCGGCCCGGTTTCCTCCTTCGTCAATGCGATCGTGCGGCAGATTCTTTCGCTGTTCGGCATCAATCTGTCACGAGAGACATCGATGCTGACGGCGCATGAGGAGCTGCGTGGCGCCGTCGACCTGCTGCACCGCGAGGGATCGGTGGTGAAGGCCGACCGCGACCGCCTCGGCGGCGTGCTCGATCTCAGCGAACTCGAACTGTCCGACATCATGGTCCACCGCACCGCCATGCGGGCGATCAACGCCGACGATCCGCCGGAAGCGGTGGTGCGCGTCATCCTCGAAAGTCCCTATACGCGCATGCCGCTGTGGCGCGGCACGATCGACAACATCATCGGTGTCGTCCACGCCAAGGATCTGCTGCGGGCGCTTGCCGAGCCGAACATGGAGCCGCAGAACCTCGATATCGTGAAGATCGCGCAGAAGCCGTGGTTCGTGCCCGACAGCACCAACCTCGAGGATCAGCTCAACGCCTTCCTGCGCCGAAAGCAGCATTTCGCCGTCGTCGTCGATGAATATGGCGAAGTGCAGGGCATCGTCACGCTGGAGGATATTCTCGAGGAAATCGTCGGCGACATTTCCGACGAGCACGATATCGAGATACAGGGCGTGCGTCAGGAGGCCGATGGTTCCGTCGTCGTCGACGGCGGCGTGCCGATCCGCGACCTGAACCGCGCGCTCGACTGGAGCCTGCCCGACGAGGAGGCGACGACGATTGCCGGCCTCGTCATCCATGAATCGATGACCATCCCGGAAGAGCGCCAAGCCTTCACCTTCTACGGCAAGCGTTTTATCGTCATGAAACGGGAGAAGAACCGCATCACCAAGCTGCGCATCCGTCCCGCCGGGGAAGACGGCACAAAGCCCACCTGATCCCAGTCATCAAATTGCTACAGCGTGTAGCGCGTCTGAAAAGGCGCGCGGCACTGTAGGATTGCGGGCCGCCAATGCCTATATAGGCTTTGGCGCCGCTACCAGCGGGTCGGTTCGCCGGGTGCTGCCGGTTCGACGGCCAGCGCGTGCAGGCCGGCATCGAGCTCCGGTTTCAACAGGTCCGTGATTGCCCGGTGGCGCGCCAGCCGCGACATGCCGGCGAATTTTCCGGAAACGATCCTCACCCGCATATGGGTTTCGCCGGTGCCGGTGATATCAGGCTGGTGGCCGGCATGCAGATGGCTTTCGTCGATGACGCTTACGCGTTCGGGCGCGAAGGCTTCGACAAGTTTTTCTTCGATGCGGGTTCGCAGGGTCATCATCCGGTCTTGCTGGTTCGCGAAAAGGGTACCTACCAAGCCAGCAACATTCCCGTTTGTCAATTCTTGTTGTCGCTTCGCGACAGCCCCATAATTAGCGCCGTCATGAGACTTGATTCCAAATATTTCGATCGCATCCGAACACGCCGCAAACGCGAGCAGGAGACAGAGCAGGCGCCGCCTACCTGTCAGTGGGACGGCTGCGACAAGAAGGGGGCGCATCGCGCTCCCGTCGGCCGCAATGCCGAAGGCCAGTTCTTTTTGTTCTGCTTCGAGCACGTCAAGGAATACAACAAGGGCTACAATTATTTCTCCGGTCTTTCGGACGGCGAGATCGCGCGTTACCAGAAAGAGGCGATCACCGGCCACCGGCCGACATGGACGGTCGGCGTCAACAAGGCGGCGAAGGACAGTCCGCTGCATTCGGAGGTGCGCTCCGGCGCCTATACGCGTGTTCGCGATCCCTTCGGCTTCGTCAAGGAAGGCGGCAAGGGCAGCGGGCCGCGTTTCCCCCAGGCGCGCAAGCTGAAATCGCTCGAAACCAAGGCCTTCGAAACGATGGGCCTCGACGCCAATGCGACATCGGCGGAGATCAAGAGCCGCTACAAGGAACTGGTGAAGAAACACCATCCGGATGCCAATGGCGGCGACCGCGGCTCGGAGGAGCGTTTCCGCGCCGTCATCCAGGCCTATCAATTGTTGAAGCAGAACGGTTTTTGTTAATTCCCGTCCTTGCTCTTGGGCTTCAATCGGGTATGGTCCAAATCGGCTGAGGCTGCAGGCAAACGCGGCTCATATTTGTGCGTTTTCCCGACATCGCCTCCGCCGACCTTCCGGACGCGGCGTTTCTTGTCCGGGACTCTTTCAAGAATGCTCGCACGCGGTCATTATCCCGCCGAGGTTTCGTTTCAGTCCCGGAGAAGCATCGCCGACGTTCCGACCTGGACGGGCGCGGAATAAAAAAACGCGGCGTCACGGTTGCGACATGGCCTGAGATAGTATGGCCGGGTGGCATCACCCGCCTTGGAGACATGATGAGCAAGATCGACCTTGATATATCCGAACTGCCCGATACCACCGTTTCGGTCCGCGAGACCTTCGGCATCGATTCCGATATCCGAGTTCCCGCCTACAGCAAGGGCGACGCCTATGTGCCGGACCTCGATACCGACTACCTGTTCGACCGCGACACGACGCTCGCCATTCTCGCCGGCTTCGCCCATAACCGCCGCGTGATGATCTCCGGCTATCACGGCACGGGCAAGTCCTCGCATATCGAGCAGGTGGCGGCTCGGCTCAACTGGCCTTGCGTGCGCATCAACCTCGACAGCCATGTCAGCCGTATCGATCTCGTCGGTAAGGATGCAATCGTCGTCAAGGACGGGCTGCAGATCACCGAGTTCAAGGATGGCATCCTGCCCTGGGCCTACCAGCACAATGTGGCGCTCGTTTTCGACGAATATGATGCCGGCCGCCCCGATGTGATGTTCGTCATCCAGCGCGTGCTCGAATCCTCCGGCCGCCTGACGCTGCTCGACCAGAGCCGCGTCATTCGGCCGCATCCGGCCTTCCGTCTGTTTGCGACTGCGAACACGATCGGCCTCGGCGACACGACCGGCCTCTATCACGGCACGCAGCAGATCAACCAGGCGCAGATGGACCGCTGGTCGATCGTCACCACGCTGAACTACCTGCCGCATGATCACGAAGTGAATATCGTCGCCGCCAAGGTGAAGAGCTTCGGCAGTGACAAGAACGGCCGCGAGACGGTTTCGAAGATGGTGCGCGTCGCCGACTTGACGCGCGCGGCCTTCATGAACGGTGATCTGTCCACAGTCATGAGCCCGCGCACGGTCATCACCTGGGCGGAAAACGCCGAGATCTTCGGCGATCTTGCCTTCGCCTTCCGCGTCACCTTCCTCAACAAGTGCGACGAGCTGGAACGCCCGTTGGTCGCCGAGCACTATCAGCGCGCCTTCGGCGTCGAGCTGAAGGAAAGTGCCGCCAACATCGTTCTCGGGGCTTGAGACCGACCGATCATGGCAGCTCGCGGTGACAATTCGAAAGCAAAACCCGGAGCGCCTGTCGACGTCGAGCCATTGCGCCGGGCGATAACCGGTTGCGTGCGCTCGATCGCCGGCGACGGCGATGTCGAGGTGACCTTCGCCAATGAACGGCCGGGGATGACCGGCGAGCGCATTCGGCTGCCGGAACTTTCCAAGCGGCCGACGGCGCATGAGCTGGCGGTCACCCGCGGGCTCGGCGATTCGATGGCGCTGCGCCTTGCCTGCCATGACGAGAAGGTGCATGCGACGATGGCGCCGCAGGGCTCGGACGCCCGGGCGATCTTCGATGTGGTCGAGCAGGCGCGCGTCGAATCGATCGGCGCGCTGCGCATGGAGGGCATGGCGTCGAACCTGCGCTCCATGACGGAAGAGAAATATTCCAAGGCGAATTTCACCGGCATCGAGCGCCAGGAAGACGCACCGGTCGGCGAAGCCGTTGCGATGATGGTGCGCGAGAAGCTGACCGGCCAGCGCCCGCCCGGCTCCGCCGGCAAGGTGCTGGACCTCTGGCGTGACTTTATCGAGGACAAGGCAGGGCCTGAACTCGACAATCTGTCGAGCGCGATCAACGACCAGCAGGCCTTCGCCAAGGTCATCCGCAATATGCTGTCGGCCATGGAAATGGCCGAGGAATACGGCGACGACGACAGCGATGCCGACAATGACGATCAGTCGGAGCAGGAAGACCAGTCGAGCGGCGACGAGCAGGACCAGGACGAGGTCGACGAGGATGCCGGCACGGATGCCGCCCCTGTCGAGAACAGCGAGGTCGCCGACGAGCAGATGGAGGACGGCGAGACCGAAGGCGCCGAAATCTCCGACGACGACATGATGGAAGAAGGCGAGGACGATTCGGAAACGCCGGGCGAGACCCGCCGTCCAAACACGCCTTTCGCCGATTTCAACGAAAAGGTCGATTATCACGTCTTTACCGAAGAGTTCGACGAGATCATCACCGCCGAGGAACTCTGCGACGCCGCCGAGCTGGAGCGCCTGCGCGCCTTTCTCGACAAGCAGCTGGCGCATCTGCAAGGTGCGGTCGGCCGTCTCGCCAACCGGCTGCAGCGCCGCCTGATGGCGCAGCAGAACCGCTCCTGGGATTTCGACCTGGAAGAGGGTTATCTCGATCCGGCCCGGCTGCAGCGCATCATCATCGATCCGATGCAGGCGCTTTCCTTCAAGATGGAGCGCGACACCCAGTTCCGCGATACCGTCGTCACCCTGCTCATCGACAATTCCGGCTCGATGCGCGGCCGGCCGATCACGGTTGCCGCCACCTGCGCCGACATTCTCGCCCGTACGTTGGAGCGCTGCGGCGTCAAGGTCGAGATCCTGGGCTTTACGACCAAAGCCTGGAAGGGCGGGCAGGCGCGTGAAAACTGGCTTGCCGGCGGCAAGCCGCAGACGCCGGGCCGCCTCAACGACCTGCGCCACATCATCTACAAGTCGGCCGATGCGCCGTGGCGGCGCGCGCGCGCCAATCTCGGGCTGATGATGCGCGAGGGCCTACTCAAGGAAAATATCGACGGCGAGGCGCTGATCTGGGCGCATAATCGCCTGCTCGCGCGCCGCGAGCAGCGCCGCATCCTGATGATGATCTCGGACGGGGCACCGGTCGACGATTCGACGCTGTCGGTCAATCCGGGCAATTATCTGGAGCGGCACCTGCGTGCCGTCATCGAACAGATCGAGACGCGCTCGCCTGTCGAGTTGCTGGCGATCGGCATCGGTCACGATGTGACGCGCTATTATCGCCGCGCCGTGACGATCGTCGATGCGGACGAGCTTGCCGGTGCGATGACCGAGCAGCTTGCCTCGCTGTTCGAAGACCAATCCGTTCAGCCGCGCGGCGGCCGGCTACGCCGTGCCGGCTGACGCCGCTCAAAGGAAATGCGTGGCATGACGCTCAAGCGTCTCTGCCGTACGGCGTCGATTGCTCTCTATATCGCGTCAGGCGCTTCCCCGTCATGGGCCGGTGACGACGTGCCGGTCATTAGCCGGCAAATCTCCGATTTCAGGATCGGCTCTTCGGAGACGAAATTCGGATCGCTGGAATTTGTCGGCGGGCTGGAGATGGTCTCCAGCAAAGCGCTGTTCGGCTCGCTCTCCTCCATCCGTTTCCGGCAGGACCAAAAACATTTCGTCGTCGTGCTCGATACCGGCCAGTGGCTGACCGGCAGCATCGAACGTGACGTCAAGGGCAAGCTTTCCGGCCTTTCGGATGTCGAGATCACGCCGATGAAGAACAGCGCCGGGCGCACCTTCGAGGGCAAGGGGCATATGGATGCCGAGGGCCTGACGCTCGATGGCGACCGGATACTGGTTTCCTTCGAACAGGATCATCGCGTCGATGTCTATCCCGATCCCGGCTTTGCCGATTCGGGCGCGATCGCCACTTTGCCGATCCTCATCCCGCGGAAGATGCTGAGCGACAATCGCGGCATCGAGACCATCACCGTGGCGCCGGCATCGAGCCCGCTTAGGGGCGGCGTGGTGGTCGTCTCCGAACGTGGTCTCGACAATGACGGCAACCGGTTGGCGGCCATTCTCAGCGGGCCGCTGAAAGGGCGTTTCGCGGTTAAGCGGGACGGCAGCTTCGACATCACTGACGGCGCCTTCCTGCCGAACGGCGACCTGCTGTTGCTGGAGCGTCGCTTCAACATGGCCGAAGGCATCGGCATGCGTCTTCGGCGCATCAGGGGCGCCGATATCAGGCCTGGCGCCGTCGTTGAGGGCGAATTGCTGCTGGAAGGCAATTTCAACTCGCAGATCGACAATATGGAAGGGCTCGATGCTTTCCAGGCTGCGGACGGCACGACTCATATCATTCTGGTCTCGGACGACAATCATTCGATCCTGCAGCGCAATCTGATGCTGGAATTCCGGCTTTCGGAAGAGGCCGCGTGGGCAGCGCCGAGTTCCCAGAAGCGGAATTGATCCAAGCCATCGGCCCGAAAATCGGAATCGATTTTCGGAAAGCACGATGCCTAGATTCACGTCAGACCGATGTCCTATGCCTCGGCTATCCCGCCGCAATCGGCCGGCTGCCGTATCGGGAAGCAGTCTTTGGAGGGAGATTCATGGTGCATATCCACGTCATGGGCGCGTCCGGTTCCGGCACGACATCGCTTGGCCGCGCGCTTGCCGAAAGGCTCGATATCGCCCATCTCGACACCGACGATTTCTTCTGGATGCCGACCGATCCGCCGTTCACGACGCCGAGGAATGCCGACGAGCGCATCCGGCTGCTGCTCGAGGAAGCGGCGCGGCATGACGGCTGGGTCCTCTCCGGATCGGCGCTGAAATGGGGAAGGCCGATTGAGCCGCTCTACGATCTGATCGTGTTCCTCAGGATAGATCCTGAGCTTAGAATGGCGCGCATTCTTGCGCGGGAGCTTGCCCGCTACGGCAGCAGAATCGGGCCCGGCGGCGACATGGCCGCAAAAAGCGGGGAATTCCTGGAATGGGCGGCCAGCTATGACACGGCCGGTACCGAGCGCCGCAGCCTTGCGGCACATGAACAATGGCTGGAAACACAGACAGCGCCGGTGCTGCGGCTCGATTCATCGCTTGGTATCGACGATCTGGCGGCGGAGGTGCTGCTGCATCCTGCCATCGCCGCCGGTGCAGTCCGGCGGCGTCCGTAATCTCATTAGCTGGCGCGAGCGGCCTGCATCGGCCGCAGCACGTTCATCAGCGCACCATAGGGCAGCAGCATGACGAGGCCGACGATCATCTTTACGGCGAAATCGCCGATCGCCCAGGAAATCCAGCGTGGTGCCTCCGTGGCGAAGACGCCGAGGATAGGGGCTGCTTCCAGCGCGAAGGGATCGTTCGGGCCGAGGAGGACGAAAAACGCGGCGAAGGACAACGAGAAGAACATCACCGTATCGAGCGCCGAGCCGATCAGCGAGCCGACCAGCGGGGCGCGCCACCAGGCCTGGCGGCGGAGGCGGTTGAAGACGGCGATATCGAGCAGCTGGCCGGCGAGATAGGCCGAGCCGGAAGCGATGGCGATGCGTGGCACCGAAGTAAAGAAGGACAGCGTCACGCCGACGACGAAGCCGGCAAAGACGACCTTGCGGGCTGCCTGCGGGCCGAACTGGCGGTTGGTCAGATCGGTGATCAGGAAGGCGATCGGATAGGAGAAGGCGCCCCAGGTCAGGATGTCGGCAAGGTTGATGCCGGCGACTTCGGCGTTCAGCGGAAACTGGACGAGGAAGTTGGAGGCGACGACGACGAGCGTCATCAGCGCGACATAGGCGATGGTATAGCGGGTCTTCAGCATTTTTTTATCCTGGGTGATGCCACCAGTTGGAGGAGCAAACCGGCAAAGCAAAAGGCTTGTCCGGTATTATCCGTTCAAGCCTTTTGAAGCCGTATGAAAGAAGGGCAGAAGCTTACGCAGCAGCGGCTTCGGCGGTCTTCTTGGCGATCTGACGGCGCAGCAGGCGCGCGCGCATCGACAATTCGTTCTCGCTAGCCTTCAGCAGGAAGGCATCGAGGCCGCCACGATGCTCGACGGAGCGAAGAGCGGCAGCCGAAACGCGAAGACGATAACGCTGGTTGAGAGCGTCGGAAATCAGCGTTACCTGGCACAGGTTCGGCAGGAACCGGCGCTTGGTCTTGTTGTTGGCATGGCTGACATTGTTACCAGTCAGGACGGCCTTGCCGGTCAATTCGCACACGCGGGACATGGAACACCTATTCTTGTTTTTCTCGGGCCATCGAATTGCCATTCCCGGCAAAGCCAGGCGCGCAATCCAACGGGCATGATTGGAAAGTTGCGGTTCTATAGTCAGACAGGCCGCGCGCGTCAAGCCAAACCTTGGCCTTTCCCGCAATTCTGTCAAAAAGCTGCTGTTTTCTTCCCTTCACGGCAGGAGTATAGAGCGCTCAGCAATGGCCTGCCAGCGCGCAGCAAGACAAGGCTTTTTTCCATGGCTCATTCGGGCAGACGGATTTTCATTTCGGCCATCGCCGCACTTCTTGCCATACCGGCATCTGCGGCCGAAATCCAGCATCGGACGGAATACCGTGTGGCGCTCGCCGGCCTGCCGATCGCGCGCGCCGCCTTCCTGACGCAGATCGAGGACGATCACAGCTACAAGATCGCCGGCGACATCAATTCCTCCGGTCTTGCCGATCTCATCACGACGATTTCGGCGAAGACCAGCGTCACCGGGGTCGTGCGCAATGACAGGCTGCAGGCGCTGAAGTACTCACTCTACTACAAGAGCGGCAAGAGGAAGGCCCGCGTCTACGAGGTCAGCTACCGCAACGGCAACATCATCTCGGCGACGACGACACCGATGCCGAAGCGTCCGAAGAACTGGATCGACGTCACGCCACGCGACATGCGCTCGGTGCTCGATCCGATCTCCGGTCTGGTCTTCACCGGCGATACCAAGGTCTGCTCGCAGACGCTGCCGATCTTCGACGGCGAGACACGCATGGATCTGGTGCTGTCGCCGAAGGGCGACGAGGATTTTTCCACCAATGGCTTCAAGGGCAAGGCTGTTGTCTGCGGCGTGCGCTTCGTGCCGCGCTCGGGCTACAAGAAGGGCCGCAAGGACATCGACTATCTGAGCAAGAGCGACCGCATGGAAATCTGGTTTGCCAAGTCGGACGCGGCAAATGTATACGCTCCTGTCTATGTGCGCATTCCAACCGAATATGGAATGGTGACGATCACTGCCGTCAAATACGGCAGCAACAGCTGACGGGGCTTCTGTCTCCGTGAAGGGGGACAGGTGAAGCTTCGCGCGACGTTGATCGGTTTTACGGCCATCCTGATGTGGTCGTTCCTGGCGCTGTTGACGGCTGCCTCCGGCAAGATGCCGCCGTTCCAACTTTCAACCATCTGCTTTGCGATCGGCAGCATGCCCGGCCTCGTCGTGCTTATCCTCAACCCCGCGCGGCTGGCGCTGCTGAAGCAGCCGGCCAAGGTCTGGGTGACAGGTATTTCAGGGCTTTTCGGGTATCATTTCCTCTACTTCACTGCGCTCCGGAACGCTCCGGCGGTGGAGGCGGGGCTGGTCGCCTATCTCTGGCCGCTGTTGATCGTCGTCGGTTCGGCGCTGCTGCCGGGCGAACGGCTGCGCTGGTATCACCTGGCGGGTGCGCTTGCCGGGCTTTGCGGCACCTTCCTGATCGTCGGCCGCAACGGTATCGATTTCGACGGCGCCTATGCCGTCGGTTACGGCGCGGCCTTTCTCAGCGCTTTCACGTGGTCCGGCTATTCGCTGCTGACGCGCCGTTTCGACGCCGTCTCCACGGATGTCGTCACCGGCTTCTGCCTTGCGACCTCCATCCTGTCGCTCTTCTGCCATCTCGGCCTGGAGACGACCGTCTGGCCGGAAACCGGCTTCGAATGGGTCGCCGTCATCGGGCTCGGGCTCTTTCCGGTCGGGGCTGCCTTCTACGCCTGGGACTACGGCGTCAAGAACGGCGACATCCAGATCCTCGGCGCGGCAAGTTACGCAGCACCGCTGCTTTCGACGCTTATTCTGGTGCTGTTTGGATTTGCCGAGCCGAGCTGGCGCATTGCCTTGGCTTGCCTGCTGGTGACCGGCGGGGCGGTGCTGGCTGCCCAGGAGATGTTTCGCCGTAAAATTCCGGCACAGTCCGCGGCCGCGGAATAGGCTTCAGCTGCCGGGCTTCCAATCGGGCGGCGCCATCTCGAAGCTTGAAAATTCGAAGCCGGGCGAGACGGTGCAGCCGACCAGGGTGAAATCGCCGAGAGTTTCGGCCGATTGCCACCAATTGGCGGGAATGATCGCCTGCGGCCGCTCGCCGGCTGGAAGATTCGTTCCGAGCGTCAGGGTCTCGCTTGCCGTTCCGTCTTCCGAGCGGTGCAGCGAGAGCGGCGCGCCGGCGTAATAATGCCAGACCTCGGCCGCATCGTGGACGCGATGCCAGTGCGAACGCTGTCCCCTAGTCAGCAGATAATAGATCGCCGTCGAGTGGCCGCGTTCTCCGCCCGCCGTATCGCGGAATGTCTGCACGTACCAGCCACCTTCGGGATGCGGCTGCATGCCGAGTTCGCGGATGATGTCCTCGGGCGACATCAGAAATTGTCCTTGCGCTTGCGGATCTCGGCAAAGACTTCCTCGTTCGTCTTGCCTTCCATCAGCAGATTGCGGCGGATCGCCGGGTCGGCGGCGCGCAAAAACGGGTTGGTTTCCTTTTCCAGCCCCAATGTCGTCGGGATGGTGAATTTGCCGTCGGCGCGCAAAGCTTCGATCTCGGCGGCGCGGCTCTTGAGGCGCTCATTGTCGGGATCAACAGTCAGCGCGAAACGGGCATTAGACAATGTGTATTCATGTCCGAAATAGACGGCGGTCTCATCGGGCAGCACGGCAAGCTTCTGCAGAGAATGCCACATGTCGGCAGCCGGGCGTTCGAACAGCCGGCCGCAGCCCAGCGCAAACAGCGTGTCGGCGGCAAACAGCAGCTTATCGTCGACAAAGTGATAGCAGATGTGGCCGGCGGTGTGGCCGGGCGTCTCGATGACGTTGACCGTGTGATCGCCGAAATGGAAGCTGTCGCCATCGGCCATCGTCCGATCGAGGCCGGGAATGGCGATGGCCTCGTTGATCGGGCCGATGATCTCGCAGCCGAATTGCTCCTTCAGCGCCAGATTGGCGGTGACATGATCGGTGTGATGATGAGTGGTGAAGATATGGGTGATTTTCCAGCCGCGACGTGTCGCCGCTTCCAGGATCGGCGCCTCCTCCGGCGCATCGATCGCCGCGGTAAAACCTGTCTCCGGATCGTGCACGAGAACGCCGAAATTGTCGGTGCGGCACAGAAAAACGTCTAATTCCAAAGGTTTCATCGTCCAATAATCCCTTATCCCAGGAGTCTCGCGGAAATGTAGAGGTTCCGGCCTTGAAGTCCAACCGCCCGCTGATAACATTTGTCGCAATGCACGCCGATATCGTCGACCTACGCCAATTCTATCACTCCGAGCTTGGACGTCTTGCCGAGCAGTCGATCGCCATGGCGCTGTCATCGCTCTGGGTGCGGCTGCCGCAGGAGCGCCTGGTGGGACTCGGTTATGCCGTGCCCTTCCTCGACCGTTTCCAGGCCGATACCGAGCGCACCTTCGCTTTCATGCCGGCCGGGCAGGGCGCGGTGAACTGGCCGATGGGCTCGCTCTCGACGACGGCGCTGATTTTCGACGAGGAACTGCCGCTGCCGGATTCCTCGATCGACCGGGTGCTGATGGTGCATTCGCTGGAATTCGCCGAAAGCCCGCGCGAGACGCTGAAGGAGCTCTGGCGGGTGCTGGCGCCGGGCGGACGGCTGGTCATCGTCGTGCCGAACCGGCGCGGCGTCTGGGCGCGCATGGAGCATACGCCCTTCGGTTCGGGCCGGCCCTATTCCCGTGGTCAGTTAACAAATCTGCTGCGCGAGACGAACTTCACACCGGGCGCAACGGCTGAAGCGCTGTTCTTCCCGCCCTCTAAGCTCAGGACCATCCTGCGGCTTCGCCGCGCCTTCGAGCGGATCGGCCGAACATTGTGGCCGGCCTTCTCGGGCGTCATCATCGTCGAAGCGCAGAAGCGGCTCTATCAGGGATTGCCGGTGGCGGCGCGGGCCTCCCGCCGCGTCTTCGTGCCGGTTCTCGCACCGCATGGCGTGCCGACCACACGCACTACAGCGCCGCGCGTCTTTTGAGACGCGCAAAGGACGCTGTAGCACTTTGAATTGCTGCATAATTTTATCCTTAAATCGATTCCGATTTTAAGGAATTATGCAGTAGATGACGTCGCTATCGGCGGTCTCCAACTGCTTGTGTCACGCCCATACCTCTCGACAACAATCGCATTCCGCTTTAATGCCACTTGGTGTTTTTCAGCCCGGATTTCCGGCAATTCCAAGGTCGAACCCATGAGCGTTGAGATGAGCAAGCCCGTTCCGCGTCCCGGTATTCTCGATATCGCAGCCTATGTGCCGGGCAAGGAACATGCGCCGGGTGTTGCCCGCGTCTACAAGCTTTCGTCCAACGAAACGCCGCTCGGCGCCAGCCCGAAGGCAATCGAGGCCTTCAAGACGGTTGCCGACAATCTGGGGCGTTATCCTGACGGGCAGGCGATCGAACTGCGCGAGGCGATCGCCGCCGTGCACGGTCTCAATCCGGCAAACATCCTCTGCGGCAACGGTTCCGACGAGCTGCTCGGCCTGCTCTGCCATGTCTACCTCGGTGCTGGCGACGAGGGCATCATCACCGAGCACGGTTTCCTCGTCTACAAGATCCAGATCCTGGGCGCGGGCGCCACGCCTGTCGTCGTCAAGGAGAAGGACTATACCGTCGATGTCGATGCGATCCTTGCCGCGGTGACCGAGAAGACGAAAATCGTCTTCATCGCCAATCCCGGCAATCCCACAGGCACCTATGTTTCCGTCAGCGAGATCCGCCGCCTGCAGGCCGGACTGCCGAAACATGTCGTCCTCGTGCTCGATGCCGCCTATGCCGAATATGTGCGCCGCAACGATTATGAAGCCGGCATCGAGGTCGTATCCTCCAATGCCAACGTGGTGATGACCCGCACCTTCTCGAAGGCCTATGGTCTCGCGGCGCTGCGCGTCGGCTGGATGTATGCGCCCGTTGAGATCGTCGATGCGTTGAACCGTGTGCGTGCGCCGTTCAACTTGAACGCGCCGGCAATTGCCGCCGCTGCCGCTGCCATCCGCGACCAGGCCTTCATCCAGCAGGCCGTCTCCTTCAACCAGATGTGGGTGGAGACGCTGACCCAGGCGCTCGAAGCGATCGGGCTGAAGGTGACGCCGTCCGTCGCCAATTTCGTCCTCATCCATTTCCCCGAGATCGACGGCAAGCGGGCCGCGGATGCCGACGATTTGCTGACCAGCCGCGGCTACATCCTGCGCGCCGTGCGCGGCTATGGCTTCGCCAATGCGCTGCGCATGAGCATCGGTCCTGAGGAGGCAAATCGCGGCGTGATTGCCGCGCTCACCGAATTCATGGGACATCAGGCATGAGCGTGCAGTTCGATCGGATTGCGCTGATCGGCATCGGCCTGATCGGCTCTTCGCTTGCCTACGACATCAGGCGGCTTGGTCTTGCAAGGGAGATCGTTGTCGCCACACGCAGCCCCGATACGCTGAAGCGCGCGGAAGAACTCGGCCTCGGCGACCGCTACACGACGTCTTCGCAGGATGCCGTCAAGGATGCCGATCTGGTGATCGTCTCGGTGCCGGTCGGCGCCTCGGAAAGTGTGGCGAAGGAGATCTCGGGAAGCCTGAAGCCCGGGGCTGTTGTCACCGATGTTGGCTCCACCAAGGCTTCTGTCATTGCGCAGATGCTGCCGCATATGCCTGATAATGTGCATTTCATCCCCGGCCATCCGCTGGCCGGCACCGAAAAATCCGGCCCGGATGCCGGCTTTCCCGGCCTCTTCGAAGGCCGCTGGTGCATCTTCACGCCGGTCGCCGGCACCGACGAGACGGCGCTGAAGCGGCTGCGCAGCTTCTGGGAAGCGCTGGGCTCGAAGGTCGACGAGATGGATGCGGAGCATCACGACAAGGTGCTCGCCATCGTCTCGCACCTGCCGCATATCATCGCCTACAATATCGTCGGCACAGCCGACGATCTGGAGACGGTGACGGAGTCTGAGGTCATCAAATATTCCGCCTCTGGCTTTCGTGATTTCACTCGCCTCGCTGCCTCCGACCCGACCATGTGGCGCGACGTCTGCCTGCACAACCGCGATGCGATCCTCGAAATGCTGGCGCGCTTCTCGGAGGATCTCGCCTATCTGCAGCGCGCCATCCGCTGGGGCGAGGGCGACAAGATCTTCGAACTCTTCACCCGCACGCGCGCCATCCGCCGTTCGATCGTCCAGGCCGGCCAGGATGTCGACGCGCCTGATTTCGGTCGTCATGCGCTGGACAAGAAGTAGCCGCCGCGATGGTGGAGGTGGCACGTGCCGGCCGGGCGGATATTGACTGGCTGGTTCGCGAGGATGCCAGCTCCGGTGAGGCATGGGTATCGCGCTGCGTCGCGCTCGGCGAATATCTCCTTGCCTGGCAGGCCGGCGAGATCGTCGGCTTCCTGCGCTTCTCCCGCTTCTGGGGCAGGGTTCCCTATATGGAAATGATCCGCGTCCTGCCCGAGCATCGGCGGTCGGGCGTTGGAACGGCGCTGTTTCTCGCCTGGGAAGAAGCCATGCGCGGCGACGGCGCCCGCCTGCTGATGACGTCGAGTGAATGCGACGAAAGCCGACCTCAGGACTGGCATTGCCGCAACGGATTTTGCGAAACTGGCGCCATCGAGCTGCCCGGCCTGCAATCGGTGCCGGAAGTCTTCTTCGTCAAGCGAATAGCCTGAAGCGCATCGCGTCGAACCGGAATCATGCGACGCGCGTCAGGCTTTTTCCTATTTCCTATGCATCCCGTTATCCCAAAACCGCTGGACACTTTTGGGCGAGATGCATCAGATCGGCGGAATCCGGCCGAGCGGGATGAAACCACTGACGGTGGCATTGCCACGATCGACGACGAGATCGACGGAGACCTTGTCGCCGCCGCCGGCGAGCGCCTTCAAGAGCTTCGTTGCTGTGTTGACGGTCGAGGTGATATCCGGAAAGGCCTGTTTCAGGCTGTCGCCCCAGGGGCCGAGCTGTTCGATCTCCAGCTTGAATTTTCCCGAGAGGAAGCCCTGTTCGTCGAAGGAGAAGGGGCCGGTGAGCGTCATCACCTTGCCATCGCCGATGTCGGCGACGATGCGGCGCAGTTCACCGGTGGTGCCATTGAGGCCGCTTCGGTCGCTGCCGTCGATCAGGCCGGCCTTGCCGGCGACGGTCAGATCGATGCTGGCAGACATTTTCGGAAAGATCTGCGGCCAGTCCTTGATCGCCGCGTTGGCATCCTGCACGGAGATCGCGCCATCGAGATCGGCGCCGTTCTGGCGCAGATGGATTTCGGTGCGGGCGGCATCGAAGCTGATGGTCTGGCCGGTGTAGGAGGAGACGGCCATCGCCTTCAGACCCTCGATGACGGTCGAGCTGCGGTCGACGCCCTGCAGCCTGGTTGCAAGACTCGCCTGCAGGTTCGTCCATTGGGCCGAGATCGAAAGCCCGTTGGTGGTGCGGATTTCGGCCGGCGAATCGAGTTCCCAGACGATATTGCCGGGCGCATAGACCTGTGCTGCCGAGCGCAACGCGCCGAAGGTGGCGGAGACGCCGTTGACATTGTCGTCGACGTCGATCTTGGAGCAGAACAGGCCGATGCGGAAGGGATAGCCGCGGAATTCGATATCGGAGCATTCGCCGCTGACGCCTCCCTGATCGCGCGGCGCGATCGCCTTCAGCACCGTGGTCTTCAATGCTGACGCCGCATAGAACCAGCCGCCGGTATAAAGCGCGATCACCAGGAGGACGCCTCCACCCAGCAACCAGAATTTCTTACCGCTGCCGGATTGGCTGCTGCCGGATTGGCTTGACGCTGCCATGATGTTCTCCAATGGTGAATCGCAAATGTGATTCCCGGTCTGGCGTGCGATATGGACGAATTTTGGGTGTTTGGCTACGGTTCGCTGATGTGGAATCCGGGCTTCGAGTTCATGGAGCGGGCAGAGGCCCTGGTCTACGGCTACAGGCGTTCGCTTTGTGTCCGCTCCTTTGTCCATCGCGGCACCCGCGACAATCCGGGCCTGGTTCTCGGCCTCGACAGGGGGGGCGCCTGCCGTGGCATGGCTTTCCGCATTTCGCCTGAAAAATGGGATGAGGTGATCGATTATCTTCGCGCCCGCGAGCTGGTCACCAATGTCTACATGGAACGCCGGGTCCGGCTGCAGCTTGCCGGCCGGCGCCGAGTGGAAGCGGTCGCCTACATCATCGATCGTGATCATGAGCAATATGCCGGCGCGCTGGATGCGGTTGCGGCGGCACGGGTGGTGAACGAAGCAGAAGGCCAGTCAGGTCCGAATGATGCCTATGTCTTCAATACGCTGACGCATCTGAAAGAGATGGGCATTCGCGACCATTGGCTGGAGCAGGTCGTCAACGAAGTGGAGCGGCTGCGCGCCGTCTGCATAACTCCTTAAATCGGTATCGATTTAAGGAGTTATGCAGCCATTCAAAGTGCTGCAGGATCCCTTGCGGCTCTCGAAGAGACGCGTGGCGCTGCAATCTCAGGCCGTCGCAGCGTTCAATTTTCGCAGCTCCGCCAGCCTTTCTATCGCCGTCGGCGGGAGCGGCAGATGCGGATTTCGTTCGACGGTTTCGAGCAGAAGCTCGTCGCTTGCTCGCTCCGATATCTCGATCAGATGGGCGAAGAAGGCGTCCGGATCCATTCCCGGCATGATCGGCGGCAGGATTCTCACTTTGAAATGACCGGGATAACGACGAATGCTCCGCCGCGGCCAGAAGAGACCGGGATGCATGGCGACCGGCACGACGGGGAGGTTAAGGTCGCGGTACATGCGGGCGATGCCGTATTTATAGACCGGCTCCGCGCCCGGCGGGCGGCGGGTGCCCTCGGGATAGATGATGAGCTGGCGGCCGGTCGAAAGCTCCTGCTTCGTGCGTTTCAGCACCTCCACCATCACCTTGCCGCGGGCGCCGCGATCGACCGGGATCATGCGCTGTTTCTTCGCATACCAGCCGAAGAGCGGAATCCACATCAGTTCGCGCTTCAGGATGTAGACGGGATCCTTCAACCAGGGCAGCAGCGCGTAGGTATCCCAGAAAGACTGGTGCTTCGGCGCCAGGATATAACTGCCTTCAGGCAGGTTCTCCAGGCCCTCGATCTCGAAGGTGGTGCCGACGATCACTCGCATCAGCCAGTGGTTGGAGCGCGCCCAGTTCTTCGGGATCGCATAGGCGATCTTGCGCGGCACCGCGAAATAGTAGGGTGAGAGCACGATCATCCGGATGATTAGGTTGGCATAGAAGATCGTGTTGAAGAGAACGGAACGCAGGGCGATCATGAAACTTTCCCGAGGCATGCTCACGCGACCGGCCTACACGATATTGCCGGTCATAAAAAGCATTTGATGACGCCCTGATGTAAAAGCCTAGAGCAATTCCAGCAAAAGTGCGCAGCGGTTTGCGTCCGGAATTGCGCAAACGCAAAAGATTGCGCATGTCCTATCGGACGCGCGGCTCTATTGCTGACCGGACGCATTTGCCGAGCGCAGCCCGGTGTGGCGGCCGAAGCCGGTGATGTTGCGGGCGCCGGCCAGCAGCACTTTCGCATATTCGGCAAGCATGACGCGCATCGCATTCGGGTCGGTGAACCAGTTGCTGCTCTTCAAATCCGAATTGACCACGGGATAAGCGATGAACTCGATGTCGGGATCGACATAGGAGAGTTCGGCGAGGCTTCGCGGCATGTGGTAATTGTTGGTGACGATCAGAACGCTCCGGTATCCCTTGGCGTGGATCCAGTTCGAAGCCTCCTCGGCATTGCCGATCGTGTCGATCGCATCGTAGCCGATATCGACACAGCAGGAGAAGAGATCGGCCGAGCCTTGCGTCATCTTGCGGATCTGTGCCGGTGTCGTCGTCGGGTGGACGCCGGAAATGAGCAAGCGTTTGCCGGCACCCTTCTGCAACAGCTCCACGGCCTGGTCGATGCGCTGGTAGCCACCCGTCAGGACGACGATCGCATCCGCCTTCGGCTCGGCCGGCGGCCGGAGCGTCGTCACCGAATCGGCAAAACGCAGAAAACCGCCGAACACCAGGGCGATTGCCAGCAGGCAGGCAAAGCCGCCCCAGCGCAGCAGGCGGCGGATCGGCCCGCGCCGCGGCGGCAGACCCACCGGGCGATCAAGCTCCGGGCCCTGATGAATCGGGTTGGGTGTCGTATGTCCCATGGTCATGAATCGTGATTATACGCTGATTGCGGCGCAGAACAGACGCTTTCATGGCAAAACGGCCCGGTCACGATCAACTTCCGATGCCGTCGGTGCGTGTCGGGTCCGAGCGCAGTGTATCGATTTCGTAGATCGTCCGCATGACGGTCAGCCGCGCGGTGAAGGTGGTGAGGAGCGCGATGACAATCATCGTTGCGAAGATGCCGGCATAACCGAGCACGCCGACGGAGAAGGTGCCGAAAAGCGCGGTCGCCTGGTCCGTTTCCGGGGTGGCGAGGGTGCGGCTCTGCCAGAAACCGGCGGTGGCGAAGAAGAGAGCGGCAAGCGCGCTGCCGATCGCCGAGCCCTTCAGGCTGATCTTCAGGAAATGCTTCTGGAATTCGGTGGCGACGAAGGAGCTTTCGGCGCCGACGAAATGCAGCACTTCAACGACGTGACGATTGCCCGACAACGCGCCGCGCGTAGCGAAGACGACGGTAAGCACCATCGCCGTGAAAACCAGGAGCAGGATGCCGGTGCCGATCATCACAGTCGTGTGCGCCATGGACACCAGCCGGTCGACCCAGGTGCGGTGATCGTCGAGGCTGGCCTGCGGGATACTGTCCTTGAGCAGCGCTCGCATCGAATCGAAATCCGGCGGATTGCTCTCGTCGATGGTAATGATGACGAGACGGGGAACGGGCAGATCCTTGAGATCGAGACCGGGGCCGAGCCAGGGTTCGAGCAGGCGAGCGGTCGCCGCCTCGTCGACGATCTGGCCGCTCTTGGTGCCGACAAAGGTCAGCGCCAGGTCGCGCGCCTGGGTCAGCGCCTTCTCCATGTCGAGATTGTCGTCCGGCTTGATCTGAATGGTGATCTCGCGGGAGATCTGGCTCTCCCAACTTGCCGCCGTCGAGCGCACCATGCTGACGCCGCCGAGCGTCAGGCAGGCGAGAAAGGCCATGATTGATATCACCACCATCAATGCACTGCCCTGGATGTTGGAAGGCGGCAGGATCGGCGCGGTCGGACGCACGCGCAGTTCCGGCCGCTTCTGCTGGATCTTGGCCGACGCCTTCTCGGGGTTTCTGGACGGGGGCTCAGTCATAGATATCGAGATGCCCCTCTGAGAGGATCATGCGGCGGGCTTCCACCTGTTCCATCAGCGCCAGGTCATGGGTGGCGATCACGACCGCCGTGCCGAGGCGGTTCAGCTCGAGGAAAAGATTGAGCAGGCGCTTGGCCATCGGCGGATCGACATTGCCTGTGGGTTCGTCGGCCAGCAGCACTTCCGGCCGGTCCATCAGCGCCCGGGCGATTGCGGCGCGCTGCTTCTCGCCGCCGGAGAGCACGGGCGGCAACACATTGATGCGTTCGCCAAGGCCGACCCATTTCAACAGTTCCAGGACATCGGTCTTGTAGGAGCTCTCATCCTTGCCACGTACCCGTAAGGGCAAAGCGACATTCTCATAGGTTGTGAGATGGTCGAGGAGGCGGAAATCCTGGAAGACGATGCCGACGCGGCGGCGCAGAAGCGGCAGTTCGGGGCGGGGGATTTCGGAAATATCGCGCCCGAACATGCGGATCAGGCCGCGTGTCGGCTGCAGCGACATGAAAAGCATCCGCAGTAGCGACGTCTTGCCGGCGCCCGATGGGCCGGTCAGGAACTGAAAGGATTTCTTCGGAATGTCGAAGGTCAGGTCCCGGAGGATTTCCGGGCCCATGCCATAGCGCAAACCGACATTCTCGAAGTGGATCAACGGGCAGCTCAGTCTGTTGTGGGTTTCACCGCACGACTTGTTAACCAACACCGTTAACAGCCGGTAAATTTTGCTGGAAAGACGCCCGTTTGATGGCGATCTTTGCGAAGCATTAACCATTAAAATTTACGACTGAGCAGGATTCGTTTCAATGCCAGATTTCTCCTGGCAACGAAACCATGTGGACATCTGCGAGGCAGCCACCATGGAAGCATCCTCCTTCAGTCGCCGGACGCCGGGCCAGGCCTATGATTTCCTGCCGCCGGAACCCGCCAACCGCCAGTACCGCTCGGCGCGACCTGCCGATATCTCCGACGCCGAATTCGTTACCCTCGGCAAAGTGCGGCCCAGGGAATTCAATGCAAGGAGTTATAACGACAACCGCAAGCGCATGGCTGCCGCACAGGCCGCACAGCCGGCGCTGATGCCGGCTATGGCTGCTTCCGTTCTGAGGACAGTGGAATCCTGGCTGCAGCGCGCGTCGATGCGGAGCTTCGCAGCGCTGGTGTTGGCGCTCGTCGTGCTCGTCTTCGGGCTTGCAGGTGGTTTTTCCGGCCTTTCCGGCGAGCGAGCCTATTCCGGAGCGCCGCTGCATTTCACCCATGTCACGGTGACGCCGCGTGATGCGAACGGCATGCGCGTTCTCGTCATCAACGGCATCATCGAAAACGAGAGCGGCACGACGCAGACGGTGCATCCGATCCGTGCCGATCTCGTGACCGACGAGCGGCTGACCGCAAGCATCGTCATCAACCCGCCGGCGGATGTGATCTATAGCGGCCAGAGCCGGGGCTTCTCGGCTCGCGTCCAGCATGCCGGCGGAAAAATGCCGGAGGTCCGGCTTTCCTTCCTGCCATAGATGTAACAGGACATGGAATGGCCGACTTTCCCGCCACAGGTCGCGCCAATCGCGTTAATTTCATAGCCGACGAGGCTGTTTCAGGCTCGCATATGTGCTAACGGCTTACCCTTCTTTTCATGGAGCAAGCCCCTATGCCTGTCGTGCGCGGAAAAAACATCGAGCCGCTCTTCACCGCCGAGCAGATCGCCGAGCGCAATCATTCGATGGCGCGGGAGATCGCCAATGGCCCGACCAAGGACCTGCTCGTCATCGCCGTGCTGAAGGGCTCCTTCATCTTCGCCGCCGACCTGATCCGCGCCCTGCATGATAGCGGGCTTGCCCCGGAGGTCGAGTTCATCACACTGTCGAGTTACGGCATCGGCACGGTTTCGCAGGGCGTGCGCATCGTCAAGGATATCGACAGCGACGTCCATGGCCGCGACGTTCTGCTGATCGACGATATCCTCGAATCCGGCCGAACGCTGCTCTTTGCCAAGGAACTGCTCTTCGAGCGTGGCGCGCGCAACGTCACGATCGCCGTGCTGCTCGACAAGCGCGTCAAGCGCAAGGAAAAGCTGGAGGCTGACTATGTCGGCTTCGAATGCCCCGACTATTTTGTCGTGGGCTACGGCATGGATGTCGCCTATGCCTTTCGCGAACTGCCCTTCGTCGGCGTGGTTACCGGGGACGCCTGAACTGTTGCCTTCAAGACGGGTTGTTAACCATCTCGTCCATCGCTTCGTCATCTTTACCGATCGAAAAGGAAAGTCTGGTGATTTCCGTCGCGGGGCTGATACGGAGCGATGCACATATGGCAAGAATTCTGATTACGGAAGACGAGGACTCCCTGCGGTCCTTCGTAGCCCGGGCCCTTAGGCTTGATGGCCACGAGACCGATGAGGCGGCCGATGGGGCCGAGGGCTTGGAGAAGCTCAAAGACGGGGTCTACGATCTACTGCTTTCAGATATCCGCATGCCCGTGATGGACGGCATTGAACTCGCCCATCAGGCAAAAGACGCTTTTCCTGGCTTGAAAATCCTGCTGATGACCGGCTATGCCGAGCAGCGCGAACGGGCCGACGATCTTGCCGAAAAGATCATCGACGTCGTCGCCAAGCCATTCGCGCTTCCCGATATCCGCAAGGCAGTCGCCCGAGCGCTTGTCGCTTAGAGCCAGGATGCTGAAAAGCGTGATTTCGGGCGAAATCATGCTCCATTTCTTTGATTGAGATCACGATTCAGATTCTAAAGCGCGTCGCCATCTTTCAGATTCGCGCCTTGCGCTTTAGGTCTTTGTTTTTACGCAAGTCGTTATCGCAAAACCGCTGCACACTTTTGCGCGACATGCTTTAGGCCGGTTCGGCCTGGAATGATCTTGTTCTAACGCGCCTGCTGTCCATCGCGTTGCGGTGCTACTGGATGTCCAGCAGCCGCTCGAGATAGCGCCGTTCCATTTCCTGCGGCGGATTGTTGCCGAGCTTTTCCCGGATCGCGTCAAGGATTTCTCGCGCCCGCTGAACGTCGATTTCGTCGGGCACCTTCACGCTGTTGTCGCCGAAATCCGGCCCTTGGGTCCGGCGTGGCCGGCCGAGTGGGTCGCGGCCGTTCTGGTCGCCCTGGCCAACCTGGCCGTTCGGACCTTGACCCTGTTGGCCCTGCTGCGCCTGCATCATTTGGTTCATCATGTCGCGGGCGCCCTGGCGAAGCGCTTCCAACGCGCGGCCCTGGCCCTCGACGGCCGGTTGGCCGCGGCCCTGGCCGAGTTCACGGCCGGCGCCCTCCATTTCACGCTGCGCCTGGCCAAAGCCCGGGCCAGGCTTCATGCCCATCTCGCCGAGACTCTTCTGCAATTCGCCGAGCTGCTTGCCGAGCGCATCCTGCTGGGCGCGCAGCTGTTTTAGCGCCTCACGCAACTGCTCGGCCGTCATCTGGTCGGAGGGCTGCTGGCCTTCCTTGCCTTGCTGGCCCTGCTGCTGATCCTGAGGCTCGCCGTTCTCTCCGGGGTTCATCTCGTCGAGCAGCGGATCGTTCTCGCCCATATCAGACTCACCGCGCTGCATGCGGTCCCTGAGCTGCTGGTCGAGCCGGAAGGTCTGTTCCATCAGCTTCTGTTGGTCGCGCAGGATCTCGCCGAGCTTGTCGATCTGCTTGCGGGCCTCGCTGTTTTCCTGACTCTGCTGGCCGCGCTGTGGACGGCCCGCCTGCAGGTTGTTCATCATCCGCTGCAATTCCGACAGCATCTGCTGGGCGGCGTCACGATTGCCGGAGCGGGCGAGATTCTCGATCTGGTCCATCATCCGTTCCAGATCCTGCTGACGCAGGATATTCTGCGCGTTCTGGTTCGGCTGCATCGGCGCGTTCTGCATGCGTTGGGCGAGCTCGGTCATATAGTCCTGCATCGCCTTGCGCAGTTCGTCCATCAGCTTCTTGATCTCCGCGTCCGGAGCGTTGCGATCCAACGCGTCGGCAAGGTTCTGCTGGGCCTCACGCAGCTTGCGCTCAGCCAGCGAAAGATCGCCGTCCTCCATGCCGAGGGCGATCTCCCACAGATACTGGGCCGTATCCTTCAGCGCATCTTCGCCCCTTGCGAGCTTCATGCGCGTCAAGGCGGATTCCAAGAGCAGATAGTTGGTGAGCTTGGGGATCGTCTCCTCGGGGCGGATGGTCAGTGCCTCGTTCAGCGCGATCGCCTGCGGCATCTTGCGCGTGTCGAGCGCGAAAACCTGCCGTTCCTCGGCGACAGCCGCGGCAAGCGGCTCGTTGAAGGGCCGCGACGGCAGCGCCATCTCATACGGCGGACTGCGGCCGGTCTGGCCGGCGGCATCCTTGGCGACGAGCGTGATGCGCACGCGCTTGCCGGCAAGCGGATGTTCGGTCAGGTTCCGGCTGGTCACACCCTTGGCGTCGCGGGCGTTGCGGCGGGGAATATCCAGCCGGTATTCCGGCAGCGGATAGAGCGGCGTTGCCGTCGGATCGGTTTCGACGGGAACGATCTCCGCATGCGCCTCCTGGACCCCGTAATCGTCCTTGACCGTGAAGGCGATTTCAAGTGCGCCGTTGACGCTGCGCTTCGGCAGGCCGTCGAAGGCAATTTCTGGCGCCTTGTCGGGGAGCACCTCGAAGCTCCAGCGCCGGCCGTTGACCTCAAGTGCACCGTTCTCCTGGAGCTTCATCATATGCGTCTGCGCGACGAGAGCTTGGCTGGCAGGTGCCGCCGTCGGTTGCTCGCTGCCGGATGCCGCCGTCTGCTGCGGTTTGGTATCCGCCTGTACAGCGATATCCTGCGCCTCGCCGTTCGCCTTGCGGAACACGACTTTTTCGGCCGTCTTTCCGCCGCTGACCCGTACGGTAAGGCCCGAAAACTGCGGAATGCCGATCGGCGCCTGCTCGCTGCCGTCAGCCGTCAGATAGATCGGGGCGCGGCCGGTATAGGAAGGTGGCGTCACCCAGGCGTCGACGCGCACCGCCGGATCGCTGACCACTTGCTCGGGTGCTGCCTGCAATGCGTCGCGGATCGAGCCGCCGTTGATCGACAGCGAATAACCGAAGGCGGTGACGAGCAGCAGCGCCGGGACGGCGCGTAGCGCGAAACGGTCATGCGCGGCGATATCAGGCCGCGGCAGTCCGGCATCGAGTGCTGCGATCTTTTCGGCCATGCGCGTCTGGTGCTCGCGCCAGAGCGCTCGGGCGAAGGGCGTATCGAAGGCCGGCTCGTCTTCCTGGACGGTGACCGGCTGATGCGGCAGGCCGTTGCGCTCCTCCAGCATGCGGTCGGCTTCTGCGATCCTCGGCCAGCGCAGGGTGCGGAAGGGGAGGAGCGAGACGAGAAAAGCACCGGCAAAGGCGATGAGCAGCAGGATGCGTAGCCAGTCCGGCACGCTGCGGAAGAGACCGAACCACGAGGCGGAGAGATAAAAGGCGATGACGGATAGTACCGGCATCAGAGGCGGTAGCAGCTGCTCGAAAAAGAGCACGATGCGCGCCAGCAGGCGTTTCGTCGTCACCAGCCGGGCAAGCGAGGGCCGGAACGCAAATGCACCTTTCTTCTGCCTCGAGGGGCTTGTCATCGGTCCGGTCTCCGCGATCTGGCGTTCTGGAACAGAGGGCGCTTCCGGCGATTGCAGGGCAATACGCTCATGAACGAAAGGATAACACTCTTTGTGGCGAAGGCGAGGGCGAGCGGCCAGTAATACTGGCTTTTCACGGTTATTCGCCAAAAAGTGATGCGACTTAAAGCGCGTCGCGATCTTTCGGATTGCTTCGCGCGCTTTAGGTCTTTGTTTTACCCATGTCGTTATCGGAAAACCGCCGCGCACTTTTGCGCGACATGCTTAGAGCGCCGTGCGTCCTTTCGGACGCACAAAGGACGCTCTAACTCTTTCAATCCTCGCATCGTGCTTTCCGAAAATCGTCCGATTTTCGGGCCGATGCGCTAGTCGAGCCAGGCCGGAACGGAATCGAGGCTGATCAGTTCGGCATAGGTTCTGCGCGGTCGAATCGTATGGAAATCGCTGCCCCTGACCAGAACTTCGGGCACCAGCAGGCGGCTGTTATATGTGCCGGCCTGGACCGCACCATAGGCGCCGGCAGTGCTGACGGCCATCAGGTCGCCGGGCTTCGGCATCGCCATCTCGCGGTCGAGCGCCAGATAATCGCCGGTCTCGCAAACGGGGCCGACCACGTCGGCGCGGATGCGGGGGGCGTTGGCCGCTGAAATTGTTACCGGCCGGATCTCGTGATAGGCCTCGTAGAGCGTCGGGCGGATGAGGTCGTTCATCGCGCCGTCGACGATGACGAAGGTCTTTTCGCCGCCATCCTTCACATAGAGGACCTCGGTCACGAGGATGCCGGCATTGCCGACGATCAGGCGGCCGGGCTCGGTGATGATCTTGCAGTCCAGGCCGCGCAGCTGGTTCTTGACGATTGCCGCATAGGCATCCGGCAGCGGCGGCGGATTGTTGTCGTCCTTGTAGGGGATGCCGAGGCCGCCGCCGATATCGACGTGGTGGATGGTGTGGCCGTCGGCGCGGAGCGTCGCGACAAGGTCGTGCAACAGCTTGAAGGCATCGTCGAAGGGCTGGAGCTCGGTGATCTGGCTGCCGATATGCATGTCGATGCCGGTAACCTCGATGCCCGGCAGCCTGGCGGCATGGGCATAGATGGCGCGGGCGCGCTCCCAGGAGATGCCGAACTTGTTTTCCTTCTTGCCGGTCGAGATCTTGGAATGCGTCTTCGCATCGACATCCGGGTTGATGCGGAAGGAGACCGGCGCTTTCTTGCCCGCGCTGACGGCGCGCTGATTGAGGATCTCGAGCTCGGGCTCGGATTCGACGTTGAAGCAGTAGATGCCGGCCTCAAGCGCAAAATCCATCTCGAACGGCGTCTTGCCGACACCTGAGAACATGATGCGGCTCGCCGGAATATCGGCGGCAAGCGCGCGGCGCAGTTCGCCTTCCGAGACGACATCGATGCCGGCGCCGAGGCGGCCCAGCGTCTTCAGCACCGCCTGGTTCGAATTCGCCTTCATCGCATAACAGACCATGGAGTCCATGTCGGCGAACGCTTCCGAAAAGACGCGGTAGTGGCGTTCCAGCGTCGCGGTGGAATAGACGTAGAAAGGTGTGCCGACCGCCTTGGCGATCTCGGGAACGGGAACGTTCTCGGCATGAAGGACGCCGTCACGGTACTCGAAATGGTTCACGGGCTTATGCCTTAAAGAAGGGGATCGAGAAGGAAGGGCTTGTCGACAGTTCCCGGCTGTTTCGTCGGCTTGGAAACGTCGCCTTCCTTGGTTGCCGCAGCACTCGGCGGATCGAGGTCGCCCTTGCGCCCGCATCCGGCAACGGCAAGGCCGATGACGGCGAGAACCGCCGTCAGGCGGATGAGATGCGGCAAGCTGTTCATGGATATCCTCTTCTGCGGCATGTGCTGGCATCATTCATATCGAATGATGGACATCTTCATAGCGAAGTTTATCCGCCTTGTGCACCCTGATTGTTGGACGGTCTTTCCACCTGCAGGAAGGGTGTGGCGGCTCTTCGCCACGCCTGATATCTCTTAGTTGCGGGCGCGCCAGAAGGCGATCTGCCTGCGCACTTCGGACGGCGCCGTGCCGCCGAAGCTCTTGCGGCTGGCGACCGAGGCCTCGACGGTCAGCACGTCGTAGACCTTGTCGGTGATGTCGGGGTGAATCGCCTGCAGATCGGAAAGCGGAAGTTCGGCAAGGTCGCAGCCCTTGCTTTCGGCGAGTGCTACGGCGCGGCCGGTCACGTGATGGGCATCGCGGAAGGGGAGACCGGCTTCGCGCACCAGCCAGTCGGCAAGATCGGTCGCCGTCGAATAGCCGGAGCCGGCCGCCGCCTTCATGCGCGCGGTGTTGATGGTCATGTCGCGCACCATGCCGGTCATGGCAGCGATTGCCAGTTCCAGGCTCTCGGCTGCGTCGAAGACCTGTTCCTTGTCTTCCTGCATGTCCTTGGAATAGGCGAGCGGCAGACCCTTCATGATCGTCAACAGCGCCACCAGCGAGCCGTTGATGCGGCCGGTCTTGGCGCGCACCAGTTCAGCGGCATCCGGATTCTTCTTCTGCGGCATGATCGACGAGCCGGTCGAGAAGGCGTCGGAGAGACGCACGAATCCGAATTGCGGGGTCGACCAAATGACGATCTCTTCTGCCAGACGCGACAGGTGCATGCCCGCAATCGCCGCGATCGACAGGAATTCGATGGCGAAATCGCGGTCGGAGACCGTATCGATGGAGTTGCGGGTCGGCTCGCGGAAACCGAGCGCCTTGGCTGTCATGTGGCGGTCGATCGGATAGCCGGTGCCGGCAAGGGCTGCGGCGCCGATGGGGCTTTCATCCAGATGCTCGATGGCGTGGCGCACGCGCGAGCGATCGCGGCCGAACATTTCGACATAGGCCATGCAGTGATGGCCGAAGGTAACGGGCTGGGCGGTCTGCAGATGGGTGAAGCCCGGCATGACGCTTTCGGCATGTTCTTCGGCGCGGTCGAGGAAGGCCGCGATCAGGCCGGTCAGCATCTGCTCGGTCTTCTGCAGCTCTTCCTTCACCCAGAGGCGGAAGTCGAGCGCCACCTGATCATTGCGCGAGCGGGCGGTGTGCAGGCGGCCGGCGGCCGGTCCGATCAGCGTCGCCAGGCGTGCCTCGACATTCATGTGGATGTCTTCGAGCTGACGCGAGAATTCGAAATTGCCGCTTTCGATTTCTGACAGGATCGTGTTTAGCCCGTGAACGATCTTGTCCTTATCGTCTGATGAAATGATCGCCTGATGGGCAAGCATGGTCGCGTGGGCGATCGAACCGCGGATGTCCTGGGCGAATAGCTTCTTGTCGAAACCGATCGAGGCATTTATCTCCTCCATGATCGCGTCCGGGCCGGAGGCGAAGCGCCCACCCCACATCTGGTTGGAGGATTTGGTGTCCGTGTTGTTCTCGGCCATGGAAGATGCCCGTCCTGGAGAATGAAATGACGACGAAAAAACCCTTCGGCCTGCCGTCCGGAAAATTGATCGCAATCGCCGCCGTCGCAGGTGTCGTTGCAGGTGCGGCAGCGGTATACGTGAAGGAGAAGGGGATTGGCAATGGGATCGGCAGCAGCGCTTCGGCCGAATGCGCGCTGGCGAAGGAGCGTGCTGCCAATCTGGCACCGCTCATGAAGGGGCAGGTGGCCGCCATGGTTGCCGCCACCGAGCCGCGCAAGCTGACGGCGGTTTCCTTCAACGGGCCGGATGGCAAGCCGCTGACGCTCGATCATTTCGCCGGCAAGACCGTGCTTCTCAATCTCTGGGCCACCTGGTGCGTGCCCTGCCGCGAGGAAATGCCGGCGCTGAACGCACTCGAAAAGGAGATGGGTAGCGACAGGTTCCAGGTCGTGCCGGTCAATATCGACACCGGCGACGATGAGAAGCCGAAGACGTTCCTGACTGAAACCGGCGTCGATTCGCTGCAGCTCTACCGCGACAATACGATCGGCGTGTTCAACAGCCTGAAGAAGGAAGGCCTTGCCTTCGGCCTTCCGGTGACGCTGCTGCTCAACGACAAGGGCTGCCTGATCTCCGCCATGAACGGCCCGGCCGCGTGGGATAGCGAAGACGCGAAGGCGCTAATCAAGGGTGCGATCGGGTCGTAACGACGTTGATCAGGAGTCCCCATCTCCTCTCATGAGAAAGACGCCGGCGATTCCGATAAGGACGCAGCATTGCAGCAGGAACATGGGTGTTTCGGTCGACATGGCGTTTCCTCCCGTTCCCGGCAAGGAAAGCATTTAGCGGGCGCTCGGTCTATTCGCCCTTTCAGGTGATGGCCGCTTACCGCGTCGGGACCGGCACTTCGCCACGATAGTCATAGAAGCCGCGGCCGGACTTGCGTCCGAGCCAGCCGGCTTCGACATATTTTACCAGCAGCGGGCAGGGACGATATTTCGAATCCGCCAGGCCGTCATGCAGCACCTGCATGATCGAGAGGCAGGTGTCGAGGCCGATGAAATCGGCAAGCTGTAGCGGTCCCATCGGGTGGTTGGCGCCGAGCTTCATCGCCGTATCGATGGCGTCGACCGTGCCGACGCCTTCATAGAGCGTGTAGATCGCTTCGTTGATCATCGGCAGCAGGATGCGGTTGACGATGAAGGCAGGGAAATCCTCGGCGACGGTGATGGTCTTTTCCAGAGTTCCGACGAATTCCTTGGCGGCGGAAAAGGTCTTCTCGTCGGTCGCGATGCCGCGCACCAGTTCGACCAGCTTCATCACCGGCACCGGGTTCATGAAATGTATGCCCATGAAGCGCTCGGGGCGGTCGGTGGCGGCAGCAAGCCGGGTGATAGAAAGGGAAGAGGTGTTGGTGGCAAGCAGTGCTTCCGGCTTCAGGACCGGACAGACCTGCGTATAGATCTTGCGCTTGACCGTTTCATCCTCGGTGGCGGCCTCGATGACGAGATCGGAGGGGGCGAGATCATTGACATCGGACGAGCCTGTGATGAGCGACAAGGTCGACTTGCGCTCCTCTTCGGTCATCTTGCCGTTCGTCACCAGGCGGGCCAGGTTGCCGTTGATGGTGGCAAGGCCAGATTCGATGCGGTCCTGCGAGAGATCGTAGATGTGAACCCTGTAACCTGCGGCGGCCGAAACATGCGCGATGCCGCAGCCCATCTGACCGGCACCGATAATACCAATATTCTTCAACACCGCATTCATCTCCAAACCCCCGCACGGCATTCGCCCCCGCGCCGCCGCATTTTTCTAGCAATACTGCCGGACGAAGGATCGCCCGGCAGCAGTAGTAGCCCGATAAAAGATAATTTTCCAGTCATTCGCAAGTGCGAAAGAAAAGCATTTGGCGCGGTCACAGCGCCTTTTGCAATTCCGGCAGGGCGTCGAAGAGATCGGCGACCAGTCCGTAGTCGGCGACCTGGAAGATCGGCGCCTCCTCGTCCTTGTTGATGGCGACGATGACCTTCGAATCCTTCATGCCGGCCAGATGCTGAATGGCGCCTGAAATGCCGCAGGCAATATAGAGCTGCGGCGCCACCACCTTGCCGGTCTGGCCGACCTGCCAGTCGTTCGGCGCATAACCGGCATCGACGGCCGCACGGGATGCGCCGACGGCAGCACCGAGCTTGTCGGCAAGCGGCAGGATGACCTCCCTGAACTTCTCGGCAGAGCCGAGTGCCCGGCCGCCGGAGATGATGATCTTCGCAGACGTCAGTTCCGGACGGTCGGAGGCCGACAGCGCGTCCCTGACGAAGGTCGACAGCCCGGGATCGGAAACCGCCGGGATCGCCTCGACGGTGGCCGAACCACCGTCCGGCGAAGAGGCGAAGGATGCGGTGCGCACGGTGATCACCTTTTTGGCATCGGTCGCCTGCACCGTCTGGATCGCGTTGCCGGCATAGATCGGCCGCTTGAAGGTATCGGACGAGATCACCTCGATGATCTCCGAGACCTGGGCAACGTCGAGCAGGGCTGCCACCCGCGGCAGCACGTTCTTGCCGACCGAGGTGGCGGCCGAGATGATCGTGTCGTAGCTTCCCGCCAGCGAGACGATCAGGTCAGCCAGCGGCTCGGCCAGATTGTTGGCCAGTTCGTCGCTTTCGGCGAGCAGCACCTTGGAGACGCCGGCAAGCTTGGCAGCCGCATCGGCAGCAGGCTTGGCAGCCTTGCCGGCAACCAGCACATGCACGTCGCCGCCGATCTTGGTTGCAGCCGTCAGCGTCTTGGCGGTCTGGTCGGACAGGCTTGCATTGTCGTGGTCAGCCAGAAGAAGAATGGTCATGATGATGGTTCCTGTTCCAACCTGATTACAGCACGCCGGCTTCGTTTTTGAGCTTGTCGATGAGTTCGGCGACCGACTTGACCTTGACGCCGGCCTTGCGGCCCGACGGCTCCTCGGTCTTCAAGACCTTGAGGCGCGGCGTGGTCGACAC
Organism: Rhizobium indigoferae; assembly: GCF_034554815.1. Lineage (NCBI taxonomy): Bacteria > Pseudomonadati > Pseudomonadota > Alphaproteobacteria > Hyphomicrobiales > Rhizobiaceae > Rhizobium > Rhizobium indigoferae. Next base: position 4,027,188 of record NZ_CP140635.1, on the reverse strand, counting down.
GCCGAAATCATCAGGGCTCTTCTTGTCGAGCGGCTTCTTCTTCGCCTTCATGATATTCGGCAGCGAGGCATAACGCGGTTCGTTCAAGCGCAGATCCGTGGTGACGACCGCCGGCAGCTTGATCTCGATCGTCTGCAGGCCGCCATCGACTTCACGGGTCACCTGCGCCTTGCCATCGCCGATCTCGATCTTCGAGGCGAAGGTCGCCTGGGCAGTTCCCATCAGCGCCGCCAGCATCTGGCCGGTCTGGTTGCTGTCGTCATCGATCGCCTGCTTGCCGACGATGATCAGGCCGGGCTGTTCGGCATCGGCCACAGCCTTGAGGATCTTGGCGACAGTGAGCGGCTCGATCTGATCGTCGGTCTCGACCAGGATCGCCCGGTCGGCGCCCATGGCAAGTGCGGTGCGCAGCGTCTCCTCGGCCTTGGCCGGACCGATCGACACCACGACCACTTCCTCGGCCTTGCCGGCTTCCTTCAGCCGCAACGCCTCTTCCACCGAGATCTCGTCGAACGGGTTCATCGACATCTTCACATTGGCAAGCTCGACACCCGTGCCATCCGGCTTCACCCGGATCTTCACGTTGTAGTCGACAACCCGTTTGACTGGGACGAGTATCTTCATGGGGTCCTTCCTTCAGGAGAAACTGGCTTCAGAGGCTTTTTAGAAAATGCGCGCTTGGGCGCCGCTCCGATTGTCGAATGGCGACATGGATACGCGTTTTTCCTCCAAATTCAACGCTTCCATGACGCCGACAGGCAATTTGCCTCGGCAATATATGGACGTTTACGTTCACGTCAATATTGTCGTCAGCGACGGCCCCAGGGAAATCGCTGTGCCGTCCGCCCGTCCGTGCCGGCTGCGATGGCCGGGCCGGCGCCTGTGTCGTTTCTGACGGCGCGGGGCGTGACGATCTGCCGGTCGAAGAGCGGCACACCAGGTCGGCGCAACACCAGGATCAGGAAAGCCCCGGCAAGGATGCCGCCGACATGCGCCCCCCAGGAAACGTCGCCGTCAGGTGCGATCGCCAGCATGAAGAACTGCTGCCCGATCCACAGAAGCAGCGGCACGAAGGCCGGCAGGGGCAACGGCACACGGAAAAACACCAGCACCCAGACCCTGACGCGTGGATGCAGCAAGACATAGGCGGCAACGACGCCGGAGACCGCCCCCGATGCGCCGACCAGCGGCGCTTCCGAGGTCATGGTCAGCAGGCCGTGGCAAAGCGCGCCGGCGGCGGCGCAAACGAGATAGAAAATCAGGAAGCGCAGATGTCCCATCGCATCCTCGACATTGTCGCCGAAGACCCAGAGGAAGATCATGTTGCCGGCCAGATGCCAGAAGCCGGTGTGGACGAAGGCATAGGTGAGGTAGGTCAGCGGTTCCGGCACGATTTCGAGTCCCTGCGCCAGCATCGCATGGCCGAAGGCAATCGCCGGGATGTAGCCGAGCCCGACGGTCGTCGCCTGGGCTGCCTGTTCGCTCTCCAGGCTGGTCAAAAGCCAGACCGCGATATTCAGCGCGATCAGTGTGAGCGTCACCCACTGAACCTTGATATATTTCAGCGTATTGGCATCGTGAAGTGGTATGAACATAAAGGCCCCCCGGCGATCGTGAACGCGGCAAGCCTATCTGTTTTTTCCCGGAACCCAAAGTACATCCGCATGGCCCTGGTCATTTGCATGACGCGCGGCGACGAAGAGGAAATCGGAGAGGCGGTTGACGTATTTCATCGCCGGCTCGCCGACGATTTCGCCGTCGGTGCGGGTAAGCGCGACCATCAAACGCTCGGCGCGCCGCGCAATCGTGCGGGCAAGATGCAGATGGGCGGCAGCCGGGCTGCCGCCTGGTAGGATGAAGGATTTCAGCGGCTCCAGCCCGGCGTTCAGCAGGTCGATATCGTGCTCGACGCGGTCGACCTGCGTCTCGGCGATCCGCAGCGGCTCATAGGCCGGTGGCTCACCGGTGTCAGGGGTGGCGAGATCGGCGCCGAGATCGAAGAGATCGTTCTGGATCGACATCAGCATGGCGTCGAGTTCGGGCAAGCCGGCCGTGTGCAGCCGCGCCAGGCCGATCGCGGAATTGGCCTCATCGATCGTGCCGTAGGCCTCGACGCGCAGATCGTCTTTTAGCCGGCGCGGGCCGGAAACCAGCCCGGTCGTGCCGTCATCGCCTGTTTTCGTGTAGATCTTGTTGAGCTTGACCATGGTTTCCCCCTTGAAGTCCGGTCAGGTCGGGCGGCCGCCGCCGGTCAGCCAGAGCGTCAGCATGATCAGGACGACGGCGATCGCCTGCAACAGCACACGAAGCTGCATCAGCTTGTTGGAACGGTTGGCATCGCCGCCCTTCATCATGTTGAAGAGACCGCGGATCAGGACGAGGGCGACGACGCCCATGACGATGATTGCGAGGATATAGGTGACCGTGGACATAGCGTTCTGCTTTCTCAGTCAGTCCGTCCAGCGCATCAGGCGGTAGAAGAGGTCTGCCGGAAGCAGCCGCTTCAGGAACATGCCCTGCTTAGCCGGAGTCGTTACAGGATAATGTGGCCTCGGATTTTTCGAGTTCAATGCGTGTTTCAATACGGAATAGACCGCTTCCGGGCCGAGTTTATGGCGGTTGACCGGCCCCGATCCGTCGAGTCTCGCCAGTTGTCTGGTGTAATCGACTGCGTGCGGCGAATTCTCGAGATCGATATGCTCCTTGAACTTGGCGAGCGCATTGGCGGTGAACCGCGTGGCGATCGGTCCCGGCTCGATCAGGCTGACATGGATGCCACTGCCCTGCAGCTCCATGCGCAGGGTGATGCTGAGACCTTCCAGCGCGAATTTGGAAGCGGTGTAGGCGCCGCGAAAGCGATAGGGGACAATGCCGAGGATCGACGAACATTGCACGATCCTCCCCTCTCCGCGTTTGCGCATTGGCGGAATGACCTGCCGCGTCAGCTCGTGCCAGCCGAAGAAATTCGCCTCGAACTGCGCGCGCAGCGTTGCCGTCGATAGATCCTCGACGGCGCCCGGCTGGCCGTAGGCGCCGTTATTGAAGAGCGCGTCGATACGACCGCCGCTGCGTTCCAGAACTGCGCCGACCAGGTCGGAAATCGTCTCGGTCCTGGCATAGTCCATCAGGAAGGTTTCGATGCCTTCCGCTTCCAACCCCTTGAGATCGTCCGGCTTGCGCACCGTCGCGAAGACCCGCCAACCATCGGCCTTCAGCGCCCGTGCGCAATGAGCGCCGATACCGGACGAACATCCGGTCACGACGATAGTGCGCTCTCCCGCCATGGAATGATTCCTGTACAAAATGGGACTCGTTTCCCATATTCGGCCAGAGGATACAATCTGGAAAGCCGGAGACGGAATGCTGAAGGTGCTGCGCACGATCTACGACGTGATCTATGACGCGATCTGTCACATGGTCGAGGACGACGGCTTCGCCATGGCAAGTCACGTGGCGCTGTCGAGCCTGCTTGCGGTTTTTCCCTTCCTGATCTTCGGCACGGCGCTTGCAAGCTTCCTCGGCGCCGATCAGTTTTCCTCGACCGCCATCCACCTGATCTTCGACACCTGGCCCGAGGCGATCGCCAAGCCGCTTGCCGACCAGGTGCTGCAGGTGCTGACCATTCCGCGCGGCGGGCTGCTGACGATCTCGGTGCTGGCGGCCGCCTATTTCGCCTCGAACGGTGTCGAGGCGCTGCGCATCTCGCTCAATCGCGCCTACCGGGTGCAGGAAACGCGGCCCTGGTATTTCACGCGTCTCGCCAGCCTGGGCTACGTGCTGATCGCAGTTATCATCTTCACGGCGATCAGCATTCTGCTCGTCGCCCTGCCGCTGGCGCTCGATTATTCCAGGAAGTGGTTTCCGCTGTTTGCCGATACGCTCGATATCGTCTTCAGCTGGCGCATCTATGGCACGCTGGTGGTTCTGACGGTCGGACTGCTGGTCATGCATCTCTGGCTGCCGGCCGGCAAGCGACGGGTCTTCGACGTCATTCCCGGCGTCTTGCTGACGCTGCTTCTCTGGCTCGCCGGCGCGCTGATCTTTGCCTATTATCTCGCGACCTTCGCCAACTATACGGCAACCTATGCCGGTCTCGCCTCTGTCATGATCGTGCTGATCTTCCTCTACATGGTCGGCGTCATCTTCATCATCGGCGCGGAGATCAATGCGGCGCTGATCAAGTTCCGCGTCTTCCGGATGTTCTCCCACACGCTTTCGATCGTCGGCAGAGAGCGTGTCGAAAGGCAATCAGAGCCCGACAAGGCGGCGAACATCCGCCCCTGACATGCCCCGGGCACGCAATTCGCCAAGCCCGCTGTCGCCTTGGCTTTTCGAAAGCTTGCGGCCGTCGGCGTCGAGAACGAGACGATGATGGTGATAGACCGGCTGCGGTAGGCCGAGCAGCACCTGCAACAGCCGGTGCACCGATGTCGCGTGGAAGAGGTCGAGCCCACGCACGACGTGGGTGACGCCCTGCAGCGCATCGTCGATGACCACCGACAGATGATAGCTCGATGGCGCATCCGAGCGCGACAGGATGACGTCGCCCCAGACGTCGGGCTCGGCGGCGATCTCACCTGTCCTGCCGTCGCCGGTTTCCGTCCAGAACAGCAGCTCGCCGATCAGGTCGAGCGCTTTGCGCATATCGAGCCGCCAGGCATGTTTCTTCCCCGAGGTCAGCATGTCCCGCCATTCGTCTGCCGGACGTTCGCGGTCATGTGCGGGATAATGCGGAGTGCCGTCGGGATCGCGCGGCCAGGGTTCACCCGCTGCCTCGTAGGCAGCGATGCGCGCCTTCACCTCGCCGCGCGTCAGAAAGGCCGGATAGACCAGCCCGCGCTCGATCAGCGTGTGCAGCGCCGCCTGATATTCGGGGAAATGTTCCGACTGGCGCCGCACCGGGCTCTCCCAACTGATATCAAGCCATTCGAGATCCCTATGGATGCCGGCCTCGAACTCGGGAGTGCAGCGCGTCTGGTCGATATCCTCGATGCGCAGCAGCAGGCGGCCTTGTTCGGCCTCCGCCATGTCGCGGTTCAGCAGGGCCGAGAGGGCATGTCCGAGATGCAGCGGTCCGTTGGGGCTCGGCGCAAAACGAAAGACGGGTTTTTGACGCTCACTCGTGATCATGCTTTCTTCTGCCATGGATTCGGTTTTTGAACCACTGCGAGGCAAAGTGCAGATCATCCGCAACGAAGACGATGTCAGGCAGGGGCTCGAAGCGTTGCTTCGCCTTGATCCGCGCCTTGCGCCGATCGTCGCGGAGGCCGGGCCCATTCCGCTGCGATTGCGCGAGCCCGGCTTTGCCGGCCTTGCCCATATCATCGTCTCGCAGATGGTGTCGCGCGCCAGCGCCGACGAGATCTGGCGGCGCATGCTGCCGGCGGACGGTTCGCTGACGGCCGAAGGTTACGCACTGCTTCACGCCGAGGCATGGCGCGAATTCGGCCTGTCGCGCGCCAAGGCCGAGACGCTGTCACGGATCGCCGAAGCGGTCGCCTCCGGCCGTCTCGATCTCTCCGGGCTCTGCCTGAAACCGCCGAGCGAGGCGCTTGGCGAACTGACGGCGTTGAAGGGCGTCGGACCGTGGACGGCAGAGGTCTATCTGATGTTTTGCGGCGGAAATGCCGATGTTTTCCCGGCCGGCGATGTCGCGCTGCAGAATGCCGTCGGGGCGGCATTCGGTCTTGCGGCACGGCCGCAGGCGAAGGCGCTTGCTGAGCTTTCGGAAGTCTGGTCGCCGTGGCGCTCGGTGGCGGCACGACTTTTCTGGGCCTACTACGCCACGAAGATGCGCCGTGACATGGTGCCGATCGGCTGATCGGCAACACTCTTCAAATTGCCTTTATCCTCTGAATTTATTGGACTTCACAATCCTGTAACAACCGGCCTAATATACAGGTGCAGATGCCGAATCGATCAGGAGAGTCCCTTGACGATTGCAGTCTCCCCACAGGCCCTGCCGGCGCTCGTCCTGAACGCTGACTACCGGCCGCTGAGTTATTACCCCTTGTCGTTGTGGTCCTGGCAGGACGCGATCAAGGCGGTATTTCTCGACCGTGTGAACATCATAGCAGAATATGAACATTCGGTTTCTTCGCCGAGCTTTTCGATGCGTCTTCCGAGTGTCGTGTGCCTGAAGACTTACGTTCAGCCGTCCCGTAATCCCGCTTTCACCCGGTTCAACGTGTTCCTGCGCGACCGGTTCGAGTGCCAGTATTGCGGCGCCCATGACGACCTGACCTTCGACCACGTCACCCCGCGCGCCCATGGCGGCGAGACCACCTGGGAAAATGTCGTGGCAGCCTGCTCGCCCTGCAATCTGCGCAAGGGCAGCAAGCTTCCGAAGCAGGCAGGCATGTTTCCGGCGCAGAAGCCCTATCAGCCAACGGTGCAGGATCTGCACAATAACGGCCGGCTGTTCCCGCCGAACTATCTGCATGAAAGCTGGCTCGACTATCTCTACTGGGATACCGAACTGCAGCCCTGATCGAACGGCCTACGCGTTGCGCGCCCTGTCAGACGCCAACGGACGCTGCAGTGCTTTGAATTGCTGGACAATTTTACGAGGCCGCCTTGCGAACGCCGACAAAGGCGAAGGCTGCGAGCAGGATTCCGGCAATCACATTCCAGCCCGCAAAAGACAGGCCGAGCACCCGCAGCGCCGCATCGGTGCAGGACGGGCCCTTGATGGTGTTGAGCTCACCAAGCAGATCGCCGGCATTGGTCGTCATGCTGCTTGCCGTCGTCGAGCAGGTGGCCGGCCCGGGCCAGAAGTGCCATTCGACGCCGGCGTGATAAACACCCATTCCTGCTGTTACCAGCATCAGCATGCCGGCCGCGAGAATGAGCGCCCGGGTGATCCAGTTCGGCAGGCCGACGAGCTCGGATATCGCGGCCAGGATCGCGATCGGGATGGCGTAATAATAGGGCTGGCGCTGCAACAGGCAGAGCGCGCAGGGAATATATCCGCCGATATACTGGAAGCCGAGCGCGGTGGCGACCGCCGCCGCCATGCCGATGGCGAGCAACAGGGAATAGATAAAGCCGGGGCGGGCGAGCGGCGAGGAAGTGGCAGTCATGGCGGAACTCCGCGACGTTGGTAGAGCATGAGATGCGAAATCAGATTTCAGGCCTATTCGGCTAAAACTCATTCTCGCCTAGTGAGCGAGATAGCGGTAGGCGGGATATAACACGATTACGGCGGCGGCACCGATACCGACGATCTGGCCGAGCCGCTTTTCGATGAAATCACGGATCGGCTCGCCGTAGCGGCGCAGCAGCCAGGCGAGGAAGAGGAAACGCGCGCCGCGCGCGACGATCGCCGAGACGATGAAAAGCCCCAGATTGACGTGGATGACGCCGGACAGGATGGTGACGATCTTGATCGGCGGCAGATGCGCAAGACCCGAGGTGATGAGCAGCAGCAGGATCCACTCGTAGGTGACATAGGCCTTCATCTGCTCGAAGGCTTCGAACTTGCCGTAGAATTCCAGGATCGGCCGCGCGACCGTCTCATAGGCGTAATAGCCGAGCGCCCAGCCGGCGATGCCGCCGAGCACGGAGGCGACGGTTGCAATCAACGCATAGCGATAGGAGCGTTCCGGCTTGGCAAGCGCCATCGGCAGAAAGAGTACATCGGCGGGGACGAGAAAGACGGAGCTTTCGACGAAGGCGATGACGGCGAGCCAGACTTCGGCCGATTTGCGCGAGGCCAAAGACATGGTCCAGTCGTAAAGTCTGCGGAGCATTCCGTTTCCTTCCTGTTGCAGTGCAAAAGAGCTTTAGGGGCCGTGCGCGGCGCTGTAAATGCTCGCCCGTGTCCTTCCTGCCACCGCCGTCCAAAAATTTTCGTGATGCGGGGTATAGGCGCCTCTCCCAAGATTTCACGGGATTGCGAATCGGCCATTCTGCGGCAAGCTAGTTTGGGTCGACGTGCAGGGTGGCAAGAGAATGTTCAAAGTGATTGAAGGCGGCCTTGGGCAGGCGGCGCAAATGGATGACTGGTCCGAAGAGCGGCTCGGACCAAGCAAAGACGACGTGCGCCGGGAGGCTGCGCGGCGGATCAGCGAGAGCGGTTATAACATGTCCCGCATCCGGGAATTCGCGACCGGCGTGCCGATGCTGGCATCTCTTAAATACTTGTCGCTGCAGATCGATTTCGCAGCCGAGACATTGTCGCGGCTCGATCCGATCCCGGAGGATTTCCGCTCCGATGGCTATTGGCCGGCGGGCTGAAGCAATCACGGTAGCGTGATTGCCGCTGACATGCGGTGGTATTTGCGTCAGGACAGGTCCATCGACTTTTCCCATTGCTGACGCAGGACGTTCATTTCCGTTCGCTTCTGGGCCATTTCGCTAACCGCGGCGCGCAGATGTGGATGGTGCGACATGAACATATTGAAGTCGCGCCGTTCGAGCACCTCGAACTGGCAGAAGTCGACGGCGATGACGTCGGCTGTGCGCCGTCCGCCGGTCAGTAGCGCCATTTCCCCGAAAAAGGCGCCTGGCTCCAGGCGGATCGCGCCACTGGCGAGCCGCACTTCCACCGCGCCGGAGGAGATGAAATACATGCTATCGCCCCGGTCGCCGCGGCGGATGACACGTTCGCCGGGCGGTGCGGATTTCGCCTTGAAGAGCAGCAGCAGCTCCTCCTGCGCGTCCTCGTCGACCTCGGAGAACAGCGGGAACGTCTCGATCAGCTGCTGCATCTTCAGTTGATGCTGGCGCTCGCGTTCTTCGCCGAGCGCCCTGATCTTTTCCAGTTCTTTGCCGAGTGCCTTCTGCCTGCTCCTGCCGTAGCTTTCCCAGAGGGAGGGCCATTTCGAATGGATGTATTTCTTCAGGCCGTCGGTCGCGAAGATCACGATTGGGTTGAGCGTGATCGACAGGATCGCGGCAGCCAGGATCAGATCCTGGCCCTCATGCGGCAGGAGCCCGAGTGAGACGCCGAGACCGGCGAGGATGAAGGAAAACTCGCCGATCTGGGCAAGGCCGCCTGCCAATGTCAGCCCCATGCTGATCGGATATCTGAGCAGGATGACAATGAGGAAGGTGATGATGCCCTTGCCCAGGATCACGAGCGCCAGTGCGCCGATCACGGCCAGCGGCTGGCGCACCAGGATCGAGGGATCGAAGAGCATGCCGACGGAGACGAAGAACAGCACGGAGAAGGCATTCTGCAACGGCAGCGAGTCGGCCGCCGCCCTGTGGCTGAGCTGGGATTCGCTCATGACAACGCCGGCGAAAAATGCGCCGAGCGCAAAGGAGACGCCGAAGATCGCCGCCGAACCGAAAGCGATGCCGAGTGCGATCGCCAGCACCGTCAGCGTAAAGAGTTCGCGCGAGCCGGTGCGGGCGATCATCGTCAGCAGCCAGGGCACAATACGAGGGCCGAGGAAGATCGCCATGGCGGCGAAAGCCGCCACCTTCAGCAGCGTCAGCCCGATCGTCAGCATCAGTGGCAGGTCGCCGAGGCCGTGATTGGTCGTATCGGCGGCGTTGCCACCCAGAAGCTCTGCCAGCGCCGGCAGCAGCACCAGCGCCAGCACCATTACCAGATCCTCGACGATCAGCCAGCCGACGGCGACGCGTCCGCTTGCCGCGTTGACGAGATTGCGCTCCTCCAGCGCCTTCAGGAGCACGACGGTGCTCGCCACCGAGAGGCTGAGGCCGAGGACGATGCCGGCGCCGAGGCTCCAGCCCCAGAGTTTGCAAAGGCCGATGCCCAACAGGGTGGCGAGGATAATCCGCCCGATTGCGCCAGGCACGGCGATGCCGCGCACGGCAAGCAGGTCGGAGGCGGAAAAATGCAGGCCGACGCCAAACATCAGAAGAATGACGCCCATCTCGGCGAGCTGGCTGGCAAGGGCGGTATCGGCGACAAAGCCCGGCGTGAACGGCCCCATCAGGATGCCCGCCATCAGGTAACCGACCAGTGGCGGCAGCCGAAGCCGGTCGGCGGCATAGCCCAGGACCGCCGCGAAAACGAAACTGACGGCGACCGTCGCGATAAGTCCTACTTCCTGATGCACGTCCGCCCTCTCTGGTGATAGCGGCGGCCACTTTGGACGAAGCGCAAGCAAAATTAAACAGTTGATTTGGATGACCGGCTACTGTTCGGGGCCTTCGCTCTCATTTTGGCGGGTAGAATAGAATAATGCTGCAATTCCAAATGTTAAAGCGTCCTTCTCAGGACTAAAAAGGTGCGTTGCGTTGTAGGCACGGCCCTCGTTCGCGGCACGGTCGGGCCGTCACCGATGTTGGAACCACTTGTGTCTTGCCTCGTTGCCCTTTCAACAAGAAAGGAGAACGTCATGAGAAAGATGATCTTGAACTGTACTGTGGCGGCCCTTGCCGTCTGCTCGTTTGCTGCGCCTGTTCTTGCCGACAGCGTCTATGTCAGGGAGCGTTCCTATGACGACGGCTATCGTCACGAGCGGGTACGACCCGGCATCACCATCAGCGAGCGTGGCGTCACTTTCGGTGCCGTGCGCGAACGTGAGCACCGCCGCTATCGCGATAACGGCTGCGAAACCAGGAGCGTCACCCGACAGACCGACGAAGGCGAGGTCACCAAGACGGTCCGGCGCTGCAATTAACGAAAAAATGTGCGATAAGGACGAAGCCTGGTTCCGACGAGCCGGGTTTTCGCCTTTTGTGGCACGAATATTTCAATGCAGTGGTGAAAGTCGTCTGTCGGTGTTATGAGCACGCCTTTGGTAACAGCGCGTTCCCAGCGCAAACACCGCCCGCACAGGATCTTTTAGTATGATTGAGCTTACGCCGTCCCAGATCGCCGCACTTAAACTCGCCAGGGATGGAGACCTTTATCCTCAGCCAGCCAATAAATGGACGCACGAGAACGCGACGGTGACTTATGCAAAAACTGACCGGTGGAAAGAGCGGCCTCAGAAAATAAAATCGGTCACTGCAAAGACGCTGGGCGAGTTGAAGGAGCCGGGTTTTCTGGAGCGGCGGCATCTGGATGACGACGCAACAAAAGACGTCTACGGCATCACGATGGCCGGCAAGATGTGGCTGCTGAAAAACAAGTAAGCTCCGCTTAGGCGCTGAGTATTTTCACAAGCCTCCCAGCCTAACGGGATATGACGGCCTCATATCCGACTTTCGGGAGAGACTTGAGATCGCCGCCAAAGCGACCTTGGCCAATAATTCTATCGGGTACGGGCGGCGGTCGATGCGGTGATGCAGTGTCGTCTTTCGCTAGCGCGCGGCCGCGCCCATCATCTCGCCCAAGCCATCACAGTGTCTTTGGTTCGGAATTATGCGACTTCACGCGCCTGCTCGCAAAGCCATGCGCAGAGCTGCCGCGGCGCCTCGCGCGCGTCATTGGAGCGGATGAGCGCAAAATGCCAGGCTGGCCCGCTCAGCACGTAGGGGAACGGCGCGATCAACCGGCCCTCGGTCAAAAGCGGCCGAAACAGCGACGGCGACAACAGCGCCACACCCACGCCTGCCAGCGCCGCATTGGCATCCAACTCGTGCGTGGGGTAATCGACCGCCAAAAAGCGCAAAGCCTGCGGGGTCGCGCATTGAGCCTCCTTAAACCATTGCTGCCAATCAGGGTGCGGCAGAAGCGCGAAGTCAGCCAGCGCCTGCGGCGCGGCAAGCTTCCGCGTTCCAAGCAGGGAAGGCGACAGCATCGGCGTCACTTCTACGGGAGCGAGCCGATATTCTTCCAGCCCGGCCCATCCGCCGCGACCCGTCCTTATGGCGACGTCGAATGCGCCCGTGTCACGTATTTCCGCCGAGACGTCGACCTCGATGACGGAAGCTTCTGGCGCAGGATAGCGCGCCAGACGCGGTGCAAGCCAGCGCGACGCAAAGGTCGGCGGCGCCGTGAGCCTGAGTGGCGGCGTCGCAGCCTGAAATTCTGCGAGCGCCTCACCGATCCCGGTCAATGCCTCCCGGACCCGGTTTGCCAGAACGGAGGCGGCGGCCGTCGGGACCACTCGCCGACCGGCGCGGATAAATAGCGGCTGACCGAGCTCAGCCTCCAGAGTGCGAATACGAAGGCTGACCGCCGCCGGCGTCAGAAACAAGCGTTCGGCTGCGCGCGCGAAGCTGCCGGCCGAGACACAGGCTTCCAATACGCGCAGAGACTCCAATGACGGTCGCATGATCAGCTTCCCTTCACGATCAATTTATCTTGCGGTGACGACAAGCAAAGCGCGTTTTGAAGGCGGAACGCTCTGGTGCAATTTTGGGGGCAGCCCAAAATAGGAGATCTACTGTGTCCCTGCAATCTCAGCACCTGTTTACACTCTTCATCGCGCTTCATCCGACGCTGGAGCTTGGGCAGACGCCAGCCGGCGGCCGGCGCATTTTTCCCGTCTCGGGCGGACATTTCCAAGGGGAGCGCCTGAAAGGAGAAGTGTCGCCACTGATCGGTTCGGATCTCCTGCTCGCTCGTGCCGACGGCACATTTCAGCAAGATGTCAGGCTTCTCCTCGTCGCCGATGACGGGGGGCTCGTCCTCATGACCTATCGCGGCGTCAGGCGTGCGTCACAGGCCGTCGACGAGCGTTTGGCGCGCGGCGAAACGGTCGACGCTTCCGAATATTATCTGCGCACGACACCGTATTTCGAGACCGCGGCGCCTGCGCATGCGTGGCTTAACAGCATTGTCGCGGTCGCAAAGGGCGGCAGGTGTCCGGGCGGTGTCGAATACGAAGTCTTTGAAGTTCTATGACGACGATATTGTCCTCGCCGCTCTCTCACATTACGGGCGGAGATTTCCCAGATCATCCACGCGAGACGACGCAGTCCGCTTGCGTTGCTTGAACTATCCGACAAAGAGCTTGATGATTTTGGTGGTGCCCCATGCCGGAGTCGAACCAGCACTTCTTTCGAAACTCGATTTTGAGTCGAGCGCGTCTACCAATTCCGCCAATGGGGCAACGGATACGAACGGGCGGCTGTCTAACATGCGAGCGCCCGGACGCGCAAGACGGGCAAGCGAAGTTATCGGACTGATCCGGTAGAGAGATCCGGCCTCGCTTCGAGGCCGGATCTTGTCTGATATCAATGGGCGGCGGCCGGTGCCGGGTTGCTCAGACCGGACTTCTTCAGCGTGATCGCCAGGATCGAGGCCAGCAGGCAAAAGGCGCCGGCGACGAAGAAAGCCGGCAGGTAGCTCGAAAGCTCGGTGCGCGAGAGGCCGGCGCCATAGGCGGCGGTGGCGGCTCCCAGCTGATGTCCGGCAAAGACCCAGCCGAAGACGAGGCCAGTCTTTTCGCGGCCGAAGCGGTCGGCGGCGATCTTGACGGTCGGCGGCACGGTGGCAATCCAGTCGAGGCCGTAAAAGACGGCGAAGATGGAGAGGCCGTAAAAGCTGAAATCACTGAAGGGCAGGTAGAGCAGCGACAGGCCGCGCAGGCCGTAATACCAGAAGAGCAGCCAACGATTGTCGAATCGGTCGGACAGCCAGCCGGAACCGATGGTGCCGAAGAAATCGAAGATGCCCATGACGGCCAGCACACTGGCGGCAGCCACCGGTACGATGCCGAAATCGCCGCAGAGGGTGACGAAATGGGTCTGGATCAGGCCGTTGGTGCTGAGACCGCAAATGAAGAAGGTGGCAAAGAGGATCCAGAAGGTCGAGGTCTTCGAGATTTCCTTGAGGACAGTGATCGGCGTCATCAACGCGGCGCCGAGGGAGGTGCTTGCCGGTGGCGGCGTCACCTGCGTCTCACCGAAGGAGGGCAGGTTGAGGTCGGCGGGGCGGTCGCGCATGAAGGCAAGCACGGCAAGGGCTGCGACCATGATCATGGCGCAGACGAAAAACACCGTCGAGCGCCAGCCGTAGCGTTCCGTCAGCTCCGCCATCAGTGGCAGAAAGACGAGCTGGCCGGTGGCCGAGCTAGCCGAGAGCATGCCGACGACGAGGCCGCGATGCTTGGTGAACCAGCGGCTGGAGACCGTTGCGGCGAGCACCATGGCCGTCAATCCCGTACCGAAACCGACGACAATGCCCCAGAGCAATAGCAACTGCCATAGCGTCGTCATGAACAGCGAACCGACGAAGCCGGCGCCGATCAGCGCCAGTGCGAAGACGATGACCTTGCGCACGCCGAAATAATTCATGAAGGCGGCGGCGAACGGACCCATGAAACCGAAAAGGATCAGGCGGATCGCAAGGGCCGAGGAAATCTGCGAGGTCTCCCAGCCGAACTCGTCCTGCAGCGGCTTGATGAGAACGCCGGGTGCGCCCATGGCGCCGGCGGTGACCAGCATGGTGAGAAAGGTCGCGGCAACGACGACCCAGCCGTAATGGATGTTGCGCCGGGCAAGGGTGGAGGCGAGGGCTGTGGAAACCATGGGCAAGATTCCGTTTGAATTCAGGTTCGAGAAGATACTGGATCGATTTACATGATGGCCATCATATTTCTTGCGTATTGATGATGGACGTCATATATTTTGTCAAGCGACTATTTCTGGAGATGACAATGCGGGTCAGCCGCGAAAAATTTGCCGAAAACCGCGAAAAGATCCTGAGCGTTGCCGGCGTGCTTTTCCGCGAAAACGGTTTCGACGGGGTCGGCGTTGCCGACATCATGAAAGCGGCGGGTCTGACGCATGGCGGCTTCTATGGTCATTTCGATTCGAAGGACGACCTGGCGCTGGAGGTCAGCCGCAAGCTGATCGACAGGGTGGAAGAGCGCTGGAAGGAACATATCGCCGAATCGCCGGACCGACCGCTGGCAGCGCTTCTCGACCATTACATCCACTGGCGCACGGTTGACGATCCGGGCGGCAGCTGCGTCTTCGCAACGCTGATCCAGGAGGTGAGCCGCAGCCGCGGCGCGGTCCGTGCGGTCTTCAGCGATGGCCTGTCCGTGCTGGTCGATACGCTCGTTGATATCGTTCCCGGCGAAACGGAAGAGGAGCGCCGCGCCAATGCCACGACGACGCTCTCGTCGATGATGGGTGCTGTCATTCTTGCCCGCGCGGTCGAGGACAGGGCGCTTGCCGAGCAGTTTTTGGTGACGATGCGCCGGCAGCTCGATCCCGCCAGTCGGACATAATCTCAGTCGCGGAAGCCGTGGTTTCGCTCTCCCCCTCTAGGCGGAGAGGGAGAGAATCCGCCTTGCATATGCCTGAGGACCAAGAAGCCAGCGACTATTTGAAGCCGGCGATGGCGTGCGGGATGTAGGGTGCTTCCAGGGCCGCGATTTCCTCGGCGGTGAGTTTGACCGAGAGTGAGGCAACCGCGTCTCTGAGGTGGTTCGGTTTGGACGCGCCGATGATCGGGGCGGTCACCGCACTCTTCTGCAGGATCCAGGCGGTTGCGACCTGGGCGCGGGAGATGTTGCGGGCCTTGGCGATTTCGGCCACGGCCCCGACGATCTTGCGGGCGGCATCGATGGACTGCGTGTAGAGCGTCTTGCCGAATTCGTCGGTTTCGCTGCGTGCCGTCGTCTCGTCCCAGTCGCGGGTCAGGCGGCCGCGGGCAAGTGGGCTCCAGGGGATGACGGCGATTTTCTGATCCTCGCAAAGCGGCAGCATTTCGCGCTCTTCCTCACGGTAAAGCAGGTTCAGGTGGTCCTGCATGCTGACGAATTCGGTCCAGCCGTTCAGCCTGGAGACGTAAAGCGCCTTGGCGAATTGCCAAGCATACATCGAGGAGGCGCCGATATAGCGCGCCTTGCCAGATTTGACGACGTCGTGCAGCGCTTCCAGCGTTTCCTCGATCGGCGTCGTGTAGTCGAAGCGGTGGATCTGGTAGAGATCGACATAGTCGGTGCCGAGACGACGCAGGCTGTTGTCGATCTCGTCGAAGATCGCCTTGCGCGACAGGCCGGCGCCGTTCGGGCCCGGCCGCATGCGGTTGAACACCTTGGTCGCCAGCACGATGTCCTCGCGCTTGGCGAAGTCTTTTATGGCGCGACCGACGATCTCCTCCGAAGAACCGTTGGAATAGGTATTGGCGGTGTCGAGGAAATTGATGCCGAGGTCGATCGCCTGCTTGATCATCGTCCGGCTTTCTTCTTCCCGCAGGCTCCATGCATGATTGCCGCGGCCGGGATCGCCGAATGTCATGCAGCCCAAGCAGATTTTCGACACTTCGAGACCGGTCTTCCCAAATTTTGCGTATTCCATGAAACGACTCCGTGATGAATTCGATGACCCCAGGCTGGCTTCCATGATTTAGCGCGAGATGGCTAAAGTCGCAGGGGCGGCAAATGAAGAATTTATGCTGCGTGCGCACAATGATCCGTGATCGGCTTTTGAAGCCGCGCTCATCACTGCCGCTTCTGGCTTCGGCTTGCACATCCCAGCGGCAAGGTGTTAGCTGATGCAGCATTTTACTGGAATCCGACCATGCAACTGCCGTCCCACGATCGCTACGACCATCTTTATCGCGATTTCTCCTGGCGGATTCCGGAGGATTTCAATATCGGCCGCGCCGTCAGCGACGACTGGGCCGCGAGAGATCCCGAGCGCGTCTGCCTTGAGCATTTCAGCCCCGACGGCGATCATCTTTCGCTGACTTATGGTGAGCTTGCCGGTGCCTCTTCCATGTTCGCCAATGCGCTGGCTTCGCTCGGCATTAAGCGAGGCGACCGCGTCGCCCTGCTGATGCCCCAGTCCTTCGAGACCGTGGTCGTTCATGTTGCGATCTACAAGATGGGCGCAATCGCCTTGCCGCTGGCGCTGCTCTTCGGCGTCGAGGCGCTCGAATACAGGCTGAGGACCTCAGGTGCAGCGGCAATCGTCACCAATGATTTCGGCCTCGATCGCATCCGGCAAATTCGCGATCGGCTGCCGGAGCTTCGGCATGTGATCAGCCTCGATAATGCCCACGATGCTCTCTCCTTTGCCGATCTGATCGTGTCATACGAGCCCTTCTTCAAGGGAGAAAAGACGTCTCCCGACGATCCGGCTCTGATGATTTTCACCTCGGGAACGACGGGGCCGCCCAAGGGCGCGCTGCATGGTCATCGCGTTCTGCCCGGCCATATTCCCGGTATGCAGTTTGCCCATGAGGGCTTTCCGAAAGTGGGCGACAAAGTCTGGACGCCGTCCGACTGGGCCTGGGCCGGCGGGTTGCTCAATGCGCTGCTGCCGAGCCTTCTGCTCGGCGTTCCCGTCGTCTCGTCGCCAGCGCAGAAATTCGATGCCGACATGGCCTATCGCATCATGGCCGAGATGGATGTGCGCAATGCCTTCATTCCGCCGACGGCACTAAGGCTGATGAGATCCGTTGCCGATCCGCGCTCAAAATATGATCTGGTGCTGCGTACCATCGGCTCGGCCGGGGAGGCGCTCGGCCGCGAGACCTATGAATGGGCACGTCATACGCTCGGCATCACCGTCAACGAATTTTACGGCCAGACGGAGTGCAATTTCGTGCTCGCTTCTAGCGCTGCCTACGGCGTGACCAAAGCGGGCGCCATCGGACGGGCGGTGCCCGGGCATCGCGTCGCGATCGTCAGCGAGACGGGCGATGAGTTGCCCGTCGGCGAACCGGGCCAGATCGCCATCGCCAGTCCCGATCCTGTCATGTTCCTCGGCTACTGGGACGATGCGGCGGCGACGAAACGAAAATTCGCCAAGGGCTGGCTGCTCACCGGCGATATCGGCCGGCAGGACGCCGAGGGCTATGTGACCTTCGAAGGCCGCGACGACGACGTCATCACCTCATCGGGATATCGCATCGGCCCGGCCGAGATCGAGGACTGTCTGATCGGCCATCCCGCCGTGCAGCTTGCCGCCGCCGTCGGCAAGCCCGATACCGTGCGCACCGAAATCGTCAAGGCCTATATCGTGCTTTCACCAGGCCATCACCCAAGCGAGGCGCTGGCCGCCGACATAAGGGAGTGGGTGAAGACGCGGCTTTCGATGCACGAATATCCCCGCGAGGTGGAATTCATCGATGCATTGCCGCTGACGACCACCGGCAAGGTGATCCGCCGGCTGCTGCGGGAGAGGGCGGCCAGCGAGGGATAGAGCAATTCCGGACACAAAAGCGCTAAAGCGCGTCGCAATCTTTCAGATTCGCCCCTCGCGCTTTAGGTCTTTGTTTTTACGCATGTCGTTATCGCAAAACCGCGCACACTTTTGCGCGACATGCTTTAGGCACTTCTGCTGGAAAGGCTTTAGCCCCGCCCGGCGAGCGACATGATCTTCTCGCGCAGCATCTTCGCCATGTTGCGGGTGCTGCGGTACATGTGGAGCTGGGCTGAGACCTGGCGCATGTCGCGGTCGCCATTCTGCGTCAGGCCGATTACCAGCGTTCCCATCTCCTCGCGCTCCTGCCAGAAGCGGCTCATGATCGGATGATCCGAGACGGCGCAGGAATCGGAGCGCACGATGTTGGCATCGTCGAGATGCCACTCGGTGAGTTCGTTCATCAGCAGCTTGCCCGGCGAATAGCGGGCATAGTTTTCATCGTAGGCGGTCTTCCAGGTATAGGCCTCGCCGCCCATCATCAGCACGACGATGGCGGCAATCGCCTTGCCGTTGAGATCGATCGTGTGAATACGCACGGCATCGACGGCGGCAAGGTTCGACACCGCCTCACGGGCGAAGGCCGTATGATAACGATCGGTGACGAGAGCGCTTCGCCGCTTGCCCTTCCAGCCGCCGGCTTCCATTGCCAGGAATTCCTCGAAGCGGATATGGATTTCGCGCGGCTGGCGGGCGACGGCATAGACCGCTGTTCCCAACTCCTCCAGCAGGCGCCACTGGCGGCGCATCTCGCGCATATGCGAGGAGGAGATGGTTTTGCCGAGATAGACCGGCGCCTCATCGTCGCTCTGCAGCATCGGGCGCTCGTAAGGATTGGTGACGGTGACTGGAAGATTGCGGCTGAGCGCCACGGCCTTGACCATGCGCACGAAGATACCGTTCAGCCGCAGATCCGGCAGAACCAATATGCCGGGCAGATTGAGATCGCCAGCGGTCAGCCCCTCGAAAAGATTGTCGAGGGTCTCGGCTGCATCCTCGCCATCGACAAGCGGCGTGCCGAGCGGACCGAAGCTGTTCGACCAGCCGCGGATGATCGACGGGCCGACGGCGAAGCCCGGCTTGTCGACCGAAAACGGCAAGAGGAACCGCATGCGGCTGCGGCCGGCATTGTGATCGCGGATCAGGGCGAAGTTCACCTGCCGATCTTCGAGCCGCGGCATGGCGGGGGCGAGGAAGCGGCCGGAGAAAAAGACGTTCGGTTCCATCGCCCGGTTGGAGAGGAAATCGAGCTCATCCTGGAGCTCATAGCCGAGCTTGCCGGGGTAGAGGCAGAGCTCGCGGCCCGGTCGGCCGATCTCGGCGCGAGCCTCGGCCTGCGGCGCGTCGAAATTCAGCGAGGCGAGATCATGCAACATGCGGTTCGCGGTGCTGTCGGTGCTTTCGGTAACGGGGGGAACACGCACCATCTATCGAACTCTCATTTCTGGCGTTGCGGCGGAGGGGCCGGCGAAAGCGAAAAGGACGATGCCGAGCGTGCGGCGCACGGCGACATGCAGCAGGATCGCCTCGACGGCCATGGCCGAGGCCGTGGCGATCGCCGTGCCCTCGATGCCGTAATGCGGGATCAAAGCGAGGTTGAGGCTGACATTGGCCGTCAGTGCGCCGGCATAGAGCGCGACGCAGAGGTTCTGCTTGCCTGCCATCATCAGCAGCGTTTCGGCCGGGCCGACCAGCGACTTGGCGAGGATGCCGGAGAGCAGGATCGCCATCACCAGATAACCTGACGTAAAAGCGCCGCCGAAGAGCGATAACAGCAGATGACCGGCCGCAAGCACGACAAGGCCGACCCCGAGCGCCGGCCAGAAGGTCCAGCGGGCGGCGTCGATGGCAGCGGTTGCGAGCTGAGCATGGTCGCCTTCGGCGATGATCGAGGAAAAGCGCGGGCCGGAGGCTGCCTTGACCGAGAAATTGATGAAATGCACCAGCGCCATCGTCTTGGCGGCGGCGAAGTAGATGGCGACGTCGTGCGGCTCGAGGAAGATGCCGACGACGACCACGTCGGAATTGGTCAGCAGGAAGCTCACGCCCTCGATCAGGAAAATCGGAAAGGCGACGCTGAACCAGGCGAGGAAATCGACCTTGCGCGGGCCTTCGTCATAATGCCGGCGCAGGCGGTAGAGCGTTGCGGCATACTGACCGAGGGCGGTGACGAAGGTGGCGACGAGTGCTGCCTGCATCGCGGTGACGGCCGTGTGCTCGGCGCCGATGCCAATCGCGATCAGCATGAAAAGGATGATGAGGATCGGGCGGACGATATAGACCGGGCTCAGCGCCATCACCGGCCAGTGGTTCGCCCGCGACGTGCCTTCCAGAATGTCGCCGAGCGCGATCATCGGCATGGCGAGCAGGCCGATGAAGATCGGGACGAGATAATAGACCTGGATCTTATCGCCGAAGAAATGCAGGCCGAGCATGCCAGCGGCGAGCACCGCCGTACCGGAAAGCAGCGCAAAGATGCGCGCCGTGCCGGTCAGGCCGCGGATTTCTTCGAAAGCGCCCGCTGCCCTGTATTGCGGCAGGAAGCGGATGATCGCGGTGTGGAAACCGAGGCATGAGAGATCACCGAAGACGACGACCAGCACCCAGACGAAAACGAAGATGCCATATTCATACTCGCCCATCAGCCGGGCGAGCACGATCTGGGAGACGAAGGCGAGTGCGGCGCTGAGGATACGAATCGAAAAGGCCGTCAGCGCCATGCGCTGGGCGGCCGCCTTTTCACCGCGTTCGGTGAGCACGGCAGCAAGCATGCGCAGCGTGCGGCCGCCGATCGGGCGCAGGCCCGCCGGCAGCATCTTCTCCGCTGTTTCTATGACCGCCATGATGAACACGCAAAACTCTAAAGGTCAGGCAAATCGCCCCTGAAGTCTTGACAGAACAGGGTTAAGAAACGGTTCTGGTTTGGTTTGCCGTCCGACGCTGAAATTCCGGTTTTCCGGCGTTGCCGCAGAAAAGAAAATGCCGCCCGGAGGCGGCATTTTCGCGGATCTTTGCGGCTTGCCTCAGACCTGCTCGAAGGCGCCGTGGCAATGCTTGTATTTCTTGCCGGAGCCGCAGGGGCAGGTCTCGTTGCGGCCGATCTTGCCCCAGGTGGATGGATCATCTGGGTTGCGGTTTTCAGGAGAAACGATGACTTCCGATGCCTGGTAGATCGCCGGGGCGAAATCGTCCTCGCCGGTCGTAGGATCCAGGTGATGGGCCTGCATCAGCGGCGGTTCAGGCTCGGCGGGCGCCTGCTGCACCAGTTCGACGCGCATCAGCTGGGCGGTGACGGCTTCGCGCAGATTGTTGAGCAGCGCCGTGAAGAGCTCGAAGGCTTCCGACTTGTATTCCTGCAGCGGATCGCGTTGGGCATAGCCACGGAAGCCGATGACGGAGCGCAGATGGTCGAGGTTGACGATGTGTTCGCGCCAGAGATGATCGAGCGTCTGCATGACGATCGAACGTTCGACATAATGCATGATGTCGTCGCCGAAACGCTCGGCCTTTTCCGTGAAGGCCGCATTGGTGGCTTCCGTCAGGCGCTCACGGATATCGTCCTCGCCGATGCCTTCTTCCTTCACCCAGTCCTCGATCGGCAGGTCGAGATTGAGGATGTTCAAAGCGCCGGTCTTCAGGCCGGCGGCATCCCATTGTTCGGCATAGGCGCGCTCGGGGATATGCTTTTCGACCATGTCTTCGATCACCTCACGGCGCATGTCGGAAACGGTCTCGGAAATATTGGTCGATTCCATCAGTTCGAGGCGCTGCTCGAAGATCACCTTGCGCTGATCGTTGAGAACGTCGTCATACTTCAAGAGGTTCTTGCGGATGTCGAAGTTACGGGCTTCGACCTTCTTCTGGGCGCGCTCCAGGGCCTTGTTGATCCAGGGATGGACGATCGCCTCGCCCTCCTTGAGGCCGAGCTTGGTCAGCATGCTGTCCATGCGGTCGGAGCCGAAGATGCGCATCAGGTCGTCCTGAAGCGAGAGGTAGAACTTCGAGCGGCCGGGGTCGCCCTGACGGCCGGAGCGGCCGCGCAACTGGTTGTCGATGCGGCGGCTTTCATGGCGCTCGGTGGCAATGACGTAGAGGCCGCCGGCTTCGAGCGCCTTCTGCTTGAGTGCCTTGATCTCCTCGATGATCGCCTGGATCCGGGCGTCGCGCTCCGGACCGGCTTCGACTTCGCCGAGTTCGCGCTCAATGCGCATGTCGAGGTTGCCGCCGAGCTGGATGTCGGTGCCGCGGCCGGCCATGTTGGTGGCGATGGTGATGGCACCCGGCACGCCGGCCTGGGCGACGATATAGGCTTCCTGCTCGTGGTAGCGGGCGTTCAGGACCTTGAAGTCGTCGAAGCCCTGCTTACGCAGGCGCTCGGCAAGCAATTCCGATTTCTCGATCGAGGTGGTGCCGACCAGCACCGGCTGGCCGCGCTTGTGGGCGTCGAGGATCTCCTCGATGATCGCCTTGAACTTCTCGTCGAAGGTCCGGTAGACCTCGTCGTCCTCGTCGAGGCGCTTGATCGGGAGGTTGGTCGGGACCTCGATGACATCGAGATTGTAAATGTTGGCGAATTCTTCCGCTTCCGTCTGCGCCGTGCCGGTCATGCCGGCGAGCTTGTCGTACATACGGAAGTAGTTCTGGAAGGTGATCGAGGCCAGCGTCTGGTTTTCCGGCTGGATCTGCACCTTTTCCTTGGCTTCGAGCGCCTGGTGCTGACCTTCCGAATAGCGGCGGCCCGGCATCATGCGACCGGTGAACTCGTCGATGATGACGACTTCGTCATTGCGGACGATATAGTCCTTGTCGCGCTGGAAGAGCTTGTGGGCCTTCAGCGCATTGTTGACGTGATGGACGATCGCGACGTTCTCAATGTCGTAGAGCGCGTTGCCCTTCAAGAGGCCGGCCTGGCGGAGCAGGTTTTCCAGCTTCTCGGTGCCCTCTTCGGAGAAGTTGGCGGAGCGCTGCTTCTCATCGATCTCGTAATCGCTCGGCGCCAGCAGCGGAATGAAGGCGTCGATCGTATTATAGAGTTCGGAGCGGTCGTCGAGCGGACCGGAGATGATCAGAGGCGTGCGCGCCTCGTCGACGAGGATCGAGTCCACTTCGTCGACGATTGCGAAGTTGTGGCCGCGTTGGACCATCTGGTTCTTCTCGTACTTCATGTTATCGCGCAGATAATCGAAGCCGAGTTCGTTGTTGGTGGCGTAAGTGATGTCGCACGCATAGGCGGCGTGGCGTTCCTCGTCGGAAAGGCCGTGGACAATGACGCCGGTGGTCATGCCGAGGAAGCCGTAGACGCGGCCCATGGTCGCGGCATCGCGCTGGGCGAGGTAATCGTTGACGGTGACGACGTGTACGCCCTTGCCGGAAAGCGCGTTCAGATAGACCGGCAGGGTGGCGACGAGGGTCTTGCCTTCGCCGGTCTTCATCTCGGCAATCGCATTCGAATGCAGGATCATGCCGCCGACCAGCTGTACGTCAAAAGGTCGCAGGCCGAGAACGCGGCGCGAGGCTTCGCGCACGACGGCAAAGGCCGGGATCAAAATGTCGTCGAGCGTCTTGCCCTCGGCGAGCAGGGCGCGAAACTCCACGGTCTTTGCCGCGAGCTGCTCGTCCGTCAGGGCCTTCGTCTTCTCTTCGATAGAGTTGATGGCAGTGACGTTCGGCTGGTAGGACCGCACGCGGCGGTCGTTGGAAGACCCAAATAACTTGCGGGCTATACCGCCAAAGCTGACCATATGACTGGCCCTTTCTCAATATTCATCCCCGGCGTTTCTTGTCCGCGGCCCAGCCGAAAATCAGGCGCGCGCCTTAAAACGCCCGGAAACTGTTCTGGACGCGAGGTTGCGTGACAGATAAGAGGGGGGTCGAATGATGTCAACGGATTTGGCGGATACAGAAAGGCCACAATCCGGTGTTGATGGCTATTTTGGGCTGGATTCAGGGGATGCTGAAACCGGCAATGTAACTGTGAAGGGTATTTCATGTTGAGCACCAACAAACTTGCCGTTCTGGCGTTTGCAACTTTTGTTGCGCTCCAGGGCCCGGCCCATGCCGATGACGCCGTCATCGCCAAGGTCGGCACTCTGGAGATCCACCAGTCGGAACTCGACCTCGCGGTCGCCAATCTCGACCCGCAGCTGGCGCAGCTTCCAGATGACCAGAAGAAGGTCGCAGCCCTTTCCGCCGCCATCGACGTGAAGCTGCTCGCCGCCGACGCTGCGGCTGAGAAGCTTGATCAAACCGACGAATTCAAGAAGCGCATGCAGTATCTCACTGACCGCGAGCTGCACAATGCCTATTTCAAGAAGCATGTCGTCGACATCGTGACGCCTGAGGAAGTCAAGGCCCGCTACGACAAGGAAGTCGCTGCCCTGCCGAAGCAGGAGGAAGTCCACGCCCGTCACATCCTCGTCAAGACCGAGGACGAAGCCAAGGACATCATCAAGCAGCTCGATGCCGGCAAGGATTTCGCCGAACTCGCCAAGGAAAAGTCCACCGATCCGAACAAGTCGGAAGGCGGCGACCTCGGCTATTTCACGCGCGGCCGCATGGTCAAGGAATTCGAGGACGCAGCCTTCGCGCTTGAGAAGGGCACCTATTCCAAGACGCCGGTTAAGACCGATTTCGGCTTCCACGTCATCAAGGTTGAGGATAAGCGCGACGCTCCGCCGCCGCCCTTCGAGCAGGTGCAGGATCAGGTTCGTCAGCTCGTCATGCGCGACAAGTATCTTGAGCTTCTGAACAAGGCGAAGGCCTCCGCCAAGATCGAGATCACGGACGAGACGCTGCGCAAGGGTTACGACCAGGCCAACAAGCAGCCGGAGCCGGGCAGTGATCCCGTCGCGCCAGCGCCGCAGCAGTAATATTCGCATCGGGGCCCGGTTCTTCCGGGCCCTTCATTAGATCCGGATGATTTTGGGCCTGATCGGCCTAAAATCATCCGGATCTAAATCAAAGAAGGTGAGCATGGTGTTGTCCGAAAGCCGCTGACACTTTTCGGCATCATGCTCTGGCATCGTTTGTTGTCGCATTTCCGGACGGCGAACCGGTTTCCATTTCGCCTGGAAGTGCTCATTGGCAGGTCTCATCATGTCCGGTTCCGTCTCTCCGCTCGCCCCGAAATCCTTCGTCTCGATGCCACCGCTGCGCGGCGTGCGGATGGCGACGGCTTCCGCCGGCATCAAGTACAAGAACCGCACAGATGTGCTGATGATGGTCTTTGACAGGCCGGCGACTGTTGCGGGCGTTTTTACCCGCTCGAAGTGCCCGTCGGCGCCGGTGGATTTCTGCCGGGCCAATCTCCCCCATGGCAGCGCCCGCGCCGTCGTCGTCAATTCCGGTAATGCTAATGCTTTCACCGGCCTGAAGGGCCGGCAGGCGACCGCGCTGACGGCGAAGTCGGCTGCCGCTGCCGTCGGCTGCGCCGAAAACGAGGTCTATCTGGCCTCGACCGGCGTCATCGGTGAGCCGCTGGATGCCACCAAATTCTCAGGCGTTCTGGACCGAATGCAGGTCGAAGCGACCGGCGATTTCTGGTTCGAGGCCGCCAAGGCGATCATGACGACCGACACCTATCCGAAGGTTTCGACCCGCAGCGCCGCAATCGGCGGCGTGGCCGTGACGATCAACGGCATCGCCAAGGGCGCCGGCATGATCGCGCCTGATATGGCGACGATGCTCTCCTTCGTTGTCACCGATGCCGACATTGCGCCTGCCGCGCTGCAGGCGCTTCTGTCTGACGGCGTTGGCCCGACCTTCAACTCCATGACCGTCGACAGCGACACCTCCACCTCCGATACGTTGATGCTGTTTGCGACGGGTGCCGCGGCCGAGGACGGCCAGGCCCGCATCGAACGTGCCGACGATCCGCGCCTTGCCGCCTTCCGGGCCGCACTCAACGAAGTGCTGAAGGACCTGTCGCTGCAGGTGGTGCGCGACGGCGAAGGTGCCACCAAGATGCTTGAAATCACCGTGACGGGTGCCGAGAGCGATGCCGCCGCCAAGCGTATCGCGCTATCGATCGCAAATTCGCCGCTGGTCAAGACGGCGGCCGCCGGCGAAGACGCCAATTGGGGCCGTATCGTCATGGCTGTCGGCAAGTCCGGCGAGATGGCCGACCGCGACCGGCTCGCCATCTGGTTCGGCGACATCAGGGTCGCCGTCAATGGCGAGCGTGATCCCGATTATTCCGAGGAGGCCGCCTCGAACGTCATGAAGGCGCAGGATATCCCCGTCAAAGTCGATATCGGCCTCGGCGGCGGCACAGCAACCGTCTGGACCTGCGACCTCACCAAGGAATATGTTGCGATCAATGGCGACTATCGGAGCTGATCGTTCATTGGCGCAGGTATCCATTTTCTCACACAATCTGCCGCTGGTGCGCAGGCTGGAGGCCGTCGGCTTTCGCGCCTGGCCGGCGGCATCCGTGCAATATGACGGAAGCTGGCAGGTGCGGCTGACGGCCGGTCACCCGTCCAACCGGCTGAATTCGATCGTGCCGCTCGATCCCTCGGATCATCGCGATGTCGAAATCCGCCTGGAAAAGGCGCGCCGAAAGTTCGAGGCCTATGGCCGCGCCGCTGTGGTCCGCCAGACGCCGCTTGCCTCGCCGGTGCTGATCGAACTTCTGCGCGCGCAGAACTGGACGCGCTTCGACGATACAGTGGTGATGACCTGCGACCTTGCCGAGGCGGAGCTGCCGGATACGCTCGATCACCTGCCGACTCACGATGTCGGCCGTTTCGTCGACGCCAACCTCGCCGTCGACCGGGCGCCACTGAGGCTGAAGCCGGCGCTTGCCGAAATCATTTCGGCGATCAAGCCGCCATCCGGCCTATTCATGATCGAGAATGCGGCGGACGGCCCGCTTGCGACCGTGCTCTGCGTCCAGGACAATGACCTTGCCGGGATTATGTCGCTTTCGGTCTCCGAGGCGCGGCGGCGCGAGGGGCTCGGCACGGAAATCCTCACCTCGGCGCTGCGCTGGGCGCGCATGCGCAGCGCCCGTTCGGCCTGGCTGCAGGTGAAGCTGTCCAACCGCCCGGCCATCGCACTCTATGAGCGCCTGGGTTTTCGCGACGCCTATCATTATTGTTATTGGCAGCAGGAGCCGCGATGAGCGAGGCAGGCCGGAAGATATTGCTGGTCGCCGCCTGTGCGCTGATCGATGCCGATGGGCGCATCCTGTTGGCACAACGTCCCGAGGGAAAGTCGCTTGCCGGGTTGTGGGAGTTTCCCGGCGGCAAGGTCGAGCCCGGTGAGACGCCGGAGGAAACGCTGGTGCGCGAGCTTGAGGAAGAGCTCGGCATCAACACCAAGATCGCCTGCCTTGCGCCGCTTACCTTTGCCAGCCACTCCTACGAGACCTTCCACCTTTTGATGCCGCTTTATATCTGCCGGCGCTATGAGGGCATTCCCCAGGGCCGGGAGGGGCAGGCGCTAAAATGGGTGCGTCCGCAGGCGCTACGCGACTATCCGATGCCGCCGGCTGACGAGCCGCTCATCCCGATGTTGCAGGATTTACTTTAGCGTTATCTGATTATTATTGTGCCACATCGTTTTCGGCTGTGGATATTAATGGATCGTTTAACACCTTCTGCCAAAGATCGGCCTCAATCAAGCATCTGGCGTGCGTGTATTAAAAGGCTTGACGTCATGGACGATGATTTCTGGAAAGCTGTCCGGGAAAAGGAACGGGCCTCGTCTGCCTCGCGCAGGACGGGTGCGCTGAATATCGCCCTTCTGTTCGGCACGGCAGTGGTCGCGCTGACGCTCATTCTGACGCCAATGCTTGCGGATTCCTCGAAGAAAAGCGTCTTTGCCAGCGCGCCGGCGGATTTCGATACGATCACGACAGGATCGATCCCGAAGAGTGACAGCGGCAAGCGTTATACGATCCGCCGCAGCGTCCTCCAAGATACGCCCGGTTCGGTCTGCGTCGTCCAGGGCTATGGCGTCGGCGCCGGTTGCTGAAAAATGCCGGCCGTCGCCCGATGGTCGTGGAATTGGTCGTTTGCCGTCGGTTTCGCTCAAAGGGTCGCGAAATAATGCGTATTTTGAAAGCATTTCTTGCAGATAACAGAGGTGCGACGGCAATTGAGTATGGCTTGATCGCCGCCCTCATTTGTGGCGCGCTCATCTCCGGTCTCGGGGTCTTCACCGGCGCCCTGCAGGACGTCTTCAACGTGATCAACAACAATATGACGGTGAATTGAAGAAGCAGCCGGCCGTTACTGCTTGAGCTTGTGCTCGTCCACCTTCAATGCATCGGCAAGGCGCGCCTTGGCCGAACCCGGCCTGAGCGGCTTTTGCTGGCTCTCATGGGCAGCCCATCCCGAGACATAGATGATCGAGAAGGTGGCGCGGATGCGTCCATCGGGATCGGAATAACGTTCGGCGTAGATCTCCGCCGCGCGCAGGAAGAAGGCGCGTGTCAGCGGCATCCGGGCTCGGGCCGCAAGCGGATTGCTCATGCCCATCGCTCGCAGATCCCGCATCAGCGGAAAGAGCGAATCATAGCGCACCGTATAGTTCTCCGCATCGATTACCGGCAAGGTGAAGCCGGCGCGCTGCATGAGGCTGCCGACATCGCGCACATCGGCGAAGGGGATGACACGCGGGCTTGCGCCACCCGTCATCTCGACCTCGGTGGCCAGCAGCACATCGCGCAGTTCCTGCAATGTGCCGGCGCCGGGGATCGCCGCCATGAACAGGCCGTCCGGCTTCAGGGCGCGGCGGATCTGGATGAAGACACCTGGCGTATCGTTGGTCAGATGCAGGCTGAGCGGCGCAAGGATAAGATTGGCCGATTGTTGTTCGAGCGGCACGTCCTCGAGCGGCGCCTCGATCAATGTTTCGCTCGGCCCGGCATAGGCCTTCTCGCTTTCGATGCGTATCATCGTGCCGATTTTGCCCGTCGCCAGCGCGGCACGGGCGGCAGCACCGGTTGCGCCATGCAGTTCGACGGCGGTCTCGAAAGTCCGTTCGACCACAGTAAGCCGCTCGGCCATTTCCTCAGCGGCAATGTCGAGCAGGAAGGCGGCTTTCGGGTCGTTGTTTACAAGCGCGCGATGGCGATGTGCGGCGATCAGGGCTCTGTCGAAGATCGTTTCCATGGCGATGTCCTTAGTCCCTCGCCGCCTGTGCGGCAAGACGATTTTCCTTTCGCGAAGAACAGGCTAGTCTCGGCGGCATGGGACTGATCAACGTTGAAAAACCGTCAGAGTTCTTGCGGGCGCATCTCTTGCGGCCGTTTTCGGCGCTTGCCGATTTCTTTTATCCGCCCGCCTGCTCCGTCTGCGGTATTTCCACAGGCGGCCATCGCGGGCTCTGCGCAAAATGCTGGTCCGGCATCGCTTCATCGAACGGCCCTATTGCGAGGTGCTTGGCATTCCCTTCTCGCATGATCTCGGCGTCGGCATCCTCAGCGCCGAGGCGATCGCCAACCCGCCGCCCTTCGACCGGCTGCGGTCGGCTGCGACCCATGACCATGCGGTCCGCGATCTCGTTCATGGGCTCAAATATCGCGATCGCACAGATCTGGCGCCGATGATGGCTGCCTGGATGCTGCGCGCTTCCGACGGGACGGTCGAGAGCTGCGATGCGCTGATCCCGGTGCCGCTTCACCGCACCCGCATGCTGGCGCGCAAGTTCAACCAGGCAGCCGAGCTTGCCCGCCATATGGCAAGGCTCTCAGGCAAGCCGCTGCTTGCCGCCACGCTTATTCGCGTCAAGCGCACCAGCCAGCAGGTCGGCCTCGGTGCCAAGGCGCGTGAGGACAATGTCAGGGGTGCTTTCGTGATTGCCAAGGGTTGCGAAAACGACATTTTCGGCAAGCGCATCGTCCTCGTCGACGACGTCTATACAACAGGGGCGACGGTCGCTGCGGCAAGCCGGACACTGCGCAAGGCGGGTGCGGCCGACATAACGGTTTTGACCTTTGCAAGGGCTCTCTCCGAGCCTATATGACAGGAATACCCGGCATCAGTCTGGAGAGATTATGGTACCCGTCACCATCTACACACGGCAGTTTTGCGGCTATTGCACCCGCGCCAAGTCCCTTCTCGAAGAAAAGGGCGTCGAATATGTCGAGCACGACGCGACCTTTTCGCCGGATCTTCGCCAGGAGATGATCGGCAAGTCGAACGGACGGACCACTTTTCCCCAGATATTCATCGGCGCCGATCATGTCGGCGGTTGCGACGATCTCTTTGCGCTCGATCGGGCCGGCAAGCTCGATCCGATGCTGGCGGCTTGAGGAAGAACCGATGAGCTTCAAGGCCGCAGCTGTCCAGATGTGCTCCGGGGTCGATCCGGCGAAGAATGCCGCCGCCATGGCGCGGCTGGTGCGCGAGGCCGCTGCCCAGGGCGCGACCTATGTGCAGACGCCCGAGATGACCGGCATGCTGCAGCGAGACCGTGCGGCGGCACGCGCCGTGCTTGCCGACGAGGCGCATGACATCATCGTCAAGACAGGCTCAGAGCTTGCCGTGGAGCTCGGTATTCACATGCATGTCGGTTCGACAGCGATTGCCCTTGCCGACGGCAAGATCGCCAATCGCGGTTTCCTGTTCGGTCCCGACGGCAGGATTCTCAATCGCTACGACAAGATCCATATGTTCGACGTCGATCTCGACAATGGCGAGAGCTGGCGTGAAAGTGCCGCCTATACAGCCGGCTCGGAGGCCCGTGTCCTGTCGCTACCCTTTGCCGAAATCGGCTTTGCGATCTGTTACGACGTGCGGTTTCCCGCGCTCTTCCGCGCCCAGGCCATGGCCGGCGCTGAAGTGATGACGGTGCCCGCCGCCTTCACCAAGCAGACCGGCGAGGCGCATTGGGAGATCCTCCTCAGGGCACGGGCGATCGAGAACGGTGTCTTCGTCATCGCCGCCGCGCAGGCCGGCCGGCACGAGGACGGGCGCGAGACTTTCGGCCATTCGATGATCATCGATCCCTGGGGCACGGTGCTGGCGTCGGCCGGCGCCACCGGTGCGGCGGTTATCGTCGCCGAGATCGATCCCGCCGCGGTCAAGGCCGCGCATGACAAGATCCCGAACCTGAGGAATGGCCGGGAATTCTCGGTCGAGAAGATTGCGGGAGCAGTCGCCGGAGGCGTCGCCGCTTGATCCGCTATTCCCTCACCTGTGACAATGCCCATGAATTCGAAGGCTGGTTTTCGGAAAGCGCCGATTTCGATCGTCAGGTCGAAACCGGTTTTCTGACCTGCCCGGTCTGTCATTCCGCCGCCATTTCCAAGCTGTTGATGGCGCCTTCGGTGTCGACAGCGCGGAAGAAGGACGAGAGGCAGACGCTGGCGATGGATGCCATGCGCCGGGAGGCCCTGCAAAAGCTCAAGGAGGCCGTTGCGGCGGTCAAGGCCAATTCCGAGGACGTCGGCACGCAATTTCCCGAGGAAGCCCGCAAGATCCACTACGGCGAGGCGGATGCCCGCGGCATCATCGGCCAGGCCACGTTCGACGAGGCGCAGGCCCTCCTCGAAGAGGGCATCGAGATCGCAGCCATTCCTGTTTTGCCGGAAGACGTAAACTGACGTGTAGTCCACGCCGCTCGCCTTCTATGATTTCGGCCTGCGTATCGCGCTGAAAGTGTAGCCGGCTTATTGACGGCGGGACTAAAGCGCGTCGCGATCTTTCAGATTCGCTCCTCGCGCTTTAGGCCTTTGTTTTTGCGCATGTCGTTGTCGCAAAACCGCTGCACAGTTTTGCGCGACATGCTCTAAGCCGGCCGCTTCGCCAGCAGCATATAATTCACGTCCATATCCTTGGACAGGTTCCATTGGTTCGACAGCGGATTGAAGAAGACGCCGGTGCGGTCGGTGATCTCGAGGCCGTTTGCGGCCAGCGGCTTTTCCAGCTCTTCCGGGCGTACCAGCTTTTCATACTGATGCGTGCCGCGCGGCAGCCAGCGCAGAATGTTCTCGGCGGCGAAGATGGCAAGCGCTGCCGCCTTCATCGTACGGTTGATGGTGGCAACGAAGATCAGGCCGCCGGGCCGGACCATTTTCGCGCAGGTCGTCATGAAGAATTCGACATCGGCGACGTGTTCCACCACCTCCATGTTCAAGACGATATCGAAGGTCTCGCCAGCCTCGGCGAGCTCCTCGGCGGTGACGGCGCGATAGTCGACCGAAACGCCGGAGGCCCTCGCATGGGTGGAGGCGATGCCAATGTTCTTCTCGGACGGATCGGCGCCGACGACGGACGCGCCCATGCGGGCGACAGGTTCGGATAACAGGCCGCCGCCGCAGCCGATATCGAGCACGCGCAGGCCCTCGAGCGGGCGCGCGCTTTTCGGATCACGGCCGAAATTCTCGCAGGCTTTGTCTCTTATATAGGCGAGCCGGACGGGATTGAACTTGTGCAGCGGCTTGAATTTGCCGGTCGGGCTCCACCATTCCGCCGCCATCGCCGAGAAGCGGTCCACTTCACCTTGGTCGATCGTGCTTCTGGCGCCTTCCGTCATCGTCCACTCCTTCATTCGTGAGATGTGAAGTCGGACGATCGGGGGCATAAGTCAAGGGTGCAGACCAGAGGACTGACGAGGGCGGAACCGCTCGCCAATAGCTTTTATCGCCCGCGCTTGCCTCCCCCCGCCAAACTCGCTAAGAGACGCCGCAACTTGGGGCCTTTGGGGACCTGGGCTTTAGAGCGGTTCCGGAAATTGGGAATCCGGCTCTCTGGCCAAGTGGTCTGCCCCAGAGCTTTCGTGATGCCGGGTCCGGTTTTCCGCTTTCCCGGCGCCAGTCGTGGTAGAGGCATATGGCACGCATCGTAATGAAATTCGGCGGCACGTCCGTCGCTGACCTGGACCGCATCAAGAATGTTGCCCGCCACGTAAAACGCGAAGTCGATGCCGGGCACGAGGTCGCGGTGGTGGTGTCGGCCATGTCCGGCAAGACAAATGAACTGGTTGGCTGGGTCCAGGGCACGCCGAAGGTGATCGGCGCCAATTCTCCGTTTTACGATGCGCGGGAATATGACGCGGTGGTCGCATCCGGCGAGCAGGTGACATCCGGGCTGCTGGCGATCGCATTGCAGGCGATGGATATCAATGCCCGTTCCTGGCAGGGATGGCAGATCCCGATCCGCACCGACAACGCGCATGGCGCGGCGCGGATCATGGAGATTGACGGCTCTGACATCGTCAAACGCATGGGTGAGGGGCAGGTCGCCGTCATCTCCGGCTTCCAGGGGTTGGGACCCGACAACCGTATCGCGACGCTCGGGCGCGGCGGATCGGACACTTCGGCCGTCGCAATCGCGGCGGCTGTCAAGGCAGACCGCTGTGATATCTATACTGACGTCGACGGCGTCTACACGACCGACCCGCGCATCGTGCCGAAGGCGCGCAGGCTGAAGAAGATCGCCTTCGAGGAAATGCTGGAAATGGCCTCGCTTGGCGCCAAGGTACTGCAGGTGCGCTCGGTCGAGCTTGCCATGGTACACAAGGTGCGCACCTTCGTGCGCTCATCATTCGAAGATCCC
The DNA here is from genome assembly GCF_034554815.1 of Rhizobium indigoferae. Lineage (NCBI taxonomy): Bacteria > Pseudomonadati > Pseudomonadota > Alphaproteobacteria > Hyphomicrobiales > Rhizobiaceae > Rhizobium > Rhizobium indigoferae. The sequence continues at coordinate 3,993,703 of NZ_CP140635.1, read as the reverse complement.
GATGCTCCGGGCATGGGTGATCTGCTGAACCCGCCCGGAACGCTGATTTGTGACGAGGATGAAATCGTGGAACAGGAAGTAGTCACCGGCATCGCCTATGCCAAGGATGAGGCTCAGATCTCGCTTCGCCGTCTTGCCGACCGGCCGGGCGTGTCCGCGGCGATCTTCGGGCCGCTTGCCGAATCCCATATCAATGTCGACATGATCGTCCAGAATATCTCCGAGGATGGGTCGAAGACCGACATGACCTTCACCGTGCCATCAGGCGACGTCGAGAAGGCGATCAAGGTGCTCGGCGACCATAAGGAGAAGATCGGCTACGATGTCGTGCAGAACGAATCGGGGCTGGTGAAAGTATCGGTCATCGGCATCGGCATGCGCAGCCACGCGGGCGTTGCCGCGACCGCATTTCGTGCACTTGCCGAAAAAGGCATCAACATCAAGGCGATCACGACCTCCGAGATCAAGATTTCCATCCTGATCGACGGTCCCTATGCAGAACTCGCTGTCAGGACTTTGCATTCCTGCTACGGTCTGGATAAGAATTGATTCCCAGTGGGCGGCCTGCCCCTTCAGGTTGAGGAGACGAGGGCCGGCCTGCCGGGACTGAGTGCGTTGTTTCGGGAGCTTGAGACGCCATGAGAGACCTTTCCGGCGGTCCGCGCGTGCTGCTCAGGCGGCTGCGCGAGTTGATGGCGGAGCCGCTGGAGCCGCAGGAGCGTCTTGACCGGATCGTCCGCCAGATTGCCGGCAATATGGTGGCGGAGGTTTGCTCTGTCTATGTGCTGCGTGCCGACGGCGTACTCGAACTCTACGCGACCGAAGGCCTCAACCGCGAGGCCGTGCATCTGGCGCAACTGAAGATGGGGCAGGGCCTGGTCGGCACGATCGCGGCCTCGGCCCAGCCGCTGAACCTTTCCGACGCGCAGTCGCACCCTGCTTTCCGCTACCTGCCGGAAACGGGCGAAGAAATCTACCATTCCTTCCTCGGTGTGCCGATCCTCAGGACCGGGCGCTCACTCGGCGTTCTCGTCGTGCAGAACAAGGCAAGCCGCAACTATCGCGAGGAAGAGCTGGAAGCGCTCGAGACGACCGCGATGGTGCTTGCCGAGATGATCGCCACCGGCGAGCTCAAGAAGATCACCAAGCCGGGCCTCGAACTCGACCTGACGCGTTCGGTGACCGTCGACGGCGACACTTATAATGACGGCATCGGCCTCGGTTACGTCGTGCTGCACGAGCCGCGCATCGTCGTCACCAACCTGCTGAACGAAGATGCCGAGAAGGAAATCCGGCGGCTGGCCGAAGCCATGGGCTCGCTTCGGATTTCGATCGACGACATGCTGTCGCGTCGCGACGTATCGATGGAGGGCGAGCATCGTGAGGTGCTCGAAACCTATCGCATGTTCGCGCATGACCAGGGCTGGGTGCGCAAGCTCGAGGAGGCGATCCGCAACGGCCTGACGGCGGAAGCGGCGGTCGAGAAGGTGCAGAGCGACACCAAGGCGCGGATGATGCGGTTGACCGACCCTTATCTGCGCGAACGCATGCATGATTTCGAGGATCTCGCGAACCGGCTGCTCAGACAGTTGACGGGTTATACCGGCCGGACGACCGCCGAAGGTTTCCCCAGCGACGCAATCATCCTGGCGCGCGCCATGGGGGCAGCCGAGCTGCTCGATTATCCGCGTTCCAATGTGCGTGGGCTGGTGTTGGAAGAAGGGGCGGTGACGAGCCACGTGGTGATCGTCGCACGCGCCATGGGCATTCCGGTCATCGGCCAGGCGGCGGGTGTGGTGGCGCTCGCCGAGAATGGTGATGCCGTGATCATCGACGCCGACGAGGGGCATGTGCATCTGCGGCCGATGGCCGATCACCGGCGTTCCTATGAGGAAAAGGTCCGCTTCCGCGCCAGGCGGCAGGAACAGTTCCGGGCACTGCGCGCCGTCGAGCCGGTGACCAAGGATGGGCAGCGGATCTCGCTGATGATGAATGCGGGGCTGTTGGTCGACCTGCCGCAGCTTTCGGAATCGGGTGCCGAGGGCATCGGCCTTTTCCGCACCGAGCTGCAATTCATGATCGCCTCCACCATGCCGAAGGCGGATGAGCAGGAGCAGTTCTATCGCAATGTGATCAAACAGGCGGCGGGCCGCACCGTCACCTTCCGTACGCTCGATATCGGCGGCGATAAGGTGGTGCCCTATTTCCGCGGCCATGAGGAAGAAAATCCAGCCCTCGGTTGGCGCGCCATCCGGCTGTCGCTCGACCGGCCGGGACTGTTGCGGACCCAGTTGCGCGCCCTGCTGAAGGCATCGGCCGACACCGAGCTGAAGCTGATGGTGCCGATGGTGACCGAAGTTTCCGAGTTGAAGATGGTGCGCGAGCTTTTGCAGAAGGAAGTGCAGCATCTCTCACGCTTCGGCCACGGCTTGCCGCGCAAGCTGCAATTCGGGGCGATGCTGGAGGTGCCGGCCCTGCTTTGGCAGCTCGACGAACTGATGGAGGCGGTCGATTTCGTCTCGGTCGGTTCGAACGACCTCTTCCAGTTCTCGATGGCGGTCGATCGCGGCAATGCACGGGTTTCGGACCGCTTCGATCCGCTGGGCAAGCCGTTCTTGCGCATCCTGCGCGATATCGTGCGCGGGGCGGAGCGGAACAAGACGCCGGTGACACTCTGCGGCGAGCTCGCCAGCAAACCCATCTCGGCGATGGCGCTGCTCGGTATCGGCTTCCGCTCGATCTCGATGTCACCGGCCTCGATCGGACCGGTGAAGGCGATGCTGCTAGGGCTCGATGTCGGGGCGCTGACGAAGGCGATGGACGAGGTGCTGGACGATCACCACGCCTTGACGCCGATGCGCGAGGTGCTTGCCCGCTTCGCCGAGAGCCACAATATTCCCCTTTAGACAGAGATTAAGAAGAATCGGAGTGAAGGGTGGCGAAGCTTCCCGTTGAAAAGATGCGCGAGCTGGAACGTCGTTTCGGCGAGATCGAGGCGCGCATGTCGGCTGGCCCGGCTGCCGAAGTCTATGTGAAGCTCGCATCCGAATATTCCGAGCTGCAGCCTGTCGTGACGAAGATCCGCGTCTATGAGAAAGCGGTCGCCGAGCTTGCCGATCTCGAAACGCTGCTCGAGGACAGGTCGGTCGACCGCGAGATGCGCGACCTCGCCGAGCTGGAGCTGCCCGAGGTGAAAGAGCAGATCGAGGTGCTGGAACAGGAGATGCAGATCCTGCTTCTGCCGAAGGATGCAGCGGATGAAAAGAGCGCGATCCTTGAAATCCGCGCCGGCACGGGCGGCTCGGAAGCCGCTCTTTTCGCCGGCGATCTGTTTCGCATGTACGAGCGCTTTGCGGCGGAAAAGGGCTGGAAGGTGGAGGTGCTCTCTGCGAGCGAGGGCGAAGCCGGTGGCTACAAGGAAATCATCGCGACGATCACCGGCAGGGGCGTCTTTGCCAAGCTGAAATTCGAATCCGGCGTACATCGCGTGCAGCGCGTGCCGGAAACTGAGGCGGGAGGCCGCATCCATACGTCGGCGGCAACGGTGGCGGTGCTGCCCGAGGCCGAGGAGATCGACATCGAGATCCGGGCTGAAGACATCCGCATCGACACGATGCGCTCTTCGGGCGCGGGCGGCCAGCACGTCAATACGACGGACTCGGCGGTGCGTATCACCCACCTGCCGAGCGGCATCGTCGTCACCAGCTCGGAAAAATCGCAACACCAAAATCGCGCCAAGGCGATGCAGGTGCTGCGCTCCAGGCTTTATGACGCGGAGCGGCAGAGGGCCGACAGCGAGCGCTCTGCCGATCGCAAAAGCCAGGTCGGCTCCGGCGACCGCTCGGAACGTATCCGCACCTATAATTTCCCGCAGGGGCGGGTGACGGACCATCGCATCAATCTGACGCTCTATAAGCTTGACCGAATGATGGAAGGCGAGATCGAGGAGGTCGTCGACGCGCTGATGGCCGATTACCAGGCCAGCCAGCTGGCGCAGCTCGGCGAGCAACAATGAGCTCGACGGTCGCCGAAATGCTTGCCGAAGCGCGCCGTCGCTTCACCGAAGCCGGTATCGTCGACCCGGCGACCGATGCGCGGCTGCTTGTCGCGGGCCTTCTGAAATTGTCGCCGACCGAGCTGTTGACGCGATCGGCCGAGAGGCTTTCTCCTGAACAGGCCGAAGTGATTTTCAAGGCGCTGGAGCGGCGGCTCGGCCATGAGCCGGTGCATCGCATTCTCGGCGAGCGGGAATTCTATGGCCTGCCGCTGCGGCTCTCGGCGGAAACGCTGGAACCGCGGCCGGATACGGAAATCCTGGTCGATACGGTTCTCGTCTATCTCAAAGACCTTGCAAAGGCGCAAAGCCGTCTCCATATCCTTGACATGGGAACCGGGACCGGGGCGATATGCCTTGCGCTTTTGAGCGAGTGTCCTGATGCGTCAGGTGTCGGCAGCGACATATCGGCGGATGCACTTCTGACGGCAAGATCGAATGCAGAAAGAAGCGGGTTGCAGGATCGTTTTCAGGTCGTCCAGTCGAGTTGGTTCGCGAACATCCAGGGATCGTTTCACGCGATTGTCTCAAATCCGCCCTATATTGCTTCCAATGTCATTCACGATCTCGCTCCCGAAGTGACGAAATTTGATCCGGCTGCGGCTCTGGATGGCGGCCCGGATGGGCTTGACGCTTACAAAGCCATAGCCAAGGATGCGGCAAGGTTCATCAGGCCCGATGGGGTCGTCGGACTGGAGATCGGCTACGATCAGCGAAACGACGTGACGGCGATCTTTGAAGCGAAAGGCTTCAGGTGCCTCAAATCCGTGAAAGATTATGGTCAGAACGACAGGGTGCTCGTGTTCGCGCTCACGTGAGAGACGACAATCCGGCATTGAACAGGACATTATTGTTATTGCGAAGAAAAGGCTTGGATTTCCCGGTGAAGCAATATAGGTTGCGGTCACGTGTTGGGCAGATAGGAATGAACGAGATTCGTTCGGTACTTGGTTTGCCTCGGGGGTCCGCTCTTTTAAACGAGAGTTTCAACGGTTGAACACGACCCAATGCGTGAATCAGTCAAACTGACTTGAGAACCAAGCGGCAGGTCGGCGCAAAGGCGCAGTATGCTCGCGGCACAAAGGTCCTGACCCGGTTTCCGGTCATGGCGGTTGGTGCCATGTATCCATCACAAACAGAGAATTCAGGTGAACGATCTATGAGGCCAGGACAGCAGAACAAGCGCGGTCGAGGGCGTGGTAACAATAACAACGGCGGCGGTGGCGGCGGCGGTGGAAATAACAATAACAACAATTTCAACCGCAAGGGCGGCAATCCGCTGACCCGGACCTATGACAGCTCCGGCCCCGATGTGAAGATTCGCGGTACTGCGCAGCATATCGCCGAAAAATACGCGCAGCTCGCCCGCGACGCCCAAAGCTCCGGCGATCGCGTGATTGCCGAGAACTATCTCCAGCACGCCGAACACTATAATCGTATCATCGCAAGCGCCCAGGCGCAGATGCAGGAACGCTTCCAGCGCGACGACCGCGGCGAGTACAATGATCGCGAAGGTGTGGACCGCGACGGCGACGATATGGATAACAATGAGAATGACAATGACAATGACGGCGACGACGTCGTTATCGTCCAGCCGCCGCAGAACAGGCAGCACCAGCCGCAGAGCAGGCAGCACCAGCCGCAGCCGCAGGCACAGCAGCAGCAGCCGAAGCCGGTACCCGCTCAGGCACCGGCACCGGCACCCCAGTCCGAACTCATCGATGGAACTGGCCCACAGCCGGAGATCGAAGGCATTCCGGCTGAAGTCGCCATGGACGAGGAAGGTGCCGGCGGCCAGCCGCGCGAACGCCAGCCCCGCCGCCGCAGCACTGGCAGCCGTCCCCGTCGCCCGCGTCGCGGTGCTGAGGGCGAAGAAGCCGCCGCTGAAGGCGAGGGCGCCTCTCCCGAGGCGCCAGTGCTGGCTGACGTCGCATCCGAATGAGGACTTCGCTTCCCCCTCAGGGGAGAGTGTGAAGTTCATGCCATCTGCTCGAATTAGCTTGAAAATCCCCGGCCTTGTGCCGGGGATTTTCATTTTACTGGCTCTTTAAACTCGCAGAACAGGCTACCATATTCTCTTCGAACTGCTTCGCCCGAATCCCAGACAGGCAAAGCGCGACCTGCCTTTTCAGGGGGTCGATCTCAATCATCGGTCTGCGCCTCGTCAGGGCAGGGCGATCCATGGAGGTACATATGAATATCGAGAAATATTCGGAGCGGGTGCGCGGTTTCATCCAGTCCGCCCAGACCTATGCGCTGGCGCAGGGTCACCAGCAATTTACGCCCGAACATGTGCTGAAAGTCCTGCTCGATGACGATCAGGGTATGGCGGCATCGCTGATCGAGCGCGCCGGCGGCGATGCCAAGGCTGCCCGCCTTGCCAATGACGCAGCTCTCGCCAAGTTGCCGAAGATCTCCGGCGGCAACGGCAACATTTATCTGGCGCAACCTCTCGCCAAGGTCCTTTCGACCGCTGAAGAAGCGGCGAAGAAGGCCGGCGACAGCTTTGTCACGGTAGAGCGCCTGCTGCAGGCGCTGGCGATCGAATCCTCGGCCTCGACCTTTTCGACGCTGAAGAATTCAGGCGTGACCGCCCAGGGCCTCAACCAGGTCATCAATGACATCCGCAAGGGCCGGACGGCGGATTCCTCCAATGCCGAGCAGGGTTTCGATTCGCTGAAGAAGTTCGCACGCGATCTCACCGCCGAAGCCCGCGAGGGCAAGCTCGACCCGGTGATCGGTCGCGACGACGAAATCCGTCGCACCATCCAGGTGCTTTCGCGCCGCACCAAGAACAATCCTGTGCTGATCGGCGAACCAGGGGTCGGCAAGACGGCGATCGTCGAGGGTCTGGCGCTGCGCATCGTCAACGGCGACGTGCCGGAATCGCTCAAGGACAAGAAGCTGATGGCGCTCGACATGGGTGCGCTGATTGCCGGTGCGAAATACCGCGGCGAATTCGAGGAGCGGCTGAAGGCCGTGCTCAATGAAGTCCAGGCTGAGAACGGCGAGATCATCCTGTTCATCGATGAGATGCACACGCTGGTCGGCGCCGGCAAGGCGGATGGGGCGATGGACGCCTCCAACCTCTTGAAGCCCGCCCTTGCCCGCGGTGAGCTGCATTGCGTCGGCGCGACCACGCTTGATGAATATCGCAAACATGTCGAGAAGGATCCGGCCCTTGCCCGCCGCTTCCAGCCCGTCGTCGTCGATGAACCGACGGTCGAAGACACGATCTCGATCTTGCGTGGGCTGAAGGAAAAATACGAGCAGCATCACAAGGTGCGCATCGCCGATGCGGCGCTGGTGGCCGCGGCGACACTTTCCAACCGCTATATCACCGACCGTTTCCTGCCCGACAAGGCGATCGACCTGATGGACGAGGCGGCAGCGCGCCTGCGCATGCAGGTGGATTCCAAGCCGGAAGAGCTCGACGAGCTCGATCGCCGGATCATCCAGCTGAAGATCGAGCGCGAGGCGCTGAAGAAGGAAACCGACGTTGCCTCTGCCGACCGGCTGAAGCGGCTGGAGACCGAACTGACCGGCCTCGAAGAGGAAGCCGATGCGCTGACCGCTCGCTGGCAGGCGGAAAAGCAGAAGCTCGGCCTTGCCGCCGATCTGAAGAAGCAGCTCGACGATGCACGCAATGAACTGGCGATCGCCCAGCGCAAAGGCGAATTCCAACGTGCCGGCGAGCTGACCTACGGTGTCATTCCGGATCTGGAAAAGCAGCTCGTCGACGCTGAGAAGCAGGATGGCGAACGCGGTGCGATGGTGCAGGAGGTCGTTATCCCCGACAATATCGCCCATGTCGTTTCCCGCTGGACCGGCATTCCGGTCGACAGGATGCTGGAAGGCGAACGCGACAAGCTGCTTCGGATGGAAGACGAACTGGCGAAATCGGTGATCGGCCAGGGTGATGCGGTTCAGGCCGTGTCGCGCGCCGTCCGCCGCGCGCGGGCCGGCCTGCAGGATCCGAACCGGCCGATCGGCTCGTTCATCTTCCTCGGCCCGACCGGCGTGGGCAAGACGGAGCTCACCAAGGCGCTTGCCCGCTTCCTCTTCGACGACGAAACGGCGATGGTGCGTATGGACATGTCGGAATATATGGAGAAGCACTCCGTTGCCCGGCTGATAGGCGCGCCTCCCGGCTATGTCGGTTATGACGAAGGCGGAGCGCTGACCGAAGCCGTGCGCCGCAGGCCCTATCAGGTCGTGCTGTTCGACGAGATCGAAAAGGCGCATCCCGACGTCTTCAACATATTGCTGCAGGTGCTGGACGACGGGCGTCTGACCGACGGCCAGGGCCGGACGGTCGATTTCCGCAACACGATGATCATCATGACCTCGAACCTCGGCGCCGAATATCTGACGCAGCTGAAGGAGGGCGACGACAGCGACACGGTTCGCGAGCAGGTGATGGAGGTCGTGCGCGGGCATTTCCGGCCGGAATTCCTGAACCGCATCGACGAGATCATTCTCTTCCATCGCCTCAAGCGCGAGGAGATGGGCGCGATCGTCGATATCCAGCTGAAGCGGCTGGTGGCTCTGCTGTCCGAGCGCAAGATCGTCATCGATCTCGACGAGGAAGCCCGCCACTGGCTGGCGAACAAGGGTTACGACCCGGTCTACGGCGCAAGGCCGCTGAAGCGGGTGATCCAGAAGTTCGTGCAGGATCCGTTGGCCGAGCAGATCCTTTCTGGCCAGGTGCCGGACGGATCGACGGTAAAGGTGACGAGCGGTTCGGACCGGCTACAGTTCAGGACGATGCAGACGGTGAGCGAAGCGGCGTAAACCGGTTTGCCGGATGGATGGGAAATGGCGGCTTCGGGCCGCCATTTTTCGTTTGGTGGCCGAGGCGTCTCCTGGAGGGGAACCAGCGTAGATGGACGCTACTTGCTCGCCACCTGGTCTGGCGTCTGGTTGTTCAGCAGCGTATCGATGCGCTTGCGCTCGTCCTCGAATTTCGCCAGCGCCTCGCCCTGCAGCGATTTGCCGCCCGGCAGGCGGATGCGCAGTGGATCGACCTTGGTGCCGTTGACGATCAGCTCGTAATGCAGGTGTGGGCCGGTGGATTCGCCCGTCGTGCCGACCCAGCCGATCACCTGGCCCTGGCGGATCTTGGCGCCGGGGACGACGCCCTTGGCGATGGCGCTCTGGTGGTTGTAGGAGGATTCATAGCCATTGGCATGGCGGACGATCGTCTGGTTGCCGTAACCGCCGGAATCCCAGCCGGCTTTTTCGACCGTGCCGTTGCCGGCGGCGATGATCGCCGTGCCGCGGGGTGCAGCCCAATCGACGCCGGTGTGCATGCGGGCAAAACCGAGGATGGGGTGGCGGCGCATGCCGAAGCCCGATTTGAAGATGCCATTCGGCACCGGGTTGCGCAGCAGGAACTGGCGGATGCTCTTGCCGTTCTCGTCGAAGTAATCGACCGTGCCGTCGTCGGGGTCCTGGAAGCGGTAGAAGCGTGTCTGTGTGTCGCCGAAACGGGCGTTGACATAGAGCAGTTCGGAATCCTCGGTCGCCTGACCGGCGCTGTCGGCGACGGAGAAGAAAGCCTCGAGACTGTCGGTCGGCCTCAGCTGCGCCTGGAAATCGACATTGCTGGCCAGCAGCTTGATGATCAGCGCCGTCATATCCTTGGTCATGCCGTAGGAAAGGGCAGCACGATAGATGCCGTCATAGACGCGCGGCAGGTTCTGGCCGGGGGGCGGTGCGAAGGAATTGTCATCGAAGGCGGTGGCGATGGCATCCAGCATCGGCGGCTCGCTGCCGGGCACATATCTGCCCTTGTCGTCGACGGCCACGGTGACGAGATGGCGCGTGCCGCGATAGACGCTGGCTCGGATGATCTTTGCCTGTTCGCCCTTCTGGATGATGCCGATGCGCAGCACGTCGCCCTTGTCGAGATCACTGGAACCCAGTTGCTGCGCGATGTAGCCGGCAATGCCATCGGCATATTGCTGCGGATAGCCTGAATCCGTCAGCGCCTTGGCGATCGGCGTGTCGACGCGCACGGGAAGGATGTCGTCGGCGAATTCTTCGGTCTGCGGCGTGATCGATTCCGATGCGGAGACCGTCATGTTCTGTTCGAGCACGCGGGCGGACAGACCGGCGGTCAGATCGACATCGGCATCCTCGTTGGAGAAACGACGCGGATCGACGTAATAAAGGGCTGCGAGCTGAGTATTGCCGTCGGTCAGTACCGAGCCGTTGGAGCGCACATTCTCTTCGACCTCCTCGAGCGACAGGCCGGATGCCATCTGCATGCCGGTCTTGCCGGTCGGGAACGGAATGGTCTTCAGGCTGACTTCGGATTCGACGTCGGAGCCGTAAAGCGCGCCGGTGCGGCTTTGCGGCGCGGGCTGCGGCTCGTCGGCGGAAAAGATCGCCAGGGGATCGAAGTCGGGATAGTCCTCCGTCGCCACATGATTGGCGGCCAGCGTCATCTTCACATGCGCGAAGGGCTGGCGGCGCACCACTTCCTTTTCGCCGTCGTGGATGACGGTTGAAACTTCCATGATGGCACGGTCAGACGGTTTTGCTGCAATGGCGGGCGCGACCAGCCGGCCGCCACGGACCACGGTCGTATCCTCATGCGCGTCCGCCGCAACGCTCGCATAGGCTTCGGCGGGGATCGCCAGTTGCTGGCGGCCATCAAGGGCGGCAAAAAGGGCGACACCCATCAGAACGGATGATGTAATGCCGGTGAGGAACGTGCCCGAGAGCCAGCGCAAGGAAACCTCGCGGCGATCGGGCGCACGCCTGCCGTCGGCCAGAAGCGGAGGCTCGTTGCCCAACGAGCGGATCATCATTTTCTCCGTCATCATGGCAGTCGGGTCCGCGTCCTTACATCAGGCGTCTGTGGGAGCATTTATCGGCCATCCTGGCTGGGGCGAAAGATGTGCATATTTTGGGCATGGAAGTCAAATCACTCAGGAAAAGGCAGTTTGCCTGCATTTGCCTGTGTGAATCATATGTCTCTTAAGACCAGCAGATTGTGATGATGTCGGGGCGCAGGAGACAAAAGAGCGTTCTTTCCACGAAAAGTCGAAAGACGTTCATCTTTCCGGGCCGTGTCAGGCCGGTCGGAATCCGGGAAATGACCGCATTTGCGTGTCGCCCGAAATTTTGTCTGGAAAAACA
>NZ_CP140635.1:3527500-3980000 GCF_034554815.1 Rhizobium indigoferae | reverse complement strand
CGCTTGGTGTCGAGACTGAGAGATATCCTTTGAAGAAATAAAAGTTTTGCACCGGCTTCGAGCTGGTGCCTGTTCTGCATACATTGTGAAGAGAAGATTGATCTGGAGGCTTCCAGGTGTTGTGGGTTTTGCCCATGATGTCCGAGCCCAGTTCCTGTGAAACCATGGATGGCCTAGCCGGCCGGATGTGGTGGAGGGATTGGAGGTAGGTAGGAAGCTTGTCGCTCTGGATCGTCAGCGTAAACCGCGTAGCGGTTTATCGCGTGTTGTTCGTTGCCTTTGGGCAACGTCTGACGGACGATCGGATTACCGTTGCCTGACCGCGCGGTATCGGATCCAATCTCGAGAAGCTGGTCTTAAGACAGGCTGCAAGCGAGCTGCTCGGCGTAGCTCCAATAAAGCAGACCTGTCGAACACGTTAATGGCATTGTTAGAAAGCGTGATTGTAAAAGGTAATCACGCATGTTTGGCCCGACTGCACGGCAATCGCAAGGTTGTCCGGATGGTCGGATTTGGCACCCCGCGAGGCGAAAGCGAAGCGGACAAGGTCTGCCAAATCAAACAAAGACGATGAGCATTGGCAATGAGAACGATTAAGTGTCGTAAGGGCATTTGGTGGATGCCTTGGCATGCACAGGCGATGAAGGACGTGATACGCTGCGAAAAGCCGTGGGGAGCTGCGAATGAGCTTTGATCCATGGATCTCCGAATGGGGCAACCCACCTTAAATACCTAGAAAATCTGTTTTGTTGCTTTGGCTGCGAGGGACTTCCTTCGTAGCGCAAAGCGCGTCGCCGGTTATCCGGCGCGCCGTCCGCAGGCCTTTGGCCGTGAGGACAAAACAGGTTTCTAGGTATTGTGATAAGGTATCTACACCTGAATACATAGGGTGTAAGAAGCGAACGCAGGGAACTGAAACATCTAAGTACCTGCAGGAAAGGACATCAACCGAGACTCCGCAAGTAGTGGCGAGCGAACGCGGACCAGGCCAGTGGCAATTGTGATTAAAGTGGAACGCTCTGGAAAGTGCGGCCGTAGTGGGTGACAGCCCCGTACGCGTAGATATCATGATTGTCCTAGAGTAGGGCGGGACACGAGAAATCCTGTCTGAACATGGGGAGACCACTCTCCAAGCCTAAGTACTCGTGCATGACCGATAGCGAACAAGTACCGTGAGGGAAAGGTGAAAAGCACCCCGACAAGGGGAGTGAAATAGAACCTGAAACCGGATGCCTACAAACAGTCGGAGCCCGCAAGGGTGACGGCGTACCTTTTGTATAATGGGTCAACGACTTAGTGTAACAAGCAAGCTTAAGCCGGTAGGTGTAGGCGAAGCGAAAGCGAGTCTGAATAGGGCGATTTAGTTTGTTGCATTAGACCCGAAACCGAGTGATCTAGCCATGAGCAGGTTGAAGGTTGGGTAACACCAACTGGAGGACCGAACCCGCATCTGTTGCAATAGATTGGGATGACTTGTGGCTAGGGGTGAAAGGCCAATCAAACTCGGAAATAGCTGGTTCTCCGCGAAATCTATTTAGGTAGAGCGTCGAGCGAATACCCCCGGGGGTAGAGCACTGGATGGGCTATGGGGACTCACCGTCTTACTGATCCTAACCAAACTCCGAATACCGGGGAGTACTACTCGGCAGACACACGGCGGGTGCTAACGTCCGTCGTGAAAAGGGCAACAACCCTAACCTCCAGCTAAGGTCCCCAAGTCATGGCTAAGTGGGAAAGGATGTGAGGATCCCAAAACAACCAGGATGTTGGCTTAGAAGCAGCCATCATTTAAAGAAAGCGTAACAGCTCACTGGTCTAAATAAGGGTCTTTGCGCCGAAAATGTAACGGGGCTGAAGCCATGCACCGAAGCTGAGGATTTGCGAGCAATCGCAAGTGGTAGCGGAGCGTTCCGTAAGCTGATGAAGGGAGACCCGTGAGGGCTCCTGGAGGTATCGGAAGTGCGAATGTTGACATGAGTAACGATAAAGAGGGTGAGAGACCCTCTCGCCGAAAGACCAAGGGTTCCTGCTTAAAGTTAATCTGAGCAGGGTTAGCCGGCCCCTAAGGCGAGGCAGAAATGCGTAGTCGATGGGAACCACGTTAATATTCGTGGGCCTGGTGGTAGTGACGGATTGCACAAGTTGTTCATTCTAATTGGATTGGATGGGCAGCGGAGCGGTTCCAGGAAATAGCTCCACCGTATAGACCGTACCCGAAACCGACACAGGTGGTCAGGTAGAGTATACCAAGGCGCTTGAGAGAACTATGTTGAAGGAACTCGGCAAATTGCACGCGTAACTTCGGAAGAAGCGTGACCCCATGCTAGGCAACTATTATGGGGTGGCACAGACCAGGGGGTAGCGACTGTTTATCAAAAACACAGGGCTCTGCGAAGTCGCAAGACGACGTATAGGGTCTGACGCCTGCCCGGTGCTGGAAGGTTAAGAGGAGAGGTGCAAGCTTTGAATCGAAGCCCCAGTAAACGGCGGCCGTAACTATAACGGTCCTAAGGTAGCGAAATTCCTTGTCGGGTAAGTTCCGACCTGCACGAATGGCGTAACGACTTCCCCGCTGTCTCCAACATAGACTCAGTGAAATTGAATTCCCCGTGAAGATGCGGGGTTCCTGCGGTCAGACGGAAAGACCCCGTGCACCTTTACTATAGCTTTACACTGGCATTCGTGTCGGCATGTGTAGGATAGGTGGTAGGCTTTGAAGCGGGGACGCCAGTTTCCGTGGAGCCATCCTTGAAATACCACCCTTATCGTCATGGATGTCTAACCGCGGCCCGTTATCCGGGTCCGGGACAGTGTATGGTGGGTAGTTTGACTGGGGCGGTCGCCTCCGAAAGAGTAACGGAGGCGCGCGATGGTGGGCTCAGACCGGTCGGAAATCGGTCGTCGAGTGCAATGGCATAAGCCCGCCTGACTGCGAGACTGACAAGTCGAGCAGAGACGAAAGTCGGTCATAGTGATCCGGTGGTCCCGCGTGGAAGGGCCATCGCTCAACGGATAAAAGGTACGCCGGGGATAACAGGCTGATGACCCCCAAGAGTCCATATCGACGGGGTTGTTTGGCACCTCGATGTCGGCTCATCGCATCCTGGGGCTGGAGCAGGTCCCAAGGGTTTGGCTGTTCGCCAATTAAAGCGGTACGTGAGCTGGGTTCAGAACGTCGTGAGACAGTTCGGTCCCTATCTGCCGTGGGTGTAGGAATATTGACAGGATCTGTCCCTAGTACGAGAGGACCGGGATGGACATATCTCTGGTGGACCTGTTGTCCTGCCAAGGGCATAGCAGGGTAGCTATATATGGACGGGATAACCGCTGAAGGCATCTAAGCGGGAAACCCACCTGAAAACGAGTATTCCCTATCAGAGCCGTGGAAGACGACCACGTTGATAGGCCGGGTGTGGAAGTGCGGCAACGCATGAAGCTTACCGGTACTAATAGCTCGATCGGCTTGATCGTTCTCATTGACTATGCTCATCTCAAGGCGACCGCAAAGCGGTCGTCCGGATCGATGTGCCAGAAGGGAATAGGCAGTCGGCAATAGCCACTCCGCATTCGCTTCAAAGACGTGTTCAAAATGCGATGACAATATCACTTCTGCCTGTTGGCAGATGCCTATTGCCTCATCCTCCAGCTTCTCAAAACATATAGTTGCGCTTTGCCGACCTGGTGGTTATGGCGGGGTGGCTGCACCCGTTCCCTTTCCGAACACGGCCGTGAAACGCCCCTGCGCCCATGGTACTTCGTCTTAAGACGCGGGAGAGTAGGTCGCTGCCAGGTCTGCAAAGCGCAACTAATCAATCTTCTCATCACTAAACAAACGGCCCAAAGCCGAAACAAAAGGGCCGCTCACAAAGCGGCCTTTCGTGTTATAATACACCAGCAAATCCCAGCGATTTGCTCATGGCGCGGGGTGGAGCAGCCCGTTCGGCCTGAAATCGATCCACCGGATCGATTCCTTCACGGCCTCACCTCGTCAGGCTACGCCTGACAGCGCTCCCGGGCTCAAACAGCTCGGAATACATTAACGCGGGGTGGAGCAGCCCGGTAGCTCGTCAGGCTCATAACCTGAAGGCCGCAGGTTCAAATCCTGCCCCCGCAACCAAATCCTTTCCTTCGATACTCCAAAGTCCCTGTTACGCATGGGCTTTTTGCGTTTCTGCTGGGTGTCCAGCTCCCCGGACGCCAGCTGACCTGCCACGGACTTTCATCAGGCGGCGATGAGAGCCTCGGCGGTTTTGGTACGCAAAGTGGCGCGATGCAACCGGCGGAAACGCGAAGCTTTCATCTTGCACAGCGAAACCACTCGTCTCAAAACGTCCTGAGGCCGGACACATCATTAGCCAGCGACGACATAACTGCGACGGCATTGTATGAGGTGCGTCGCCGTTGTACCATGTAGTCTGACAAGTGCGCGCAGTGCTCATTGTATAGCCGGAGCCAAAGTCTGGTCGTGCGCTTCAACCCGATGAATAAGTAGCCGGGATCATGGAACTTATCGTCGCCCTTGGCCTGATCGTCTTGAAGGTCGCGTTGCTGATTGCGATCCTGCTGTTGCTACCCTTGCCGCTAACCTGGCTGGAACGCAAGATCGCCGGGCACATGCAGCAGCGGATGGGGCCGATGCGCGTGGGATGGCACGGGCTGTTGCAGCCGGTGGCGGACGGAATCAAGCTCCTGACCAAAGAGGATCACATCCCGGCCGAGGCCGACCGGTTCCTGTTCAAACTGGCGCCAATCCTGGCGCTCGCCCCGCCCTTTGTGGTGTTCGTCGCGATCCCCTTCGGCGAAACTGTCTCGGTCCTCGGCCACGAGATCACGCTCTACGTCTCCAACATGAATGTGGCGCTCCTTTTTGTTTTCTCGGTGATCGGGATCGAGGTCTATGGCGTCATCTTCGGCGGCTGGGCCTCCAACAGCAAGTACGCTGTTCTGGGCAGCCTCAGGACCTGCGCGCAGATGATCAGCTACGAGATCCCGATGGGGTTCGCGGTCATCGGCGTGGTCATGCTGGCGCAATCCATGAGCCTGGTCGAGATCGTGCGGGCGCAGGCCGATGTCTGGAACATCGTCTACCAACCGGTCGGATTCTTCGTGTTCTTCGTCGCCGGGCTCGCCGAAGCGCAGCGCATTCCCTTCGACCTGGCGGAGGCGGAGGGTGATCTGGGGGCCGGGTTCCATACCGAATACAGCGGTATCCGCTTTGCCTTCTTCATGGTCAGCGAATATGCCATCGTATTGCTTGTGTCGGTCCTGGTGGTGATCCTGTTCTTCGGCGGTTGGAACGGAGTTCTGATTCCCTTGCCACCGCTCCTGTGGTTTGTGCTGAAGATCGCGTTCTTCGTCTATGTGTTTATCTGGTTCCGCTTCACTTTCCCCCGCTACCGCTACGACCAACTGATGGCGATCGGATGGAAAGTCTTGCTTCCTCTCTCAATGGCGAACATAATTATAACCGGTGTACTTTTAGGGGTCGTAGCGGCTCCGTAGCGAGGCGGCGATGTCGCGCGCGCAGGACAGAGTTGGAACATGGATTGGTTGGGCGTTCTTTGCCGATCTGGCGAGCGCCTTGGCTCTGACCTTCGGCTACATGTTCTCCAGATCCGTGACCATGCAGTATCCGGACAAGGAAAAATGGCTGCCCTACTCCCGCTATCGCGGGCATCACTTCCTGACGCGTGATGAAGAGGGCGAGATCAAGTGCGTGGCCTGCGAACTCTGCGCGCGGATCTGTCCCTGCGACTGTATCGAAGTCGTCCCCTACGAGGACGAGAAGGGCAAGCGGCACCCGGCCAAATTCGAGATCGACACGGCCCGCTGCCTGTTCTGCGGGCTGTGCGAGGACGCCTGCCCGGCGGACGCGATCGCGCTTGGCCAACAATACGAATTCTCGAGTTTTTCCTCAGCTGACCTGGTGATCGGGCGCGATGATCTGCTCGCCAAGCCGGGTAAGGCGGCGACCGGCGGCGGCGTGGTTGCCGCGCGCCTGAATACGAAGAAGGACGTACTTGTCGAGACGAAAGAGACGCAGGGCTACAACTGGTGGCGGAATATCCGGCGAACATGAACGCGTGCCAGCTGTCAAACCGAAGCGCTCGGAAAGAGAGGCTCAGATGTTTGTCGGTGAAATCATGAAAAACAAGGGTGTCGGGGTCATCGCAGTTGCTCCCGATCAGACGATGGTGGAGGTACTGCGGCTGTTTCGAGACAACAATATCGGCTTCGTCGTCGTCAGGCGATCGAACGGCAAATACCTCGGTACGCTGTCGGAGCGGGACTGCTGCAATGCGGTGGCGGAATACGGGGCCGAGGCGGCGGCAAAGCGGGTCGCGGACATCATGAACCGCAATGTGGCGACGTGTTCGACACAGGATTTGCTGCCCGTCGCGATGGGGATCATGACCCAGCGGCGTACACGCCATGTGCTGGTCACGGATGGAGGCGACGTTGTCGGCGTGGTCAGCATCGGCGACGTGGTTAAACACAGGCTCGACGAAGCGCAGCGTACAGAGCAGGATCTGCAGGATTACATATGCGGGACCAGGTATCACTGAAGACGCCAGGGCGGGCAGCTTGCCCCGACCCCAAATCTTCAGACCCCACGCCAGATCCGGCCGGGGCGGTCGACCTCAAGAGTGGCATGCGCCTTCTGAACTTCCACCGCGCATGGATATTCGCCCCGCCGCAGCAGGCTGTTGAGACGCAAGGCTCTATAGTTTTCCGGAACGAAGACGAGGCCCTTGGGAAACTGCCTGTCGACCTTGAGCTGCGCCGTCAGTTCGCCCTGGCCGGAACGCACGATTACCTGATCGCCATCCGAAAGGCCAAGCTCCGCGGTATCCTGCGCGCTCATCGCGACATAGGGATCGTTGGCGACCGTGTTCAGGATGTCCGACCGTTCGGAAAGATATCCGTTGTGGAACAGGCAGTCGCCGGTGATCAGCATGAGCCGGTCGGCTGCTGTCGGGACGGGCGGCGGCGCAGGGAGCATGCCAGCCGATAGTGTCGGCACCGCCTTGGTGAAAGCGCCGTCGGCGCCAAGCCCGTCCTGCGTCAACCCCTGATAGGCCGGAACCAGCCGGGCAATCTCGTCGAAAATTTCGGGTTGCGTCGATGGCCGCAGCGCCTGGTTGCGTAGCGCCGCGACGAAGTCGACAATCGCCAGATTGCCTCGCGCCTCGAAAACGGGCTCACGGAATTTGCGAACATTCTGGATCCGACCCTCGTTGTTGGTGAACGTTCCGGATTCCTCGCCGTAGCCCGCCGCGGGCAAGACGACCTCGGCCATGCCCGCCGTATCCGTGAGGAACGCGTCCTGCACGATCAGGAGATCGGCGGCGCCAAGCGCCCGCGTCACAAAGTTCCGGTCGGGATAGGCGACCAGGGGGTCGGTTCCGACGATGTAGAGCGCGCCCATCCGCCCACCGACACAGAGGTCCAGCATGGCGTCGAGATCCGCGCCGGGTTCAGACGGGATTTCGGCGCCCCAGTTTCGCGCAAGAGTTGCGCGCGCCGCGTCATCGGCGACCGCCCGCAGCCCCGGCAGAGCCGCCGGCAGGACCCCCATGTCCCAGGCGCCCATCTGGTTGGCACGGTCGAAGAGAAACTGCATCGCCGGGCCTTTGCCGAGCAGGCGGAGAACGTACAGCAGGTTGTTGAGCTGCTGCAGCGTCGCGCGCGCTTCGGGTGATCTCAGGAGGTCGACGCTGACAAGCACGGTGACGCTGCGGCCTTCCTTGAGCGCGGCGGCCAGGCGATCCGGCCCGTCACTGCCGGCGCCCGCCGCAGGCCTGTCGATGTCCGCAAAAGCGCCGCCCGGCAAGGCCTGACCAGCTGCCGCCACAAGACCGGCCACCACCGCCGCAAGGCTTGCCGCTTCTCCGCCCGGAGGCACACGAACCACCACCCTTGCATCGGCGTCCAGACGCGATGGCCGCGCCGATAGCATGAGCAATCCGGTCTGCCGCCGCCGCGCCCCGTCCCGCAGCAGGTATTCGGTGACTGGGTTCTCCTCGGTTATATTGCCTCCGACGACGAGCACGCAGTCGTTGCCGATTACGTCGTCCAGCGGCGTGCGGCTGTAGAAAGTTCCCAATAGCGGGCCGAGCGTATCGAAGGGTGCGGCCCAGCGTGACGAACAATCAATGTTGTTGGTCCGGAATACCGTTCGCATCAGCTTCTGGAACTGATAAAGCACCTCGTTGGGCAGGCGAGGCGAGGCTAGCCCGCCGGCATCCTTGCTCTCGACGGCCAACAGTCGCCGACGCAGATAGTCCCCCGCTTCGTCCCAGGAAACCGGAACCAGGGCGCCATCCTGACGGATCATTGGCTGCTTGATCCGGTCCCGGCTTGCAACGAAATCGAGGCCGAAGCGTCCTCGCACGCAGAGAGTTTCGTGGTTGACACCTTCGTCCCACTTCGAGCGCACCCGCATGAACTCGCCCTTGCGCGTGCCCACCGTCAGCTGGCAACCGGTGCCACAATGCGGGCAGACCGTGTCGGTCTCTACGAGGTCCCAGGGGCGCGCCTTGTAGCGGTAGGGGAAGCTCATCAGCGCGCCGACCGGGCAGACCTCGACGCAATTGCCGCACTGGTCGCAACTCGCCAGACTGCCCTCGAAGCCGGTGACGGCGGTATCCATGCCTTTTTCGACGGTGCCTAGCGCCACCGCACCGACGACCTCCTCACACATCCGGACGCAGCGCTGGCACTGGATGCAGCGGTTGACGTTCATGATGATGACCGGGCTCAGACGAATGTCCTCGGAGTGAAACACACGTTTGTCATCGCGGAATTGGCTTTCGCGTGGCCCGTAGGCCATTACCATGTCCTGAAGCTCGCATTCGCCGCCCTTGTCGCAGATCGGGCAGTCGAGGGGGTGGTTGGCGAGCAGCATGTCGAGCATGGAAGAGCGCGTTTCCTCGATCAGAGGCGTGTTCGTCCGCACGACCATGCCATCGGTGGCCGCAGTGGCGCAGGACGGCTGCAACCGCCGCACGCCCTCGATCTCCACCAGGCACATGCGGCACGAAGCCAGCGGCGGCAGCCGCTTCAGATAGCAGAAGGTCGGGACGTCGATGCCCAAACCCTGGGCGGCCTGCAGCACTGTCGAGCCAGCCTCAACTTCCAGCGTTTGTTCGTCGATCGTGACTTTAAGCATGGTTTCCTCACAACCCTGATCCAGCACACTTCTTCAGTGAAACGGGCACCTCCGCTCCTCGACATGGGCGACGAATTCATCTCGGAAATGCGCGAGTGCTGCACGCAATCCCATCGCTGCACCGTCACCCAAGGCACAAAACGTATTGCCGAAAATGCCCTTGCAGAGCATCTCCAACTGCTCCAGATCGCCGGGTGCGCCATCCCCGCCTTCAACCCGGCGCAGGACCTTCACGACCCAGTTCAATCCTTCCCGGCAGGGCGTGCACTTGCCGCAGGACTCATGGTGGAAGAACTCGATGATCCTGGTGGCGACCTTAACCATGCAGGTGCTATCGTCGATCACGATAACGCCAGCCGAACCGAGCATCGAGCCGGCGGCAGCCAGCGAGTCAAAATCCATCCTCACGTCCAGCCCGTGCTCAGGGATGACCGGCGCTGAGACCCCGCCCGGGATCACCGCCTTGATCTTGCGTCCCGGCAACGCCCCGCCGGCATGCTCCTCGACCAGTTCGCGTAGCGGTATGCCCATTGGCAACTCGTAGAGGCCGGGTTTGCGCACCTGCCCGCTGAGGCAGTAGAGCTTCGGGCCGGGGCTTTTGTCCGGGCCGATGTTCCGAAACCAGTCCGGCCCTCGGACAACGATATGCGGCACGCAGGCCAGCGTCTCGACATTGTTGATCACAGTCGGGCTGGCGTAGAGCCCGGCCACGGCCGGAAACGGTGGCTTCAATCGCGGCTGCGCCCGCTTGCCCTCGAGCG
The DNA here is from genome assembly GCF_034554815.1 of Rhizobium indigoferae. Taxonomy (NCBI): domain Bacteria; kingdom Pseudomonadati; phylum Pseudomonadota; class Alphaproteobacteria; order Hyphomicrobiales; family Rhizobiaceae; genus Rhizobium; species Rhizobium indigoferae. Next base: position 3,970,067 of record NZ_CP140635.1, on the reverse strand, counting down.
ACTCGAGCATCGCAGTCTCCTCGCCGCAGATATAGGCGCCTGCGCCGCAGTGGATGTGGACGGCGAAATCGAAATTCGAGCCCAGAATGCCCGTTCCCAGATAACCCTTTTCGTGTGCCTCGGCGATCGCCTTCTCCAGGCGACGGATCGCCGTCACATATTCTCCGCGGATGTAGACATAGGCGGTTTTGGCCCCAATCGCATAGGCGCTTACCGCCAGCCCCTCGATGAGTTGATGCGGATCGCGCTCCATGATGATCCGGTCCTTGAAGGTGCCTGGCTCGCCCTCATCGGCGTTGCAGCAAAGATATTTCGGCTTGTCGACCTGCTTCGGCACGAAACTCCATTTCATGCCCGTCGGGAATCCGGCACCGCCGCGACCGCGCAGGTTGGACTGTTTGACGAGGTTAACGACCTCGTCAGGCGTGTATTCGCGCAGCGCCTTCGCCAGTGCCTGGTAGCCGCCGCCAGCCTCGTAGGTCGACAGCAGGTGACTGTCCGGCACGGCGACATTCTTCAGGAGAACCGGCTCGAACATAGCGCTACTCTCCCTGCGGTCGCGCAGAGGGCTCGATGCTCGCGACCCGTTCCGTCGTAGCCCGCAGGTTGTCCAAAAGTGCATCTATCCGCGCGACATCAAGGGCACCATGGTAATCGTCGCCGACCTGCATCACCGGAGCCATCTCGCAGGCACCGAGGCACTCGACGGAGGAAAGCGTGAACAGCCCGTCCGGCGTGGTGTCGCCCTTCCTAATCGCCAGCGCCGTTTCCAGATGCTTCAGCAGGTCCTCGGCTCCGCACAGCATGCAGGAAACATTGTCACAGAGTTGAAGGTGGAACATGCCCACCGGCTCGGTATGGAAGAGCGTATAAAAGGTCGCCAGCTCGTAGACCCAGATCCGTTCGACTCCGAGAATGTCGGCGACTTCTTCCAGCACCTGACCAGGCAGATGGCCATGCTCCCTCTGCGCGATCAGAAGCGCGGGCATGATCGCAGAGCGCTGGTCGGGATACCGCGCCGCTGCCTCTTTTATCCTTTCGCGCATGGTCATTGCATTCAAATCCCTGCTACTTGTCCACCTCCGCCATCACTGGGTCGAGACTGCCGAGCACGGCGATCATGTCCGCCAGATAGCGGGCGTTGGTCACCCCGAACAGTCCCTGAAGGTTGACGAACGAGGGTGCCCGCACCTTCATCCGGAATGGTTTTGGCGACCCGTCGCTGATGATATAGAAGCCAAGCTCGCCCTTTGGCGCCTCGATCGCCGAATAGACCTCGCCCTTCGGCACCTTGAAGCCATAGGCCGACAGGTCGAAATGCTGGATCAGCGCTTCCATCGAGCAATGCACCTTGTCCTTGTCCACCGGGAAGGCGATTGTTGGCATGTCGATCTGAAACGGCCCCTCGGGCATCTGGTCGAGGCATTGCTCGATGATCCGGACGCTCTCGCGCATTTCCTCGACCCGACATTGCCAGCGCGCATAGCAGTCGCCCTCGTCGCGCGTGATGACGTTGAAGTCGAGCCGGTCATAGATCTCATAGGGCTCGTCGCGACGGATGTCCCAGCCGACGCCCGAAGCGCGCAGGTTCGGACCGCTCAGGCCAAGATCGATGGCGTCCTCGGCGGAGATCACGCCGATCCCCTGCGTGCGCTTCAGGAACACCCGGTTGTTTTCGAGCAACCGCTCATAGTCGCGGATCCGGTTCGGGAAGATGTCGCAGAACTCCCTGATCTTGGGAAGGAAACCGTCAGGCAGGTCCTCGCGCACTCCGCCAACCCTGCAGAAGGACGTGTGCATGCGTGCACCGCTGATCATTTCCAGGAGGTCCATGATCATTTCGCGCTCCCGCATGGCGTAAAGCAAGGCGGTCATGGCGCCGAGGTCCATCGGCAGCGCGCCGGTGATCAAGACATGGCCGGAGATCCGCGCCAGCTCGGCCATCATCACGCGGATATATTGTGCGCGGATCGGTGCTTCAATGCCGAGGAGTTTCTCCACCGCCAGCGCGAAGGCGAGGTTGTTCGACGGTGGACAGAGGTAGTCGAGCCGGTCGGTGAGCGGAAAAATCTGGGTGTAGGTGAAGCTCTCCGCCAGTTTTTCGGTGCCGCGATGGAGGTAGCCGATATGCGGGTCCACGCGCTTGACGTACTCGCCGTCCAATTCCAGGACGAGCCGAAGAACCCCATGCGTGCTGGGGTGCTGGGGGCCGAGATTGAGAAGCACCTCCTTGGTGTCGAACGCTTCGCCTTGCGGCCTGATCAGTTCGGTGACTTCGGTCATTTTAAGTTCCCGGCGTGGAGCGGCCTCCCTTATGGAATGTTCTTGGTGGCGAGGTCGGGCTGCGTCGGTGGCGTGCCTTCGGCGCCAAACGGGTTCAGCTTGTCCTTGTAGCCACGGAGCGGAAAATCCTTGCGCTGTGGGAAGCCCTCGAACCCTTCCCACATGTAGATCCGGCGCAAATCGGGGTGGCCCTCGAACCTGATCCCGTACATATCCCAGGCTTCGCGCTCATGCCAATTGGCGGTTCGCCAGATCCCCGTCACCGACGGGACCCGCGGCGGATCGGCGAGGCGGCATTTGATGCGAACGCGCAATTTGTTCGGTAGCGAATAGAGGTGGTACACCGTCTCGTAGCGTGGCATCTCAGGATAATGATCGACCCCGCAGATGTCCGACAGGAAGTTGAACCGCAACGCCGGGTCTTCCTTCAGAAACCGGCAAAGCTCGACGATCATGTCAGGCGGAGCGGCGAAGGCATGTACACCATGCGCGAAGCCAAGATCGTCGATTGCCTCGCCGAAACGCTCCGTGATCGTAGTGCGGATGAGGGGCGTCTCCACACTCATGACGCTGCAACCCGATCCAGAGGAGTCCCGGCCAGTGCTCGGGATTTTTTGATCTTCTCCTGAAGTAGCAGGAATCCATGCATCAGCGCCTCGGGCCGCGGCGGGCAGCCGGGCACATGCACGTCCACCGGCACGAAGGTTTCCGCTCCCTGCACCACCGCGTAGGTGTTGTAGACCCCGCCCGAGATGGCGCAGGTGCCCATGGCGATGACCCAGCGGGGCTCCGGCATCTGGTCATAGAGGCGGCGTACCACGGGCGCGAACTTCCGCGTTACTGTGCCGGCGATGATCATCACATCGGACTGGCGCGGCGAAGGCCGGAACACCACGCCGAACCGGTCGAGATCATAGCGGGCGCACCCCGCCGAGATCATCTCGATGGCGCAGCAGGCAATTCCGAAGGTCTCGGGCCACAGCGCCGAGCTCCGGCTCCAGTTGATAACGCTCTCGGCCGTGGTGAACAGCACGCTGTCGCGGATCGCGTTGTTTACGCCTCCCATTCGAGTGCTCCCTTCAGCCAGGCATAGGCGAAGCCCACAAGAAGCAGCACTATGAAGACGAACATCTCGACAAAGCCGACCAGCCCGATGTCTTTCAGGACGGCGGCCCAGGGAAACAGGAACATCGTCTCGACATCGAAGACGACCAGCAGGATCGCAAGGATAAAGAACGGCACTCTGAAGCGCCCCGCGGCGGCCTCACCCGCGGCGTCCATGCCGCACTCATAGGGCATGTTCTTTTCGGGATAGGGATTGGACGGACGCAGCAGCGAAGAGACAAAAAGCGTCGCGCCCGTCACCAGAACGACTCCGACGATCATAAAAAGAACCGGCAAGAATTCCATCGCAGCCATATCGCACTGCACCGGTTACCCACTGAGTGCTTTCCTCAGGCCGCGACCGTCCTGTTCAGGACCGTAATGCAGTCGCCCCGGGAAGCAACTTGGGCAATCCTTTCTTGAGCTTTGAGTTTATTCCGTCGGACAGATCATTGCAAATTCAATCGGTCAGCCGCCAACACGGAATGCTGGGCAAGTCTTAAAAACCAGGCGGGAAACAGGCCGATGCCGATGGTGCCCGCAGCAGTGAAGGCGAGCGTCGCGCGCACCAAGGGCGTCAGCGCCGGGTCGAACGTCCTTTCCGGCTCGCGCATGTAGATCACCATGACGATGCGGATATAAAAGTAGGCGGCAACAGCACTCAGCAGCACTGCGATCACCGCCAGCATGACGAACCCTCGCTCGACGAGCGCGACCAGCACGTAGAACTTGGCGAAGAACCCGGCCGTTGGCGGAATGCCGGCGAGCGAGAACAGATAGAGCAGCATCAGAAGCGCGAGCCCGGGACGGGACTTGGCGAAACCCGAGTAGTCTTCGATAACCTCGCCCGAGAAATTGCCGTTCCGCATCATGATGACAGTGGCGAAAATGCCGAGATTCATCAAAGAGTATATCAGCAGGTAGAGCATCACGCTGGCGATCCCGTCGGCACCGCCGGCCACCACGCCGAAAAGGGCGAACCCGGCATGGGCGATGCTGGAATAAGCGAGGAGCCGCTTGAAATTATCCTGCACCAGCGCCACGAAACTGCCGAGCGCCATCGTGACCACGGCAATGACCGCGACGATGATCCAAACGTCCGAGGCTGCTACCAGCGGGTTGAGGAACACCCGCAGGATCACTGCGAACCCCGCCGCCTTGGGGCCGACTGACATGAAGGCGGTGATCGTCGTCGGCGCGCCTTCATAGACGTCCGGCAACCACATATGGAACGGCACCGCGCCGACCTTGAAGACCAGCCCCGCGACGATGAAGACCACCGCCAGCAGCAATCCGGGATCGAGCGGATCGCCGGTGACCGCCGCAGCCATCCCGTCCAGCTGCGTCGTGCCGGTGAGCCCGTAGACCAGCGAAACGCCGTAAAGGAAAATCCCGGTCGAGACCGCGCCAAGGATCACGTATTTCAGCGCCGCTTCGTTTGACCGCCGCTCTCGCCGCAGGAATCCGGTCAGCACATAGGTGCAGAGCACCATCAGTTCGAGGCCCACATAGATCGAGAGGAGATCGGTCGCCGAGGCCATGACCATCATTCCCGAAAGCGCAAAGAGCAGCAGGACATAGTATTCGCTGCTCCCGATCCCCTCGATATCCGCATATTTTCGCGAAAGGAGGAATGTCAGGATGGTGGCCAGGTAGAACACGAACTTGAAGAAGACCGCGAAGCGGTCGGCGACGAACATGCCCGTATAGGCCGGCCGCACCTCGCTCGAAAGAATGAGTGTCGCCAAGGCGGCAATCAGCACGATCGCGACGGAAGCCCAGACCAGGAAATATTCCTGCCCCCTGCGCACAAGCTGTCCCAGGATCAGCAGGATGCAGGCTCCAGTGATCACCACGATCTCGGGCAGGCTTGCGAGAGCCGACTGGAAAAGTGCTGCGGCGGTCATGGGCCGCTCCCCTTATCGTGCACCTGAGCCAGCAGATGCTTCACCGAGACGTCGATGATGCCGAGAAAGGGTTTCGGATAGAGCCCGACCCACAGCACTAACACGGCCAGCGGCAGGGTCGCTGCCAGCTCGCGGGCGTTCACGTCGCGTATCTTGAACCGGACGCCGACGCTGGCCGGACCAAGCGCGACTTTCCTATACATGCCAAGCAGATAGGCCGCGCCAAGCAACGCGCCCAAAACGGCGGCCGCGCCGATGGCCAGGTTGGCCGCAAACCCGCCCGACAGGACCAGCAATTCGCCGACGAACGAATTTGTTCCCGGCAGCGCCATCGACGACAGAGTGAACAGCGCAAGAAACGCGGTATAGACGGGTGCTGCCTTCATCAGCCCGCCATAATCAGCGATGCTGCGGGTATGGGTCCGCTCGTAAATCAAGCCGACGAACAGGAACAGGGCGCCCGTCGTCACGCCATGATTGAACATTTGCAGGATACCTCCTTGGAGTCCGCGGAGGTTCAGCGCAAAAATCCCCATGGTCACGAAGCCCATGTGGCTGATGCTGGAATAGGCCACCAGTTTCTTCAGATCGTCCTGTGCCAGCGCGAGCAACCCGCCATAGACGATCGCAAGCGCTGAAAGCGAAAGCATCAGTGTCGAATAATATACCGACGCCTCCGGCAGCATCGGCAGCGAGAACCGCAGGAACCCATAGGCGCCCATCTTCAGGAGTACGCCCGCGAGGATGATGCTGCCCGCGGTCGGCGCTTGCACATGGGCGTCCGGCAGCCAGGTATGGACCGGCACCATCGGCACTTTGACGGCGAAGGCGATCAGGAAGGCGAAGAACAGCCAGGACTGGACCGGGAACGGCAAATCCTGCGCTGTCAGCGCGAGGATGTCGAAGGTCTCGCCGCCGTTGAAATAGAGCACGATGACACCGATGAGGAACAGGAGGCTGCCCGCCAGCGTGTAGAGGAAGAACTTGAACGCCGCATAGATCCGGCCTTCGCCACCCCAGACGCCGATGATCAGGTACATCGGGATCAGCATCGCTTCCCAGAAAACGTAGAACAAGAACAGGTCGAGCGCGCAGAACACCCCCAGCATCAGCGCCTGCATGGAGAGCAGACTGACCATGAACGCCTTGACCTTGCGGTCGATCGCAACCCACGAGGCGAGCACACAGATCGAACCCAGCAACGCGGTCAGGAACACGAAGAGCGCGCTTATCCCGTCGATACCAAGCGCATAAGTGATCCCGAGCGCGGGCACCCAAGGGCGCTTCTCTGTGAACTGCATCTCGTGGGTCGTGGTGTCGAATCCGGCCAGCATGGCGATGCAGAGGGCGAGGTCAAGGATTGTGACACCCAGCGCTGTCCAGCGCACCGCATCGTCGCCGCGGAGAAACATCAGAACCGCTGCCCCGGCGACGGGCGTGAAAATTATGAAGCTCAGAAGCGGCAATCCCATCGCGCCCCCTACCGCCATACCACGGCGAAGACCACGGCGGCTGCGATCACACCAGCGATCATCGCCAGCGCGTAATGGGTCACGACGCCGGTCTGGAGCCGCCGGAGCCCCCCGCCGCCGCGCAGGATCGAGCGGGCGACGCCGTTCACGATGGCGTCAACGCCGGTGACATCGATCCGCAGTCCCATTCGCGCCGCCCCATGCAGGAAAGGCAACACAGCAGTCTCGGACACGTCGCTCACCGCCTTCTCGTAGCGCGCCAGCGGTTTTCCGGCGATCCACATGAAGACCCGTGCGCCCTTGCGGTAGAACCAATCGGTGTCGATGCTGATCGTGTTCTCGGGGTCGAGCGCCCTGAGGAATATGACAAAACCCAAGGCGGTGAACATCAGCACGCCAAGGCTCTCGGTGACATGGACGCCGGTGTAAGGTTCGTAGTCCACCGGATAGGGCAGAAGATCGTAAAGCGGCTGAGGGAACACCCCGATCGCGATGCAGAGCACCGCCGCCATGCCCATCGCAACCAGCATGTTGCGGGGCGGCTCCCGCGCCTCCAGCCCACGGTCGGTGCCAAAGAACATGTAGTACGGCAGCTTCAGTCCGGTGTGCAGGAACGTCCCCGCCGACGCCATCGTCAGCGCGAGCACCATCACAGCGCGGTGATCCTGTCCGGCGGCGGCCACCACCATCGACTTGGTGACGAAGCCCGAGAAGAATGGAAATGCCGAAATCGCGAAAGCGCCAACCATGTAGAGCGCCACGGTCACCGGCATGGTCTTGTAAAGCCCACCAAGCTCGGTGAGCTTGCGCCGGCCGGTGACGTAAATCACCGCCCCAGCACCCATGAACAAGAGCGCCTTGTAGAGGATATGTGCGAAGGCATGACTGGTGGCCCCGTTCACCGCCATCTCGGTGCCGATGCCGACGCCCGCCACCATGTAGCCCACCTGGCTAACGATGTGATAGGCCAGTAGCCGCCGGCAGTCGTTCTCCAGCACCGCGTAGACGACGCCGTAGAGCGCCATCGCGGTGCCGAGCCAAACGAGAAGTTCAGTTCCCGGAAACGCCCGCGCCAGCACATAGACGGCGGTCTTGGTGGTGAAGGCGCTCATGAACACCGCGCCGGTGACAGTCGCCTCCGGGTAAGCGTCGGTCAGCCAGGCGTTGAGCGGCGGCACAGCGGCGTTGAGCATGAACCCGGCAAGGATCAGGTACGCGCCGACGCCCATCTCGCCTGCGATCGGGCCGAAGAGCAGCGAGCCAGTCGAGAGCCCGTAGAGAATGACGCCGCCAAGTAGGACGACGCCGCCAGTGATATGGACTATGAGATACCGGAACCCGGCGGCGATCGCCTGTCGGCCGCCCTGGGCGAAAACCAGATAGGCAGAGGCAAACGCCATGCCTTCCCAGAACAGGTACAAGGTCAGGTAGTCGCCGGCGAAAACCACGCCAAGCGCGCTGCCGACATAGACGAACGCAGCGACATGCTGGCCGGGGCGCGTCAGGTGCAGAGCATAGACCGTTCCGATCAGCGCCATAATGGTGAAGACCGTTGCGAAGACGATGCTCAGCTTGTCGACCTTCGCGATGAGGATTTCCTGCCCGATGAACGATGCCGCGCCGTAGCTGCCTGACTGCATCGTGAGCACGGTGAGGATCGCAAGTATCGGGATCAGCAGCAGATAGGCCTTGCGGATCGATCCGTTCAGAAAGGGGATCGGCAGGGCACCGAGAATGAACAGCAGGGCGGGATGGACGAAGTCAGTCATAATAGTCCTCGTGCCGCATGAACCCAGCCCGATGGCCGAGGAACTTGGAAACGAAAATCAGCAGCACGCAGGATAAGAAGCCGTAGACGGCCGACCAGCCCGGCAGACGGTCCCACGGGTATTCGGCGTGCTCGCGCGGCACCAGGAAGTCGGCGATGACGATCAGTACGAGCACCAGATAGAAAAGCCGACGCCGTTCGGTCGCATACTTTCCGTCGCCAAAGAAATCGACCAAGCGCTTTATCACCTGACAACTCCTTCCGCCAAGGCGACGAAATAGTCGGGGAAGATGCCCATCGCCACCGACAGGATGGCGGTCGCAACTAGCGGGATCGTCACCATCGGAATTTCACGGACCGTTGCCGGGCTCCCTTGCGCCTCCGTCCCGAAAAAGGCGACATAGCTCACCGGCAGGAAATAAGCGGCGTTGAGGACCGAACTCGCTAGGAGCACGATCAGGAACGCGATTTCCCCCGCCTCCACCGCGCCTCGCGCCAGATACCACTTGCTCACGAACCCCGCAGTCGGTGGCACGCCGATCATGCTGAGTGAGCCGACGAAGAACGCCCCCATCGTCCAGGGCAACCGGCGGCCGATACCAGCCATGTCGCTGATGTTGCGCTTGCCAGACGCGCAATAGATCGACCCGGCGCAGAAAAACAGTGTGATCTTTGAGAATGCATGCGCCGCGATGTGGATGATCCCGCCGACCATCGCGACCGGCGAGAGCAGAACCGCGCCCAGCACGATGTAGGAGAGCTGGCTGACCGTCGAATAGGCGAGCCGCGCCTTTAGGTCGTCCCGCGTCAGGGCGTAGACCGACGCCATCAGAATCGTGAAGGAGACCAGATAGGCCGTGGCGATGCCCAGTCCTAGCCCGTCCACCAGCCCCGTGCCGAACACATGGAACACCAACCGCAGCACGCAAAACACGCCCATCTTGACCACGGCCACGGCATGCAGGAGCGCACTGACCGGTGTCGGCGCCACCATCGCGGCAGGCAGCCATGCGTGCATCGGCATCACCGCAGCCTTGGCGAAGCCGAAGAGGTAGCAGAAATAGACGACGGTCAGCAGCGCCGCCGAAGCATCGCTCCCTGCCAGCAGGCCCCCCGTGACAAAGTCGAGCGATCCCGCAATGTGGTAGGTCAGCGCCAGCGCGGCGAGAAGCAGGCTTTTCGACGCGCCCATCAAATAGACCAGGTACTTGCGGCTGCCCGTCCATCCCTCTTCGTCTTCGTGGTGGTAAACGAGCGGATAGGTAACGAGGGTGAGCATCTCGTAGAAGATCACCAGCGTGAACAGATTGGCGGAGAAGGCGCCTCCGACCGCTGCCGCGAGACTGGCGGCAAAGCAGGCGAAGAACCGGGTCTGTGCATGCTCGTTCAGGTGCCGCATGTAGCCGATGGAATAGATCGCCGCGACAATCCACAGCAGCGACGAGACGGTGGCAAACACCATGCCGAGCGCATCGACCCGGAAAGCCAAGTCAATCCCCGGCAGAACCTCAAACAGGCGCAATTCGACCGTCCCGCCCGCCAGCACCGTGGGCGCCATCGAGGCGACAATTGCGAACATGGCGATTGCCGCCAATGGCGAGACGATATCGCGGAGTTTCTCGCGGTTGTTCAGGAGAAGAACTGCAAGGGCCGCCAGGCCCGCGACGGCGACGGCAAGTAGCGGCCGGATCGATACCACCGGGTCCAAGCCTCTATCCTTTCATCATGGTCACGTCGTCGACCTTGAGGGTAGATTTGTTCCTCACGAGGGCGACCAGGATTCCGAGGGCGACGGCAACCTCCGCCGCGGTGATTGCGATGACGAAGATCGCGAAAATCTGACCGCGGAAATCGGCGTAGTAACGTCCGAAAGCGATGAAATTGATGTTGACCGAGTTGAGCAACAGCTCCAGCGACATCAGCACGACCAGAATGTTGCGCCTGAGCAGCACGCCCGCCGCTCCGATCACGAACAGCGCCACTCCGAGCAAAATATACCACCAGAGCGGAACCATCACCGCTGCTCCTTCTGCGCCAGCACGATGGCCCCGATCAGGGCGGCCAGCAGGATGACGGACGCAACTTCAAACGGCAGGAGATAGTCGGCGAACAGCGTTGTGCTGAGCTGCCTGACCTGATCGCCACCGCGCACGGTGACGGGCTGCGTGAGCGAAAAGCGGCCGCTCCAGAGCACCAGCGCAACCATCTCGATCCCAAGCAGGACGAGCAACACCAGAGCCGCCATGTTGCCGCCCGGCAAGAACCGTTGCAAGACCGCTTCGCGCACATCGATCATCATGATCACGAAGACGAACAGGACCATAATCGCGCCGACATAGACAAAGATCTGGATGACCGCGAGCAGCGGCGCCTCGAGCAAGACGAAGATTGCCGATATCTGCAGGAAGCACGCCATCAACGCCAATGCGCTGTGAACCGGATTGCGCGCCATGACCAGCGTCAAGGCGGTGATCACGGACACCGTAGCGAACAGAAGAAAGAACCCCTGATCCATCGACGCCGACCCTCCGACGCGAACTGCTACCCGGCGCGAGACGGCCGGATTTGAGATTGCGCCGCAACTTCCGATGCGTTCAAAAATTGTGCCCTAAAATCGGATTTTTCACAAGATTATTGTCATTGGCGGAGCAAGACCGGGTCGGTCCGGATGTGGCGAAGGTCGCTTGCGAAGCGCGCGCTTTCGATAGCGCCGTACCGATTTCATTGTTCCATAGGCAAATGGCTTGAGCCGGTCGGTACCGACGTTTTGTTACGGCGTAGTGGGAAATTTCTTCCAAATAACACCGGCTGTTCCGCCGAAGTTACAAGTCTCTGTGGCTTCAGGCCCCCGCACCCAAATCTTTCCCTCCAAAAAACAAAACGCTCCTCGTGGAGCAGCCCGCTCGGCGGGCAATCGAGTCACTGGATCGATTGCTTATTGGAAGCCGCTGGCAAACACGCATGCCCGTAGGGCCGCCGGCAATGAGATCGAGGACGAACATCGCTCCGCCGCTGCGGCCCGACTCTCGGAGATCAATCTCGCGAACTGCCGCGTCTTTGCCTAGCCAGCCGTCCGGGCGGCCATTACGCCGCCGGTGGCCGATGCGGCATCCCCACCCCTTGCGCCTCGGCTACGAAAGTCGTGCCAGCGCAGGTCGATTGACGCTGGCTGGGTTCAAGACGATGATGCGAGAACAGTATTTCGTCCTCTTGATCGACGAGCCCGGGTCCTTGGGACAATTCCGGCACTCCTGCCGGCGGACATGGACGAGCGCCGAAAGGCCTTCGAGGCCCTGCGCGAGCTGCTGGTGTCGTCGGGCGTTGGAAGCCGGCGGGAGCCGATTGCCTCGATCGTGTGGCCGAGCTGTTCAGCCTCGGCAAGGAGGAATTCGGCAGCAACCCAGTCCGCGGACCGGCAAGCAAGAGCGCTCGCGTTCGCAACGCATCCTGATCGAAGCAGAGGGAGCTTCCCAATGACCGACCTTTCCACGACCAAACCTGAACAATCAAAATACGACCGACTGATTGCCGCTGCACGGGAGGTTGCGCCTGCCGTCACGATCGTGGCGCATCCCTGCGACGAGACGTCATTGCAGGGCGCGCTTGACGCCGAGAACAGACTGATCGTACCGGTCCTGGTGGAGCCCGCCGCAAGAATTCAGACGGTGGCCGCGGAGAATGGGCTTGATCTGAAAGAGCACGAAATCGTCGACGTTCCAAATAGCCACGCCGCTGCGGCGAAGGCAGTCGTCCTGGTACGAGAGGGAAAGGGCGAGTTCCTCATGAAGGGCAGCCTCCATACGGACGAACTGATGCGCGACGTCACGGCCCCCGCCACCGGCCTGCGCACCGAACGCCGCGTCAGCCATATCTTCGTGATGGATCTGCCTGACCACGCCGACACGCTCTTCATCACCGACGCGGCGATCAACATCTCTCCCGACCTCGATGTTAAACGCGACATCGTGCAGAATGCAATCGACCTCTGGACGACGGTCGGGCTCGGTCAGCCCCGTGTGGTGATCCATTCCGCCGCCCGGCGGCGTGTGACACAAGTGGCGGCCTGAACCATGGACGCGATCCTTGTCGTCAACGCCGGCTCGTCAAGCCTAAAGTTCCAGATCTTCGAGATCGCCGACACCGGCCCCAAATGCGGCATTCGCGGCCAGATGGATGGCATCGGAGTACGGCCCCGTCTCGCGGCGAGCGCCGCCGACGGGACGGTCCTGGTTGATCGTCGATATGCGCCGGAGGTAGTCGACCACCTGCCGGCGGCAATCGCTGAAATCCGTGCGTGGTTGCTGACCCTTAAGGGTTTCACGCTCCGTGCCACTGGTCATCGCGTCGTTCATGGCGGCCCGGACTATGCGAAACCGATCCTCATAGACCGCGACACACTCGACAAGCTTGCGACTTTCCAGGAGCTTGCTCCGCTGCACCAGCCGAACAACCTCGCGCCGATCCGCCTCGCGATGGAAATCAATCCGGATGTGCCGCAGGTCGCCTGTTTCGACACCGCTTTCCATCGCGGCCACGCCCCGCATACGGATTGCTACGCCTTGCCCTGGGACTACTACGAGCACGGAGTACGACGATACGGCTTTCATGGCCTGTCCTACGAATACATTGCCGAGCGGTTGGCCGAAGTCGCGCCCGGAATCGCCGGTGGACGCATCATAGTTGCCCACCTCGGCAGCGGTGCGTCCATGTGCGCGCTGATGGACGGACGCAGCCTTGAGACTACGATGGGCTTCACTGCACTCGATGGCTTGCCGATGAGCACCCGCCCGGGCCAGATGGATCCCGGCATCGTGCTATACCTGCTCGATCACAGAGGAATGACCATGGGGGAGGTTACGGACCTTCTCTACAGGGCGTCCGGTCTGAAGGGGCTGTCAGGCATTTCGGCCGACATGCGCGATCTTCTTGCCAGCGATGACCCGCGTGCGGCCCTCGCCATCAATCACTTCGTCCATCGCTGTGCGCTCAGTGCCGGCATGCTTGCCGCCGCGCTTGGAGGTCTTGACGCTTTCGTCTTTACGGCTGGCGTCGGGGAGAATTCGCCGCCAATCCGCGCTCGCATCGCCGAACGGCTTGCCTGGCTGGGAGCCGAACTCGATCCCGCGGCCAACGAAGCAGGCGCGGTGCTCATTTCCACTTCTGCGAGCCGCGTCGCGCTCTACGTCCTGCCGACGGATGAGGAACTGATGATCGCCCGCCACACGCTTGCACTCATAGCAGCACCCTGAAACCAATGTAATGCGCATGATCAACCCTTTCGGCCCGAACAAAACAGCCGCCGACCCCTTGATCCCGCCAAGTTGAAGTAATCCAGCTCGCCTTCGCATTCCCGGAAGAAACCAATTGACAACGAAGGCGAGAGTTGGCATCCGCGGGCGTGAGGCGATAGAATCCAAGCGGCATCCAATCTAAAGCCAGCCCCCTGAAAATCCCGCACGTCTCAACCCGGTCACGATGGGCTTGCATTGGCGCATGATGTTCCAGAGCAAGCCGGTCCGATAGTTTTCGATCATCAGCACCACCGGTCCTTGGTCGATGCCGAAGTGATAAGGGCTTACCCACCATCCGGCTTGACTGTTTTCCACCGCATATGTCTGGTTAAACGACGGTTTGAAGCCGTAAAGCCGCGTCATACCGAGCTTCATCCGCGCAAAGTTGCGGACAGTTGGCACGACAATCTCCGGCGCGAACGGCAGCGAGGCGACAACGACCCATGGCGCGATAGTCCCATCGTCAGGTCCGAAAGGAGCCCCGCGGGCAACGTAGTCGAAGAACTCCCGATCGACCCCAGCTATCGTCCGCTTGCCCCAACCCGGGCCGTCGCATGCGGTGAACCCCCAACAATGTTCGCCATACCCTACAAAGTTCATCGGGTTGCGGATTGCGTATTGTTGCTGGATATATGTCGCATGCCGACTGTTTTCGAAATAGTCGGTGCCATGGTGGCGCATGAACGCATCGCGGATGCCTCGAAAGTCTATCCACATGTGCGACAGTTGATGGGTAAAAAGCGGTCCTGAATACAACAATTCGCGGCCGTAGATATTCCGCCATTCGTAGGTTTCGGTGTAGGCGGCATAGCACTCGGGCGGCAAAGGGTGAGTTGGGGATCCCAGACCAATGATGTAGAGCAGCAGGCCTTCATCATAGCCACGCCACCGATAGGGGATGAAGCCACTCTCTGGACGCCAGCCATGCGTTAAAGTTGCACCGCCATCGCAGGCCCAATTCCAGTCGGCGCGCTCGTAAAGCGCCATCGCGAGCTGGCGGATTTCAGCCTCAGCGGCCGTGTCGCCATCAAAGTAGGTGGCAACGGTCAAGGCACCTGCGAACAGGAAAGCCGAGTCGATTGTCGACAACTCGCATTGCCAAACCCGGCGCCCCGTTTCGATGTCTAGGAAGTGATAAAAAAACCCTTTGTAGCCGGATGAATCCGGCTCCGGCCCCTGCGGGCATGCCATCAGGTATCTCAAGCGATTGCGGGTGATCTTTGCCGCAAATTCGCGTATGAGGACGCCGCGTTCTACAACCACGGGGATGGTCGCCAACGCCATGCCGATCGCCGCGATGCTTGCCGGGGCGTTCGGTTCTGTCTTGTCGCGCACCAGGCCGTTGTCCGGGTTTGTGCATTGGAGATAGTACAAAAGAGTGGTGAATTGCAGCCGAGCGAGGTCCTGGTCCGTTGGCATGCGGTCGAGATCAGCGTCGGTTGAGAGCATTTCGGGCATGGCCGCTAACCAACTATGATGTGGACGTTATGTATGCGTCCGTCATCCACGAGCGAGACGGCTTCGTTCGCGACTGGTTCACCGTCCAGGGTGACGGAGTGCACGCCTCGGCCGATGCCCTTCGCGTTGTCGAAACGGATGCGGTAGGTCGCTGATCCATATCGGTATGCGATCTCATAGGCCGGCCAGCCTGCCGGAACGCACGGCTCGAACCGCAGAAACGGCCCTTGCTGGCGAAAGCCGAGGATCGCCTCGAGCGCTACGCGGTAGAGCCAGCTGGCCGATCCGGTGTACCAGGTCCATCCACCGCGCCCAGTGTGTGGCGGCGCGCCATAGATATCGGCGCTGACCGCATATGGTTCCACCTTGTAGCGTTCGACTTGATCTCGCGTGGCGCCATGACAAATCGGATTGATCAGGTTCCAAAGCTTTAAGGTGAGATCGCCGTCGCCTTGCAAAGCGGTCGCCCAGACAACCCAGGTTGCCGCATGCGTGTATTGGCCGCCATTTTCACGGATGCCGGGGACATAGCCCTTGATGTAGCCGGGCTGTAGCAAGCCTTCGTCAAAAGGCGGGTCGAAGAGTTTGATCAGCTTGTCCTCTTGGAGGACCAGCCGGTCGTGGACCGCACGCATCGCGTTTGAAGCTCGTCCAGCATCGGCTTCGCCCGAAATGACGGCCCAGGCCTGCGGGATGGCGTCGATCTGGCATTCGTCGTTCAGGTCCGACCCGAGCGGCGTGCCATCGTCAAAATAGGCCCGGCGATACCAACCACCGTCCCAGGCGTTGGCCTCAAGGGCTGTGCGCAGCGCCTCGACTCGCTCGCGGCACCAGGCGGCTCTGCTTTGATCTCCACGCGACACTGAAATCTCGGCAAATGATTTCAGGACCGTGAGGAAGAACCAGCCGTTCCAGACGCTCTCTCCCTTGCCTTCGGCGCCGACCTTGTTCATGCCGTCGTTCCAGTCACCGGTTCCCATGAGAGGAAGGTCGTGGCTGCCCAATCGATAGCCATGCCCCAGCGCACGGATGCAATGCTCGTAGATAGAGCCGGACTGTTCGCTGGTCGCCGGCTGGTTGAAGTCTTCCTCCTGGTCTTCTTTCAACACCGGCGACGTGATGAAGGGAACCATCTCACCAAGCAGTTGAACGTCGCCCGTCGTGGACACGTAGTGGTGAACGACCAGAGGCAAGAAATAGAGGTCATCGGTGATCCGGGTACGCACGCCGATACCGGATGGAGGATGCCACCAGTGCTGGACGTCCCCCTCCTCAAATTGCCGTGCTGCCGATCGCAGGATCTGGGAGCGGGCCTCGCTCGGAGCGCTGTAGACCAGAGCCATCACGTCCTGGAGCTGATCCCTGAAGCCGTAAGCGCCTCCGGACTGATAATTGGATGTACGCGCCCAGACACGGCACGCCAGAACCTGGTACAGCAACCAGCGGTTCATCATCAAGTTCATCCCGACATCGGGCGTGGTCACCTGGATCGAGTTTAGAATATCGTCCCACTGGCGGACAACAGCCGACAGGCTACTGACCGCACGCTCGGAGTCGGCATGCTCGTGGACCAGCTTGCGGACTTCATCGAGGTCGGTAGTCTCTCCCAAGACAAAGACGATTTCTCTGCTTTCGCCGGGTGACAAGGAGATATCCACCATCAGCGCAGCGCAGGGATCCAGCAATGGACCGAACCGTTCTGCAAGATTGGTTCGCAGCATAGCCGCTGGCTGAAATACGGAACCATAGTTGCCAAGAAACTCCGCGCGGTCAGATGTCGCCGAGCGCGCCGGCTGACTGGCGGCTGCGAAAGCCAGCTTCCCGGCAAAGGCTCCGCCCCAGGGGTTTCTGGCGACGATGGCGCCCGACCGCGTATCCCGCGTGCAGACAATCCGCGTCGCCGCGTCTTCGCGGTGGGTCCCAAGTACCCACTCAGCGAAATAGGTTGCTGTGACGTGCCGAGCCCGAACATCATTGTTAGTAAGCCTGAGACGAATGATCTTGACCGGATCGTTGAGTGAAACGGAGACCGTCAGCTCTTGATCGAGGTGACGGCAGTGACCGATATAACGGCTGTAGCCTTGGCCGTGACGAACGGTCACCGCCGCACCAGGACCGATAGGCAGGGGTGTCGGCGTCCAGATATCTCCGGTTTCCTCATCCCGCAAATAGAGGACTTCGCCCGGCGCATCCGTAACCGGGTCGTTCGACCACGGTGTTAGCCGGTTCATCTGGCTATTCTCCGACCATGTGTAGCCGAGACCGGCTTCAGTCGTCAGACAGCCAAAATGCGGGTTTGCGATCACGTTGCTCCAAGGCGCCGGCGGCAGGGCGGCGGCTTGGGGTTTGAGCGCGCTCACGTGCACCACATACTCCTGTCCATCGGCTGTGAAGCCGCCGAACCCATTCCAGTATTGCAAATCCTCGGCTGGTTTAGGCGGAGGGGCTGTGGGTTGCTCGCTCAGCCCAGTGGTGATGTTGGGCGAAAGAGGTGACGTGGCCGGGAAGGGCCGGTTGAGTTGATCGCTGAGTTCACCGCCGGTTCCCAGCAGGACGATGCGCGCCGCCGCGGCGATGGTAGCCAGGTGGTCGCTTTCGGTACCGGGCTCGGAAAGGATAAAGATTCCGCCGGGTTTGCCGATCATGTCCGCTTGCGGGCCCGATTGCAGCTTTTCGGCCAGCCGCTTGGCGCTTTCTGCACCGCCCCCGTCAAGCAGGATCAGGTCAAATCTCAAGCCCCTCCGTCGAGCGAAATCATGGCCCATCGTCACCTGGCGAACGAGCGCATGATCCCCATCGCCATCCGCGCGGACCAGCACGATCGGGAGGTCGCCGGAGATACCTTGAGCCCAGAGGGCCGCTTGATCCCATCGATCTCTCGGGATAACGGGCGCCTGCCGCATGGCCTGGTTCGCAAATGCGACGCTCCCGGCCAGCCGATTGAACAGCGAGATATCGTCGGGCTTCAGGTTCAGTGTCCGGAGCTCGCTTTCGTATTTCCTTGACGCATCGGAGAAAGCTCGTTCGACCGCGTCGAACTTGGCGTATCTCTCGGCGATGCGCTGCACGGCCGACTGATCGTCTGCCGCTCCTGTGACGAAGGCGACGCGCGCGTCGGCGCCTCGCGCCAGACGAACCGTTCGCCGCAGACAGAAAATCGGGTCGAGGACAGGGCCGGTTGTTCCGGAGAGCGATGCGCCCACGCCGAATACCGAGGGGTTGGTTATCGTCCGGCCTCGGCCAAGAAATCTCAGCCGATCGGTTTCATATTCGGCCGCTTCGGCAGACGGCACGTTCGATGAGGAAACGTGAACTGCCCAAGTGGCTTTCTCCCCGGCAGCACGTGGCCTGCGGCGGGCAAACAGAGCGCCTGTCGCCTCGTCAAACCGGGTTTCTATAAATAGCTTGGCAAAACCCGGATGCGCCATATCCGCGCGACGATTGATCAGGCAGACCTCGGCATAGCTTGTCAGTTCGAGGGTTCGTTCCCGTGTACCATGATTCATGATCATGAGCACACGCACCTCCGCGTCCACATCGGACGCGACACAGATCTTCGAGACGATTTCAATGTCACCGGCGTGACAGACAAATTCGGCCCTGTCTCCGTGAAAGGCGTGCTTGTAGACATTTAAAGGGCGAAATATTGGCTGCTTTCCGATGGACCAGAGATCGTTGTCCGTCAGATCCCTGATATAACAAAATTGGCCCCAGCAATCGCGGGTGCTGTCCTCGCGCCACCGGGTAATGTCAAGGCCTTGCCACATTCCGTAACCGGCCCCGGCGGCCGTGACCAGCACACTATACCGATCGTTGGAAAGCAAGGCGACCGCGGAGCCGGGATTCGCCGGCTCCGCGATATTGTCATGTCGTGCTGCGTCGGACGTGCTCGTTGCCACTGGAACCTCCGTTCGATTGGACGCCGCCGCTCAAGCATTATCCCCTTCGGTCGAGGTTCTTTGGGACCTTCCCGGCTGGCCTTTCGAGCCCCATTTCCAGCCGCTGATTGCTGGCATGTCGTCGCCGTATTTCTCGATGTATTGCCTGTGTTCGATCAGCTTCTCGCGAATTGCCTGTTTGAAATAGGCAGCGCGCGCACCGAGTTGCGGCAGCCGGTCGATGACGTCCTCGACCAGATGGAAACGGTCCATCTCATTCAGGACCACCATGTCGAACGGCGTCGTCGTCGTTCCTTCTTCCTTGTAGCCGCGGACGTGTAGATTGCCGTGATTGGTACGGCGGTAGGTGAGTCGGTGAATGAGCCACGGATAGCCGTGGAAGGCGAAGATGATCGGCTTGTTCTTGGTGAACAGTGCATCGAAATCGCGATCCGGCAGCCCGTGTGGATGCTCGGATGGCGGTTGAAGTTTCATCAGGTTCACCACGTTGATGACGCGGACTTTCAGTTCCGGCAGGTGCTCCCGGATCAGCTCGACTGCCGCCAGCGTCTCAACTGTTGGAACATCGCCACAACATGCCATCACGACGTCTGGCTCACTTCCCTTGTCGTTGCTTGCCCATTCCCAAATGCCGAGACCCTCGCTGCAATGCTTGATGGCCTGATCCATCGTGAGCCACTGCGGGGCGGGCTGCTTGCCTGCGACAACGACGTTGACGTAGTTGCGGCTGCGCAAGCAGTGATCCGTCACCGAGAGCAATGTATTGGCGTCCGGCGGCAGATAGACCCGGACAACCTCCGCCTTCTTGTTGACCACGTGATCGATGAACCCCGGGTCCTGATGGCTAAAGCCATTGTGGTCTTGCCGCCAGACGTGGGAACTCAGGAAGTAGTTAAGCGAGGCGACCGATCGCCGCCATGGAATGTCGTTGCACACCTTCAGCCATTTGGCGTGCTGGTTGAACATCGAGTCGATGATATGGATGAAAGCTTCATAGCAGGAAAAGAAGCCATGCCGGCCGGTCAGCAGGTAACCTTCCAGCCAACCTTGGCATTGATGCTCGCTGAGCACCTCCATCACTCTGCCATCGGGCGACAGATGATCATCTTCCGGATAGATCTCCGCCATGTAGCAGCGGTCGGTGACCTCCAATACATCCTGCCAGCGATTGGAGTTGTTCTCATCGGGGCTGAACAGTCGGAAGTTCTTGCTGTCCATGTTCATCTTCATGATATCACGGAGAAACTTACCCATCACCCGCGCCGCCTCGGTGTGGGTTTGCCCGGGCCTTGGAACGGAGACTGCGTAGTCGCGGAAGTCGGGCATCTTCAGGTCCCGCAACAGCAATCCACCATTGGCATGCGGATTGTCGCTCATCCGACGATGCCCCACGGGGGCCAGCGCCGCCAGCTCTGGCTTGAAGCGGCCATTGTCGTCAAACAGTTCCTCTGGGCGGTAGCTCTTCATCCATTCCTGCAGAATTTGGATGTGCTCCAACTTGTCCATGTCGCCCATCGGCACCTGGTGCGCCCGCCAATAGTCCTCGCACTTCTTACCGTCGATCTCGGGGGGGCAGGTCCAGCCTTTCGGCGTGCGGAAAACGATCATCGGCCACATCGGACGTTTCACGTTGCCCTTGGTGCGGGCTGCTGCCCATATTTCCTGGATATCCGTCACTGCTGTGTCGAGCACGCCGGCCAATTGCTGGTGCACGCTTTCTGGGTCACTGCCTTCGACGAAATATGGCGTGTAGCCCATGCCTTCGAAGAATTTCCTTAGCTCTTCACGGGGAATGCGGGCCAGGAAGCACGGGTTGGCGATCTTGTAGCCGTTCAGATGCAGGATCGGCAGCACGCAGCCGTCGCGAGCCGGATTGAGGAACTTGTTGCCGTGCCATCCCGTCGCAAGCGGCCCCGTTTCGGCTTCCCCGTCGCCGACGACGCAAGCGACAATCAGATCCGGGTTGTCGAACGCCGCCCCGTAGGCGTGGCTAAGGGCATAGCCCAGCTCGCCGCCCTCGTGGATGCTGCCGGGGGTTTCCGGCGCAACATGGCTGGGGATGCCGCCGGGGAAGCTGAACTGCTTGAACAGCTTCTTCATGCCTTCGTCGTCTTGGCCGATATTGGGATAGACTTCGCTGTAGGTGCCTTCGAGATAGGCGTGCGCAACCAGCGACGGTCCGCCATGTCCCGGTCCGATGACGTAGATCATTTCAAGGTCATCGCGTTTGATCACGCGGTTGAGGTGCACGTAAAGCATGTTCAAGCCCGGCGAGGTGCCCCAATGGCCAAGCAGCCGTGGCTTTATATGCTCGCGTTTCAATGGTTTTTTCAGCAGCGGATTGTCGAGAAGATAGATCTGACCCACCGACAGATAGTTCGATGCCCGCCAATAGGCGTCCATCGACTGTAATTCTTTTTTCGAAAGGGGGCCGCCCGTTGCTATCTTCTTGTGTATGGCGACCTTTGCGTCTCCAGTCGTCTTGAGCGAAACCATGGTATCTCCTCCTCTGAGCCCAGATTGCTACGGTAAGATCTTCCAAGGCGAGAAATCATCGAGTTTTTAAATGCCAGGAGTTTTTAAATGCCAGCGATTGAAGAGGGCGGTGCGATGCTTGGCGGAAGGAATGCTAAGCGCGAGGCATAGTCTGCCCCGCGATCGTTATCGACCGAATATGCGATTGGTGCCCGTTTCAATCAGCCTAAGGCGCTGGCACGCCGTTGCGGCGGTCCATCACCCATGCCTCCTGCTCCTATGTATCGCCCTGCCGTCAAAAAACGGCTTCGTGCCAGGCTGTCTATGCGTAAGAGCTAATACTCTCACGAAACGCGTCTGAAGCACAGTCAAATTCGAAGGTGTCTGAGGTTTAATCCGAAGCCGATGGCAAAGAGCCTGCTGACTCTCACGGACGATCGCCGGAGAAGTGTTCAACCACTCGCGTCACGCCCCTGACACTTTCGGCAGCGACGCGCGCTGCCCTCTTGCATTCCTCCGTGTCGATGCTTCCCCACAGGTGGGCCACGCCGTCAGTAACCGTTACGGCCATGTCTTTTCCTAGAAGACTTGAATTTTCGCTGAGGCGTATCGCAATGCTGCGACGGATGGCCTCGTCACCTGGTGCGGTTTCATCACGATCGGCAGCAACGATCGCCTTCAGCAGATCTGCACGACTGATGATGCCAATCGGCACGCCATCTCTCATCACGGGAATACGTTTTATCCGGTGTTTCTGCATCAAGGCTGAGACCTGGCCCAGAGACGTGTCCTCGCCTACGACGACCGGGTCGCGGCTCATGACGTCGGCAACTTTCCACGCGTTGCTCTTGACGTAAGCCGTGGCTTTCTCTTCGGCGGTAAGGGCAAACGTTCCGAGTTCGGCGGCGGCTGCCCCTCCTAACTCCGTTCTCCGCAGCAGATCACCTTCACTGAGGATCCCGATCAGGCGACCCGCATCGTCGATGACCGGGACGCCACTAACCTGATTTGCGAGCATGATTTCGGCGGCTCGCCGAACGCTGTTATCCGGTGATACACCGACAAGCTTCGTGGTCATCACATCTTTGACTAGCATCTCCGCACGACCTTCCCCCAAAGAGGGCAACGAGGATTTGCTAAATTAAACCTGTTGCGGGTGTACGACAACCAAATTAACGGCGTTGCCGCGCCCTGTCTCAGGCGCGGTTCACCGTCCATGTCCAGCTGCCATCCTCACCGCATTCCAACACCGCATCGTGGCAATCGCGCAGGACGTCAGTTTCCGCGTTGTTGATGCAGGTGATCGAATTTTCAGAAAGTATCTGCAGGATCCTGGGAAATTGTTCGAGACCAAGCGTCGTGTCGATTCGATCCAGGAAGACGAACTGCGGGGCCGCGAGAAGAATATTGACGAGCGCGAGGAGTTGCTGCTCCTGCAGCGAAAGCAACTTTTCCCAATCCTTCTCGGCATCTAGCCCGCCCGCTTGTGCTAGCACCCGTTCGAGATTGAGCTCGTGCAGGAGCTGGATGATGCGGTCGTCGGGGATTTTGCTCGAGCGTACGTTGCGTACGAGAATCTGGTGCAGCGTGCTTGTCGGAAGATAAGGCCGCTGAGGGAGAAAGAGTATATCGTCGGGACCTGGGCGAATGATGCGCCCGGAGCCCTTGAAGGAAATGCCGGCTGTCGCTCTAAACAGCGCGACGCGTGCAGCTTGAGCCGGCCCCGTGATCAAGACACGCATCCCGATGGGGATCGAAACCGACAAGTCTTTGACGACAGGAACTTCGCTCGCCGATGACAGCAGAGTCAACCTCTCATAGGCCAGACGCCCTTTTTCTTCGACAATCGCGATACCTGATCCTGCGGGTGCTCGTACCTGTTCTATAGCCTCCATCAGCGAGCTAAGCCGCGCCACGACCGCAGCGAACGTCGAGATGGACTGGAACTGGGTTATGATCAGCGAAAAAGCCCCCACCAGCATTGCGAAAGCTGCGCCGGACTGGGTGATCACGCCGAAGTCGATGTCCCCTCTCATGTAGGCAGGAGCAATGATTAAGGCGGGAATGATTTGGATCAGCCAGTTGTAACCCGTGGTGAAGAATCCCACGTTGCGATTGATCGCGGTGACTTTGCGAAAATTGGTGACCGCATCCTCGAGTCGCTGCAGTAGACGAAAGCTCTGCTGTTCTTCGCAATGTGCCAGCACAATGGATTCGGCGTTTTCTCGAACTTGAATTAGGCCGGAGCGGAAGCTGGCCTCCTTGTCGAGCTGATCGTAGTTCAGTTTGATGAGAGGTCGCCCAAGCGCGATCGTCAGGTACGACCCGCAAGCGGCATACAGAACGGCCACCACAAACAGCAGGGGACTTATCGACCACAGCACACCGGAAAAGGCTATGATTGTGAGGCTGCTGTTGAGTACCATCAGGACGAAGGACAGCGTAGTGACCGTGAATACACGCATGTCCTCAGTGATCCGCTGGTCGGGGTGGCTAAGCTGTCCCGACACATCCAGCTGATAATAAGCCCTGTCGGCGAGATAGAGATTGATGGCCCGCCGGGTGAGGAATTCCCGCCAGAGCAGCGCAAGGCGTTCCTCAATGAACCGGGAGACGACCGCGACGATGGTGAATGCCGCAAAGACCCCGATATAGAATATTGCCTGCCGGATGAATTCGGGCGTTTCGCGATTGGCGATCGCGGTCATGAAGTTACGGCCGACGTAACTGTTGACGACGTTCAGGCTGCTGAGCGCGAACAAGAGCGCCACGAGCCCGGCAAACATCAAGCCAGCTTTGCTGCCGACCTCCGATGTCATGAAGACCCTGACCGCTCGTACGAAGCGAACGGCGGTTACCTTGAAGGGAATTTGTCGCGTGTCCATGGCATCCCTTTTGGCAAGCTCGAGTTAAAAGTAGGAATGGCCTCTTAGTCGTTGGGCAGCGCCAAAACCGAACGTCTATGAGAAGGCCGTAAAGTGAAGATCTGCCGGATAATCTGACCAATATACTCCCTCAACCGGCGGCCTGCTCACACTTCCTGTGACGTCGTCGGCGATGAATCGGCAATGAGGATCGCCTCCACGGCGAGGTCGCGCATCAACAGACATACGCGGAGCGTGCAGCCAGCCATAGCTGGGCGAATAAGCCCCTTAGACAATCGATACCAACTACGTCCTCGTAGAGCGGGTGCATTGCCTGTTCAGCGCAGACGACAAGGAGGGCTTTTTGCGTTTCCAGAAGTTCCTCAGCAGGGGCGCTTATGATGAATACCCGATCTGCTTACATGCTTGTTCGAGTGTCTGAACCACGCCCTTCTCCCCGATAGGCGAAGCGTGCATGGTCCTCGGATCAACCCATTTATCGGTTCTTAAGCAAAGAATGACAGCTTAGCTGCAATCGGTGGTGAGGGTGCATTCGTGGTAAATGGCTTGATGTCGCGGGTTCGCATTCAGACGAAGGTGCTCGTACTTTTGGCACCATTCGTCATTAGTCTATGCGCAGTGGGACTGACGGGGTACTACGCGTCCAGCCTCCTCGAGGGACGGATGGAGATCTCCAACCATGTCTTGCAGTCCCTGAACGGGTTCAAACATGTTTCTTCCAGCATGACCGGCTTTCTGATGAAACCGTCGCAGGAAGCTCGTGATACCGCGCTTGCGGACGCCCGAGAGCAACTGGCAAACCTGAAGCAGACGATCGAGAGGCTAAGGCCGACGACCGATGTGGGGCTTCTTGACCGGGCGCTTGATCAGTCGCAAATCATCCCGCAAAAGATCGAAGCGATCTGGCAAATCGAAACGGGACAGCAGAAAATTCTCAGTGATGTGGACGCTGCTTCCGCTGCACTACTTGACCTGCAAGGGCAGGTTGGCAAGCGCTCGTTCATGCTGATGGCCAGTGCGAAAAAGATGGAAAATGCCAACAAGAGCGGCCTGAGCAATTCCGTCTCCATCAGCGCCGCCGCCAGTGTCGCGACAAAACTTCGCAATGACTATACGAACGCGACGACGCCGGCTGACAAAGTTAGCCTGCTAGCCAAATATGCGCCCGATTTGCAAAAGGCAAAGGAGCAGCTTTCGCCTGCTGTAGCGACCGAAGCCCTCGCCGCGCAGTATGCCGCTGCTGTGGATGCCATCGCCAACGCTTCGAAGGTGTCGCCTGACATTTTGGATGTCCCAGCAACGGATACCGCCGTCGCCAATCTTGCTGCAACTGGCGACAGTCTCAAGACGATTGGCGACGATCTGATGCGGACCTCCGTGCTTGCGCTTGCCGCGTCGGACAAGGATATCTCTCAAGCGACGAATGTCGGCAACGAACTGCGCGCCATCGTTAACAGCAATAACGAGATCCGCGTCGGCTTCGCCGAACTCGCCGGCAATCCAGATGACGCGCGAGTGAAGAAAGTCCAGCAGTCGATCTACATGTATCAGACCGAGCTCGGCCGTCTCGCCGGCGTGGTGAACGACGATCCGGTCTTTGCCGAAATTCCGAAGAAGGCTCAACCCGTCCTCGATCTGCTTGCGGCGAACGCGGCAGCGCTCTCCGAAGGCGCGATGCGCAAGCTGGCTGAGTTCGACAGCGCTGCGGGGCAGATCGACAACACCTGGAACCTGCTTGCTCAATTCGCCGAGACGCAGAGGCAAAATGCTGGCCAGGATCGTCAACAGGCCAATAGGATATCCGGCGGCGCGATTGTCATTGGCATACTGATTGCTATGACCGCAGGTGCCGCGCTGGTCGTCACCCTGAAGGGACCGATCACCCAGATTACCGCAGCGATGCGCAAGATCGCAGAGGGAAGGCTCGATACCACAATCACCGGCGAGGCGCGGGGCGACGAAATCGGGGAAATGGCCCGTGCGCTCTCCGTCTTCAAACAAAATGCGCTGTCGAATGTCGAAATGGAACAACAGGCCGAGATCGCGCGTAGTGATGCGGAATCTGAGCGCGCCCACAACGAACTCGAGCGACGTAGCGCCAAGGCCCAGGTTGACGCCGCAATTGAGGCGCTTGCAGACGGACTCACACGGCTGTCGCGCGGGGAGTTGAATTTTTCGATCGATACGCCCTTTGCCGCCGAACTCGACCGGATCCGTATCGATTTCAACATGTCGGTGGCGGGTCTCAGGGAGACGCTCTTCGATATCCGCGAGACGTCTTCCCTCATTAGCGACAATGGCCGACAGATGGCGGAAGCCGTTGATGACCTGGCCAGTCGAACGGAAAAGCAGGCGGCTGCACTTGAAGAAACCGCAGCGGCAGTGGAGGAGATTTCTTCCGCCGTCAACACCTCTTCAGGACTGGCAGCAGCAGCGCTTGCGCTTGTCCAACGCGCCAAACAGGGCGCCGACGCCTCGGCTTCAGTGGTCCAAGACGCGGTTTCGGCCATGGGACGGATTGAGGACGCGTCGGGCAAGATCGTTCAGATTGTCAGCGCCATCGACTCCATCGCTTTCCAGACCAATCTCTTGGCCCTGAACGCGGGAGTCGAAGCGGCGAGAGCCGGTGAGGCCGGCAAGGGCTTTGCTGTCGTGGCGCAGGAGGTGCGGGAGCTGGCGCAGCGATCGGCTCGCGCAGCCAAGGAAATCGGCGAGCTCATCAATAATTCCGTTCGAGAGGTTGCGTCCGGCTCCGAATTCGTCGGCCGCACGGGCGATGCGCTGACAGAGATTTCCAGCGAGATCGTCCACATCGTCGGCCATATTGAACTCATCGCCTCGTCAAGCCGCGAACAGGCAACGACACTTCATTCGATCAACGCGTCGGTGAACGATATTGATCGTATGACGCAGCAAAATGCGGCGATGGTGGAAGAGACGAATGCTGCCACCCAACAGCTATCGTCCGAGGCGCTTGCACTTACCGACATGATTGCACGCTTTCGGCTTGAAGGCCGCGAGAGCCCGGCTTCAAGAGGATACGAGGCTGCGGCATGACGGCAGCACGTATTCGCAGAGCCTGTTAACTTGCTTTGATATGCATGGTTTCCGATCAGAAAGCTGATGAGTGATACGTTTCCCTTGATCAGTTTTCAGGCGCACGATCGTTGCTAAAATAGCAATATTCTAATATACGTGGAGCCGGCGCTTTAATATTTTCGCAACGGCAAGCAACGTCCCACCGAATGGCGGGCGTTTATTATCCTATTCACCAGGCGTTCGATTTCATGAAGTAGATCAGGGATTTATAGGGGGAGGAATAAATGCGGCAATGGGCACCTTCTTTACAGACGGCTCCGCATGGAAGGCGTCGTCTTTGGTTTGCTGTCTTGGGATTGACAGCGCTCTGTGTAGCGGTGTTCTCAGCTGGAGTCGCGTCCGCGCAGGCGCCGACTGAAGAGCAGCGCAATGCGATCAGGGCGGAATGCCGATCCGATTTCATAGCGCAATGTTCAGGGGTGACGCCGGGCGGCATCGAGGCGCTCACTTGTCTGCAACAGCATGATGCCACACTGTCGGCTGGCTGCCGGAAGGCGGTGTCGGCGCTGAGCAAACCCAAGTCGACATCCGCGGAGCCGGCTCCGGCTGCGCCCGCGACCACTGGGTCGACCACCCCAGCGCCGGCGACGGGCGCACCGGCACATCAGCCGACGCAGGCGCAGCGCAATGCCGTCAAATCGGCCTGCCAACGCGATTTCATGACGCAATGCTCGGGCGTCACACCGGGCGGCACGGAGGCACTCAGCTGCTTGCAACAGCACAATGCCGCTCTATCGGCGCCGTGCCAACAAGCCGTTGCGGCCTTAGGAGGATCAACTGGGGGAGGATCAGCCGGATCAACCCCAGCCGTCGGGGGTGCTGCTGCGACGGTTGCGACCACGCCTGCTCCTCGGGCCATGATGCCGGCCTTCTCGCCACGCGAGGAACTGATGATCCTGCGCGAAACCTGCGGATCGGATTTCCAGGCCCTGTGCCGCATGGTGCCTTTGGGTGGAGGGCGGGGGATCGCTTGCCTGCGGGACAATCTGCAACGTGTGTCGCCTGCCTGCCACAGGGTCCTGACCTCGGGATTATAGCGTCTGTTCGAAACTCGCGCTGTGAAGTGCCGCCAACAACCTGCCCCGGCGCGAAACCGCAGGTGATCGCGCAACAGGTTGTTGCAACAGCCTTACTGAACCTTCGGCATCTCCGCCTCTGCGACGCCTGCGGCCTTTGCGCGGCCTTTCCAATATTCCTCGAGGCGCTGCAACACGACGTAAAAGGACGGTACGAAGAGCACAGCGAGGCAGGTCGAGGCGATCATGCCGCTGAAGACCGATATGCCGATCGACTTGCGGGCCGATGCGCCGGCGCCGGTCGCCAGCACCAGCGGCAGGACGCCGAGGATAAAGGCGAAGGAGGTCATCAGAATTGGCCGGAAGCGCAGGCGGGCGGCCTCGACGGCCGCGTCCAGGATTTCCATGCCCTCCGCCCGCTTTTCCCGCGCATATTCGACGATCAGGATGGCATTCTTCGATGCAAGCGCGATCAGCAGAATAAGGCCGATCTGCGTATAGAGATTGTTGGCAACGCCGGCTGCCGTGAGTGCTGCCACCGTGCCGAGGAGGGCGAGCGGCACGGCGAGAATGACGGCGAAAGGCAAGATCCAGCTTTCATACTGGCCCGCGAGCACGAAATAGACGAGGAGCATGGCGAGCGCGAAGATGAAATAGATCTGCCCTCCCACGGCCTTCTCCTGATAGGACAGCGCCGTCCACTCGAAACCTGTGCCCGGCGGCAGTGTGCGATCGGCAATCTGCTCCATGACGTCGAGCGACTGGCCGGAACTGAAGCCGGCGGCAGGCCCGCCAACGATGGTTGCTGTGGGGTAGAGATTGTAGAGGCTGATCAGAGACGGGCCTTGCGTCGTCGAGACATCGACGACCGTGCCGAGTGGCACCATCGTCCCGTCACCGGCTTTGACCTTCAGATTGCGGATGTCTTCGGCGCTGACCCGGAAATCGGAAGCGGCTTGCGCATAGACCTGGAAGGTGCGGCCAAATTTGTTGAACTGGGTCACATAGCTCGATCCGACATAGCCGGAGAGAGCGGAGAAGACCTGCCCCACCGTAATTCCCAGCGTCTCCGCCTTGATGCGATCGACGGAAACGGCGAGTTGCGGCACGTTCGAGCGAAAAGGCGTGCTCAGCCTTTGCAGAGACGATTGGGCACTGCCGTTCTTGACGATCGTATCGGCAAGCGATTGCAGCAGCGGGTAGTCGGAAATGCCGTTCCTGATTTCGACCTGCATGGTAAAGCCGCTGGCATTGCCGACGCCCTGGATCGGAGGCGGGACAACCACCAGCGTCTTGGCGGCCAGCAAACTTTGCAGCGCGCTATTCAGATGCTGGTAGATCGACAGCAGATCCTGCCCCTTCTGCTTGCCGCGCTCGTCCCAATCTTTCAGCACGACATAGGCAACGCCGGCATTCTGCAGGCTGGCATTGTTATCGAGAACGGAAATGCCGCTGATGGTCAGCACCTGATCGACGCCCGGTGTGGCTTCGGCGATCTTGCCGACCTCTTCCATCACCGCGTCGGTGCGCTCTTTCGAGGCGCCGTCGGGCAACTGTGCGCTGATCAGCACATAGCCTTGATCCTCGATGGGCAGAAACGCAGTCGGTAGGCGGGCGAGCCCCCAGACGGCGACCCCGATCAGCGCAAATGCTGCTATGACCATGATACCGCTGTGGCGGGTCATCGATCCGATCAGCCCGGCATAGCTGCGTTCACCCCTGTTATAGACCCTGTTGAAGCCGCGATAGAAGACGTTGCGTCTCTCTGGTGGGACTGGCGGTCGCAGCCAAAGCGCGCATTGCGTCGGTTTCAGGGTGACGGCATTGATCGCACTGATCAGCGCCGTGGCGGCGATGACGAGGGCGAACTGCCGATAGAGCTGCCCCGTCAGGCCAGGCAGGAAGGCGGCCGGAATGAAAACGGCCATCAGCACCAGCGTAATGCCGATGACCGGGCCGAGCAGTTCCTCCATCGCCTTCTCGGCCGCCTGTCGGCCGGACATGCCCGCCTCGATGTGCCGGGCAACCCCTTCGACGATGACGATGGCATCATCGACGACGATGCCGATGGCGAGAACGATGGCAAACAGCGTCGACAGGTTGACGGTGAAGCCCAATGCCGCCATGGCCGCGAAGGCGCCGATGATGGTAACCGGAACGGTGGTTGCCGGCACGAGCATCGCCCGCCAATCCTGCAGGAAGACGAGAATGACGATGAGAACGAGAACACCCGCCTCGATCAAGGTGACGTAAACCTCGTTGATAGAGGCCTCGACGAATTTCGTCGTGTCGAACGGCACGTGATATTCGAGGCCCTGCGGGAAGCTCTTCGAGAGCTCCTGCATTTTCGTGTTCACCGCCTGGGCCACCGCGATGGCATTCGCCTCCGGCAGCTGAAAAATGCCGATACCGGCCGCCGGTCGACCGTTCTGCATGAAGGACTGGCTGTAGGTTTGGGCGCCGAGTTCGACGCGGCCGATATCGCGGATGCGGGTAACGCGGCCGCCCTGTCCGCTCTCGACCTTGACGATGATGTTTTCGTAGTCTGCCGCCTCGTTCAGCCGGCCATTGACGTTCAGCGTGTATTGGAAGACCTGCCCTTTCGGCACCGGCGGAATGCCGATCTGGCCGGCGGCGACCTCCTGGCTTTGCTGCTGCACGACGCTGACGACATCCTGCGGTGTCAGGCCGCGCGCCTGCAGCAGGTTCGGATCCATCCAGATTCGCATGGCATACTGGCCGGCGCCGAACACGGTAACGTTGCCGACACCCGGAAGGCGGGCAAGTTCATTCTGCAGGTTGATGACGGCATAGTTCGACAGGAACAGGCTGTCATAGCGGCTATCGGGCGAGGTCAGGGTGACGAAGCCGAGGATCGCCGTCGATTTCTTTTGCGTCGTCACGCCCTGAAGCTGCACCGCTTCGGGAAGCGATGACATCGCTATGGCAACGCGGTTTTGTACCAGAACCTGGGCCTGGTCCGGATCCGTTCCGATGGCAAAGGTCACGGTCAGCGAATAAGTGCCGTCGCTGGCGCTCGTCGACTGCATGTAGAGCATGTCCTGCACGCCGTTGACCTGTTGCTCGATCGGCAGCGCGACGGTGTCAACGAGGGTTTGGGCGTTGGCGCCCGGAAAGCGTGTCGTCACCTGTACCGTCGGCGGGACGACATTCGGATATTGCGCCACAGGCAGTTGGAAAAGGGCCACCGCGCCGATGAGCACGAAAACCAACGCCAGAACGTTGGCGAGTATCGGTCGCTCGATGAAGAAGCGCGAGATCATGCTGTTGTCCTTAGACGTTCAGATGAACCATGGTGGCGAATTCATTGCGTGGTGGTCTTGGCTTTGGCATCGCCGGCGGCAGCTGCCGGCGGGTTCATTTCTATTTTCTCGGGCGTGACCTTGCTGCCGGGGATGGCCTGCTGGATACCTTGGGTCACGACCCAGTCGGCCGGATCGAGGCCGGAGTCGATGACGCGGAGCGCACCTTCACGCTGGCCGGTCTTGACCTGCTTCTGCTCGATGACGTCGTCCTTGCCGAGGACAAGCAGGTAGCTGCCCAACTGGTTCGTTCCGATGGCGTCGTCGCGCACCAGCAGAGCCTTGTCGTTATGGCCGACCGGCACCCGAACCCGCACGAAGAGACCGGGCAGCATGGCGCGGTCCTTGTTGTCGAACAGCGCGCGCACTTGAAGCGTGCCTGTGGAGGCATCGAGCTGCGGCGAGACGTAGTCGAGATGGCCCTTGTGCGGATAACCTTGTTCCGTCTGCAGGCCGATCTCCGCAGGAATGCTGGGAAGGTCCGTCTGCTTGAAGGTATGACCCTGCTTCGCCAGGCTTTCCTTGATCATCAGCACCTGAGTTTCGCTGACGTTGAAATAGGCATAAAGCGGATCCGTCTGCACGATGCTGGCGAGTTTGGTGGGACCGGATACGCCGACAAGCGCGCCGATATCGACGAGGTGATCGGTGACGGTGCCGTCGAACGGGGCAAGCACTTCCGTATATCCGAGATTGATCGTCGCGAGATCGAGATTGGCCTGGGCATTGAGGATGGACGCATTCGCCTCGTCGAGCGTTGCCTTGGCGCTGTCGACGGCGGTCTGCGTGGTGACCTGTTGCTTCGACAGATTGAGCTGGCGGTCATACTCCTGCTTGGCGCCGACTTGGGAAGCCTGCTGCGAAGCGAGTGACGCCTTCGCCTGATCCAGTTGCGCCTGGTAGGTGTCGCGCTCGATGCCGAAGAGCTTGGTGCCCTTCATCACCGTCATGCCGTCCTGGTAGTCGATCGATTGGATATAGCCCTGGACGCGCGCCTCGATATCGACAGCATTGAGCGGCGCGGTATTGCCGGTGAGTTCGAAATAGAGCGTTACCGGTTGCTGGAGCGGCTGAGCGACGCGAACCGGAGGTGGCGGAGGGGGAACGTAGGTGTTGCCACTTTCCTCACAGCCAGCGAGAATTACCATGCCGGCAAGCACCACGGACAGGTGCAGACCCTGATACAATCTCACACGCATTGCCGCCGCCCCGATGTTTACGAGCCCCAGTCTTCATGCGTGCCTCGGCGGAGACGACCCCTCTCCGAAAAGTTCCGGGCATGCGATATTATGTCGCGGCATTGCTGCAAATTGCAATAGCGGCTGGCGCACAATTAAGCTGTGTCGAAGCTCACTCTCGACGGACGCCATGACGTGGCTCTAGGGCTTCCCGAGGCGTTCGATGGCAGACTGCAAAGGTGCATCCGAAACATGGACCAGCCCGACATAGGGATTGGCCATATCCGAAATCAGGAAAATCGCGCCCGCAACGGACAGGGCGCAAACAAGCAGAATTGACAGCACCGTCGGATTGACCGGTGCCTGCAGCCCGAAGGTCGCGAAAAGCAGCGCGAGCCAACAGACGAGAACGGTAAGGAAGGCCCAGGGCAAACCCTCCTTACCGGATTCGACCAGCAGCCAGTGGGTTTCGGCTACCATGCCGCTCACCTCCAGAGCACGCGCCTGGAGAGAGCGCTGCGCCGCATCCTTCGGCGCCAGGGATCGAAGGTCGGCCTGAACCGACTCTATATCCTGATATTCTCCCAGCGCTTTGGCGGATGGCTCGTCGGTGGTTTCGGCAGTCCAGCCGCGGCTCAGTCGTTTCTCGATGAGTTCACGCAGCAATTGCCGCGCCTTGTCAGTTTCCGGCCCGTATTGCGCCATGACGCGGTCAAGCAGCAGTACCCGTGCAGCCGCCGTTCTCATCTCCACTTCGGCGTTGTCGTAGGTCGACTTGGCGGATGCTATCAGAAGGCCGAGCGCCAGGGCCGACAGCGTTCCCACCACTGCGGTTGCCAGCCTGATGACGTCCTTGGATTCCGCATTGAGATGGTGATCGGGCAAGCGGGCACGCACGATCAATCCTATCGACGTCGCCATCGACAGACATAGAAATACAAGCCCGCCAACCACTAGTGAGCCCAAGTCCGGTCTCCGTATCGCCACTTAAGTCGTGCAGCCATCTTGCTAGCTGTGCAATAGCTCCCGTCATCATAGCGGAAGACAGACCAAGCGCGGGAATCTTTACTTGCTTGCCCTCGCGCGGTCGCCATCGGGCGGTTTCATTGCTGGAAAATGAGCAGCACGTAAGCCAGGAAAAGCACCAGATGTACAGCGCCTTGCATGAGATGCGTGCGGCCGCTGGCAAAGGTGATGATGCTGACGGCAAGAGTGAGCAGGAGCATCACCAGATCTCCATGCTCCAGGCCGAGTGTCACGGGGTGTCCATAAAGCTGACTGACAACAAGCATCGCCGGCACCGTCAGCCCGATCGTCGACAGCACCGAACCAAGGAAGATATTGACGGAACGCTGAAGATTATTGGCGATGGACGCACGCACGGCGCTGATTGCCTCAGGCGTCGCGACCAGGATGGCCATGACAACACCGCCAAGTGCGGTTGGAGCATGCAGGGTTTCGATAATGTAATCGATCGGCAGGGCAAGCTGTTCGACGAGAAAGACGACGGGAGCCATATAGGCGAAAAGCAGAATGGCATGAGGCCAGACCGGTCCGTGGCGAGGGACACGTTCGCTGATGGGCTCGTGGCGGTTGCTGTCGTCAGTGAAATAGTCCCGATGGCGGCCGGCCTGAAGAAACAGAAACGTAGCGTAAAGGCCGACCGATATTATACCCAGTATCAGTTGTCTCGGTGCGGATGGATGCTGTCCGTCCGGGCCTGCAAGAAATGTCGGCATCACCAGGCTCAGGGTCGCCAGCGGTACGATGACCCCGAGATAGGCGTTGGCGCCCTGCAGATTATGTTGCTGTTCCGGTCGCCGCCATGCGCCCAGCAGCAAGGACAGACCGACCATGCCGTTCAGGATGATCATGACGACGGCGAACAGGGTGTCGCGCGCAAGCGTGGGATTGTTCTCGCCGTGAAGCATGACGGCTGATATTGCCATCACCTCGATCGAGGTGATGGCAAGCGTCAGAATGAGCGTGCCGTAGGGTTCCTTCAGCCGCTCAGCCAAATGATCCGCGTGCCGGACAACCGACAGAGCGGAGCCGAGGACGGCAGCGAACAGCCACGCGAAAACGACAGTGAACCAAAGCGGATCGGAAAGCTGCCCGAAGAGCTGCTCCTGGAAAACAAGAAACGCCAAGCTCGTTGCGACGCTGACGCCCAGGAACCATTCCTCGCGTAGCAGGCTGTTTGCGCCGACAGCGCGCAATGCCGGACCGTCTGTCATCGAAACCACCCGCCTTCTGGCAAATGCCGCCGCAATGCGATCCTCACGACCATTGTGTCCGCCCGCTGTCTTGTGCCCGTCGCATGAGCGGGCGGAGACGAGGCTGCCTTAAGGCGAACCGAACCTCAAGCCAGATCGTGTGTCACTGATTAAAACTCGCAGGTCTCTGTAGTCTCATCACCCATTGCTCACGACAAACGGACTGCCGCCGAAACGGAAGGCAAGGCGAGGCCGGCCAAAGCTCGGCGCGGCTGTTGAAGCGCGTTTCGACGGCGGCTCACGCCGCGTCTTCCACTATTCGCGGCCGGCCGCGGGGATTGCTGCGCCAGTGACGACGGCTGCGGCCGGCGAAATCAGGAAGGCGATGAGGCGGGCGATCGATTGCGGCGACACCCAGCCATCGGTCTTCGCATCGGGCATGGCCGCGCGATTCTCAGGTGTGTCGATTGTCCCGGGCAGGATGCAGTTGGCGGTGATGCGGTCGTCGCGGCATTCGGCAGCGATCGCCTCGGTCAGACGGATGACAGCGGCTTTCGAGGCGGCGTAAGCGGCCTGCTTGGCGCCGGCCTTCAGGCCGGGCGCGGCGGCGATATGAACGATGCGGCCGTAGCCCGCAGCCTTCATGGTCGGGAGAACCGCGGCGCTGATCGTCAGCGCAGTGCGGGCGTTTGCGGTCATCATCGTCTCCCACTGCGCGGGGGCCTCCGGCCCGACCGGCCCCATCTGGAAACCGCCGACGGTATTGACCAATGCGCTGACACCGCCGAAGCGCTTTACGGCCCGGGCGACGGCGGCGGCGCAGGAAGCATAATCGGTGAGATCCGTTCCGGCGATCGACAGAAACTCGGTGGCGGCAGGAAGATCACCGGCCAAGGCTTCCAGCTCACTGCTCGAACGGTTCATGCAGACGAGTTTTGCGCCGGCGTTGGCAAGCTCGCGGACAACGGCGCTGCCGAGGTTGCCGCCGGCTCCGGTGACGATCACGGCTTTCTGGTCGTTCATGGCAATCGATCTCCTGACGGTGCCGGTGCTGGATGATGCCGCGCATTGTTGATCCAGGCTGGCCGGCAGCGCAAGCCCGCTGGGGAAGACAAGGTCAGACATCTTGCGGAACTGCCCGAGGAGTTATCCGCGGGCAGTTCCGTCCGTCATTGTCCGATGGTCCGGTCGGACCGGCTTTCAGTGATACTTCGCCCGTTCCCGGCCGAGAATTCCAGGGGCGTCGAGACCGGAGATCGGGCGGGTGACGTCGGCCGGGATGTCACCTGCGAGCTGCAGGTCGAGATAGCGGGCGCAGCAGACCCGCAGGAAGGATGTGAAGTTTCCAAGATCATGGCCGGCATCGATCGATTCATGATGCAGCCGGGTGATCAGCTGGACGACATTCATGCCGTCGCGGCGGGCGATCTCCTCGAGCTTCGACCAGAAGAAATTCTCCAGCCTGACGCTGGTGACCATGCCGTCGATGCGCAGCGACCGGGTGGCGCTTTCCCAGAGCCGCGCATCCGCCTTGATGAACAATTCACACATGTCGTCCTCCCGGTGCCGCCCTTCTTAGGCGGCGTTGGTTTCCAGCAGTGCTGCGGCATCGAGCACGGCCATGAACTGACGCAGCCACGAGGGATGGGCGGGCCAGGCGGGTGCCGTGACCAGATTGCCGTCCGAGACTGCATCGCTGATAGCGATGTCGGCATAGATGCCGCCGGCAAGTTCGACTTCCGGCCGGCAGGCGGGATAGGCCGAGCAGGTGCGGCCCTTCAAAACCCCGGCAGCGGCAAGCAGCTGTGCGCCGTGGCAGATGGCGGCGACGGGTTTTCCCGCGTCGAAGAAGTGCCGCACGGATTTGATGACGTCGGCATTGAGGCGCAGATATTCGGGCGCCCGCCCGCCGGGGATGACGAGCGCATCGTAATCTTCGGCGCGCACGCTGTCGAAGGTGGCATTCAGAGCGAAATTATGGCCGCGTTTTTCGGAATAGGTTTGGTCGCCTTCGAAATCGTGGATGGCAGTGGCGATGGTGTCGCCGGCCTTCTTGCCGGGGCAGACGGCGTCGACTGTGTAGCCGCAGGCGAGCAGCGTCTGGAACGGCACCATCGTTTCGTAATCTTCGGTGAAATCACCGGTGATCATCAGGATCTTTGAGGCTGGCATCGTTTCCTCCCTTTGAAACCAACTGGCGGAGAGTAGCAAACAGCGACAGAGTGCAGGTACTATGGGAATACTACAGGCAAAATTCGTACCCGATAAGGCGACGGCATTAAACCGCCCTGACCTTCACATCAGGCACTGTGCAAGCCTCGCCGCCGCCAAAGAGGCGGGAGCGGGTCAGGAAGCGTTTCTCCCGGCCATTGTCGAGCGAGAACATGCCGCCGCGGCCCGGTACGACGTCGATGATCAGCTGCGTATGCTTCCATGCCTCGAACTGGCTGGCGCTGATGTAGACCGGTACGCCGCCGATCTCGCCGAGCTTGACGTCGTTGTCGCCGATCATGAATTCATTAGTCGGATAACACATCGGCGAGGAGCCGTCGCAGCAGCCGCCGGACTGGTGGAAGAGGATATCGGTATGATCCCGCTTGATTTCTGCGATCAAATCGAGAGCTGTGTCGGTTGCGAGAACACGCGCTTCGCCGTTGACGGTGGTTTCCATGGCTGCCTCCTCCGGCGGATAACCCCGAAAATCGGATCGATTTTCGGAAATTTGTTATACGCAAATTCAAAGCGTTAGAGCGTCCCACGGGATGCGTGGCGCTCTAAAGACAACGCCTTCTCCCCGTGTCGGAGAGAAGGCTTTTATCATAACATCATCGGCTGCTCTCAGAAGAAGCCGAGTGCTTTCGGGCTGTAGCTCACCAGCATGTTCTTGGTCTGCTGGTAGTGGTCGAGCATCATCTTGTGGGTTTCACGACCGATGCCCGACTGCTTGTAGCCGCCGAAGGCGGCATGGGCCGGGTAGGCGTGGTAGCAGTTGGTCCAGACGCGGCCGGCCTGGATCTCGCGGCCGAAACGATAGCAGCGATTGGCGTCTCGGCTCCAGACACCGGCGCCGAGACCGTAGAGTGTGTCGTTGGCGATTTCGAGCGCTTCCTTCTCGTTCTTGAAGGTCGTGACCGAAACCACCGGTCCGAAGATCTCCTCCTGGAACACACGCATCTTGTTGTGGCCCTTGAAGATCGTCGGCATGACATAATAGCCGTTCGCCAACTCGCCGCCGAGATCGTTACGCGAGCCGCCGGTCAGTACCTCGGCGCCTTCCTGCTTGCCGATGTCGAGATAGGCGAGGATCTTTTCCAGCTGCTCCGTCGAAGCCTGGGCGCCGACCATCGTCGCGGTGTCGAGCGGGTTGCCCTGCTTGATCGCCTCGACGCGTTTCACGGCCTTTTCCATGAAGCGGTCGTAGATCGATTCCTGGACGAGGGCGCGGCTCGGGCAAGTGCAGACTTCGCCCTGGTTGAGGGCAAACATCGCAAAGCCTTCGAGCGCCTTGTCGAGGAAGTCGTCGTCCTCGGCCATCACATCGGCGAAGAAGATGTTCGGCGACTTGCCGCCGAGCTCCAATGTCACCGGAATGAGGTTCTGGCTGGCATATTGCATGATCAGCCGGCCGGTCGTCGTCTCGCCGGTGAAGGCGATCTTGGCGACGCGCGGGCTGGTCGCCAGCGGCTTGCCGGCTTCTATGCCGAAGCCGTTGACGATGTTGAGCACGCCGGGCGGCAGCAGATCGCCGACGATCTCGGCCCAGAGCAGGATCGAGGCCGGTGTCTGCTCGGCGGGCTTCAGCACGACGCAGTTGCCGGCGGCAAGTGCAGGTGCCAGCTTCCAGGTGGCCATCAGGATCGGGAAGTTCCACGGGATGATCTGACCGACGACGCCGAGTGGCTCATGGAAGTGATAGGCGACGGTATCGTGGTCGATCTCGCCGATCGAACCCTCCTGGGCGCGAATGCAGGAGGCGAAGTAGCGGAAGTGGTCGATCGCCAGCGGAATGTCGGCCGCCATGGTTTCGCGGATCGGCTTGCCATTGTCCCAGGTCTCGGCCTGGGCGAGCAATTCCAGCTTGTCTTCCATGCGCTGGGCAATCTTCATGAGGATATTGGAGCGCTCGGCAGCGGAGGTGCGGCCCCATTTTTCCTTTGCCGCATGGGCGGCGTCGAGCGCGAGATTGATGTCCTTTTCATTGGAGCGGGGAATGTCGCAGAGCTTGCCGCCGGTGACGGGCGTTAGGTTTTCGAAGTATTTGCCTTCGACCGGCTCGCGCCATTCGCCGCCGATATAGTTGCCGTATTTCAGCTTGAACGGCGACTCGACGATTTTCTGATGAAGCATGTCATCCTCCCTTGATGATCCAGGTTCCCAAGCGAACCAGTGAGAGGAAAATGAGCATGTTTTGGCGGAAGGAACAGGGCGGGTCTTCCATACCGCAGTGCACAGTGTCGCAGACCTGCGACAGCATCGGGTCACGATTGCTCCAGGAGCGGGACCTTTGCTCCGATCAGTGGAGATCGAGCTTCTTCATCTTCCTGTGTAGTGTGGCGCGGCTGATGCCGAGCGCGATCGCCGCCTGCGAAACATTGCCGCCGGCGCGCGACAGCGCCCGCAGCAGTGCCGCCTTCTCCGCCTCGACCATCTCGTCCTGCTGGGAAACGCCAGCCTCGTGCAGAGCATCGGCTGCCGGAATGCCGGCGGCGATGCGTTTGTCGTCCAGCTGCAACGCGACGCGGGCGGCGCGCGTCGCCCCGAGCACCAAATCGTGCCTGTCGACGGCCAGCAAAGCGGCGGCGGAATTGGTGCCGGCCGGGACCATCAGGAAACGGGCGCCGGCAAAGGCCGAGCGGAAGAGGTTGAGCTCGATGCGCATCGCTGCATCGCGCACGGTCTGCGTTAGGATCGCCAGCGTCATCTCGTTGACGTCCTCGCGACATGCGGAGATGTCGAGGGCTGCGGCCACTCGGCCACGATGATCGCGGATCGGCGCCGTCGTGCAGCTGAGGCTGGTATTCGAGCTGAAAAAATGCTGATCGCGGAAGATGGCGACGGCACGCTCGTCGGCAAGTGCAGTGCCGATACCGTTGGTGCCGATGCTGGCCTCTGTCCAGACCGAGCCGGTCCAGAGGCCGAGTTCGCGGAATTCCTTGTCGTCGCCGGCAGCGCCCCGGCGCTCCAGCGCGATGCCGTTCTTGTCGGTCAGAAGCAGGCAACAGCCGGCCCTGCCAACGGTGGTAAAGAGACGATCGAGCTCTTCCGTCGCGCTGGCGATCAGCTGATCGGACTGCTCGCGCGCACGGCGGAATTCCAGGTCGGTGAGGCGGATTGGAGCCCGCTGGTCCTCGGGGGCGAGCTGGTGCATGGTCATGCACCGCCGCCATGAGGCGACAACAGGAGAACTGGCTGCCGCAGATTCGCGCTGGGCAGACGTGTAGACGTACTCGGCGTGCGCTGAGTGTTCGTGCATCGGCTCCTCCCACCGAATTTCAGCACACTCTGATGGAAAAGC
Source organism: Rhizobium indigoferae (assembly GCF_034554815.1). Taxonomy (NCBI): domain Bacteria; kingdom Pseudomonadati; phylum Pseudomonadota; class Alphaproteobacteria; order Hyphomicrobiales; family Rhizobiaceae; genus Rhizobium; species Rhizobium indigoferae. The sequence continues at coordinate 3,929,178 of NZ_CP140635.1, read as the reverse complement.
GGCTGGTTTGCAATCGGCCGGCGCTGGCGCTCGTCAGCGTGCGGCGCCTCCTGACGAAAGTGGCTGAAATCACATTTCGGTGTTTGGGCAGCCATGGCGTAACAAATGCCCCCTCTCCCTCGTAGTTCTGTACAGAAGCAAGGTTTGCCAGATGAGGAGATCCGACCATGCTGAACAGACGATTGTTGCTGATGGGCGCTGCTTTTGGGGCGCTTGCGGTTCGCTCAGGCCTGGCCGGCAAGGCAATCGCCGGCGAGAGGTTTGCGGTGACCCACACCGAGGAGGAATGGCGCAAGCTGCTGACGCCGGATCAATATGTCATCCTGCGCCAGGCGGGGACGGAACATCCCTTCACCAGTGCCTTGCTGCATGAGGAGCGAAAGGGCAATTTCGCCTGCGCCGGCTGCGACCAGGACCTCTTTTCCTCGACCACCAAATTCGACAGCGGCACTGGCTGGCCGAGCTTCTGGGCGCCGCTTGAAAATGCCGTCGGCACAACCGGCGACACGACCTTCAGCATGGCACGTACCGCCGTGCACTGCAGCCGTTGCGGCGGTCACCTCGGCCATGTCTTCGATGACGGCCCGAAGCCAACCGGGCTTCGCTACTGCATGAATGGTCTCGCCATGACCTTCCATCCGGCCTCGGTCTGATTGATGATGATCTTGTTGTTTTGCCTCAAGGCTGACAGCTTCCAGCGCTCTAGCGCTGCAGCCAGGCCTCGATGCCACGGGCTGCCGCCCGGCCGGTCGCCAGGCAGGCGGTGAGGAGATAGCCACCAGTCGGCGCCTCCCAGTCGAGCATTTCGCCGGCGACGAAGGTGCCCGGCAGTGCCTTCAACATGTAGCTCTCGTCGACGCCGCTCCAGCGGATGCCGCCGGCTGAGGAGATCGCTTCGGCGATCGGGCGGGTTTCGATCACCGGCACCGGCAGGGCCTTGATCATGCGTGCGAGACGCTCCGGATCGGTTCGGTCGCGCTCGGGAGCGAGTTCGCGGAGCAGCGCCGTCTTGACGCCGTCGAGGCCGGCGCCCTTGCGCAGGCGGTTTGAAAAGCTCGATTTGGCGTCCTGCCGCGCAAGGTCGCGGCTCAGCCTCTCGATGGCGCGGCCCGGTGCGAGGTCGAGCGTCAGGACGGCGCTGCCATGGTTCGGCAGCCGGTCGCGCAACGCGGCCGTATGGGTATAGACGAGGCTGCCTTCGATGCCGCTGCCGGTGATGACGAATTCGCCGGGAAAAGTGCCGGCCTCGGACGTGGCGGTGACTGATTTTACCGGCTCGCCGGCGAAACGCTCGCTGAAGTTCCTGCTCCAGCCGACGACGAAGCCGCAATTGGCGGGTTGAAAAGTGTCAATTTCCACACCCCTGCCGGCCAGCCAAGGTACCCAGGTAGCATCCGAGCCGAGGCGCGGCCAGCTTGCGCCGCCGAGCGCCAGCAGGGCTGCGTCGCAATGGACGAGGCCGCGCCCTTCTGGCGTTTCGAAAACATAGCCGTCTTCGGCAAAACCGGTCCAGCGGTGGCGGGTGCGCAGCGTGGCGCCCTGTGCCTCCAGCCGCCTGAGCCAGGCGCGCAGCAAAGGCGAGGCCTTCATCACCTTCGGAAAAACCCGGCCGGACGAGCCGATGAAGGTTTCCGTCCCGAGCTCGCTTGCCCAATTCCTGATATCATCAGGGGTAAAGGCATCAAGAGCGGGGCGCAGACGGGCGGAGGCCGCTCCGAAGCGCGTGGTGAAACGGGCATAATCCTCGGAATGGGTGATGTTGAGACCGGACTTGCCGGCCAGCAGAAACTTGCGGGCAAAGGTCGGCATGGCGTCATAGACGGTCACCGCATGACCGGAACGGGAAAGCAGTTCGGCAGCCGCTAGACCCGCCGGGCCGCCGCCGATGATTGCAATCCGCTTCTGGTTCATTGATGTCTTCGCCCGATTCTGTCTCGTTCAGTTTTGGCGCGGGCGCGGATCGCCTGCAAGGGCGGAGATCAGTGGTGGGGATGCGTGCACTGGCCGTGGTCGGCGAGAACCTCGATGACGCGGCATTGGTCGACGCGGCCGTGGCCGCAGCCTTCCACCATGGTTTCCAGCTCGGCCTTCAGCGCCCTCAGGCTGCGGATGCGCTGCTCGACCTCGATGAGGCGGGCCTTGGCGATGGCGTCGGCCGAGGCACAGGATTGGTGCGGATCATCCTGCAGGGTGAGCAGCGTGCGGATCGCCTCGATCTCGAAGCCGAGTTCGCGGGCATGGCGGATGAAGGCGAGGCGGCTGATATCGGCGGGTTCGAAGGAGCGCTGGTTGCCCTCGCTGCGGCTCGGCGCCGCGAGCAGCCCGATGCTCTCGTAATAACGCACCGTCGGCACCTTGACGCCACTCTGGCGAGCAGCTTCGCCGATCGTGATCCTTTTCATAATTTTCCTCTTGCACCTCTAGTCGCTAGAGGATGTAGGAGGGATGCTTCTATTTGACAAGGAAGCGGTTCATGGCTGAGAGCGAAACACGATATCGGGTTGGCGGCATGGATTGCGCCGCCTGCGCAACCAAGATCGATACGGCGGTCAGACGCGTGGCGGGTGTCGCCGATGTTTCCGTCTCGGTGATGGCGGGCACGATGACCGTCCGGCATGATGGCAGCAGCGATCTCAAGACGATCGAGAAGAAGGTGACCGGGCTCGGCTATTCCGTCGCGCCGCTTGCCGGAAACGCTGCGGCTGCGCATGAACACGGCTCGCAGCACCGTCATGACCATGGACATGATCACGGTGATCACGGTGATCACGCGGGCCATGACCACGACCATGAAGGGCACGATCATGCAAGTCATGGCCACGACCATTCTCACGAACATGGCGAGAAGGAAATCGAGGGGCTGCACGGGCACGACCATGCGCCGATGGCCGGTCCCTGGTGGCAGAGTAGGAAGGGCCGGCTGACCATCCTTTCGGGTGCGGCACTCGTTGCCGCCTATGCCGTCGGCCATCTCGTGCCGGCGATTGCGTCCTATGCCTTCATCGTCGCCATGCTGATCGGGCTGGTGCCGATCGCTCGGCGCGCTGTCATGGCTGCCCTCTCAGGAACACCGTTTTCGATCGAGATGCTGATGACGATCGCCGCTGTCGGCGCCGTCATCATCAATGCCGGCGAAGAGGCGGCAACTGTCGTGTTCCTGTTCCTCGTTGGCGAGCTGCTGGAAGGGGTGGCAGCGGGCAAGGCGCGCGAAAGCATCCAGTCGCTGACGGCACTGGTGCCGAAGAGTGCGCTACTCGAAGACAATGGGCAGACACGGGAGGTGCCTGCGGAAAGCCTTTCGGTCGGCGCCATCATCATGGTTCGTCCTGGCGACCGGATCTCGGCGGACGGCATCATCATCTCAGGCGAGAGCGCGATCGACGAGGCGCCGGTGACGGGCGAGAGCACGCCGGTGCGCAAGGGCGTCGATGCCGTCGTTTTTGCCGGCACGGTGAATGGCGATGCGGTGCTCAGGGTTCGCGTCACGGCGGCTGCCGCCGACAATACCATCGCCCGCGTCGTCAAGCTGGTGGAGGAAGCTCAGGAATCGAAGGCGCCGACCGAACGCTTCATCGATCGGTTCTCGCGCTATTACACGCCCGGCGTCGTCGTGGTCGCAGCGCTTGTCGCGGTCGTTCCACCGTTGCTGTTCGCTGGGCCGTGGGGCGAATGGGTCTACAAGGGCCTTGCGATCCTTTTGATCGGCTGCCCCTGCGCGCTCGTCATCTCGACGCCGGCGGCGATCGCCGCCTCGCTTTCATCCGGTGCGCGGCGCGGGCTGCTGATGAAGGGCGGCGCGGTGTTGGAAACGCTCGGCAAGGTGACGATGGTCGCCTTCGACAAGACAGGCACGCTGACAGAAGGCAAGCCTCAGGTGACCGACATCATTTCCTTTGGCCTGAGCGAGGCGCAGGTGCTGTCGCGCGCGGCGGTGCTGGAGCAGGGTTCCAGCCATCCGCTGGCGCTGGCGATCCTCAACCGCGCCAAGGCGGACGGCGTTCCCGTGCCGCCGGCCTTCGAGCTGGAAGCGCTGCCGGGCAAGGGTGTCAGCGGCAAAGTCGGCGGTGAGGCGCTGGATCTGCTGTCGCCGCCTGCCGCCCGCGAGCGCGGGACGCTCAGCGCGGAACAGGATGCACGCATCACTGCGCTGAACGACGAGGGCAAGAGCGTGTCGGTGCTGCTCGTCAACGGTGTTGCGGCCGGCCTGATCGCCATGCGTGACGAGCCGCGTGAGGATGCCGAGGCCGGGCTCGCTGCGCTCAAATCGGCAGGCGTCAAGGCGGTGATGTTGACGGGCGACAACAAGCGGACGGCAGCAGCCGTTGCCGGCATGCTCGGCATCGACTGGCGCGGCGAGATGATGCCGGAGGATAAGCAGCGGGTCGTCGGCGAATTGAAGCGCCAGGGCTTCATCGTCGCCAAGGTCGGCGACGGCATCAACGATGCTCCGGCGCTGGCCGCTGCCGATATCGGCATCGCCATGGGCGGCGGCACCGATGTGGCGCTGGAGACGGCGGATGCCGCCGTGCTGCACGGACGCGTTGGCGACGTGGCGCGGATGATCGAACTTTCCAAACGCACGATGCGCAACATCCTGCAGAATATCACCATCGCACTCGGGCTGAAGGCGGTGTTTCTGGTGACGACGATCGCAGGGATCACCGGGCTCTGGCCAGCGATTCTTGCCGATACCGGCGCCACCGTGCTGGTGACGATCAATGCACTGCGGTTGCTTCGGATAAAAATATGAATGTCGTTTGAGGAGCCGGCTTCTGCCAGCTCTTTTTATGATGGGTTCTACACAGCGCTTTTCCGTTAACGCTTCGTTATCCACATCATACACAGCGCGGCGATTCGTTGCCGCCATTGTCGCGCCGCCACAACAACTTGTTGACGTCATGATCGATTCGCGTACCATATCTAGTGTTCGAGGTTCCGTCGATTCGTGAGGATCGGCGGCTAAGACGGGAATTCGGTGCGCTTCGCCATCATGGCGCGGCAATGCCGGGGCTGCCCCCGCAACTGTAAGCGGCGAGCAACTGTCCGATTTCAAGTCACTGGAGCATGATGCTCCGGGAAGGCTGGGCAGGCGCTTTGACCCGTGAGCCAGGAGACCTGCCTCGAACGAAACGTCCACGGGCGGGGTGTCCGGAAGGTCGCGTTGCATGGCTGCGGGGAATCTCCGCATCGCGTTTCGCGGGCCCGAACCTCCGCATGAGCCACTTCGGGGTGAAGTCATGTCAGAATTTCAGTTCAGGCCGCCACCCACTAGAGGTAGAGGGCGGAGTACGCCCAGCGGCTAAACAGCCGCACAGCTCAAAATCATCAGAGAATTTTTCGACGGATATCGACAGATTTCCGATCGATGTCCTGCGTCCCAATCGCATCGTCACGAGGAATATCATGACCATTACCGTCTACAGCAAGCCTGCCTGCGTCCAGTGCACTGCCACCTACCGCGCCCTCGACCGTCTGGGCGTCGATTATGACATCGTCGATATCTCGCAGGATGCCGAAGCGCTCGATCGCGTCCGCAGCCTCGGCTACATGCAGGCGCCTGTCGTCATCGCCGGCGAGCAGCATTGGGCGGGCTTCCGTCCCGACATGATCAGCGCGCTCTCCTGACCTGAGGACAAGCGATGGGCTTGATTGTCTATTATTCCAGCCGATCCGAGAACACCCATCGGTTCGTCGCCAAGCTCGGTCTGCGCGCGGCGCGCATTCCGCCAGGTGGCGCAGACGCGTTCCATATCCGCGAACCCTTCGTGCTGATCGTGCCGACCTATAGCGGCGACGGCGGCAAGGGTGCCGTTCCCAAGCAGGTGATCCGTTTCCTCAACGATGCGGAAAACCGAGGACACATCCGCGGCGTGATCGCCGCGGGCAACAGCAATTTCGGCGAGACATACGGGCTCGCCGGCGACGTGGTCTCGCAGAAATGCCAGGTGCCGTACCTTTACCGGTTCGAGCTCATGGGCACCGAAGACGACGTCGCCAAGGTCAAACACGGAATGGAACGATTTTGGACACGGGAACAAACCTGACGCGGGATGCGGGCGCAAAACCGCATCAAACTTTTGCTCAGCCCGCCGGGGAAAGGCCGCCGAAGGCAGCCGAAACCCTCGACTATCACGCGCTGAACGCGATGCTGAACCTCTATGACGATGAGGGGCGGATTCAGCTCGACAAGGATCGTTTGGCGGCCAAGCAATATTTCCTCCAGCATGTGAACCAGAACACGGTGTTCTTCCACAATCTGAGGGAAAAGCTCAATTACCTCGTGACCGAGGGATATTACGAGCAGGAGGTTCTCGACCAGTATTCCTTCAATTTCGTGCGGGATCTGTTCGACCAGGCCTATGCCAAGAAATTCCGTTTCCCGACCTTCCTCGGCGCCTTCAAATATTACACCAGCTATACGCTGAAGACCTTCGACGGAAAGCGCTATCTCGAGCGCTATGAGGACCGCATCTGCATGGTGGCTCTGGCCTTGGCGCGCGGCGACGAAGGCCTTGCGCGCGACATGGTCGACGAGATCATTTCCGGCCGTTTCCAGCCGGCGACGCCGACCTTCCTCAATGCCGGCAAGAAGCAGCGCGGCGAACTGGTTTCCTGCTTCCTGCTGCGCGTCGAGGACAATATGGAATCGATCGGCCGCTCGATCAATTCGGCGCTGCAATTGTCGAAGCGCGGCGGCGGCGTGGCGCTGTCGCTGACGAATATCCGCGAGGCAGGCGCGCCGATCAAGCATATCGAGAACCAGTCCTCGGGCATCATCCCGGTGATGAAGCTGCTCGAAGACAGCTTCTCCTATGCCAACCAGCTCGGGGCGCGGCAGGGCGCGGGTGCGGTCTATCTCAATGCCCATCATCCCGATATCATGCGCTTCCTCGACACCAAGCGCGAAAATGCCGACGAAAAAATCCGCATCAAGACGCTGTCACTCGGCGTCGTCGTGCCCGATATCACCTTCGAACTCGCCAAGAACAACGAGGATATGTATCTGTTCTCGCCCTATGACGTGGAACGCGTCTATGGCGTGCCTTTCACCGAGATTTCGGTGACGGAAAAATATCGCGAGATGGTGGCGGATGCCCGCATTTCGAAGAAGAAGATCAAGGCGCGCGAATTCTTCCAGGTGCTTGCCGAAATCCAGTTCGAGAGCGGCTACCCCTACATCATGTTCGAGGACACGGTGAACCGGGCGAACCCGATCGCCGGACGTATTTCGATGAGCAATCTATGCTCGGAAATCCTGCAGGTCAGCGAGGCGAGCGAATATCATGACGACCTTTCCTACAAACATCTCGGCAAGGATATTTCCTGCAATCTCGGCTCGCTGAATATCGCGGCGGCAATGGATTCGGCAGATTTCGGCAAGACGATCGAGACCTCGATCCGGGCGCTGACAGCCGTTTCCGACATGAGTCACATTTCCTCGGTTCCCTCGATCGAGAAGGGCAATGACGAGAGCCATGCGATCGGCCTCGGCCAGATGAACATGCACGGTTATCTCGCCCGCGAGCGTATCTTCTACGGCTCCGAGGAAGGCGTCGATTTCACCAATATCTATTTCTATACGGTGACCTATCACGCAATCCGCGCCTCGAACCTTTTGGCGGTCGAACGCGGTACGAGCTTCAAGGGCTTCGAGAATTCGAAATATGCCTCCGGCGACTATTTCGACAAATATACAGAGCAGCTCTGGGAGCCGGCGACGGAGACGGTCAGGGCGCTGTTCGAGACGTCAGGCATTCACATTCCGACGCAGGAAGATTGGGCCACGTTGAAGAAGGCGGTAATGGCCTCCGGCCTCTATAACCAGAACCTGCAGGCGGTTCCGCCGACGGGGTCGATCTCCTATATCAACCACTCGACCTCCTCGATCCATCCGATCGTCTCGAAGATCGAAATCCGCAAGGAAGGTAAGATCGGCCGCGTCTATTATCCGGCGCCGTTCATGACCAACCACAATCTCGACTATTATCAGGATGCCTACGAGATCGGGCCGGAGAAGATCATCGACACCTATGCGGCGGCGACCCAGCATGTCGACCAAGGCCTGTCGCTGACCTTGTTCTTCCGCGACACGGCAACGACGCGCGACATCAACAAGGCGCAGATCCATGCCTGGAAGAAGGGCATCAAGACGATCTACTACATACGCCTTCGCCAGATGGCGCTGTCCGGCACCGAGGTGCAGGGCTGCGTATCCTGCACCTTATGATTTGATTGCGGCTGACGCTGCAAGAAGCGGGAGGGTTCCGCAGTTCCCTTCGCCATGCAGACGCTGACGCCCGAAAAGGACCACCCGATGAACATGCAAATCAAACCTGCGTCCCGCGTGCGCGCCATCAATTGGAACCGCATCGAGGACGATAAGGATCTCGAAGTCTGGAACCGGCTCACCGGCAATTTCTGGCTGCCGGAGAAGGTGCCGCTTTCGAACGACATTCCTTCCTGGGCGACGCTGACGCCGGTCGAGCAGCAGCTGACCATCCGCGTCTTTACCGGTTTGACGCTGCTCGACACGATCCAGAACGGCGTCGGTTCCATCCGGCTGATGGCGGATGCGGTGACGCAGCATGAGGAGGCGGTACTTTCCAACATCTCCTTCATGGAGGCGGTGCATGCGCGCTCCTATTCCTCGATCTTCTCGACGCTGTGCTCGACGCCTGACGTCGACGATGCCTACCGGTGGTCGGAGGAGAATGAATTCCTGCAGCGGAAATCGGCGCTGATCATGGAGCAGTACGGCTCCGGCGATCCGCTGAAGAAGAAGGTCGCGAGCGTCTTCCTTGAAAGCTTCCTGTTCTATTCCGGATTCTACCTGCCGATGTACTGGTCGAGCCGCGCCAAGCTCACGAACACGGCCGACATGATCCGACTGATCATCCGCGACGAGGCGGTGCACGGCTATTATATCGGCTACAAGTTCCAGCGCGGGCTGGAGCGGCTCGGTGAGGAGAGAAGGCAGGAGATCAAGGATTTCGCCTTCGAGCTGCTGCTCGAGCTCTATGACAACGAGGCTAGATATACCGAAGCGCTCTATGACGGCGTCGGGCTGACCGAGGACGTCAAGAAATTCCTGCACTACAATGCCAACAAGGCGCTGATGAATCTGGGCTATGAGGCGCTGTTCCCGGCTGAGGCGTGCAAGGTCAATCCGGCAATCCTGTCGGCGCTTTCGCCGAATGCCGACGAGAACCACGACTTCTTCTCCGGCTCCGGTTCCTCCTATGTGATCGGCAAGGCTGTCGCGACCGAGGACGAGGACTGGGATTTCTGAGGCTTGATCGCAGTCTCCCTCTTATCATTTGCTCTCTCATCGCCCACATTCAGCGGAAACTAAATTTGGTCCTCGCCTGTGACGTGGCGTAGCGGGAGTTTTTGATGTCGTCTTTTTTGAACAAGGCCGGGACTGCCGTCGAGGCGGGCGAAGGCGTCTGGCCGGTCCGCAGAAGACGGATTCTCGACTGGCTGGTGAACGAGACGCGCGGCGAGCGGTTCATCGACAATATCCTGGTGGAGATGTGCGAGAAGCTTTTGGCATCAGGAGTGCCGGTGGCGCGGGCGACACTGCATTTCAGGATGAACCATCCGCAATGGATTGGCGCCCGCATCCTCTGGAAGGAAGGCCTGGCCGAGGCGAAGATCAACACATTTGCCTATGGTATCGAAAATACGCCGGAGTTCCTGAAGAGTCCCGTCAACGCGATCCATCAGGGGGCGGAGGAGGTGCGCAAACAGCTGGAAGATACAGCCGACGACGAGGATTCATTCTATCAGGAACTGCGCGACGACGGTCTCACGGAGTATATCGCCTGGCCAGTCGAGCACACTTTCGGCAAACGGCACGTCGCGACATTTTCCACCAGCCGGCCGGGCGGTTTTACGAACGAGCATGTCGATTTCCTGCGCGATCTGCTGCCGGCACTGACCCTCGTCAGCGAAATCCGGCTGAAGAACATCATGGCGCGCACGCTGCTGCAGACCTATGTCGGACCGCATGCGAGCGAACAGATCCTGTCGGGCGTCACGACGCGCGGCAGCGGCGCGACCGTCGGTGCGGCAATCATGATCTGCGACCTGCGCGACTTTACTGAGATTTCCGATCTCTGGCCGCGTGACGATGTCATCCATCTGCTCAACGATTACTTCGACGCCATGTCCGACCCGATCGAACGGTATGGCGGAGAAATCCTGAAGTTCATGGGCGACGGATTGCTGGCGATCTTCCCGCTGAGCAAGGACACGGCCTGTCACGATCTGCTGCAGGCGATCCGCGAAGGGCAGGCGTTGATGGCGCAATTGAACCAGCAGTATGCGGGCAACGGACGCGAACCGCTGCGCTACGGCGTCGGCGTGCATGTCGGCGACGTCATGTACGGCAATATCGGCTCGCGCCGGCGGCTCGATTTCACCGTCATCGGCCCGGCGGTCAATGTCGCCTCACGGCTGGAAACCCTGACCAAGGAGGTCAAGCGTCCGGTACTCTTGTCGCGGGCCTTTGTCGAAATGGCGGACTGCGCGAAAGACATGGACAGCCTGGGCACCTTCCCGCTGCGCGGGCTCGGCGAGCCGGTCGATGTCTTCGCCTTTCCGGAGCGCTAGAAACTTATACCCCTCGCTTGTTTCCCCAAAGCAGCACATGCAGTTGAGGTAGCACGCGGGCTGTAAACCATTGGTCGGCTGTTACTTTTGCGACAAGCCAGTGCATCCGATCCATCACGCCGTCGATATCAATGCGCGCGTTATCGTCATCGGGCGGTGGCGGCGTATGATTGCCGGGCTGAAGGAACAAGGGAGTTTGGGGATAGCGCTCACCCGCCCGTTGGGCGAATTCGTAGTCGGCATCGTCGAAGACGACAATCTTCAATGCGACCTCCGGTCCGCCGGCGGCCAGGTGAAGGCAGTGATCCACCTGGTCCCAGTCCGTCAGCATTCCGCTTGATGGCGGTTTGGGGCTGATGACCAGGATATCGAGATCGCGAAACCAAGCCTGGGCCACACTTCCCTGTGTTTCCAGTGCAAAGCGGTATCCTTGGGAATGGCCGAGTTCGATCAATGGCCTTAAGGGCTGTATCGCCGGATTGCCTCCGGAGAGAGAAACCGTCAGTGGCTTGCCTCCCGAGAGTTCCGTGACCTTATGCCAGACCGCCTCAGTGGACATGGGAATCCATTGATCCCGGAACGCGCTGTCGACCGCGTGAAGACTGTCGCACCAGGAACACCTGAAGTCACAGCCGCCTGTCCTCACGAACACCGTCGGCAGCCCGATCAAGGCACCTTCACCCTGTATGGTCGGGCCAAAGATTTCGCTGACGCGAATGCTCCCCACGCTCACGGCCTGTACTCCGCCCAGGTTTTGGGGGTCTCGCTGACGCGAACGGATGAGGTCTCTGGAAAGCGCTGCTTGCACCAGTCGTAAAAGTGCCTTGCCAGAAATTCCGAGGTGACTTTCGAATGGCCGAAGACGTCGTTCAGGTGACGATGATCGAATGTTTCGTCGATATAGCGCTTGAGTGGCGAGAGGTCGTGATAATCACGAACGAAGCCATCATCATTCAGGCTTTCCGCAGCCAGTTCGACGATGACGATGTAGTTGTGACCGTGAAGCCGAGCGCATTGATGGTCGGCAGGCAGGTGATCCAATTGATGGGAGGCGGAGAGATGAAACTCCTTGGTGATGCGGTACATCAACGCACCTCCGTGGCCGAGTATCGCGACACGGCCGCTTTCCAGAAATCGCGGTCTTCGTACTCCGTGGGATCGGGAACACCGGCAAGATGGAAAGCTTCACGGCGTTCCACGCAGGTTCCGCAGCGTCCACAGTGAAGCTCGCCGCCTTTGTAGCAGGACCAGGTCTCCGAAAACGGCGTGCCGTGTTTCGCGCCGTCAACAACGATCGCCGCTTTGGAAACATCGACATAGGGGGCAAGCAGTTTCACGCTGGCATAACCTTCCAGCGCTTCATTCTGCATGCGCTGGAAAGCATCGATGAAGCCCGGCCGGCAGTCCGGGTAGATGAAGTGGTCGCCGCCATGCACGGCGACGGCAACGGCATCTGCCTTTTGCGCCGCAGCCAGACCGAACGCAATTGCCAGCATGATGGCATTGCGGTTCGGCACGACGGTGGCTTTCATGGTCTCCTCGGCGTAGTGGCCATCCGGAACCTCGACATTGTCCGTCAGGGCCGATCCGCTGAGATGACCGCCGATGCTGGCGATGTCGATAATATGATGGGGAACGGAGAGCCGTGAGGCACAGCTGGCGGCGAAGTCGAGTTCCTTGCGATGCCGTTGGCCGTAGTCGAATGAGACCAGGCCGATAAGTTGCTTTTCCGTCGCGACCTTGTGGGCAAGCGAAACGGAGTCCAGTCCGCCTGAGCAGACGACGATGGTTTTCATATTTTGGATCCCTTGTTTTGACCGGGTGGGCTGCGACCGGATTACGCGGTGCTTCTAGGACAAATCACGCGTCATGGAAACAGTTTTGAAGCGTGAGCGTCATTTCGGAATGAGATGTCGTTGATTTCACTGGGGTTTTCGTGGCTTTTGGGTCTGATGCCAACGCTCCCCACAGCCGGGTAGCCTAACCGACCGGAAAGTTGATCTGCGGCGGCAGAAGAAGCTGCAGATCCTGGGCGTCCGGATTGTTGATGCGCTGCAGCAGCATGCGTCCCAGATCCTCGCCGGCCGCCGTCAGGTCCTCGTGGATCGTGTCGACCTTCGGCTGCAACTGGCTGAGAAGGCGGGACGTCTCCTTGGCGACGATATCGTAATCGACGGCGAGTATGCGGCCGGCATCGCTCATGCCGCTGATGACGGCAAGCGCCGAAACTTCGCCGGGGCAAATGAAGCCATCCGGAGCATCCGGGGCAGCAGCGCGACTGCTGATGAAGTCGCGCAGCACGCCTGCCGGCGTATCGAGATCGACTGCCTCGGGGATCTCATAGGCGATGCCCGCCTCCCGCACCGCCGTCATGAAGCCATGCAGGATATGCTGGCAGAAGGTCAGCCGTTTCGGCGGCAGGATCACCGCCACCTTTTTGCGGCCCTTGGTGATCAGCCGGCGCGTCGCCTCATAGGCAAAGGTGAAATTGTCGTAGTCGACATAGGGGTGAGGCGTCGAATATTCGGTGCGGCCATGACAGATGAAGGGAAAGCCGGTCTCGAGCAGCAGGCGGACGCGGGCATCGAGCGGTTCGGTGCGCGTGAAGATCAGCCCGTCGGCGAGGTGATTGCGGATGATATATTCGGCGGCCTCGATATCGGTCGTCGACAGGAAGTTCGGGGCGACGACAAGATGGTAGGAGGTCTCTTTCAGCGCCTTGGCGATGCCGTACATGATCGAGGTGCTGAAGCCGACCACTTCCTCGTGCGAATCGAGCAGGATAGCGATGACATTGGTGCGGCCGGTCTTCAGGCGCTGCGCGGCCCGGTCAGGGAGATAGCCGATCTCGCGGGCGATGCGGTGCACGCGTTGACGGGTCTCGAGCGAAATCTGCGGCGCATCGGAAAGCGCCCGTGACACCGTCGTCACGGCAAGGCCGGCGATCGTGGCGATCGTTCGCAAGGTCGGCTTGCCGCGCTTATGCGTGATATCGAGATTTTCGCCGCGCTGCGGTCGGGACGGTTCGGTCACCCTTGGCTTTCCATGCTGGAATTGCCGATACCATAACACGATGAATCCGGCGTGCAATCGACGAATGAAAACGTTTTAAATTTTAACGTTCTGTTAGTCACGGATTAAATATGAATTATATTCAGTAACTTACGGAAATAACCATATTTTTCTCGAGAGTCGAGAAAGGGCTTGACGACAGGAGGCTTATAACGTTTTAAATTGTCAACCGCGCGGAGGAGTGCGGCCGTATGCTGACTGCTGCAATGGCGGGAAGCATCGGGCGGCAGGGAGGGTCCCGCCGCCGATTTGCAAATGGGAGGAAATTCATGCGCAAGTTTTTGAGCTCGGCAGCTATTGCTGTCGTGATGATGGCTGGCCTCAGTGCTGCCCATGCCGCCGACGTGAAGGAAGTGCAGATGCTGCATTGGTGGACGTCTGGCGGCGAGGCGGCGGCACTGAACGTATTGAAGCAGGATCTTTCGAAGGAAGGTTTTGCCTGGAAGGACGTGCCGGTTGCCGGCGGTGGCGGCGATGCGGCGATGACGGCGCTGAAGGCGATGGTCGCGGCAGGCACCTATCCGACGGCCTCGCAGATGCTCGGTTATACCGTGCTCGATTATGCCCAGGCCGGCGTCATGGGCGATCTGACGGAGACGGCGAAGAAGGAAGGCTGGGACAAGTCGGTTCCGGCAGCACTGCAGAAGTTCTCGGTCTATGACGGCAAGTGGGTCGCAGCCCCCGTCAACGTGCACTCGGTCAACTGGCTGTGGATCAACAAGGCTGTGATGGACAAGATCGGCGGCACCCAGCCGAAGACCTTCGACGAGCTGATCGCGCTGCTCGACAAGGCCAAGGCCGCCGGCGTCATCCCGCTCGCTCTTGGTGGCCAGAACTGGCAGGAAGCGACGATGTTCGATTCCATCGTGCTGTCGACCGGTGGGCCGGAATTCTACAAGAAGGCCTTCAACGACCTCGACGAGGAATCGCTGAAGTCCGACACGATGAAGAAGTCCTTCGACAATCTGGCGACGATCATCAAATATGTCGACCCGAACTTCTCGGGCCGCGACTGGAACCTGGCGACCGCCATGGTCATCAAGGGTGATGCGCTGGTGCAGGTGATGGGCGACTGGGCCAAGGGCGAATTCGTCGCCGCCAAGAAGACGCCGGATACCGACTTCCTCTGCTACCGCTTCCCCGGCACCGACGGCAGCGTGGTCTACAACTCCGACATGTTCGGCATGTTCAACGTACCGGATGACCGCAAGGCGGCCCAGGTGGCGCTGGCAACGGCAACGCTGTCGAAGAGCTTCCAGTCGGCCTTCAACGTCGTCAAGGGTTCGGTGCCGGCTCGTACCGACGTTCCCGATACCGACTTCGACGCTTGCGGCAAGAAGGGCATCGCCGACCTGAAGGCAGCCAACGAAGGCGGCACGCTGTTCGGCTCGCTGGCGCAAGGGTACGGCGCTCCTCCGGCGATCGCCAATGCCTATAAGGATGTCGTCTCGAAGTTCGTCCACGGCCAGATCAAGACCTCCGACGAAGCCGTCAAGCAGCTCGTCCAGGCGATCGACGACGCCCGCTGAGACCACTGTCGACTAAAAATGCTTCCCCGCCTGCTCGCGGGGAAGCTTCAGGCTCCGCGCCGATCATGCAGGGATGATCATGCGGGGCCGATTTTGGGGAGGAGATGACATTCCATGAGCACCGTTGCGACCACCGATCCGGTTCTGACACCGAGGCAATCGACGGGGATCTCGTTGAGGGGCCGGCTGCAGGATGCGCTGCCGAAGATCGTCTTGGCGCCGAGCTTCGTCATCACCATCATCTTCGTCTACGGCTTCATCGTCTGGACGGCCTATCTGTCGTTCACCAATTCCAAGACCTTTCCCTCCTATGCGCTGACCGGGGCGCGCGCCTATCAGCGGCTGTGGCGCTGGACCTTCGAGAGCGATCCGCCATCTTCCTGGTACACCTCGATCACCAACATGGCGATCTTCGGCTTCCTCTATATCGGCATCTGCTTAGCACTCGGTCTGTTCCTCGCCATCCTGCTCGACCAGAAGATCCGCGGCGAGGGGCTGCTCCGGCCGATCTTCCTCTATCCGATGGCGCTGTCCTTCATCGTCACCGGTGTCGCCTGGAAATGGTTCCTCGATCCCGGCCTCGGGCTGGAACAGACGCTGCACCATTTTGGCTGGACGAGCTTCCACTTCGACTGGATCAAGAACAAGGACTTCGTCATCTACACCGTCGTCATCGCCGGCGTCTGGCAGGCGTCGGGCTTCGTCATGGCGATGTTCCTGGCCGGCTTGCGCGGCATCGACGGCGAGATCATGAAGGCAGCGCAGATCGATGGCGCTTCCGCCTTCCAGCTCTATCGGCGCATCGTCATTCCGCTGCTGCGGCCGATCTTCCTGTCCGCCTTTATCGTGCTCGCCCATATGGCGATCAAGTCCTACGACCTGGTGGTGGCGCTGACCTCGGGCGGCCCCGGCGGCTCGGCCTGGCTGCCGTCGAACTTCATGTACGAATACACCTTCAAGCGCAACGAGATGGCCGTCGGTTCGGCCAGCGCCATCATCATGCTGATGACGATCTCGGCAATCATCGTTCCCTATCTCTATTCCGAACTGAAGGAGAAGGCGCGATGAGCAGCGTGACCTCTCCAATAGCAACCTCGACCGCAACGCTGCGGCAGGGCAGCGATCACAGGAACGACAGCAAGAACAGCAACAACACCCGCTGGATCGGCCGCACCGTCATCTATGGCCTGCTGCTGGTCTTTGCCGTCCTCTATCTGATGCCGCTCTTCGTCATGCTGACCACCTCGTTCAAGACCATGGACGAGATCCAGAACGGCAACATGCTGGCGCTGCCGCAATCGCCGACCTTCGATCCCTGGATCAAGGCCTGGGGCGAGACCTGCGTGGGGCTGACCTGCGCCGGCATCAAGGGTTACTTCTGGAACTCGATCAAGATGGTCGTGCCGGCTGTCGCGATCTCCACCATCATGGGGGCGCTGAACGGCTATGTCCTGACCAAATGGCGCTTCCCCGGCCACACGCTGGTGTTCGGGCTGATGCTGTTTGCCTGCTTCATCCCGTTCCAGTCGGTGCTGTTGCCGATGGCAACGATCCTCGGCTCGCTCGGCCGCTTCGGCATGACGCTGCAGAACGCCACGGGCTGGAACTTCGGCTTCGGCAATCCGACCGTCAATCTGGTCTTCGTGCACGTCGTCTATGGCCTCGGCTTCACGACGCTGTTCTTCCGCAATTTCTACGAGGCCTTTCCGACCGAACTGGTCAGGGCCGCCCAGGTCGATGGCGCCAGCTTCTTCCAGATCTTCCGCCGCATCATGCTGCCGAACTCGCTGCCGATCATCGTCGTCACGGTGATCTACCAGTTCACCAATATCTGGAACGACTTCCTGTTTGCGTCTGCCTATGCCGGCACCGGTGAATCCATGCCGATGACGGTGGCGCTGAACAACGTCGTCAACACCTCGACCGGGGTGGTCGAATACAATGTCAACATGGCGGCTGCGATGATCGCAGCCGTGCCGACGCTCATCGTCTATATCCTCGCCGGCCGCTACTTCGTGCGCGGTCTGATGGCGGGCGCTGTCAAAGGGTAATCCATGGCCTTCCTCGAAATCTCCGGTCTCAGAAAGCGCTTCGGCGCCGTCGACATTCTCAAGGGGATCGACCTCGAACTCGAAAAGGGCGGCTTTCTCGTGCTGGTCGGCCCGTCCGGCTGCGGCAAGTCGACGCTGCTCAACACCATTGCCGGGCTGGAGACGATCACCTCCGGCGATATCAAGATCGACGGGCGCGACATCAGCGGTCTGCATCCCTCCAAGCGCGACATCGCCATGGTGTTCCAGTCCTATGCGCTCTATCCGAACATGACGGTGGCCGGCAATATCGCCTTCGGCATGGAGATCCGCGGCGTGCCGAAGGAGGAGCGTGTCAAGGCGATCGGGCAAGTCTCCGACATGCTGCAGATCGGTCATCTGCTCGACCGCAAGCCGAGCCAGCTCTCCGGCGGCCAGCGCCAGCGTGTCGCCATGGGTCGGGCGCTGGTGCGCAATCCGCAGGTCTTCCTGTTCGACGAGCCGCTCTCCAATCTCGATGCCAAGCTGCGCGTCGACATGCGCACCGAGATCAAGCGGCTGCATCAGCGCATGGGCACCACCTTCGTCTATGTCACCCATGACCAGATCGAGGCGATGACCCTGGCGACCAAGATCGCCGTGCTGAAGGATGGCGTGCTGCAGCAGTTCGGCACGCCGGCCGAGATCTATAACAGCCCCTCCAACATCTTCGTCGCCGACTTCATGGGATCGCCGGCAATGAACCTGCTCACCGCCACCGTCGAGAACGGCGCCGGCGGGCTCGAAGTCTCGCTGGAGCGGCCGAATGCCGCCCCGCTGAGGCTCCCGGTCATCGCAGGCAACAATGGCCTGACCGCCTATACCGGCAAACAGGTGATCTTCGGCATCCGGCCGGAGGCCTTGACCGATCCCGATGGCGCCGACCGCAAGGCGCGCTCGCTGACCGAGGGTGACTGCCTGATCGAGGTGGTCGAACCGGCCGGCTCCGATACCTTCGCCGTCACCAAGCTCGGCGGCAAATCCGTCGTCGCCCGCCTGCGCGCCGATACCGGCATCGCTCCAGGACAAAACACCCGCCTTGCATTCAATCTCGACAAGGCCGTCTTCTTCGATCCCGAGAGCCAGCTCAGGATTTCGTAACAGTCATTAGAGCGCCGCGCATCTATAAGACGCGCTAAGGACGTTCTAACACTTTGAGTTTGCACATAATCCTTTCCGAAAATCGATTTCGATTTTCGGGGTTATGCGCTAGGCAGCCGTCACGCTGAGCGACACCGGCGCGAAACGCGTCGAAACCGCTTCGACGGTGATCTCGCCCGTGAACCCCGTCGCCTCCAGCCAGAAGCCGGCGGTGCCGCCCTGGAGCGGCACGTTGGTCGGACCGACGATCCTTGCCGGGCCGTGCACCTTCAGCGAAATGCTGTCGTTCATGAAGGGCAGGCGCTGGCCGCGCTGGTCGAGGGCGCGGATGATGACGCGTGTGCTGTCGCGTTCACGGGCTTTCAGCGTGCTGCTATCGGCAACGACCTCCAGGGTCGTCGGCAATGGATCGGCCGCCAGCGTCAGGCTGGCCACCGGCTCGCCGCCGATATAGCCGGTGAAGGTGCCGTCGATCCATTCGAGACCCCAGGTGCCGAGCTCGTCGGCAGTGAAATGACGATGGTCGAGCACGACGGGCGGATGCGGCAGATGCGGATAATTCTCGCGATCCGGACCGATGCGCTTGCTGAGCGCGCCATATCGCAGCTCCACCTCGTCGCAGTTGGTCAGGATGATCAGCGGCAGCACGCCGCCGATATTGCGTTCGCCGCGCGCCCAGAAGGTCGCCGGCTTCATGACGATCTCCTCGGAAGGGTCGCACTGGCTGATATAGGCATAGGCCGCGAATTTCGGCTCGCGGAACATGTCCATGACGCCGTGATAGCAGATGCGGTCGCCGGAGCCGAAATCCTTGTGGGTGTTGTAATCGAACATGCACCAGCCGATAGCGCCGGAGATATCAGGATCGCCATAGGCGGCATTCAGCACCTCCAGGTGACGGCGCACATGCTCGGCCTGACGCTGCTCCTGGTCATAAATCTTCGTCGGGTGCATGTGGCCGTTGAACTCGGTGATGAGGTACGGCACCTTGTGGGACAGTCCGGTATTTTCCTGCTGGCCGCGTAGCGCGGTGCGCGGGCGGTTGGCGCCCGGCAGTTCCTCGTTGCCGAGGATGAAGTCGTTCATCGTATAGACGTCTTCGAGCAGTTCGCTCTCGGTGAGATAACGCACGCCGCCGGTCTGGCGGGTGCTGTCGAGTTCGCGGGCAAGACGGTTGGTCTCGGCGTAGAAATCGTGACTATCCTGCGATTCGTTGATGCGCACGCCCCAGATGATGATCGAGGGGTGGTTCCAGTCGCGCTCGATCATGCGGCGGACGTTTTCAATCGATTCCTGCTGCCAGTCGGCATCGCCGATATGCTGCCAGCCCGGGATCTCTTCGAAGACCAGCAGACCGATCGTGTCGCATCGGTCGAGGAACCATTTCGACTGCGGATAATGCGAGGTGCGGACGATATTGCACTTCAGCACCGTCTTCATGATGTCGGCGTCGCGCTCCTGGGCGGAGCGGCCGGCGGCATAACCGACATAGGGGAAGGCCTGGTGGCGGTTGAGGCCGCGCAGCTTCAATGGCTTGCCGTTGAGGAGGAAACCTTCCGGCGTGAATTCGGCGGTGCGGAAGCCGAACCGTGTGGAGAGACGGTCGGAGCCGTGTTCGGTCCTGAGCTCGACGGTGACGTCATAGAGCGTGGGATCGGTGATGTCCCAGAGGGCGATGCCGGTGAGGCCGCCGAAGGAAAGCCTGGTGCTGTCGCCGATCGTTTCGGTTGCGGCGGTGGCGACCACCGTGCCGTCGGCCTGTTTCAGCGTGGCGGTGACCGTCGCCGAGAAGCTGCGGCCCTCGGGATTGGCGATATCGACGCGTATGGTCGCCGATTTCTCCGGGTCGAGAACATCTGTGGTTTCGATCTTGAGATTGCGGATCGAGACCGGGTCGGTGACCTTCAGCCAGACATCGCGGTAGATGCCGGCATAGGTCAGATAATCGATGCGGCCGCCGAAAGGCGGAATGTCAGGATTTTCGCTGCCGTCGATTTTGACGGTGACGAGGTTCTCGCCCTTGGCGAGCTTGCCGGTGAGGCGGGCCTCGAAGGGGGTGTAGCCGTCCTTATGGGCAATGATTTCCTCGCCGTTCAGATAGACGACGCTGTCGGCCATGGCGGCGTCGAAGACGAGCGAGACTTCGCGGCCCTCGAATTCCGGCAGCCAGCGCAGCACCTTCTGATAGGTGAAGGCACGCTGATAGCTGGTCTCGTCGAAATAGCTGAAGGGCAGTTCGACGGCGGTATGCGGCAGGCTGACTGATTTGGCGGCATCGAAAGTTTCGAGCAGGCGCTGGCCGAAGCCCTCGTGGAAACTCCAGCCTTCATTGAAGGAAACGACGGAACGCATTTCAGGCTCTCCAGATTGCGGCATCAGGGACATTGCGGCGCCTCTCGGCGCGTGAAAATCGGGTCATCGGTATTCCTCCTCGATGCAATGGATGAGCGAGCCGCTTAAGCACGTCACAGCGAACTTGATTCATGCGACGGGCTTTAGCTTTTTTCATGCATGTCGTCATCCCGGAACCGCTGTACACTTCCAGGCGACATGCATCAGGCGGTTGAGCCCCAGCGGGCGGTGCAGGTGAGCGTGATGCTGTGCGGGCCTTCGATCTGGGCGTCATGGCGTTCGATCAATTCGACGACGGCATCGATGAAGGCGACGTGGTCTAGGCTCAGTGTGGTGAGGTCGTTGCAATCCCAGGCGGCCATGGCGATGCCATCCTGGCCGACGACGGCGATATCATCAGGGGTGTTCTTGCCGAGCACCCGGCGGGCTGCATCGCGCGCACCGATCGCCATGACATCGTTGCCACAGATGATGGCGTCGACCTTGTCACGGTGCAGCAGGAGAACGGCTTCCTTGAAGCCGGAATCATAGGAATAATCGCCGAAGGCCTGCGCCTCGAAGGAGAGGCCGCGCTTGGCCAGCGCATCGGCGAACCATTTGCGCCTGAGCTTGTCGATCCAGCTTGAATTGGTGCCGGAGAGGTAGGCGAAGCGCTTCTTGCCGTCGCGGACGATCTTGTCGATGATCTCGTCGGCGGCCTCAGAGCCGTCGATGCGGATGCTGGAGACGTTTTCGTTGTCGAGCGGCTCGAAGGAGACGATGATCGGCTTGGTCGTGTGGAAGATGTCGACAGCATCCTGCATCGACACCATGTCGGAGAAGACGACGACGTGATCGACCTGATAGGTGGAGGCAAGGCGCATCAGCTGCAACCGGTCGGAATGATCGGCACAGCAGAGGATAATCGGCAGCAATTGTCTGGCCTGCAGGCGGTGGACGAGAAGCTGCTGCTCCTCGGCCTCGCAAGGGTTGCCGATCGCATTGACGACCAGGGCGACGAGGCGCGAGCGCTGGTTGTTCAGCGAGCGGGCGATAGCGTTCGGCTGGTAGCCATGTTCACGGGCGACGGCGAGGATGCGGTCGCGCGTCGCGCTGCCGATGCGTGAATCCGGCGAGAAGGCGCGGGAAATGGTGGCGGAGGAGACGCCGGCGAGTTTCGCCAGTTCCTTCGATGTGATCCGCCGTCTGCTCATACCGCTCATCTTCAGCGCCTATTGGGCGACGATCCTGACGGAAGCGCCGTCGGCCGCTGCCGATTCCTTGATTGCATCCCATAGCCTAGCGAATCTGAGGCCCATTTCAACGGAGCCGGAGTTTTCCATCTTTCCCTCGCGAATGGCGAGGAAATTCTTCATCGGGTTGCCGAGAATCTCGGTCTCCTCGCGCGGCTCGGCGGTGCGGCCGACACTGATCTCGCGCCAGCCGCCCCAGGCGTCGATGCGCACGATCGCCCTTGAATAGAAGAAGGTGATGTAGGAGGCGCAGCCCGGAGGGCCTTCGCCGGCGGCCGTCAATGTCGCCAGCGCGCCGTTCTTCAGCCGGGCGGAGACGGCGGTGGC
Source organism: Rhizobium indigoferae (assembly GCF_034554815.1). Classification (NCBI taxonomy): domain Bacteria; kingdom Pseudomonadati; phylum Pseudomonadota; class Alphaproteobacteria; order Hyphomicrobiales; family Rhizobiaceae; genus Rhizobium; species Rhizobium indigoferae. Next base: position 3,906,882 of record NZ_CP140635.1, on the reverse strand, counting down.
GATATCGACCCGTCTCCCGTGGTTGTTCATGTAGGCCGACACACTGTCGAAATCCGAATTGGCGAGCAGGCAGACGGTGTTCATCATATGGGCGCCGGTATCGAACATGAAGCCACCGCCGGAGATATCAGGCTGCTGCTTCCAGTGGCCGTCATAATTGGACGACCAGCTTTCCCAGATCATGCCCGATATGGCGATCAGCTCGCCGAATTCGCCGGCGAGAGCCCGCCGGCGCGTGTCGAGCACCAGCGGCGACAGGCCGCCCTGGAAGGCGGTGACGATGGTGACGCCGCTCTCTTTCTGCGCGGCGATCAGCCTCTCGGCCTCGGCGACCGTCGTCACCATCGGCTTCTCCAGGAAGAGGTCGAGGCCGGCTTCGGCGACGGCGGTTGCCTGCTCGGCATGGAAGGCATGCGGGGTAGAGACGTAGACGATGTCGAGTTCGCCCCGGCATTCCGCGAGCATCTGGCGATAGTCCTCGAAGCTCTTCGGTTCTGGTGCGCCGGCGGCGAGGCAGACGTCGATCAGGCGCTGGCGCGAAGGCGCCGTGGTGTCGGCGAGTGCAGCAAATTCGATCTCCGGCATCTTGACCCAGCTCTCGGCATATTCCGCCGCCTTCAAGCCAGCGCCAATGACACCGAGGCGCAATTTCCTAGTCATGAAAACTCCTCCCTGAATGCATTGTGCACACGATTACACAAACGATATAGCGATGGCAATATCTATATAGATAAGCAATATCAGTATATTAAAACTCGCATTCGAATCTTTTCAAAAACCATCTTGTCAGCGTTTGGAATGCGTGTACATTTTCGCAGCCGGTGCTGGAGGGCGCCGTGTCTCTAAAAAAGGGAGGACTTCAATTGAAGAAGATGGTTCTTGGCGGCCTATGCGCCGTTCTGCTGAGCGCGGTTTCGACGCTGGCGCAGGCTGAAACAATCCGCATTGCAAATCACGGTCAGGCCGGCATCGACGCGATGAAGTCGACGGTCGAGCGGATCGAAAAGAAATATGGCGTCACCGTCGAGGTCATCGAATATCCGGCGCCCGACAAGGATTACCTGACCAAACTTCTGACGGAGCTCGGCGCCGGCAACGCGCCCGACCTCTTTTCCATCCCGACCACGGCTGCCGTCGCCGACATGGTGGAAGCCGGCTACCTCGCGCCTGTTACCAAGGAGTTCAAGGCTTGGGATGGCTACGCCAACCTCTATGACGTTGCCAAGGAGCTTGCCGTCAGCCCGGATGGTGAAACCTATGTGATGCCGTTCATGCTCGGCATCCAGGAAATCTATTATCGCAAGGACGTTCTCGAAAAGGCCGGCATCTCGACCGAACAGCCGAAGACCTGGCGGGAGCTTCTCGACCGCGCGGCCGAAATCAAGCAGAAGACCGGCGCCTACGGCCTGCTCTTCCCGGCCGGCGTCTCGTGGGGAAGCGGCGCCTTCGACGAAGGCTTCCAGCATCTGCTCGTCGGTTCCAAGACGCCGCAGCTCGTCGATGCCGACGGCAAGCTCGATCTGAATGGCGAAGGCATCAAGGATGTCTTCAACGTTTACAAGGAACTGATCGACAAGGATCTGATGCCGACGCAGCCGCTGCTCGGGCCTGAGCCCTGGGTCGTGCCGAAGTACCAGATGTTCCCGGCCGGCAAGCTCGTCGCCACCACCTGCGGCTCCTGGTGCTATATTTTCGACTGGGGTCGCGAAAGCAAGAATCCGATCCCTGACGTGACGAAGGTGGTCGGCACCTGGACCGTTCCCGGCCAGAGCAGCGGCCAATATGTGCTTGCCAATCTCGCCGCGCCGTGGGCCGTCAATTCCAAGTCGGCCAATACCGAGCTGGCGATCAAGGCGCTGATGGAGATCGGCTCGATCGAGACGCAGGTTTCCTACGCCGCCCGCATCGGCAACATCCCGGCCAGCAAGGATGCGGCTGACAATGCCGAGTTCCAGAAGCTGACGGAACTGGTTCCGATCCATGCGGCGGCCGGAAACGGCGTGTTCCTGAAACAGGCCTCCGGTTTCGGCACGGTTTCGGAAGGCGTGGCGCGGGCCACCGAAGCGCTACTGCGCAAGGAGACCGATGCCGCCGGCGCCCAGAAGATCCTTGTCGACTACGTCAAGGAAACGCTCGGCGACGACATGGTCAAGTAAGCTCCGGCACCCTCTCTTCCGCCAGGACGGGGACGCGGCGCCATCGCCGCGTCTTCCCGCTTTCATTCGATCGCCGGCTTCATTCGATAAGGTTGTGAGCTTCCATGGCCAGAAACTCTCATGAAAAGCGTGCCGAGCGGCAATGGTTGCTGATCCTGCTGCCCTCGCTGGTGCTGCTTCTGGCCTTCGTCATCTATCCGGCCCTCTATTCGATCTATCTGAGCTTCACCAACGAGGCGCTGACCGGGGCCGCGGCCCTTCGGCCCCGCTTCGTCGGCTTCAGGAACTATACGCGGCTCTTCAACGACGCGAAGTTCTGGAATTCGCTGTTCGTCACCTTCGTCTTCGTCATCGGTTCGGCGGTGATCGGCCAGTTCGTGCTCGGGCTGATCTCGGCGATTGCGCTGCGCCGCCCGATCCGCTTTCGGCGGGTGTTTTCGTCGATCATCCTGTTGCCGAACGCAGCCCCCGAAGTCGTCGCCGGTTTCATGTGGATCTCGATGCTGGCGGGCGGCGACAATGCCACACTCAGCCGCATCATCAGCTTCTTCGGCATCACGCCGGCCGACTGGCTGCAGGTCTTCCCGCTGTCGATGATCATCGTCGTCAATACCTGGCGTGGCATCGCGACGGCGATGATCCTGTTAACGGCCGGCCTCAGTACCATTCCGACGGAGATCTATGAGGCCGCCCGCATGGACGGCGCCACACCCTCGCAGATGTTCCGCCGCATCACCCTGCCGCTGATGATGCCGACGATCCTGCTCTACATGCTGATCTCGGCCGTCTCCACCATTGCCGTCTTCGGCCTCGTCTATGCGCTGACGCGCGGCGGGCCGGGCGGGGCGACCGAGGTGGTCAGCATCTATATCTACAACCAGTCCTTCACGGCGTTCCAGCTGGGCTACGGTGCTGCGGTCGCCGTCGTCGCGCTCGTCATCTCGCTGATCCTTGGCATCGCCTATGTCCGGGCCATGAAGGTGGAGGTCTGACATGGCCGTCGTTTCCCCGAGCGAAACTGCAAATAGGGGTCGGTCCGACCTCATTGCCTATGCGACGCTGTCGCTGATCTCGATCTTCTGCGCGGTACCCTTCTTCTGGGTGCTGATCGCCTCGTTCGACGGCAATGCGCAGCTCTTCCTGCATTGGCCGGAGCAATGGACCTTCGCCAACTATGTCAGGGTCTTCACCAAAGAGGACGGGGCGAAGTGGCTGTTCAACTCGCTGTTCGTGGTCGGCGGCGCGACGCTGCTCGTCATGGTGCTTTCCGGACTTGGCGGCTATGCGCTATCGCGCACCCGGGCCTGGTGGAAGCTGCCCTTCCTCTACGCGATCCTGCTCATCCGGGTGCTGCCGCCGACGGCGCTCGTCGTGCCGCTCTACAAATTCCTGCTGACGCTGAACAACGCGGAAGCGGCGGTGCTCAGGCCGATCTTCGGCAGCTATGCCCGCGATATCATGCGCTGGACCGGTTTCATCGACGGTTATCTCGGGCTGATCCTGGTGCTTGCGACGATGCAGTTGCCGCTGGCGCTCTGGATCATGAAGACCTTCTTCGACGGGCTGCCGAGGGACTACGAGGAGGCGGCGCTGATGGATGGGGCAACACTTATCCAGCGCATCCGCCGGGTGCTGATCCCGCTGGCGCTGCCGGGGCTGGCTGCGGCCGGGCTTTTCGCCTTCATGTCGGCCTGGGGTGATTTCCTGCTGCCGCTGATCCTCCTGTCGTCGCCGGAGTTGCAGACGCTGCCGCTCGGTCTCTTCCGCGCCTTTCTGCGGATCAACGAGATCGATTACGGCCTGCTGACGGCGCTGGCTTTCATCTACCTGCTGCCTGCCGTCGTCGCCTTCGGTTTTGCGCGGCGCTTCCTCGTCCAGACATTTTCGGGCGGTGTGAAGGGCTGAGATCAAGAAAGAGAAACAGATGATCAATCTCAGAAACGTTCGCAAATTCTACGGCGCGCTCGAGGTCATCAAGGGCGTCGACATCACCGTGGAAGACGGCGAATTCGCGGTCTTCGTCGGTCCGTCCGGCTGCGGCAAGTCCACGCTGCTGCGGATGATCGCCGGCCTCGAAGGCATCGACGATGGCGACCTCATCCTCAACGGCAAGCGCATCAACGACGTGCCGCCCGACAAACGTGGCATCGCCATGGTGTTCCAGTCCTATGCGCTCTATCCGCATATGAGCGTTGCCGAAAACATCGGCTTCTCGCTCAGCCTGAAGAAGGTGCCGGAGGCAGAGATCCGCCGGCAAGTGGAGGGTGTTGCCGAGATCCTGCAGCTCACCGACTATCTCGACCGCCGCCCGGCCGCTCTTTCCGGCGGCCAGCGCCAGCGCGTCGCGATCGGCCGCGCCATCATCAAGAAGCCGGCGCTGATCCTGTTCGACGAGCCGCTGTCGAACCTCGATTCGGCGCTGCGCGTGCAGATGCGCGCTGAGCTGCAACGCCTGCACCGCGAACTGAAGGCGACGGTCGTCTACGTCACTCACGACCAGGTGGAAGCGATGACGATGGCCGACCGCATCGTCGTGCTGAACAAGGGCGTGGTAGCGCAGGAGGGTGCGCCGATGTCGCTCTATCATGAGCCGGACAACGAATTCGTCGCGACCTTCATCGGCTCGCCGAAGATGAACGTCATTCCCGTCACTATAACGCAGCCGGCGGCCGGCAAGGTGCATCTCAACAGCCCGATCGGGCTTTCGCTCGATCTCGCCGATGCCAACGGCGCGCTGCCGCAGGGCGATGCCAAGCTCGGCATCCGGCCGGAGCATCTGAAGATCGCCGCCGAGGGCCAGGACCACTTTACGGCCGAAGTCGTCATCGTCGAGCGCCTCGGCGTCGAGACCTACATGACCGTCGGCTCGCAAGAGCAGCCGATCGTCGTGCGCGCTGAGGGCGATATCGCCGTGCGGCCGGGTGACCGCGTGGCGCTGACGGCCGATCCCGCCGCCTGCCATCTGTTCGATTCCGCCGGCCGGGTGATCCGTCCGGCAACCGCCTGACAATTTCGCCTGAAGCATCACAGCCTAGACATCGAGGAATGCCATGACAATCAAGGCCACCATCTGGAACGAGGGACGCCACGAGCAACTCCACAAGGAGGTTCAGGAGATCTATCCTGATCGTATCGACGGAGCGATCGCTGCCGGCATTGCCCATCCGGATTTCGAAATTCGTCGCGGCACGCTGGATGATCCTGATGAAGGTCTACCGGACAGCGTGCTCAACGATACCGACGTGCTGCTCTGGTGGGGGCATATGGCCCATGAGGAAGTCAGCGACGGGCTGATCGACCGTGTGCAGCAGCGCGTGCTGAAGGGCATGGGCCTGCTGGTGCTGCATTCCGGCCACCACTCCAAGCTCTTCCGTCGGCTGATGGGCACCAATGCCAACCTCTCCTGGCGCGAGACGCCGGACGGCGACCTGGAGCGCGTCTGGGTGGTCAATCCTTCGCATCCGATCGCCGAGGGGCTGCCGCCCTATTTCGAGGTCAATGCCTCGGAAATGTACGGCGAGCCCTTCGACATTCCGCAGCCGGACGAGCTTGTCTTCATCTCCTGGTATTCCGGCGGCGAGGTGTTCCGCAGCGGCTGCACCTTCCAGCGCGGGCGCGGGCGCATCTTCTTCTTCAGCCCCGGCCACGAGACCTACCCGATCTATCACGACAAGACCGTGCATAAGGTGATCTCGAACGGCGTCCGCTGGGCGCGGCAGAAACACACTGATGGCCGCATCCTGGAAAACTGGCATCGGGCCGAGCCGCTGCACGGCCGTCCCGATAGACCGAAGGCCTGATCTACGGATATTGCGCGCCGGTCGTCTTGATATAAATCGAATAGACCGAACGCGTTGCGGTGATGAAAAGCCGGTTTTTCTTGGGGCCGCCGAAGGTGAGGTTGGACACCGTCTGCGGCACCCTGAGCTTGCCGAGCAGCGTTCCGTCGGGCGAAAAGCAGTGCACGCCGTCGGAGGCACTCGTCCAGAGATTGCCGGCGACATCGAAACGGAAACCGTCGGGATGGCCAACATCGAGGCTGCAGAAATAGCGGTTGTTGGCAAGCGTCCTGCCGTCGATGACGTCGAAAACGCGGATATGGCGCGGCACGTCATGTTTTGCGGAGCCGGAATCGGCAATATAAAGCTTCGTCTCATCGGGCGAGAAGGCAAGGCCGTTCGGCTGGATGAAATCCTCGACGACGGCGTCGATCGCCCCGCTTGTCGGATCGATCCGGTAGACGTTGCGCGTGGGCTGCTCGGGCTCGGCCTTGTGGCCCTCGTAATCCGACAGGATGCCGTAGGTCGGATCGGTGAACCAGACCCCGCCGTCGGAGTGCACGACGACGTCGTTCGGCGAGTTCAGCCGTTTGCCCCGGTAGCTGTCGGCGAGAACGGTGATGGTGCCGTCTGTCTCGGTGCGGGTGACGCGGCGGCCGCCATGTTCGCAGGAGACCAGCCGGCCCTGCCGGTCGCGGGTATTGCCGTTGACGTAGTTGGAGGGCGAGCGGAAGACGGAGACCGTACCATCCGGTGTCCAGCGCATCATGCGTTCATTCGGGATATCGCTCCAGAGAAGGCAGTTCAGGTCGGAAAACCAGACCGGGCCTTCCGTCCAGCGGCAGCCGGAATAAAGCTCCTCGAGGCCGGCGCTGCCGATGACCATTGCACCGAAGCGTTCGTCGCGGATCTCATAAATCGGATTGTCGCCCATGCCAGTTCCTCCCTGAATGCTGCCGTTCTTTTCCTAGCGGCAAAAACCCGGAGGTGCCAGAGCCCGGCGACGGAATTGCCGGGCTCCGGTTTCCTAGAGCCTTCCCTGGTCAGCTTGAAGCATTCTGTTGGCTCAAACGGAGTCGGATGGTCGACCGGCCGGCGCGCGTCGTAGCTAAGCTCTACGGCCAAGCCGGCCGGTCGATTAGCCGGCCCGTTTCAGCCAACCCGAAGGGCCGGGCATCTTTGCGCCAGGATCAAAGGCGATCGGCTCGCACGTACCTTGGGGTATGCCCTTCGCCAATCGCCTTTGCCCTGACGAAAACCTGCTCCGGCAGAATGCTTCAAGCTGACCAGGAAAGGCTCTAGAGGGCCGCGACCGGATGCGGCGAGCCGTCATAAGCGCCCCAGATCGACTGGTCGAAGCAGATGACTGAGCCGGTCATCAGGCCGGATTCGGAAGACGACAGGTAAGCGCAGGCGCGCGCCACCTCGTGCGGATCGACGAGGCGGCCGAAGGGCTGGCTTGCCGCCGCCTTCTCCAGCCAGTCGGCCGGTGCGCCGTGATATTCGCGCTGGATCCGGTCTTCGCCTTCGGAGGCCATCCAACCGATGTTCAGACCGTTGACGCGGATGCGGTTGCGCAGGAGCGCGTAGGCAGTGTTCTTCGTCAGCGTTTCCAGCGCGCCCTTGGAGGCGCAATAGGCGGCGATGAAGGGCTGGCCTGCTTTGGCCGACATCGAGCCGATATTGACGATCGTGCCCTCGATCTTTTCACGGCGCATGACCTTCACCGCTTCCTGCATCAGGAAAAACGGCGCGCGCACATTGACGGCGAACATGGCGTCGAAGAGCTCGGGGCTGGTGTCGAGGATAGTGCCGCGATCGGTGATGGCGGCGGCATTGACCAGCGCATCAACACGGCCGAAGGTCTCGTCACAGGCGCGCACGACATGCTGTGCATCCTCGACCTTGCCGAGGTCGGCCTTGACGTAGACGATCCGGGCGCCGGTCGCGGCCGAAATCTCCGCCGCCTTTGCCTTGCCCTTGGCTTCGTTGCGGCCGCAGATGACGATGCCTTCGGCGCCGCGTTCGGCGAAGAGACGGGCGATGGTCGCGCCCAATCCTTGCGTGCCGCCGGTGACGATGGCGATCTTGCCGTCGAGGCGGCCGTGGTCGGTGCTCATGTGGTTCCTCCAGTTTGATGATGCGCGAATAGCCTCCCGCGGGTGCGGGAGGCTTTTATCTCAGTGCGGATGCAAGAGGCCCGAGCTCCAAATCAGCTCAACTTCTTCTGCGCCTGCTCGGCAAGTGCTGCCGCAAAGACTTCATCGCTCCAGCCTTCCTTCAGCGCCTCATGCATCAGCTGCGCCTGTGTCTTCGGCGCCAGTCCGCCAAGCGGCGGGTCGCGGTCGAGATTGGTCGGGAAGGAGTAGCCCTCGGCGCAGGCGGCGACGGCGTTGGCGATTTCGTCAGGCGAGAGCCTGTCCTGCAAGGCCTTCAATGCAGGAAACAGCCTGGCGCTCATCCGCTCGCGATTGACGGTTTCCATTGCCCGGCCGAAGGCGGAAGAGACCTGCAGAAGGTTGGCGACACGCTTGATGTCGGCCGAGCGGTTGGTGCCGGCGGCATGGAAGAGGGCGGGATTGAAGAAGACGAGGTCGCCTTTTTCGAGCGGCAGCTGGACATGATTGGCCTCGAAATAATCGCGGAACTCCGGCCGCTTCAGCGCGAGGTAACCCGGCACATAGGTTTGGCTGTGTGGCAGGAAGAGCGTCGGGCCGCTTTCGAGCGGCATGTCGCAATGGGCGACCGCACCCTGTAGCGTCAGCACCGGCGAGAGCCGGTGTACATGCGCCGGGAACTGTTCGATCACCTTTGAGGACTGAAAGCCGAGATGGTAATCGCGGTGCGCCGACTGCGCCGCACCACCCGGATTGACGCGGTTGACCTGCGCCGTCATCTGGTAGCTCGGACCGAGCCAGGCTTCGCTGGCCACCGCGATTATGGTGTTGCCGTAATATTCGGCGAAATTTGCCGGATCGGCGAGACAATGTTTTTCCAGCGAATTCCAGATGCGGTCGTTGGCGCCGGGCTTGGCGAAGTGATCGCCGCCGCCGCTCGCGGTGCGGTGCTGTTCCTCGATGATCGCGTCGAAGATCGTGCTGGCGCGGTCGATGACGGCGGTGTCTTCGTAAGCATGCTTGAACACGACGACACCAGGACCCTCGCCGAAAGCTTCGCAGATTTCGGCCAACACGGCGCGTCGGCCTTCTGCCGTTGCGGCCGCTGCCATCACCTTGCGGCTGTCATAGATCAGCACGTTTTTTTCGACCGCAGACGCCGAGGGGTAATCGGCAAGTACAGTCGCCTTTTCCGCAAGGCTGCGGAAATCATCGAGATCGCAGGCCTCTTCGCTCAGCCAGACGCGGTCGGCGCGCAGTTTCTGCTGGTTGTCGGTTTTCATAGCGGGCTCCTCCCTCTTTCCGATGGGGGCACTATACGCCACAGTGCGCGGTGATATAGATCAGAAATCCATCAAAAAACCATCAGGCCAATCGCATGGCACATCTCTTTCTCGTCAAGGACATCGCCTTCCAGGCCGGACTCAGCACCGCCACCGTCGACCGGGTGCTGAACGGCAGACCGGGCGTGCGCCGGCAGACTGAAATGCGGGTGAAGGCGGCGATCGCGGAGCTGGAGAAACAGCAGGCCGGGGCGATCGGCAGCGGCCGCGTGCTGGCGATCGATATCGTCATGGAGACGCCGCAGCGTTTCAGCGACGCGGTGCGCGCCGCCTTCGAGGCGGAGATGGCGACCTTCCTGCCCGGCGTCTTCCGCTGCAGGTTCCATTTCGCCGAGGTGATGAAGCCGGCCGAACTGGTGCAGCTTCTCGACCGCATCCGGCTGCGCGGCACGCACGGCATCGTGCTGAAGGCGCCTGACGTAGCCGAGGTGGCTGCCGCCGTGGGGCGGGCGGATGCCGCCGGCATTCCCGTGGTGACGCTGGTGACCGACTTGCCGAATTCGGCCCGCATCGCCTATGCCGGCGCCGACAACCGGGCGGCAGGAGAGACGGCCGCCTATCTGATCGGTGAATTTCTCGGGACTGATGGCGGCAAGGTGCTGGTAACGCTGTCGAGCGGACGGTTCCGCGGCGAGGAGGAGCGCGAAATCGGCTTCCGCCGGGTCATCCGCGCTCGTTATCCCGCCATCGGCATCACCGAAATCAGCGAGGGGCACGGCACCGATGCCGCGACGGGAACGCTTTCCGCGGCAGCGCTTGCGGCCGACCCCGCCATCAACGCCGTCTATTCGATCGGCGGCGGCAACCGGGCGGTGCTTGCGGCCTTCGACGCGGCCAAACGTCCCGTCCGCGTTTTCGTCGCCCATGATCTCGATGCGGACAACCGCGCCTTGCTTGCGGCGCGCCGGATCGGCTTCGTGCTGCATCATGATCTGAGAACTGATGCGCGCTCGGCCTTCAGGGCGATCATGAGCCGCGCGACTGCATTGCCGCGAACGGTTCCGGCCTCGCTTTCATCAGTCGAAATCGTCACGCCCTACAATATGCCTGCGGGCGACTGAGCCAATTGGCTTTCCTTCCATGCCGAATTCGGGCTACAGATTTGGCACGGGTGAAGGTGGAACATGGATTACAGCGACGTCAGCACGATTGCAGCCTGGATCACGGAGCAGGGACTGAAGGGCGCTTCGGAAGCCGAGCTGATGACCGGCTTCTGCTCGGCTTGCCGGGATGCCGGCCTGCCGCTCGACCGCGGTCTGGCGCTGATGGATACGCTGCATCCGGTGCATGAGGGCCGCGCCTTCCGATGGGACAGCGTCGAGGAGATCCAGACCGAGTTCGAATATGGTCCGACGATCTCGGGGGAGGCGGCGTCGAACTGGCAGCGTTCGGCCTTCTATCATCTTTGGTCCCGCAACGAACGGGAGATCCGCCGGCGTCTCGGTTTCGGCGACCCGATCGATTTCTCTATGCTCGATACGATTGCTGAAGCCGGCCACACGGATTTCGTGGCGATGATGCATCGTTTTTCCGAGGCTGGCACGATCGGCGAGATGGATTGCTTCTTCTCGCATTTCGCGACGAAACATCCTGAGGGCTTTTCCGATCACGACCTCGCCATCCTGCGCAAGCTGGTGCCGGTGTTGGGGCTGGCGATCAAATGCATCGCGCTTGGACGTATCGCCCGCACCATCGCCGAGGTCTATCTCGGTGAGGACGCCGCGCGCCAGGTGATGGAAGGCAAGATCAGCCGCGGCAAATCGGAGCGGATTTCCGCGGCACTCTGGTTTTCCGATCTGCTGAACTACACCAAGATCTCCGACAGCGTGCCTCCGGAGGAGATCATCCCGCTGCTCAACGACTATAGCGAGGCGGTGATCACGGCGGTCCACCAGTCCGGCGGCAACGTGCTGAAGCTGATCGGCGACGGTGTGCTCGCCATCTTTAAGGGCGAGGTGCCGGCGGAGACGTGTCGTGCGGCGCTGAGCGCCGAATCGTTGCTGCGGGAAAAGCTCACCACGCTGAATGCCGCGCGTGCGGCCGACGGCCGGGCGACGACCGACGTCTATATCGGCCTGCATATCGGCGATGTCTTCTACGGCAATATCGGCAGCCAGGACCGGTTGGACTTCACCGTCATCGGACCCGCCGTCAACGAGGTCAGCCGGATCGCCTCGATGTGTCGTTCCGTCGATCTCAACCTGTTGATCTCCTCCGATTTCGCCGCGGCGATACCGGAGCAGCAGCGTACCGCACTCGCCTGCGTCGGACGCTATGCTTTGCGCGGCGTGCAGCGCGCGCAGGAACTGTATACTCTCGACAGCGCCCGACTGAACAGCTGAGTTCCTGACTGCAAGGCTATCGCAACAGACCCTGGCCGCCGTCGATCCAGATCGGCGTACCGGTGATGTGTCGAGCGCGGTCGGATGCAAGGAAGAGGATTGTTTCGGCGACGTCCTCGCTCTTGCCTGCCTTGCCGCCGGCAATCGGGATATCCCCCTGCGGCCAGATGACGGGAACCTCCGTCTCTTCGCGATGACGACTGTCGGTATTGGCGCCGATATTGGTCTCGATCTCGCCGGGGCAGACGGCATTGACGCGGATGCCATGTCGGCCGAGTTCGAGGGCGAGCTGCTGGACCATGGCGACCTGGCCCGCCTTGGTTGCGGTGTAGGCGGTGGCGCCCGGCGTGGTGAAGGTGCGGGTGCCGTTGATCGAGGAGACGACGATGATCGAACCGCCGTGGCGCTTCAGATGCGGAACCGTCAGATGCAGGGTCAGGTAGGTGCCGCGCAGATTGACGGCGATCGTCTTGTCCCATTCTTCCGGTTTCAGATCGTCGATCGGCGCCCAGACACCGTTGATCCCCGCATTGGCGACAACGATGTCGAGGCCGTCGAAGGTGTTGGTCAGTAGCTCCACCGCGCCCCGCATTTGAGCGTCGTCGCTGGTATCTGCCGTCAACGCGATCGACTGGCCGCCGGCGGCCTTGATCTCGGCGCAAGTTTTTTCGACCTCGTCGGCGGTGCGGCTCAATGCTGCGACCCTTGCACCCTCCGCGGCGAGCCGCAACGCGGCCGCTTTGCCGATGCCCGAACCGGCGCCTGTCACTAATGCGATTTTTCCCTTCAGCTCCATGGGCGGGCTCTCCTTGCCGTTTTGCCGACATGCCAACTGTTCGGCGCGGCAGTTGGTTCCGGAAGGAGGCGGGTCGTCGCAGTTATCTTAGAAGCGTTTGCTTCAACGCCCATTTCTCCGGCCCGTGGACCGCCGCAAAGAGCAGTCCGGCGAGGAAGGTAAAGTGATCGATGAAGAAACCGAACTCGGCCTGGTTCTGCTGCCAATGGGATGGGCCGTGGAAGGCGAAGGCGAGGAAGATCACATAGATGCCTGCGAGCAGGCTGGCCTCGGTGAAGAAGGCTCCTGATATAAAGGCGAGCGCCAGTGCGATCTCGAAGAAGGCGGCGATCCAGGTAAGGAACGTCGCCACCGGAAAGCCGGCGGCGGTGATATAGCCTGCCGTCGCGCCGATATCGGCGAACTTGAAGCCGGCCGCCATGAAAAAGATGAAACTGAAGATGATGCGGGCGACGATGATTGCAATTGCTCTGGCCATTCTGAAATCTCCTCTTTGAGCTTCCACTATGACGGACAGGACACGTGATATCCTACACGGGGAATGAAAAAGGGCCGCTTACGCGACCCTGTCACTTTGAATTGCGCATAATCCTTTCCGAAAGTCGGTTCCGATTTTCGGGGCTATGCGCTCTCACCATTCGGCAAAGCTGCCGTCGGCATGCCGCCAGATCGGGTTGCGCCAGCGGTGACCTTCCTTGGCGCGCTCGATGACATAGGCCTCGTCGACCTCGATGCCAAGACCCGGACCCTGCGGGATCGAGACGAAACCATCGGCATAGTGGAACACCTCCTTGTTGGAGATGTAGTCGAGGATGTCGTTGCCCTTGTTGTAGTGGATGCCGAGGCTCTGTTCCTGGATGAAGGCGTTATAGCTGACGGCATCGACCTGCAGGCAGGCGGCGAGCGCGATCGGGCCCAGCGGGCAATGCGGCGCCAGCGCCACGTCGTAGGCTTCGGCCATCGCCGCGATCTTGCGGCATTCGGTGATGCCGCCGGCATGGGAGAGATCCGGCTGAATGATGTCGACGTAGCCGTCTGACAGAACCTGCTTGAAGTCCCAGCGCGAAAAGAGCCGCTCGCCGAGCGCGATCGGCGTCGAGGTATGGTTGACGATATCGCGCAGCGCTTCCTTGTTTTCGGAAAGCACCGGCTCTTCGATGAACATCAGCTTGTAAGGGTCGAGCTCCCTCGCGAGAACCTTCGCCATCGGCTTGTGCACGCGGCCGTGGAAATCGACGCCGATGCCGATATGCGGGCCGATCGCCTCGCGGATGGCGGCGATGGTCTCGACCGCCTTCTCCACCTTTTCGTTGGTGTCGACGATCTGCATTTCCTCGCAGCCATTGAGCTTGATCGCCTTGAAGCCACGGGCAACCACCTCCTTGGCATTGTTGGCGACATCCGAAGGACGGTCGCCGCCAATCCAGGAATAGACCTTGATACGGTCGCGGAGCTGGCCACCGAGCAGGGAGTGGATCGGCTGGCCGAGCGCTTTGCCCTTGATGTCCCACAGCGCCTGGTCGATGCCCGAGATCGCGCTCATGTGGACGGCGCCGCCGCGATAGAAGCCGCCGCGATACATCACGGTCCAGTGGTCTTCGATGAGGAAAGGATCCTTGCCGATCAGGTAGTCTTCCAGCTCATGGACGGCGGCCTGAACGGTGAGCGCACGGCCTTCGACGACCGGTTCGCCCCAGCCAATGATGCCCTCGTCGGTCTCGACCTTCAAAAACAACCAGCGCGGGGGAACGATATAGGTGGTGAGTTTGGTGATCTTCATCGCTGTTCTTTCAGTCTCTTCCCGGGTTTGCGATCGACGGCGCGTTCGTCGATTTGTGGTGATCGGTCATTTCGTTCTGCCGATCGCTTTTTCGGCGGCGGCTAGATCCCGCACCGCAAGATCGAGCATGCGGTTGGCGCATTCACGGGCTCCCGCCTTGTCGCGCATGCGCAGGGCCTCGACCAACTGACCGTGAACGAGCACCGCATCCTCGCGATTCTCGACGCCGATATTGGAGGCATGCAGCGCATATTTCAGCGCCGCGTGAATGGCGCTCGACAGGCGGCGGAAGACCTGATTGTGGCTGGCGGTGAGCAGCACCGTGTGGAACATGACGTCGGCATCGGTGAAGCTTTCCGGGTCGCGGGCGCTGTCGCGCATCTGCCGCCAGGCATTGTCGAGATCGGCGATCTCCTGGGCGCTGGCGCGCTCGGCGGCATATTCGGCGGCTGCCGGCTCGATGGTGCGGCGGGCTTCGAGAATGCAGCCGAGCAGGTCGAAATCCTTGATATACGGACCCATCCATTCAAGCACGTCAGCGTCGAGGATATTCCAGTCGTCCTTATCGCAGACGGTGGTTCCGATGCGCGGCTTGCCACGGACAAGGCCTTTGGATTCCAGCACTTTCAGCGATTCGCGAATGACGGTGCGGCTGACGCCGTAGAGTTCGCAGAGATCGTTCTCGCGGGGCAGCGGCGAGCCCGCAGGATAGCGGTCCGCACAGATATCCTGAGCGATCGCCGCCGTGACGTTGCGGCGTACGCGCGGGCGGCGCTCGATGCGGCGGCTTTCGGCCCCGCTCTGTCGCTCGATTGTTTCCAACTCACCTCTCCGCTCTGTCTCGCGTGCTAGGCAATCGAACCTGATTATCCGAATTCGATCCGCTTTGCGACGCTTCCTCCCGGCATCTCGTTAATAATCCTATTATTCCAATCATCATACATTGGCAATTGACTGGTATGATGATTTGTCATAATTCATTGGACGTTGCCTGGGAGGCAGCTGCTCGGTTTTTGAGAGTTTAGGGAGAGAGACATGCGCTTGTTCAAAGCAGCCATTCTGGCTGGCACTTTCGCCATTCTGGCAGCCGGCTCGGCATTTTCCGCGGACGTCAAGATAGGGTTCATCGTCAAGCAGCCTGAGGAGCCGTGGTTCCAGGACGAATGGAAATTCGCCGACCAGGCCGCCAAGGAAAAAGGCTTCACCGTCGTCAAGATCGGCGCCGAAGACGGCGAGAAGGTCCAATCGGCGATCGACAATCTCGGCGCTCAGGGTGCGCAGGGCTTCATCATCTGCACGCCCGACGTCAAGCTCGGCCCCGGCATCGTCGCCAAGGCCGAAGCCAACCAGCTGAAGCTGATGACGGTCGACGACCGCCTCGTCAGCGCCGACGGCAAGCCGCTGGAAGACGTGCCGCATATGGGCATTTCAGCCACCAAGATTGGCGAGACCGTCGGCCAGGCAATCGTCGACGAAATCAAGAAGCGCGGCTGGGAGATGAAGAATGTCGGCGCCGTGCGGGTTTCCTATGACCAGCTGCCCACCGCCGTTGACCGCGTCGAAGGTGCGATCTCGGTGCTGAAGTCCGCCGGTTTCCCGGCCGAAAACATCTATGATGCGCCACAGGCGAAGACGGATACGGAAGCGGCGCTCAACGCGGCGACCACCGTTCTCAACAAGCATGCCGACGTGAAATACTGGGTCGCCTTCGGCCTCAACGATGAAGCCGTCCTCGGCGCCGTCCGCGCATCCGAATCGGTCGGCATTCCGGCCGCCAACGTCATCGGTGTCGGCATCGGCGGTGCGGAATCGGCGATCAATGAATTCAAGAAGCCGGCGGCAACGGGCTTCTTCGGCACCGTCATCATCTCGCCGAAGCGTCACGGCTACGAAACGGCGCTCAACATGTACGACTGGATTGCCAACGACAAGGAGCCGGCAAAGCTGACGCTGACCTCGGGTTCCCTGGCGCTGCGCGACGATTACGAAAAGGTCCGCAAGGATCTTGGCATCGAGTGATCGTCCTTCCAAGATGATATCGTCCGGCGGCCGCGTCGCGTGCCGCCGGTCTTTCTCGACGGAGCGAAGATGGCTTTCCTCGAATTCAGCAATATCTCCAAGGGTTATCCCGGCGTGCAGGCGCTGGCGAATGTTTCCTTCACGGTCGAGAAGGGCGCCGTCCATGGCCTGATGGGCGAAAACGGTGCCGGTAAATCGACGCTGATCCGGGTACTGTCGGGCGATCAGGCCGCCGATCGCGGCAACATCCTCATCGACGGCGAGGAGCAGAAATACGGCTCCGTCCGCGACGCCTTCCATGCCGGCGTCATCGTCATCCATCAGGAACTGCAACTCGTTCCAGAGTTGACGGTCGCCGAAAATCTCTGGCTCGGACGCTTTCCGGCCAAGGGCGGTGTCATCCATTCGAAGGCGCTGATCGAGACGGTGCGGTCGAAGCTCGAGGAGATCGGCATCGATGTCGATCCGTCGGCCAAGGTCGCCTCGCTTTCGATCGGTGCGCGGCAGATGGTCGAGATCGCCAAGGCCGTCATGCTCGATGCGCGGGTGATTGCGCTCGACGAGCCGACCTCCTCGCTTTCCTCCCGCGAAAGCGAAATCCTGTTTTCGCTCATCGACAGGCTGAAGGCGAAGGGAACGGTCATTCTCTACGTCTCCCATCGCCTCGACGAGATCTTCCGCCTTTGCGACAGCCTGACGGTGCTGCGCGACGGCAAACTTGCCGCCCACCATCCTCAGATCGCCGAAACCACGCGCGAGCAGATCATCTCGGAAATGGTCGGACGCGAGATCAGCAATGTCTGGGGATGGCGCGAACGCGCGCTCGGCGACGTACGGCTGGAGGTCAAGGGCCTGTCGGGGCCGAGGCTGCGTCATCCGATCAGCTTTTCCGTCCGCCAGGGCGAAATTCTCGGTTTCTTCGGCCTGATTGGCGCCGGCCGCAGCGAGATGGCGCGGCTGCTTTACGGCGCCGACACCAGACATCAGGGCCAGGTCACGATCGACGGCGTAGCCGTTGCGCCGAACAATCCGAAAGCGGCGATCAATGCCGGCATGGTGCTTTGCCCCGAGGACCGCAAGTTCGACGGCATCGTCCAAGGGCGATCGATCGAGGAGAATATCGCGATCTCGTCGCGCCGGCATTTTTCGCCTTTCGGCATTCTGAGCCCGAGGCAAGAGGCGGCGTTGGCGGACCGCTTCATCGCCAAGCTTCGGGTGCGGACGCCCTCGCGCAAGCAGGACATCATCAACCTCTCGGGCGGCAACCAGCAGAAGGTCATTCTCGGCCGCTGGTTGTCCGAGCAGGGCATCAAGGTCCTGGTCATCGACGAGCCGACACGCGGCATCGATGTCGGGGCGAAATCGGAAATCTACGAAATCCTCTACGAGCTTGCGGCCGGCGGCATGGCGATCGTGGTGATATCAAGCGAGTTGCCCGAAGTCATGGGCATTTCCGATCGCATCATGGTGATGTGCCAGGGCAGGGTGGCGGCCAATGTCACCCGCCAGGATTTCGGCGAGCGCAACATCCTGACGGCAGCGCTTCCCGACAAGAATGCCGCAGGCACCATTTAGAGCGGTTCAGCTTTTCATAGAAACGCAGAACCGCTCTAACTTTTTGTTTTTACGCAATTCCGGACGGAAAACCGCTTCGCACTTTTCCTGAAATTGCTCTAGGACCAGGAATATACGGACGATGAATTCGTTGAAAAAAATCCTTCTCGGCGAACAGGGGCTGGTGGTGATCTTCGCTGCCGCCTTCGTGATTGTCTCGCTCTTCGTTCCGAACTTCCTGACCGAGCGAAACATGCTGGGGCTGCTGCAATCGGTCGTCACGATCGGCATCGTCGCCTGCACGATGATGTTCTGCCTGGCATCCCGCGATTTCGACCTTTCGGTCGGATCGATCGTCGCCTTCTCCGGCATGATCGCGGTGATGGTCTCGAATGCGACAGGCTCCATTCCCGTCGGGCTGCTCGCCGCCCTGCTTTGCGGCGCCGTCGTCGGCCTCGTCAATGGTATCGTCATTGCGCGTTTTCGGGTCAATGCACTGATCACCACGCTTGCGACCATGCAGATCGTGCGCGGGCTGGCGCTGATCGCGTCCGATGGCCGCGCCGTCGGCATCAACGATCCCGATTTCTACCAGCTTGCTCTGTCGCGCTTCCTGACCGTGCCGACGCCGATCTGGATCATGCTGATCCTTTTCATCCTCTTCGGGTTCGTGCTCAACCGCACCGTCTTCGGCAAGAACACGCTGGCGATCGGTGGCAATCCGGAAGCCTCGCGGCTTGCCGGCGTCAACGTCGTCAACATGCGCATCTGGATCTTTGCGCTGCAGGGGCTCGTCTGCGGCATTGCCGGCATCCTGCTTGCCTCGCGCATCACTTCCGGCCAGCCGAATGCGGCGACGGGGCTTGAGCTTTCGGTGATTTCGGCCTGCGTTCTCGGCGGTGTTTCGCTGGCCGGCGGCCGAGCGGCGATGAGCGGTGTCATCGTCGGCGTGCTGATCATGGGCATTGCCGAAAACGTCATGAACCTCTTGAATATCCAGGCGTTCTATCAGTATGTCGTGCGCGGGCTGATCCTGCTGATCGCAGTGCTGCTCGACAATTTGAGGTCTTCGGCTGCGGGGCGACGTGGATGAACCAAGGACGAGCCGGGGACGACATCGAACTGAGGCACGGCGATCTCTCCGTCCGGGTCAGCCGTCGGGGTGCCGCCGTCACCGCCGCGACTTATCGCGGCATGCCCTTTCTCGTGGCGGCCGGCGGGCCGGAGGGAGCGATGGCGAATTTCGCGATGGTGCCGTTCGGCAATCGCGTGGAAGGCAACACCATGTCCTTTGCCGGACGCGACTATGGCTTCCAACCGAATGCTTCCGATCCGCTCTATCTCCACGGTGACGGCTGGCTCAGCCTCTGGCAGCTTGAAGACGCCAGCGCGGAGCATGCGCAGTTCTGCTTTTCCCGCAGCGCCGACAGGGTTTCACCTTATGCCTATCTTACGCGGCAAGAACTCCGTCTCGCCGGCGATGCACTGGTGCTGAGGCTTTCCGTGGAAAACCGCGGCGATACGGCTCTTCCCTTCGGGCTCGGTCAACATCCCTTCTTCGCGCGCACGCCAAAGACACGACTGGCGATTGCTGCCGATCGCTATTGGAGCGAGCGGCCGGACCATCTGCCAGAGATGCCTGGCCCTGTGCCTGGTTATTTCGATTTCAGATCTGAGACGCTTTTACCGCAGAGATGGATGAACAATGCCTTCGAGGGTTGGAATGGGCGGGCTGTTATCACCTGGCCGGAACTTGGAATCCGGGCGGCGTTGGAAGCCGACGGTGCGCTCGATCACTTCATGCTGTATATGCCGGTCAACCGGAGCGATTTCTTCTGCCTCGAGCCGATGAGCCATCTGCCGAACGGGCATCACCTTCCTGATTTCGGTGGGCTCACGCCGCTTGCGCCAGGTGAGGCGCTTGCCGGCACAGTGACGATCCTGATGTCGACGCTGCCGGTTCAACCGAAGGGGTGATAGATGAGCAGCCGTCTGCAGGGCAAGAACATCCTGATAACCGGTGCTGCGCAGGGTATCGGCCTTGCGATGGCGAAGGCTTTCATGCGGGAGGATGCCGCCGTCTTTCTCGTCGATCGCGATGGGGCGCTGCTGGCGCAGGC
Source organism: Rhizobium indigoferae (assembly GCF_034554815.1). Taxonomy (NCBI): domain Bacteria; kingdom Pseudomonadati; phylum Pseudomonadota; class Alphaproteobacteria; order Hyphomicrobiales; family Rhizobiaceae; genus Rhizobium; species Rhizobium indigoferae. Next base: position 3,886,876 of record NZ_CP140635.1, on the reverse strand, counting down.
GGCGAAAGAGCTCCAGCGCAGCGGCGGCCGGCTCGGTTATCTGCCGGCCGATATTACCGATGCCGGAACGATTACGACGTTGGTCGCTCAGGCGAATGAAGAGATCGGACAGCTGAACGCGCTCGTCAACAATGCCGGGGTCAATGTCTTTGCCGAACCGCTCGCGACGACGGACGAGGAATGGAACCGCTGCTTCGACATCAATCTGAAGGGCGCATGGAACTGCTGCAAGGCGGTGCTGCCGGGCCTCATCGAACAGGGTGGCGGCGTCATCCTCAACATCGCCTCAACGCATGCCTTCACGATCATCCCGCACACATTTCCCTATCCGCTGGCAAAACACGCGCTGCTCGGGATGACAAAATCCCTGGGGCTCGAATATGCGGCCCGCAATATCCGGGTGAACGCGCTGGCGCCGGGCTATGTCTCGACGCAGAAGGTGATCGATTACTGGAACAGCTTTCCCGATCCGGAGGCGGCAAGGGCCGAGACGATGAAACTGCATCCCGGCGGGCGCATCGCGACGCCGGAGGAGATTGCCATGGCGGCCGTGTTCATGATCTCAGACGAGTGCCCGTTCATCAATGCCACCTGCCTGACGATCGACGGCGGCCTCAGCGTGCTGCAGCATCCCGCTTGAAGGGCTTCGATCCCGCTATTTTTACAAGCCTGTCGTCTTCTCGGGATAGAGCATTATATTGCCCATCGGGAAGGCTATCTGATCTCCCGCAGGCACGGAGCGGCCCCTGCCGCTTTCTGAAAGCACAATCGAAAACAGGAGGACGGCATGCAGATCAATCGTACGGCTTCGGCTCATTGGACCGGTGGCCTCAAGGACGGCAAAGGTCTGATCTCGACGCAGAGCGGCGCTCTGAAGGATTATCCCTACGGCTTTGCGAGCCGCTTCGAAGGCGTCGCCGGCACCAACCCGGAAGAACTGATCGGTGCCGCCCATGCCGGCTGCTTCACCATGGCGCTGTCGTTGATCCTCGGTGAAGCCGGCTTTACCGCCGAGCATATGGAAACCTCTGCCAAGGTAACGCTCGAAAGCGTCGAGGGCGGCTTTGCCATCACCGCCATCCATCTCTCGCTCTCCGGCCGTATTCCCGGTGCCGATGAGGCGACCTTCACCGAACTCGCCAACAAGGCAAAGGCCGGCTGCCCGGTTTCCAAGGCCCTTGCCTCGGTTCCGATCACGCTCGACGTCAAGATCGTCTGATTTCCCTGCTGCCGGCGATGAGGTGCCGCGCGCGTTCGCGTCGCGGCACTTTTCAATTGCGTTCGATGTCCATCGTTCAGCCGCTCCAAATCCTCACATCCAATGAATTCGTGGTGCGCCGACCGGCGCTAGCCGCTCGCACGAGCACAGCCGACCCGAAGCTCTACTGCTCTCCGGGATGTTGACAAGTGACGCCTGATATTTTACGACTGACGAAATTCAAAATTCGTCAGTCGTAATTCGAGGCATCGAAAGTCATGGACGAGATCGCGGAAAACACGCTCGACATCACCCGGCAGGAGAATGTCACACGCATTCTCGACGCGGCCGAACGGCTGTTTCGGCACTATGGCTACAGCAAGACGACGGTGGCCGACATTGCCCGCGATCTCGGCATGTCGCCCGCCAATATTTATCGTTTCTTCGCCTCTAAGGTGGAAATCCACCAGGCGCTCTGCGGGCGCATGCTCGCCACCGCTTATCAAATCGCTTACGACATCCGCCATCAGCCTATCAGCGCCAGCGAGCGGCTGCGCCGCTATGTCGAGACCCAGCATCAGTTGACGCTCGATCTGATGCTCGACGAGATGAAGGTGCACGAGATGATCATCGTCGCGATCGAGCGCGACTGGCATGTCATCGAAAAGCATATCGACCGTGTTCATGATCTCATTGCCGAAATCATCGCCGAAGGCATTGCAGCCGGGGAATTCGCCGAGCAGGACCCGGTCGTTGCCTCGCGCTGCTTCGGTGCGGCGACGATCAATCTCTGCCATCCGCAGATGGTGGCGCAATGTCTTGCCAAAACGAACCGCGCAAGCGTCGACGAACTGATCGACTACGTGATCAGGGCGCTGAAGAAATAATGGACGGCAGCCGCCGTCGGAACCCCGAAACGATCCAGGAGTGCGGAAGATGTTTTCGCTCAAGACCCTCAGCCATCGCATGCCGTCAGTCGCCAGTCTCGTGCTCGTCGGCGCCATCGGCATCGGCGTTTCCGCCTGCTCGGAAGAGAAGGCTGAGGTCAAGGAAGTCATCCGGCCGGTGAAGGTCGTCGAGATCGCCAAGGCCGGCGACACCCGCAAGCTCGACTATTCCGGCTCGGTCAAGGCGCGTACGGAGATGAACCTTGGCTTTCGCGTTGCTGGCAAGATCACTGAACGCCTCGTCGATATCGGCGACAAGGTGAAACCGGGCGACGTGCTCGCTCGGATGGACTCCACCGATTACCAGCTGGCGGTCAAGACGGCGGAAGCCAATCTCGCAGCCGCTGAAAAGGGCGTCGAAACCGCCGATCTCGTCAACAAGCGCAATCAGCAGCTCTTCGACAAGAATGTTTCGCCGAAATCCCAGCTCGAGCAAGCCTCGCTCAGTTACGATCAGGCCGTTTCAAGCCGCGATGCCGCCGTCTCGGCACTCGATCAGGCGAGAAACCAGGTGAGTTATGCGGAGCTGAAGGCCGACCACAACGGGATTGTCACGACGATCAATGCCGATGTCGGCCAAGTCGTTGCGTCGGGCACTCCCGTCGTCGCCGTTGCCGTCGACGGCGAAAAGGAAGTGCAGATCGCCGTTCCGGAAAATGACATTGCCGAATTCAAGCCGGGCAAAACAGTCAAGGCAAGCTTCTGGGCCGACGACAGGCTGGTGCTCGACGGCAAGGTGCGGGAGGTTTCCGGAAGCGCCGACCAGCAGTCGCGCACCTTTGCGGTCCGGGTGAGCCTGCCGAACGATCCGCGCGTTTTGCTCGGCATGACGGCGACGATCGAGGCCGATGTCAGCAACGGCAACAGCTATGTCTCGATCCCGCTCAGTGCCCTGGCTGAAAAGGACGGAAAGCAGGTGGTCTGGACCGTCGACCGCGACACGGCGACCGTGCATGGCCGCGACATCAAGGTCGCCGATTTCACCGGCGACGGCGTGCATGTGACCGAAGGTCTCGATACCGGCGATCTCGTCGTTTCGGCCGGCACGCAGTTCATGAGCGAAAACCTGAAGGTGAAGGTGCCGGACCAGCAGTCGGCCCTGGCTGCCACCGACCAGACCGTTCGCTGAACGCGCCATAAAGAGAGAACAGGACCATGGACGCCACCATCACCGAAAAGCGGCCCTTCAATCTGTCGCGCTGGGCGATCGGACATCCAAGCATCGCCCGCTTCCTCTTCGGGCTGATCATCATCACCGGCGTGCTCGGGCTGATGCGCATGGGCCAGCGCGAGGATCCGGAATTCACCTTCCGCGTCATGGTCGTTCAGGCGCTCTGGCCGGGTGCTTCCATCCAGGAAATGGAAGATCAGGTCGTCAACAAGATCGAGCGCAAGCTGCAGGAAACACCGCATATCGACTGGGTCAAGTCCTATACCAGGGCGGGCAGTGCGATCATCACCCTGCAGGTCAAGGGCGACACGAATTCGCAAGAAGTGGCGGATGCCTTCTACCAGGTGCGCAAGAAGGTCGGCGACATCTCCAGCGAGCTGCCGCAGGGCCTGCTCGGCCCCTATTTCAACGACGAGTTCGGCGATACCTTCATCACGCTGCATTCGATCAGCGGCGACGGCTATTCCTATCCGGAACTGAAGAAATTCGCGATCCAGGCGCGCGACATGCTGCTGACGACGCCGGGCGTCGAAAAGGCCGTCATCATCGGCGACCAGCCTGAGAAGATCTATATCGACCTCTCGTCGAAGGCGCTCGCCGAGCGCGGCCTGACGATCCTCGATCTACAGAACGCCATCAAGGGCCAGAATAATGTTGATCCGGCCGGCTCGGTCGATACCGGCCTGCGCTCGGTGCGCATATCGGTCGAAGGCGACGTGAAGAAGGCGGCCGATATCCGCGAGTTGCGCCTTCGCGCCGGCGGCCAGGTGACGCGCCTCGGCGATATCGCCACCGTCAGTTCCGGGCTCGAAGATCCCTACCAGCGCAAGTACCGTTTCAACGGCCACGACAGCGTTCAGGTCGGCGTCGTGATGGCCAAGGGCTTTAACGTAACCGATGTCGGCAAGGGTGTTGAGGCGACCTATCAGCGTTTCGAAGAGGCGCTGCCCTACGGCGTCGCCGTCGATCAGATCGCCAACCAGCCGGACGTGGTGACCGATGCGGTCAGCGAATTCATGCATGCACTCGGCGAAGCTCTCATCATCGTGCTCGTCGTCTCGTTTGTGTCGATCGGCTGGCGATCGGGCCTCGTCATCGCCATTGCCATTCCGCTCGTGCTGGCCGCCACCTTTGCGCTGATGTACGAACTCGGCATCGACCTGCAGCGCATCTCGCTCGGCGCACTGATCATCGCGCTCGGCCTGCTTGTCGACGATGCAATGATCGTCGTCGAGATGATGGAGCGAAAGCTGGAGGAGGGGCTCGTCAAGATCGACGCGGCAAGCTTCGCTTATTCCTCGACTGCCTTCCCGATGCTGACCGGCACGCTGATCACCACGGCCGGCTTCATTCCGGTCGGCTTCGCCGCCTCGACGGCCGGCGAATATGTGCGCTCGCTGTTCTACGTCGTCGGCATCGCGCTTGTCACCTCGTGGTTCGTCGCGGTCTACTTCACGCCGTGGCTCGGCTATATGATCCTCAAGCAGCGCCATCACGCCGGCGAGCATCGCGACGCCTTCGACACCGGCTTCTATCGCCGGCTGCGCGGCACGGTCGGCTGGGCGGTGCGCCACCGCGTCATCGTTCTGCTGCTGACGCTCGGCACCTTCGTCACCAGCCTCTGGGCCTTCCAGTTCATTCCGCAGAATTTCTTCCCGCAATCCTCGCGGCCGGAAATCCTCGTCGATCTCTGGCTGCCCGAGGGCACCAGCATCAAGGAAGTCGAGGTGCAGGCAAAGGCGCTCGAAGCCAAGATGATGGATGATCCCGACAAGCGGTTCATTGCCACCTATATCGGCGAAGGCGCGCCGCGCTTCTTCCTGCCGCTCGACCAGCAACTGCGCAATCCGAACTTCGCCCAGCTGCTCGTCATGGCCAATGACGAACCGGCGCGCGAGCGGCTGATCGTCAAGCTGCGGACGATCCTTGCGGAAGACTTCCCCGATATTCGCGGTAAGGTCGACCGCCTCTTCCTCGGTCCGCCGACCGGCTGGCCGGTGCAGATGCGGGTCATGGGGCCTGACCGCCAGGAAGTCAGGGAGATCACCAACCAGGTAAAGGCGCGCTTCCAGGCCAATCCAATGCTCGGCGCCATCCATGACGACTGGCTGGAAGAGGTGCCGGCGATGAAGCTGGTGATCGACCAGGATCGCGCCCGGGCACTTGGCGTCACCTCGCAGCGTGTCCGTCAGATGCTGCAGACCGCCATGTCAGGGGCTGCGCTCGACGATTTCCGCGACGGCGAGGAGACGGTCTCGATCGTCGCCCGCGAGCCGGATGCCAGCCGTTCGCTGCTGTCGGCGGTCAACTCGGTCTATGTCCCGACGGATTTCGGCGGCTTCGTGCCGGTCTCGCAGGTCGCCAAGGTCGTGCCCGTCATGGAGCAGGGCATCGAATGGCGGCGCGACAGGCTGCCGACGATCACCGTGCGCGCCACGTTGCCTGACGATGTGCAGCCGAACGACGTGGTGATGAAGATGTATGCCGACATGAAGGACCTGCGCGACAGCCTGCCAGCCGGCTACAAGGTCGAGATCCAGGGCGGCGCCGAGGATGCAGCGGAAAGCCAGATGTCGATCGCCGCCAAGGCGCCGATCATGCTCGCCGTCATCATCGTGCTGCTGATGGTGCAGCTGCAGCATTTCGGCAAGGCGATGCTGGTGCTCGCCACCGGACCGCTCGGGATCATCGGTGCGGCCGCCGCATTGCTGATCAGCGGCGCGCCCTTCGGCTTCGTGGCGATCCTCGGCGTCATCGCGCTGCTCGGCATCATCATGCGCAATTCGATCATCCTGGTCGACCAGATCGACCAGGATATCAAGGCCGGCATGCACCGACAGGAGGCGATCGTCGGCGCGGCCGTGCGCCGTTTCCGGCCGATCATGCTGACGGCGCTGACCGCCGTGCTGGCGCTGATCCCGATCTCGCGCGGTGTCTTCTGGGGTCCGCTCGCCTACGCGATGATGGGCGGCATCCTGGTTGCGACCGTGCTTACCATTTTGGTTCTGCCCGCCGGTTACGCCCTTTTCTTCGGCCGAGAGCCGAAGGCAAAGGACGAGCCAGGCCGGCATGCCGACGCCATCCAGGAAGAGGCGGATGACAGACATCCGCCGGCGTTGGCAGCTGAGTGAGGACGGCGCGGCGAAAGCCGCGCCGTTTTCCTTGCAGATCACAGCTTACTCATCAAGCAGCGTCGCTGCCTATAGCGCCGCGCAGTCTTTACTGCCTGCTTCGTCTTGGAGCTGCGCGCCGATTCCATCGCCCCCTCGAAAAAGCTAAGCTGCGAAAGCATGCTGGGAGACCAACCACGATCCCGACCACCAACTGACGGGGCAAGGCACGATCATGGCCGATTACCATCTGGAAGCAAGCTGGAGCCCGATCGAAGGCAGCTTTGGGCGCCTGACCTTCACGCTGTTCAATCTTTCGGCCGAGCCACTGTCGACATTCTCGCTCGCCTATACCTCGGAGACGCGAGTTGCCGACAAACATGTCTGCGATGGTGGCAGCCTCAATCGACAGGTCGCGCATTTCCATGAATTCCTGCCGCCCGAAGACCTGAGCGTGCCGCCCGGCGGGCGCTGGCGGTTCACCGTCGAGGGGCTGACCAGGGAGCCGAAACATAGGACGGCCGGCGTCAAATCGGCCTATCTGACACTTGGCGACGGACGCCACGTGCCTGTTGGTTTCGGCGATCTCTTGCTCGAAGGCCGAGATGGCGGCGTGGCCTTGCCGCTTTTGCCGCCGGGCCGGGCCGAGGAACCTTATTCGCTTCTGCCCTGGCCGCTGGCGCTCGGGTTGAAGGCGGGAGAGCTGCCGGTCGTCCTTTATCCGGCCGAGCGGACGCGGCCCGATGCGGTCAAGGCGCTTTCGCTGGTTCTCGCGCTTTACCAGCGGCTCTATCCAGCCGACAACGTGCCGTTTTCCCTCAGTGCCGTCGAAGGCGGGCGGGCCATTCGTTTCGTCACCGAATCGTCGATCGCCGCCTTCGCTTACGAATTGCGTTTTACCGCGCATGAGATCGTGCTTTCGAGTGCGGACGCCGCCGGGCGGCATTACGGGCTGATCAGCCTGGCGCAACTGCTGCACGGCGCCCGCGCCGATCGCGAGCGCTTCAAATTCCCCAGTTTCGGCACGATCGCCGACCAGCCGCGTTATGACTGGCGAGGCTGCCATCTCGATGTGTCCAGGCAGTTCTATCCGGTGGCGGACGTCGTGCGGCTGATTGATATTCTCGCCTGGAGCAAGCTCAACATCTTCCATTGGCATCTGACGGATGACGAAGCGTGGCGGCTGGAGATCAAGGCCTATCCCGCGCTGACGGAGATCGGTGCCCGGCGCGGGCCGGATGAAGTGCTCGTGCCGCAGCTCGGCGACGGGGCGCAAACGCGCTCCGGCCACTACACGCAAGAGGACGCCAGGCGGATCGTAGCGCATGCAGCCTCGCTGCATATCGAGGTAGTGCCGGAAATCGATATTCCGGGCCATAGCATGGCGACACTGTTCTCGCTGCCCGAGCTCGTCGACGGGCAGGAGGCGCCGGACAGTTACCGCTCGGTGCAGGGTTATCCGAACAACGCCCTCAATCCGGCGGTGGAATTCACCTATGAATTTCTCGGCAAGGTGTTCGACGAGATGGTGGCGCTGTTTCCCGGCGAATATCTTCATATCGGCGGCGACGAGGTGGCGCATGGCTCCTGGCTGTCCTCGCCGCTCTGCAAGGCACTGATGGAGCGGGAGAAACTTGCCGGCACCGCCGAGCTGCAATCCTATTTCCTGAAACGTATCAAAGCCATGCTGGCGGAGCGCGGCAGGAAACTTGCCGGCTGGAACGAGGTCTCGCATGGCGGCGGCGTCGACCGCGACGGCACACTGCTGATGGCCTGGGAAAAGCCCGCCGTCGGCATCGAGCTGGCACAGGAAGGCTACGACGTGGTGATGACGCCAGGGCAGGCCTATTATCTCGATATGGCGCAGGCTGAGGCTTGGGCCGAGCCCGGCGCCGCCTGGGCGGGCTACGCGCCGCCGGAACACACCTACGCTTACGAGGCCGAGGGCGAGCTGCCGGAGGCGCTGCAGGAGAAGATGCGCGGCATCCAGGCCTGTATCTGGACCGAGAATTTCGTCTCGCGCGCCTATTTCAACCGGCTGGTTTTTCCGCGTCTCCCGGCGGTCGCCGAGGCTGCCTGGACGCCTTCTGTGCGTAAGGACTGGGATCGCTTCGCCGCGATCGTGCGGAGGTGGCCGGTGCTTTAAGGAATCGCAATTCCGGATGCAAAATCGCTTCGCACTTTTCGTGGAATTGCTTCAGTCCGTCTCGGCCTTCAGCCCCAATAGCGCTGCGCCGATCAGGCCGGGTTCGATGCGGCATTCGCTGCGCACCACCAGTGGGCGATCGAACTTGCGCAGGATGCGGGCGCGCACGGCGTGGTCGAGTTCGGCAAGCAGCGGCTCGACATTGGAAAGCCCGCCGCCGACCGGTACGATGCTCGCGCCGGTGATATTGATCGTCAGCGCCAAGGGCGAGGCGACAAGATCGACATAGACGCCGATCGTCCGTGTCGCCTTCTCCTCTCCATCGCGCCACTGAGCGATGATCTCCTCGCTGGCAAGGTCGAGATCGTGCAGCGTCTTGTGCAGTCGCTCCAGGCCGCGGGCGCCGCCGACAGTGTCGACGCAGCCCTTCTGTCCGCAGCCGCAGGCATAGGCGGGAATGGCCACAGGCGGATTGCCGGCTGCGGTTGCGATGATCGGCCCATGACCCCATTCGCCGGCAAAGCCGCCGGCCTCGTTGACGAGGCGCCCGTCGGCCACCAGGCCGCCACCGACGCCGGTGCCGAGGATGGCGCCGAAGACGATGCGGTGGCCGCGGCCGGCCCCGAGACCGGCTTCGGCAATAGCGAAACAGTCGGCATCGTTGGCGATCAGCACAGGCAGGCCGAGTTCGGCTTCGAGATCGGCCGCGAGCGTGCGGTCGTGGATACAGGGAATGTTGGCGCAGATCAGGCGCTGCGTATCGGGATCGACGACGCCGGCGATGGAGAGAGCGATGCCGTTCGGCTGTTCGCCGGTTTCGGCGATGATGTCGCGCAGGGTCTCGACGAAAGCGGCAAAATCATCCCTGGGTGTCGGGCGGCGGCCGAGGGGAACGATGTCTGTCTCGGAACGAGCGATGCCACCCTTGATGGCGGTGCCACCGATGTCGAATGAAATGATCATTGCCACTCTGCCGTTTCTCTGGTCTCCCAGCGTCTGCTTGCATTGTTGGCGGGGAATTTCAAGCGCTCATTCGGCAGGGTGTCGCCGGCTTTAGGGTCGTGCCGTGTGCCATCCCCTCTGTTCTGCAGGACATCTCTCCCGCAGGTCGAATAGGCGGGACGGTTCTCCGTCTTCCATTCCGTCATGGCAAGACGTTGGAGAAATCTGGTGATCCCCAGCCCATCGGCTCCGATCGCAACGGTAATTTCTAACCCCGCAAGTCATTCAATTGGCATATTGCATCGCCAGAATCCGGCCCTACACTTTCATAAACTGTCGGACCCACGACCATCGATACGAGAGAAAACAGTACCATCCGAAGACCACGTCCCAAAGGCCGCCGCCTCTCATCCATTTTGCGGCAGATGGCCGCCGACCACAGCCGCGAACGGATCTCGATCGGCGATCTATTCGACACGATGGGTGACAGGGCGATCAGCGCGTTGATGCTGATCTTCGCGCTTCCGAATGCCTTTCCCACTCCGCCGGGCACCTCGGCCGTGCTCGGGGCGCCATTGATCTTCCTGGCAGCGCAACTGACCTTCGGGCTGAAACCCTGGCTACCGAAGGTGATTGCCAACCGTTCGATGCGCCGGGAGGATTTCGAGACCATTGTCGGCCGCATCCACCGCTGGCTCGCCTGGGCCGAACGCATGCTGAAACCGCGGCTGGCGATCTTCGCCGAACCGCCGGCGGAATATCTTGCCGGGGCGGCATGCCTGCTGCTGTCGATCGTGCTGTTGCTGCCGGTCCCGCTCGGCAACATTCTGCCGGCGATCACGATCTCGGTCTTCGCTTTCGGCATATTGGGCCGTGACGGTCTTTTCGCGCTCATCGGCTTCGTGATGACGGCCGTGTCGCTCGTTATTGCCGGCGGGGTGATTTACGGTCTCGTGAAGGCGGCGATCTATCTCGTCCTGCGATGGCTTGCCTAAGCGGGGGTTTGCCCGAGTGAAGGCGGTTATTTGGCTGGGCTCCCTGCAACAGGCTCGACATTTGCCGGAATTTTGTTTTGATCTGGCGCGATACAGACTCAAACCATGTTCGGCGACGGCGCGCCGGCTCACTTTGCGCGGTAGGCATTAGATGGTAAAAAGATCCGAGACCCCTGCACGGCTCGACGATGCGGCGCGTGCCGGCTGGCTCTACTACGTCGCCGGGCGCACGCAGGACGAAATCGCCGCTGCGATGGGCATCTCGCGGCAATCGGCGCAGCGGCTGGTGTCGCTGGCGGTCGCCGAGCGCCTGATCAAGGTGCGGCTCGATCATCCGATCGCAGCCTGCCTGGAGCTCGGAAGCCAGCTGCGCCGTAAATTCGGGCTGAAACATGTGGAGGTGGTGCCGAGCGATCCCGCGTCGTCGTCGACGACGGTCGGTATCGCCGAGGCAGCGGCGGCCGAGATCGAGCGGTGGCTGAAACGGCCGGAGCCCATCGTACTCGCCATCGGTACCGGCCGCACATTGAAGGCGGCGGTCGACCAGCTTCCGGCGATCGAATGTCCCAATCACCGCATCGTTTCGCTGACCGGCAATATCGCCCCGGACGGATCGGCCGCCTATTACAACGTCATCTTCAGCATGGCCGATGCGGTGAAGGCACGACACTATCCGATGCCGCTGCCGGTGCTCGTCACCTCGGCGGAGGAGCGCGAGTTGCTGCATGGCCAACAGCTGGTGCGCTCGACGCTTAATATGAGCGCCCAAGCCGATGTCACCTTCGTCGGCATCGGCGAGCTCGGCATCGATGGGCCGCTCTGCGTCGACGGTTTTCTCGAGAAGGACGAGATGATGGAGCTGATGCGGGGGGGCGCTGTCGGCGAAATCTGCGGTTGGATCTTCGATGTCGATGGCAGGTTGATCGACAACCCGATCAACGAGCGCGTCGCGTCCGCGCCGATCCCATCCCGCGATGCATCGATGGTCATTGGGCTGGCCAAGGGCAAGCGCAAGTTCAAGGCGATCAGGGCCGCCGTTGTCGGCCATCAAATCAATGCTCTGATCACCGACGAAGAGACTGCTGAGTTTTTGCTCAAGAACTGAGCAAAAAATATTATATTTAAATCAATGGGATGACTATTGGCTTCGGCACTGCAGCAACGATTGCCGATTGACATTCTTTGTTGTTTGTTGAGTAATTGCCCATGAGCGAAGCGAATGCTCACACCCCATCTTCTGGGAGGAAGATTATGACATTGAGAACTTTTCTGCTGGGCGCCTGCTCAGCACTGGCGTTTGCCGGCATGGCTTCGGCCGAAACGCTGACGATCGCGACCGTGAATAACGGCGACATGATCCGCATGCAGAAGCTGACGGATGACTTCAAGGCGAAGAACCCCGGCATCGACCTTGAATGGGTAACCCTCGAAGAAAACGTGCTGCGCCAGAAGGTCACGACCGACATCGCGACCAAGGGCGGCCAGTACGACGTCTTGACGATCGGCACCTATGAAGTTCCGATCTGGGCAAAACAGGACTGGTTGCTGCCGCTCGACAATCTCGGCGCCAACTACGACGTCGACGACCTGCTGCCGGCAATCCGCAGCGGCCTGACTGTAGACGGCAAGCTCTATGCTGCGCCGTTCTATGGTGAAAGCTCGATGGTCATGTACCGCAAGGACCTGTTCGACGCTGCCGGCCTGAAGATGCCCGACGCGCCGACCTGGGACTTCGTCGCTGACGCTGCCCGCAAGATCACCAACAAGGACAAGGAAATCTACGGCATCTGCCTGCGCGGCAAGGCCGGCTGGGGCGAGAACATGGCCTTCCTGACGGCCATGTCCAATTCCTTCGGCGCACGCTGGTTTGACGAGAAGTGGAAGCCGCAGTTCGATCAGCCGGAATGGAAGGACACGCTCGACTTCTACGTCAAGCTGATGAAGGATGCCGGCCCTCCGGGCGCCTCCTCCAACGGCTTCAACGAGAACCTGGCGCTGTTCCAGACCGGCAAGTGCGGCATGTGGATCGACGCAACGGTTGCCGCTTCCTTCGTCGCCGATCCGAAGCAGTCGCAGGTCGCCGACAAGGTCGGCTTTGCGCTCGCCCCGGACAAGGGCCTCGGCAAGCGCGGCAACTGGCTCTGGGCCTGGAGCCTCGCCATCCCGGCGGGTACCCAGAAGGCAGAAGCTGCTGAGAAGTTCGTCGCCTGGGCAACCAGCAAGGAATACAGCAACCTCGTCGCCGAGAAGGAAGGCTGGCTGAACGCACCTCCGGGCACCCGCAAATCGCTCTATGCGAATGCGGACTACCAGAAGGCGGCTTCGTTCGCCAAGATGACGCTCGACTCGATCGAGTCGGCCGATCCGACCAAGCCGACCGTCAAGCCGGTCCCTTATGTCGGCGTGCAGTTCGTGGCGATCCCGGAATTCCAGGGCATCGGCACGGCAGTGGGCCAGCAGTTCTCCGCAGCTCTTGCCGGCCAGCTTTCGGTCGACCAGGCCCTGCAGAGCGCCCAGCAGCTGGCAACCCGCGAAATGACCAAAGCCGGCTACATTAAATAAAACCTCCTGAGCAAGAGGCGGATCCTTGACAATCCGCCCCTCTGGGTCGCCGATTGCCCGAACTGCATCGGCGGCCTCTTTTTTCAAACAAAGCTGCCTTGCGGCCGCTCCCCGCTTCCGTCCAGATCGGTGATTGCCATGGCAACGTTACATACCCGCTCCGCCGCGCGCCTGATGATTGCGCCCTCCGTGCTGCTGCTGTTTGCGTGGATGATCGTCCCGCTTGTGATGACGATCTATTTCTCGCTGCTGAACTACAATCTGCTCAGCCCCGGCATGGAGAGCTTCGTCGGCTTTCTGAACTACGAATACTTCCTGTCCGACCCGGCCTTCTTTGCGGCGCTGATCAATACGTTGTTGCTCGTCGCCGGCGTGTTGCTGATCACCGTCATCGGCGGCATCGCCTTTGCGCTGCTGCTCGACCAGCCGATGTACGGCCAGGGCATCGTGCGCATTCTGGTGATCGCGCCGTTCTTCGTCATGCCGACGGTGGCAGCACTGGTCTGGAAGAATATGTTCATGAACCCGGTCAACGGCCTGTTTGCGCATCTTGCCAAGGCGCTCGGCCTGCAGCCGATCGACTGGCTGGCGAATGCGCCGCTGTTTTCCGTCATTCTGATCGTCGCCTGGCAGTGGCTGCCCTTTGCTACCCTCATCATGCTGACCGCGCTGCAGTCGCTCGACGAGGAGCAGAAGGAAGCCTCCGAAATGGACGGCGCCGGGCCGATCTCGAAGTTCATCTACATCATCCTGCCGCACATGGCGCGTGCCATCACCGTGGTGATCCTGATCCAGACGATCTTCCTGCTTTCGGTCTTTGCCGAAATCCTCGTCACCACCAATGGCGGGCCGGGCACCGACAGCACCAACCTTACCTATCTCGTCTATGCCCAGGCGCTGCTGCAGTTCGATATCGGCGGGGCATCGGCCGGCGGTATCGTGGCTGTTATCCTCGCCAATATTGTCGCGATCTTCCTCGTGCGCCTCGTCGGCAAGAATCTGGAGGCTTGAGATGGCCAGAAAAGTCACAACACAGCGCAAGCTCATCGTCACCGCGATCGCCTGGACGCTCGGCATCCTGATCTTCTTTCCGATTCTCTGGACGTTTCTGACCAGCTTCAAATCGGAAGCCGACGCCATCGCCTCGCCGCCGCAATTCCTGTTCTTCCACTGGACGACGGAAAACTACGCCGAGGTTCAGAGCCGGTCGAACTATCTCAGCCACTTCATGAACTCGGTGATCATCTCCTTCGGCTCGACGCTGATCGGCCTGATCATCGCTATTCCCGCCGCCTGGGCGATGGCGTTTTCGCCGACCAAGCGGACCAAGGACGTGCTGATGTGGATGCTGTCGACCAAGATGATGCCGCCTGTGGGCGCGCTGATCCCGATCTACCTGCTGTTTCGCAATTCGGGTCTGCTCGACACGCGCACCGGCCTCGTCATCGTGCTGACGCTGATCAACCTGCCGATCATCGTCTGGATGCTCTATACCTACTTCAAGGAAATCCCCGGCGAGATCCTCGAGGCGGCCCGCATGGATGGGGCGTCGCTGATGAAGGAGATCGTCTACGTGCTGACGCCGATGGCGGTGCCCGGCATTGCCTCGACGCTGCTTTTGAACATCATCCTTGCCTGGAACGAGGCGTTCTGGACGCTCAACCTCACCGCCTCGAAGGCGGCGCCGCTGACGGCCTTCATCGCCTCCTATTCCAGCCCCGAGGGCTTGTTTTACGCCAAGCTGTCGGCGGCATCGACGATGGCGATCGCGCCGATCCTGATCCTTGGCTGGTTCAGCCAGAAACAACTCGTCCGCGGCCTGACCTTCGGCGCTGTGAAATAACATAAAAGGGAGAGAAACATGGGCAGCATTACCCTTCAGAAGGTTTCCAAGGTCTTCGGCGAAGCCAAGGTCATCCCTTCGATCGATCTCGACATCAAGGACGGCGAGTTCGTCGTCTTCGTCGGCCCGTCGGGCTGCGGCAAGTCCACGCTGCTCCGGCTGATCGCCGGGCTCGAGGATGTCTCCGGCGGCAAGATCGTCATCGACGGCAGGGACGCCACCGAAAAGGCGCCGTCTGAGCGCGGCCTGGCCATGGTGTTCCAGTCCTATGCGCTTTATCCGCATATGAGCGTGCGCAACAACATCGCCTTCCCGCTGAAGATGGCCGGCGTCGACAAGGCGGAGATCGACCGCAAGGTGACGGATGCGGCCCGGGTGCTGAACCTCACCGATTATCTCGAACGCAAGCCGCGCCAGCTGTCCGGCGGCCAGCGCCAGCGCGTGGCGATCGGCCGCGCCATCGTGCGCCAGCCTTCGGCCTTCCTGTTCGACGAACCGCTGTCGAACCTTGATGCGGCGCTACGTGTCAACATGCGCCTCGAAATCAGCGAGTTGCATCAGCAGCTGAAGACGACGATGGTCTACGTCACCCACGACCAGGTCGAGGCGATGACCATGGCTGACAAGATCGTCGTCTTGAACAGGGGCAATATCGAGCAGGTCGGCTCGCCGCTCGAACTCTACAGCCGCCCCCGCAACCTCTTCGTCGCCGGCTTCATCGGATCGCCGAAGATGAACTTCATCACAGGCCAACACGCCGCCGCGCTGAATGCACATACCATCGGCGTCCGGCCCGAACATGTGCTGTTGTCGATGGAGAGCGGCGATTGGAAGGGCAGGGTCGTGGTCGCCGAACATCTCGGTTCCGACACCTTCCTGCATATTGATGCCGATGGCATCGGCATGGTGACGGCGCGCGGTAGCGGCGACTTCCCGGCCAAAGCGGGAGACACGGTCTTCCTGACGCCGGACCGTTCGCGTATTCACAAATTCAACGAGGGCGGCCTTGCCATCTGAGGCAGGCGGCCGGGCTGGGGGCAGGCATGCGAGCCGGACAATGGCGCCCGGCCGCTTCCGGAAGACCTTCAAGAGGACTGAAACATGACGTGCAAATTATCGCTGGCAACGCTTTCGGATGTGGCGCGCACTGCCGCCATCCCTGGATATGACAGGGCATCGCTGAAAGCCGGCATCGTGCACTTCGGCGTCGGCAATTTCCACCGTGCCCACCAGGCGATCTATCTCGACGATCTCTTCAACGCCGGCACGGATCACGACTGGGCGATCGTCGGCGCCGGTGTGCTGCCGTCGGATGCCGCCATGCGCGAAAAGCTTGCGGCGCAGGATTTCCTGACGACGGTGGTCGAACAAGACAACAACAAGACGGCGGCGCGCGTCACGGCACCGATGATCGACATCCTGCCGGTCGGTGATGCCACTGCGATCATTGCCAAGCTTGCTGATCCGGAGATCCGCATCGTCTCGATGACGATCACCGAGGGCGGCTATTTCATCGACGCATCAGGCACATTCAATCCGACCCATCCGGCGATCGCCGCCGACGGACAAAATCCCCACGCGCCGAAGACAGTGTTCGGCCTGATCGTCGCCGGCCTGAAAGCGCGCAAGGACAAAGGCATCGGTCCCTTCACCGTCATGTCATGCGATAACATTCCCCATAATGGCGTCGTCACCGCCAATGCCGTCGTCGGCACGGCCGCACTTTCGGACCCTGCCTTTGCCGACTGGATCCGGGCGAATGTCGCCTTCCCGAACGGCATGGTCGACCGCATCACCCCGGCGACCAGCCAGCGCGAGGTCGATTTCCTCCGGGACAATTTCCAGATCGAGGACAGTTGGCCGGTCTATTGCGAGGAATTCAAGCAATGGGTGCTCGAGGATAAGTTCACGGCCGGCCGGCCGGCGCTGGAAAAGGTCGGCGTCACCTTCGTCCCCGATGTCACGCCCTACGAGCACATGAAGATTCGCATCCTCAACGGCGGGCATGCCGCGATCGCCTATCCGGCGGCGTTGATGGACATTCATTTCGTTCATGATTCCATGGAAGACCCGCTGATCCGCGCGTTCCTTGCCAAGCTCGAGAAAGACGAGATCATCCCGATCGTGCCGCCGGTGCCGAACACGTCGCTGACGGATTATTTCGCCCTGATCGAACATCGCCTGCTCAATCCGAAGATTGCCGACACCATTCCGCGGCTGGCGCAGGACGGCTCCAACCGCCAGCCGAAATTCATCCTGCCGTCGACGCTCGACAATCTGCGCCAGGGCAGGGACGTCGTCGGCCTAGCGCTGGTTTCAGCTCTTTGGTGCCGCTATTTCGCCGGCAAGTCCGACAGCGGCAAAGATATCGTCTTCAACGATGCGAGCGCAGAGCGCCTGCATGCGGCGGCGCTGAAAGCCAAGGACGACCCGTCGGCCTTCCTCGTCTTCGACGATATTTTCGGCGATGTGGCGAAATCCGAACTTTTCCGCAAGCGTTTCGCTTATGCTCTCAAAACCCTGTGGGAAAAGGGCACGCGGGAGACGCTGCAGCTCTATCTCGACGGCAAGCTCGCAGTGTAAGGAATCCGGATGGCGGTATCTGCTGCCCGCCATTGGTCCGGCCTTGCGAGTGACGCGGGACGGTAACACGTCCGAATTGAACTCAGGTTGGGTCTTCCATGGCTGATGCTGAAACACGGCTGGTCATCTTCGATTGCGATGGCGTACTCGTTGACAGCGAGCCGATCTCGATCAGCGTGCTCGTTGGGGCGATGAACGATCTCGGCGTCTCAATCACCGAGGACCAGGCTTATGAGCGTTTTCTCGGCCGCAGCCTGTCTACTCTGATCGATACGCTGGAAACCGAATTCAACGTTCATGCCGGCGAGGAATTCCTCGAGCGTATCCGCACCGATCTCTACGCCCGTTTTCGGACGGAACTGAAGCCGATCGAGGGTATCGCCGCGACGATCGACGGGCTTGGCGTTCCCTGTTGCGTTGCCTCGTCGAGCCAGATGGAGCGAATCCGGCTGTCGTTGTCGGTGACCGGACTTCTCGACAAACTGCCCGACATCTTCAGCGCGACGATGGTCAAGCGCGGCAAACCGGCGCCTGATCTCTTCCTGCATGCGGCGCGTGAAATGCAGGTCGAGCCTGCTCATTGCCTTGTCGTTGAAGACAGCCCGGCCGGCGTTGCCGCCGCCAAGGCGGCAGGCATGACGGTCTTCGCCTTCACCGGCGGATCACACGCCAACTTCGCCGGATACCGTGCCGAACTCGACCGCCTTTCGCCGGAAGTGGTGTTTGACGCCATGCCGGATTTGATACACCTTGTCCGCAACCATAAGCTGGACGGGACCAAGACTTGATGCGTGATCATGTGGTTGCGGTGGATATCGGCACGGGCAGTGCGCGCGCCGGCGTCTTCGATGCACGTGGCCGACTGCTCGCCAAGGCGGAGCATCCGATCGTGATGAACCGGCCGCGCGAAAATCATGCCGAGCACGATTCCGAAGATATCTGGTCGGCCGCCTGCATGGCAGTGCGCAGGGCGATGGAGCAATCCGGCATCGCCGCCGCCTCGGTCGGAGCGATCGGCTTCGACGCCACCTGTTCGCTCGTCGTCCGTGACGTCGAGGGCCGGCAGCTCAGCGTTTCCACAGGCGGGGAGAGGCGTTTCGACACGATCGTCTGGCTCGACCATCGGGCGCTGAAGGAAGCCGATTTCTGCTCGGCGACGCAGCATAGAGTGCTCGAACATTCCGGCCACGTGATGTCGCCGGAAATGGAGATGCCGAAGCTGATGTGGCTGAAGAAGAAGCTGCCCGCCACATGGGAAAAGGCCGGCTACTTCTTCGATCTCGCCGATTTCATGACGTGGAAATCGACCGGATCGCCCGCCCGCTCGCGCTGCACGCTGACGGCGAAATGGAACTATCTCGCCCATCTCGAAAGGGGCTGGCAGCAGGATTTCCTGGAACGGATCGGCCTTGAGGACCTTCAGGCGCGCGGCCACCTGCCGGATGAGACCACGCCTGTCGGAGACAGCGTCGGCCGGCTGACGCAGGAAGCGGCGGAAGCGCTGGGGCTGACGACGGACTGCCATGTCGCTGCCGGGATGATCGACGCCTATGCCGGCGCACTCGGCGCGCTTGGCGGCTACGCTGCCGATCCTGTCAAACGCGAGCATCAGCTGGCGCTGATTGCCGGCACGTCGAGCTGCATCGTTACCTTCTCGCGGGAACGCAAGCCGAGCCATGGCATGTGGGGTCCCTATTACGAGGCTGTCTTCCCGCAGTCCTGGCTGGTGGAGGCCGGGCAATCGGCGACCGGCGCGTTGCTCGACCACATCGTGCGCATGCATGCGGCCGGTGGCGAGCCGACGGCTGCGCTGCATCAGAAGATCGTTGCGCGCATCGCCGAATTGCGGGCCGAGGAGGGCGATGACTTCGGTGCGCGGATCTTCGTGCTGCCGGATTTCCATGGCAACCGCTCGCCGCTCGCCGATCCGCATGCCGTCGGCGTCGTCAGCGGGCTGACCCTCGATACGTCCTTCGACGGGCTCTGCGCGCTCTATTGGCGGTCTGCGGTGGGGATTGCGCTCGGCATCCGCCATATCCTGGAAATGATGAAGGAATACGGCTACATGCCCGATACGCTGCATATTGCCGGCGGGCATGTGAAGAACCCGGTGCTGATGGAGCTTTATAGCGATGCGACCGGCTGCAAGGTCGTGGTGCCGAAGATGAACGAGGCGGTGCTACTCGGGACGGCGATCGCAGCATCCGTCGCCTGCGGCTTGTACAAGGATCTGGCGGCGGCCGGCGAGGCGATGTATCCGGGCGGCGACGAACGGTTTCCCGACAAGGCCAAGCAGGCGCTTTACGACCGTGATTACCGCCGTCTTCTCGCCATGCACCGGCACCGCGCCGAACTGGAAACAATGCAATAGACGCCGCCTTAAGGACGCTCCAACACTTTGAATCTGCGCATAACCCCGAAAATCGGTATCGATTTTCGGGGTTATGCGCTGGCCTTTTATATTAGTGGTTTGCCGTCTCGCCGAGGACGGTTGCGAATTCCATCATGCGTCGGCGGCGAAGCGCCGCCTCCTCTCCGACTTGGAGGATGACGGATTCCGACAGGCAATCGAGCAGCGCAATCAGCGGCGGAAGATTATCGAGATCGGGGGCGCGAGCGGGCGGCAAGGGCAGCATGACGTTCGATTGGTCCGCCATCCAGTCCGCTTGCTGCGGCGAAATGAGCACGACCTTATAGCCGTAGCGCCGCGCCGTTCTGGCAAGCAGCCGTGCCTTGGCGAAGCGGCGGCAATCGATGATGACAAGCAGCGCGTCGTCGACTGCCAGCCGGGCGAAGAGTTCCGCAAAACGATTGTCGGCGGCGTCGAGGGTGCGCACGCCGTCGCGGGCTTGCGTCAGCCGCTGACAGAAATGATTGGCCAGGCTGGAGAGCCGCGCATGAGTGGCGATCGACACTTCGCGGGCGGTGCTGATCAAGCCGACGGCTTCTGACCAGTGCGGCTGCGCCGTCAGATGATAGATATGATGGAGGGCCTGAATCTGTTCGGCGACCAGCACGGCGAGCGGTTTACCCTCCGCGGCGTCCGCATGCAGCTCGCTCATAGCGCTCTGCAATTGCGCCGGCGATGTCGTCACGGTCTCGCGAATCTCCACCTTGACGCTGTCCAGTCCCTGATAGCCGAGCGCGCGCAGAAAGCGCCCGACGGTCATCGGCGAAAGATCCAGCCTGTCGGCGACGGACGCAGCCGTCTCGAACGGCAGGTCGTTCAGGTGCTCGGTGAAATATTTCGCGATACGGCGTTCCGCCGGCGTGCCGGTTTTTGCGTATTGCCTGAGTTTGTGCACAAAGTCTTCCACATCAGCCTCCCCCGTCTTCCCTCAGAGGCGTTCCGGGGGTGCGCTGTTGCGCGCCCTTGTCTTTGCAACTATTCTCGGAAGCTGCTTCTCAGGCCCATGCGTATTTTAGATGCCTTACAATATTATATTAGCATTCAGTTTTCGACAAGTTTTCTATTACAGAATGCAATTTTATTCTCTCTTGTCGATGGCCTCCACCTTTCTTACATCTTCGGCGCAACCGGAGACGCCTGAGACATGATTCTTGACGCCGCTCGACTTTCGCTCGCCAATTTATTCGCATCGGAAACACGTTCTGTCTTCTGGAAGGTGCTCGGCCTGACGATTCTCGTGCTCGTCGGCCTCTGGTTCGCTTTGCGCGGGGCCTTCATGGCCTTCCTCTTTCCCTGGCTCACGGGCTTCTTTCCCGATATGCCGGATTGGGCGGGGTGGCTCGCTTTCCTCTTCGCGATCCTTGCCGGTATCGGCCTTGCGCTGATGCTGGCGTTGCTGCTGTCGCCGGTGACGGCGCTGATCGCCGGCCTGTTTCTCGACGATGTCGCCGATGTCATCGAAAAGCGCGACTATCCCAAGGACGCGCCGGGCACCGCCATGCCGCTCGGTCCGGCGATGGCAAGCTCGATCAAGTTCCTCGGCGTGGTGATCCTCGGCAATATCGTGGCATTGTTGTTGCTGTTTATCCCCGGCGTCAATCTGGTCGCGTTCTTTCTGGTGAATGGTTATCTGCTCGGACGGGAGTTCTTCGAATTCGCCGCTATGCGCTCCCGTTCGCCTGATGAGGCACGGCTCTTCCGCGCCAAGCATGCCTCCACCGTCTTTCTCGGCGGGCTGGTGATCGCCCTCTTTCTGGCGATCCCGATCGTCAATCTGCTGACACCGCTTTTTGCCGCCGGCATGATGGTGCATCTGCACAAACTGGTTTCCGCACGGGATACCGGTTTGCGGACCTAGAGCCTTTCCGGGTTAGATTGAAGCATTCTGTTGGCTCAAACGGAGTCGGATGATCGACCGGTCGGCGCGCGTCGTAGCCAAGCTCTACGGCCAAGCCGGCCGGTCGATCAGCCGGCCCGTTTCAGCCAACCCTCCCGCAGATTTGCCGGGCAAATCTGCAAGACTTTAGAATCGCCGGACGCACCTATTGCTTCGCATGGCGAAGCAGTGCGGCCGGTGGGCCGGGCATCTTTCCGCCAGGATCAAAGGCGATGGGCTCGGACGTACCAGGAGGTATGCCCTTCGCCAATCGCCTTTGCCCTGACGAAAACCTGCTCCGGCAGAATGCTGCAATCTAACCCGGAAAGGCTCCAAGGCTCAACCAGGCAGGGCGGAGACGTCGTACATCGCCGCAAATTCAGCGCTCGGCGGGATCGGCTTGATGATGTCGATCAGCACACCGTTCGGATCGGCAGTGATGAAATGCCGCTGGCCGAAATCCTCGTCGCGGATTTCTCTGAGAATTGGCAGGCCGGCGCTCCGGCAGGCTGCATAGATTGCATCGACATCGGCGACCTCGAAATTGAGGAGCAGGCCAGACACCTTGCCGCGGGCTATAGTCGGGATGGTCTCGTGGCTGCTGTCAAGGATGGCAAGCGCGATGTGCTCATTCTCTGGCGATTGCAGGTGAACGTACCAGTCGCTCTCGAACAGAGCTTTGAAGCCGAAATGCTTGCAATAGAAGCTGGCGGTGCCGGCAACGTCGTCGGTCATGATGACAGGATAATAGCTCGTCGATTTCATCTCTTTTTCCTCCTTTGCATTTACATGCAATCTGTATGTTTTTGCCTATTAACATACATTCGAGAGAGCGTATGAGCCGCAGCAATCGCGAGAGAACGGAACAGACGAGACAGGCGCTGATCGACGCCGGTCGGCGTCTCTTCGTCGAGAAAGGTTATGCCGAAACCGCGACGCCGGAGATCGTGGCGGCGGCGGGAGTGACGCGTGGCGCGCTCTATCATCATTTTGAAGACAAGAGGGCGCTTTTTCGCGCGGTTATCGAATGCGAGGCGAAAGCGGTGGGCGAGGCCATCGAGGCGCGCTCGGCGTCTTACGACGCGCCGCGTGCCACGCTGATCGCCGGTGCCTCGGCCTATTTCGATGCGATGAGGGCGGAAGGGCGCACGCGGCTGCTGCTGATCGAGGCACCTGCCGTTCTCGGCTTGTCGGCGACCGCGGCGATCGATGCAGAGAATGCGGAAGCGACGCTGCGGGCAGGGCTTGCAGCCATGCTTCCGAAGGCCGGCGCTATGCTCGAACCGTTGACGTCGCTGCTATCGGCGGCCTTCGATCGCGCGGCGATCGCGATCGAGGCGGGCGCTGAGAGGCGGCATTACGAACAGGCGATCGCTGTTCTACTCGACGGCCTCGCCGATCATCTGTGGTGGTAGCTCGACGAGCGGCGCCGGCACATCCCAACTCTTCTCCGGCGATTTGCAGAGATCGGCAATGACGCAACGCTCGCATTCGGGCCGGCGCGCCTTGCAGGTGTAGCGACCATGCAGGATCAGCCAGTGATGGGCGTGATAGAGGTAATGCTTCGGGATCACCTTCATCAGCCGCGCCTCGACCTCGTCTGGCGTCTTACCGGGGGCAAGCCTGATGCGATTGGCGATGCGGAAGATGTGCGTATCGACGGCCATCGTCGCCTGGCCGAAGGCCATGGAAAGCACGACATTGGCGGTCTTGCGGCCGACGCCCGGCAATCTCACCAGTTCGTCGCGCGTCTCCGGCACCTTGCCGCCGAATTGGTCGACCAGCATCTGTGAGAGTGCGATAACGTTTTTCGCCTTGTTGCGGTAGAGGCCGATCGTCCTGATGTAATCGCGCAGCCGCTCCTCGCCGAGATCGAGCATCTTTTCCGGCGTATCGGCAACCTTGAAGAGCGCGCGCGTCGCCTTATTGACGCCGACATCGGTCGCTTGCGCCGAAAGCGCGACGGCGACGACGAGCGTGAAGGGGTTGGTGTGCTCGAGCTCGCCCCTCGGTTCCGGCCGCTGCACCGAGAAGCGACGGAAGATTTCCTCTCGCTCGGCCAGTGAATAGGCGGTGCGCACCGCTGCCGCCGATTTGCGGCTGACGATCACTTTCGTATCCTGAGGCGTCTTGGTAACGGATTTGAGTTTCGGATTTGCCATGGAAACTCTATACTCAGCAGCCATGATGGAAAGCAACGCCGACAGCTCCAACGAGCAGCCTGTTTTCGCTGCCGAACTCTTTCCCCACCGGTCACTTGGCCGCCGGGGCTTCAAGGTGCTGCTTGCCCTGTCCGGTGCGGTCTGCTTCCTCTACGGCATGTTCTTCATCGCGACAGGCGCCTGGCCGATAGGCTTCTTCTTCGGACTGGATTTCGTGCTTCTCTACGGCGCCTTCTGGCTGAATTACCGCTCCGGAAAAGCGCGCGAACAGGTGACGGTGTCGCGTATGGACGTGTCGGTGCGCAAGTTTACGCCATCGGGACGGATGGTAGAGCATCATTTCAATCCGTTCTGGGCACGCTTCCTCGTTCGCCGGCACCAGGAGATCGGCATTCTTTCCATGCATATCTTCGGTGAGGGCCGGCGCACGGATATCGGCTCCTTCCTCAATCCCGACGATCGCGAAAGCTTCGCCAAGGCCTTCAAGGGAGCACTGGCGACGGTCAAGCAGCGGATCTGAGCTAGAGCGGTTCAGCTTTTCACGGAAGCGCAGAACCGCTCTAGCTTTTGCTTTTACGCAATTCCAGACGGAAAACCGCTTCGCACTTTTCCTGGAATTGCTCTATCCAGCGGCTACGCAAGAATCGGGTGGTTTGCTCACCCCATATTGACTATCTCCTTGTGACAAGGAGAAAGACGATGAATATGATTGCCAACCTGCAGACAGACATCACGCCTGACGGCCCTGATTATGACATTGTCCGTCGGGTAATCGAACTCATCACCGAGGATTACCGCGACCAGCCTTCGCTGGAGGCGATCGCGGCACGGCTCAACCAGTCGCCGACCCAGCTGCAGAAGACCTTCACCCGGTGGGCCGGCCTGTCGCCCAAGGGCTTCCTGCAGGCGGTGACGCTCGACCACGCCAAGCGATTGCTGCGTGGGGAAGACATGCCGTTGCTCGAGACCTCGATTGAGGTCGGTCTCTCCGGGCCGAGCCGCCTGCACGACCTCTTCGTCACGCATGAGGCGATGTCGCCCGGAGAATGGAAGGCGAAGGGCGGTGGTCTCACCATCCGCTACGGCTTCCACATCTGCCCCTTCGGCGTGGCGTTGATCATGGTGACCGACCGCGGCCTTGCCGGCCTTGCCTTCAGCGATTCCGGCGACGAGAGGGCCTGCCTCGAGGATATGACTTGCCGCTGGCCGAATGCCTGTTATGTCGAAGACCTGCAGGCGACGGTTCCCTATGCCGCCCGCATCTTCGAGCCCGGCAAATGGTCCTCGGACCAGCCGCTGCGTGTCGTGTTGATCGGCACGGACTTTCAGGTGCGCGTCTGGCAGAGCCTGTTGAAAATCCCGTTCGGCAAGGCGGTCACCTATTCCGATATCGCCAACGATATCGGCCGGCCGACGGCGCAACGCGCCGTTGGTGCGGCGGTCGGGGCAAACCCGATCTCCTTCGTGGTGCCCTGCCATCGGGCGCTCGGCAAGAATGGCGCGCTGACGGGCTACCATTGGGGCCTCACCCGCAAACGGGCGATGCTCGGCTGGGAATCGGCGCACGCCTGAGCGGGTTTCCTGGGCGGAGGCGGGTCGTTCGCCGCTTATCGCTCCGGCAGTTCTCCCTGCTGGGGAGAAGTGGCAGACGGTGATGTCTCGGCCAGTTCCAGCAATGCCCGGGCAGCACTTTCGTCGGTGATCAGCGTGTTGCAGCCGATGCGCTTGATCGTCGCACGGATTGCCACGGCCCGATGGGCGCCGCCGGAGGAGAGCACGATGTGCTTGGCCTCCTTCAGCGTGTCGAGATCGACGGACATGACGCGCCGATTGATCGAATGGTCAACCGAATTGCCGTCCTTGTCGAGGAAGTTGAACATCGTGTCGCAGACGCAGCCGGCATCGATCAATTGCTGCAACTCGGCCTTTGATATCCAGCCCTCCGATAGCGAGGTCGAATGCGGGCCGATATCGCCGCAGCTGACGATCGCCAGATCGAGGTTCTCGGCGAGGCGATAGATCGTGTCCAGCCCGCATTTCTCGATCAGATTCCGCTTGGTCTCGATGGAATCGACGAGAAGCGGCGCCAGGAACATGTAGCATTCGGCGCCGAGCTGGTTTGCCAGCCGCCATGTGTAATCGATCGGGTTCGTCTGGTGCACGGCGACGATGCCGCCGAGCAGCGAGACGACCTTGCAATTGGCGCGGCGCGGCGGCCGGAAGCTCGACAGCGAGGCGGTCATGGTGCGGCCCCAGCCGACGCCGATGGTATAGTCGTCGGGGATGGCTTCGGAGAGGAACTGGCCAAGCGCCAGGCCGACATTTTTAGCCAGCGAATTGACGTCACCATTGACCGGCGCAGGGACGACAATCGCCTCGTCGAGGCCATAGGCACGCTCCAGCTTCACCGAAAGTTCAACGCAGTCGCCGATCGAATCGTTGATCCAGATCTGGACTTCGCTGCGCTTCATCGCCTCGTCGAGCAGGCGGATCACCGTCGTGCGGCTGATGCCGAGCTGTTCGGCGACGTCCTTCTGGGTCAAGCCCTCGTTGTAATAGAGCCATGCCGCCCTTAGCCGCAGCGAGGATGCCTCCGAATAGGCCGTGTGCGTGCCGCGTTTGAGCTTGACCACATCTCCTCCGCACGATTTCCTGCCCTAGATCCCTCATGGGATGAAAGGCCTTAGCGACGCTTTTGTTGCCGGGATAATGACGATTGTGACACTTATGTCAATTGAAATGCACAAATGTCCTTGACTTTTCGTTAGGCGAATGGCGATAGTCCGGGTGACACACGTCGTTCTTGTCCGTCCGAGGAGGACATAGTGCGGGCATGCCGAAAGTCACGACCGGCCTTCCAGCCGCAAGCGGCATCGCTTGCGTTCGGGAACACGGCTACCGTCCTTCACGTTTGTGAATCATCCGTGACGGATGCGCGCATTTTCGCCTGCAGCATGCAAACAACCTGTCGGTAGATCACCTTTGCCCGGCGGAACTCGCGCCGGTCGCAGCCCAAGTTCAACAAGGATTATTGACCATGACATCCAAGCTTGACCAACTCCGCGAGATTACCACCGTTGTCGCCGATACCGGCGACATCGAAGCCGTCGCACGCCTGAAGCCTGTGGATTGCACGACGAACCCGAGCATCGTGCTCAAGGCTCTCGGCACGCCGATGTTTGCTGACGCCATCAAGGAAGCCGTCGCCTGGGGCAAGAAACAGGGCGGCAATCCCGAAGCCGTTTCATCAGCCGTCGCCGATCGTCTCGCCATCTCCGTCGGCGCAGCCCTGGTGAAGCTCGTCCCAGGCCGCGTCTCGACCGAAGTCGACGCCGATCTTTCCTTCGATACCGAGGCTTCGCTTGCCAAGGCGCGCGCAATCATCGCCGCCTACAAAGATCGCGGCATCGGCCAGGACCGCATCCTCATCAAGCTCGCTTCCACCTGGGAAGGCATCCGCGCCGCGGAAGTCCTGCAGAAGGAAGGCATCGACTGCAACCTGACGCTTCTTTTCAGCAAGGCCCAGGCGATCGCTTGCGCCGACGCCAAAGTGTTCCTGATCTCGCCCTTCGTCGGCCGCATCCTCGACTGGTACAAGAAGTCGACCGGCAAGGACTACACTGCCGAGGAAGATCCGGGCGTCATCTCCGTCCGTGAAATCTACAACTACTACAAGGCGAACGACATCAAGACGATCGTCATGGGCGCCTCCTTCCGCAGCGCCGGCGAAATCGAAGCCCTGGCCGGCTGCGACCGCCTGACCATCAGCCCGAACCTGCTCGACGAACTGGCCAAGGATGAAGGCAAGCTGGAGCGCAAGCTCTCGCCGGACAGCCGCAAGCCGGATCCGAAGGTCTCGGTCGACGAGAAGACCTTCCGCTGGATGATGAACGAAGATGCGATGGCGACGGAAAAACTCGCCGAAGGCATCCGCGCCTTCGCCAAGGATCTGGGAACGCTGCGCACCATGGTGCAGAAGGAACTGCAGCTCGCCGCCGCCTGATAAGGCACGGCATGCATTCGGAGGCGCGGCTGCCGGCTGGCAGGCGCGCCTTTTTCGTGGTGTTATCAAGCGCATATGCTGTCGGAGACCGATATGGCGGATGAGGAACGAGCAAATTCGCTGGCGGCATTTGCCTACAAGCATGCGAGCTTCATCATCGCCGCCCTTGCCGGACTGGTGGTCTTCCTGCTTCTGACGTCGCGCGAAGTCAGCGCCGGCAACATCCTGTTCGGCTGGAATGTCAGCGCTGGCGTTTTTGTCGCTCTCAGCTGGCGCAAGATGCTGCGGGCGACGGTCGAAAGCATCCGGAAACGCTCCGCGGATCTCGACTTCTCCGACACCGTCCTCTTGGCTCTTTCGATCGGTGCGGCACTTGCCAGCATCGCCGGCATCGGCCTTGAGCTCCACTCGATCAAGGAGGCGGCACCTGACGTCGCGCTGGCGCGGGCAGGTGCCGCGGTTCTGACGATCCTGATCTCCTGGATCTTCCTGCATACGCTCTTCACCATCCACTATGCCCATTATTTCTATGGCGGGGCGGACGAGGAGGGCGGGCTCAAGTTTCCCGACGGGATCGAAGAGCCCGGTTACTGGGATTTCCTCTATTTCTCCTTCACCATCGGCGTTGCGGCACAAACGGCGGATGTCGCGGTCAGTTCGACCAGCATGCGCAAGCTGACGCTGTTGCATGCCGTGCTATCGTTTCTGTTCAATACGACGATCCTGGCGCTGGCGATCAATGTCGGGGCGAGCCTGCTTTAGACATCAAAAAAGCAGAACACGATGCCATGCGAAAACCGCTCACACTTTTAGGCATCATGCTCTCGCCGCCGCCCTGAAGAAGGACTCGAACTCGGCCAGGTCGCCGGCGGCGACATCCGAAATCGCCCAGAACACGAGCCCGCCATCCGACCATTGCATCATGTTGTAGCCGTCATGCACCGTCGTCGTCTGCGCGGCCGATGCCGCCGGCCAGATGAACAGGTTGATGACATGGCCATGGTGCCGGTAGACGAGGGCCGCAACGGCGCGATCGCCGATATAGTCGACACGTCCGCCGACCAGCGGAAAGCCATCCTTGGAGAGATCGCTGACCGGCGGCGAAAAATCGATCTTGCCGTTGAACCAAGGTTTTACTGTATGCTGATCCGAGGTTAGCACGTCGGTCAGATGATCGGCCATCATCGACCTGACATGGCTTGCCATGATCTGGTCCTGCAAAAGCACGGTCTGCGACGGCGCGTTGACAAATAGGATGGCGCCTGCCGCCAGGGCGGCGAGCGAAGGCACGAAGCTCCATTGCCGAATGAAATCCAAGGCACGGCGCCAGACAGGCGCCTGGCGCGGCGGGGACAGGCTGGACGCCGCCGCGGCCTGTTCGAATGACAACATCGACAGGACCTGCGAACGCAGTGCCTCCGGCGGTCGCCACTTGACGCCATCCTGATCGATGATCTCTCTCACGGCACGGACCCTTTCCATCTCCGCCCTGCAATGCGCGCAGGTGGCAAAATGATCCTCGAATTGCGCTGCATGGGCGGAATCCAGCTCGCCATCGACAAAGCCGTGCAGCATGACGCGCCATTCCGGGCAGCTTTTCCGTTGGGCTTCACTCATCCTGCGGTCTCGCTCTTGTTGCATGCATCCCAGGCTTCGCCAAAGTCACGCCGCGCCCTGGCAAGCCGCGACATGACAGTGCCAATCGGCGCATCGATGATCTCGGCGATCTGCCGGTAGGAGAGATCCTCAAGCTCGCGCAAGACAAGAATTTCCCGCATCGCCTCGGGCAACCGGCTGATAACAGCGCGCACGCGCTGCTGCTCGCTTCGCCGGATCGTTTCTGTCTCCGGCGAATCCTCCTCCGAGGCGATCTGGTACTCGCCACCCTCATCAGGGTCAGCGTAGCCGTCATTGCCCATAGGCTGCTCGAACCGCGCCTTGCGGCGATCCTGCTGGCGCCAGACATGGCAGCAGTTCCTCACGATGGCAAAGAGCCACGCGCGCGGATCGCCGCCACGATAGGTTTCGAAATTGCGGTAGGCGCGCAAGAACGCTTCCTGCACAATATCCTGTGCGGCATCTGCGTCGCGGCTGAGGAAGCGGGCAAAATTATAGGCCGCGTCAAGATGCGGAACGATCATGTCCTGAAAGCGCTGCATGAACTCGTGCTGCATGGTCGCATCCGCCGTCGAAGCGATCGGATCGCTGCTCGATTTTTCCGAGACCATGAGGTGCAATAGGCGGCCCACGCCGCCGAGAAACTCCGCTAGCGTTGATGGCCGAATGCGGGTTCTTGACGCGTGCCGGGCCAACAGCAGCGTCCAATCGGTCGATCCGACGGGATAGGTGATCTGAGCGTTTGTCATCATCCTCCCTGCCTCAACAGCAGCCGAATTTAGGCGTGAGACCGGCAGGCATGCAATGCGGTCCCTTGCCGTCTAGACCGATCGGCACGTGGTTTTATTCCACGCCGGCGCCGATTTTTCTGCACGCAGCGGGATACCGGTCGCGTGCGATAGAAATTACGTTTGTTTTTCAATCACTTGAAGAAATAACGCTGGAGATCGGGAATAAGCGTTCCTTGCCGGCGATCTAGTTCGTCAGCGAGGACATATGAGCAATAGCCGTCTTCGCCACCAGAAATGCCATCAACAAGAGGAGGCATATTCATGTTGACCATGTCACGTCGCGCCGTCCTGGGGTCGGCTGCTGCGGCTGCTGCATTCGGGCTGTCGTCGAAGCTTGAATTCGTCATGCCGGCATTTGCTGCAACACCGCTGGAGCCGACGGTCGGCTTCTATAAATACAAGGTCGGCGATATCGAGATCACGGCAATCTACGACGGCATCTGGAGAAAGCCGCATGACCCGGCCTTCATCAAGAATGCCTCGATCGAGGATACCAAGGAGGCGCTATCGAAAGCCGGGCTTACCACCGAGTTCATGCCGATCCCGCTGACTGTCGTGGTACTGAAGCTCGGCAACCGCCTGATCATGATGGATGCCGGCTCGGGCGTCGGCCAGTGGCAGGAAAATGCCACCCATCTGCCGGCGAACATGGCCGCGGCGGGGATTGACTACAAGAAGATCGATACGATCATGATCTCGCATTTCCATCCCGACCATGTCTGGGGACTGATGGAAAAGGGCACCAACAATCCCGTCTTCCCGAATGCCGAACTCATCGTCAATGCCGACGAATACAATTGGTGGACCGCGCCCGGCCGCGTCTCAAAGCTCGCCGAAGGCCGCAAGCCGGCAGGCAAGCGCATCGCCGAGGTCTTTCCGAAATGGAAGAACTGGAAGCTCGTCGCCGATGGCGCCGAAGTCGCACCCGGCGTGCAGCTTGTCGCCGCGCCCGGCCACACGCCCGGCCATTCGACCTATCTTGTCGCCTCCGGCAGCAAGCAACTGCTCGTCTCGGCCGATATCATGTATGTGCCGGCGCTGCTCGCACCCCATCCTGAATGGCAGGGCAGCTACGACCAGGATGGGCCAACGGCCATCGACACGCGCCGCCGTCTTATCGACCGCATCATTGCCGACAATATCGCGATTTGCGGCTCACATTTCCCGTTCCCTGGCTCCGGCACCTTTGTCAAGGACGGAAGCGCCTATGGCTTCACGCCGACAATCCAGGCCTGAAAGGCCGAAAGGAGATCACCATGACGAAATATGCAATTCTCGGATACATCTGGCTTTGCGCTATATCCGCAGGCTTCTCCGCGGTGACGGCGCTTCCCGCCTTTGCCGTCGACAACATGCAATCGACAGACGCTCCCGACCTGACCTCGGTGCGGGCCAAGATCGATGCCAAGGACTATGCTGGTGCGTTGGCAGAGCTTCGCGGCCTTGCAGAAGACAACCAGCAGGCGGATGTCTATAATCTGATGGGATATACGCTGCGCAAGACGGGCGACTACAGAACGTCGCTGACCTACTACACCAAGGCGCTAGAGCTGCAGCCAGATCACAGGGCAGCGCGTGAATATCTCGGCGAACTCTATGTCGAGACGGGCGAGATGGCGAAGGCGGAGGAGCAGGTGTCATCGCTGAAGCAACTTTGTCCGAGCGGCTGCGAGGAACTCGAAGACCTGCAAGAGCTCATCGCGGCCAAGGGCGGCAATTGACCCGCATATGAACGCAGGAACAGGCGGGAGAGCCGCCTGCTCTTCTAACTGGAGGGTATGATGGAAAACGCGTCAAGCCGGCCCCGACTGGCTGATCTTATTCTTCTCCTGGGCAGGCTTCTGCTGTCACTGATCTTCCTGCACGAAGGTTGGTCACTCGCGGCAGATATCACCTCGACCATCGACACTTTCGCGAAACTGGGGCTGTCGGCACCGATCGCGCTTGCCACCATCGCCCTTCAGATCGGCGCCGGCCTTTCCGTTGCGACAGGGCTCCTCAGCCGGCTTGGCGCACTGGCGCTGGCGCTCTTCTGCCTGGCGACCGCCTTGCTCTTTCACACGAATTTTGAGAGCCAGAACGAGCTGCTGCATTTCGAGAAGGACCTGGCGATTGCCGGCGGTATGTTCGTCCTGGTAGTTTCGGGTGCGGGATCGATATCGATCGACAAGCTGCTGAGAACGCAGACAAACAGAATGCCTCCTTGGCTCAGGACGGTGTTGTCGTGAATGCGCACCGAAATCCGAAGGCGTAACGAATTTCGCGAGTACTCAGTGGCGCAATAAAACCGAATAAAACCGAACAAACAGAAGCGTCGATGCGGGCTACACTTTTGGCGACAGGTCAGGAGTGTGCCAGTGATGTCTTCCGCGCAAAACAATCAGCAAAAGCCAATTCTCGTCTTTCTCGCAAAAGACGCTGCCTGCGACATCGTCTCGAAATTGAATGAGAACGGATATGTCGCGGCGGCTGTGTCCTCGGTGCCGGAGCTCTTCGACGCCTTGCGTTCGGACCGATATTTCCTGGCTGTAACGATGCGATCGGATATCGACATGGTCCGCAACATCAAGCCGATTCCGGTCATCAATCTGGAGGTGTTTTTCCATACTATCCAGTCGACGACAAAGTCCGTCCGCTCCTCGAAAGAGTTCGACAGCGATGCATTTCTAAGAAGGATCGCGGCCCTCACGGAGTCAAGGACAGGCAGGGTTAGTGCAGTCCGAAGAGATCCGGCCGCAAACGAGACAGTGATTGCAAGCACGGCGAAGGCATCCCGGTGGCGGGCCGCCACATCTCTTCTGTTGAGTCGCCGCGCCGCGCCCAGCGCAGAACGAGCGGATTAGACGTGGGCGCATTCTCATCGCCGACAGACCGGTCGTCGCTCGATTCAGATCCCGATGAACCGGCGCGCGCGCTCTGGCCGGCCACGCTGGGCCACGTTGCCGACGGATCCTATAGGCATCTTTCTACCGGGTTTCGTCGGCTTGAAAGCGTCATTCCGAAACCAGAACTTCTGACTTGGTGCGGGTGTAGTTGCTCGGGGCAGCGTCAGCGAGCGGATATATCATCACGGCACTGTTCGTGCTCGTGGCGATCGGTCGTCTCGCCAGAAACGTTCTCCATAAGCTCACCGCACGGCTTCCGAAGCGCTCAGCGTTGAAGCATTACACGACGGCGATCGTCTCTCTGGTGTTCTTTTGCCTGCTGGTCGTTCGGATGTGTTTCATCGCCACCGTCATCATCGATAGCGCAATCCGAGGTGACCATGTGGAAGTCAGTGGCGACCCCGAAAGGCAGTTTTGACGGCGGACTCCGGGTCGGAAATCACGCAACATATCTCAACATTATCGAATATAGCATTGCACGATACTTGATATCCTAAAGGCGAAGCCGTGTCGGTGCGGCGACAGATCGTGTGGTGTCTGATGTCCGGGAGATTAACCACTGCGGTTGACAGTGGCCGAGGCCGCCTGATGTAGACACGGTGAAACGTGGTAATTTAGCGCCGAGAGACATCTCCCGGCAAGAGAACGAATGACGATGGCATATGAAATGGCAGTTCCCAATCAGGCTCATATCCTCATCGTCGAAGACGATCCCGCAATCGCAGATATGCTGGTGGACCTAGTTCGAACCAGCGGCTTCGAGGCCTCGTCGGTGGAGAGCGGCGCGGCTATGGATCGAATGATGGCGCGACAGCAATTCGATCTCATCGTCCTCGATGCGATGTTGCCGGGCGAGGACGGCTTCAGCATCTGCAGGCGGCTTCGTGCGTCGTGCTCGGTGCCAATCTTGATGCTGACGGCACTCCAGGAGGATATCGACCGCATTCTCGGCCTCGAGCTCGGAGCCGATGACTATGTCACGAAACCATTCAACTCCCGCGAGCTGCTGGCCCGGATCAAGAGTATTCTCCGCAGAGCGTCATATGCTCATCATCAGGAGGAAGCACTTGGACCGATGATGTTCTCGGGATGGCGCATCGATCCAAAAAGCCGTCAACTCCACGACGCCGATGGAGCGCAGGTTTCCATGACAACCGCGGAGTTCGATATCCTCCTGGCCTTCTGCTGCAATCCCAACAAGGTTTTGACTCGCGAACAGCTCTTGTCGATGACACATGCCGGATCAGCGGGGCCGGTCGAGCGCAGCATCGACGCCCACATCAGCCGGGTCAGGCAAAAGATAGAGCCAAATCTGAAAGATCCGTCGTTCATAAAGACGGTGCGGCTGGGCGGTTATCTTTTCGCATCCAAGGTAGAGCGTCTCTCTTGAGAAATTTCCGGCGGGCTTCGATCCAAAGCCAGATCCTCATATTGGCGACCTTCCTTGTCGTGCTCGTTTCCGTGGTGGCGACCGCCATGGAGCCCTATATCTACGGCCGTCATGATCGCGGCTTTCAAAACGGCCTGTTTGCTGCCAGAGCGGCGATGGTCGCGGAGCAATTTGCCCAGGCAAATTCAGCGCAAGATGAAGGCGCCGTTCTCACGAGAGCAGCAGCGCTCGGCGTTGGGGTCGAAAAATTGTCGCTAGACCGGCCGCTCGCCGGCAAACAGCAGATGGTATCTCCAGGCGAGCTGGTGGCGCGTATCAACACAATGCTCGCCGACAATATTTTCGCGGCATTTCATCGCTTCGCCATCGGTCAATCACACCCTGACGTCCTGACTGTCGGAATTGATGATAAGCGCGCCCTTGTCTTTCAACTGCCGGTTTTTCCCAGCTATGTGTGGTTTGTTCCAGCCGCGGCGAGCGGATTTTTAAAAATCGTCATCCCATTGGTGCTGCTCGCATATTTCAGCAGCCGGCTCATCACCGCACCTCTGAGGCACTTTGCCGCCGCTGCAAAACGAGCGAGCATGGAGGGCAGCTGGGAAAAGCCTTTCGAGCCGGACGGCGCATCCGAGATTCGAAGTCTGGCGGAATCGCTGAACGTCATGAGCGATCGAATCCAGAGCATGGCAGAGGATCGAACAAGAATGCTGAGTGGCGTGGGTCATGATCTCAGGACACCGCTGACGAGATTGCGGATGCGTGCCGAGCGTTCCGGCGAGCCCGAGCTTCGCAGCCTGATGCTGACCGATATCGCCACCTTGAGTTTCATGATCGACGAGTGCTTGGCCTATTTCAAAGACGCATCCACTGCGGAGGCTGATCGAAAGGTCGATATCTCAAGCCTGCTGCAGACGATTGCGACAGACTTCTCCGACATGGGCATCGATGTGAGCTTCACCGGTCCGCGGCGACTGGCGTTTATCTGCAAACCTCAGGCCCTTACTCGGGCAATTACCAATCTGGTCGACAATGCGTCTCGTTATGCAAAGCAAGTCGAAATCGATCTGCGAGAGAGCGACGATGGCGGGATCAAAATATCGGTGGGCGACAACGGCCCTGGTTTGACCGATGAAGCCAAGGCGAAAGTTCTGGAGCCGTTCTTCAAAGTGGATAAATCCCGCCAGATCAGTGCCAAAGGCGGTTCTGGGCTTGGGCTCGGCCTTCCGATCGCCAAAGGGATCGTCACCAAAGCGCACAATGGACAATTGACGTTGTTGGACAGGAAGCCAACCGGCTTGGTCGTCGTAGTCGATCTTCCCGCCCCTCAGGGGATCCAGCCCGGAGGCTCGCGCTCGATCCCTTCATCACATTGACTTACTGCCCGTCGTGGCGTCGTCACGCGTCGCGCTGCCTTCGCAGCAAAAGATGGCTCGCGAACATTTCCGCATATCATAGCAAACACAGCAACATTCGAATTCCATAAAACCGGTGCCAGCAGATCCCATGCCATTCGGCATTTCCAAAGCTGGAGCCAAGTCATTGATAAAAAATCTGAAAATCGGCGTTGCAGTGATGCTCGCCTGTTCGAGCGTTGCCGCATGCACGACCCCTGACCCCACGGTTTATTCCGGACTTGCTTCGGCGTCACAGCTCCAGCCGAACACTGAGGATAAAACCGGCCGCGTGCCGTATCGCTATCAGACGAAAGTCAACTGGAGCCAATACAACCGGATCATCGTCGATCCCGTTACCGTCTATGGCGGTCCTGACAGTCAGTTTGGCAAGCTTGCGGAAAAAGACAGGATCTTCCTGGCCAATTACATGCAGACTCAATTCACCGAAAAATTGAAGACGCGCTTTGCGATTGTCAGCACACCCGCTCCGGCAACGCTCAGATTGCATCTGACACTGACGGGGGCGAAGGCGACGACCGCGGTACTCGGAACGGTCACGCGCATCGATGTTGCAGGCGGATTGTACAACACCGTTCAGGCCGCTCGCGGCCGAGAAGGTTCGATGACCGGTTCGGTGAATTATGCCGTGGAGGTCTATGATGCTGCGAGCAATCGTCTCCTGTCTTCCTATGTCACCAAGCAATATCCCAATGCAATGAATATCGGCGCAAGCTTCACGGCGATGGACGCCTCCATGGTGGGCGTCCGCAAAGGTGCCGATGCTCTGCTTGCCGAGTTGAAATAGGGGATAGGAGCAAAAGACCTAGCCGTGTTCCATGCACGGCCGAACTAGCCGAGACGTTCTACAACAGAGATGAAGGGCCGCATGCAGAAGTGGTGCGGCCCCGATGTCTTCAAACGGCTCCGCAACCGATCAGAGGATCGCCTGACCGGCCATCAGCGCAAGGACAAGGAAGATCAGGAAGATCACAAGCGCGATGCCGAAAAGAACGCGGGCGATCGTCGCGGTAGCTGCGGAGACGCCCGAGAAACCAAAGAAGCCGGCGATGATCGAAATCACGAAAAATATCAGAGCCCATTTCAGCATGACATCATCCTTTGCGTTTGCCTGGGAAAGACGCAGTAACCGGGAAAATGTTCCAGATCGCTTGAATGGATTGGCGATCTCTGTGAAGCACCTCCCGGTGCTACTGATGGGCATTGTGTCGAATTTCGTACCCTTGCTTTTCCCGCCGGTTCAGCCGTGATTGATCATCACGTGGCGTACGGCGGTGTAGTCCTCCAGTGCGTAGACCGACATGTCCTTGCCGTAGCCCGACTGTTTGAGGCCGCCATGCGGCATCTCGTTGACCAGCATGAAATGCGTGTTGATCCAGGTGCAGCCATATTGCAGGCGGGCGGCGGTCTTCATGCCGCGGCCGATATCCTTGGTCCAGATGGAGGAGGCCAGGCCGTAATCGCTGTCGTTTGCCCAGGCAACGGCATCATCGGCATCGGAGAAGCGGGTGACCGAGACGACCGGGCCGAAGACCTCGCGGCGGACGATTTCGTCGTCCTGCAGGGCGCCTGCAATGACGGTCGGCGTGAAGAAGAAGCCCTTGTCGCCGGAGACCTTGCCGCCGGCAGTGATCTCCATGTGCTTGTGCTCGGAAGCACGGGCGACGAAGCTCTCGACGCGGTCGCGCTGGCGCCTGGAGATCAGCGGGCCGATCTCGTTTTCGGTATCGTCGATCTGGTTGAAGCGGATGCTCGAGACGGCCGAGGAGAGGTCGGCGACGAAATTGTCGTAGACCTTGGCATCGGCATAGATGCGGCAGGCGGCCGTGCAATCCTGGCCAGCATTGTAATAGCCGAAGGTGCGGATGCCTGCGACAACGGCATCGATATCGGCATCGTCGAAGACGATGACCGGGGCCTTGCCGCCGAGTTCCAGATGGGTGCGCTTGACTGTCTTGGCGGCGGCCTGCAGCACCTTCTTGCCGGTTGCGACATCGCCGGTGATTGAGATCATGCCGATTTTGGCATGATTGATCAGGGCGTTGCCGACACTTTCGCCACGGCCGAGAATGACGTTGACGACGCCTTCGGGAAGGATTTCGGAGAGCAGCTTGGCCATCTTCAGCGCCGTCAGCGGCGTCTGCTCCGAAGGCTTGAAGACGACGGTATTGCCGCCGGCGATGGCCGGCGCCAGCTTCCAGGCCATCATCATCAGCGGATAGTTCCACGGCGCGATCGAGCCGACGATGCCGATCGGATCTCGGCGGATCATCGAGGTGTGGCCGGGCAGATATTCGCCGGCCGCCGGTGCGTGCAGGTTGCGCACGGCGCCGGCGAAGAAGCGATAACAATCGACGATCGCCGGGATTTCGTCGTTCAGCACGGCATTGATCGGCTTGCCGCAGTTCAAAGCCTCCAGTGTGGCGAAGCCGACGGCATCCTTCTCGATCGCGTCGGCGATCTTCAGCAGGTAGCCGGAACGCTCGCCAGGCGTCGTCTGCGACCAGCTTGTGAAGGCTTTTTCGGCGGCATCGACGGCGGCGTCGACCTGGGAGAGCGAGGCTTCCGGAAGGTCGATCACTGTCTCGCCCGTCTTCGGGTTCAGGATGTGCTCTTCCGTCTCCGTGCCTCTTTCGAAGCGGGAACCGATCAGCATTTGGATATCCATGATGTTCTCCCTGTTATTTGCCAGCGCCGGCGATCTGGTCGCCATCGCGGGTGAGGTAATAGGCTGCCAGGATTGGCAGGAAGGTGACGAGCACCACGACCATGGCGACCACATTGGTGACAGGGCGCTGGCGCGGGCGGATGAGTTCTTCGAGCATCCAGATCGGCAAGGTCGATTGCTGGCCGCCGGTGAAGGTGGTGACGATGACCTCGTCGAAAGACAGGGCGAAGGCAAGCATGCCGCCGGCAAGAAGAGCGGTGCCGATATTCGGCAGGATGACATGACGGAAGGTCTGGAAGCCGTCGGCGCCGAGATCCATCGAGGCCTCGATCAGCGAGCCGGATGTGCGCCGGAAACGAGCGACCGCATTGTTGTAGACGACGACCACGCAGAAGGTGGCGTGGCCGAGCACGATGGTCCAGACCGAAAACGGGATGTCGAACAGGCTGAAGGCGGAGCGCAGGGCAATGCCGGTGATGATGCCGGGAAGGGCGATCGGCAGGATGACCAGCAGCGAGATCGCCTCGCGGCCGAAGAACTTCGTCTGGCTGACGGCTGCAGCGCAGAGCGTGCCGAGCACCAGCGCGATCGCGGTGGCGATGACGGCGACCTGCACGGAAAGGCCAAGCGCCGACCAGACGTCCGGCCGGTTCCAGGCGACGGCAAACCATTGCAGCGTCAGCCCGGGCGGCGGCCACTGATAGCTCTTCTCCTCGGTCGTGAAGGCATAGACGAAGATAAGCAGGATCGGCAGGTGCAGGAAGAGCAATCCGACGGCTGCGGCGATCTTCAAGGGCAGTGGCGATGTCCTGTGGTCAGAGCGCATCGAAAGCCCCCAATTTCCTGGCGAGCGACAGATAAAGCGCCATGATGACGATCGGCACGACCGAGAAGGCGGCGGCGAGCGGCACATTGCCGGCCGTTCCCTGCTGGGCATAGACCGCCTGGCCGATGAAGAGCCTGGACGAGCCGATGATCTGCGGGATGATGTAATCGCCCAATGTCAGCGAGAAGGTGAAGATCGAACCGGCGACGATGCCGGGGAGCGCTAACGGCAGGAGCACGGTGCGGAAGGTTTGGCGCGGCGTGGCGCCGAGATCCGCCGAGGCCTCGATCAGGTTGCCGGGCACCCGCTCGAGGGCCGCCTGCGTCGGCAGGATCATATAGGGGAGCCAGATATAGACGAAGACGATGAAGGTGCCGAGGTAGCTGACCGACAGTGAGTTTCCGCCGATGACGGGCAGGTTCAGGATGGCATCAAGCAGCCAGGAGAGATGGAGCTTTTCGAAGATCCAGGTGAGGATGCCCTCCTTGGCGAGGATTAGTTTCCAGGCGTAGATCTTGACGAGATAGCTCGACCAGAGCGGCAGCATGACGCCGAGATAGAAGAGCGCCTTCCATTTGCCTTGCGCATAACGCGCCGCATAATAGGCGATCGGGAAGCCGATCAGGGCGGCGGCGGCGGTGACCAGCGCCGACATCACCAGGGTGCGGATGATGATGTCGAAATTCGCAGGATTCAGCAGTTGCGCATAGGTCGAGAGGGTGAATTCAGTATTCACCAGCCCGGAGAAATCGTCGATCGAGAAGAAGCTCTGCAGAAGCAGGGCGATCAATGAGCCGATATAGATGATGCCGAGCCAGAGCAGCGGCGGCGTCAGCATCAGGAAGAGCAAGAGCTTCGGGTGCCGCCAGAAGGCATCCGACAGTTGGCCGAAGAAACCGCCACGCCCCGGAAGGATCGAAGTCTTGCCGCCTGTGATGGTGAGCGCCGTCATGCCGCATCATCCATGTAGTGGATATCGGCCGGTTGCCAGGCGAGGCGGATACCGGCGCCGAGATCCGGCACTGGCGCGCCGGCCGGCAGCATGACATGCAGCCGGCTGCCCTTGAGGTCGACGCTGAGACGCGTGGCCGCGCCGAGGAAACTTGCATTTTCAACTTTCGCCTCGACGCCGTCGCTTGCCAGCCGGATCGCCTCGGGGCGGAGGCTCGCCCAGCGTTTCTCGCCGCCAAGCAAGGCCATCAAATCAGGCGCGATGACGTTCGACGAGCCGACGAAATCGGCGACGAAGCGGGTCCTCGGGCAGCGGTAGATATCCTGCGGCGTGCCTTGCTG
Source organism: Rhizobium indigoferae (assembly GCF_034554815.1). Lineage (NCBI taxonomy): Bacteria > Pseudomonadati > Pseudomonadota > Alphaproteobacteria > Hyphomicrobiales > Rhizobiaceae > Rhizobium > Rhizobium indigoferae. Next base: position 3,846,046 of record NZ_CP140635.1, on the reverse strand, counting down.
AACGATGTTGCCATTGTTGAAGACGGCGACGCGGTCGGCCATGGACAGAGCTTCGCCCTGATCGTGGGTGACGAAGACGAAGGTGATGCCGAGCGCGCGCTGCAGGCTCTTCAATTCTTCCTGCATCTGCTCGCGCAGCTTCAGGTCGAGTGCGCCGAGCGGCTCGTCGAGCAGCAGCACCTTCGGCTTGTTGACGAGCGCGCGGGCGAGCGCCACGCGCTGCCGCTGGCCGCCGGACAACTGACCGGGGCGGCGGGCGCCGTAGCCCGGCAGCTTGACGAGTTCGAGGGCATCGCCTGCCGCCTTCATCCGCTCCGCCTTGCCGACGCCCTTGACCATCAGCCCATAGGCAACATTGTCGAGGATGTTGAGATGCGGAAAGAGCGCATAGTCCTGGAACACGGTGTTGACGTTGCGGCGATAGGGTGGAACGCCGTCTGCCGTCTCGCCGAAGATCTGGATATGGCCCGCGGTCGGCTGCTCGAAGCCGGCGATCAATCTCAGGCACGTCGTCTTGCCGGAGCCGGATGGCCCGAGCATGGCGAAGAATTCGCCGGGCGCGATCTCGAGATCGACCCCGTCGACGGCGCGAACCTGGCCGAAATGGCGCGATACCTGTTGGAAACGGACGGCGGATGTCATGAGGGCGGCTCCGGGTCTTGAGATGCACTGAACGGGTGAGATTCTTGCAGACGCAAAAACTCCTCCCCAACCCCTCCCCAGAAGGGGGAGGGACTTAACCTTCAGCACCCTCCGGATACAACCTTACTGCTGCATACAGCAGGGACGAGGCGGCGCCGCTGAAGCCCCTCCCCCTTGTGGGGATGGGTTGGGAAGGGGTCTTACGCTACAACAGTCCCCTCAGTGAGAACGCAAGTTACCGTCCGCCGATCACGCCGATATAATCCGACACCCAGCGATGATAGGGCACGCATTCGCCCTGCGTCGTGCATTTGGCGACCGGGGTTTTCCAGAACTTGATCTTGTCGAAGTGATCGAAGCCGTTGGTGGCGCAGCCGCTATCACCCATCAGTTCATTGCCCTTGCAGGCCGCAGGAACGGAAGGCACGGCGCCGAACCAGGCGGCGGCGTCGCCCTGGACCTTGGCCTTCAGCGAATGTTCCATCCACATATAGGCACAGTTTGGATGTTCGCTGTCGGTATGCAGCATGGTGGTGTCTGCCCAGCCGGTGACGCCTTCATCCGGGAAAGCGGAGGCGATCTTCTGCTTGTCGGCCTGCAGCAGGTTCACCTGGAAAGGCCAGGAGCCGGAGGCGACGACGCCTTCGTTCTTGAAGTCGTCGATCTGGATCATTGCATCGTGCCAGTAGCGGGAGACGAGCTTGCGTTGGCCGCGCAACAGGTCGAGGGCGGCCTTGTACTGATCCTCGTTCAGCTCGTATGGGTCCTTGATGCCGAGATCCGGCTTGTGGGCCATCAGGTAGATGGCGGCATCGGCGATGTAGATCGCGCCGTCATAGGCCTGGACGCGGCCCTTGTTGGACTTGCCGTCGGGCAGTGTCTGCTCCTCGAAGACGACGTTCCAGCTGGTCGGCGCCTTGTCCTTGAAGGCATCGGTATTGTACATCAGCACGTTCGGTCCCCAGAGATAGGGCACGCCGTAATGCACGCCACCGACCGTATACCACGGTCCGTTCTGCAGGCGCTCGTCGACGGTCTTGAAGCTCGGGATCAGATCGGTGTTGATCGGCTGGACACGCTTGCCGGCGATGAGACGGAGCGAGGCGTCGCCCGATGCCGTGACAAGATCGAAGCCCCCTTCGTTCATCAGCGACACCATTTCATCCGAAGTGGCGGCGGTCTTGACGGAAACCTTGCAGCCGGTCTCCTTTTCGAAATCGGTGACCCAGTCGTAGTTCTTGTCGGTTTCGCCGCGTTCGATATAGCCGGCCCAGGCGACAATGCTGACCGCGCCTTCGCCCTTGCCCAAGGCCTTCAGCGGTTCGGCGGCGATCACCTGCGTCGCGAAGCTCAGGCAGGTGAGCGCCGCCGTGCAGGATTTCAACAGATTCGTCATCATCCGTCTCCCGGTTTGCCACTTCTGTGGCGGTTTGTTCCCGGATGAAAAGGTGACGCGAAAAAGCCGCTTTCGCAAATTCATTTATCAGAAAGACGGTATCGGAAATTCCGATATCAGCGGATGCGGCCGGATCGTAAGCTTTCGGCGATACCGACGAAGTCGCGCGCCGCCTGCGGCAGGCTGGAGCCCTTGCGCCAGACCATGCCGACCTGGACGACCGGCAGCGAACCGGAGACGTCGCGGCTCTCGATGCGGTCGCCTTCCAGCGACCATGGACGGTAGACGAGATCGGGAAGCAGGGCCACGCCAGCGCCTGTTGCAACCAGGCTGCGCACCGCCTCCACCGAGCGGGTGCGGAAGGCGACATGCGGGCGGGCGCCGAGTGCTGAGAGCAGCTTGCCGGTATTCTCCTCGATTTCGTCGACCGTCAGCATGATCAGCGGTTCGCGGGCGATGTCGGCGACCGAGATGATGTCGGCCGATACCAAGGGATGGCCCATCGGCAGCCATAGTCGATAGGGCGAGGTTTCCAAGATCTCCGCCTGCAGCGCCATGCGGTCGCGCAGGTTTGATATCACCATGACGGCGACATCAAGTTCGCCGCCGACCAGGAGATGTTCGAGGTAACCACCATTGTCCTCGATGGCGCTGACCTCGATGCCCGGACAGGCGCGCCGATATCGCGCCAGCAGGTCGGAGAGGACGTAGCCGGCGACGAGCGAAGTGACGCCGATGTTTAGCGTGCCGGAGAGGGCGCTTTGCTGGCCGGAAAAGCTGGTCCTTGCATCGGAGACGGAGGCCAGGATCTTCGTCGCATGACGCAGGAACTGGTGGCCGTTATGGGTGATCGTCAGGCCGCGCGGATGGCGCTCGAAGAGTTCGACGCCGAGGTCGGTTTCGAGCTCCTTTAGTGCTTCCGTCACCGAGGATTGCGAGATCGAAAGGTTCTGTGCGGCTCGCGTCACCGAACCCTGTTCGGCGACGGCGACGAAATATTGAACCTGGCGAAGCGTGAAGGCCATGGGCGTTTAGAGCATGGCGGAATAGGCCGTGGCAAGCGACCCAAAAAAGCGGACCTTTTTTGGTGTTTTCTCAAAATGGCGCAGGCTTCACACGCCCACTTAAACTTTCGGAAACGTCATTTCTTTAGCGTTCTCAACACTTGTCCTGCGTTGGAGTTTCAGATGGCGGAGCAGTTGGCGTGAAGGCCTTACTGCGCATCTTCCGGCCTTCCCGGAAATTGGCAATCATCATCGGTGGAGTCGCTCTTCTGGCGGGCGTTTCCGGCGGTGCGGCGGTCTATGTCGGCAAGGACAGGCTGATCGGTGCAACTGGTGGTGGCTACGGGCTCGAATGCAGCGACGTCAACCTGGTGACGATCCGGAAGCAGGACCACGTCTGGGTGCGCAAATACATCAAAACCGAACCGACCGACGGGATGACGCGCGTCAAGACCGCGCTTCGTGTCGCCCAGGCCGTTTATGCCGCGCAGAAGCCGGATCTGGTCCAGGTGGTGGTGCTCGACGAGAACGGCCCGACCTTGCGTGCGGATATTCGCGGCCGGGCGATCGGCGCCGATGTCGTCTATATCCCGCATCCCGACAAGACCGTTCCCGGCCTCGACGACAAGTCCTATACGGCGCGCTACTACGACGGCAAGGCCAGTGAAAACGGGCTGTTCTTCGGCGAGCGGATTGAGATGCCACTCGACGAGATCGCCATGATCAGCGCTGGTTTCAAGGACCCCGAGGATTGCGTCGACCCGGTCGCGGTTGGCTCGACGAAGAACGGGGAAAAGGGCAAGGAAAAGAAGCCGGCAGGCGGCGCACATGGCGCAGCACCGGCAGCCGAAAGCGAAGCGGCGCCTGCCGAGAACGCGGGTGCCGATGTGGTGGCGGAAGCGCCGGCCGAAGAGCCGCCGGCGGAAACTGCACCATCTCAGGCCCATTGAACGAACAGCATGAAAAAAGCGGAGCGCCGGCTACAGCGCCGCGCGTCTTTTCGGACGCGCAAAGGACGCTGTAGCACTTTGAGTTGCTGCATAATTTATCCTTAAATCGATCCCGATTTAAGGAATTATGCAGTTGCACCCCGCTTCGATTTTTTGCTTTTCTTCCGGTCAGTCGGCTTTGCTGCGGCGGGCCGGGAAGAGGATGACGTCGCGGATCGACGGCGCATTGGCCAGAAGCATGATGAGACGGTCGACGCCGATGCCGAGGCCACCGGCCGGTGGCATGCCCTGGTCGATGGCGTCGAGGAACTCCTCGTCCAGCTGCTTTTCCTTTTCGCCGCGGGCATGCGCCTGTTCGAGCTGCTCGACCATGCGGCGGCGCTGCTCTTCGGGATCGTTGAGCTCCGAGAAGGCGTTGCCGAGTTCCCAGGCGTTGCAATAGGTCTCGAAGCGCTCGACCAGGCGCGGCTCGCCCGGCACTTCCTTGGCGAAGGGCGAAATGTCCTTCGGGAAATGCGTGACATGCGACGGCTGGATCAGGGTGGATTCGACCTTTTCCTCGAAGATGAAGGCGAGGCATTCGCCCCAGGTCCAATCCTTCTCGACCGCAAAACCGGCAGCCTTGGCGGCGGCGCGCGCCTCTTCATCGGTCTTGATGGCGAGGAAATCGATGCCGGTCGCTTCCTTGACGGCATCGGGCATCGGCACGCGCTTGAACGGACCCTTGAAGGACATGGTCTTGTCGCCGAAGGGGAATTCCGTCGCGCCGTGAATGGAGAGCGCTAAGCTCTCGAACAACCGCTCGACGAGGTCCATGATGTCCTCGTAGTCGGCATAGGCCCAGTAACACTCCATCATGGTGAATTCGGGATTGTGCCGGGTGGAGACGCCTTCGTTGCGGAAGTTCCGGTTGATCTCGAAGACCTTGTCGGTCAGCCCCGACACCAGCGTGCGCTTGAGGAACAGTTCCGGCGCGATGCGCAGGTACATGTCGAGTTTCAGCGTGTTGTGATGGGTCTTGAACGGCTCGGCGGTGGCGCCGCCATAGACCGAATGCAGCATCGGCGTCTCGACTTCCATGAAGCCGTCATTTTCCATGAAGCGGCGGATGCCGGAGAGGATCTTCGAGCGCTGCTGGAAGCGGAGCTTCGAATCCTCGTTGGTCATGATGTCGAGATGGCGCTTGCGATAACGCAGCTCGATGTCGGAGAGACCGTGCCACTTCTCGGGCATCGGCAGCAGCGACTTCGTCAGCATGGTGATCGTCTGCGCGTTGATCGTCAGCTCGCCACGCTTGGTGCGGCGCACGATGCCGGTGACGCCGATGATGTCGCCGATGTCGATCATCGGCAGCAGGGCGCGGGCTTCCTCGCCGGTGACATCCTTGTGTGAGAAGATCTGGATCTTGCCGGAGGCGTCATGGAGATCCATGAACATGCCGGAGTTGCGCGAGGAATAGACGCGGCCGGCGACGGTGACGACATCCTGCGTCTCGGTGTCCGGCTCCAGGCTCTCGTATTTCGCGGTAAGCTCGGCGTTGCCCATCGTGCGGTGAAAATGCGCCGGATAGACCTCGCCGACCTGCTCGCGCAGCAGCTTCAGCTTCTGGGCGCGCACTTCCGTCGCGTCGGAGGAAAGGGTGTTTTCGGTCTTGTTGTCAGCCATTGTCGAAATCCTCTGACTGTTCTTACTTCGAGCCGACGAGGGCGGCGACCGCCTGCGAGGCGAGCTTCAGACGCTGACGCACGACGGACCGGCCGAGGATCGCCATGGAATCGAAAAGCGGCAGGGAACGCGATGAGCCGGATACGGCGACGAAGAGCGGCGAGACCACGACCTTCAGCTTCTTGCCCATGCGGTCGGCGATCGCGCGCAGCTCCGCCTCGATCGTCTCGACGTTCCATTCCAGGATCTTTTCGAGATCCGGCTGAACGGTGTTGAGGATCTCCAGGATCTCCTCCGGCGGTGACTTGATCTTGGCGAAGTCGGAAGGCTGCAGGCCGAGATCGGACTTCAGCAGGAAGCCGGCGAGATCGGGCAGTTCGCCGAGCTTGGAAATGCGCGTCTGCGACAGGCGCAGACCTTCCTTCAGACGGTCGTTTTCCATCGCCCAGGTCAGCACACGCGCCTGGAACTCCTCTTCGGACAGCTTCTCGCGGATCCAGCGGCCATTGAGCCAATCGAGCTTTTGAATGTCAAAGATCGCACCGGCCTTGGAGAGGTTTTCCGGGTCAAACTTCTCGGAGAGCTCGTCCATCGTCAGGAGCTCTTCGCCCTCGGCGATCTGGACGAAGAACAGACCGAGGAAGTTCATCAACGCTTCGGGAATGTAGCCAAGCGCGGAATAATAGGAGATCGAGGTCGGGTTCTTGCGCTTCGACAGCTTCGACTTGTCGGCATTGCGCATCAGCGACAAGTGCATGAAGACCGGCTGGTCCCAGTCGAAATAGCGATAGAGCAGGATGTGCTTCGGCACGGAGGCCAGCCATTCTTCGCCGCGTGCGACGTGAGTGATCTTCATCAGATGGTCGTCGATGACGTTGGCCATATGATAGGTCGGCATGCCGTCGGCCTTGATGAGCACCTGCATGTCGACCGAATCCCACGGAATGGAGACATCGCCGTAGACGCCGTCCGTGAAGTCGCACGAGCCTTCGGCCGGAATCTTCATGCGGATGACGGTCGTCTCGCCGGCGGCCATGCGCGAGGTGACTTCCTCGGCCGTGAGGTTGAGGCAGAGACCATCGTACTTCGGCGGCTTGCCGGCGGCGCGCTGGGTTTCGCGCATCTGCTCCAGCCGCGCGGGTGTGCAGAAGCAGCGGAAGGCATGGCCCTTGTCCAGCAATTCCTGCCCGTAAGGCTGGTACATTTCCTTGCGGTCGGACTGGCGATAGGGGCCGTAGGGGCCGCCGATATCGGGGCCTTCCTTCCATTCCAGACCGCACCATTTCAGCGCGTCCAACACCTTCGTCTCGAATTCCGGGGTCGAGCGCGTCGCATCGGTATCCTCGATACGCAGGATGAACTCGCCGCCGTGCTTCTTGGCGAAAAGGTAGTTGAAGAGAGCGATGTAAGCGGTGCCGACATGCGGCTCGCCGGTCGGCGAGGGAGCGATGCGAACGCGGACGCCGGTAGCTGTCCCGGAAACTGTCATTGTGTGTGCCCGTCAATGATGCCGGACGGCTTTCATGGGGAAAGCGACGTTCGGCCGGAAGGATGCAGATATCTTCATCGGCAAACCGGCCGGAAAAGGGCATGCGCCCGCACTATCCGCCGATCGTCCGTTCGGCTGGCCTTAGGCCATATTCAACCGGGCGCGTCAAGAAAAACCACGCCTGCAAAGGCCTGATGGTGGTGCGTGAGGGCGCGTCGGTTCCGCCGCGCCCTCGTGCCCAAGCCTCAATGCGCGGCGTCGCGTTTTCGCTTGCGGGCGTTGCGTGCGATCATGTTCAGCACCTCGACCAGCGCCGAGAAGGCCATGGCGGCATAGACGTAGCCCTTCGGCACATGGAAGCCCATGCCTTCGGCGATCAGCGTCGTGCCGATCATCAGCAGGAAGGCGAGCGCCAGCATGACGATCGTCGGGTTCCTCTCGATGAAGTTGGCAAGCGGGGTCGCGGCAACAAGCATGACGGTGACGGCGGCGACGACGGCGACCACCATGATCGGCAGATGAGGCGTCATGCCGACGGCGGTGATGATGCTGTCGACGGAGAAGACGAGGTCGAGCAACAGAATCTGGCCGATGGCCGATGCAAAGCCTGTCGTGGCCGACTTGGCGATGAAATCCTCTTCATGGTCCACGGGGTCGACGCTGTGGTGAATTTCCTTGGTGGCCTTCCAGACGAGGAACAGACCGCCGGCAATCAGGATCAGATCCTTCCAGGAGAAGCCGTGGCCGAAGGCTTCAAACAGCGGTTCGGTCAGTTGCACGATCCAGGCGATGGTGCCGAGCAGGACGAGACGCATGACGAGCGCAAGACCGATGCCGATCTTGCGGGCCTTCTCGCGGTGTTCGGGCGGCAGTTTGTTGGTGAGAATGGAAATGAAGATCAGGTTGTCGATCCCGAGAACGACTTCCATCACCACCAGCGTGATGAGCGCCACCCAGGCGGCCGGATCCTGAATGAGCGTCATGATTTCCTGCATCAGCGTATATCCTTTCGCGTCACATGCGTGAATGACGCTCGCAATGTAATGTTGCCGGCCTGCCAAGCAAGCGCAGCAAAGGGTATACGAAACCGATGTGACTTTTATTCCCTAGAACAGGATTTAAGGCCCGGTCGGCCTTAAATTTGAATCCTGTTCTAAATTAAAGAGTTGGAGCATGACGTCGTCCGAAAACCGCTCGCACTTTTCGGCATCATGCTCTGATCGGCAACCAGATTTCGGTGACGCCCATGCCCGTATAGGGGTCAAAGCGCTCGTCATAGCGTTCGAACATGTCGGGTGTCTCGCCGTGCTCCAGGCCCGAGGTCGGCCACCATGCGCCAAAAATCCGGTTCATCGTCGCCGGAATGCCGGAGACGTGGCCGCGATGGGCAAAGACGACGTAGCGCTGGCCTGGAAGCTTGAGCGTTGCAAAATCTCCCGGCAGATCGTCGGCATCGGAGATTTCGACCGCGGCCATATAGCGGAATTTCTCCGCTTCGCCGTCGATATGCGTGCAGATGCCGTAGGCGACATTGCCTTTCTGACCGGAGATATGACCGAAATGGGCATTGAACTTCTGCCAGAGAGAGGGAATGGCGGCGTTGCCGCCATAGGGGTAAATCTCCTGCAAGCCGGCAAACAGCATCGGTTGGAGGGTTTCGAAGCGGGGCGGTTCGAGGTCGTTGAGGTGGGCAGGGTCCATTCTGATCGGCTCCAGCAAGACAAGGTTACGGGCGTGCCCCTGTCTGCGCACCGCATCCGGCGTCATGCCGAACTGGTCGCGGAAGGCACGGGTGAAGGCCTCGTGCGAGCCGTAGCCCGCGCAAAGCGCAACCTCGAGAATGGTGGATGAACCGCCGATCAGTGTGGGCACGGCGCGGCTGAGGCGCCGCCCTCTTATATAGCCGCTGATCGAGTGGCCGGTGACGAGCCCGAAGACGCGCGACAGATGGCAGCGCGACAATCCGGCTGCTTCCGATATCTCTTCCAGCGATATATCGCTTTCGAAATGGCTCTCGATGAACCAGATCGCCCGCCCGACGGCGCTCATCCTCACTCTCCTACAACACCGCGCGTCTTTTTGAGAGGCGCAGAGGACGCTGTAACACTTTGAAGTGCTGCATAATTTTATCCTTAAATCGATTCCGATTTAAGGAATTATGCAGTGTTGCAGCTTCTTCCTTAAAGAAAAGCCGGCAGCCGGATTTGATCGCTATTGCGGGATTTTGGTCGATGGAGTGCGGCGGTCTAGGGTGCAGTCAGGCGGTCTCGTGCCGGCGCACGCCATAGGCGGCCATGAAGACCCGGATCGCGCCGCGGATGACGCGCTCGATTTCGTCACGCGGCGGCGGCTCTTCCATGCTTCCGAACAGGCGGAGTTTGAAGAAACTACCGCTGGCGAGATCGAGAAACTGGCCGGCGGCGAGATCGATGTCATCGATCTCCAGCCTGCCTTCGGCGATTTGCCGTTCCAGGAAGTCGCGCATGATGGTGCGCAGGTTTACCGGGCCCTTGAAGAAGCGTTGACAGAGCACCGGCATGCGGTCGCGAACGCCGAGAACGGTGCGCATGGCGTTGATGACCTTCTCATCGGTCATATGGGTCACGAAGCTTATCCCGAATTCGTACAGGCCGGCTTCAGGATCGTCATGTTCGGCAAGCGCCGTGCGCACGGCCGCCACGAAGGCGGCGCGCTCGGTCTCGATCATCGCCGAAAACAGCTCTTCCTTGTTGGTGAAATAGACGTAGAGCGTTCCCTTGGAGACTCCGGCCTCGCGCGTCACGTCATTCATGCTGGCGGCATCGAAACCCATCTTCATGAAGACGCGCTTGGCGCCGGCGAGGATCTGTTGGCGCTTGGCCGGATCTTCGCCTGCGGCAAATCGGCCTCCGGCAGCGGGAGGACTGAATACGGCGGCGTGGTCGGGTTTCAGCGTCATGTCCTCTTAACCGTGTTGACGGTTTCGCATTTTCTTTAAAGAAATCGAACCGTTTGGTTCTATACATCTTGATATGACGATAAAACAGGTTTAAGTCAACTGAACCGAACCGTTCAGTTCGATTATTTACTCCAAGATCGGTAAAGTGGTTATGTCGAGCAACCAGAAGAGCAACGTCGCGCGTATCGTCAGCGAAAACGCCGGGACCGAAGAGGTAAAGGCCGAGGTTGCGGCCGTTGCAGAAGCTCCGACGGCGGAAGCCCGCGAAGTACCTTCCGCTCCCGCGCAGTCGGCGCCGGCTTCGGTCGCCGCCGCACCTGCGGCAGCAAAGAAGCGCCGCAGCCCGGTGCTGCCGATCGTCGTGCTCGCCCTTCTCGCAGGCGGCGGCTGGTATGGTTACGAATGGTGGACGAACGGCCGCTTCATGGTGTCGACCGACGACGCCTATATCGAAGGCGATATCGCAACGATTTCGCCGAAGGTCACGGGCTACGTCGCGAAGGTGAACGTTGTCGCCAACCAGGAAGTCAAAGCGGGCGACGTGCTTGCCACGCTTGATAACGGCGACTATCAGAACGCCCTCGACTTGGCCCAGGCCCAGATCGTCACCGAACAGCTTTCGCTGCAGCGTATCGACGCGCAGATCGAAGGCGCGAATGCGAGCCTCGTGCAGGCGCAGGCGCAGAAGGTGGCACTCGAAGCGGCCGTTCGCGGTGCCGAGATCACTCAGAAGCGCCAGAGCGACCTTCAGGCGAAGTCGGTCGGCACCGCCGCCGATCTCGACAACGCCAATATCGCCCTCGACCAGGCCAAGGCCAATCTTGCCGGCGGCGACGCCAACATCACCGCTGCACAGGCCAACATCACCATCCTCCAGGCCCAGCGCAAGGAAGCGGAAGGCTCGGTCCGTTCGCTGGAAATCTCGCGCGACAAGGCCGTCCGCGACCTTTCCTTCACCGTGCTCAAGGCGCCTTATGACGGCATTGTCGGCAACCGCTCCGTCCAAGAAGGCGACCTCGTCTCTCCCGGCCAGCGCCTGATGGCACTCGTTCCAGTGCGCCAGCTCTACATCGACGCCAATTTCAAGGAAACGCAGATCCAGCATCTGGTGCCGGGTTCGAAGGTCAACGTCCAGGTCGATGCCTATAGCGATCATCCTGTTGTCGGCACCGTCGAATCGATCTCACCGGCCTCCGGCTCGGTGTTTTCGATGCTGCCGCCCGAAAACGCCACGGGCAATTTCACCAAGGTGATCCAGCGGGTGCCAGTGCGCATCGCGCTGCCGCAGGATGCGCTCGACAGCGGGCGTCTGCGCGCGGGCCTGAGCGTCGTCGTCGACGTCGACACCCGTACGGCGCCGAGCAAGTAAGCCTTTAGAGCAATTCCTGCAAAAGTGTGCAGGCGGTTTTGCACCCGGAATTGCGTGAAAACAAAGAGATAGAGCAATTCCGTAATTCGAAGAAAAACGGAATTGGTCTGGAAAGGCGGAGGTGGTCTGATGGCCGGGAGCGCGACAGCAACAGCGGGGACGATTCCGGCAGCGCCTGCTCATGCCGACGAGCGCATGGACCCGAAGAAGCTCATCGCCTTCTTCGCGATGGTGCTCGGCATGTTCATGTCGATCCTCGACATCCAGATCGTTTCGGCCTCGCTTGCGGAGATCCAGGCTGGCCTTTCGGCCGGCAGCGACGAGATCGGCTGGGTGCAGACGTCCTATCTGATCGCGGAAGTGATCATGATCCCGTTGTCTGGCACGTTGGCGCGCATCATCTCGACGCGTTATCTCTTCGCGATCTCGGCCGCCGGCTTCACCATGGCGAGCGCGCTGGCGGCGACGGCGACGAATATCGACCAGATGATCGTCTATCGGGTCATCCAGGGCTTCATCGGCGGCGGCATGATCCCGTCGGTCTTCGCGGCCGCCTTCACCATCTTCCCGCCGTCGAAGCGCAGCATCGTCTCGCCGATCATCGGCCTGATCGCGACGCTGGCGCCGACTATCGGCCCGACGGTCGGCGGTTATCTCAGCCATGCCTTTTCCTGGCATTGGCTGTTCCTCGTCAATATCGTTCCCGGCATCATCGTCACGATCGTCACCTGGAACTTCATCGATTTCGACAAGCCGGAACTGTCGCTCTTCAAGAAGTTCGACTGGTGGGGGCTGATCTCGATGGGCGTGTTCCTCGGCGCGCTGGAATATGTGCTCGAAGAGGGCAATTCGAACGATTGGTTCAACGACAGTTCCATCACCATCGCAGCGGTTGCCTCCGGCGTTGCAGCCATCGTCTTCTTCTATCGCGCCTTCACGGTGGATTTTCCCGTCGTCGATCTCAAGGCTTTCGCGAACCGGAATTTTTCCTTCGGCTCGGTGTTTTCTTTCGTCATGGGCATCGGCCTCTATGGCCTCACCTATATCTATCCGGTCTATCTCGGGCGCATCCGTGGATATGACTCATTGATGATCGGCGAGACGATGTTCGTCTCCGGACTTGCGATGTTCTTCACCGCGCCGATCGCCGGCCGGTTGTCGACCAAGATGGACCTGCGCCTGATGATGGTGATCGGCTTCGTCAGTTTCGCTGCCGGCACTTTCATCATGATGCATCTGACGGCGGATTGGGATTTCTACGAACTGTTCATCCCGCAGATCCTGCGTGGCTTCGGGCTGATGATGTGCATGGTGCCGATCAACAACATCGCGCTCGGCACGATGCCGCCCTCGCGCATGCGCGGCGCGTCCGGCCTGTTCAATCTGACCAGAAACCTCGGCGGCGCCGTCGGCCTTGCCGTCATCAACACCGTGCTCACCAATCGGCAGGACGTGCATTACGAGCGGCTGCGGGAGAATATGGATTGGGGCAATCCGGCGGCGATCGACCAGATGAACAACATGGCCGCCAATTTCAATACCTATGGCATGGATGGCGCCTCGGTCGCGATCAAGCAGATGGTCGGTCTTGCCACCAAGCAGGCGATCATCCTCTCCTTCAGCGACGTGTTCCTGATCCTGACCGCACTCTTCCTTGCCATGATCCTCGGTGTCGCGATGATCAAGAAACCCGCGCCGCAAGGCGGGGGAGGCGGTGGCGGCCACTGACCTCCGGCCTGCCGCCCCTTGAAAAGGCCCTCTTCGGAGGGCCTTTTTGTTTGCTGTTTTCTGGCCTCCGTGCCATCAGGCAGATAAGCGCCGGCCGGATCGGTGCGAAGCGGACGGCAATACCGGAAAACAATGCGGAAATTGGCCTATTCGATTTTTTGATTTACGTACATCAAAATTGGCGCTAATGGTCTCGTCAGGAGGAATGATGAGGCCAACAGTTCACGATATCGCCGCTGCCGCCGGTGTCAGTCTCGCGACTGTCGACCGGGTTCTCAATCAGCGCCCCGGTGTGCGCCACGTCACGCGGGAAAAGGTCGAGACCGCGATCCGCGAGCTCGGTTATGTCAGAGACGTCGCCGCCGCCAATCTTGCCAAGGGGCGCACCTATCCGCTGGTCTTCATCCTTCCGGCCAGCGACAATTCCTTCATGTACGGGCTCAATGCCGAAATCCGGCAGGCCGCTCTCCGCTCGCCGGCCGAGCGTACCGATATCCGCACCATCGAGGTGCCGGCCTTCGATCCGGCCGCCCTCGTCTCCGTGCTCGAAGGGCTTTCCCAGGGAAAACCTTGTGGCATCGCACTGGTCGCAACCGATGCGCCTGAGGTGCGCGCCGCCGTCGACCGGCTGGTGCGCGAGCGCTTTCCCATCGTTACCCTGGTTTCCGATCTCACGGGCTCGCTGCGCCATCACTATGCCGGCGTCGACAATATCGCGGCCGGCCGTACAGCCGCCCGACTGCTCGGTCGATTTCTTGGGCGGCGAAAGGGCGAGATCGCTGTGCTCGCCGGCTCCATGCTGGTGCGCGATCATCGCGAGCGGCTGGAGGGCTTTAGCGCAGTCATGGCCGAGGAATTTCCTGATCTGGCGATCCTGCCGGTTCTCGAAGGCCGCGACGACCCCGAGGTCGCCCACATGCTCGTCGCTGACGCGCTTTCGAGGAATGCCGGAATCATCGGCGTCTACAGCCTCGGCGCCGGCAATCGCGGCCTGATCCGGGCTCTGAAGGAGAAGGCCGTCGACCGCATACTGACCGTGATTGCCCACGAGCTGACCGCCCATACGCGTGCAGCACTCATCGACAACACGATCGACGCGATCCTCAACCAGGATGCCGGCCATGAGGTGCGCAGCGCAATCCGCGTGCTGAAAGCCAAGGCGGACGGGCTTGCCGTCATCGAAGCGCAGGAGCGCATCCGCCTCGACATATTCCTGAAAGACAATCTGCCGTAACGGCAAAGGGAGAAATACCACATGTATCTGGGTCTCGATCTCGGAACCTCCGGCGTCAAGGCGATGCTGATCGACGGTGATCAGAAGATCGTCGGCTCGGCCAATGGTTCGCTCGACGTCTCGCGTCCGCATTCCGGCTGGTCGGAGCAAGAGCCGGCCCACTGGGTGCGCGCCACGGAGGAGGCTGTCGCCGGCCTCAAGGCAAAACATCCGAAGGAGTTAGCTGCGGTCAAGGGCATCGGCCTTTCCGGCCAGATGCACGGCGCAACGCTCATCGATGCCTCCGACAAGGTCCTGCGCCCCTGCATCCTCTGGAACGACACCCGCAGCTATGTCGAGGCCGCGGCACTCGATGACGATCCGCGCTTTCGCGCGCTCACCGGCAACATCGTCTTTCCCGGCTTCACGGCGCCGAAGCTCGCCTGGGTTGCAAAACATGAGCCCGATGTCTTCGCCAAGATCGCCAAGGTGCTCTTGCCGAAGGACTACCTGCGTCTTTGGCTGACTGGCGAATATATCTCGGAAATGTCGGATTCTGCCGGCACTTCCTGGCTCGACACCGGCAAACGCGCCTGGTCCTCCGAACTGCTCGCCGCCACCAAGCTTTCCGAGGAGCAGATGCCGGCGCTTGTCGAAGGCACCGAGCAGGCCGGCAAGCTCCGGTCCGAACTGGCGGCGCAATGGGGTATATCAGGTGATGTCGTCGTTGCCGGTGGTGCCGGCGACAATGCGGCTTCGGCCTGCGGCATGGGCACGGTCAGCGATGGCGCCGCCTTTGTCTCGCTCGGCACATCAGGCGTACTTTTTGCCGCGAACGGCTCGTATCTGCCGAAGCCGGAAAGCGCCGTGCATGCCTTCTGCCACGCGCTGCCGAACACCTGGCACCAGATGGGCGTCATCCTCTCGGCGACCGATGCACTGAACTGGCATTCCGGTGTGACCGGCAGATCGGCCGCCGATCTTACCGGCGAGGTCGGCGACACGCTGAAGGCGCCCACCGGTGTCACCTTCCTGCCTTATCTCTCCGGCGAGCGCACACCGCACAATGATGCCGTCATCCGCGGCGCCTTCATCGGCCTCGAACACGAAAGCAGCCGTATCGTTCTGACCCAGGCAGTGCTCGAAGGTGTCGCCTTCGCCATTCGCGACAATCTCGAAGCGCTGCGCTCGGCCGGCACCGGCATATCCCGGGTCACGGCGATCGGGGGTGGTTCGCGCTCGCGTTACTGGCTGGCGTCGATCGCGACCGCGCTCGGCGTTCCGGTCGACCTGCCGGCCGACGGCGATTTCGGCGCGGCCTTTGGCGCAGCCCGCCTCGGCCTGATCGCAGCAACGGGGGCAGATCCCATTGCCGTCTGCACGCCGCCGGTAACAGCCGGAACGATCGAGCCGGTGTCGGCACTGAGCGGCGCTTATGAGGATGCTTACAAGCGCTACCGCGCGCTCTACCCGGCGATCAAGTCGCTGGCGCATTGATATTTGGGCAGCCGCCGATCCGCCTGCCTGCACCCTCTCCCCAAGGGGAGGAGAGACCAGCAGCGGCGCCTCTTTCCCTCTCGCCAGCGGGGAGAGGGTAGGGTGAGGGGGCCCCACGGAACAACAGACAAGAGTGAACCCAAGGAGAACCAACATGAGCACCGGATTTTTCGGCGATATCCAGAAAGTAAAATACGAAGGCCCGGACAGCACCAATCCGCTGGCCTTCCGCTACTACCAGCCGGACGAGATCGTCATGGGCAAGCGCATGGAAGACCATCTGCGCTTTGCGGTGGCCTATTGGCACACCTTCACCTGGCCGGGCGGCGACCCGTTCGGTGGCCAGACCTTCCTGCGTCCGTGGTTCGAGGACACGATGAAGGCCGCCAAGCTCAAGGCCGACGTCGCCTTCGAATTCTTCTCGCTGCTCGGCTCGCCTTACTACTGCTTCCATGACGCCGACGTGCGTCCTGAGGGCAAGAACTTCGCCGAAAACACCAAGAACCTCAACGAGATCGTCGATTATTTCGCCGAGAAGCAGGCCGCAACCGGCACCAAGCTGCTCTGGGGCACGGCGAACCTCTTCTCCCACCGCCGCTATATGTCGGGCGCTGCGACCAATCCGGATCCTGACGTCTTTGCTTTCGCAGCTGCGACGGTAAAGACCTGCATCGATGCCACGCAGAAGCTCGGCGGCGAAAACTACGTGCTCTGGGGCGGCCGCGAAGGTTACGAGACGCTGCTCAACACCGATATCGGCCGCGAGCTCGACCAGCTCGGCCGCTTCCTCAACCTCGTGGTCGAATACAAGCACAAGATCGGCTACAAGGGCACGATCCTGATCGAGCCGAAGCCGCAGGAGCCGACCAAGCACCAGTATGATTACGACGTCGCGACCGTCTATGGCTTCCTCAAGAAGCAGGGCCTTGAAAACGAGGTGAAGCTCAATATCGAGCAGGGCCACGCGATCCTTGCCGGCCACTCCTTCGAGCACGAGCTGGCGCTTGCCAATGCACTCGGTATCTTCGGCTCGATCGACATGAACCGCAACGACTACCAGTCCGGCTGGGATACCGACCAGTTCCCGAACAATGTTCCGGAAATGGCGCTCGCCTATTACCATGTTCTCGCAGGTGGCGGATTCAAGACCGGCGGCACCAACTTCGACTCGAAGCTTCGCCGTCAGTCTCTCGACCCGGCGGATTTGCTGATCGGCCATATCGGCGGCATGGATTGCTGCGCCCGCGGCCTGAAGGCCGCCGCCAAGATGATCGAGGACAAGGCTCTGTCGCAGCCGCTCGCCGATCGTTATGCCGGCTGGGAATCCGCCGAGGCGCAGAAGCTCTTCCGCGGCGAGTATTCGCTGGATGAGATCACCCACTATGTCGAGAGCCACGACGTGAACCCGCAGCCGAGATCCGGCAAGCAGGAACTGCTGGAGAACGTCGTCAACCGTTACGTTTGATGAAGCGCGCCGGCGGTCATCGACCGCCGGCGCAAGCCTCTTCGGCCGGGCGAGGGCGCAAAGCCTTCAGCCTCTATCGGTTTACCGTTTCGACCAGTTGCGCGATGGGGCTGAGACGGAGTTTCGAACCACCAGATCCGGGCGCAGCAGGATTTCCGTTTCGGTCGGCCGGCCATCGGACAGGAGTTCGAGCAGCAGCGCCATCGCCTGCTTGCCGATTGCCGTTCTCGGCTGGCGGATCGTGGTCAGCGGCGGCGATATGAAGACCGCCTGCGGCACGTCGTCGAAACCGGTTACCGAGAAATCCCGCGGAATATCGTAGCCTCGCGCGCCGAGCCCGATCATGACGCCGATCGCCGTCTGGTCGTTGACGCACATGAAGGCGGTCGGAAGCGTGTCGCGCATGAAAAGCTGTTCAACCGCATGCCGCCCACTTTCGATCGTGCCGTCACCTTCGAGCACGATCCTGGTGTCGGGCGGGATGCCGGCGGCGTCGAGACCGGCATCGTAACCCATGCGGCGCCTGGTATAGGCAAGCCGGGTGCGCGAATCGCCGATGAAGGCGATCTTGCGATGCCCTTCGGCCAGCAGCAGGTCCACCGCTTTCCGAGCGCCCTCGGTATCGTCGACGCCCACATAGGGTATGCCGCCGTTGAAGACGGGCTCGAAAACACCGACGCTCGGCGGCAGCCGTGCGGTCATCGTCTGATGCCCGAACGGCAGGATACCGGTGAAGAGGATCAATCCGGCCGCCTGGTTGGAATTGAAGAATTTCAGATATTCCAGACCGCGCTGGGCATCGTTCTGCGTGTGGCCGATCAGGATGCCGTAGCCGTGCGCGCGCGCTTCGTTCTCCAGCCCGACGAGAATGTTGGAGAAATTGGGATCGCCGATATCGGGCGCCACGACAAGGATCATGTTGGAGCGGCCGAGCCTCAGGCTGCGCGCCATGGCATTGGTGGTATAGCCGGTGATGGCGATCGCCTGGTTGACCTTGAGGCGCGTGGAGTTGGCGACCTTCTCCGGCATGTGGATTGCCCGGGAAACCGTCGCGATAGAGACCTCGGCGATCCGGGCGACGTCTTCGATGGTTGCGGGCGTGGAATTCGACACTGAGCTCTGCCTTGGGCTGTCTTCGCCGCGACACTACACAGACTTGTCGAGAGGTCAAAGGCAGGCTTCAACTGATCTGTGTAAATCAACGATGTAAACCTTTACACGATGTATGTAAAGGTTTACATAAGGCTTCAGAGCGGACGGGGAGCCGCTTTTGGGAGGATCAGATGACCGTGGAGATCGCCGACACCGCACCCGTGGTGCTGTCCGCCAGGCGCATATGCAAATCCTTCAGTGGAGTGCAGGTCCTCTTCAGCGTGAACTTCGATCTCCGCGCCGGCGAAATCCATGCGCTCATGGGTGAAAATGGCGCCGGCAAATCCACGCTTGTCAAGGTTTTGTCCGGTTTCGAACAGCCGAGTTCCGGCGAAATCCTGCTCGACGGCAAGCCCGTCGTTCTGCCGCCCAATGGCGCCGCCGAGGCGCTGGGCATCGTCATCATTCACCAGGAATTCAACCTTGCCGAACATCTGACCGTGACGGAAAGCCTCTTTCTCGGGCGCGAAGTCACCCGTTTCGGCATGCTCGACCGCAAATATATGCGGTCGGAGACACGCAAGGTTCTCGACGTGCTCGGTTCGCATGTCGATGAGAATGCGCTGATCAGCACGCTTTCCATCGCCGACAAGCAGATGGTCGAAATCGCCAAGGCGATCAGCCGCGATGCGCGGGTGGTGTTCATGGACGAGCCGACCGCGGTGCTGTCGCGGGAAGAGACCAATATGCTGTTCAAGCAGGTTCGCAAGCTTCGCGACCAGGGTACCAGCTTCGTCTTCGTGTCCCACAAGCTCGACGAGGTGATGGAATTGACCGACCGCGTCACGGTGCTGCGCGACGGCCAGTGGATCAAGACTTCGGCGACGTCCATTCTGGACGGGGAATCGATCGCACAGCTGATGGTTGGCCGCGAACTTTCCAGCCTCTATCCCGCCAAGGTCGAGCCTGATGTCGACGAGGAGATCGTCCTCAGCGTCGCCTCGGTGTCGACGGGCTATGTAAAGGATGCGAGCTTCGAGGTGCGCAAGGGCGAGATCATCGGTTTTTCCGGCATGATCGGCTCGGGCCGCACCGAACTGATGGAAGCGATCGCCGGATTGCGGACCCGTCTCGAGGGCGAGGTGGTCATCAAGGGGGAAACTGTTCCCTCCGGCGACGTGCATGCCGCCAATCGCTGCGGGCTCGCCTACATGACCAAGGACCGCAAGTCGAAAGGTCTGCTGCTGCGCTCCGGCATGGTGACCAATCTGACGCTGCAATCGCTCGGAAGGCACGCTCGTCACGGCTATCTCAGCCCAGGCAGCGAGGCGGCCGCGATGGCAAAGGCCAAGCGCCGCTTCGATATTAGGGTTCGCGACGGCAATATCGTCGCCGGCCGGATGTCGGGGGGGAACCAGCAGAAGCTGCTGCTGGCCAAGGTCATGGAGACCGATCCTGATATCATCATCATCGACGAGCCGACGCGCGGCATCGATGTCGGCACCAAGCAGCAGATCTATCATTTCATCTCGGCGCTCGCCCGGGACGGCCGGTCGATCATCGTCGTGTCCTCGGAGATGCCGGAGGTCATCGGCCTCTGCACGAGAGTGGCGGTGATGCGCGAAGGGCGTATCGTCGGCGTGCTCGAAGGAGACGAGATTTCCGAGCAGGAGATCATGCGTTACGCCGCCGGGCTCAAGAAGAAGGCGGCCGCCTGAAGGCTGAAGCAGGGCTTTACCGATCAGGACGACACATAAGATGCCCAGAAAATATGGGACGGGAGGTTGGTTTTGGAAATGAGTGTCAACGAGGAGACCAGGGAAATCCGGCGCCGATCCTGGCGGGATGTCGACCTGCGTGCGGTCGCGCCCTTCGTCGCCCTGGCGCTGCTACTGATCGTCGGAGCCCTGGTCAATCCGAATTTCATCGGCATTACCAACCTTGCCAATGTCGCGACGCGCAGCGCTTTCATCGCCATCATCGCGGTCGGTGCGACCTTCGTGATATCAGCAGGCGATCTCGACTTGTCTGTCGGCTCGATGGTGGCCTTCGTCGCCAGCCTGATGATCCTGCTGATGAATTCGGGCGCCATCGAAAACCCGGCTTTGATGCTGACGGTCGCCGCCGTCTTCACCATCGTCGCCGGCGCGCTCTGCGGTCTGGCAAACGGCCTGATCACGACGGTCGGCAGGATCGAGCCCTTCATCGCGACGCTCGGCACGATGGGCATCTATCGCGGCCTGACGACATGGCTGTCGCAGGGTGGCGCGATCACGCTTCGCTCCGCCGATATCCAGACGCTCTATCGCCCTGCTTACTTCGGCAATGTCGCCGGCATACCGGTGCCGATCGTGGTGATCCTGGCAGTGACGGCGGTTGCGGCCTTCATCCTCTATCGCACCCGCTACGGGCGCCACGTCGTCGCTGTGGGATCAAACAGCGATGTCGCCCGCTATTCAGGTATCGCGGTCAATCGCGTCAGGACGATCGCCTTCGTCATCCAGGGACTGTGCGTCGCCATCGCCGTGCTGCTCTATGTTCCCCGTCTCGGCTCGACGTCGGCGACGACGGGCATCCTGTGGGAGTTGCAGGCGATCACGGCCGTCGTCGTCGGCGGCACGGCGCTCAAGGGCGGCGCGGGCAGGGTCTGGGGCACGATCTGCGGCGCCTTCATTCTCGAACTGGTCGGCAACATCATGCTGCTTTCGAATTTCATCAGCGAATATCTGATCGGCGCCATCCAGGGTGCGATCATCATCATCGCCATGTTCGTCCAGCGCTCGCTGGTGCGCAAATCATGAATTGACCGGGCTTGCAATTGATCGGGCTTACAGGGCGTCCGGTCCCGATATGGAAAAGTCCCTGAATTATTGGGAGGAAATAGCATGCGTAAATTGATGTTGGGCCTGGCGGTTGCGGCGGTGACCTTCGCCGGCGCCGCTCACGCCCAGGACAAGAAATTCACGATCGGCGTGTCCATTCCGGCCGCCGACCACGGCTGGACGTCGGGCGTGGTGTTCCATGCCGAACGCGTTGCCAAGCTGCTGATGGCCGAACATCCCGGTCTCAACGTCATCGTCAAGACCTCGCCGGACGCCGCAAGCCAGGCCAACGCCGTGCAGGATCTCGATACGCAGGGCATCGACGCCCTCGTCATCCTGCCGTCGGATCCGGATCCGCTCGTCAACGCCATCAAGGAAGTCAAGGGCAAGGGCAAGTTCGTCGCCCTCGTCGACCGTGCGCCGAGCAACAACGACAATTCCGTGCGCGATCTCTATGTCGCCGGCAACAACCCAGCTCTCGGCGAAGTCGCCGGCAAATACATCAAGGACACCACGCCGGATGCCGAAGTGGTCATCATCCGCGGTCTGCCGATCCCGATCGACCAGCAGCGCCAGGACGGCTTTGACAAGGGCATTGCCGGCTCGAACGTCAAGGTTCTTGACCGCCAGTACGGCAACTGGAACCGCGACGATGCCTTCAAGGTCATGCAGGACTACCTGACCAAGTACCAGAAGATCGACGTCGTATGGTGCCAGGACGACGACATGGCCGTCGGCGTTCTGCAGGCGATTGAGCAGGCCAAGCGCACCGACATCAAGTATGTCGTCGCCGGTGCCGGCTCAAAGGACATGGTCAAGAAGGTCATGGATGGCGACAAGCTGATCCCGGTCGACGTTCTCTATCCGCCGGCAATGGTCGGCACGGCGATGGAGCTGACGGCGGCGGCACTTTACGACCAGGTCCCGGTTCACGGCAGCTACATCCTCGACGCGACGCTCGTCACCAAGGACAATGCCAAGGACTTCTACTTCCCGGATTCTCCGTTCTGATCCATTCATTGGAGATGTGCGCCCATTCGAAAGGATGGGCGCATTTTTTATGCTTTCCATAGAGCGGGTGGCCGAAAATGCTGCACGTACCTCTTGCCCGCCAAAGCCCATCATGATTAGCTCGCCGCCATATCGCATCTGGCTTCGCGCCAAATCACGAGCCAAGGGCGAGGAGGCGCCTTGCTCCCGCCAAATTGCGTGCTACAACACTTTCAGAAACGTTTACGGTCGATATTCAGGGAGGAATCTGACATGAAGACGATCAAAGGCCCCGGCCTTTTCCTTGGCCAGTTCGCGGGCGATACTGCTCCTTTCAACTCGTGGGACGCGATCACCAAATGGGCGGCCGACATCGGTTACAAGGGCGTCCAGGTGCCGACCTGGGCCAGCCAATTGATCGATCTGAAGAAGGCTGCCACGTCCAAGGACTATTGCGACGAATTCGCCGGCAAGGCGCGCGAAAACGGCATCGAAATCACCGAACTCTCCACTCATCTGCAAGGACAGCTCGTCGCCGTTCACCCGGCCTATGACGAAGCCTTCGACGGGTTTGCTGCACCGGAGGTGCGCGGCAATCCGAAGGCGCGTCAGGAATGGGCGGTCGAGCAGGTCAAGATGGCGCTGACGGCATCCAAAAACCTCGGGCTCAAGGCGCATGCGACCTTCTCCGGCGCGCTTGCCTGGCCCTTCATCTATCCCTGGCCGCAGCGTCCTGCCGGTCTGGTCGAGACCGCCTTCGACGAACTCGCCCGCCGCTGGACGCCGATCCTCAACCATGCGGACGAGAACGGTATTGACGTCTGCTACGAGATCCACCCGGGCGAAGACCTCCATGACGGCATCACCTTCGAGATGTTTCTGGAGCGGGTGAAGAACCATCCGCGCGCCAACATGCTCTACGATCCTTCGCACTACGTCCTGCAGTGCCTCGATTATCTCGACAACATCGACATCTACAAAGACCGCATCAAGATGTTCCACGTCAAGGATGCTGAGTTCAATCCGACCGGTCGCCAGGGCGTCTACGGTGGCTATCAGGGCTGGGTCGAACGCGCCGGCCGGTTCCGTTCGCTCGGCGACGGCCAGGTCGATTTCGGCGCGGTGTTCTCGAAGATGACGGCGAATAATTTCGACGGCTGGGCCGTGGTCGAATGGGAATGCGCGCTGAAGCATCCGGAGGACGGTGCCCGCGAAGGCGCCGAATTCGTTGCCGCCCATATCATCCGCGTCACCGAAAAAGCCTTCGACGATTTCGCCGGCAGCGGCACGGATCAGGCGGCGAACCGGCGGATGCTGGGGCTCTAAGCTTCTATTCCCTTCTCCCGGGTGGGGAGAAGATGCCCGTAAGGGCAGATGAGGGGGATGAGGAGCGATAGCGACGAATGCCTTGAGCGACAAGCGAAAGGCATATCTGTCGCCAGGCCCCCTCATCCGGCCCTCCGGGCCACCGACCGGGGTTGAGCCACGGGGCTCAATCCGTCCTTCGAACCCCCGAGGGGAGAAGGGAAGAAAAATTCAGGAGGAATCAATGGCAATCGAAGCATCATCCGAACAGACACGTGAGCCGCGCATCCGGCTCGGCATGGTGGGCGGCGGCGCGGGCGCGTTTATCGGCGCGGTGCACCGCATCGCGGCACGTATCGACGATCAGTACGATCTCATCGCCGGCGCGCTGTCGGCTTCGCCCGAAAAGGCGATCGCATCCGGTCGCGACCTCGGCCTCGATCCGTCGCGGACCTATTCCAGCTATCGCGAGATGGCGATCCGCGAAGCGAAGCTGAAGAATGGCATCGAGGCGGTGGCGATCGTCACGCCGAACCATGTTCACTACGATGCGGCCAAGGAATTCCTGAAGCGCGGCATTCATGTCATCTGCGACAAGCCGCTGACATCCAACCTTGCCGATGCGAAGAAGCTGAAGAAGATCGCCGACGAGAGCGGCGCGCTCTTCGTGCTGACGCATAATTACACCGGCTATCCGATGGTCCGCCAGGCGCGGGAGATGATTGCGAATGGCGAACTCGGCGACATCCGCGTCGTCCAGGCCGAATATCCGCAGGACTGGCTGACGGAAGCGGTCGAGCAAACCGGCCAGAAACAGGCTGCCTGGCGCACCGATCCTGCGCAGTCCGGCGTCGGCGGCTCGACCGGCGATATCGGCACGCATGCCTACAATCTCGCCGCCTTCATCACTGGCCTGGAGCTCGACAGCCTCGCCGCCGATCTCGACAGTTTCGTTCCGGGCCGCCGGCTGGACGATAATGCGCATGTCATGCTGCGCTTCAAGGCGAAGGGCTCGGAGAAGCCCGCCAAGGGCATGCTCTGGTGCAGCCAGGTTGCGCCCGGCCATGAAAACGGCCTGATGGTGCGTGTCTACGGCACCAAGGGCGGGCTGGAATGGACCCAGAAGGACCCGAATTACTTGTGGTACACGCCTTTCGGCGAGCCGAAGCGGCTGATCACTCGGGGCGGCGCCGGTTCAGGCGCTGCTGCCGGCCGTGTCACGCGCGTGCCATCAGGGCATCCGGAAGGTTATCTCGAAGCCTTTGCGACGATCTATACGGAAGCCGCGCATGCGATCAACGCCCGCAAGAAGGGCAAGGCCGTCGATAAGGCGGTGGTCTATCCCACAGTCGATGACGGCGTGAAGGGTGTGGCCTTCGTCGAAGCCTGTGTCGCGTCTTCGAAGAAGAACGGCGCCTGGATCAAGGTGTGAATTTACCGATCCGCGTGGCCCAATGAAAAACGCCGAGGCGATCTCAAGTCGCCTCGGCGTTTTATTTTATTTTCGGTCAGGCAGCAGCGGTGCGGCCACGCTTCAGTAGGTTATCGACGCTCAAGGGTCCGGCGCCTGCCGCCACCAGATAAAGAAACACGAAGCAGAACAGGATCGCCGCGACGCCGCCGTTCTGTGCGGGGTAGATGCCCTTCGAGGCATGCCCGATGAAATAGGCAAAGGCCATCAGGCCGGAGAGCACGAAGGCTGCGATACGGGTCTGGAATCCCACCAGGACCAGAAAGCCGAGGGTGAGTTCGAGCAGCCCGGCAATCCAGGAGAGCGAGCCCGCGGGCGGCACACTTGCCGCAGCCGGAAAATGCAGGATCTTCTGTGTTCCGTAGCTGAAAAGTACAAGTGACGAGACAATGCGCAACAGGCTCAGCAGATGAGGTTGCAGCGAATGGACCGAAGAGAGCATTGGATCCCTTTCATATTTGTGATGCCATTTCCCGTGTAAGGATCGCGGTCTCAACGGCCAAATCACGACTGCTGACATTGCCGTTATGAGAGCGGCAGCGCGGTGAGGGAGCGGCGTTGCAGCTGTTCTGTTTTTCCTCCTGCAACGTTGCAGTTTTTCTCGCCGTCAGCCTGTACTTTGCCTTCAGGCTTGGCTAAATCCGGCGCAAACGGCTCAACCTGAGAGATAGGATTTACAGATGATCGATCCGAAGAAACTCGCGGAGCGCTTTCCTGGCGACTTCACTTTCGGCGTTGCCACCGCTGCCTTCCAGATCGAAGGCGCCAGCAAAGCCGATGGCCGCAAGCCATCCATCTGGGATGCTTTCTGCAATATGCCCGGCCGCGTCCATAATCGCGATAACGGCGACGTTGCCTGCGATCACTATAACAGGCTGGAACAGGACCTCGATCTCATCACGGAAATGGGTGTCGAAGCCTATCGGTTCTCGATTGCCTGGCCGCGCATTATCCCCGAAGGCACGGGTCCGGTGAACGAGGCCGGCCTCGATTTCTACGATCGGCTGGTCGACGGCTGCAAGGCGCGGGGCATCAAGACCTTCGCGACGCTCTACCACTGGGATCTGCCTCTGTTGCTCGCCGGCGAGGGCGGCTGGACGGCGCGCTCGACCGCCTATGCGTTTCAGCGCTATGCCAAGACGGTGATGAACCGCCTTGGCGATCGCCTCGACCGGGTCGCGACCTTCAACGAACCCTGGTGCATCGTCTGGCTCAGCCATCTCTATGGCATCCATGCTCCGGGCGAGCGCAACATGCAGGCCGCCCTTCACGCCATGCACTACATGAACCTTGCCCACGGTCTCGGCGTCGAGGCGATCCGCTCCGAAGCCCCAAATGTGCCCGTCGGGCTTGTGCTCAACGCCGCCTCGATCATCCCCGGCTCCGACAGCCCGGCCGATCTTGCCGCTGGCGAGCGTGCGCATCAGTTCCACAACGGCGCCTTCTTCGATCCCGTCTTCAAGGGCGAGTATCCGAAGGAATTCGTCGAGGCGCTCGGCGACCGCATGCCTGTCATCGAAGATGGCGACTTGAAGCTTATCAGCCAGAAACTCGACTGGTGGGGCCTGAACTACTACAAGCCCGAGCGGGTCACTGATGATGCCCAACGCAAAGGCGATTTCCCCTGGACGGTGGAAGCGCCGCCGGCAAGCGACGTCAAGACCGATATCGGCTGGGAAATCTATGCGCCGGGCCTGAAGCTCTCGGTCGAGGACCTCTACGGCCGCTACGAACTGCCGGAATGCTACATCACCGAGAACGGCGCCTGCGACAACACCGATGTCATCGACGGCGAGGTCGACGACACGATGCGCCTCGACTATGTCAGCGATCACCTCGAAATCGTTGCCGGCCTCATCAAGGACGGCTATCCCCTACGCGGCTATTTCGCCTGGAGCCTGATGGACAATTTCGAATGGGCGGAAGGCTACCGCATGCGCTTCGGTCTGGTCCATGTCGATTATGAGACCCAGGTGCGTACGGTAAAAAAGAGCGGCAAATGGTATCGCGAACTCGCGGCCAAATTCCCGAAGGGCAATCATAAGCCGGGTTAGGGGTGCGTCCTCAGGCGGGGCACAAAAATAGCTCGTCAGAAACCTGCAACAGCCGGTTGCTTAAACGTTTTTGAACCCTTGGCTGGCAAAGTCCGACGGTCAGGGAGTCGTAATGCAGACAGCCGGAAAGTCGCAGAGCAAAGGATCGGGAGTAAGCCGTCACATCACCGTCACCGGCGTGCTTTTCTCCTTCGCGGTTATTGTCGCAGTCGTCACCGTCATGGTGCTGACGGCGCTCGAACGCGTGGCTGAAAATGCCAATCTCCTCGATGACGAGCGCTCGCGCGAAACGACGGTCGGCGCGCTGAAGACCTTCGAGGATCAGCTCGGCGCGACGCTTGACGATTACGCCGCCTGGGACGACGCCGCCGTCAACGTCTACGCGCCTGACGGCATGGCCTGGACGGTGAGCAATTACGGCGAGATGTCGGTCAACAGCTCACTGTTTGACATGGCGATCGTCATCGATGGTGAGAAGAAGGCGATCATGGCCTATCGCGACGGCAAGCCGATGGAGGAGCCGCTCACGGATTTCTTCGCGCCGTCGCTCTGGAGCCTGCTCGACACGGTGAAGGCGGCCGGTCCGGCCGATCGTCCCCAGGCGATCGGTTTCGTCACCACCAAACGGGGCATTGCCGCCGTCGGCGTGGCATTGGTTCGGAAAAAGTCCGGTGCGCTTGATGTGCCCGCCGGCCAACACCGCTACCTCGTTTTCGCCCGCCATCTCGATGACGACAGGGTGGCCGCTCTCGGCCAGACCTATGTCATCGGCGGGCTGAGGCTGGCGCCGCCTGGCTTTGCGGCCGACTATCGCGTACCGATCGTCGATCCGACGGGGGCAACGCTCGGCAAGCTCGTCTGGATCTCGCGTTCACCCGGCGATATCGCCTATGCACAGGTGCGGCCGATGGTCATCCAGGCGCTCGGCCTCGTCGGATTGTTTTTCGCAGTACTGCTGGCTATCGGCTGGCTTGCCGGCCGCCGCCTGAAGGCGGAGGAAGGCAGCGCCCGCGAGGAGGCGCTGCGCGACAGGCTGAGCGGCCTTTCCAATCGCGACGGTCTCGGGCTCGCCGTCGATCGTTTTGTCGTGGAGGCACGCCAGACCAAGCGCAACGTGCTGCTCCTCTATCTCGACCTCGATGGCTTCAAGGAAGTCAATGACAGCTATGGCCACGGCACCGGTGACCAGTTGATCCGCGCGGTCGCGGCCGGGCTCGACGTGCTCATTCCGCAAGGTGCGGTTCTTGCCCGTATTGGCGGCGATGAATTTGCGATCGCCTTTCTCTCCGACAGCGAGAATGCCGCCGCCCTGCAGCTTGCCGAGCAGATCCTCGATTTTCTCGTCGAGCCATTGGAGATCGGTCGCCGTGTCGTCGTCGTTGGGGCAAGCATTGGTATCGCCATGTCGCCTTTCGGGGCGATCGGGCGTGAGGAGCTGGTGCGCCGTTCCGACCTTGCCATGTACAAGGCGAAGGAGGCCGGCCGCGCGCGCATGACGCTCTACGACCCGTCGATGGACGCCGATCGAGAGCAGCGCAATGCGCTGGAGCTCGATCTGCGGATCGCCATCGAAAGCGGCGACCTGACGCTTGCCTACCAGCCGCTGATCGATGCGGCGACGCATGCCATGACCGGCGTCGAGGCGCTGGTGCGCTGGAACCGTCCGGGACATGGCCCTGTGTCGCCCGAGCTGTTCATCCCGATCGCCGAGACCAGCGGCCTCATCGAATCACTTGGCCTGTTCGTGCTGCGCAAAGCCTGTGAGACAGCCAAGCAATGGCCGGACCTCAACGTCTCGGTCAACGTCTCGCCCGGCCAGTTCCGCAATCCCGCCTTTACCGACTATGTGCGCTACGTGCTGAAGCAGACGGAGATCGAGGCCGGTCGTATCACGCTCGAGATCACCGAAGGCTACATGATCCAGAATCCGCAGCGCACCCGCCAGTCGATCGAACGGTTGAAGGGGCTGGGGGTTAAGGTGGCGCTCGACGATTTTGGCTCCGGCTTCTCCTCGATCGGTTATCTCAGGCAGTTCGGCTTCGACCGCATCAAGATCGACCGCTCGCTGGTCATGGGTGTCAACGAGGACAAACGCCAGCGCGAGATGCTGCAGGCGACGGTAGCGCTTGCCCGCTCGCTCGACATTCCGGTGACGGCCGAAGGCATCGAGACCGAGGAGCAGGCGATAGCCATGCGCCTGTTCGGCTGCGACTGCCTGCAGGGCTATTGGTTCGGAAAGCCTGTGACATCAGACCTTATCACCGAGATGCTGAACGAGCGGCGTGCAGCGGAGCCGCAAGCTCGGCGCCGCATCAGCGCTGTCTGACTGGTGGGCCTGATCCTCAGACAGCAAGGCTGTTCCAACCGGAATCCCGGCTTAGCTGCCGATATGCCGTTGGCCACGCTTTTTCGCGAGGGCGATCTGGTGCTGCCGCTGACGGTAACGCAGCCGGTCTTCCTCCGTGCGCTTATGATAGCAGTGGCTGCAGGAAACGCCTTCCTCGTAGAGCGGTGAGGTGATTTCTTCTGCGGTGATCGGGTTGCGGCAGGCGTGGCACAGCCTGTGTTCGCCTTCCTTCAGACCGTGCTCGACGGAAACGCGCTCGTCGAAGACGAAGCAGGCGCCATCCCAGAGGCTTTCCTCCTGCGGCACTTCCTCCAGATATTTCAGGATGCCGCCCTTCAGATGATAGACCTCGTCGAAGCCCTCAGCCTTCATGAAAGCGGTGGCCTTCTCGCAACGTATGCCGCCGGTGCAGTACATGGCGACCTTCGGCTTGTTGTGCAGGCCGGGATTGTTGCGCACCCAATCGGGAAACTCTCGGAAGGTCTTGGTCTTCGGGTCGAGCGCGCCGCGAAAAGTGCCGATTGCCGTCTCGTAATCGTTGCGGGTGTCGATGACGATCGTATCGGGATCGGAGATCAGCGCATTCCAGTCCTTGGCCGCCACATAGGTTCCGACCACCTTGTTGGGGTCGACGTCCTCGACGCCCATGGTGACGATTTCCTTCTTCAGCTTCACCTTCATGCGCAGGAAGGGCATTTTCGAGGCGCGGCTTTCCTTGTGCTCCAGGCCCGAAAATTCCGACTGGGCGCGCAGGAAGGCGAGCGCGGCGTGAATGCCGGCATCCGGGCCCGCGATCGTGCCGTTAATGCCTTCATGCGCCAGAAGCAGCGTTCCCTTGACGCCGTTCTCCTCGCAAAGCGTCTGCAGCGGTGCCTGCAGGCTGGCAAAGCGCGGCACGGAAACGAAATGGTAAAGTGCGGCCACGAGGAACGGGCTGGTGTGTGTCAGGCTGTCGGTCATAGGCCGGAAATACAGAAAATCAGCGGGCGGCGCAATTGCCTTCGCCAGCGGCCGCCTTGACCGCTGACCGATTACGCTCGCGCCTGCCATTCGGAAAACGGCCGCACGCCGAAGCTCCGGTCGGGGACGGCGTCGAGAACGCTGATGAACTCGATTGAGTGCCCGTCCGGATCCTTGAAATAGATCGACAGCGCCGGCATCCAGCCGAGAACCACCGGCTCCGTTACCGGTTCACCGGTAAAGCCGAGAGGTTCCACGCCCTTTGCCCTGAGAATGTCAGGCGCCTGCAGCACGCCATCGGCGGTCATGCGGAAGGCGATGTGCAGCCGCATCTTCAGCGGCCCGGTTCCGGTTTCCCAAAGGCCGAGCATACCGGTCTTCCTGTCGTCCACCCAGAGGAAAGTGACTTTGCGCTCCTCGAACGACGCTGCGGGTTCGAGCCCGACGACATCGCGGTAGAATTCCGTGGAGGTCTTGAGATCGGCAACGGTCAGATGTGTTTCGTAGAGCCCGAGTACCTTCGGCATCGCGGCATTTTCGGCGGTCATTTTTTCCTCGCGGATCAGGTCTCTGCTTGTTTGACCACCGCAAGCTAGGACCTCAAGATTGGTTGAGGTCAACAGGGTTCTTTGTGATATTGCAGGAAATGCAGAGCAACGCGCAGGCACTTCCGGTTTCGCTGTCTCTCAACTCCCGGCCATCAGCCAGAGAAGCTCGATGCGCTGGGCTTCCTCGTCGGCATCATCGGCGAAGACGGCTTCGGCTTTGATCAGCGCTTGCCGCCGGTCTTCCTGCTGGCGGAAGATGATGATGTCGAGCAGATGCGTCAGGTCGTCATTGCGAGTGAAGAGCTGCGGTTCTGCCTCGACCAGTTCGGAGAGTACGGTGAGATCATGGATGTGGCCGAGATCCTCGACGAGTTCGCTGGCCGCATCGCGCTTAGCCTTCATCGCGCCCGGCCAGATGTCGCGCAAAAGGGCATGGTAGAGCCGATAGTCGTAGGTGCGTTTGCGCAGATCGTGGAAATCGTCGGCCGATGCCTCGCCGTGACAGGCTGTAAGCGCGGTCTTGGCCTTCCGCGCGATGCGGCGCCAGCTCTTCGCCAGCATGCGTGCATTTTTGCGGTGGCCGCCATCAAAGGAGACGGCGTCTAAGGCGGCGATCGCCTCCTTCAGAACGTCGGAGGTTTCCGCGAGCCGCTGTTCCAGGCCGCTTTCGGCTTCCGCCATCCAATCACGGCGGCCTTCGAGGATGGTGACGATGCGGCCGAGCGCCTCGCTCTCCTCGTTCCCGCGGGCTGCATGCTGCAGATATTGGGCGGTGCCGATGAGGGCGGTAGCGTCGCGGATCGCCGAAAGCGAGTGTGCGGCATCGCGAAGCCTCGCATTTTCTTGGGCTTGGAAATCCGGAATTTCGCGGGCCACGAGGCGGTAGAGCGAGCGTAGTCGCTTCAGGTTCTTGCGGAAGGAATGGATCGCCTCATGCGCGCCGTCCGGGCGTTTTCTGAGGACAGTGATGGCGTGTTCCAGCTGCCTGGTCGCGACGCTACGGAACGCTTCGGTGAAATCGGCGTCAGGCCGAATGCGATAGGCCATGCCTGTCGTGCCCGTATTCTGTGGCAAGGGCCTGGTTGGAATAGCGGAAATCCCCGGTTACTTCGCGGCCGAGCCAAGCGGGCAGCGCCGGATCGTCGGTTTCCGCCGTCATCTCCACCTCGGCGATCACCAGTCCGCGATGCTCGCCGGTAAAGACGTCGACTTCCCAGACGAAACCCTCATGCGGAACGCGGTAGCGCGTCTTCTCGATGACGACGCCGATGGCGTTCAGCAGCAACTCTTCGGCATCGGCGATTGGGATATCGTATTCGAATTCGTCACGAGTGATGGTGCTGCGGCCGATCTTGATCGTCAGTCTCGCCTTCCTGCCGTCGAGGATGCGCACCCGCACGGAACGGTCGTCCATCGAGGCGATGTAACCCTGCCTGAGGACAGACTTCGTCTCGACGGCGGAACGCCATCCATCGCTGCGTACAAGAAACTTCCGCTCGATTTCTTTCGCCATGCCGGTGAACCTTTTGTGACGATTGCGGCACGGTAGCCCACTTTCCAGGCATTTCATACCCTTCTTGTGATGCGGTCCGGTTTTATCTCGACAAGGTTCCGCGGGGGCGTTATTCGGGATGCAAATTCAATCGTTTCAAGGAAGTCGCACGACCATGGGCGAGAAAACAGAGAAGCTCCTTTCCATCCTGAAACTCCAGCCTGTCGTTCCGGTATTGATCGTCGACGATGCGAAGTCAGCGGTGCCGCTCGCCCGCGCGCTCGTCGCGGGCGGGCTGAAGGCGATCGAGATCACCATGCGCACGCCGGCGGCACTCGAAGCCGTGCGCGCCGTCGCTGCCGAGGTCGAGGGCGCCGAAGTCGGCGCCGGGACGATCCTGAATGTCGCCCATTGGGAAGCCGCCGTCGCCGCCGGTTCGAAGTTCATCGTCAGCCCCGGCACGACGCAGGAACTGCTCGATGCCGCCGCCGATTCCGACGTGCCGCTGCTTCCGGGGGCCGCGACCGCCAGCGAAGTCATGGCGCTGCGGGAAGAAGGCTACCAGGTGTTGAAGTTCTTCCCGGCGGAGCAGGCCGGTGGCGCCGCTTATCTCAAGGCGCTGTCCTCGCCGCTTGCAGGCACGTTGTTCTGCCCGACCGGCGGCATTTCGCTGAAGAACGCCCATGATTATCTGTCGCTGCCGAACGTCATCTGCGTCGGCGGCTCCTGGGTGGCGCCGAAGGAACTGGTTGCGGCTGGCGACTGGGCTGGGATCACCAAGCTCGCAGCAGAGGCGGCAGCGCTGAAGGCTTGAGTTTCGGCAGGAGCGGGTGAGCGCCACCGCTTAATCCCGCTCCTCCTATTTGTATTTCAGCCGTCGCAAACCTATGTTCTCCTCCAGTTTCAAACAGGGAGACGACGAGGAATGTTCGACGCAAAGAAGCTTCTCGACCAGTTCTTGGGTTCACAGATGCCGGGTCTTGGCGGTTCGGTCCGCGACAGGGCCGGCGACGCCGTGCAGACGGCAAAGAACAATCCGCTGGCGACTGGCGCCATTGCCGCCGTACTTCTCGGCACCAAGACCGGCCGCGGTATTGCCGGCAATGCACTGGCGATCGGCGGTCTTGCCGCCATTGCCGGTCTCGGCTACCAGGCCTACAAGAATTACCAGGCGGGGCAGGCGCCGGCAGCCCCCTCGGATGCGCCGTCGGCAAACAACCCGGTTCTCCTGCCGCCGCCTGCCGAGTCCGGTTTCGGGCCGGCGTCGCCTGCCGGCAGCAACGAATTCGTGCTGGTGCTGATCCGGGCGATGATCGCCGCCGCCAAGGCCGACGGCCATATCGACGATGCCGAACGCGCCCTCATCATGGACAAGGTCAAGGCCGCCGACGTCAGCGGCGAGGCTGCGGCCTTCATCGAGCAGGAACTCGCTTCGCCGACGGATATCGATGCGCTCGTTGCTGCCGCGACGACGGAAGAACAGCGTGTCGAGCTTTACACCGCCTCGCGGCTCACCATCGACCCGGATTCGCGCGCCGAGCGCGGTTATCTCGATCTGCTTGCCGGCCGCCTCGGCCTTGCCGACCAGCTGGTCGACCATATCGAGGCAACGGTGTCCTCCGCCAAGGTGACCTTGTCACAGTGACATCTAAAGCATGTCGCGCAAAAGTGTGCAGCGGTTTTGCGACAACGACATGCGTTGAAATAAGGGCCCAAAGCGCGACGCGCTTTAGGCCGGTTGCCTTTGTCGGGCGGCTGGCCTATCCACTCTTCCGAAAAGGGGAGTGGACATGCGCGATCTTGCAAATTTCAAGGGATGCCCGGCGCCGAAGCCGGTCACGCTGAAGGGCCGTTTCGTCACCGTCGAGCCTTATCGGCGCGCCGAACATCTTGAGGCGCTGTGGGATGGGCTTGGCGGCATGGGCATCAATCCGCTGCTTCTCTATTTCGCGCAGGACGACTTCTCCGGTATCGACGATTTCGCCAGCTGGCTGGAAACCGTCAACACCAAGTCCGGCTGGCTCACCCATATCTTCCGCGACAATGCCACCGGCAAGATTGTGGGCATGGCGAATTACATGCGCGCCGACCCGGCAAACGGCGTCGTCGAGATCGGCGGGGTGGCACATGGGCCTGAGATGAAGCGGTCGCCGCTTTCGACCGAGGCGCATTATCTGATGGCCAAGCATGTCTTCGAGGATCTCCGCTACCGCCGCTACGAATGGAAATGCGACAATAAGAATGACGCGAGCAAGACGACGGCCGCCCGTTACGGCTTCAGCTTCGAAGGCATCTTCCGCCAGCACATGATCTCCAAGCATCGCAACCGCGACACCGCATGGTTCTCGATGATCGACAGTGAATGGCCGCTGATCAACGATGCCTTCGAAGCCTGGCTTTCGCCTGAGAATTTCGATGCCGAGGGCAACCAGATCCGCCGCCTGCAGGACATCCGCGTCGATCTTGAAAAGGAAAGGCTGGTATGAGCCCGGAAAGCCGCTCGCAGGCGACCGCCGCTGGCATCATCCTGCTTAGCGCCGCCCTCGTCATCTATTTCCTGCCGACCATCGTGCTGTGGATCGGCAATTTCTCGCCGACGCTGGCGATCGTCGTCGGCGTCTGCCTGATCATGGCGTTTTTCGCAGTTTTCTGGCTGCGGGCGCGCTACCAGCGCAGCCGGGGGAAATAAGTCTACAGCATTGCGCAATTGCGGACGCAAAACCGCTGCGCACTTGTGCTGGAATTGTTACCCCTGCAGCGAGGCCCCGAGCAGCAGGGCGCCCATCAGCATGACGAGCACGGCGCCGAGGATTTCGATGGCGTTGCCGATCCAGATCGAGGCGGTCGAGCCGCGTCCGGAGAGGCGGACGGCCGCACTCTTGGCGGTGACGGCAAGTGTGGCAAGCAGGGAAACGGTGATCGCCGTGCCGAGCGACATGGCGGCGACCGAAAGCACGCCGCCGAGATAGAGCCCGTTGAGCAGCGAGAAGGTCATGACCAGCAATGCGCCGGAGCAGGGGCGCAGTCCGACGGCCACGATCGCCGACCAGGCCTCGCGGGCGCTGAACCTGTCGCCGGCGAGCAGGGACGGATCAGGCACATGGGCATTGCCGCAGGTCTCACAGACCATGCCGGGAACGAAGGTGTGGCCGGCTTCCACAGCCTGCGCCTTGCCGTTGAAGGCATAGGCCTGGCGTTCGGCGGCATTGTCCTTCCAGTCGAGCATCATGCTGACCGGACCGGCCGGCGTCGCCATCAGCCGGCGGCGCGGCATGTTGCCCACCAGCGACCGCAGTTTGCGGAACAGCAGCCAGCCGCCGAAGAGGATGACCATGACGAAGCTTGAGATCTCCATCGCGTGGGTCGCCGCCGTCAACGTAATGCCGGTGCCGCGCAGCACCAGCCAGGCGCCTCCGACCAGCGCCACCGCCATCACGCCCTGGACGAAGGCCGAAATGAAGGAAATCACCACGCCGCGCTTCAGCTCCACCTCGTTGGCGATCATGTAGGAGGAGATGACCGCCTTGCCGTGGCCCGGGCCGGCGGCATGGAAGACGCCATAGGCGAAAGAGAGGCCGATCAGCGATGCCAGCTGCCAGGGGTCTTGGC
This sequence comes from Rhizobium indigoferae, assembly GCF_034554815.1. Taxonomy (NCBI): domain Bacteria; kingdom Pseudomonadati; phylum Pseudomonadota; class Alphaproteobacteria; order Hyphomicrobiales; family Rhizobiaceae; genus Rhizobium; species Rhizobium indigoferae. The sequence goes on along the minus strand of NZ_CP140635.1, from coordinate 3,810,000 downwards.
GCATTGCCTTCAAGGCACCGGTCAGCGCCCGGTAGAAAGCTTGCTGCTCGTAATTGACGTAGAGAAATAGTGGCGCAAACGGCCCGCCAGTCGGCTGGAAGCTCGGCTCCGCCGTGCCGATGCCAAGCGGCGATTGCGCATGAGCGAGGCTTGCAGCCGTCACCAGCGCAAGGGTCGCAGCGGAAAGGATGAGGGGCAGGCGTTTCGTCAGCATGTGACCTCCAGCCGGGTGGCGAAGAGTTTGGACATGTTGGTGCCGGTGGGATCGTTGAAGAAGGCGTCCGTCAGCGACTGTTTGTTTTGCGAGATCACCTCGTCGGCATCCGGCCGCACCACCTGATGTTTGCAGGCCTTGAAGCCGTCTCCGACGATCGCAAGCTCGTTGTCTGTCGGAAAATCGATCGAGGTGTAGAGCGTCGGATCGTAGACGCCGAAGGTGAGCCTGCCCTTCAGCGGCATCTTTTCCACCGGCTTTACCGCGAAGAACATCAGCAGCTGGCCATCCTTGTAGTCGACATGGATGATGTCGGGCTTCTGGACGGTGATGTTTTTCCCGTTGATCGTCAGGTTCATGTAGTAGTCGTAATCAGCAAGCGACTTCTTGACCGTGTTGCCGACGTCGGTCAGCTCGTTCGGCTCCAGCTTCAGGTCGGTGTTCTTGTCGAAATCCATGACCACGGAGGACGAAAAGACCTCGTCGAAGCGCCAGACGTTGCGCAGTTCCTCGACACTGCCGTCCTTGCCGGCCACGACTTCGAGACGCGCCTCCACGAAGATGTGCGGATGAGCAAAGGCGGCGGTCGGCGCCAGCGAAAGAAGTGCGGCGATTAGTATCTTCGAATGTCTCATCTATCTCGCTGCCCTGTTCGCTGCCCCTGACTTCTTGCCAGAAATTGGGACGGAATTGGGACCGGGCTCGGCATCGGTTTCGCGGGGCCGGATGTTGATGCAGGGCGGAATGTCGCATCGCTTCGCAAGGGCACTGCGCTAAAGCACGTCACACTTTTGCGCGACATGCTCTACGGATGCTTCTTGAACCAGTTGTGCAGGTAGTCGACGAAGATCCTTACCTTGGCCGGCAGGTAGCGCCGGTGTGGATAGACGGCATAAATGCCGCGGTCGGTCGGGATGTAATCGTTGAACAGCGTGACCAGTTCGCCGCTCTCGATCGGCTTGCGGGCGATGAAATCCGGGATGAAGGCTATGCCGATGCCGGCGAGTGCTGCGCGTAATGTTGCATGCGGACTGTTGACCTCTATCGGTCCGGATACGGCGACGGCGAACGAGGTGTTGTCGGGATTGTGGAAGCGGATGCTCGCCTGGGTGCGCGCGTTGGTGTCGACGATGAAGGGGACGTTGGAAAGGTCCGTCGGATGCTCGAGGTTGGGATGACGCTCGAGAAACTCGGGGGTGGCGCAGATATGGATGCGGAAATCCGAGATCTTACGGGCGATCATGCCGGAATCTTCGAGCTTGGTGATGCGGATCGCCACGTCGAAGCCTTCCTCGATCAGATCGACGAACCGGTCATCGGCGGCGATCTCCAGCGAAAGGTCCGGATTCTCCTTGGCGAAATCGATCAGCGACTGGCCGACATCGGCATCAACGAAGGTGCGCGGCACGGAAATGCGCAGCCGTCCTTTGAGCTGTGCATTGTTCTCACGCACGAGATCGGCGAGGTTGTCGATCTCCTTTAAGATATCGGAGGCGGTGCGGTAATAGGTATGGCCGGCTTCGGTCATGGAGAATTGTCGGGTGGTGCGGTTGAGCAGCAGGGCGCCGAGCTCATCCTCCAGTTCGCGCACATATTTGGAGAGCAGCGCCTTTGAGCGGCCGGTGCGTCTTGCCGCGGCGGAGAAGCCTTCGGCCTCGACGACATCGATGAAGGCACGTATGCGGGTCAAGGTATCCATGGCACCCCTCAGGCTGTTTCGGAATGTTGAACAAATTGGCTCGTCTTGTTCAATTATTTTTTTAGCCCGAGATCAAAAAATCGCTTGATTATGAAGGCGAATATTCTTATTTCCCACTCAGCCCAAAGTCGCACGTGCCCATGGGTGTCCGCCGAACCCTCGAATTGGTGAGGAAATCGGTAAGGTACCTGGAATTAACCCCTCCAGTCGCTATTCCGGCCAACCGGAAAATGCGAGGACGCCTGAAGCAACGACGGTGCGGGCCTTTTTGTTCTCTCCCTGCTTTCCATCAGCGGGGGTTACTGAAGAGGCACACCATCATTGCCGGAAGTGCGGTTGGGACTCTCCCTCCAATCCATGGCAGACAAAGCCGAACTTACACCGCACCGCGGCGTTGGTTCACCATCCGCGCATCGAGCGCTTGCTATGGTTCCGGGGTCTCCACCGGCTGGTTCCAATGCGAGCTATCGTATGCCCTTTGTCCTCCGGTTCATGCCGGAGCTCTGGAATTGGAAGAGGGAATCGATATGACCACCCAGCGCATCCGCGACTTTCTCGCAACCCGACGTCCCGATGGTCCCTGCCTTGTGGTTGACCTCGACGTCGTTCGCGACAATTTCCACGCCTTCCGTCACGCTATGCCGGACAGCGCCATCTATTACGCCGTGAAGGCCAACCCGGCTCCGGAAGTGCTCAAGCTGCTCGCAGGCCTCGGCTCCAATTTCGATTGCGCATCCGTTGCCGAAATCGAAATGGCGCTCGAAGCCGGTGCGACCGCCGCCCGTATCTCCTACGGCAACACGATCAAGAAGGAACGTGACGTTGCCCGCGCGCATGCGCTCGGCGTCAGCCTCTTTGCGGTCGACAGCCACGAGGAAGTCGAGAAGATCTCGCGCGCCGCTCCCGGCGCCCGTGTCTTCTGCCGTGTGCTCACGGATGGTGAAGGCGCTGAATGGCCGCTGTCGCGCAAGTTCGGCTGCGTCCCGCAGATGGCTGTCGACGTTCTCGTCTACGCCCATCAGCTTGGCCTGCAGTCCTATGGCGTCTCGTTCCATGTCGGTTCGCAGATGACCAAGGTCGATGCCTGGGATTCGGCACTCGCCGATGCCAAGCGCGTCTTTGTATCGCTTGCCAAGCAGGGCATCCACCTGCAGATGGTCAACATGGGCGGCGGCTTCCCGACCAAGTACCTGCGTGACGTTCCGTCCGCAGAAGCTTACGGCAAGTCGATCTACCAGGCGCTGCGCACGCATTTTGGCAACCAGATCCCGCAGACGATCATCGAGCCGGGCCGCGGCATGGTCGGCAATGCCGGTGTGATCAAGGCGGAAGTCGTGCTGATTTCGAAGAAGTCGGACAATGACGATGCCCGTTGGGTATTCCTCGACATCGGCAAATTCGGCGGTCTCGCCGAGACGATGGACGAAGCCATCCGCTATCCGATCCGCACGGATCACGACGGCGACGAGATGGAGCCCTGCGTCATCGCCGGCCCGACCTGCGATTCGGCAGACGTGCTCTACGAGAAGAACCTCTATCCGCTGCCGATCTCCCTTTCGATCGGCGACGAGGTCCTGATCGAAGGCACCGGCGCCTATACGACGACCTATTCGGCGGTCGCTTTCAACGGTTTCGATCCGCTGAAGGCCTACATCATCTAAGGTCGTTTCCGCCGGCCCCGTAACCAATCGGGGCGGCAACTTCACAATTTTCTTTCATCGCCGCTGAAAACGGTATTGGGTACGGGAGGCCAAGATGGCCGCTGTTCTTGATTCTGTCCGCGCATTCTTTGCGCCTACCACTTTCGCCATCGACGCCGAAAATCCCTCGGATGTCGTTGCGCGTGAAAACCTGCTCGACCGCGTCATGGGTCCGGATCGCCGCAAGAAGTCGTCGGAGAAGATCCGCCGCAACCGCGTTCCGGCCGAGGGCCTTGCGCTCGTGGCGCGCGACCGCGACGGCCATGTCATTGGCTCGGTGCGCCTCTGGAACATCGAGGCCGGCGTCAATGACGAAGGCACGCCGATCAACGCGCTGCTGCTTGGACCGCTCGCCGTTGCGCCGCATCAGGGCGGCAAGGGCATCGGCTCGGCGCTGATGCGCGCGGCGATTCTTGAAGCGAAGAAGCGTGGGCACGGCGCCGTCCTGCTCGTCGGTGATGCTGCCTATTACGAGCGCTTCGGCTTCTTTGCGGAAAAGGCTCGCCATCTTGTCATGCCGGGTCCGTTCGAACGTTCGCGCTTTCTTGCGCTCGAGCTCACGGAAGGCTGGCTTGACGGCGCGGCCGGCATGATCGTCCCCTCGGGACGCATGCTGGCCAGCGCGCCGGTTCGCCGCGCAGCCTGAGCTGTGCCGATCGGCCGGTCGGGGTTGGGAATCTTTCCCTCCTGGCCGGCAATGTCCGCGCCGCTTGACCATGGAGGCAGGCGGGCCTGTCGTGGTTGCGGCGCGGATTGTCTTTTGATGGGTGCGCGGCTGTGGTCAGCTGGGTAAGCGTCGCACGCGGAAACACAATCGCGTGAAAAGTGGCGCCGGCACGCGAACAAATCGCTGCGATATCCTATCTTGCGTCGCATGATCCGCCTTCTTTCCCTTCTGCTTTTCTTCTACCTGCCGCTTGCCGCAACGGGGCCGGCGACTGCTCAGAGCACGGCTTCCGGCGTCGGCGGGCTTGGCCCGCGTCTCGATCGCGCGGCGAGCGACCCCGCGATGAGGCCTCTCAAGACGGTGATTGTCGCCCGTGACGGACGCGTGCTCGGCGAACGTGGGTTCCATGGTCATTCGCCCTCGGAATCGACCAATATCAAATCCGCCTCGAAGTCGATCATCTCGGCGCTGGTCGGTATCGCCATCGATAAGGGCCTGCTGAAGGGGCCGGATCAGAAGATCGCGCCGATCCTGAAGACCGATCTCCCGGTAACGCCCGACCCGCGCATCAACGACATCACCATCGGCAATCTTCTCTCCATGCAGGCTGGGCTCGATCGCATGTCGGGGGCGAACTACGGCCGCTGGGTCTCCTCGCGCAACTGGGTGCGCTTTGCGCTGTCTCAGCCTTTCGTCGATCAGCCCGGTGGCGAGATGCTCTATTCCACCGCATCCACACATCTGCTGTCGGCCATTCTCACCAAGGTCGGCCGGCGGCCGACGCTGGTGTTGGCGCGTGAATGGCTCGGCCCGGTCGACGGTTTCCGCATCGGTGCATGGGAACGCGATCCGCAGGGCATCTATCTCGGCGGCAACCAGATGGCGATGAGCGCCCGGTCGCTGCTTGCCTTCGGCGAACTTTACCGCAACGGCGGCAAGACCGCCGACGGCCGCCAGATCGTCCCTGCCGACTGGATCTCCCAGTCGTGGCAGCAACGCACCAACTCGCGCTTCTCGGGCGATGAATATGGCTATGGCTGGTTCACGCGGCAGATCGGCGGCGAGCAGGTGCATTTCGCCTGGGGTTATGGCGGGCAGATGCTCTATATCGTGCCGTCGCTCGATCTCACCGTCGTCATGACCTCGGAAGAGAGCGGTCCATCTGCCCGAAACGGCTACAAGGACTTGCTGCACGATCTGTTGGCGGACATTATCGGCGAGGTGCGGGCCGCCTGACGACAGTGCCGCGCGTCTGCAGACGCGCAAAGGACGCTGTAACGCTTGAATTGCTGCATTATGCCGCAGGAAAACCTCGCGATCGTTAAATTCTTAGCGAAGCGCCCAATCAAACCGCAAAACGCTTCCTGTAAATTCCGCAAGAATTTCGGGAAAGCGCCATGCTGCTGGATCTCAGGACAATCTATTTCATTGTTGCCGTGAGTTGTTTCGTGCTGGGCATCCTCCAGCTTGCTGCCTATGCGACCGGCCGCTTCGAGAGGTGGCCGCTTTGGTGGGGTTTGAGCAACCTTCTTGTCGGCGTCGGGTCCTTCCTCGTCGCGTTGCGCAATCTCGTTCCCTACTCCGTCTCGATCGACGGCGGCAATATCGTCACCATCGCCGGCTACATGCTGATGTTCTTTGCCGTGCGGGTGTTTTCGGGGCGGGCGCTCGACCAACGCACTTTCTGGCTTGCCATCTTTCTCGTCAGCGTTCCTGTCGTCCTCATCGTCAGCGATCCATCGGCAGTCTCGGCGAGGCTCCTCTACGTCTCCGTCATCTGCTGCCTCTGCGATCTTGCCGTCGCAAGGGAGGCAATCAGCATTGTCCGGCGCGAGAAGCTGTATTCGGCAGCCCTGCTTGTCGGCCTCTATATTTGCACTGCGGCGATCTTTGCGATTCGCAGCATTCTCGCGGCGACCGGTGAGATCGGTGGGCCGGATCCTTTCGGCGGTAGTGCAATTCACAGCTGGATGGCGGTATCGGCGGTCGCGTTCATCATGCTTCGCAGCATGGCGATGGTGCTGATGGCTGCCGAGCGCAGCCGAAATCAGCTGACGGAACTCGCTCACCACGATCCGCTGACCGGCGCCCTCAATCGCGGTGGCCTTGCCCAACATCTGCCGGCTCTCGGTTCCCAGCCGGTATCGTTGCTGATCATCGATATCGACCATTTCAAGCAACTGAACGACAGGCATGGCCATGCCGCCGGCGACGATATTCTGCGGCTTTTCGCCAGTGTTTCGAGAAGCATCATGCGCTCCGACGACCTGCTTGCCCGTCAAGGTGGGGATGAGTTCCTGGCGGTGCTGAAAAATGTTTCCCGGGAGGATGCAGTGGCGATTGCCGAGCGCATTCGTCTCGCCTTCGCCGCCGCCGTCCTGCAGCGGCCGGATCTGGTAGTCTTTCCGACGCTGAGCATCGGCGTTGCCGCGCGTGCGGAAAGCGGCGGAGATTTTGAACGGCTGGTGCAGAAGGCGGACGAGGCGCTCTATCGTTCGAAGCGCGAGGGCCGCAACCGGGTCGAAGCCTTCGGGGAGAATCAGCAGGCAGCGTAGGAACGGGGCGCGCGCCTATCTCAGCGCGTGCCTAGATATTCTGGTCCATCGTTTCGGCCGGGATCTCGTCCGCGCGGTGGACGCGCACAAGCGTTGCCGGCACGCCGGCGACCGTGCAATGCGTGGGAACCGATTTGAGCACGACGCTGCCGGCCGCGACTTTGCTGAAGGCGCCGATTTCGATATTGCCAAGGATCTTGGCGCCCGCGCCGATCATCACGCCGTGGCGGATCTTCGGGTGGCGGTCGCCGGTCTCCTTGCCGGTGCCGCCGAGCGTGACGTTCTGCAGGATGGACACTTCATCCTCGATGACAGCCGTTTCGCCGATGACGATGCCCGAACCGTGGTCGAGCATGATGGACGCGCCGATCCGTGCCGCCGGATGGATATCCGGGCCAAAGACCAGCGAAACGAGATTGGCGAGCCAACTGGCGATCTCCGGACGGCCGGAGACCCAGAGCGCATGGGCGATACGATGCGTCTGTAGCGCATGAAAGCCCTTAAGATTGAGAAGCGCGTGCAGAAATGTCGTGCAGGCCGGATCGCGCTCGCGCACGGCGATGAGATCGGCCTCGACCTTCCGCATGATATCGCCACCAAGTGTGGACAGGATGAGATCGAACAGATCACCGGTTTCCACCTGCGCCACGGAGAGCCGCGCGGCAAGCACGCGGGCGATGATCTCATCGTTGCCAGCGCTGTCCGTTACCTGGGCGGCAAGCAGCTGCTGCAATATCGGCTCGCGTGCGGCAAGCTCAACGGCCTCGGCGCGGATCACGGTCCAGACGGATGCGTCGCCCAAAGTCTGCGGTTGTTCGGTCAAACCGAGGCCGGTCGATTTCGACATTCCCGTTTCCTCCGTCAGCCACGGCAGCGCAAAGCGTTTCCCGCGCGTGGTTTATGTTTCGCCCGGGCCAGGCATTTGGCAAGCCCCGATTATAGTCTAGCCGTCCGACGGTTGCAGGTCAGGTGTCCGCTCCGGAAGCCGGCGCCAGTGATAGAGCACATCCGGCTCCCGTTCTTCGTTGTCGGCGCCATCGGTCTCCTCTTCGGCGGTAAAGCCGTGCCGTTGGTAGAACGCACGAGCGCCCGCATTGTGCTGGAACGTCCAGAGCCTGATCTCGTCCATCTCTTCCTTGGCGCAGCCAAGAAGCAAGGAGCCAATGCCCATGCCCTGAAAGTCGGGAAGAACGTAAAGCTGCTCTATCCAGTTGTCGCCATAGGCGATGACACCGACGAACCGGTTGCCCATGGCAGCGCCGAGGATCGAGCAGTTCGGCAGCAGATGCATGCGCCAGTACTGCTCCTCTTCCTCGGGTGTATGCAGATCCGGTAGCCAGGGCAGCCGCTGCCACAGGGCGACACGTCTGATTTCAGCTGCGGCTTGCATGTGGTCGGCCGTCAGCGCCACGATTTCGGGTTCCGTCAGGGCGTCGTCCATTACCGGCAGCGGGGCTCAGGCCGAAATATCGATGACGCCGCAGTCGCCGGCTTCGGAGCCGAAGGCGAGCAGCTTGCCGTTTTTGCTCCAGCTCATCGCCGTGATCGCGCCCTTGCCAGGTCGGCGCAGCAGCGCTTCCTTGCTGTCGGCGATGCGCACCGCCAAGATCATGCCATCGATGAAGCCGATGGCGAGGATATCCTCGAGCGGATGGAACTTCACCGCGGTCGCCATGATATTGGCGCGAGTGCCGAGCTCCAGCGGCGCCTTGCCCATCGGACCGTCCTTGCCCTGGAAGGGCCAGACGATTGCCGCAGGCGCACCTGAAGAGGCGAGCCACTTGCCCTTGACCGACCAGGAGAGCGATTTCACCTTGGAGGGGTAGCCGGTCATGCGCATGTGGCGGGCTTCGGTGCCGGGCTTGATGTCGAGCTTCCAGCCGTGCAGTGCGTTTTCCTGCATCGAGGTGACGAGAAAATTACCATCAGGCGAGAAGGTGACGCCGGTATGCGCACCCTTCCATTCAAGATCGACCGGCTTGGCGTTCATGCCGATCCAATGCAGCGACACACCGTTGTAGCGCGCCGCCGCGATGCGCAGACCTTTCGGCGCAAAGGCAAGGCCTTCAACCGTGCGCTCCTCGGGGAATTCCTTGGTCGTGCCGTCGGCAAGGCGCACGAGCGAACTCTTGCCGTAGGAATAGGCAACGGCACCCTGCGGGCCGGCTGCGACTTGCGAAATCCACTTGCGAGGCGCGGTCGCGATTTCGCTGACGCTGCCGTCGGCGGCAATGCGCAGCACCTTACCGTCCTCGCCGCCCGAGATCAGGCTCTCGCTGTAGGGATCACGAATGGCGGTGAGCATGCCCTGATGGGCTTCGGAAACCCTGTCGCCGCCATCCAGCCGGTGGAATGTGCCGTTTGCGCTTGCGAAGAAGGGAACATCACCTAAAAATTCGACGGCCAGAACGTGGCCGTCGAGATCAAGCGGTGCAACTGTCGGCATCAGGCGGCTGCCCCGCAGGCCTTGAAGGAGGCTTCGAGCTTCTCGCGGTCGAGTTCGCGGCCGATGAAGACGAGACGGCTCTCGTGCTTTTCGCCTTCCTTCCACGGACGCTGGTGATCACCCTCGATGATCATGTGCACGCCCTGAACGACGTAACGCTCGGGATCGTCCTTGAAGGCGATGATGCCCTTGAGACGCAGAATATTCGGCCCCTGCGTCTGGGTGATCTTCTGGATCCAGGGGAAGAAGCGCTCCGGGTTCATCTCGCCGCCGCGCAGCGACACCGACTGCACCGTCACATCGTGAATCGCCGACATCGCGCCATGTTGATGGGCGCCATGGTGATGATGGTCGTGGCCGTGGTCATCATGCTGATGACCGTGATGATCATGGTCATGATGGTGGTGGTCATGATCGCAATCGGGGCCGCAGACATGGTCGTCATGGCCCTGCTCGAGGAAATGCGGATCGTTTTCGAGTGCACGTTCCAGGTTGAAGGCGCCCTGATCGAGCACGCGGGCGAGATCGACGCCGGAGCGGCTGGTCTTATAGACGCGGGCAGCCGGGTTGATGGCGCGGACGATATCCTCGATCACATCAAGTTCTTCCGGGGTCACCAGGTCGCTCTTGTTGATGATGACGACGTCGGCGAAGGCGATCTGGTCTTCGGCCTCGCGGCTGTCCTTCAGGCGCAGCGGCAGATGCTTGGCATCGACGAGGGCGACGACGGCATCGAGCTCGGTCTTGGCGCGTACATCGTCATCCATGAAGAAGGTCTGGGCGACCGGCACCGGATCGGCAAGGCCCGTCGTTTCGACGATGATGCCATCGAAGCGGCCAGGACGGCGCATCAGGCCTTCGACGACGCGGATCAGGTCGCCGCGCACCGTGCAGCAGACGCAGCCATTGTTCATCTCATAGATTTCCTCGTCCGACTCGACGATCAGGTCGTTGTCGATGCCGATTTCGCCGAATTCATTGACGATGACCGCATATTTCTTGCCGTGATTTTCGGAGAGAATGCGGTTGAGCAACGTCGTCTTGCCGGCGCCGAGATAACCGGTGAGCACGGTAACGGGAATAGGCTTCAGGGTGGAGATCGCGTCGGTCATGAGAACCTCTAGGATTAGGCGTGCGGCCGAGCGGCTTGGGATCGGCTGCTTGAACGGTTGGTCTCATATAATGGCTTGAGCGTGGCAGTTCAAAGGGTTTTATAATGTTATAAGATCACATCGTTTGCGCGGCGCAGACGAGCCGTATTTACCGCAGCTGAGTGATGTCGAATGCATCGACATCACTGAGCAGTTCCACCAATCCTTTGACCGCATGCGCGATCAGTGCCTCACCCTTTTGCGCCGTCGCAGCCGCGGCGTTGCCCGCCACGCCTTTCGTGTTGAGATCCGACATCTTCCAGCCGAAGGCGTGCGGCCCGTAGGCGCGCAGATGCTTGAAGCGCCCGGCGAATTCCGTCTGTCGCGAGGGAAAGTCCGCCGCCTTCGCCATATCAACCTTGTCGGGATGAAGCGCCAGCATCACCGAGGTCTCGATATCGCCGCCATGAATGCCGATCGCCTTTTCCTCCGACGTGATCACGCCATCCGGCACGCCGAAGCGGGTCCAGCTCGTTGCCACCGCCAGCATGGCAAAGCGGACCCGCGCCTCGGTCGCGACGATTGATATGACGGACGAATTGCCGCCATGGGCATTCAGCATCACGAATTTACGGATGCCCTGCTTCGCCAGGCCTTCGGCGATGCCGAGCCAGCGGTTTACCGCTTCGTCGAAGGCAAGCGTCTTCGTTCCTTCAACGTCCATATGCTCTATGGAATAGCCGATGGCTTCGGCGGGCAGGAAGGTGACCGGCAGGCCGGCGGGCAAGGCTATCTTCAATCGCCCGGCAATGCCTTCGGCAATCAGCGTGTCGGTTTCGAAGGGCAGGTGAGGGCCGTGCTGTTCATGGGCGCCGAGCGGCAGCACGGCGATCAAGCGGCGCCCGTCAGGTGCAAAGGCCGGGTTGCCGTCCTCGAAGCGCGGCGAAGGTGTCATCATCCGGTCGTTACCTCTTGTTTATGACGAGTTCCTGCGCAATGTCATATCGCAGCGGCGTCGGGGCTTAAAGATCAAAGGGATGGCTATGGGAAAGAAGCGCAAGGACGGCAAAAAGAACAAGTCCAAGAAGAAGGACCAGACCGAGTATACGCTCGTCGATCTCTCCCCGGCTCTGACCCAGGCGGCGCGTTCCATGCGGACGGTGCTGTCGCGCAACCTGCTGGAAAGCGGCCTTTATGCCGGCCAGGATGGTGTCATTCTGTTGCTTGCCGAGAGCGATGGTATGACGGCCGGCGGCCTTGCCCAGAAGCTCGGCGTCAAGGCGCCGACGATGACGCGCACGATCGGCCGCATGGAGGCGCAGGGCTTTCTCGAGCGCAAGCCCGATGCCGAGGATGCACGCCTGACCAAGGTCTACCTCACCGACCTCGGCCGTGGCAGTGTGCAGGGGATCGAGATGGCGGCTTCGGCCTGCGACATGCTGGCGACGCAGGAGTTCTCCGAGAAGGAAATTCGCAATCTCGTCCGTCTGCTGAAGGCGATCGATGCCAATCTGCAAGCCGAAGCCATTCATATCGAAGAACCGGACGAAGACTGAAATTTCCCCGAAAGACGAATTGCTTCCACCGATTAAATCTTTTAATTAAACATTTTAAGGGCCGCGCCGGTTTGACGGCGGGGTCTTGCTGCTTACGTGCTGCCTGGAGGAGGACACGTGGTCCAGAAGATCAAGCTTTCGACTATTGCCGAAACGCTCGGCATTTCAACGGCGACCGTATCGCTAGCCTTACGCGACAGTCCGCTCGTCGCCGGCAATACCCGGGAGAAGATCAAGGAGCAGGCGCGCGCGCTCGGCTATATCTACAATCGCCGTGCCGCCAGTCTTCGCACCTCGCGCTCCGGCATCATCGGCGTCGTCGTGCACGACATCATGAACCCCTTCTATGGGGAGATCCTGAAGGCGATCGAAAGCGAGCTCGACCGCAGCCGCCACACCTTCATCCTTTCCAACCATTACGACAATGTCGAGAAGCAGCGCACCTTCATCGAGACGCTCCTGCAGCTCGGCGGCGACGGCGTCATCATGTCGCCGGCGATCGGTACGCCGCCTGAGGACGTGCAGCTGGCGGAAGACAACGGCATGCCGGCGATCCTCGTCGCTCGCTCGATGGAAGGGCAGGACCTGCCGACCTATCGCGGCGACGACAGCTATGGCATCTCGCTTGCCACCAACCACCTGATCGGTCTCGGTCATCGCTCGATCGCCATGATCGGCGGCACGGACCAGACATCCACCGGCCGCGATCGCTACCAGGGTTATGTCAACTCGCTGCGCAAGGCCGGCATCGAGGTCGATCCGAACTTGCGTATTCCCGGTCCGCGCTCGAAGCAGGGCGGTTTCGAGGCTGCAGTGCATTTCCTTTCGCTGCCGCAGAAGCCGACCGCAGCCGTCTGCTGGAACGATCTCGTGGCCATCGGCCTGATGAACGGCATTGCACGCGCCGGGCTAGTGCCGGGACGCGATATTTCCGTCACCGGTTATGACGATCTCGAGGAGGCCTCGATCGCCACCCCAGCGCTGACGACCGTCTGGAACGGTCAGGCCGAGGTCGGGCGCCTGGCCGCCCGGGCGCTGCTCGATCGCCTTGCCGGCAGTCATGAGCCTGATGGCATGCATCTGATCAAGCCGGAAATGCGCATTCGCCAGTCCACCAGTCCCCATCGGCCCCGCGCCTGAACCACGACCGCCATCCAAGAGGAAAAGCCATGTCCCGCATCGCCATTCTCGTTCCTGGGAAGATACATGAGCGTGTTCTCGAAAGGCTGAAGGATCGTTTTGAGATTATTGCCGTCGCACGCGAGGAGAAGCTTGCGCTGGACGGCGAGACCGCCGGCCGCATCCGCGGCGTCGCCGTTTCCGGCTCCTTCCCGGGCGCCTGGATGGAGCAGCTGCCGCATGCTGAAGTGATCGCCAATTTCGGTGTCGGTTATGACGGCGTCGACGTGAAACACGCTGCCGAAAGAGGCATCGTCGTCACCAATACGCCTGATGTGCTGAACGACGAGGTCGCCGATACGGCGATCGGCCTGCTACTGAACACGGTCCGCGAATTGCCGCGGGCCGAAGCCTGGCTGCGTGCGGGCAACTGGAAGCCGGGCACGGCCTATCCGCTGTCGCGCTTCTCGCTCAAGGGCCGCCATGTCGGGCTCTACGGCCTTGGCCGCATCGGGCTCGAAATCGCCAAGCGGCTGGAGCCGTTCAAGGTGAAGATCAGTTATCACACGCGTTCGCGCCATGCCGACGTGTCCTACGATTATCACCCGACGTTGAAGGGGCTGGCGGAAGCGGTGGACACGCTGATCGCGATCGTTCCGAAGACGCCGCAGACTCACAAGACGATCAATGCGGATATTTTGGCAGTACTCGGCCCTAACGGCATTCTCGTCAATGTCGGCCGTGGCTGGACAGTGGACGAAGGCGCGCTGAGTGCCGCTCTTGCCTCCGGCGCGCTCGGGGCAGCCGGCCTCGACGTCTTCTATGAAGAGCCGACAGTACCGGCCGACCTGCTGGAACCGACCAATGCCGTGCTGCTGCCGCATGTCGCCTCCGCATCCGTGCCGACGCGCAATGCGATGGCCGATCTCGTCGCCGACAATCTCATTGCCTGGTTCGAGAAGGGTGCGGCTTTGACGCCGGTGCCGGAGACGCCGCAGAAGGCTTAGGCGCGGGTTGGTTCGGCGGACGATGCTTGCTGCCAAGCAACAGACATAGCGCTTCGCGGGCGCCTGGAATCAGGCGATCGCCTGCGCGGAGATGACCGGCATCTTGGCAGCGGCATAGGCGCGGACGGCGTCGCCGAAAGCGGCGAACAGCTGGTTCGAGGACTTGTCGGTTTCAGCCCAGTATTCCGGATGCCATTGCACGCCGACGGCGAAAGCCTTGGCGTCGATAACGGAAACGGCCTCCACCGTGCCGTCCTCGGCGATCGCTTCCACCTGCAGGCGTGGGGCGGTTCTGGCGATTGCCTGGCGATGCAGGGAATTCACGCGAATCTCGCCCGGACCGAGAATGCCTGCGATGCAGGAACCTTCCTTGACGTGGACGGTCTGGCGAATGGCGTACATGCCGTCCCGGTCGACGCCTTCCGGCCGGCGATGGTCCCAGATGCCGGGCTGCTCCTGGATCTCGCTTGCCAGCGAGCCGCCGAGGGCGACATTCAGCTCCTGGATGCCGCGGCAGATGGCGAGCAGCGGGATGGCGCGGTCGACGGCGCGGCGGATGAGCGGCAGGCTGGTGGCGTCGCGGGCGGGGTCGAAGGGGCCGTCCTTGTCATTCGCCTCGGCACCGTAGAGGGAGGGATGAACATTGCTGGCCGAACCCGAGACCAGCAGGCCGTCGACGCGGTCGAGGATCGCGTCGGTATCGTAGCCCTCCTCGAAAGCGGGGATGATGAAGGCCATGACACCGGATGCGTTTAATGCGGCGCGCAGATATTGATGCTGCACGGCATGCCAGGTCACGCCGTCGAAGCTACGGATATCGGCAGGAATGGCAACGATCGGTTTCGTCATATCAGCCCCGGTCAAAATCTTTATTCTTGTCGTTTCTTCCGCCTGAACGGCCGTCAAGTCAACGCTTGGCTGTATCAGGCGGCCAAATTGCGACGGAAGCGGCGCTCTGCCTTTCCGGTTTACCGCTAAGCCGCTGATTCTGATGGATACGTGCGCGTTGCCTTATTGCCGTCTTGATGCCAAAGGCTAATAGACTAAAGCTTGAATCGCGGCTTGCGCCATGCTTAGCTTTGCCCTGCTGCGGGTAGGGGTGAGATTGGCCGCGCAGTGTCATCTATATGGGAGGTTTTTGATGGATCGTCGTTCGTTTTTCAAGAAGGCGGGAACCGCCAGCGCCGGTGCGGTTGCCGCAACGGCATTGGCAGCGCCTGCGATCGCGCAGGACAATCCGAAGATCGCGTGGCGCATGACGTCGTCGTTTCCGAAGAGCTTGGATACGATCTATGGCGGAGCCGAGGATATCGCCAAGCATGTTGCCGCCGCGACGGATGGCAATTTCACGATCCAGCCCTTCGCGGCCGGTGAAATCGTGCCCGGCCTGCAGGCCGTCGATGCCGTTGCCGCCGGTACGGTTGAGGCAGCCCACACCACTTCCTATTATTTTGTCGGCAAGGACCCTACCTATGCCATCGGAACGGCCATTCCGTTCGGGCTGAACAGCCGCCTGACCAATGCCTGGTACTATGAAGGCAACGGCAATAAGCTGATGAACGAATTTTATGCCACACAGGGCATGTATGCGCTGCCGGCAGGCAATACCGGTGCGCAGATGGGCGGCTGGTTCCGCAAGGAAATCAACACGCTCGATGACCTCAAGGGTGTCAAGATGCGCATTGCCGGTCTCGCCGGCCGCGTCATGGAGAAGGTCGGCGTCATCCCGCAGCAGATCGCCGGCGGCGACATCTATCCGGCGCTGGAAAAAGGCACGATCGATGCGGCGGAATTCGTCGGCCCCTATGATGACCTGAAGCTCGGCTTCCACAAGGTGGCGAAGTACTACTATTATCCGGGCTGGTGGGAAGGTGGCCCGACGGTGCATGGGTTCTTCAATCTCGAAAAATGGAGCAGCCTGCCCAAGCATTATCAGGCAGCGCTGACCGACGCCTGCGCTTTCGCCAACACCAACATGCTGGCGAAGTACGACACGAAGAACCCGACCGCGCTGAAGCAGCTGGTCGCAGAAGGCGCGACGCTGCGCCCGTTCAGTCAGGAGATCATGGAAGCCTGCTTCCAGGCGGCGACGGGCATCTACAGCGAAATTTCGGGCACGAACCAGTATTTCAAGAAGATCTACGACGACCAGACCGCCTTCAAGCGGGATGCCTATCTCTGGATGCAGCTGTCGGAATACACCTTCGATACGTTCATGATGATCCAGCAGCGGGCCGGGAAGCTTTAAGGCTTTCCGCCGGCAGGCTCGGGGCTTCAGACGAATGCGATACCAGAACCCCGGATTTCCGTCCGGGGTTTTGTTTTTGCTGGACTATTTTGCCGGTGGCGGCGGTGCTCCCGGCAGGCCGTTCAGTGGCGGCAGGGTCAGGCCAGGGATCTGCGGTGAGCCATTGCCGCCGCCGCCCATCGGCGGCAGGCCGAGCTGGCCGCCGAAGCCCGGGACTTCGATCTTGATCGAGTTCGGGTCGACCTTCGGACCGTGATCCAGCCAATAGGTTACCGATTGCGGCCAGAAGATCACGATCGCCACCAGGATCAGCTGCATGCCGACCCAGGGGAGGGCACCCATGTAAATATCCGAGGTCTTGACGTCCTTGCTGGCGATCGATCGCAGGTAGAAGAGCGCGAAGCCGAAGGGCGGGTGCATGAAGCTCGTCTGCATGTTGACGCAGATCAGGACGCCGAACCAGATCAGGTCGATGCCGAGACTGGAGGCGACCGGTGCGAGCATCGGGATGACGATGAAGGCGATCTCGAAGAAATCGAGGAAGAAGGCGAGCACGAAGATGAAGATGTTGACGAAGATAAGGAAGCCGACCGGGCCGCCGGGAATGCCCGACAGCATATGCTCGATCCAGCGCGAGCCGTCCATGCCCTGGAAAACCAGGCTGAAACAGGTGGAGCCGATCAGGATCATCACCACCATGGAGGTGATGTGCGTGGTCGATGCCATGGCCTCGCGGATCAGCGGCCAGGTGAGGCGCCGGTTCATGGCGGCAAGCAGCATCGCGCCGACGACACCGAGCGCGCCTGCCTCTGTCGGCGTCGCAAGGCCCATGAAGATCGTGCCGAGCACCAGGAAGATCAGGACGATCGAGGGCACCATGCCCATCAGCACTTTCACGAGCAGCGCCCAGTTGAAGTCGCCGCGCACCTCCTTCGGCAGCGGCGGCATCGATTTCGGCCTGATGATCGACAACACCAGGATGAAGAGCACGAAGATCGTCACCTGCAGGATCGAGGGGCCGATCGCGCCGAGATACATGTCACCGACCGACCTGCCGAGCTGATCGGCAAGAACGACGAGCACCAGCGAGGGCGGGATCACCTGGGTGATCGTGCCCGAGGCGGCGATGACGCCGGTGGCAAGGCGCGGATTGTAGCCATAGCGCAGCATGATCGGCAGCGAGATCACCCCCATGGTGATGACGGAGGCGGCTACCGTTCCGGTGATCGCGCCCAGCACGGCGCCGACGAGGATGACGGCATAGGCGAGGCCGCCGGGAATGCCGCCGAAGAGTTTGCCGGTGCCTTCGAGCAGATCCTCGGCAAGCCCGCAGCGCTCCAGTATCGCGCCCATGAAGGTGAAGAAGGGGATGGCGAGCAGGAGGTCGTTGGAAAGGATGCCGAAGAAGCGCAGCGGCAGAGCCTGCAGGAAGACTTCGCCGAAATGGCCGGTGACGATGCCGATAATGCCGAAAAACAGGCCGACGGCGGCCAGCGAAAAGGCGACCGGAAAGCCGTAGAGCATGAAGATGACCATGCCCAGGAACATGGCCGGCGGGATGATGCCGAAATCAAACAAGTCCGTTTCTCCCAGCCCGCGCTACTGCAGCGGTTTTTCGTATTTTGTATCGATGCTGATATGGCCGGTAACGGCTGCGATCCGCTTGATCAGTTCGGAAACCCCCTGAAGGGAAAGCAGCGCGAAGCCGGCGACGAGGATCAGCTTGACGGGCCATCGGATGAGCCCGCCGGCGTTGCCCGATATTTCTCCCTGCTGGTAGGACAGTGCGAAGAACGGCCAGCAGATCCAGGTGAGGAAGACGCATGCGGGAAGGAGGAAGAGGATGAGGCCGACGATGTCGATCCAGATCTTCGCCCTGTCGGAAACCGAACCATAGATCAGGTCGACGCGGACATGCTCGTTGTTGCGCAACGCATGCGAGGCGCCGAGCATGACGACGAAGGCGAAGAGATACCACTGGATCTCGAGCCAGCCGTTCGAACTGTAGTTGAAGGCATAGCGGACGATGGCGTTTCCGGCGCTGATCAGACAGCAGAACAGCACCATATATTCGGAAATTTTGCCTAGGAACTGACTGATCGAATCGATCAGCCGGCTTGCTGCCAGAAGTACCGACATTCGCCTCCCCTGTTCTTGTCCTGCCGGTTTTCCGGCAGCTTTTCCCTCTTGCAATCGATGTAGACCACGGCCTTTGAAATTGGAAGGATAAATGCCTCGCGTTGGAGTATAGTCTTAGATGCACCGGCCCCGCGCTATGGCCATCAAATATTTCGACAACCCAGGCGTGGATAAATTATTTCAATAATCTCGCCAGTAGGCTGTATTAACGCGCGTGAGCTGTGCGGTTCATCCTATGGTTTTAGAAAATTTGACCAAATGTTTGATTCCATTGAAATCAATTTTTAAAGGGTTGGGCTTAGAATTCCCGCGCACAGGGAAAGTGTGGATGAAGCCAGATAACCCGAACAGGGTCCCTTTAGATGTGTATCTGTCGTTTGTGAGTTCCCTTTCCGGGAACCGCATGACGCTGCTTGCTGGCGTGATCGTGCATGTTGCGACCTGCCTTGCCGTTGCTGCCAAGACGCAGTCCTTCGTCTACATCCTGCTGTCGGTCGCCTTCCTCCTGGTCTTCTGCGTTCGCATGGTCGTCTTCCGGCAGTTCGATCGCGTCGACAAGGAGAGCCTGTCGCACGTCGGGATCGAGCGTTGGGAAAGGATCCTGGTTGCGGGTGCGGCCTGCACCACCGCACTGCTTGGCATCGCCAGCGGATACGCCATCTTCGTGGTCCACGATTCCTTTGCGGAACTTGCCTGCATTGCCGTCACTATGGCGACCATGGTTTCCGTTGTCGGCCGCAATTACGGTTCGCGCCTGGCGGTCGACCTCCAGACCTTCTCCTGCTGTCTGCCGATGATCGTCTGCAGCCTGTTGGCGCTGGATTTCTATCGTGGCCTGCTGTCGATCTTCCTCATTCCGTTCTGGCTGACGACGCGGGCCATGGCGAACGGCGTGCGCGAGTTCCTCTATGAGAATGTCATCGCGCGCCGGGAAATCACCATCATCGCCGACCGCTTCGACACGGCGCTCAACAACATGCCGCATGGCCTGGTCATGGTCGATGCCGAAAACCGTATTCAGGTCGTCAATCGGAAGGCCTGCGAGCTTCTGAAGATCGGTGCGCCGGAGCGGTTGAAGGATCGCGAACTTGGCGCCGTGCTGCGCTACGGTGCGCGCTACAGCTTCATGGACGCCTCGCAGCCGGAGCTTATTCTGCGCCAGCTCACCCAGGTCGCCGAAGGCAACCTATCGCGGACGCTCATTCATTTCCCCGAGGGCCTGTCGCTCGAATTCTCGGCCAGCCGAAGGGCCGACGGCGGGGCCGTGTTGATCTTCGAGGACGTGTCGAGCCGGGTGAAGGCCGAGCAGAAGATCATGCACATGGTCCGCTTCGATGCGCTGACCGGCCTGCCGAACCGCGAATATTTCGGCCAGCTGGTGCAGGAGTATCTCGCCAAACATCAAAGGAAGTCCGGGCCGCTCGGCTTCATGGTCCTCGATATCGACGAATTCAAACATGTCAACGACATGCGCGGCCACGTTACGGGCGACCACCTGCTCTGCGCCATCGCCGCCCGCATCAAGCAGGCCTCCGGCAACGCCATCCTCGGCCGGTTGATGGGAGACCAGTTCATCCTGTTCTTCCCGCATGCCAAGGAACCGGCTTCGCTCGACGTCGAGATCCGCCGCGTGCACGCCGCAATCCAGGGCAATTACGCGGTCGACGAGCTGACCTTCCTGGTTTCGCTCAGCGCCGGCTACGCGATTCTCGAAAGTGCCGCGTTTGCGATGGATGAATGGAGCGTCAAGGCGGATCTGGCGCTGTTTGAAAGCAAGTCGCGCTTCAAGGGCGGCATATCAGGCTTCGAGCGGGAGATGGATGGCCGCTATATCGAGCAGCAGAAGCTGAAGGCGGATCTGCGCGAGGCTGTCTCGGCGCAGGCGTTGCATCTCGCCTTCCAGCCGATGTTCCGGTCCGACGGATCGCGGATCGAATGCGCCGAGGCGTTGGCGCGCTGGGTTCATCCGGAGAAGGGCTCGATCCCGCCCGACGTCTTCATCCGGCTCGCCGAGGATATGGGCATCATCTCCGACATCACCCGCTTCGTCCTGTTCAAGGCGTGCAGCGAATGCATGAACTGGCCCGAACATATCGCCGTCTCGGTCAATCTCTCGGCGCGGGATCTGCGCGATGCCGATATTCTTTCGGTGGTCGCCGAAGCACTTGCCCATTCCGGCCTCGACGCAGCGCGGCTGCATCTCGAAGTCACCGAAAGCTGCCTGATCGACGAGCCGGCGGCCGTGCGCGCCATCCTGGCGGAGCTCAGGGCCCGCGGCATCACCATCGCTATCGACGATTTCGGTACCGGCTTCTCCAGCCTCAGCTATCTCGACACGCTGCCGCTCGATATCGTCAAGATCGATCGCTCCTTCGTGCGCAACATCGTCGAGGATAGCCGCCGCCTGAAGCTGCTGCGCGGCACGGTCCATCTCGCCCGCGAACTGGGCCTGAAGATCGTCATCGAAGGCGTCGAAACCGAGGAACAGCTCGCACTGCTCAACAAGCACCGCAGCGCCGATCTTGTTCAGGGCTACGTTTTCTCGCCGCCCGTGCCTTCCCAGAATATCCCGCTGTTGCAACACGGCATCGGCCGCCGCGTCGTGCAACGCCGCCGCAGCAAGGTCGCCTGAGCGGTCTCAACGGACAGTTTTCCCCCTGAAGAGCGCGTTCCGCGTTAACCTTAACGATTTAAAAACGGCCGAAATTATCGGATTTCCTTGCCTAAATGTTGCTGGCGTATGATTAATGATCCGTTAACGAGCGGATCGAGAAATGTCAGAGACACTGTTCAAGCGTAGTGATTTCAGCACAAAAATTTTGGAAGTTTTGGATCATGTCGAGTATCGCCGCGTCGAAAGCAGCGAAGACATGGAGCAGGTAGAACGGTTGCGCTACAAGGCCTATAAGGCCCATGACGTGCTGGCGCTCGCCCCGAAAGGGCTGCTGGACGACAGCGATTTCGACAGCCACGCCTATATCTTCGGTCTGTATTATTATGGGGAACTGGTCAGTACGATCCGGGTTCATTATGTGACACCGGAACATCGTCTCAGTCAGTCCGGTGGCGCCTTTCCCGAGGCGATGGATGAACTTCTGGATGCGGGGCTGACCTTGATCGATCCGGCGCGTTTCGCAGCCGACCCCGAACTCACCGCCGATCTGCCGTGGGTTCCCTATCTGACGCTAAGGCCCACCATCGTGGCGGCGGCGTATTTCCGTGCCGACCGCGTTCTTCAGTTCGTTCGGCCGCCGCATGCGGCCTTCTACAAGCGGGTCTTTTATGCCGATACGGTCGTGCCCGGCCGGCTGGCGAAAAATTACGGGATCGACATGACGCTGATGGCGACGAATGTGATCGAGGTCGGACGAAAGCTGCTGACGCGCTATCCCTTCTTCATCTCCAGCGCCAGCGAGCAGCGCATGATGTTTTCGCGCAATCCCAACGACACCTTGCCGCCGCTCACCATCATTCCGACGGCGCGTTTCGTGCCGCAAGGCGAACTCGGCACCGACCTGCCGCTGTAATTTGCCCTCGTCCCCGACGGCGAGACGATCTTCGCCGGCGCAAATGAGGTGGACGACGGACGCAGGCGATATCGGCCGTCCTCAGGTCATATTCCGGGCCTCTGACATGGCGGTTGCCACACGCGCCTGCGGCATTCTCATGCATTGCGCTTTCGCCTGTCATTGTGTAATCCCTGCACGTAGGGATTTCCCTCGCCTAGAGGGAAATTAGGCAGCGCAGAGGCATTTCAGGGAGACGATATTTATGGCCGAACATCATACCGGACCGGTCGAGACCGGCGCGCCGATGGATTACAAAGAACATGAAAAGACCTACGACATGTTCATCGCCGGCGCGAAATACGGCTCGATGCTTCTCATCGTCCTCCTGCTTGCGATGACCGCCGGTTTCTTCGGCGGCGCCGGCCTTCTTGGCGGCCTCTTCGTCTTCATCATTCTTCTCGCCGCCGGCATCTTCCTGTTCCGCTGACCGCGTGGATTCAGAGGGTCAGAGCGTCCTTTGTGCGTCCGAAAGGACGCGCGGCGCTCTGAGGGGAGGAGAGCTTCTCCGAAGCTTTGTGAATTAGATGCTTGGCCCGCGCAGGGGAGCCTGCGGCGGTCTGGCTGACCCGGAGGAGGGGGCAGTTGGGCAATATCGTTTTCGTTGCAAGGGAAATCACGGGCGAGGAGACACGTGTCGCCGCCTCCCCCGAGACCGTGAAGAAGATGAAGAGTTTCGGCTTCGACGTCATCGTCGAAGCCGGTGCTGGTGCAGCTTCACGCATTCCGGACGGAGAATTCGAGACCGCGGGTGCCAGGATCGGCAGTTTTGCGGATGCAGCCTCCGCCGACGTGGTGCTGAAGGTGCGCCGGCCCAGCGGATCGGAAATCTCCGGCTATAAAAGCGGCGCGGTCATCATCGCCATCATGGATCCCTACGGCAATGACGAAGCGATCGCGGCTTTGGCAAGCGCGGGGCTTTCGGCTTTCGCGATGGAACTGATGCCGCGCATTACCCGCGCCCAGTCTATGGATGTACTTTCGTCCCAGGCCAATCTCGCCGGTTACCAGGCCGTCATCGAGGCGGCGGCGGTTTATGACCGCGCCATGCCGATGATGATGACGGCGGCCGGCACCGTGCCGGCCGCCAAGGTCTTCGTCATGGGCGCCGGCGTCGCGGGTCTTCAGGCGATCGCGACCGCGCGCCGCCTCGGCGCGGCGGTCTCGGCCACTGACGTTCGGCCCGCCGCCAAGGAGCAGGTCGCCTCGCTGGGCGCCAAGTTCATCGCCGTCGAGGACGAGGAGTTCAAGGCGGCGGAAACGGCCGGCGGCTATGCCAAGGAAATGTCCGCCGACTATCAGGCGAAGCAGGCGGCTCTGGTTGCCGAACACATCGCCAAGCAGGATATCGTCATCACCACCGCGCTGATCCCCGGTCGTGCGGCGCCGCGGCTCGTTTCGCACACCATGCTCGCCTCCATGAAATCAGGTGCGGTCGCCGTCGACCTTGCGGTCGAGCGCGGCGGCAATATCGAGGGTGTCGTCCCCGGCGAGATCGCCGATATCGAAGGCGTCAGGGTGATCGGTTTCGCCAACATGCCGGGCCGGGTTGCGGCCAGCGCCTCGGCGCTCTACGCCAAGAACCTCGTCACCTTCCTCGAGACCATGGTCAACAAGGAAACCCGGAGCGTCGTCGTCAATCTCGACGACGAGCTGGTCAAGGCGACGATGCTGACCTATGCCGGCGACGTGGTTCATCCCGCCTTCGGCGGCGCGAAGAAGGGAGACATCTGATGGCCAGTGAAGCAATGGACAGAGCGCTGGAGCAGCTCGACCAGGCGGTGACCGCCGTCATCACGGCGGCGGCCCAGGCACCGGAAGCGGCAAGTGCTGCGACCGGCGGGGCGATCGATCCCTTCGTCTTCCAGCTCGCCATCTTCGTATTGTCGATCTTCGTCGGCTATTACGTCGTGTGGTCGGTGACGCCGGCGCTGCATACGCCGCTGATGGCCGTCACCAATGCGATCTCCTCCGTCATCGTCGTCGGCGCGCTCCTGGCGGTCGGCATCTCGACCAGCGGGCTTGCGACCGGTTTCGGCTTCGTGGCTCTCGTGCTCGTCTCGGTGAACATCTTCGGCGGCTTCCTCGTCACGCAGCGGATGCTTTCGATGTACCGCAAGAAGGACCGGTGAGGACTGATGACCAATATCGCAGCCTTCCTCTACCTCGTCTCCGGCGTGCTCTTCATCCTGGCGCTGCGCGGCCTGTCGCATCCGGCCACCAGCCGCAAGGGCAATCTCTACGGCATGATCGGCATGGGGATCGCGATCCTGACGACGCTGGTGCTGGCGACCCCGAATTTCGGCGGCTTCGTGCTGATCATCCTTGGCCTTGCCATCGGCGGCAGCGTCGGCGCCTATGTCGCCCGCACCATCCCCATGACCTCGATGCCGCAGCTCGTCGCGGGTTTCCATTCGCTGGTCGGCCTTGCCGCCGTGTTGGTCGCGGCCTCCGCGCTCTACACGCCTGCTTCCTTCGGCATCGGCGAGATCGGCCACATCCACACCGAGGCGCGCATCGAGATGGCGCTCGGCGTGGCAATCGGAGCGCTGACCTTCACCGGCTCGATCATCGCCTTCCTGAAGCTTGACGGACGCATGTCCGGCAAGCCGATCCTGCTGCCCTATCGGCATGTGATCAATGCCAGCCTGCTGGTGCTGATCGTGCTCTTCATCATCGGGCTTGCCGTCACTGAAAGCCATTTCGACTTCTGGGCCGTCGTGGCGCTGTCGCTGGCGCTCGGCGTTCTGCTGATCGTGCCGATCGGCGGGGCCGATATGCCGGTCGTCGTCTCGATGCTGAATTCCTATTCAGGCTGGGCCGCGGCCGGCATCGGCTTCACGCTCGGCAATCTGGCGCTGATCATCACGGGCGCGCTCGTCGGTTCTTCCGGCGCGATCCTCTCCTACATCATGTGCAAGGGTATGAACCGTTCCTTCGTCTCCGTCATCCTCGGCGGTTTCGGCGGCGAGACGGCGTCTGGCGGACCTGACACATCAGATAGGACGGTCAAGCTCGGCTCGGCCGAGGATGCGGCTTATCTGATGGCAAACGCATCGAAGGTTATCATCGTGCCGGGATATGGCATGGCGGTCGCCCAGGCCCAGCATGCGCTGCGCGAGCTCGCCGACAATCTCAAGAAGAACGGCGTCGAGGTGAAATATGCGATCCACCCCGTGGCGGGCCGCATGCCCGGCCACATGAACGTGTTGCTCGCCGAAGCGAATGTTCCCTATGACGAGGTTTTCGAGCTCGAGGACATCAACTCGGAATTCGCCCAGGCCGACGTCGCCTATGTCATCGGTGCCAACGACGTCACCAATCCGGCGGCGCGCGACGACAAGACCTCGCCGATCTACGGCATGCCGATCCTCGACGTCGACCGGGCAAAGACCTGCCTCTTCGTCAAGCGCTCGCTCGGCTCGGGTTATGCCGGCATCGACAATACGCTGTTCTACAAGGATGGTACGATGATGCTGCTCGGTGACGCGAAGAAGATGACCGAGGATATCAACAAGGCGATCGCGCACTGATCGACGCAGATACAGCCGCCCTTCGGGCGGCTGTTTGATTCATGCGGCAGGCCACTGCTGTCTGCCTTGGCCGGGCCGGACGCTTTCGTCAGGTCTCCCCCGGCACGAGCGTCATCTTTTCGACGCCGATCGCGAGGTTCAGGCCTTCCTGAGCCTGGACGTTCAATGGCTGCAGCATGAAGGCCTTGTTATTGCCGCCGGCGATGACCTTGGCGCCGGCCCCTGCACCGATGCTCGCATCGGCACCGATCCCGTAATATTCGCCGGCAAGGGCGAATTGCGGAATATCCGTCCCGGTCTTTGCCAGCACCTGCCAGATCATGACGCTCTTGCCGGTCTGACCGATATCGAGGCCGAATTTCTCGATTTTGCCGGCATAGACCGCCTTGGCGCCGCCAGCCGCCGGCGTATAGGTGCAGATGAGGTTCTTCTGCGAGGTGACGATCAGACCTTGGCCGCCATCCGATCCGCAGACAAGACGGCCAAGCGCGACATAGTTTTCCGCGCCCGCCGGGCTCCCCCAGGCAGCGGCCGCCAGTGCCGCGGCTGCGATCATCGTTTGCTTGAACATGGTCTTTCTCCTTTGGAACGACCTGTCCGAAACGGGTGGAGGTAGCGAATGTTCCGGGCGCGGATTCAAACTTAGCGCGTCTGAAGAGACGCGCGGCGCTCTATTCCCGCTCCAGCGTGGCGCGCTGCGCCGTCAGCACCCATAACAGGCCTTCGGGCCGGAAATCGATCTCAACCGTGCCGCGAAAGGCGGAGGCGGCATGGGCTTTGATAACGGTCGTGCCGAAGCCCGAGCGCGATGGCTGCTCGGTGACCGGCGGGCCGCCTTGCTCTTCCCAGGTGAAGCGGAGCAGGGCATCCGGCTTGTCTTCGTCCTTGACGTCGCGCCATGCGAAGCGGACCCGACCTTGCGGTACGGAAAGCGCACCGTATTTCACTGAATTGGTGGCGAGTTCATGCAAGGCGAGGCCGAGATTCTGCACGGCATCCGGCTTTAGCACGAAGTCTTTACCGCTGATGTCGATCTGCTCGCGCGATTGCGGGAAGGCCTGCAGATGGATATCGACGACCCGTCGCAGCGACACGCCTCCCCATTGTTCGCTGGTCAGGAGCTCGATCGAACGCACCAAACCCTCGAGCCGGTCGGCGACGGCGGCGCGAAAGGACTCGACGCTGTCGGACTGCTTGGCGAGCTGGCGCATCATTGCCTGGGCAAGCGTCAGAAGATTCTTGGTGCGGTGGACGAGCTCATGCATGACGAAACGCAGCCGGTCCTCGGTCTGGCTACGATCGAAAGAGGCATTCGAAAGGGCAATCGCCACCTGGTTCGCCTCGATGACGCTGGTGTCGACTGGCGAGACGATATGGCCTTCGCCCATGCGGTTCGCCATGTCGGCGATATCGCGGATGGTGGTGCGCACCTGTCTTGCGACGGCATAAGCGCCTAGCACGGCGACGAGCACCAGTGCCACGCCGCCGATGATGAGGAAACGCCAGGTGCTGAGGATCGACGCCTGGGCGATCGGTCCCCAGATCACCGTCTTCCACGACCAACCGGGAATTTGGGCATAACCGAGGAGCATGTGCGGCAGGATTGTCTCGTCTTGGAAGACGCCGCGGGACACGGTGAGCGCCGGCAGAATGCGCGGGTCGAAGGGCGTGCCGGGTTCGAGGTTGGCAGGGCCGGTGGCCGCGACGACGTGGCCGCTCTCATCTATGACGGCGGCCGACCAGCCGGGCGCAAGGCCCTCGGTGGTCACGAGCTTGCCAAGATCCTTGGCGTCCTGCGTGATGATAAGGGCCGCGACCGGATCATTCTTCCGTGGCAGGGTGACGTTATAGACCCATTCGCCACTGGTCCGGCCGCGAAAGACGTCTGATGCCTCGATGCGACCGGAAGCCATGACCGCTTCGAGGGCTGTCATGTTCGCCGTCTTGCCAAGCGGCGTGCCGAACGCCCGGCGCGTGTTCAGCAACTGCTGGCCCGTGCGGTCGACGGCGATGACGAAAAGCGTATTGTCTCTGAGGGCCGTTTCCGTGCGCTCGTGGAAGGAGGCGAGATTGCCGTTTTCAAGTTCCGGCGAACTTGAAAGCAGCCGCAGGGTCGTCGCCATATCCTGAAGCTGGCGGTCGATGATGCGTGAAAGGGCAAGCGCATCCTGGGCCGTCTCGCGCTTCAGCGTCGAACGCTGGTTGTCCTCCAGCTGTAGCAGAAGCAGCGCCACGAAGGCGAAGATCGGCAGTGCGATCGCCACCGCCATGGCGACGAGGTAGGTTCCGATCGAGGCTTTCGGAAAGAACAGCGCGACGATCTTCATCTGTCGCAATTCAAAGTGTTACGGCGTCCTTTGCGCGTCTGAAAAGACGCGTCGCGCTGTAATACGCGTGGCCCGCAACGGGTTTCGCTTGCGGCCAGGAAAGCACAGATCCGCATCTCTCGCAAACCGCCCCCAAACGTTTTCGACCGCTCGATAGCGGGCTATCGAAGCAGGTCCATGTTAGGGGGAGCAAGAGCAGGTTGCAACATACTATGACAGGCCATCGACGACGACGGACGCTTTTCGGCGTCTCGTCTTAATGGCGGTGCGGTCGCCTTTGCGCCACGTCGCTTCCACCGCCTGGCGTGGCACGATGTCACCTCGATGATATCCAGAGCCGGAAGATTCGATTGAATCATCAGGACCTTTGCCGGCGTCCGATGGGTGGTGCGACCGGCAGGTGGCGGTTGCGGGCCGCCCGATGCTCAGGGCCGCCCAATCATATCTTTAGCCGGCTGGGGCGACGCCGACGCGGGCAAGGCCGTCGCGAGCCGGCTGGTATTTGGGGTCGAGGCCGATCGCGTGGCGATAGGAGCGGGCGGCCTTTGCCTTGTCGCCGCGGCGTTCGTAGACGAGCGCCTGGTTGGCCCAAGATTCGGCGATGTTGCCGTTGAGCTCGATTGCATGGTTGAAATCGGCAAAGGCGTTGTCGTCGTCGTTCAGCGCGATGTAGGAAATGCCGCGGCCATTATAGGGCTCGGGTGAATTCGGCGCGAGCGAGATCGCTTTCGAGAAATCGTCGATCGCCTTATCCTGCTGATTACGCTTCTGATAGATCAGGCCACGATTATGATAGGCGCGGCCATCGGTGGTGCCGAGCTGGATCGCCTTGTCGAAGTCGTTGAAAGCCTGATCGTCCTGGCCGGCCATCCGGTAGACATTGCCGCGACCGATATAGGCGACGTCGTAGCTCGGATTGATCTGCAGGGCGGCATTGTAGTCGCCAATCGCCTGGGCCTGCTGGCCCATATTGCGATAGACGAGAGCACGGTTGGCGTAAGCCTGGAAAAACCGCGGATTGATCTGCAGCGCCGTGTTGAAATCGTTCAAAGCCGGGCGGAACTGGCCGGCGCGGCCATAGGCGGAACCACGGACGTTGTAACCTTCCGGGTCCCTCGGATTGGCGTTGATAACCGCCGTCAGGGAAGCGATATTCTCTTCCGAACCCTGCGCCTTATCGATGCGGATCACGGCATCCGAGGTATTGGTCGTCTCGCAGCCGGCGAGGCCGAACATTGCCGCCAGCGCCAAAGCGGGCAGGAATGCCGTTTTCTGCAAGCGCAAAGCGCGGGACGGATTGAAGGTGTTGACAGCCATTCGGGCTCGCTTTCCCCATGCGGCATATCCGGTGCGCGGATATGCGATCTTCAGCGGCAAACTAAAAAAGCGGCGGCGAACCCATCGCCCCCGCCACAATGCATCTGAAAACGTCGAAAAAACGACGGAAACGCTCAGCGTGCAACCAGACCTTCGCGCTGGGCGCGCTTACGGGCCAGCTTGCGAACGCGACGAACGGCTTCGGCCTTCTCGCGAGCACGCTTCTGCGACGGCTTCTCGTAGTAGTCGCGCATCTTCATTTCGCGGAAAATGCCTTCGCGCTGCATCTTCTTCTTGAGAGCGCGGAGAGCCTGATCAACATTGTTATCGCGGACAAGTACCTGCACGAGAATCACGTTCCTTTGGTTGGTTGATGCCGGAGGCGGCGCAGCGGCCAGAGGCAAAACAATAACGTTCGCGCGGCCGGGGCCTTGCGATTGGTGATGCGAAATAGCAGATCGGGTACGGGAAGTCTAGACGGGATATGGGCGGCGGCGGAAAAATCACGCTTCGCCTGATATCCGGTCATGATCGGGCCGGTTCGGGCGCAGCTTCATCCAGCACGGCAATTGCCTCCTTGAGAGCGGTTCTGACCCGTAGGCGGTCGGCAGGCTCCAGCCGGCTCATATCCAGATGCAGGTCAAGGCCCGAGAGGTGCTCGCTGAGAACGCGGCTCTTGTGATCCGTACCGAGGGTCAGCCCATCCACCGCATAGGGCACGATCTCGCGCTGTATGCCCTTCATCGTGATCGGCGGCAAGGGATGGGCGTCGACGATTTCGTTCACCAGCGCATAGGTTTCGTAGCTGATGACGATCTCTCCTCCCTGGGCGATCGATTGCAGCCGGGCTGCGAGATTGGCCTCCGCCCCGATGATCGTATAGTCCATGCGGTCGCTGCTGCCGAAATTGCCGACGTTGCAATAACCGCTGTTGATTCCCATGCGGACGACGAAAGGCTCTTCGGTGCCGTTTCTGCGCCATCTGTCCTTGAGTTCGCCGAGACGGCGCTGCATGTCGACGGCCATGCGCAAACACGCTTTCGCGTCCTCCTCCGGCCCCTCGGTTTCGGGATCGCCGAAGAAGACCAGCATCGCGTCGCCGATGAACTTGTCCACCGTGCCGCCATGCTCCAGGGCAATGTTCGACATCTCGGTCAGATATTCGTTGAGCATCTCCGTCAGGGCTTCAGGCTGCAGACGCTCTGTGGTCGCCGTGAAATCCTTGATGTCGGAGAAGAAGATCGTCAGACGCTTGCGCTCGGTATGGACGACCACGTCCTTCTGCCCGGAGAATATGCTCTTGTAGATCTGCGGTGAGAGATAGCGCGAGATCTTCAGGGAAACGCTGGCGAGGAATTCGTTCGCCGCTTCCAGATCCCGGTTGGCGCTGTGGATGGTGCGCGTCTGCTGCCGCTGGAGCACAATGAAGCTGATGCCGATGAAGGCGACGAAAAGGAAATAGCAAAGCAGGTATTTGAAGGCGAAGACGTTGCTCGCATAGGGCTGCCGGATGATGACTTCCTGAATGCCGCGCACATCGCCCACCTTCCAATCGGTCTTCGGGCTTTCGGGATGGCTATTGTGGCAGGCAACGCAGGCCTGGCCCATGACGACAGGGGTGATGAGCCGCAAGGTATCGGTCAATCCGACACGGGTGAGGTCGTTCAGCGTCTGCTGCGGATTGGCGCGCAAGGCAGCGAGCGCATTCTTTTCGAAGTCGTCGAGCTCGTGGGATGCGCGGCTTTTGAACGGCAGGTCGGAGACGAAACGGTAGGTGATATTGGCCTGCTGCTCCTTGATGACGTCGCCGAGCTCCAGGGAAAGCGTGGCCGGCAGCGGGATGGCGCCTGGAATATTCGCATAATTGTGAGAGACGACCGTGCCCTCAGTCGTGCCGTTGGCGTGAGCGGCCAGAACGCGCCCCACGACATTCGTGGAATAATAGGAGCGGATGCTCGATATCAGCGAGCTCATATCGCGGGCCTGGCGGCGCAGGGTATTTCCCGAGAGATCGCTGATATCAAGCCAGACGGCGAGCGGCAGGCCTGCGAGCATTGCCAGCACGACGACAATCAGCCAATAGCCGCTGCGACGCGCGGCGGTTTCGGAAATCACGGCGACCTTCATTCTTCTCTCGAAAAAGCATCCGATTTTCGATCGTTACAAGAACATTTCGCCGCGCACCGGGCAAGGTCGAAGCCTCGTCGTCCAGCCAAAAGCCGGGTGAAAACTGGAGGCGTAGCCGTATTCATGGCGCTTCTCCGCCGCCCGGCGGAGGTGACCGAAAGGAGAGTGCCCCGGAACGTAGGTGCGAATGGCATTTGGATGGAAAGCGGCGTAGCCTGTCCGCCGGCAGGTGCGGGTCGCCCTGCCGGCCGTGGGAGGGGACACCCGGTGAGATCATGACGCGCGCGCAGCAAATCGGTGTCGTTCTCGGTCTGGCGATCGTGACTGCGCTTACGATCCTTCGAGCAAGTGATCCCGGGATCTTCAAGTTGATCCGCGGCGTGACCTTCGACGAGTATCAGCGGCTGGTTCCCAGGACCTTCGAGCCGATGCCGGTCCGCGTGATCGACATCGACGAGACTTCGCTGCACGAATTCGGCCAATGGCCATGGCCGCGGGACCGGATGGCGCTGCTGGTGGACCGGCTTTCGGAAATGGGCGCCTCGGCCATCGCCTTCGATATTCTCTTCGCCGAGCCGGACCGGCTGTCGCCGCGCAATGTCGTTCGCGAGGTCGCCGGGGTCGAGCCTTCCCTTGCCGAGAAACTGCCTGACAACGACGAGATATTCGCCCGTGCAATTGCCGAAAAGCCCGTCGTGCTCGGCTTTGGACTTTCCAACGAGGGCAATTACCGGCCGCCGGTCAAGGCGGGTTTCGCCTTCACCGGCGAAAGCCCCGTCTCGGCCCCCCCCTATCTCGGTGCTTCGACGCCGTTGCGGCCGCAGTTGGAAGCCAATGCGGCGGGGCTCGGTCATATCAGCCTCAATCCCGGCAATCCCTCGCCGGTGGTACGGGCGGTCCCACTGTTCCTGACCGACGGCGGGCAGCTCTATCCGAATCTCGCGATCGAAGCGCTGCGTGTCGCACAGGGGGCATCGACCTATGTGCTATCAGGCGCACCCGATCGCGCCGGCATCATGACATCGGTAAAGATCGGGGATTTCGTCGTGCCGCTGACGGCGGCGGGTGAGCTTTGGCTCTATGTCACCCCCGACCGGGCGGAGCGTTATATATCCGCCCGGCAGGTGCTTGCGGCCGAAGGGGCCTCTCCAGATGTCGCCGCCGCCGTCGCCGGCAGCATCGTCTTCGTCGGTACATCGGCGGCCGGCCTGCAGGACATCCGCGTCACCGCGCTCGGCGAGAACGTTCCCGGCGTTTCGCTGCATGCGCAGGCCGTCGAGCAGATCCTCTCGGGCCGCTTTCTCTCGCGGCCCGACTGGGCGGACGGGCTGGAAATCCTGATGATCGCCGTGCTCGGATGCCTGCTCGTCGGGGTGACGACCTTCGTCAGTCCGGCCGTCGCGCTAGCCTGCGGCCTGCTGATCACAGCCATGGCGCTGGTGGCGTCCTGGCTCTCGTTTCTTTATGCGGGGCTTCTCCTCGATCCCCTGGCTCCGATCATCAGCGGATCGATCACCCATTTCGCCTCGACCTCGTTCCGGATCCTGGTGATCGACCGGGAGCGGCGCGAGGTGCGGCGCGCCTTCGGGCATTATCTTTCCCCGTCGCTGCTCCATCGCATCGAGCATTCCCGCGACGCGTTGCGCCTCGGCGGAGACGATCGCGAGCTGACGGTCATGTTCGTCGATGTCAGGAGCTTTACCGAGATCAGCGAGCGGCTGGCGCCGACTGCCGTGGTCGCGTTCCTGAATACCTTGCTCGATGCGTTGAGCCGCCATGTGGTGGCCAATGAAGGCACGCTCGACAAGTTCATCGGCGATTCGATCATGGCGTTCTGGAATGCACCCGTCGATGTGGCGGATCATGAAATCAAGGCCGTTCGCGCAGCGCTTGCCATGCGTGAAACGCTGGCCGAACTGAACGCCGGCGACGCCTTCGGCTTCGGGCCTGGACAGCAAGTCGGCATCGGCATCGGCATCCATACCGGTCTCGCCTGTGTCGGCAACATGGGCGCCAAGACCCGCTTCAACTATTCGGCGGTCGGCGATGCCGTCAATGTCGCGGCGCGCCTGGAGTCGTGCTGCAAGGAGGTGGGCTTCGATATCCTCATATCAGACAGCACGGCGAGATCGGTGCAGGGAATGGCGCTGATCGAGGCCGGCGCCATCCCGCTCAAGGGAAAGAGTAGCCGAACGCAGATTCTCGCCGTTGTCGGCGACGAGCGCGTCGCAGCCTCCGCGGAGTTCGCCGCGCTTACGGTCGTTCACGAGCAGCTGACGCAGGCGCTGCATTCGCATTCGAAAAACACGCGCAAGCTTATCGGCACGGCAAAGCTCAGGGCGGCGCAGGTGATCGGCGGGCTGGCGGAATTCTACCAGCGGATATCCGGCAGAAGCGATCACTTCCGCGAGGTGCCGGATGGCTTCGAGAAGAGCGTCGCCGATTGACGGCATCAGCGGTTGCGATTGAAATTCCGGCCTCTGTCGTGGTTCCGGTCCCCATCACGATCGCGATCCTTGTCATGATCGCGGTCACGGTCACGATCTCGATGATGCCCTTTATCGTGATAGTCGTGATCATCGTGCTGATCGTGATGTTCATGCCGGCCACGGCCATCATGCTTGTCGGGTTTATCCGGTTTGTCGTGATGCGGCTTGTCAGGCTTGTCAGGCGTGGCCGGCCGCTCCTTCTGCGGCTCGGCCTGCCGCTGCGGCGGATCTTGCCTCTGCGGACTGGGTGCCGGCGCCGGATCGCGAGGAGGCGGGGGGCGGTTTCTGTCTTTTCTTTCCGGCGCGACGGAGGCCATATTGCAGCCGCCGAGCATGCCGATGCCGCCGGCAAGCCGCTGATTGCCGGAGAGGAAGGGGAGGGCGCGCTGATTTCCGAGCGTCTCGAGGATGCTGGGATCGACCCGGCGTGCTGCCGACATATCGCCGTTCGGCTTGGCCACCACGCAATCGCAGCGCTGCTGCAACTGCCGGCAGCCGCCCGGACCGCAGAAGCGGGCTGCGCCGTTCAGCAGCACGACGGCGGTCGTGCCATCCGGGCCGACGTAGAAATCGAAAGCGGTGCCGCGTACGCCGATCGTGCCGGCCGGCGTCAGGATCTGGTAGGCCGAAGAATTGGAAGTGCCGCTGACCCAGCGGAATGTACCCTTTGCCGCCCTGATGGTGAGTTTCTTGACCGATTGGGAATCATCGAAGACATATTTGTCGATGACGACCGACGAACCCCAGCCGACCGCAAGCTTCGTGCCGTCACGAAACAGGAACTGGCCAAGCCCGGATTGCGATGTCTTGATGCGCTCGTTGCGATGGACGCTGGTGTCGACCTCGATCGGGCCGCTCTGTCCCGTCACCTCTGTCTTGATGACGACAGCCTGGCCGACCGGCTCGGCGGCGGGTGCCGGCGATGCGCTGCTTAACGCGATGCAAAGCGTCGCGACTGATACTGAGCGCCAACCCCACATGATACACGTACCCCGGAACACGCGATTGTTAACATTTTAGCAATTGCTTGTCTTCTAACCCTATTGGGTTAGGTCGCCGGCCGACGGTTAGCGGAAATGCCGCGGCTTCTGTCTTCCGCTTGAAGCGGCATTCTCTTCGGCGTGTCGAAACCAAAGCTCTCGCGCGTCGCAAAAGAACCGTTGTGCCGCATTTGGATTTGCGATTTGTATGAGCGCGGAGAACAAGCCCTTTCCCGAAGGAGAAGAAGGCGGATGCGGAAATATTCGGTTTTTGCCGTGGCACGGGAGGCCCTTCGTGGCCACAAGGGTTGGGAGAAGCAGTGGACTTCGCCTGAGCCACGCGCCGAATACGACGTCGTCATCATCGGTGCCGGCGGCCACGGGCTGGGTGCTGCCTACTATCTCGCCAAGGAGCACGGCATCACCAATGTGGCGGTGATCGAGAAGGGTTGGCTCGGCGGCGGCAATACCGGGCGCAACACCACCATCATCCGCTCGAACTATCTCTACGAAGAGAGCATGCACATCTACGAGCATTCGATGAAGCTCTGGGAGGGGCTTTCCCAGGAGCTCAACTACAATGTGATGTATTCGCCGCGCGGCGTGATGATGCTCTCGCACAATATTCACGACCAGCAATCCTTCAAGCGGCATATCCATGCCAACCGGCTCTACGGCATCGACAATGAATGGCTGACACCGGAGCAGGCGAAGGCCTATTGTCCGCCGCTCGATATCTCGGCCAGCGCGCGCTACCCGATCAACGGGGCGGCACTGCAGCGGCGGGGCGGTACGGCGCGGCACGACGCCGTTGCCTGGGGTTATGCGCGGGCGGCTTCAGACCGCGGCGTGCACATCATTCAGAATTGCGAAGTGACCGGTATCCGGCGCGGTCCGGACGGACGGGTGACCGGGGTCGAGACCTCGCGTGGCTTCATCGGCGCCGGGAAGGTGGCGGTGTCGGCGGCTGGCCATACGACCACTGTCATGCAGATGGCTGGCGTGCGCGTGCCGCTGCAATCGAGCCCGCTACAGGCGCTGGTTTCCGAACCACTGAAGCCAATCTTTCCCTGCGTCGTCATGTCGAACACGGTGCATGCCTATATCTCCCAGTCCGACAAGGGAGAACTCGTCATCGGTGCCGGCACCGACCAGTATAATTCCTATTCCCAGACCGGCGGGCTGCAGATCATCACGCACACGCTCGACGCCATCTGCGAGCTCTTCCCGATGTTCCGGCGCGTCAAGATGATGCGGCAATGGGGCGGCATCGTCGACAATACGCCGGATCGTTCGGCGATCCAGTCGAAGACGCCGGTTCCCGGGCTCTACGTCAATTGCGGCTGGGGTACAGGCGGCTTCAAGGCGACGCCGGGCTCGGCCAATCTCTTCGCGCATCTGATTGCCCGCGACGAGCCGCACAAGTTCAATGCCGGCTTGACGCTGGACCGTTTCCGCAGCGGCCGGCTGATCGACGAAGCGGCAGCGGCGGCGGTGGCGCACTGATGTGGACGGCGGCTCTCCTCGCAATCGGGATCGACGGCGCGGCCATGCCGGCTGGTGACGTCTTTCCCGGCGCCGAGGATTTCCGCCTGCAGAAGATCCACAGGGCTGCCGGCGAAAGCGAGTGGCCCTTCGTCGCCGAGAGCGGCACGCTGCTTTGCGCGATGATCCTGCGCAAACCAGCCGTCTATTTCGTGCCTGAGGTCGGCGGAACGCCGGGACGTGCCTTCGTGATCGACAACGATATCGCCAAGATGGCTTTTGCGAATATCGGCATGACCGATGTGCTGGAGCCCTACGACAATTTCGAACAGCTTCTCAAGCGCCTCATTCCCTACGTGACGATGGGAAAGCGTCTCTGCAATCAACCTCCGGGAACCAATGTTTCCGGATCGGAACTCTAAGACGGGTAACACATGCTGCTGATCTATTGCCCCTACTGTCAGGAAGAGCGCTCCGAGCTCGAATTCCGTGGCGCAGGTGACGCGCATATCGCGCGGCCCACCGACATCGCCTCGATCTCGGACGAGGAATTCGAGGCCTATTTCTTCCTGCGCGACAATCCGAAGGGGCTGATCTTCGAACGCTGGCGGCACATTCACGGCTGCGGGCGCTTCTTCAATGCGGCGCGCGATACGGTGACCGACAAGTTCATCATGACCTACAAGGCGGGTCAGCCGAAGCCTGAGATCGGCGCGGCGGCCCAGCAGCATGGGCCCGTCGAAACATATGAAGCCGTGGAAGGAGAGGCGCAATGAGCGGCGTGAACCGTATCGCCGGCAAGGGGCGCCTGACACCGGCCAGAACCGCGCGCTTCAGCTTCGACGGCAAGAGCTATACGGCGCTCGAAGGTGATACCGTCGCCTCGGCGCTGATTGCCAACGGTGTGCATCTCGTCGGCCGTTCGTTCAAATATCACCGGGCCCGCGGTATTCTGTCTGCAGGGGCCGAAGAGCCGAACGCGCTGATCGACGTCGCACGCGATACGGCGCGCAAGCAGCCTAACGTGCGCGCCACCGTGCAGGAAGTTTTTGACGGCATGATCGTCAACTCGCAGAACCGCTGGCCCTCGCTTGCCTTCGATGTCGGCGCGGTCAACAATCTGATGTCGCCGTTCTTCGCCGCCGGCTTCTACTACAAGACATTCATGTGGCCGCGCGCCGCCTGGAAACACGTGTACGAACCGCTCATCCGTCGTGCCGCCGGCCTCGGCGTCGCGCCGACGGAGGAGGATCCGGACCATTATGCCAGCCGCTATGCCCATTGCGACGTGCTGGTGGTCGGCGCCGGCGTGGCCGGGCTTTCGGCGGCGCTGGCCGCCGCCGAGACCGGTGCCCGGGTGATGCTTTGCGACGAGCAGGCGGAAGCGGGCGGGGCGTTGCGTTATGATACCGGCGTGACGATCGACGGACAGGACGGCAATAGCTGGGCACAGAAGGCCGTGGCGCGGCTGGAGGCGATGGACAATGTCGAAGTGCTGGTCCGCACGACCGCTTTCGGCTACTACAACCACAATTTCGTCGGTCTTGCCGAGCGCGTCACCGATCATGTCGCCAAGCCTTCCCGTGATCTGCCGCGCGAGCGGCTTTGGCAGGTCCGAGCAAAGCGCGTGATCCTCGCCACCGGCGCGATCGAGCGTCACATGGTGTTTCCGAACAACGACCGGCCGGGCATCATGCTGGCCTCAGCGGGGCGGATGTATCTCAATCATTACGGCGTCGCGGTCGGGGCCAAGGTCGGCATCTACACGGCGCACGACTCGGCCTATGAGGCGGCCTTCGATCTGAAGCGGGCTGGTGTTTCGATCGCCGCCATCGTCGATAGCAGGCAGGCGCCGGGAGCGGCGGTGCTGGCCGAGGCCCGTGCACTCGGTATTGATGTTCTGGCCGGCCAATCGGTCGTCAACACGGCCGGGCGGCTGCGCATCTCCTCGATGACGGTGGCGCGCAACGGCGGAGGTTCGCCGCGCAAGATCACGGTCGATGCGCTGCTGGTTTCGGCCGGCTGGACGCCGTCGGTCCATCTCTTCTCGCAGTCGCGCGGCAAAGTGGCCTTCGATGCCGAAAGCCAGCGATTCCTGCCCGGCTCCTATGCCCAGGACTGCCTCTCGGTCGGCGCCTGCAACGGCACCGACGACCTGCAGCGGACGATCGAAGAGTCGCTTGCCGCCGGAGAGCTGATGGCGCAGGCCACCGGCAGAAGCAGCGGTGAGAAGATCGCAATTTCGGCCGAGCAAGCCTATGACTGGACGGGCGGCATGATCGGTGCTGCCGAAGGCGCCGGGCCGAAGACCAACGCCAAGGCCTTCATCGATTTCCAGCATGACGTCTGCGCCAAGGATATCCGCCTTGCCGTGCGCGAGGGCATGCATTCGATCGAGCATATCAAGCGTTTCACGACCAACGGCATGGCCTCGGACCAGGGCAAGCTCTCCAACATGCATGGCCTGGCGATTGCGGCCGAAATGCTCGGCAAGGAAATCCCGCAGGTCGGACTCACCACTTTCCGCGCGCCCTATACGCCGGTCACCTACGGTACGCTGATCGGCCATTCGCGCGGAGAACTGTTCGACCCGACACGCAAGACGCCGCTGCACGATTGGGAAGAAGCGCATGGCGCGGTCTTCGAGGATGTCGGCAACTGGAAGCGTGCCTGGTTCTATCCGAGTGCCGGCGAGAGCATGCACCAGGCGGTGGCTCGCGAATGCCGGACAGCACGCGAGGCGGCCGGTATCTTCGACGCCTCGACGCTCGGCAAGATCGAGGTGGTGGGGCCGGATGCGGCGGAATTCCTCAACCTGATCTACACCAATGCCTGGGACACGCTGAAGCCCGGCAAGGCCCGCTACGGCATCATGACTCGCGAGGATGGCTTCGTCTATGACGACGGTGTTGTCGGACGCCTGGCAAACGACCGTTTTCATGTGACGACGACGACCGGCGGCGCGCCGCGCGTTCTGCATCACATGGAAGATTACCTGCAGACGGAATTCCCGCATCTGAAGGTATGGCTGACCTCGGTGACCGAACAATGGGCTGTCATCGCCGTGCAGGGGCCGAAGGCGCGCGAGATCGTCGCGCCGCTGGTCGAAGGGCTCGATCTTTCGAACGAGGCATTCCCGCATATGAGCGTTGCCGAGTGCACGGTCTGCGGCGTGCCGGCGCGGCTCTTCCGCGTCTCCTTCACCGGCGAAACCGGTTTCGAAATCAATGTGCCGGCCGATTACGGCCAGTCGGTACTCGAAGCGGTCTGGGCCAATGCCGAACCGCTCGGCGCCTGCGTCTACGGCACGGAGACGATGCACGTTCTTCGCGCCGAGAAAGGCTACATCATCGTCGGGCAGGATACGGATGGGACCGTAACTCCCGATGATGCCGGACTTTCTTGGGCGGTTTCGAAGAAAAAGACGGATTTCGTCGGTATTCGCGGGTTGAAGCGGCCGGATCTCGTCAAGGACGGGCGCAAGCAGCTCGTCGGCCTCGTCACCAAGGACCCGAAGCTGGTGCTCGAAGAAGGCGCGCAGATTGTCGCAAGCCCGAACGAGCCGAAGCCGATGACCATGCTCGGCCACGTCACATCTGCCTATTGGTCGGAAAATTGCGGCAGGTCGATCGCCTTTGCGCTCGTCGCCGGCGGCCGGGCGCGGATGGGCGAGACGCTCTATGTACCGATGCCGGACAGGACGATCGCCGTCGAGGTGACGGATCTGGTGTTCTTTGACAAGGAAGGGGGCCGCATCCATGGCTGATGTCGCAATTCGCAAACCGGCGCTTGCCGGACGTCTCGGCGGCTCCGCAACGGTGCGGCTGACGACCGCTCCCACTGCCAGCCGGGTGGCGCTACGCGCGCCGGCGGAATCGCTCTCGGCACTTTCCTCGGCACTGGGCCTGACGTTGCCGGATGCCCCGAAGACATCCGGCCGGGCCGGCGCCCGATCGGCGCTCTGGATTGGGCCGGACGAGTGGCTGGTGATCGACGAGGCCAGTGCCGATCTGATGGCAACACTTTCGGGTGTCGGCACGCTGCATTCGGCGACCGACGTTTCCCACCGCAATCTCGCGATCATCGTCTCGGGACCGGGTGCTGAGGCGACGCTTTCGGCCGGCTGCCCGCAGGATCTGTCGCTTTCTTCCTTTCCGGTCGGGGCTGCATCGCGCACCGTTTTCGGCAAGGCGGAAATTGTGCTTTTCCGCACGGAAGAAGACACGTTCCGGGTGGAATGCTGGCGGTCGTTTTCGGATTATGTCTTCGGGCTGCTGAACGAGGCGGCTGAAGACGTGAGGCACTGAGCCTCAGCGAATCGCCGGCGTGCGCTCATTTAAGAGGTAAACGAATGCTGCACCATGCCTCGCTCGGCGTTTCCGATATCGAGCGGTCGGCGGCATTTTACGATGCTGCCCTTGCCGCGCTCGGTTATATCAGGGTCTGGGACGATATCAGGCCGGGGCAAACAGGGCAGGCAATCGGCTACGGCCTTCCCGGCGGCGGGGACAAACTGGCGATCAAGCATCGTCCGGACGGCCAGCGTGCGCCTGGCCCGGGTTTTCATCTGGCGTTTGCCGCGCCGAGCCGCCAGGCAGTCGATCAGTTTTATGCGGTGGCAATCGCGCAAGGCGGCAGTGACAATGGCCGTCCCGGCCTGCGGCCCCATTACGGTGAGCACTATTATGCGGCGTTCGTCATGGATCCCGACGGACACGCGCTCGAAGCCGTGTTCAATTCGGCCGAGTAACAAAAGCAGTTTTGCTCAAACGTCGTCGGGACGGTCCTTCGGGTCGAATTGGATGATGGTGATCCACTTTGCTGTCAGCGCCGGCTTCTTCTCGTTTTCGATCTCGATCGTGACGTCATAGGTGGTCATCAGCATGCCGGCGCCGCGGAAGCGGGCTTCGGCGAGCAGGAAGCGGCCGCGGACGCGGGCGCCGCTTTTCACCGGCGTCATGAAGCGGACGCGGTCGAAGCCGTAATTGATGCCGAGGGTCTGCTCGCGCACTTTCGGCAGACAGTTGTAGTTCATCGTCGACAGCAGAGACAGTGTCAGGAAGCCATGGGCGATGGTTCCTCCGAAGGGACTCTCGGCCGCCGCTCGCTCAGGATCGACGTGGATGAACTGATGGTCGTCAGTCGCCGACGCGAAGGCGTCGATCATCGTCTGGTCCACGGTAACCCAATCCGAAAGGCCCGTTTCCATACCGATCAATCCCCGCACGTCGGAGAGTGAAATTTCCGTGACCATGAATTCCTCGTGAAACAAGCCGCTGCGGCAAAGCCTTATCGTGCATTTGTGACGATTGCGACAACGATTTGGGTGAGGGAGGGGAGGCGGTCAATTTTCTACGAAAAAGGCGACGGAGCGTGGCTCGACGGTTACGGGGCCAGTAGTTTTCTTTGCTCCATCCGACGTCAACTGGCGCCAGCCCGGTTCGCCCGTAGAGGGAAGCGTGAAAAATTGGCGGTTCCCCGAGCGGTTGAAAAGCACGCCAAGCCGGGTCTGCCTGCCGCGCGCGGAGCGGTCGCCGGTCGATAGTAACATTCCGAGGGTGGAAAGCGACGGCGTCTCCCATTCGGCAACGGTCATCGGCTCGCCGGAAAGCGAAATCCATTCGACATCGCCATTTCCCGCCAGGAAGCCCATTTCGGAAAAGACGGTGAAGCGGCGACGCAACCCTACAACGAAGGCAGTATGGGCGATGAGACCCTCGTCCAACGCCTTCCAGTCCAGCCAGGTGATCTCGTTGTCCTGGCAATAGGCGTTGTTGTTGCCGTGCTGACTGCGGCCGCCCTCGTCGCCCGCCGTCAGCATGATGCTGCCGCGGGTGGCAAAAAGCGTCGATATCAGCGCCATCACATCATCCCGGCGACGCTTGCGGATCGTCGGGTAGACGGTTTCTCCCTCGACGCCGTTGTTCCAGGAGTGGTTCTCATTATGGCCGTCACGATTGTGTTCGCCGTTGGCGTCGTTGTGCTTTCCGGCATAGGAGACGAGATCGATCAGCGTGAAGCCGTCATGGGCGGCGAGGAAATTGACGCTGCGCGTTTCCTTGCCGTCGTTGCGGGAGAAAATGTCGGAGGAGCCGGCGAGTGCGGTTGCCAGCGAGCCGGTCTTCCAATCGTCTCCGCGCCAGTAGCAGCGCAGGTCGTCGCGAACCCGGTCGTTCCATTCAAGGAAGGGCAGCGGGAAATTGCCGAGCTGGTAACCGCCCGGGCCGATATCCCAGGGTTCGGCGATCATGATCCGGTCGGCCAGCACATCGTCGGCCAGGATCGCGGCAAGTGTTCCGCCGTCGCGCTCGAAGCCTGTCGCGGTGCGTCCGAGCACTGGGGCGAGATCGAAACGAAAACCGTCGATGCCGGCGTTGAGCACAAAGTGGCGCAGACTGTCAATGACGAGGCGGCGCACCTTAGGATGATCGCAGGCGAGCGTGTTGCCGGTGCCTGTGTCGTTGACGAGTTCGCCCGGCCAATTCTGGGCGTGGCGATAATAATGCAGGTTGTCGAGGCCGCGCAATGACAGCGTCGCGCCGTACCGGTCGCTCTCGCCGGTATGGTTGAAGACGAGGTCGAGGATGACGCCGATGCCTTCGACATGGAGAGCCGCGACGGTCTCGCGCAGCTCGGTCATGCCGCCGGGGACGAGCCGGGGATCGAGCGCCATGAAGGCAACGGGATTGTAGCCCCAGCCGTTGGCAAGGCCGAGCGGCGGCAGGTGGCGTTCATCGATCCAGGCGGTTATCGGCATCAGTTCGACGGCATCGACACCGATCCGCTTCAGATGCGCGATGACGGAGGGATGGGCAAGCGCTGCGACCGTGCCGCGCTGGGCCTCCGGCACATCGGGATGGAGAATGGTGAAGGGCCGCACCGCCACCTCATAGATAAAGCCGCCCGGTTTGAAGAGCGGCTTGCTGATCGCGGCTGGGGTATCGGTGGTGACGATCGCCTTCGGCATCAGATCTTGGCTGTCCTCGCCATAGATGCCGAGGCGGGGATCATAGCGGAACGGCCTATCGATCTCCTTGGCGTAGGGATCGATCAGCAGTTTGGAAGGATCGTACCAGAGGCCGTTATCAGGGGCGTAGATACCGTCGGCGCGATAGCCGTAGCGAGCCCCGGCCTTCAATCCGTCGACAAACAGACGATGGATGTGGTTGCTGTCGCGCGCCATCGGCAGGCGCGCGAATTCTCTGTTGCCGTCATCCTCGAAGAGGCAGAGTTCGATCTGTGCGGCATGATGCGACCACACGGCAAATTCGACGCCGGTCTCGAAGACGATCGCGCCGGCTTGCGCCGAACTGCTTCCCCGCATGTTCCCCCCGGATCAGGTGATCACGGTTGGCGCGTCGCGTCCCGTGCGTTCCCGAATGCTGGCAATGCTTTCGGCGGCCGCGATCAGATCGGCGAGCGCTTCCTGCGTTTCGATGTTGTGGCGAGTCGAATCCGGCTCGTAGCGCTCGATATAAACACGCAAGGTTGCGCCAGACGTGCCGGTGCCGGACAGACGGAAGACGACGCGGGAGCCGCCCTCGAAGAGCACGCGGATACCCTGATGTTCGCTCACCGATTTGTCGATCGGGTCGTGATAGGCGAAGTCGTCGGCCTTCTCGACCTTCAGGTTGCCGAAGCTCTTGCCGGGCAGGGTGGAAAGCTGGCTGCGCAGATTGTCCACCAGGCCGTTTGCGGCATCGGTGTCGAGGCCTTCGTAGTCGTGGCGTGAATAATAGTTGCGGCCGTAGGTCTGCCAGTGCTGGGTGACGATATCGGCGACGCTCTCGCCACGCACGGCAAGAATGTTCAGCCATAGCAGCACGGCCCAGAGGCCATCCTTT
Organism: Rhizobium indigoferae; assembly: GCF_034554815.1. Classification (NCBI taxonomy): domain Bacteria; kingdom Pseudomonadati; phylum Pseudomonadota; class Alphaproteobacteria; order Hyphomicrobiales; family Rhizobiaceae; genus Rhizobium; species Rhizobium indigoferae. Next base: position 3,765,891 of record NZ_CP140635.1, on the reverse strand, counting down.
TCGCGGACGTGACTGGAGCCGGTACCGGAGCTTTCCTCACCACAGATCGTCGCCATGCCGGCGTCGAGCAGGTTGCCGAAGAACTTCCAGCCGGTCGGCGTTTCATACATGCCGATGCCGCGCTTTTCGGCGACACGGTCGGCAGCACCCGATGTCGGCATCGAGCGGGCGATGCCGGCAAGGCCGCCCGAATAGCCTGGGGCGAGATTGGCATTGGCGGCAAGGATCGCCAGGCTGTCGGAAGGGGTGACAAAGATGCCGCGGCCGATGATGAGGTTGCGGTCGCCGTCGCCGTCGGAAGCGGCGCCAAAATCGGGCGCGTCATCGCCCATCATCTCATCGAAGAGTTCCTTGCAGTGAACCGGGTTCGGATCGGGATGATGGCCGCCGAAATCCGGCAGCGGCATGAAGTTGCGCACCGAGCCCGAGGGAGCGCCGAGACGATTTTCGAAGATTTCCTTGGCATAGGGACCGGTGACGGCGCTCATCCCATCGAAGGCAATGCGGAAGCCGAGGCTGATCAGATTGCGGATGGCACCGAAATCGAACAGCTCTTCCATCAGCGCGGCATAGTCCTCGACCGGGTCGATGACCGAGAGGATCGTGCCGCCGGGAAGCTCGTCCTTGCCGATGCGGTCGAGATTGACGTCTGCGAAATCAGCAATCTTGTAGCTGTCGATCGTCTTGGAGCGCGCATAGATCGCGTCGGTGATCTTTTCCGGCGCCGGGCCGCCATTGTTGATGTTGTATTTGATGCCGAAGTCTTCGGTCGGTCCGCCGGGATTGTGGCTGGCGGAGAGGATGATGCCGCCGAAAGCCTTGTACTTGCGGATGATGTGGGAAGCGGCCGGCGTCGACAGGATGCCGCCCTTGCCGACCATGACCTTGCCGAAGCCATTGGCGGCGGCCATCTTGACCGCCTTCTGGATGACCTCGCGATTGTAGTAGCGTCCGTCGCCGCCGATGACGAGGCACTTGCCCTGATAGCCTTCCAGCGAATCGAAGATCGACTGGATGAAGTTCTCCGCATAGTTCGGCTGTTGGAAGACCGGAACCTTCTTGCGCAGGCCCGACGTGCCGGGCTTCTGGTCCAGATAGGGCGTGGTGGGGACGGACTTGATCATTTTAGTTCACATGCCTTTCGAGACGAGGCTTGAATAGAGGGCAGCGTAGCGTTCGGCGCTCTTCTCCCAGGAGACATCCGATTTCATGCCCTGCTTTTGCAATTGGGTCCAGAGTTTTCGGTCCTGATAAAAATGCATCGCACGGCGGATTGCCTGTAGCATGCCTGTTTCGGTTACGGGCGCAAATTGTATGCCGGTTGCGACTTTCGCCGCAAGTGCGGCGTGATTGGCGTCGATCACCGTGTCATTCAAACCGCCGGTGCGGGCGACGATCGGCACGCAGCCGTAACGCAGGCCGTAAAGCTGGGTCAGGCCGCAGGGTTCGAAGCGCGAGGGGATGATGATCGCATCGCAGCCGGCCTGCATCAGGTGCGACATCGGCTCGTTATAGCCGATCGAGACGCCGATGCGGCCGGGATGGCGGCTGGCGGAGGCGAGCAGCGCGCCTTCAAGTGCAGCTTCGCCGGAGCCGAGCACGACGAGCTTGCCGCCCATGGCGACGATCTCATCGGCGACATTGGCGACGATATCCATGCCCTTCTGCCAGGTGAGACGGCTGATGACACAGAAGATCGGGGCGTCGTCATTGTCGAGGCCGAAGAATTCGGCGATCGAGCGACGGTTCTCCTCGCGGTTCTTCAGCGTCGTCGGGCCGTAATGGGTGTGGACGACAGGATCGGTCGCCGGGTTCCAGATATCGGTGTCGATGCCGTTGACGATGCCATGCAGATCGTCGATGCGGCCGGCGATGACGCCCTCCAGCCCCATGCCGAATTCCGACGTCAGAATCTCATCGGCATAGGTCGGGCTGACCGTCGTGATCGCATGCGCAGTCTTGAGGCCGCCTTTGAGGAAGCCGACAGTGCCGTAATATTCGATGCTTTCGGTGGCGAAGGCATGGGCAGGCAGGCGCAGGCCGGGAAAGATCTCGGAACCGAACTGGCCCTGGAAGGCGATGTTGTGGACGGTCAGCACGCTCGGAAGTTCCAGCGTCGGATAATAGCGCATATAAACCGACGTCAGCGCCGCCTGCCAGTCGTGGGTGTGGACGAGATCCGGCCGCCAGCCGGGCAGCAGGCCGGCGGCGATCTCGGAGGCAGCGAGCGACAGGGCGGCGAACCGACGCCAGTTATCGGGATAGTCCTTGCCGAGCGGATCGAGATAGGGCCCGCCCGGCCTGTCGTAATAGGCCGGCGCATCGAGGACGAGCACATCGAGGCCCTCGTGCTGGACCTCGAGCACGGTCGCCCGCTCACCGAGCAGGTCGGGGAATTCGAGCCTGACGACCGGGTCGCGAATGACCTTCATGACGGCGGGATAGCCGGGCAGAAGGGTCTTGGTCTCGACCCCGAAGGCTTTCAGAGCAATCGGCAGGGCGCCGGACACATCGGCCAGACCCCCTGTCTTGATCAAAGGGAAGACTTCGGACGAAACCGAAAGAACTTTCATAAGTTAGACATCCAGCTTGTCGATCATCGGTTGGGTGATCAGGCAGATGCCGCTTTCCGTCCGCCGGAAGCGCTTGGCATCGAGCTCGGGATCCTCGCCGACGACCAGACCTTCCGGAATGACGACGCCATGGTCGATCACCACATTCTTGAGCTGCGCCCGCCGCCCGATCTTCACGTTCGGCAGGATGACTGCCCCTTCCATCTTGGAGAAGGAGTTGGCCCTGACACCCGTGAAGAGCAGGCTGTTGTTGAGCATGGCGCCCGAGATGATGCAATCGCCTGACACAACGGAGGAGGTGGCCGAGCCGCGGCGGTCCTCGTCGTCATGGACGAATTTCGCCGGCGGGGTGATCTCGGCATAGGTCCAGATCGGCCAGGACTTGTCGTAGATATCAAGCTCCGGAACGATCGCCGTCAGGTCGATATTGGCTTGCCAATAGGCGTCGATCGTGCCGACGTCGCGCCAGTAGGGTTCGTGCTCGAAATCCGAACGGACGCAGGACTTGGCGAAGCGGTGAGCGACCGCCTTACCGTTGTTGACGATATAGGGGATAATATCCTTGCCGAAGTCGCGGCTCGAGGTCGGGTCGGCGGCGTCGCGGCGTAGCGCATCGAGCAGGAACTTGGTGTGGAAGACGTAGATGCCCATCGAGGCGAGAGCGAAATCCGGCTTGTCGGGAATGGGCGGCGGATCGGCCGGTTTCTCGACGAAGGCGATGATCTCGTCCTTGTCGTTGACATGCATGACGCCGAAGCCGACCGCTTCCATGCGCGGCACTTCCAGGCAGCCGATGGTGACGTCGGCGCCGGAATCGACGTGCTGCTGCAGCATCCATTCATAGTCCATCTTATAGACGTGGTCGCCCGCAAGAATGACCATGTATTCGACGCCGTAATCCTGGATGATGTCGATGTTCTGATAGACGGCGTCGGCCGTGCCCTCGTACCATTGCGTCTCGGAGACGCGCTGGCTGGCGGGCAGGATATCGAAGCTCTCGTTGCGCTCAGGGCGGAAGAAGTTCCAGCCGCGCTGCATGTGACGGATCAGCGAGTGCGCCTTGTATTGCGTCGCGACGCCAATGCGGCGGATGCCGGAATTCAGGGCGTTCGACAGGGCGAAATCGATGATGCGGGCCTTGCCGCCAAAATAGACGGCCGGCTTGGCACGCCGGTCGGTGAGTTCCTTGAGACGGCTTCCCCTACCGCCCGCCAGGACATAAGCCATTGCATCGCGGGCAAGTGGCTGAACGCGTTTTTCTACCATTTTCTCCTCCCACCAGTCACTAATTTTCAGGTTCAAGCATGATTGTCGCCAAGGGCGGCAAGGTAATCGAGCAGGTGATGTTGCCGCCGGCATCGACGGCCTGCACGCGCCCGCCGTTGCCCTTGCCGCTGCCGCCGTAAATGTCGGCATCGGTGTTCAGGATTTCCCGCCAGCGGCCTGCGGACGGCAGGCGGATCGAGTAGTTCTCGCGGTAGACAGGGGTGAAATTGGTGATGACGGCGACCGGCTTCTGGCCCGGCGCCTTGCGCAGCCAGGCAAAGACGGAATTCTGGTGGTCGTCGGCGACCAGCCATTCGAAACCTTCGCCCTCGCAGTCACGCTCATGCAGTGCAGGCTTGCTGCGATAGGTGAAATTGAGGTCGCGCACCAGGCGCCGCATGCCCTCGTGCATGCGATACTGAAGCAGGTTCCAGTCGAGCGACTTCTCCTCGCTCCACTCGCTCCACTGGGCGAATTCCTGGCCCATGAACAACAGCTTCTTGCCGGGATAGCCCCACATATAGGCGTAGTAGGCGCGCAGATTGGCGAATTTCTGCCAGTCGTCGCCCGGCATTTTGGCGATCAGCGAGCCTTTTCCGTGAACAACCTCGTCATGCGAGAGCGGCAAGACGAAATTTTCCGAATAGGCGTAGAGCAGGCCGAAGGTGAGCTCGTTGTGGTGGTGCCCGCGGTAGATTGGATCGCGGCTCATGTAGCTCAGCGTATCGTGCATGAAGCCCATATTCCACTTGAAGCCGAAGCCGAGGCCGCCTTCATGCACGGGCTGCGAGACCTTCGGCCAGGAGGTCGATTCCTCGGCAATGGTCATGACGTTGGAATGATTGCCGTAGAGGCGGATGTTGAGATCCTGCAGAAAACGGACCGCTTCGAGGTTCTCGTTGCCGCCATATTCGTTCGGGATCCATTCGCCGTGCTTGCGGGAATAATCAAGGTAGAGCATCGAGGCGACGGCATCGACACGCAGACCATCGAGATGGAATTTTTCGGCCCAGTAGAGCGCGTTGTTGACGAGATAGGAAACGACCTCGGTGCGGCCGAAATTGTAGATCGCCGTGCTCCAGTCCGGGTGGAAGCCCTTGCGCGGGTCTTCGTGCTCGTAGAGTGCCGTGCCGTCGAACCAGCCGAGACCGTGCTCGTCGGTCGGGAAGTGCGCCGGCACCCAGTCGAGGATGACGCCGATGCCGACTTTGTGGCAGCCATTGACGAAACGGGCGAAACCTTCCGGCTCGCCGAAACGAGCGGTCGGCGCGTAGAGGCCGGTCGTCTGGTAACCCCAGGAGGGATCGTAGGGGTACTCGGTGATCGGCAGGAATTCGATATGGGTGAAGCCCATGTCGGCACAATAAGGGATGAGGCTGGAGGCGAGTTCGTCCCAGGACAGCATCGTGCCGTCCTGCCGGCGTTGCCAGGAGGCGGCATGGACCTCGTAGATCGAGATCGGCTGGCGGCGCTTGTCAGTCTCGCGCCAGTGCTTCAGATGGGCCTCGTCTTCCCACTCCTGGACCAGTTCGGCGGCGGCGATGGAGGCGGTCTTCGGTCGGAGCTCGCTGCGCCGCGCGAAGGGATCGGCCTTCAGCGGCAGCAATACGCCGTCCTGGCCGCGGATCTCGAACTTGTAGGCGACGCCGATCGGTACGTCAGGGGCAAAGATTTCCCAGATGCCGCTATCGGAGCGGAAGCGCATCACGTGGCGACGGCCGTCCCAATTGTTGAAATCGCCAACGACGGAAACGCGCTGTGCGTTCGGCGCCCAGACGGCGAAATGGATGCCTTGGGCGCCGTCATGCTTGATGAGGTGGGCGCCCATCTTGTCGAACAGCCGCAGATGCGAGCCCTCGCGGGCGAAATAATCGTCCATCGGTCCGAGCACCGGACCGAAACTGTAGGGATCAGTGACTGCCCATTCGGCATCGCCGCGCCGGGCACGGTAACGCACCGGCTGGAGCTTCGTGAGGGAAACCGGGCCGGCAAAGACGCCGTCAACATGAAGCTGTTTCAGCTCGCCGATGACGCTGCCGTCGAGCGTCATGGCGGTCACCTCCTCCGCGCCCGGAATAAAGCACCGGGCGACGAAGGCGTCGTCGGCCTGGTGGACACCCAGGACGGCAAAGGGATTGGAATGCGAGCCGGCAAGGATCGCCGTGATTTCATCTGCCGAAATTTCCCAGGAAAGCTTTACTTCAGGGACGGTCTTCGGCGTTTTCATCCGGCTCTCCAGATTTCGTCTGCATATTGCCTGATGGTACGGTCGGAAGAGAACCAGCCCATCCGCGCCGTATTGTTGATTGTCTTGGTGTACCAGGCGGACTGGTTGGTCCAGATCTGGTCGACTTCCCGCTGGGCCTGGGCATAGGCGTCGAAGTCGGCAGCGACCATGAACCAGTCATGCGAATAGATGCCGTCGATCAGCGCCGTATAGCGATTGCGGTCATCGGGCGAGAAGACGCCGGAACCGATAGCGGCAAGCGCCTGGGCGAGTTCGCGCGATCCCTCGATGATGGCGCGGGGATTGTGGCCATCACTGCGGACCTTCGACACCTCGTCGGCCTTGAGGCCGAAGATGACGATGTTGTCCTCGCCTACATTGTCGCGCATCTCGACATTGGCGCCATCGAGCGTGCCGATCGTCAGCGCGCCATTGAGGCCGAACTTCATGTTGCCCGTGCCGGACGCTTCCATGCCGGCGGTCGAGATCTGCTCCGAGAGGTCGGCGGCCGGAACCATGACTTCGGCGAGCGAGACGTTGTAGTTCGGCACGAAGACGATTTTCAGCAGGCCGCGTACCGACGGATCGTTGTTGATCGTGCGGGAGACGTCGTTGATCAGCTTGATGATGAGCTTGGCATTGTAATAACTTGGCGCCGCCTTGCCGGCGAAGAGTTTTACGCGCGGCACCCAGTCGAGCTCGGGATGCGAGCGGATCTGGTCGTAGAGCGCGACGGCCTCGATGATGTTCAGTAGCTGGCGCTTGTATTCGTGGATACGCTTGATCTGGATATCGAACATCGCCGACGGATCGAGCTTCACACCCATGCGGCTGGCGACGAGGTTGGAGAGTGCCACCTTGTTGGCGCGCTTTACCGCTGCGAACTTCTGCTGGAAAGCCGGATCGGAGGAATGCACGTCGAGCGCGCGTAGCTTCTCGGCATCATCGAGAAATTCGTCGCCGATCGCCTCGCGGATCAGGCTGGTGAGGCCGGGATTGCACTGCTGCAGCCAGCGGCGCGGCGTGATGCCGTTGGTCTTGTTGTTGATGCGGTCAGGATAGAGCTTGTGCAGGTCGGCGAAGACGGTGACCTTCATCAGGTCGGTGTGCAGCGCGGAAACGCCATTGATCGAATGCGAGCCAACGAAAGCGAGGTTGCCCATGCGCACACGGCGGTCGCCGCTTTCATCGATCAGCGAGATCGAGCGGATTTCCCCATCGGAGAAGTTCTTGCCCTTGCGGGCATCGATCAGGATCTTGGCATTGATCGCATAGATGATCTGCATGTGGCGCGGCAGCAGACGCTCGAACAGCGGTACTGCCCAGCTTTCCAGCGCTTCGGGCAGAAGCGTGTGGTTGGTGTAGGAGAAGGTATGGCGGGTGATTTCCCAGGCTTGATCGAAGTCCATGCCATGCACGTCACAGAGCAGGCGCACGAGTTCGGCAACCGAGACGGCGGGGTGGGTGTCGTTCAGCTGGATCGCCACCTTGTCCGGCAGCGAGGTGAAATCGTCATATTGCTGCAGATGGCGGCGCAGGATGTCCTGCAGCGAGGCCGACGAGAAGAAGAATTCCTGGCGCAGGCGCAGTTCCTGGCCGGCCGGGGTGGCGTCGGCAGGATAGAGAACCCGGGTCAGGCTTTCGGCCTTGTTGCTTTCGCGGAGCGCGCCAATGTGGTCGCCGGCGTTGAAGGCATCGAGCAGGATCGGATCGATCGGTTGCGCCGACCAGAGGCGCAGCGTGTTGACGCGCTTGCCGCGCCAGCCGACGGCCGGCGTGTCGAAGGCGGCGGCGATGACGCGCTCGGCCGGTTTCCAGACGTAGCGCGGCTGGTCGTCATGGGTCGTGATGAATTCGACGGCGCCGCCGAAGCCGATTTCATAGGAGCTTTCGCGGCGCTCGAATTCCCAGGGATTGCCATGGGCCAGCCAGTTTTCCGGCAGTTCCACCTGCCAGCCGTCGGCCAACTGCTGGCGGAAGAGGCCGTGAACATAGCGGATGCCATAGCCATAGGCCGGAACGTCGACCGTCGCCATGCTCTCCATGAAACAGGCAGCCAGACGGCCGAGGCCGCCGTTGCCGAGTGCGGCATCCGGCTCCAGGCCGGCAATGACGTTGACGTCGACGCCCAGCGAGGCGAGCGCATCGCGCACCTCCTCCATCAGGCCGAGGTTGGAAACGGCGTCGCGCATCAGGCGGCCGATCAGGAATTCAAGAGAAAGATAATAGACGCGCTTGGCGCCGGTCGCATAAACCTCGCGAGTGGATGCCATCCACCTGTCGATGATGCGGTCGCGCACCACCAGGATCGTCGCCGTCAGCCAGTCATGCGGCTTTGCCACCTTGGCATCCTTGCCGATGCGGTAGGTCAGACGTTCGATGATTTCTTCAGCGAGAATTTCCGGCCTTGAACTGCGAGGGGCGGGGGATGGGATGATCGGCTTGGAAACAGTGTTCATCGTTAGGTCTCGCCAATTTTAATTTTGTTTCAGGATGTTATGCCTGATTCAATCAATTTGTCGCTTGCGCAGCCGACAGTTTATGCATCGTTACTAAGCACTTGCAACAAAGGATTTGGGCAAACGAAAAAATTGCGAAACCTTCATATTCACACGGGTTGAGGGGGTTGTTTTCAATCGCTTTTCTCGATCTGATGGGCCGAACGAGGATAACGAAAAGCCGCTCCGGTTTGTTCCGGAGCGGCTATTTTGTTCGGCTTTTCGCCGGGACCGATCGTCAGTTCGTCAGGCGCGTCAGCTGTGCGGAGGCTTTCGCGCCGATCGCTTGAAAAGCGGCCAGGAGGTCTTCCATCTTTTCCGCCTGGAAATAATGCGCGTCATCGGAGGCGCAGTAATGCAGCAGCGCCTGCCCCCCCGCGGGTGCCATGAAGGCGATCGTATAGATTTCGATGCCCTTGGATTTGGCGTCGTCGCACGTCTTCTTGGTCGCGGTGTCGTAAGAACGGCCGCCGCTGCTATCATTGTTATTGTCGCCGTCTGTCATAAAAACGATGTACTTCTTGGGCACTTGCCCTGTCTTCTGCTGGTGGGCGGCGTCTTCGGCGTCATTGCCCGCGGCGTTCTTGGCGGTGAGAGACGTGTAAGCCGTGTTCACTGCGCCGCTTGAATTCGTGCCACCTCCCGACTGAAGCGCGTTGACATAGCTCGTGACAGCGGTGGTTCCCCAAGCGAGCTTGCTCGCCGTGTACTCAACGAGATCGTAGGATACCGCGCCTGTGCGTACATATTCGGCATTGGGATCCGCGCTATTGAGCTGATCAAAAAGATTGCCGGCAGCGAGCTTCAGTGCTTCTATTTTTGTATAATAACGCGTACGCGTGCCGGTGCAGGTGTCGTAGATTGTCGTCTTACCGTTTTGGTTGAGGTGAGGGTTGCATTTATAGGTGTATGATTCCGTCATGACGGTGGCGGTAGGTTCTCCCATTGACCCCGATTTATCGAGTGCGAGGAACATAGAGATCGAGCCTTGGGTCTGTGAATGCCCGCCGACCGTCGTGCCAGAGGTCGAGAGATGCTGCGTCTTGAAGCCGACCGCCTGCATCAGCGGGTTGACCGTAAGGTCGTAACTCGGTGAAACCGTCACCTGATAGGATGTCGACTTGCCCGATGTCGTTGTCTGGACACTGACTCTCGTCGTGTCCTTGATATCGGTGCCGCTCTGCAGGTAGTTCGCCATTTGCCCGGCAACGAAATTCTGCGCAAAGGCCTCGGCCTGCGACGTTTGGATCGTGCCGTTCGCTAGCGCGGTAGCGGTTGCGAGCGCCGCCGAATCCGCGGCCTCCTGCAATTGCTGCTTCGAGAGCAGCATATCGCCCACCTGGATCGCCATGCCGGCCGCCCCAAAAAGGACGGGCAGCAGGATCGCCGTCATAATGCCGAAATTGCCGCCGCGGTCGCCAAGCATGCGACGCAGGCAGGGAGTCTGTAGAAAGGAGGTGCTCATCATGTTCACCCAACTGGAGGCCCTGTGAGGTGATATTAGGCACGCCCCTCCTTTCCGCTGTCCTTACGGCGTCAATAGAATTTTAACGAATCGTCGGATTTTTCCAGTTTTGGGATTATTTCAGGGGGATCACGTCGACCGCCTGGACGGCGCGTTGGCCGCCATAGCTTTTCAATACGCCGATGACGGGAACGACGTCGGAATAGTCGCGGCCATAGGCGACGACGATGTGGTCCGTGCCGGCGGGGATGTTGTTGGTCGGATCGAGCTCGATCCAGCCGATCGTCTCACCGCACCAGATCCTGACCCAGGCATGCATGGCGTCCGCTCCTTCCAGCCGTTCCTTGCCGGGGGGTGGGATGGTGCGCAGGAAACCGGAGACGTAGCCGGCCGGAATGCCGAGGCTTCTAAGCGCCAGGATCATGATATGGGTGAAATCCTGGCAGACGCCGCGCTTCAACTTGAACGCCTCGAGCGGCGTCGTGTCCACCGTCGTCGCGTCGGGGTCGTAGGTGAAATCCTTGTTGATGCGGGCACAGAGCGCATGGGCGATCTGCATCGCCGTCAGCTCAGGCATGGCACAGCTTCGTGCATAGTCGGCGATCTCGCGCGCTTGGGTCAGGCGCGGGCTATCGCCAAGGAAATGGTGCGGCGAATCCGGCGCCAACGACCAGATGCCTGATATCTCTTCCGGCAAGTCGGCAAGCAATGGCGAGAAATCGGCGGCGATCGGCTGGCTTTCCACCTGCACGCGGGCTTGCATGCGAATGTCGAGCGTCTCGTGCGGCGCGCGCAGCATGAAGGATGTGGTGGGATGATGGAAGAAATCGACGAAATGTGACTGCTCGTCCGGCGTCGGCGAGATGGTGATCGAGCCGGCGACCAGGCGCTGCCGGTTGGGCAGCGACAGCGGCATCAGGCGCATGACGTGGCGGGCGCCGGAGGCCGGCACGTCGTAGCTGTAACCCATGTGGAGGGAGAGATCGTAGAGCATCGCCGTCACCCGAGATAGGTCTGGGCGAGCAGATCGGAAAGCTGCTCCAATTCGCGCTCGAGCCGTTGATAGACTTCGACCCCCATGCCCTCCGGCGTCATCACCGCCAGGCCGGAATGGAGCCGCATCGCCTCGCGGTAGAAGGGCGACATCTGGCCGTTGATCAGGGCATTCGGCAGTTGCTCGACCTCGTGGTGGATCTCGTTCACCTGGAAGAGGACCGAGCGGGGGTTCAGGGGGTCGAGCGCCAAGAGGTCCGTGACGGTCAGCCGCGCCGTGTTGACGTTGTAGCGGCGGCGGTGGGTCATGACGCTGTCGCCGATCTCCAGCAGCATGTCGAGGGCGCCGTCGGGCGCTTCGGGGCCGGACATGTGGCCGAGCAGGCGCGTCATGTGCAGGCCACGCTCGATATAGCGGCCGAGCGAGAGGAAGCGCCAGCCGGTGAAGCGGTACATGTTCTCGTGCACGAGGCCGGCGAAGCCCGCGAGTTTACGCAGAAGGATCGTCATCGCATGGCTGGCATCGTCGCCGGCAGCGACGGTGACGTGAAAGCGGCGGGCGGTCTTGGCGAGATCGTTGAGTGCCAGCCAGCCGTCCGGCGAGAAACGGTCGCGGATGTTGCTCGCCGAATAAACGGCGCTGTCGATGTTGCGCAAAAGCGTTTCCGGCACGGCCTCGGCGGTATCGATATCGACGGCCGTGAGATACTCGGAGACATCGGCGAGCAGCGGTTGGTTCGGATCGGCAGCTTCGGCGTAACGCGCATGCCAGGCGCGCAGGATGCGCAGCGCCCCTTCGGCGCGTTCGATGTAGCGGCCGAGCCAGAACAGATTATCGGCTGCCCGGCTCGGCAGGCTGCCCGGCATGTTGCGGGTGAAGCTGCCCTCGGCCGGCAGCAGCGTGTGGCGCTCGACCGGCTTGTCACTGACGATCCAGACGTCGGCGGCCGCTCCGCCCGACTGCATGGCGATGGCTGCGACATCGGCGCCGGAGCCGATGCGGGCAAACCCGCCGGGCATGATCTGCCAGCCATTTGCGGTGCGGGCGGCGAAGACGCGCAGCGACATCGGCCGCGGCACGAGTTTGCCGTCAACCCAGGCCGGCGTCGTCGACAGCGTGACGACCTCCTGGCCGACCAGTTTCGGGCCATCCGAACTCAGCCAGTCGGTGATGGAATCCCTGGCGGTGGCACGCAGCGAGGAGCCGAGCACGGATTCGCCGTTGTCGTCGAAGAAGGGCGCCCGGGAATAGGCCGGGCCGATGACCATCTTCTCGATATTCTTTGCGACGTGCTCACGCTCTTCCTTCTGGCCGCACCACCAGGTGGCGATCGAGGGCAGTTGCAGATCCTCCCCCAGCAGACGGTGGCAGATGGTCGGCATGAAGGCCAGAAGCGCCCGGGTTTCGAGAACGCCGGTGCCGAGCGCATTGACGATGGTGACGCTTTCGGCGCGCAGCGCTTCCACCAGGCCGGGCGTGCCGATATGCGAATTCTGGTTTAGCTCCAGCGGGTCGGCAAAGGCCGAATCGAGACGGCGCCAGAGCACGCCGATCGGCTTCAGACCGGCGACGGTGCGCACCATGACGCGGCCCTTGACGACGGTCAGGTCCTCGCCCTCGAGCAGCATGAAGCCGAGATAGCGGGCGATGTAAGCGTGCTCGTAGTAGGTCTCGTTGGCGGGGCCGGGCGTCAGCACGGCAATGCGGTCGTCGCCCGAATGTTTCATGCCCTGAAGCGCGTCGCGGAAGGCACCGAAGAAGGAGGCGAGACGGTGGACCGGGGTTTCGGCGTAGATATCCGAGAAGGCCCGGGTTGTCGCGACGCGGCTTTCCAGCGCGAAACCGGCGCCTGAGGGCGCCTGCGTCCTGTCGGCCAGCACCCACCAGTTGCCGTCAGGTCCGCGGCCGATCTCGAAGGCGCAGAAATGCAGATAATGGCCGGAGCCTGGCCGGATGCCGGCGAGCGGGCGCTGGAATTCGGGATTGGCGGCCATCAGCGCCGGCGGCAGCACGCCTTCCTCCACCAGTCGGTTGTCGCCGTAGATATCGGCAACGATCGCCTCCAGCAGGTCGGCGCGCTGGACGAGGCCTGCCGACAACGTCTTCCATTCGCGCTCGTCGATCAGCACCGGGATATGCGAGATCGGCCAGGCGCGTTCGCCGGTGCCCTTGCTGCCATAGGCGCGGTAGAAGACCCCGGCATCCCTGAGGTAGCGGTCGGCGCGGGCGAAACGCTCGGCGAGATCCTTTTCCGGCATCGTGCTCAGATGCGAGAGGAAACGCTGCCAGACCGGGCGGACCGCGCCTTTGTTGTCGACCATCTCGTCAGCGGAACCAGGAAGCGGCGCATAGTCGAAGGCCGCACCCTTGCCGATGCGGTCCTCTGCCTCTCCCCTGCGCTCCGCTGCCGGCCTCTTACCCATCAAAACTCAAGCCCTAACCCCCGGCCTCAACCTTCGGCCTTAAATTCCGGCGGGCCGCCTCAAATCCAGCGTCAGCGGGAATTCAAGCGAACCCGTCTCGGCGCGCGGGATATAACCGCCCGCCGTATGTCCCCACGGCTCGAAGCGGGCGAGCCGCCTTGCTTCCGCCTCGTTGCCATTGACCGGGAAGGTGTCATAGGTCCGGCCGCCCGGATGGGCAACATGATAGATGCAGCCGCCGATCGAACGCTTCGACCATGTATCATAAATGTCAAAGGTCAAAGGTGTGTTGATCGGCAGGACGGGATGCAGGCCGGAGGACGGTTGCCATGCCTTGTAGCGGACGCCGGCCACCGCCACGCCGGCGGTGCCGGTCGGCGTCAGCGGCAGCGTGCGGCCATTGCAGGTGACGGTATAACGCGCGGTATTGCTGCTTTCGAGCCGCACCTGAAGGCGCTCGACGGAGCTGTCGACGTAGCGGACGGTACCGCCCGGCGCGCCTTCCTCGCCCATGACATGCCAAGGCTCCAGCGCCTGGCGCAGTTCCAGCTTCGAGCCCTCATATTCGACTTCGCCGCAGAAGGGGAAGCGGAATTCGAGCTGGGCCTTGAACCATTCCGGGCTGACTTCGAAGCCATTTTCACGAAGGTCGGCAAGCACGTCGAGGAAATCGGCCCAGACGAAATGCGGCAGCATGAAACGGTCATGCAGGGTCGTACCCCAGCGGACGAATTTGCCGTCGACCGGGTTGACCCAGAAGCGGGCGATCAGCGCGCGCACCAGCAATTGCTGGGCAAGCGACATGCGTGCGTTCGGCGGCATCTCGAAGCCGCGGAACTCGATGAGGCCGAGCCGTCCGGTCGGGCCGTCGGGTGAGAACAGCTTGTCGATGCAGATCTCGGCACGGTGGGTGTTGCCGGTGACGTCGGTCAACAGATTGCGGAACAGGCGGTCGACGAGCCAGGGCAGCGGCTGCTGGCCGCGGCCGGGAGCGGCGATCTGCGCCATGGCGATTTCCAGCTCGTAGAGGCTGTCGTGACGAGCCTCGTCGATGCGCGGCGCCTGGCTGGTCGGGCCGATGAACATGCCGGAGAAGAGGTAGGAGAGCGAGGGATGGCGCTGCCAGTGGAGGACGACGCTCTTCAAGAGATCGGGACGTCGCAGGAAGGGGCTGTTGTTCGGATTGGCGCTGCCGACGACGACATGGTTGCCGCCGCCGGTGCCGGTGTGGCGACCATCGATCATGAACTTGTCGGCGCCGAGCCGGGTGGCGCGCGCCTCTTCGTAAATCGCCGTGGTGATGTCGACGCAGTCCTTCCAGTTCGAGGCTGGATGAATATTGACCTCGATGACGCCGGGATCCGGGGCGACACGAATGACGTTGATGCGTTCGTCCTGCGGCGGCGGGTAACCTTCGATGTGGACCGGAAGCTTGAGTTCGGCGGCGGCGTTTTCGGCAGCCGCGATCAGCTCGAGATAATCCTCGATGCGCTCGACCGGCGGCATGAAGACGCAGAGCCTGCCGTCGCGCGGCTCGACCGACATGGCGGTGCGCACGGCGCCGCGGAGTTCGCCGAGCGTCTGTTCGATGCGGCCGCGATTGCTCTCATCGGCATGGAAAGAGGCTTCCGGCATGGCCCGGCCGGCCGGTACGAAGACATCTGGCAGCGGTCCGCGCGGGATCGTCGGATCGGCGGGGTGGATATAGGGATAACGCGCCGGGGGGACATAGGGCAGCGTGCCGAGCGGCAGGCGATAACCGATCGGGCTGTCGCCCGGGACTAGGAAGATCTTGCCGCGGCGGGTGCGCCATTTCTCGCTGATCCAGACTCGGCCTTCCGCTGCCTTGGCGTTCCATGCCTGGACCGGAAGGACGTAACCGGTCGCGACGGTGAGGCCGCGGGCGAAGACGCGGGCGATGCGGTTGCGTTCCTCGGGATCCTTCAGCTTCGAATTTGCCGGATCGACATTTTCGGGAAGGTTGCCTTCCTTGATGATCCAGTCGGCCGGATCCTCATAGGCCGGCTGCACCATCTCAGGTTTGATCGCCAGTTCCTTTGCGATCGCCGTCAGGAGTTTCTCGGCATCTTCGGCGGTGACGCCGGTATCCTTGCCTTCGGCGGCGACAAGATCGAGGTTCTGCCAGACCGGCTTGCCGTCGCGACGCCAGTAGAGCGAGAAGGTCCAGCGCGGCAGGCTTTCGCCCGGATACCATTTGCCCTGGCCGTAATGCAGGAAACCGCCGGGGGCGAAACGTTCTTGCAGCTTGCGGATCAGGATGTCGGCCTTTTCGCGCTTGGTCGGGCCGACTGCTGCCGTGTTCCATTCCTCCGACTGGAAATCGTCGATCGAGACGAAGGTCGGCTCGCCGCCCATCGTCAGATGCACGTCCTCGGCTTCGAGGACACGATCGACCTTCTCGCCGAGTTCGTTGAGCTCCTCCCAGCTTTCATCGGAGAAGGGCTTGGTAATGCGCGGGTGCTCGGCGACGCGCGAGACCTTCATGTCGAAGGCGAATTCGGTTTCGGCCTCGCCGAAATAACCGCCGGAAATCGGAGCGGCGTTGCGATAATGCGGCGTTGCGGCAAGCGGGATGTGGCTTTCGCCGGTCAGCAGGCCGGACGTCGGATCGAGGCCAACCCAGCCGGCGCCGGGCAGATAGACCTCTGCCCAAGCGTGCAGATCGGTGAAATCGACTTCGGTGCCGGAGGGGCCGTCGAGCGCCTTCAGGTCCGGCGTCAGCTGAATGAGATAACCGGAGACGAAGCGGGCGGCGAGGCCGAGATGGCGAAGGATCTGGACGAGCAGCCAGCTGGTGTCGCGGCAAGAGCCCTTGGCGCTTTCCAGCGTTTCCTCCGGCGTCTGCACGCCGGTTTCCATGCGGATGACATAGCCGATCTGCCGCTGCAGGCGGGCATTCAGGCCGACGATCATATCGACCGTCGGCTGGTCGGGCGACCAGTCGAGCGTCGGCAGCAGCGCCTTCAGGCGCGGACCGGCCGGCTCCGGCGTCATGTAGATCGACAGATCCTCCTGGATCGTTTCAGGGTATCCGAAGGGCCACTTGGTCGCCTCTTCCTCGACGAAGAAGTCGAAGGGATTGTAGACCGTCATGTCAGCGACGAGATCGACCTCGATCTTGAACTCCGTCACCGGATCCGGAAAGACATAGCGGGCAAGGTAATTGCCGTAGGGGTCCTGCTGCAGGTTGACGAAATGGTTGGAGGGCGTGACCTTCAGCGAATGGCTGAGCACCCGTGTCTTCGAATGCGAGGCAGGTTTCAGCCGGATGATCTGTGGGCCGAGGCGGACCGGCTTGTCATAGGTGTAATGCGTCAGATGATAGATGCTGGCTTTGATCGACATATTTCTCTTTTTATCCGGCGCGCATCGTCGTGCGGCTTGCTGTTCCCGAAAATCAGTGTGTGCAATGCAGCGAAAGAAAGCAAGGCGGAAAGGTCGGCGGCTCTTACGCCGCCTTGGCAAAGGTGACGGCCGCCTTCAGGCCTTTTCCATCTGCGCCCGGCTCCAGGGTCAGGTCGGCGTTGAAAAGATTGGCGATTTCTTCGACGATCGGCAGGCCGAGGCCGGCACCGGGCGCACCGGACTCATTGCCGCGCGAAAAACGCCGGCGCACCGCCTCCAGCTTCTCGCGCGGAATACCGGGGCCATTGTCCTCGACTTCGAGGCGGATCGTCTCTGACGCGGCGATAATACGGACGGTGACCTCAGCTCCCTTGCCGGCATAGGCGATGGCATTGCCGGCAAGGTTGCGCAGCATTTCGCCGATCAGCAGCGGCTCGGCGCGGACCATCGCCGGGCTTTCGCCCTCGAAGCCGAGATCGATGCCGGCGACGGCGGCCGTCGGGATCTGTTCGCCGGTAATTTCCTGAGCGATGGCGGCAAGATCGATGGCGGAGGCGGTCAATGCCTCCTTGGCGGTGGCGGCGTCGATCTTGGCCATCAGGAGAAGCTGGGCGAGGATGCGTTCGGCATGTGCCACCGCCTGGTCGCCCTTCAGTGCCGCCGCCTGCGCCTCATCAAGCGAGCCGGCGCGGGCGGAAAGGGCAAGCTGGGTGCGGATGATCGCCAGCGGCGTGCGCAACTGATGGCTGGCATTGCCGGTGAAATGGCGCAGCGCATCGAGCGCCGATTGCAGGCGGACCATGAAGGAATTCACCGTATCGACCAGCGGCTCGACCTCGCTCGGCACGGTCTGCTTAATCGGATGAAGGTCATCAGGGCTGCGTTCGCCGATAGCGTCGCCGAGCTTGTAGAGCGGACGAAGTGCCACCGTGACCGAGATCCAGACGATGACGGCGGCGCCTGCGATCATGAAGGCGAGGCGGAGTGCGGAGCGGACGAGGATCGCCTGCGCCAACTGCCGGCGGGCAATGGTGGTTTCGGCGACCGTCACCACGAAGGGCACGGAGCGGATGCCTGTCGAGGCGGAGCGTTCGAGTGTGGCGACGCGGATCGGCTCGCCGCGGAAGGTGTCGTCGGCAAAGGCTGCGCCATCGCCGGGCGTCTTCTTCAGAACCGGCAGGGACTGGTAGCCGGTGATGAATTTGCCCGGCGGGCCGTCGACGCGGTAGAAGACACGATCCTGCGCGGCCGAGGTCAGCATTTCAAGCGCGACATAGGGGATATCGACCTGCAGCGTGCCGTCTTCGGCGACGACGACGCGCTCGGCGATTGCCAGCGCTGAGCCGGCGAGCACGCGGTCGGAGACGATGTTCGAGGTCTGGACCGCCTCGCGATAGGTATCGGCGAGCGCCAGCGTGCCGATGACGGCTGTCGAGACGAGCAGCCAGAAGAGCAGCCGGCGCCTGAGGGAATAGGCGGCTTTCATGAGGCCTCGGGCAGCTTGTCGAGATAATAGCCGATGCCGCGTGCGGTCTTCACGGTCAGGCCGTGCGGCGAGAGGCGCTTTCGCAGGCGGCTGACATATTGCTCGATGGCGTTTGCGGAAATGTCGTCGTCGAAGGCGGTCAGCGATTGAATGATAGCCTCCTTGGCGACGACCTTGCCGGCCCGCATGAAGAGAATTTCGAGCAGGCCGAGCTCGCGGGCGGGAATATCGAGCGGCGTGGCGCCTGATGAAAAGGTGCGGGAATTGAGATCGAAGGAGATGCCGCCGAAGCCGACTGTCGCCGAGCGCAGCCCGGCCTGGCGGCGCAGCAGCACGCGCACGCGGGCCTCGAATTCGGCAATATCGAAAGGCTTGATCAGATAATCGTCAGCGCCGAGATCGAGCCCCTTCACCCGCTCTTCCGGCGTGCCGCGCGCGGTCAGGATGAGGACGGCCGCCTGGTTTTGCCGGGCGCGCATGGCGCGCAGCACGTCGAGCCCGTCCATCTCGGGCAGGTTGAGGTCGAGGATCACCAGATCGAAATTTTCCGCGGCGATGACCGCATTGGCAGACGCCCCATCATGGACGACATCGACGGCATGACCCGTGCCGCGCAAGATCGCCGACAGGCCGTCGGCCAGCGCGATATTGTCTTCGGTGAGCAGGATGCGCACGGATGTTTCCCCTGTTTTTCAAAGGAGATTACAGAGGTGGCGGAGCGATGTCACAGCGATTTTGAAGATTCGGTGAACGGCCGGGAAAGGCTCGATTTCAGCTCCCGGTTCTTTCGATCCGCTCGCGCTGTGTCATCGCGGCGGCGAGGAGTTTCCGGAAGCGGGGATCGTCGCGGATGTTGTCGAGGTCGGAATCATTGTTGAACCATTTGATATGATAGACGGAGCTGTTCGGCAGCAGCCTCTCAAGAAGGTCGATCGACTGGTCGACATCGCCGAGGACGGAATAGACGCAGGCGAGATTATACTGCGCGACGATGTCATCGGGATCGATGGCGATCGCGCGGGCAGCCCAGTCGCGTGCCCTCGCCGCGTCGCCGAGATGGGCAAGCGCCAGCGCGCCGCGATGGGCCGGGCCGGAATTTTCCGGATTGAGGTTCAGGGCGCGTTCGGCGCGCAGTAGGCCGAGGCTCGCCCAGTTTTCCGTGTCCACCATACGGCCGAGCGAGCGGTAGGCGGACATCAGATGGATCGGTGAGACATAGTCATCCGGCCGGATTTCGGCAGCGCGGGTGAAATATTGAACGGATTCAGCAAAGTTACCCCGCATGAAGAAGAACCGGGCATAGTGGAAATTCGCCTCGAAGAGGTTCGGGTCGAGCGCCAGGGCACGTTCGAAGGCCGCCGCCGCCCTATCATCATAACCGCTCTGATGTAGGGCCAGGCCGTGCGAGGCATGGGCCTCGGGGAGGTCGGGATCAAGCGCCAGGGCACGAGCGCTCATGTCGAGGATGCGCCGCAGCGGCACGTCATCAGGAGCCCAATCGCGGATCGCCGCGTCGCAATCGGCAATGCCGGCATAGGCGCGAGCATAATCCGGGTCGAGCTCGACCGCCTTGCAGAACATGCGCCTTGCGAGCTGGAGATAGGATTTGGTCCAGGTGTGGGAGAGCTGGCGGCCCCTGAGATAATAGGTGTAGGCCTCGACATTGGCGGTCGGCTCCGTCGCGATCGCCTTCTTCTCTTCCGGCAACAGACGCACCTTCAACTGGCCGACGATCGCATGGGTGATCTCGTCCTGGATGGCGAAGATGTCGGTCATGTCGCGGTCGTAACGCTCGGCCCAGAGATGGTCGCCATTGGCGGTGTCGATCAGCTGGCCGGAAATGCGCACACGATTGCCGGAGATGCGGACGCTTCCCTCGAGCACGTAGCGCACGCCAAGCTCCTGGGCGAGCCGCTTCACCTTCACCGATATGCCCTTGTAGGTGAAGATGGTATTGCGCGGCACGACGTGCAGGCTGGAGATCTTGGAGAGATCGGTGATGATGTCTTCGGTAATGCCGTCGGAGAAGTAATCCTGATCTGCATCACCGCTCATATTGGTGAAGGGCAGTACCGCGATGAAGCAGGTATTGCGGTTCTGCGCCACCAATCTGGCGGAGGTGGGCGGCGCCAAGCTGACGGTATAGACCTGAACGGGCTGCCTGATGTTCTTCAGCATATGTTCGCCGATGAATTCGAAGCCGAGATTGAGGCGTGAGCCGACCTGATCGCGCACCGAGGCCGACACGGCGATGCCGCCCGGCGCTGCGATACGTTCAAGCCTGGCGGCGAGATTGACGCCATCTCCGAATATGTCGCCGTTCTCAACCACGACGTCGCCGAGATTGATGCCGATGCGGAATTCGACGCGCTCGTCCTTGGGCACGTTCTCGTTGCGGGCGGCCATGCTGCGCTGGATTTCGGCGGCGCAGGCGACCGCGTTCACCACGCTCTGGAATTCGGCAAGAATGCCGTCGCCGGTGAGTTTGACGATCCGGCCCTTGTAGTCTGAAATACGAATATCGACCAGCTCGCAGCGATGGCGGTTCAGCGCCTGCAACGTGCCGGATTCATCGATGCCCATCAGTCGGCTGTAGCCGACGACATCCGCAGCGAGAATAGCGCTCAGTCGTCGTTCCATGACCCCTCCCATGGATCTTCCCAGATTAGTCTAGCTTTTTATAGAGTTTTTGTCGCGTAGAGTCGTCCCCCGAATAAGAAATTCGGGTGGTTTCGACGTTTTTAATACGGCAGCGCGACCATATAACGTCGTCGATCTTCATCAATACTCTAAATGGGTGAAGGATGGAGCCAGCCTCTAATCCTTTGTGATGAAAAGGGGATTCTAATCGGGAAAGCGGGAGTGTTCTGCTTTGGTCGATGCTTCCGGGATCGGCATCATTAAACCTATCGCGGATCGATTTAAGGCTTGAGCCGGACGCAGGGCATGGCTTGGAAGACGAATCGCGAGGTATCCAACGCGGTATGCAATGTGATTCGCGGTTGCTTCGGCGATTGCCGTGAGGCCAGCGAAGGGTATTGTGGCGACGTTTCATGCCTGACGGAGATTTTAGATGACAGGTTCGGCCCGGAATTTCTGGAGTTTCATGATATTCCGAAGGCCGGGCTTCGATCGATTGTCGCTCGCGCCGGCGAGCTCGCCGAAGCCTGGGATGAGCGTGCGATGCCGCAGAACCTTGCGGGAAAACGCGTCGCGCTGATTGTCGACGACGGCGGCTGGCGCAATACGACCGCCTTCGATCTCGGCATCCAGGCGATGGGTGGTATCTGCGTGCATGTGCCGATCGGCTTCAATACCAGGGAGGAAACCGGCGATCTCTCGGGTTATCTCGGCAACTGGTTCGACATGCTGGTGATCCGCACGAAGGAGCTTGCGACATTGAAGGCGGTGGCGGCAGCCTCGCCGGTGCCTGTCATCAATGCGCGCACACGCTCCAACCATCCCTGCGAGACGCTCGGCGACCTTGCCTATATCAAGAGCCGGCGCGGCTCGATCGACGGGCTGAAGGTCGTTGGCGTGGCGGCGGACGCAAATATCCTCCGCTCCTGGGCCGAAGCGTCGATCGTATTGCCGATCGAGGTGGTGCAGGTCTATCCCGAACGCTGGCACATCTGTGACGCCGCGCTGTTCAACGGGCGCTTCCGCGTGAGTAGCGATATGGGCGAGCTATCGGATGCCGATGTCGTCATCACCGATTCATCGGGCGATGGCCCCTCGGACGCACTCGCCAGCTATCGGATCGGGACCGACGTGCTCGATCGTTTGCGGGAGGATGCGATCTTCCTGCCGTGCCCGCCGGTGACGCGCGGTCAGGAGGTGACGGCCGAAGCGATGGAGCATCCGCTCTGCCAAAGCCGCGCCGCCAAGGCCTTTCTGCTGCATGCGCAGAATGCACTGATGGAGTGGGTCGCCGCCTAGAGCGGTTCAGCTTTAAGGGAAGCGCAGAACCGCTCTAGCCTTTTGTTTTTACGCAATTCCCGGCAAAACCGCTTCGCGCTTTGCCTCGGAAAACCGCTTCGCACTTTTCCTGGAATTGCTCTAATCCGGCCTTCGATCTCCACTGCGCAACAGGTTCGTGATAGAAGGGCGGGGATCGGGAGGTTGGGCGGATGGGAGAGTTGACGATCGAACTCGCGGAAATCCCGACGGAGGTTGCCGCGGTGCGGGATCTCTGCCGATCATTCCGGCAATGGCTCTATGACAACTACCCCCAGCATCGGCCGGTAGTCGATCTCTATTACAATCCGCAAAAATTCGAGGCGTTGCTCGCCGGCCTGCCGCAGATTCACGAAAGGCCGAAGGGTGCAATCTTCCTGGCGCGGCTTGATGGAGAGCCTGTTGGCTGCGTCATGCATCAAGAGCAGGCGCCGGGCATTGCCGAGATGAAAAGGCTTTTCGTCTCGGCGGCGGCACGCGGTCGCGGTGTCGCTGCGGCACTCTGCGAGGCATCGATGGCAAAGGCAAAAGCCGATGGTTATTTCTCGATGCGGCTCGATACCGGCATTCTGCAGACGGCAGCGCAGGGGCTCTATCGCCGCCTCGGCTTTCGCGAACGGGATGCCTATTATCCCGTCCCGCCGGAACTCGAGCAGATCCTGCTCTTCTTCGAGCGCGATCTCTGATCCCGCAAAACAGGCACGGGGCCACCGTCTGGCCGGTGCCCTTGCTCCTCCCGGCGCGCTCGGGCATTGTTGCTGCATGAGGAGAGTTTTCATCTTGCTGCTGGCGCTCTGGCCGGGCTTTGCCCTGGCCGATCAGGTGTTCTATCCGGCAAAATCCGGCAATGCCGATGCGCCGGTACTGACGGTTTACTCCTCGCTCGACGAGCCGTTGGCGCAGCCGATGATCCGGGGTTTCCTGGAGGCCAATCCCGATGTCGCAGTCAAATACGAGGACATGCTGACTGGCGACATCTACGACCGGATCGTCAAGGAGACGGATGCCGGCAAGAAGACGGCGGATTTTGCCTTTTCCTCGGCGATGGACCTGCAGGTGAAGCTTTCCAACGACGGATATGCGCAGGTCAGCAACCTGCCGATGAGCGCTGCATGGCCGAAATGGGCGAACTGGCGCAACACCGCCTATGCGCTCACCTTCGAGCCGGCGGTGTTCGTCTATCACAAGCCGAGCTTTGCACATGAGCCGGTGCCGAGCTCGCGGGCTGAATTCGTCGATTATCTGAAACGCAAGGGCAACGAGGTCTATGGGCGGATCGGTACCTACGATATCGAGCGCTCCGGCGTCGGCTTTCTTTTCATGGCGCGCGACCAGGAACAGTTCGGCGACATCTGGTCGGTGATCGGGGCGATGGGGGCTGCCGGCGTCAAGCTTTATTCAACGAGTTCGGCGATTCTCGAACGTGTTGCCGACGGGCGCTTCGTGCTCGGCTACAATATTCTCGGTTCCTATGCGGCCGACTGGGCCTCGCGGTATCCCGATGTCGGCATCGTGCTGCCGAAGGATTATACCGTGGTGATGTCGCGGATCGGGCTGGTGCCGCAGGCGGCCGCCGAGCCGGAGCTCGGGAGGCGCTATCTCACCTTCTTCATGTCGAGGGAAGGGCAGACGATCCTGGCGCGCGAGCTGCAGATTCCAGCCGTGAGCCCCGAGGTCGCGGGGGAGAATACCGCCAATACGCTGCAGGAACTGCTCGGCGCCCAACTTCGGCCGGTGCCGGTCAGTCCCGGGCTGATGGTCTATCTCGATCAGGTGAAGCGGGCGCGGCTGATCGCGCACTGGAACGAGGTTCTGCGGATGCAGTGAAGCGTCAGCTTTCGGCGGGCTGGCCCTGCTTACAGAGCTTTGGGTTGCTGCGCCCGTAGCTTTCGTCGGATGAGGCTCACGGCCATGCTTCGCGGCGGCCAGTGGTGCTGGCCATGCGGCAGCGAAGAACCGGAATGAGACCGCCGTCCGCAGCCAATTACGGCAAAAAAGTGTCCTGTCCTTCTGGATATCTCGCCGATGTCAGCTAAATGACAGCTTGTTGTGGTCGCTTTGGCTACTTCTTCTCCGTGGAGGCGGAGAGCTGAAGCCTTGGGAGGTATTTCGCTCGTCATTCAGGACCCTTGCGTCCGCTGGCCTGCCCATTCCTCCCGATTCCCAGAGAACAACAGGCGGTCTGCTCAGCCGCCACGGAGGACACATCGTGAAGCATACGTTCATCGCAACTCTTCTTGCCGCGACTATCGCGCTGCCGGCCTATGCGGCCGATTACACCATCATCGCGCCGGCCGCTCCCGGCGGCGGCTGGGACCAGACGGCTCGTTCGCTGCAGACCGCGCTGCAACAGGAGAAGATCTCCGGCAACGTGCAGGTCCAGAACGTCCCCGGCGCCGGCGGCACCATCGGCCTTGCGCAGTTCAGCAGCCAGGCTGCCGGCAACCCGAATTCGCTGATCGTCGGCGGCTATGTCATGGTCGGCGCGATCCTCACCAACAAGTCGCCGGTGACGCTCAAAGATGTCACGCCGATTGCCCGTCTGACCGGCGAGTATGAGGCCGTCGTTGTTCCTGCCGCGTCCGAGATCAAGACGATGGCCGATCTGGTCGCGGCGCTGAAGAAGGATCCGGGTGCGGTTTCCTGGGGTGGCGGTTCTGCCGGCGGCACCGACCACATCACCGTCGGCTTGATCGCCAAGGCTTCCGGCGTCGATCCGACCAAGATCAACTATGTCGCCTTCTCCGGCGGCGGTGAAGCCCTCGCCGCCATTCTCGGTGGCCAGGTCACGGCCGGCGTGTCGAGCTATAGCGAGTTCGAATCGCAGGTGAAGTCGGGCACGCTCCGTCTTCTCGCCGTATCCAGCGATAAGCGTATCGACGGCGTTGATGCCCCGACGCTGAAGGAAGCCGGCACCGACGTCACCATCCAGAACTGGCGCATGGTCGCCGCAGCCCCCGGCCTGTCGGCCGAGCAGGTGGCAAGCGTCACTGCCGATTTCGAGAAGCTGCACAGCTCCGCAACCTGGCAGGAAACCCTGAAGACCAAGGGCTGGGCCGACACCTATCTCTCCGGCGATGCCTTCAAGGCGCAGCTCGAGAAGGATGTCTCCGCCACTGAAGGCATTCTCAAAGATATCGGACTTGTTCAATGAGCGAGGATAACACCTCCTCGGCAACCGAGCGTCGCCCTGATTGGGCGGCGTTCATCATTGCCGTTTTCCTCTTCGTCGTCGCCGGTGTGATGGCCTGGGATGCCTTGCATCTGAAAACGATTGCGCAATACGACCGCATCGGTCCGGCAACAGTACCTCAAGTGGTGGCGTTCGGCCTCTTCTGTCTCGGGATCTGGACTGCCTTCGAAGCCTGGCGCGGCGATTTTCCCGAACGTGACCGGCAGGAAGTGGCGCCCGTCATCTGGATCGTCGCCGGTCTTGCCGGCCAGATGCTGCTTTTGCGCGCCGCCGGCTTCTCGATCGCGACCGGCATCCTCTTCGCGCTGACGGCACGCGGCTTCGGCAAGCGTAAGCTCTGGATCTCGCTGCCGCTGGGCATCGTCCTTAGCTTCGTCGTCTGGGCGATCTTCTCGCAGCTGCTGCAATTGACGCTGCCGGCCGGCCCGCTCGAACATCTGTTCTTCTGACCGCGCGGACGCGCTGTCAGCTCTTTTGATTTTGCGCGGCGCCTGACCCCGAAATCGGACGGTCGGGAACGCCGCTTGGGACACCAAGATGAGCACATTCGAATTCCTATGGCAGGGTATCCTGGTTGCGATGCAGCCGATGAACCTGGTTTATGCGCTGGTCGGCGTGACGCTCGGCACCGCCGTCGGCGTGCTTCCCGGCATCGGCCCGGCACTCACCGTGGCGCTGCTGTTGCCCGTCACCTACAAACTCGATCCCGGCGGCTCGCTGATCATGTTCGCCGGCATCTATTACGGCGGCATGTATGGCGGTTCGACGACCTCGATCCTGCTCAACACGCCGGGTGAAAGCGCCTCGATCGTCACCGCGCTCGAGGGCAACAAGATGGCGCGCGCCGGGCGCGGCGGACCGGCGCTGGCGACGGCGGCGATCGGCTCCTTCGTCGCCGGCCTGATTGCGACGCTCGGGCTTGCCTTCATCGCTCCCTATATCGTCAAGCTGGCGCTGGTCTTCGGGCCGCGCGAATATTTCGCACTGATGGTGCTTGCCTTCGTCACCGTCTCCTCGGCCTTCGGCGACTCCGCCTTGCGGGGCCTGACCTCGCTGTTCATCGGCTTTGCGCTCGCCATGGTCGGCATCGACCAGCAGACAGGGCAGGCGCGACTTTCCTTCGGCATCCCGGACCTGCTCGACGGTGTCGAGGTGACGACGCTTGCCGTGGCGATGTTTGCGATCGGCGAGACGCTTTATATCGCCGCGCAGGGCAACCGGATCGCGGAGAAGGTCGAGGCGGTCAAGGGTTCGCTCTGGATGACCGCTGAGGACTGGGCGCGTTCGTGGAAGCCCTGGCTGCGCGGCACGCTGATCGGTTTCCCGATCGGCGCGATGCCGGCGGGCGGCGCCGAAATCGGCACGTTCCTCTCCTATGCGACCGAAAAGCGGCTGGCGAAAAACCCGGAAGAGTTCGGCCATGGCGCAATCGAAGGCGTGGCCGGTCCCGAGGCGGCGAACAACGCCTCGGCCGCCGGCACGCTGGTGCCGCTTCTGACACTCGGCCTGCCGACGACGGCGACGGCGGCGATCATGCTCGCCGGCTTCCAGCAATACGGCTTGCAGCCGGGGCCGCTGCTGTTTGCCACCAATCCGCAGCTCGTCTGGGGACTGATCGCCAGCCTGCTCATCGCCAATGCGATGCTTTTGGTGCTGAACCTGCCGATGATCGGGCTCTGGGTGCGGTTGCTGACCATTCCAAAGCCGTGGCTCTATGCCGGCATCCTGCTGTTTGCGACGCTTGGGACAATCGGCGCCAATCCATCCGTGTTCGAGCTCGGCATGCTGCTCACTTTTGGCCTGCTCGGCTATGTGATGCGGCTCTTCGGCTATCCGATCGCGCCTACCGTCGTCGGCCTGATCCTCGGGCCGCTTGCCGAACAGCAGCTGCGCCGGGCGCTGGCGATCAGCCAGGGCGATGTGACGACGCTGGTGATGTCGCCGATCGCGGCGGGTCTGCTCATCGTTGCAGCCGCCGCCTTCCTCATCCCGCTGATTCTGCGGCTGCGTGGCAGGGGCCAGGTGCTGTCGCAACTGGCGGCAAACGAAGACTAGCGCATCGGCCCGAAATCGGAATCGATTTTCGGAAAGCACGATGCGCAGATTTCAAAATGAGATCGTCCTTTGTGCGTCCGAAAGGACGCACGGCGCTCTAAGAAGAAAAAGACGACCCACCCCCTCCCTCGAGGCCGGCCATGGAGACATGTGCCGGCCTGCTGTTTTTTGCATGGCTGAGGTGATTTTCTGAGCATTGTGGAGGTCTGTGCGCGATGCCATCTATGAGTGGTCAATCATAGAGCAAAAGGAAAAGGACAATGTCCGCACTCCGCAATTCAATCCGTACGGGTTTCTTTGGCCGCGCATTCGCCGTCCTTGGTGCTGCAAACGCGGTCAGCGCCGCCGTTGAAGCAGGCCGTCGCCCGCGTGCCGGCGACCTCAGGGAGCTCGGTATCGACCCAGCCTCCTTCGGTCAGGTCTCCCGCTAACACCTGCAAGCCATGCATGAATGAATTAGCCCGCAACCGGATGGTCGCGGGCTTTATTTTTATCCCTATGGGTGCCGCCCAGCGGCTTGCATTGTCAGGCGTGAAGTTCCTCCTGCCGGGCGACGTGACCCTCGACCTTTTCGCGCCTGTTGTGGCGGATGGATGACCAGAGGGACAGGCCGATCAGCGCCGCGCCGCCGAGGCCGGTGATGACTTCGGGGATGTGCACCATCGTCTGCGCATACATGATCACCGAGAGGATCAGGATGGCGTAGAAGGCGCCATGTTCGAGATAGCGGTATTCGGCAAGCGTTCCCTTCTCCACCAGCATGATCGTCATCGAGCGCACGTACATGGCGCCGATGCCAAGGCCGATGGCGATGACGAAGAGGTTCTGCGTCAGCGCGAAGGCGCCGATGACGCCATCGAAGGAGAAGCTGGCGTCCAGCACCTCCAGATAGATGAAGGCGCCGAGGCCGCCCTTGGCGGCAGCACTCATCGTCTGCTGCGAGGCATCGAGCAGCCCGCCGACCACCTCGACCGCGAGGAAGGTAAGCAGGCCGTAGATGGCGCAATGGACGAAGACGGTGGCTTCCTCGCCGCCGATCAGCCAGGAGAAAACCAGCATCAGCGCCAACACGAAGGCGATCTCAATACCCTTGATGGTGGCGGAACGTGCCATCATCTTTTCAAGACCGCCAATCCAGTGCACCTGCTTCTCGTGATTGAAGAAGTAGTTGAGCCCGACCATCATCAGGAAGGTGCCGCCGAAGGCTGCGATCGGCAGATGCGCGTCGTTCATGATGCGGGCATATTCGGCCGGCTCGCGGGCGGCAAGCACCAGAGCATCCCAGGGGCCGATCTGGGCCGCGATCGCGACGATCGCCAGCGGGAAGACGATGCGCATGCCGAAGACGGCGATGATGATGCCCCAGGTGAGGAAGCGCTTCTGCCAGACCGGCGTCATCTCCTTCAGCTTGTTGGCGTTGACGATGGCATTGTCGAAGGAAAGCGATATCTCCAGCACTGCAAGCACCGTGCAGATGAAGAAGACGGTTGCCATGCCGCCGATGGTGCCCGTCGTCTGCCAGCCGAGCACGGCGCCGAGAACGAGGCCGAGGGCAGTAACGATGAAAGCCCAGCGGAAATAGCTGAGCGAAGATTTATGGGTCACGGACTGGTTCATGGCCGCACCTCGCGGCCGCAAATCGCATTGAAGAGGGGTGATATATTGGAAAAACGCGACATGCCATAACGGGCATGCGGGTCAGGCATGGTGAGCTTGTTCATCGATGAAAAATCCGCCGGCTAAGCTGCAGGCGGTACCGACATCACGAGAGCGCCGTAAAAACTCTCGCCAGAGGGGCCCGGCACCAAAGTTCCCCCGTCAGCCGATGTCTGGGAGGCTGCAGGATAGGCTCTAGGTAATGAGCTTCCCGGGCCAGTCAAGGCCGACAGGCATATCGAGATTGGGTAATTTTTTTTGGAACCATCCTGATGCCCGTCCGTTAGGCACTGTTGAGCTTAAAAAAGGAGGCCGATGATGCACACTTCGACCCATGTTCCCGACAAGCGCACGGAGGCGTCCGACCGCATGAAGCGGGCGAAGCCAAACCGCATGCAGAAGGCGCAGGTGCTGCCGCCGCATCATGTCGATCTGACCCTGACGCCCGGCGTCTATCACGACATTCACGTGCCCGCCCATGTTACCGGCGCAGACCTTTCCAAGGGTGGTCCCGACATTAAAGGCAATGCTGACACCAAGAAATAACGGATATTCCGGAGGCCTCTTTGGCGCTGACGGTAGATTTAAAACAGGGTGAGAAACATATGACGATCAACTTTGTGCCCCGCGAGATCTTCATCCGGCACGAAAGTGAATGGCAGGCCGTACGCGAGGCGGCGGACGAGCGCATCAATATCGGCATCGGCGAACGCCAGAAGCCGCTTTCGTCCATCGGCGGTACGGCATCGGTTGGGAAAAACGATCCTTCGGCCGCACGCTCCGAATGACCAGCAGACAGTCACGCTGATACGAACGCCCGGCATGATGCCGGGCGTTTTGTTTTCTATTGATGGTCATCCCGATCGATACGCTGTCCGGAGTTAAAGCCGAATCGTTGCTCGAGCTTACCGAAAGCGAAGAGCACACAGATGGCGGCGAGCGTCGTGAAGAAGGCGATCGGCCAATAGCCGAAGCCCATGGCGAGGCCGATCGCGCCGGAGAGCCACATGCCAGCGCCCGTCGTCAGCCCGTGCACCCGACCTCTGGCAAAGACGATCATGCCGGCGGCAAGGAAAGCGACGCCGGCGGTTACGGCTTCGATGACACGCAGCGGATCGATACGCACCTGCTCGTCATCGGCGAAACCCGGCATGTGCACGGCCTCGATCGAGATGATGGCAAAGAGGGCCGCGGCAAGACTGATCAGAATATGGGTGCGGAAGCCTGCCGGGCGGTCGCGTGCCTCGCGCTCGAAGCCGATCAGTGCGCCGAAGACGATGGCGCCGAGCAGACGGGCGAAGATGACCGGATAGTGGATGCGCGACGCCGGTATCATGTCGGCGATGATGAGATCCATGGATTTTTCCCCTAGAATAGATGGAATTTTTCGCTGGCTAACGTGTAAGCGCGGAATTTGTTCAGCTTTTTCCTCGTCGTGTGTTTCAGGCGCCGCACAGGCCCCGCCGGTGCGCCCCGGCGCTTTCCTGTCATTGGAGGAAAAGATCGCCGAACCAGGCATCATCCTGTCGCCGCGCCAACCTTTCGGAAAGGATTGGGCAGCGATAATCCCGGCCTCACGGGAATCGGACAGATGGCCAAGACAGCGACACGCGGCCGCCGCAAGGCGCCGGCCAGAGGAAAGAGCAAAGCGCGCAGCAGCGGTGGCGGATTGCTGCCCTGGGCGGTGATCGGCATTGCCGCGATCGGTGGCATCGTCGCTCACGACCATTGGAAGAGCATCCAGCCGATGCTTGCAAGGCAATCGGCGCCGATCACGCGGGAAACGGCGGAGCCGAAACCCCTCGTCAGGAAGGACGTGCCTCCGAAGCAGGTGGCGCTTGCCGCACCCATGCCGAAAGCCGTATCGCCGGTGCCACAGTCGCAGCCGCTGCCGCCGGCCGCGATCCCGACGCCGATGATCCAGCCGATAAAAGCAGTGCCGTCCCCGGCCTCTCCTGCCGTTTCGGAAACCGGGAGGGTCGCTTTCGGCTATTGCGGGCAGGGCGCCCATATCAATTGCGTCGGCGATGGCGGCGTGTTCTGGTACAAGGGCGAGAAGATCGTGATCGCCGACATGGCAAGCCCTGTCGTCGACCAGGCCCGCTGTGACGGCGAACGCAGGGTGGCCTTTGCCGCCAAGTCACGGCTGCTGGCACTTCTGAACGCTGGACCCTTCACGATGAATGCCGCGGGCAAGACCGAGTCCTCAGGCGCACCGCGCGTCGTCTCGCGCGACGGGCGCTCTTTCGGCGCGCAACTGATCAATGAGGGACTGGCACGCAAGCCGGGGGCTGCCGGTAGCGCCTGGTGCGCCTGACGGCAATTCAAAATGCTACAGCGTCCTTTGCGCGTCTGAAAAGACGCGCGGCGCTGTAGAGCATTTCCATTCTCGAATGCACGGAAACGCTCTCGCTTTGTTTTCAGGCGATTCCCGACGCAAAACCGCTGCGCAGTTTTGCTGGAGTTGCTCTGGCTATTTGCCTTTTTTCACCAGCTTGCCGCCGGTGCGGAAGCTGCCGGTGAAGGAGGAATCCTTGCTTTCTGCGGTGCATTCGATCGCAATCGGCTTACCGGCATAGGGATTGCCGAAGGTGCAGAAGCCGGCAACCTTGACCTCCCCGGTCATCTTGTTGCCGACACCCGTGGTGACGAGGCTGAGCGGCAGGCGGGCATTGCCGTTGGAGGCGGGCTTGATGCCGCCGCCGTCGCCCTGGAAGCCGAGCGCCTTGCCATCCGAAGTGAAGATGAAGGTCACCAGGCCATTGACCAGGGTGACGCTGGCAAGCTCGTTCTTGCAGCCCTTGGTGGCGTCGAACTTGGCGACAACAAGCTTGGCGCATTTGCCGGAAAGCGTGATGACGCCAGGCGCGCCGGGAAAAGTCTCGGCGGGTGCGGCTGGCGCGGCAGAGGCCGGCAAGGCGAAGGCAGCGGAAAAAATTGCGGCGGCGGCACGCGCGGATAACTTCATTTCGATCTCAAAACCCCATGTCCTGTCGAGGCGAATCACCACCTCATGCTCGGTTCGCCATGGCATGGCTCTGTGTCCGAATTTGGCTCCGTTATTCCAGAGGCACAAAAATTTCGTCGGCCGCCGGGCGGGCTCGGCGATCGGCGGCAGGTGAGTCAAAAGTTGGTTGAGCCTGCTGGTTACAGGGTCCAGCAATGACATAGGCTGCCGGACATCGGCAACGAACCGATGTGACACGACCGTAGCAAGGCGCTCATCGCGCGCCTGCCATCTTGGACGCACTTCTGGTCAAGGGGAATGGGCCCAGGCAGGGAAGTCCAGGCCCATTCTTTCCCGATCGGAGGTCAGTCAGATCAGGAATTTGTAGCTGCCGGTCCAGAGCATGATGCCGAAAAGTATGAGCGGTTTTCGGACGACATCCTGTTCTAGCCGGCAGCCTTTTGTCAGAACGCGCGCTGCAGGCGGAAATAGCCCGAGGTTACGTCTTCA
The DNA here is from genome assembly GCF_034554815.1 of Rhizobium indigoferae. Taxonomy (NCBI): domain Bacteria; kingdom Pseudomonadati; phylum Pseudomonadota; class Alphaproteobacteria; order Hyphomicrobiales; family Rhizobiaceae; genus Rhizobium; species Rhizobium indigoferae. The sequence continues at coordinate 3,733,275 of NZ_CP140635.1, read as the reverse complement.
GCATTGTCCGGATCGAGGTACTGAACCGAAACCTTTGCCGAGAGGTTTTCAACGATCTGGTAGTCGATCGTTACGCCGGCCTTCCAGGCGTTAACGTCGTCGTTGAACTCGCCAGCAGTGATGCCGTAATTGTCGTAGTACTGAACGGCCGGGGTGATCTTCAGCTTGTCGGTCGCCTTGATTGCGTATTCAGCAGCGATGGCCCACTCAGCCTTGTTGTAATAGGCGTTCGGGTTGGTCGCGTAGACGACTGCGAGGCCGAGCGTGCCCGGACCGACAGCAACCGTACCCATAGCGCGGACGGCACCTTCTTCGTTGTCGGTGTCGTAACCAGCAGTGATCTGGTAGCTGAATGCTCCAGCCTTGCCCCCGAGACCGACTGCAACGCCGAAGTTGTTAGCGGTTTCGCCATCATAGAACGGGCTGTCTTCCAGCTCGTCGACGCTGATGCCAGCGTAGAAGGCGTCGGTTTCGTACTGATAACGGATAGAGTTGTGCAGCGTTACCGGAGAACCGATATCGTCCGTTTCGCCGGAGAGACCATCGTCCCACCAGGAGTAAAAGAGACCAGCGCGGAAACCTGCGATGTCGATGTAAGCAGAGTCCAGCTGGGCCTTCTGGGCAGAAGCGTTGTCAGCATTGAACTGCATGACGATGACGCCGGTCAGCGGACCATATTCGGTGTCGCTCTTGGCCGTAAACTGAACCTGACCACGCGTACGGGCATCCCAGTCCGAGTCGTTGGCGACAGAACCACCGCCGGCGGCGCCGATCGAGCTGGCGTGCGGAGCCACGTCAACCTGGAAACGGACGTAACCGTTGATCTTGAGGCAGGTTTCGGTGCCCGGGATGTAGAAGTAGCCGGTGCCGTAGGCGTCGCAGACGCGAACGTATTCAACCGGTTCCGGTTCGGCAGCAACGATAGCGTCAGCTGCCTGAGCGCCGGGTACTGCTGCAAGTGCAGCAGCGGAGCCGAGAAGAAGGCTCTTGATGTTCATGGAATAACCTCCAGTTCAGATGCAAGAGGATGAAGACCGTCTGCGCTCGGCAGTCCCTACGTGTCTTCACCCCGTGTGACCGAAGCGGCACCTTTTTGGGTCGGTGCCTGCCTCGCCGCGGAAGTTACATAGGGGATGTTGCACTGCAACGACATTGTCGATCGTGACAGCAGGCTGTCACTGCTATGTTGCTGAAATCACACGCATTTTGTCATACACCCGTCATCTGTCCGTCACAAAGCTCGCGCTTCCGAATGCTTGAGCAACGAGGGGCTGAACTTCGGCAACGGTATGCAATTGATGATCGCGTGAGCACGTCCTCATATGCGAAAACGCCATCGCTGCAATCTGCACGAATCGGACAAAGCCGAACAATGCCCCAGGACATACCGATGTCGGGCCACAGCTTCTCACCGGCAGTGATCGGTGACTGGCGAATGTCGCCTCGACGGGAAGCAACGAAGACGCGCTTTTGCTGGAACTGCTCAATTTGCCCTCTTTCACCAGCTTGCCGCCGGTCGCTCGGGCGTCGAACGGGGAGAGCAGTCGTCTCGCTAGGGATTTTTGAAATCGTCCCAGAGGATCGCTACCCCAGCCGCGAGGATCGTGATCGGAATTAGCCAAAGCTTGATGCTAATGGGTTCGACGACATGAAACTGCATATAACCGAAACCGAGGAGGCCAGCCCCAGCCAGGGCGAGGCCGAGGATTATGGATATCGCTTTACGTGTCCGCGTCCTTTGCGTCATACGTCCTCCTATTTCCCGCGTGTGGGGGCTATCCCACAGCCATTGAAATCCGGCCCCCGGATCATGGTCGCGGACCAATCACGTACAAGCCCTCGCTGCGCAAAGTGCTGGATCTCGATCGCGTGCCAGGTTCAGGAAACAGAAAATCCCCAAGGCGGGGATTTGTCAACGATGTCAGGGAGATCGGATGGTGGGCGTGACAGGGATTGAACCTGTGACCCCTACGATGTCAACGTAGTGCTCTCCCGCTGAGCTACACGCCCATCCGATGGCGGCGCATAGATCACAAAACCTTCGGAGCCGTCAATAGGCTTTTTTCAGTTTTGTGACGCGCCGCCCGGCAAGCCTTACGCGGCAAGCATCTTGTTGACCTCATCGACGAGATCGCGCAGGTGAAAAGGCTTCGAAAGGACCTTGGCATCCTTCGGCGCCTTCGAATCAGGGTTGAGCGCCACGGCGGCAAAACCGGTGATGAACATCACCTTCAGGTCGGGGTCGAGCTCGGTGGCGCGTCGCGCCAGCTCGATGCCGTCCATCTCGGGCATGACGATATCGGTCAGCAGCAGGGAAAACGGCTCCTCGCGCAGCCGGTCATAGGCGCTGGCGCCATTGTCATAGGAAAGGACCTTGTAGCCGGCCTTTTCGAGCGCTTTCACCAGGAAGCGGCGCATGTCGTTGTCGTCTTCGGCGAGAAGTATCTTCTGAGTCATCAATCCAGACCGCGATCCATAGGTTTTTGGTGGGCTGCCAGCCGTTTACACTAGTCTTTACCCGGTAAACAACCGGTGAATTGTCTGTGCGTGACCGCCATCCCTCCTACATAGTATGGACTTGCGGCCGGGCAACTGGCAACATGGGCCAAGCAGTCAGTTCATGACATGGTAAAGAGGGCCGAAAGTGCCGGAAATACGCGAATACGAGCTTTTTGAGGTCCATGAGCCCGTGTCGCAGACCATTCCTTTCGTCTACAACTCCCCCCATAGCGGCCGCATTTATCCACCGGAATTTATCGCTCAGTCCAGGCTTGAGGGCATCGCCATCCGCCGTTCCGAGGATCACTATGTCGACGAGCTCTTCGGCTCGGCCGTCGCACTCGGCGCGCCGCTGCTGGCAGCCAACTTTCCGCGCGCCTATCTCGACGTCAATCGCGAGCCTTATGAGCTCGATCCGCGGATGTTCGACGGGTTGCTGCCGCCCTATGCCAATGTCAATTCGCTCAGGGTCGCCGGCGGGCTCGGCACCATTCCGCGCATCGTCGCCGAGAACATGGAGATCTATGCGCGGCGCCTGCCGGTGCAGGAGGGGCTCGACCGCGTCGAAGCGGTCTACAAGCCCTATCATGCGGCGCTTCGACGGCTGATCGCGCGAACGCATGTGCAGTTCGGCTTCGGCGTGCTGATCGACTGCCACTCGATGCCCGGCAATGTGCGCGTCGCCGGCAGCACTGCGCGACCTGATTTCATCATCGGTGATCGCTACGGCACCAGCGCTTCGGCCGAACTTTCGCGCGCTGCCATCGCCATCCTGGAGGAAATGGGTTTTGCTGCGATCCGCAACAAACCCTATGCCGGCGGCTTCATCACCGAACATTACGGCCGGCCTTCGCGCGGACTGCACGCGCTGCAGATCGAGGTGAACCGGGCGATCTACGTCGATGAGCTGACTCTGCAGAAACGCGAGGATTTCGCTGCGGTGGCTGATGCGGTCACGGACTTCATGCAGCAGATGGCGGAATATGTTGAGAAATTTGCCGGTGAGCGGGCGCTGGCCGCCGAATAGATCTCTTTTTCGATGTCGCTGACGTCTGGCCTTCGTCTTCCCGGCCAAAAAAAACCGCGCTTGTGAGCGCGGCTAAGTCTAGGGAGGAAACACCCAAGGAGGGTATTTACAGTCAGAAGACTGTATGGAGACGCTACTATTGCATTGCACAAATGTCAAGCAATATATTGCGCTGCGATATCTTTGGGCAGTTAGAGCCAAATTGCCTGCTGCGTTTGCATTCCCATTGCTTTTCGCTATGAAAAGCGCCACTCCCGCCAGCCAAACGGATCCATCATGTTTCCTGACCGTTCGTTTTTCAACCGCCTGGCGGAAGCCGCCCGAGCCGAGACGCTGCCGCGCTTCCGCTCCGGCCTCGATGTCACGAACAAGCTTTCCTCCGGTTTCGATCCGGTGACGGAAGGTGACCGGGCGGCCGAACTCGCCATCCGGGCGCTGATCGAGGAGAGTTTCCCCGGCCACGGCATTCTCGGCGAGGAACATGGCAATGTCGGGCTCGACCGCGAATATGTCTGGGTGATCGATCCGATCGACGGCACGCGTGCCTTCATCTCCGGTGTGCCGGTGTGGGGAACGCTGATCGGCCTGCAGAGGGATGGCAGGGCGATCATGGGCATGATCGAGCAACCCTTTACCGGCGAGCGCTATTTCGCCGACCAGAACGGCTCGATCTATACCGGGCCGGAGGGCGAGCGGCGGCTGGCGACGCGCCAGTGTGATGCGCTTTCGAACGCCATCCTGTTCACCACCTCGCCGCATCTCTTTGTCGGCGAGGAGATGGAGAAATACCGCGAGATCGAGAGCCAGGTGCGGCTCTTCCGCTACGGCTGCGACTGCTATGCCTATGCGTTGCTTGCCGCCGGCCATATCGATCTCGTCATCGAAAACAGTCTGAAACCCTATGACGTCGGCGGCATCATTCCCGTCATCGAGGGGGCAGGCGGCATCATCACCACCTGGGACGGCGGACGGCCTGAGAACGGCGGCTCGATCATCGCCGCCGGCAGCCGGGCGGTCTACGAACAGGCGATCGCCGTTCTGCAGCGGTGATCCCGCCGTGCTGATTCCGCGGTCAGCAATGCTGGCCGGTCATGTGCCGAGGGCGGCGACTTCTTGGTTTTCTTCGGCATCGCTGCCGGGAATGAAGGCGTGGAAGGCCGCAAGGGCGGCAGCGCGGTAGATATCGCGCTCCTGGAAGATCTCGTGGCGGGCGCCGTTGATCGGCACCAGCTGGCCGGCGCGGAAATAACGCGAAAGCCGCTCCTGCGCCGTGTAGGGCACGACACCGTCACGCGTCGGGGCGATGACGATGGTCGGGATGGTGATGGAAAAGAGATGGTAGGGCGAGGTGACCCGGTCCATCGTGCGAAAGGCCTCGATCAGCCAGCGGGCCGTCGGCGGCCCGAGCGTCAGTTCCGGATGAGCCCTCATCATCGCAACATTGCGCTCGAACCGGTGTTCGTCCGAGGTCAGCGGATTGTCGCTGAAGTTCGGCTCCTTCAGTTTCGAGGTCAGCGGCAGAAAACCAAGGCCGAGGGCCGTCAGCGTGCCTGCAAGAGCGCGGATGACGCGAGGCGAGACCGATTGGCCGGTCAGGCCGATAAAGGGCGCCGACAGCACCATGCGATCGATACGGGTGGTGAGATAGGGCGCGGCCGACAGCGCAATCAGGCCGCCTGTGGAATGCGCGAGCAGATAGAAGGGCAGGCGGGTATCCGGCAACACCACCCTTTCGAGGAAGGTGTCGAGATCACGCTCGTAATCGACGAAGCGGCGAATGTGGCCGTGGTTGCGGCTCTTCAGCAGCCGCGGCGAACCGCCCTGGCCGCGCATATCGAAGGTCGCGACCCAGAGGCCTTTGGCCGTCAGGTCGCGGATCGTCTCGAAATATTTCTCGATATATTCGTTGCGGCCATGCAGGATGACGACCGTGCCCTTGGCGACCAGAGCGCTCGAGCGGAAGACGGCGTAACGCAGCTGGTGGCCGTCATGGGTTTCGAAGAACCCCTCCGTGCGGTTTTCCGGGGCGGGATTGTCGGGCGTCGAATAGAGAACCTGATCCATGACTTTGCCAATGCGCCGCTGCTGACTGCTTCGCCTTCAGGGATAGCGCACGGCATCCGGATTGGAAAGCGGTGGCGCTCGCAAGGCCGGCTGGAGGAAAAGGGCCGGCAGGAGCATGAGGGTGCTCGCGGCCGGCCGAAGTTGAGGCTGAAGAAGAAGGGACGGATGCACTTCAGCCATCGGGACCAGATTCACCCGACGCGGAAATTTCTAGGCGAATGTGCCTGAACGCGCTCCGAACCGGTCGTTCATGCGGGGTTCACGGGCTGATCAAGGCGATTCCGAAAAGGTCTTGAACTCCTCGAATCCCATCACCATCTCCTTTCTGCGGGTGCCGAACAGGGCCCGCGCAACCGTCCCAAGGCCGCCAAAGATGGGGTCTCAGGGGCACTTCATCGCAACACGTCGCTTCCACAGGAGGACATCATGCGTCACGTAGACTTCTCTCCCCTTTATCGTTCGACCGTCGGTTTCGACCGGCTCTTCACCATGCTCGACAGCCTTGCCCAGCCGGAGCAGGCGCAGACCTATCCGCCCTATAATATCGAGCGCACCGGTGAAAACACCTATCGCATCACCATGGCGGTTGCCGGTTTCGACGAGACCGAACTTTCGATCGAAGCCCATGCCCATGTCCTGTCCGTGAAGGGTGAAAAGAACGAGGAACCTGCCGAAAGCGGCGAATTCCTCTACCGCGGCATTGCCAAGCGCGCCTTCGAGCGCCGCTTCCAGCTTGCCGACCATGTCGAGGTGATCGCCGCTTCGCTGAAGAACGGCCTGCTGCACATCGACCTTCTGCGAAATATTCCCGAGGCCATGAAGCCCCGCAAGATTACGATTGCTGCAGAACCGGTCGAGGCTCCGAAAGCCATCGAAGCGCAGATCATCAACGGCTAATCAGATCCTTATCGGATAAAATGAACGGCGCTCCTATGGGGCGCCGTTTTTTGTTTCGGCTTGAAGCGCGTCGCGATCTTTCAGATTCGCTCATCGCGCTTTAGCTCTTATTTTTACGCATGTCGTTGTCGCAAAACCGCTGCACAGTTTTGCGCGACATGCTTCATGCCGGGCTGGCGGCTTCGTCGATTTCCTTGTCCGTTGCACGGCGGGCCGCGGCGGCGGCGTATTTCTGGGCGATGACGGCGCAGACCATCAGCTGGATCTGGTGGAACAGCATCAGCGGCAGCACGATCGCGCCGATCGACTGGCCGGCGAAGATGACGTTCGCCATCGGTACGCCGCTCGCGAGGCTCTTCTTCGAGCCGCAGAAGGTGATGGTGATCTCGTCGGCCTTGTTGAAGCCCAGCCAGCGGCTGCCGAACATCGTCAGCACCAGGACAATCGCCAGCAAAACCATGTCGGCGACGATGACGACGGCGATATCGGCGATCGAAAAGGTGTGCCACAGGCCCTCGACGACCGCCGTGCTGAAGGCGAGATAGACGACCATCAGGATCGAGCCGCGGTCGACAGGCATCAGGATCTTCTTCTTGGCGCGGATCCAGTCGCCGATCCAGGGCTGCAGGATCTGGCCGACAATGAAGGGGGCAAGCAGCTGCAGCAGGATCTGCTCTAATGCATCGAAGGAGAAGCCGCCATGGCCGCCGACGGAAAACAGCAGGCCGACGAGCAGCGGTGTCAGGAACATGCCGAAAATGTTGGATGCCGAGGCCGAGCAGATGGCGGCCGGTACGTTGCCGCCCGCCATCGAGGTGAAGGCAATCGACGACTGCACCGTCGACGGCAGCACGCAGAGGAAGAGGATGCCGAGATAAAGCGGCTGCGGCAGGATCGTGTCGGGGATCAGCCCGAGCGCCATGCCGAGCAGCGGGAAAATGCCGAAGGTGGTCAGCAGGATGACGAGATGCAGGCGCCAGTGCAGCAGGCCTGATATGACGACGTCGCGCGACAGGCGCGCGCCATGCAGGAAGAACAGCAGCGCGATGGCAAGGTCAGTGGCGATACCGAAATAATCCGCGAATGTGCCGCTTGCCGGCAGCAGCGACGCGAGGATGACGGTGCAGACGAGCAGGATGGTGAATGTATCGGGCAGAAAGCGGCGCATGGCGATCTCGCGGCGTGATAAAACAGTCATTGTTCTGTCGTCCATTATGATCCAGGATGCAAGGAATAACAGTTATCGAGAATATGGATCATGCTGGACCTTTCGCAATTGCGCAGTTTCGTCGCCGTCGAGCAGATGGGCAGTTTCACGCTCGCCGCAGAAAGGCTCGGCCTCGGGCAGTCGACGGTCAGCCAGCACATCCAGCGGCTGGAGACGGCGCTCGGGCGCAGGCTGCTGGCGCGCGACACCCATAAGGTGATGTTGACCGGCGATGGCGAGGCACTGCTGTCGCATGCGCGCGCCATGCTTTCGATCGAGGGGCAGGTGCAGTCGCTGTTTAAGAGCAACAGCCTGCGCGGCAGTCTGCGGCTCGGCGTATCGGAGGATTTCGTCACCAGCCAGCTGCCGGCGGTGCTGGAGGATTTCGTGCGTTCGCATCCATCGGTCGACCTGGAACTGACGGTTGCGCTTTCCGGTGTGCTTTACGAGATGCAGGACAATGGCGAGATCGATCTGGTGCTCGCCAAGCGTCGGCTCGGCGATGCGCGCGGAAAACTCGTCTATCGCGAGCCGCTCGTCTGGCTGGCGCGCGATCCCGAGCGCGTGCTCGCCTCAGGGCCTCTGCCGCTGATCGCCTTTCCGCCGCCGAGCGTCACACGGGTGATCGCGCTCGAAGCGCTCGGGCGAAACGGGGTGCCGTGGCGGATCGTCTGCACCTGCGGCAGCCTGAGCGGGTTGACGGCAGCGGCGCGAGCCGGGATGGGCGTGCTGGTGCAGCCGCGCAGCATGGCACCATCGGGCCTGAAGGAGATCGCTGCGGGAAAACTTCCGGTGCTGGAGGACGTGGAATTCGTGCTGGTGCCGCGTAAGGGAGCGGACCAGGCACTGGTTTCAGCACTGTCGGAGGATATTCTGCAAAAGGTGAGGGGACTGAGGTCGGCGTGAATCCTTGCCCGTCACCGAAAGGCCTGCCGGGCCGGCAGGCCTTTCCGGCAGGCGATCAGGCGGCCAGGCACTTCAAGAAGCCATCGACATCCGCTTCGGTGGTCGCGAAGCTGGAGACGAGGCGGATCAGGGTTTCGCTTTCGGAAACGAGTTCGGGCGTTGCCGCCGGGACCGGCCACTCGTAAAATTTGGCCCCCTTTTCCTCCGCAATTTTTGCGGCACTTTTGCTGACCACAGCAAAGACTTCGTTGGATGCGGTCGGCCAGGCCAGGCGAGCCGAGTTGCTCGTGCCGATGCCGGCGCGCAGCCTGTCGGCCATGCCGTTCGAATGACGGGCGAGATCGAGCCAGAGACCGTCTTCGAAATAGGCATCGAACTGGGCGGCGATGAAACGCGATTTGGAGAAAAGCTGGGCGGCGCGCTTGCGGATGAACGGCATTTCCCGGGCTTGATCCGGATTGAAGATGATGATCGCTTCGGCACACCAGCAGCCGTTCTTGGTGCCGCCGAAGGACAGCATGTCGACGCCGCGCCTCCAGGTCATTTCGGCCGGGGTGGCGCCGAGTGCGACCAGGGCGTTGGCGAAGCGGGCGCCATCCATGTGGAGCGGCAGATTGCGCTTCCTTGATATGGCGGCGATCTCGCCGATCTCCGGCAGGGAATAGACGGTGCCGATCTCGGTCGCCTGGGTGATGGTCACGGCGCTGGCGCGGCCGTGATGGACGGCGTCCTCGGGAAAGCTTGCGATCTTTGCCGAAAGTTTTGCCGGGTCGATCTTGCCGGCTTCGCCGTCAACGGCAACGAGACGGGCGGCACCGGAGAAAAATTCCGGTGCACCGCATTCATCCTCGATCACATGGGCTTCCGAATGGCAGAAGGTGATGCCGCCGGGGCGCTGGACGCTTGCCAGCGACAGCGAGTTGGCGGCCGTGCCGGTAGCGACGAAGAAGATCGAAACCTCACGCTCGAAGATCTCGGAAAAACGGGCTTCGACCTTTCTGTCGAGATCGCCGGCGCCATAGGCGGCGGCAAAGCCGGTCGATTCCGTCAGCAGACGTTCGGCAATGGATTTGTGGGCGCCGGCCCAGTTATCGGAAGCAAAGAACATGTGGGGAAACCGTGAGAAAGGAAGGGGGTGGCAAGTCCGCAGCGGACATTACGCCAAAGCTTCACAGGATCAAGGTTGTCGCCCGCGACACATCACGGAAATTGAACTACGCAATTAATAAACAAAATGATACGGCATAACGTAATTTTCTTTCGTCATGGCCGCTACCCAGGCAATCTTCCGTCGCAAATTGACGTTTTTTGACGGAGCGCTCTTGCAGAGCCGAATGCTTTCTGGCATAGAACTGATGAATTAGGACAGTGTTGCTGTCCTATTTTGGCCTTTATGACCGAAGAGGCGCCGAAAGCCCTGGAACAGAACGGCTTTCACGCTATAGTTCTTCCGAGCGTCAAGCCTCAAGGGCGGCGCGCGGAGGCGAATGGCAGGCGCGGAACGCGACGGTTTGCTTTCCTTTAAAGCAGATGTCTGCGGCCGATCTTCACAATGCAACAGCGCTGTCATGCGCCGAACCTATCTTCGGGTTGCGGCGCGGGACGAAAAGCCGCCCGCGGCCCCGCGGGCTTCGACAGGAGGAAAGATGATGACGAAGACGCCATCCATGGAAGTTGACCGGTTTGCTGCTGCAGAGCTGCGCGCGACGGCCAATATGTCCAAATCCGCCTCCGGCCTGCCGAAGAAACAGGGCCTCTACGATCCGCGCAACGAACATGATGCCTGCGGCGTCGGCTTCGTCGCGCATATGAAGGGCCAGAAGTCACACCAGATCGTCAAGGATGGCCTTTTCATCCTTGAAAACCTGACGCATCGCGGCGCCGTCGGCGCCGATCCGCTGATGGGTGACGGCGCCGGCATCCTGGTGCAGATCCCCGACCGTTTCTTCCGCGAGGAGATGGCCGAGCAGGGCATCACCCTGCCGCCGGTCGGCGAATATGGCGTCGGCCATATCTTCATGCCGCGCGATGAAAAGCAGATCGAGCACTTCAAGAAGGTGATCAAGGACGTCATCACCGAGGAAGGTCAGGCCTTCATCGGCTTCCGCGACGTGCCCGTCGACAATTCCTCGCTCTCCAAGGCGCCGGCCATTGCCGCAACCGAGCCGCATCATGTGCAGGTCTTCATCGGCGCCGGCGAGGATGCCGAAAACAACGACGAGTTCGAGCGTCGGCTGTTCACGCTGCGCAAGGTCATCTCCAACCGCATCTATGACGAGTTCGACGGCGAGGAGAGCAATTTCTATCCGGTGTCGCTGTCGTCGGCGACGGTGGTCTACAAGGGCATGTTCCTGGCCTATCAGGTCGGCGTCTATTACAAGGACCTGTCGGATCCGCGCTTCGAAAGCGCGGTCGCCCTGGTGCACCAGCGCTTCTCGACCAACACCTTCCCGTCGTGGAAGCTCGCGCATCCTTACCGCATGGTCGCCCATAACGGCGAGATCAACACGCTGCGCGGCAACGTCAACTGGATGGCGGCGCGCCAGGCATCGGTCTCCTCGCCGCTGTTCGGCGAGGACATCTCCAAGCTCTGGCCGATCTCCTACGAGGGGCAGTCAGACACGGCCTGCTTCGACAACGCACTCGAATTCCTGGTGCGCGGCGGTTATTCGATGGCGCATGCCGTGATGATGCTGATCCCGGAGGCCTGGGCCGGCAATCAGTCGATGGCCGCAGAACGCAAGGCCTTCTACGAATATCATGCGGCGCTGATGGAGCCCTGGGATGGGCCGGCTGCCGTTGCCTTCACCGACGGCAAGCAGATCGGCGCGACGCTCGACCGCAACGGCTTGCGGCCGGCGCGCTACCTCGTCACCGATGACGACCGCGTCATCATGGCGTCCGAAGCCGGCGTGTTGCCGGTTCCGGAGGAGAAGATCATCCAGAAGTGGCGCCTGCAGCCGGGCAAGATGCTGCTGATCGACATGGAAGAAGGCCGCATCATCTCCGACGACGAGGTGAAGTCGCAGCTTGCGACGGCGCATCCCTATCGCAGCTGGCTCAACCGCACCCAGCTCATCCTCGAAGACCTGAAGCCGGTGGAGCCGCGGGCGCTGCGCCGCGACGTGTCGCTGCTCGACCGCCAGCAGGCCTTCGGCTACACGCTCGAGGATACACGCATCCTGATGTCGCCGATGGCGACGACGGGCCAGGAGGCGATTGGCTCGATGGGCACGGATACGCCGATCTCGGCGATGTCGGAAAAGCCGAAGCTGCTCTACACCTATTTCAAGCAGAACTTCGCGCAGGTGACCAATCCGCCGATCGACCCGATCCGCGAGGAACTGGTCATGAGCCTGGTTTCCTTCATCGGGCCGCGGCCGAATATTCTCGACCACGAGGGCGCGGCGAACGCCAAGCGGCTCGAGGTTCGCCAGCCGATCCTGACCAATGGCGATCTCGAGAAGATCCGTTCGATCGGCCATACGGAAGATCGTTTCGACACCAAGACGCTCGATTTCACCTATGATATCGAGCGTGGCGCCGAAGGCATGCCCGAGATGCTCGACCGGCTCTGCGAGCGCGCGGAAGCGGCGGTCAAGGGCGGCTACAACATCATCGTGCTCTCCGATCGTCAGATCGGGCCGGACCGGATCGCCATTCCGGCACTGCTGGCGACGGCTGCCGTGCACCATCACCTGATCCGCAAGGGGCTTCGCACCTCGGTCGGTCTCGTTGTCGAGACCGGCGAACCGCGCGAGGTCCATCATTTCTGCCTGCTCGCCGGCTACGGCGCCGAGGCGATCAACCCCTATCTCGCCTTCGACACGCTGCTCGACATGCATGCCAAGGGCGAATTCCCGAAGGAAGTGGATGCTTCCGAAGTTGTCTACCGCTACATCAAGGCAGTCGGCAAAGGCATCCTCAAGGTCATGTCGAAGATGGGCATCTCGACCTACCAGTCCTATTGCGGCGCGCAGATCTTCGATGCGATCGGCCTGCAGTCGGAACTGATCGACAAGTATTTCTTCGGAACCGCGACGATGATCGAAGGCGTCGGCCTCGAGGCGATCGCCGCGGAAACCGTCGCTCGCCATAACGCTGCCTTCGGCACCGATCCGCTTCTTGCCACGACGCTCGACATCGGCGGCGAATATGCCTACCGCATGCGCGGCGAAAGCCATGCCTGGACGCCGGATGCGGTCGCCGCCCTTCAGCATGCCGTGCGCGGCAATGCCGAGGATCGCTACCGCGAATTCGCCGATATGGTGAACAATTCGGCGCTGCGCATGAACACGATCCGCGGGCTCTTCAAGATGAAGAGCGCCGAGGCGATTGGCCGCAAGCCGATATCGATCGACGAGGTCGAGCCGGCGGCCGATATCGTCAGGCGTTTCTCGACGGGGGCGATGTCCTTCGGCTCGATCTCCAGGGAGGCGCATACGACACTGGCGATCGCCATGAACCGGATCGGCGGCAAGTCGAACACCGGCGAGGGCGGCGAGGAATCCGACCGCTACATGCCGCTGGCCGATGGTTCGATGAACCCGGAACGTTCGGCGATCAAGCAGATCGCGTCGGGCCGCTTCGGGGTGACCACCGAATATCTCGTCAATGCCGACGTGCTGCAGATCAAGGTGGCGCAAGGCGCCAAGCCTGGCGAAGGCGGTCAGCTGCCGGGCCATAAGGTTGACGCGACCGTTGCCAAGACCCGCCATTCGACACCGGGTGTCGGCCTGATTTCGCCGCCGCCGCACCACGACATCTATTCCATCGAAGATCTGGCGCAGCTGATCTACGATCTGAAGAACGTCAACCCGACCGCCGATGTTTCGGTCAAGCTCGTCTCTGAAGTCGGCGTCGGCACGGTTGCCGCCGGTGTGGCCAAGGCACGCGCCGACCACATCACGGTCGCCGGCTTCGACGGCGGCACGGGTGCGTCGCCGCTGACGTCGCTCAAACATGCTGGCAGCCCTTGGGAAATCGGACTTGCCGAAACCCAGCAGACGCTGGTGCTGAACGGGCTGCGCTCGCGCGTCGCCCTGCAGGTGGACGGCGGGCTGAAGACCGGCCGCGACGTCATTATCGGGGCGCTGCTTGGAGCCGACGAGTTCGGCTTTGCCACCGCGCCGCTGATTGCCGCCGGCTGCATCATGATGCGCAAGTGCCATCTCAACACCTGTCCGGTGGGTGTGGCGACCCAGGATCCGGTGCTGCGCAAGCGCTTCAAGGGCGCGCCGGAGCACGTCATCAACTATTTCTTCTTCGTCGCCAACGAAGTGCGCGAAATCCTCGCCTCACTCGGGTTCACCCGGCTTGACGAGATCATCGGCGCCTCGGAGCTTCTGGAGAAGGACGAGATGCTGAACCACTGGAAGGCGAAGGGCCTCGATTTCAGCCGTATCTTCCACAAGGTCGACGCTCCCAAGGAAGAGACCTTCTGGACGAGCCGGCAGAAGCACCCGATCGACGACATTCTCGACCGCGTGCTGATCGAGCAGGCGCAGCCCGCACTGACGGCCAAGACGCCCGTCGCCTTCGAGGTCGGCATCAAGAACGTCGACCGGTCGGCGGGAGCAATGCTTTCCGGCGAGGTCGCCAAGCGCTTCCGCCATCGCGGACTGAAGGAAGACACGATCAATGTGACGCTTCGCGGCACGGCGGGGCAGAGCTTCGGCGCCTTCCTGGCGCGCGGCGTCACTTTCAACCTGATCGGCGACGGCAACGACTATGTCGGCAAGGGCCTTTCAGGCGGCAAGATCATCATCCGGCCGCCGGAGAATTCGAGGATCGTGGCCGAGGACTCGATCATCGTCGGCAACACCGTGCTTTATGGTGCGACCGAGGGCGAATGCTATTTCCGCGGTGTGGCAGGCGAACGTTTCGCCGTGCGCAATTCGGGCGCGATCGCCATCGTCGAGGGTGTCGGCGACCATGGCTGCGAATACATGACCGGTGGCGTTGTCGTCGTGCTTGGCGCCACGGGCCGCAACTTCGCGGCCGGCATGTCCGGCGGTGTCGCCTACGTGCTCGATGAGACCGGCGATTTCGCCAGCCGCTGCAACATGGCGATGGTCGAGCTCGAGCCGGTGCCCGAGGAGGACGACATGCTGGAGAAGCTGCATCATCACGGTGGTGACCTCATGCACAAGGGACGCGTCGACGTCTCTGGCGACATGACGCGCCATGACGAGGAGCGCCTCTACCAACTGATCTCCAACCATCTGCACTATACGGGCTCGGCCCGCGCCACGCAGATCCTCGACAACTGGGCCGACTACCGTCCGAAGTTCCGCAAGGTCATGCCGGTCGAATACCGTCGGGCGCTCGAGGAAATGGAGCGCAGCCGGATGGGCATCGCCGCAGAATGAATTGCACCGGGACATCCGTCACCAGCTGACTGCAGGTGACGGATGACGAAAATATCTCAATGACCCGTGACGATCATACCGACGGCGAAGGCTGTTCAGATCGCACGGATGTCTTGCAGGGGATATGGTCCAATGACGGTCAAGACAAGCAACTTGCCCCGGGTACCGGGACTGACGATAGACAGATTGGCTGCGGTGAGGCGGTCATGAGGGTAAGGGACGAAAACATGGGTAAGGTAACAGGGTTTCTGGAAATCGACCGGCAGGTGGCGAAATACCAGCCGGCGTCGGATCGTATCCGCCATTTCCGCGAGTTCACGATCCCGATGTCGGACCCGGAAGTGCAGAAACAGGCCGCGCGCTGCATGGACTGTGGCATCCCCTATTGCCACGGCCCGACCGGTTGCCCTGTTCACAACCAGATTCCCGATTGGAACGACCTCGTCTACAACAACAACTGGGAAGCGGCGATCCAGAACCTGCATTCCACCAACAACTTCCCCGAGTTTACCGGTCGCGTCTGCCCGGCGCCCTGCGAGGAAGCCTGCACGTTGAATCTCGAGGATGCGCCGGTTGCCATCAAGACGGTCGAACAGGCGATCGCCGACAAGGCCTATGAGCTCGGCTTCATCCGGCCGCAGCCGGCGACGGTCCATACCGGCAAGAAGGTCGCCGTCATCGGCTCCGGCCCCGCCGGCATGGCGGCTGCCCAGCAGCTCGGCCGCGCCGGCCATGAGGTGCATCTCTATGAGCGCGAGACCAAGCCGGGCGGCCTGCTGCGCTACGGCATTCCCGATTTCAAGATGGAGAAGAACTTCATCGACCGCCGCGTCGAACAGATGAAGGGCGAGGGCGTCACCTTCCATTGCGGCGTCAATGTCGGCGTCGACGTCAAGGTCGAGCAGTTGCTTGCCGATCACGACGCCGTTCTTTACTGCGGCGGCTCCGAGACGCCGCGTGAGGCGGGCATTCCGGGCACCGACCTTGCGGGCGTGCATGATGCGATGCCCTATCTGGTGCAGCAAAACCGCCGCGTCGGGCGGGAGAACATCGACAGCGTCGGCTGGCCGTCGGACCCGATCCTTGCCGGCGCCAAACATATCGTCGTCGTCGGCGGCGGCGATACGGCTTCGGACTGCGTCGGCACGGCCTTCCGCCAGGGAGCCGTCAAGGTCACACAGCTCGACATTCGGCCGCAGCCGCCGGAGAAGGAAGACAAGCTTGCCGTCTGGCCCTTCTGGGCGACGAAGATGCGAACCTCCTCCTCACAGGCCGAGGGTGCCGTCCGTGAATTCCAGGTGGCGACTCTTGAATTTGTCGGCGAAGACGGTGTGCTCACCGGCGTCAAGTGCTGCGAGGTCGACGAACGCCGGCGGCCGGTTCCAGGTACGGAATTCGTCATCCGGGCCGATCTCGCCTTCATCGCCATCGGTTTCCGCGGGCCGTTCACCGGCAGCGTGCTGAAGGAGCTGGAGGGCAAGCTGACGCTCAACACCGACAAGCGCGGCTCGACCAACGTCGTCGCCAACGATCGCGACTACAAGACTTCGGTCGACAAGTTCTGGACGGCGGGTGACGTGCGCCGCGGCCAGTCGCTGGTGGTCTGGGCGATCCGTGAAGGCCGCCAGGCAGCGCGCGCCATCGACGAGGAATTGATGGGTTCGACCGTTCTGCCGAACTGACCGTCGGCCGCACACCTTCCCGAAGACCACGAACTCCGCCCCTCCGGCGGAGTTTTTTCATGGTGCGCCGCGCTGTAGTGCGACGGCTTGACGCGGAGGCTGTGCGCCGCAAGCCTCAGGCAATGCCTGGAAGCGAGATTTTTCGCCGGACGCGGGCTCAGGAGGAGCCGGCGGCGACCGAAGCGGAGATGCCCCGCCGTTTTGGCCGTAACGCATTTCACCATCGGCCGCGGCGTGAGACCGCGAATGATCGACAAGGACATTTCCAATGGTTTCCGCACTTGACAGCACGCGGCTGGTTTCGGCCCAATATGCTCTGAAAAACCTCCGCGGCTCCGACGACAGCTCGCAGGACACGCAGAGTTCGTCGGCCGCCAGCATTCTGAGCAGCTACGGGCTCGATCCGAGTTCTGCCTCGCTTCTTTCCAACCAGGCCCTTTCCGGGCTGCTCGACACGCTTTCGGCCCAGAGCGACACGTCTGATGAGTCCGACACGACGGGTGATAGCGCCGACGTAACCAGCGCCTCCTTCATGTCGATGCTGAAGCAGCAGCTGCAGGATGCGGCTGCGGCCGAAGGCGAGAGCGGCAAGGCGCACGACATGCTGGCTGCCCTGGAAGCGGGCACGCTCACCATCACCGATCCGACGCAGGGTGTGTCGGTCAACGCCTGGGATGTCGATGATCCCGATGAGGCGGACACTGAGAGCAAGGCCGGCAAGGAGATTGATGTCAGCGGCTGGAGCGACTTCCTCGATGCGCATCTGGAGCGCGGCTCCGACGGCGCCTTCGTCAAGGAAAACGGCAGCTATGTCGACCAGACGAACGACAGCAACGCCTTCTTCGGCCTGATCGGACAGAACTACTATTATCTGAGCTGGCCGCAGGCGACGGCGAAGTAGACGGGACGAAGCGGAGGGCCGCCTCGCGCGGTCTCTTTTATTTGACCGAGACTTCGGCCGGCGCCTTTGCCACAGGCAGGCGGTAATCATCGACGCGGCCGGGAGGTGCGGGCGTCATTTCGCCCTGCTCGACCAGGAGGTCGCGCGGCGACCGCGTCAAAGCCATAGGCGGCGGCCTGGCGCCGAGAAGCTCGGCGCCGCCATCGAGATCGGGATCGGAGAGGCTGATCGGCACGGTATGTTCGACCGGATTGTCGGGAAGGCCGAGACCGGGCAGATTGCTGGAGTCGAGGCGGACCAGATCGGGGCTTGCCTGCGTGCCGAGAAGGCGCCGGGCCGGTTTTTCCACATAGAAGGCAAGTTTGCGCCGGCCGGCCTGGGTAAGATTGATGCCATCAGAAGTGCGCAGGCGTACCTGCTGGCCGTTCACATCCGAGCCGGTGACGATGAAGTTGCCGTTTTCGTCGACGAAACCATCCCAGATATCGACGAATTCGCCGCCGATGCTTTCGACCTGGTTGCGGTAGAGCTGGTTCATCTGGACGGCATCGGCCGTCATCGAATCGGATTCGAAGGCAGGAAGGCCGACCCAAAGCAGCGGGATCTTGCGGCCGGTGACCTCCTTGCCGAAAGAAAGGACACGGCGGCGGTATTCGGTGAACCAGCCATCGGTGCGGAATTTCTCCTTGGCGGTGTCGGTCACCATCTGCTGGCGGTCGTTGGCGCCGATCATGACAACGACCATTGCCGGCTTCAGCTCGTCGATCATCTTCGGCAGCTGTTCCGGCCAGTCGTAATAATCGTCGCGGACAAGGCCTGAGGAGACGTTGCCGCGGGCTTCGACGACGACGCCTGGCGAGGTCTCGAAGGCGGCGGTGAGGCCGTCGCCGAGGCCGCTGGCCAGGAAATCGCCGACGATCAGGATCGTTCGGGCGTCACCGAGCTTCTGCACCGCCGGCTCCTCTTCGACGGTCCGCAAGGGTGGCGCGGTGCGGGTATTGACCACGGCCTTCGGTGGCGGTGGGCGCTTGCGCTGCTGGCGCCTCGGCTGCTGGACATCAGGGGCTTGCGGCGCATCGTCGAGATAGCGTCGGCCGAGGAAAAAATCGAGGATCGAACGGCGCTGATAGCGCTGCTCCTGGGCTTCGGCGACATGCACCGGCGCAAGAGCGCCAAGGCATAGCGAAGCCGCCGCCAAGGCGAGCACGAGCCAACGGATTGGGGTGCGATCAGTTTTCTTCGTCATGGGCAGTTCCGCATCTGCCGGCATCTTGCACGCAGGGTAGGCCAGCGTCCACTCCCGCTACTATCTAGGTCACGGTTCGGCCTGTTGTAGAGCATCATGCCGAAAAGTGTGTGGGGTTTTCGGGCGGTATCATGCCCTACTTCGTTGATCGAAATGCGGGTTGAGATTTCCGGCCGGTCCGGCCGGGATCATCCCGATCTAGCGGCGCAGTGCGTTCAGAAGCGGCAACGAGGGCTCACCGTCCGGCTGCATGCCGATGCGCGACTGGACGGCTGATATTGCCGCCTTCGAACCCGACCCGAAATTGCCGTCGACCTCGCCATTGTAATAGCCGAGCGTCTTCAGACGGGTCTGCAGCTCGAATTTCTCGGTGATATCAAGGGCGCCGTCCGGGCGCGGCCAGCGCTGTTGCATGCCGCCGTAGCCGGCGATCTGGTCGGCCAGCAAGCCGACGGCGAGCGCGTAGCTATCCGAGGCATTGTAGTTCTTGATGGTGAAGAAGTTGGCGGTCATCAGGAAGCCCGGGCCACTGGGCCCGGCCGGCATCTTCAGCATGGCTTTGGTGGCGCTCTCGCGGAAGGCCTTGCCGTTCGGGCGCGTCAGGCCGAGTGCCGCCCATTGGGCCAACGTATGGGTCTTGCCGGCCTGCTTGGCGACTGCGGCGGGAACGACGACCTCGTAGCCCCAGGTCTTGCCGGTGTCCCAGCCGTTCTTCATCAGGAGATTGGCCGAGGTCGCCAGCGCGTCGGGGACCGAATTCCAGATGTCGCGGTGGCCGTTGCCGTCGGCATCGACGGCATAAAGCAGGTAGCTTGTCGGAATGAACTGGGTGTGGCCCATGGCGCCGGCCCAGGAGCCGGTCATCTCGCGTGCCGGCACATCGCCGTTCTGCAGGATCTTCAGTGCCGCGACCAGCTGCTTCTTGGCGAATTTGGCGCGGCTCGGATCGGCGTAGGCAAGCGTTGCCAGGGCGCGCGGCACGTAGTGCAGCCGGTCGTCCTTGTCGAGAACCGCGCCATAATTCGATTCCATCGACCAGATGGCCAGCAGAATGGTCTTGTCGACGCCGAAACGCTGCTCGATCGCAGCGAGCGTCCTTGCATGCTTGGCAGCCATCTCGCGGCCGATCTTGACGGTATAGGGGTTGACGCGGGAATCGACATAGTCCCAGATCTTCGAGGTGAATTCCGGCTGGTAGGCGGCCTTTTCGAGCACGGTCGGATCGGGCTCGCTCACCCCGGAAAAGGCCTTTTGATAAGTTGCCTTACTGATGCCACTCTGAGCGGCAGTTTGGTAAAAATCCGCGATCCATTTCTGGAAGCGGGAATCAGCTTTCGCGTTGTCGGGGACCAGTGCCACCTGGGCAGCGACAATGAGGGCGAGAGCAAGACCACGAAGGGAGTTTTTGTGATTCTGGGTCATCGACAGTCGTATCCGTCATCTTCAGTTTCTGGTGCAGCGGGACATCCTATCCGCCCAGACCCGAGACTACAGGAACGGAGTCAACAAAATCTTTACCATGGCGATCCGCTGCGGTCACCATTTGCAAAACAGTAGCAATTCTATACTAGTTAAAGCTAAAAAGCTCTATTTCCAAAGCGATGTGATCGAAGCAGGAGGCCGGGTGTGGCTCAACACAACAAAGTTCGTAAAGCAGTATTTCCGGTTGCCGGGTTGGGAACGCGATTCCTGCCGGCGACAAAGGCTGTTCCGAAGGAAATGTTGACCGTCGTCGACAAGCCAATCATTCAATATGTCGTCGATGAGGCGATCGAGGCCGGGATCGAACATCTGGTCTTCGTCACCGGACGCAACAAGCACGTCATTGAAGATTATTTCGACATCCATTTCGAGTTGGAACAGACGCTGCGCGAGCGCGCCAAGAAGGCTGAAATCACCCTTCTCGCCCAGCAATTGCCGAAGGCCGGCACGGTGAGCTTCACCCGTCAGCAGGAGCCGCTCGGCCTCGGCCATGCGGTCTGGTGCGCCCGCGAGATCGTCGGCGACGAACCCTTCGCACTGCTGCTGCCCGATATGATCATGAAGGGCGACAAGGGCTGCATGAAGGGCATGATCGACCTCTACGGCCAGAGCGGCGGCAATATCATCGCCGTCGAGGAATGCGCGCCCGACCAAGCGCATAAATACGGCATCGTCGGCGTTGGCGAGGCGATCGGCGACGGTTTCCGTATCACCGGCATGGTGGAAAAGCCCGCCAAGGGGACTGCGCCTTCCAACTTCTTCATCAACGGCCGCTACATCCTGCAGCCGGAGATCTTCAAGATCCTCGAAACCCAGGAGCGCGGCGCCGGCAACGAGATCCAGCTTACCGACGGCATGCTAAAGCTGCTGAAGGAACAGGATTTCGCCGGTTACCACTTCCGCGGCGCGACCTACGACTGCGGCGCCAAGGACGGTTTCATCCTGGCAAACGTCGCCTTCGCCCTCGAACGCGCCGATATCCGCCCCTCCGTCGAAGGCGGCTTCAGGGAACTGCTTGCCGGCCTGAAATAAGTTGTAGATTCAATGTAATAGAGCGCCGCGTGTCCCAACAGATACGCGGCGCTCTATTTTGGTCGTCATTCTTAGCGTTTCAGCTTGAGACCGACGCCGGCTCGCCATTGCTGCGAATCGCTTCCTTCCTTGCGCGTCGTCAGCTCGTAGCCGAGTGTGCTGGTGAGATCGAGATAGCGGTTGATGTTCCAGGTAAGGCCGGTCGCAGCGGTATAGACGAGCTCGTCGTTGATGGTGCTATCCGTCGGATAATCGCGCCATATTACGCCACCGATCATCGTGCCGACCAGATTGTCGCGCAACTGGTGGGTGACCGTCGTCGTCAGCGCGTGCGAAACGTAGCCGCTTTCGCCCGCCGTGGTCGAGGGCTGGATGCTCGTCTGCAGGTCGAGGTTGACATCGGTGCCGCGGATCGGCGACCAGAGCAGGCTTGCATCGAGTGTGGCCGTATCGATCGAGGATAGCCGGCTGTCTTCGAAATCCGCCATCTCGTAGCCGACACCGACTTCGCCCTTCAGCTTTTCACCGAGATCGACCTCGACGCCGGCCTTGGCGCCGTAGCTATGGCCCGAACGCTCGTAGCCGGCGGAGTCTTGCGTTTCGTCATAGACCGTGCGGCCGATGTTGGCCTCGATGAAGGGGATGAGCGCGGGTGACAGTTCGTAGCCCACACGGCCACGCAACGTGCCCGTCGTCTGATTGCGGTCGCTGAGGGAGACGGTCGTGCCGTTCGAGAGTTTAGCGTCCGAATAGATCGAGCGTGTCAGCGCAAGTGCAGTCGTGCCGCGCAGGATGCCAAAATCGCGCTGGACGGAGGCGCCGGCCGAAAATTCCTGGACGTCCGACTGCTGCGCGGCGTTGGCGATGGCGTCGGGATCGTCCGTATCCTCGCGGTAGAAATTATAGCCAGCGGTCAGGTGCGCGGTCGTATCGTCGGGAAGATCCAGCCTGAGGTCGCTGTTGAGCTTGAAGGAAGGCTGTTCCTCACCCTCGCCGCTGACATTCTTCTGCCAGGCGCCTTCCGAGGTCACGGTCAACTGATGCCGGCCCCAGTCCGAGGTCAGGGTCGCTGCCGCATCGGTTTCGAGAAAGGCGCGCCGCTGCGTCGTATTGTCGTCCTTGGTGGTCTCGGTGTTGATGCTCTGGGTGACGCTCGGGCGGAGCACAAACGTGCCGATCGGGATTCCCGGCGTTTCCTCTGTCGAGGCGCCTTCGGCAGCCCTGCGGCGCGGCAGTGCCTCATCGACCGGCGCTTCACGGGTGTTCAGCCGGCGGATGTCCTCGTCGAGGATGGAGCCGGTAATGTCGTCGCCGGCTTGGGCATCCGGTACGGCGGGCCGCTGCTGGGCACCGTCCGCGTTCGCAGTCGCGCCGTTTGCCGCAGGAGTGGCGGTATCGTCGGTCTCGTCATCGAAACCGGCGGCGGATGCCGCATTGTTGGTGGCGTGGTTGTCCTGAGAGGTGGCGGAGCGGCTGTTTGCGGGCTGCGAGGCGGACTGCGCGAAGGCTGCCGTCTGGCTGAGAAGCAGGCCAGTGAGCACGGCAAATGAGACGGCACAGCTCATGGCGCGGAGCGGCGTCACACTGCTCGTCTGTTTTGGCTGGCCCATGCAATTCGCGCCTGACATGCTTTCGGTTCTTACCCAAAGGTAAAGCCTTGTGGTTAACCATTCGTTGCCGGCGGCCGGCGCTGTTCACAATTCGGAAAGACTGCGGGGTGGACTTGGAAAGTGAAAAGGTCTAACGCAACTTCATGATCAGAAGAGCGATAAACCTCGTTGAAAACAGCGTGCTCGAGTCGGCAAAACGCACGGTAGAGACCGAAAGACGCGGTCTTGAAGCGCTCGAACAGGCCTTTGACGATGGCTTGGCCGGTCCTTTCACACGGGCCGTCGAAGTCATCGGCGACATCTCCGGACGCGTGATCGTCACCGGCGTCGGCAAGAGCGGGCATATCGGCGCCAAGCTGGCGGCGACATTTGCCTCAACGGGAACGCCTGCCTTTTTCGTGCATGCGGCGGAGGCCAATCACGGCGATCTCGGCATGATCGCGCGCGACGACGTCGTCTTGGCGATTTCCAAAGGTGGCGAGAGCGCCGAGCTCAAGAGTATCATTTCCTTCACGCGGCGCTTCTCCATTCCGCTGATCGCGATCACCTGCAGCGAAGGGTCCTCGCTGGCGACCGCCGCCGATATCGTCCTGCTGATGCCGAACGAGCAGGAGGCCTGCCCGAATGGGCTGGCGCCGACGACCTCGACGCTGATGCAGCTTGCAATCGGCGACGCGCTGGCGGTGGCGCTGTTGGAGGCGCGCGGCTTTACCGCTACGGATTTCCACGTCTTCCATCCCGGCGGCAAGCTGGGTGCGAGCCTGATGCATGTCGCCGATGTCATGCATACCGGCGAGCGGCTGCCGCTCGTTGCCAAGGGCACACCGATGCCGGAGGCGATCACCGTGCTGTCGCGCAAGCATTTCGGCTGCGTCGGGGTGCTGGATGAAGATGGGCGGCTCTGCGGCATCGTCACCGAAGGCGACATGGCGCGCAATCTCACGCGCAATCTTTCAGAGCTTGATGTCGACGACATCATGACGCGGACGCCGAAGACGGTGAAGCCGACGGTGCTGGCGACGGCAGCGCTGGCGCTGCTCAACCAGCATCACATCGGCGCGCTGATCGTCATCGACGACGACCGCCGGCCGGTCGGGCTGGTGCACTTCCACGACCTGCTGCGGATCGGCGTCGCCTGATCAGGCTCGTTCGATCAGACGGGCTCGACTCTGAGGTCGCGGCCATTGCTCGAGACCACCTTCACCTGCGTTCCGACGGGCAGGTCGGGTCCCATCACCTGCCATAGTGTATCGTCGAGGCGGATTCGGCCGCGGCCCTCGCGGATCGGTTCGTGCAGGGTGGCGGTGCGGCCGACGAGGCTTGCGCCGCGCTGATTGAGGAAGGGCTCGTCGGTCGTGGCATTGCGCAGCGTCAGCCGGCGGCCGGCGAAGGTCGTGGCAACGGCGAGAAGCGCAAAAAGAATCGCCTGCAACTCCCAGACCCAGAAGGCGCTGTCCCAGAAGAGTAGCGATAGCGCGCCGACGATCAAGGCGGCAAGGCCGATCCAGACCAGGAAGAAGCCGGGAACAATCATCTCGGCGGCAAGCAGCACGAGCCCTGCGACCCACCAACTCCATGGACCGAGTTCGGTGACGATCTTCGCCAGCATGGCTTATCGCTCCTGCTCGGGATTGAAAGGATTGGGGGTCGACGGATTGATCGGCGGCGTCGAGCGTGCCGGTGCGGGGCGCGGGCGCGGCGGCACGGGTAGTGGCGTCGACGGGCTGCTGCCGGCATCGCCGAAGACTTCGCGGGCAATGGCGCCAATGCCGCCGAGCGAGCTTAGGATGGAAGACGCTTCCATCGGCATCATCACGATCTTGGAATTGGGCGCCGAACCGATCGAGGTCAGCGCTTCGGTGTATTTCTGCGCGACGAAATAGTTGATCGCCTGGATGTCGCCGGCGGCGATCGCCTCGGAGACCATCTTCGTTGCCTTGGCTTCGGCCTCGGCTAGACGTTCGCGGGCTTCGGCGTTGCGAAAGGCGGCCTCGCGCTGGCCTTCGGCCTGGAGAATGGCGGATTGTTTGGCACCTTCGGCCCTGAGGATCTGCGCGTTGCGCGAGCCTTCGGCCTCCAGCACCTGCGCCCTCTTCTCGCGCTCGGCCTTCATCTGGCGGGCCATCGCATCAACGAGGTCGCGCGGCGGCTGGATGTCCTTGATCTCGACACGGGTGACCTTGATGCCCCAGGGATGCACGGCTTCGTCGACGACACGCAGCAGCCGGTCGTTGATCGCATCACGGTTGGAGAGCAGTTCGTCGAGATCCATCGAACCCATGACCGAGCGGATGTTGGTCATGGTGAGATTGAGGATGGCGTTTTCGAGGTTGGAGACCTGATAGGCGGCCTGGGCAGCATTCAGCACCTGATAGAAAGAGACGGCATCGGCCGAAACCGAGGCATTATCCTTGGTGATCACCTCCTGGGTCGGCACGTTCAGCACCTGTTCCATCACGTTCAACTTGGCGCCGACACGCTCGATGAAGGGGGTGATGAGGTTGAGGCCAGGCTCCAGCGTGCGGGTATAACGCCCGAAGCGCTCGATCGTATAGCGGTAGCCCTGCGGCACGGTCTTGATCCCGGCAAAGAGCACTAGGATAACGAAGATGACCAGCACGATCACGACGATGTCGAAGCCGCCGAACAGCATGAAAATTCCTCCTATCGGCGCATGCGCGCCTGCCCAACTCATGTGGTGAGTTAGCACGTTATTTGCGAGGAAGAAATGAGGGCGCAACCGCCCGGGCTGCAAGTGAAAAGGAGGTTCCGTTTCGGTTAATTCATTAGGCGGTTGCTAAAGCGCATCGCGATCTTTCAGATTCGCTCCCGCGCTTTATGTCTTTGTTTCTACGCATTTGGTTATCGCAAAACCGCTGCACAGTTTTGCGCGACATGCTTTAGCTCCTCGTCCGACGCCGCTTTCTGAATGGGGCTCTCAGACCCAGCCCTGCAATTCGCGACGGACGACCTTTTCCAGCACCTTCATGCCGTCCTCGCCGTCGTTGAGGCAGGGAATATGCGCGAACTTATCGCCGCCGTTCTCATGGAAGGAATGGGCCGCCTGCTCGGCGATTTCCTCCAGCGTCTCCAGACAGTCGGAGACGAAGCCGGGATTGATGACGGCGATGCGCTTGACGCCGTCCTTGGCGAGCTTCTCCACCGTCTTGTCGGTATAGGGCTGTAGCCATTCCTCCGGCCCGAAGCGGGATTGGAAGGTGACCATGAAGTTTTCCTTGGTCAGCCCGAGCCGCTCGCGCAGCAGCCGGCCGGTCTTCTGGCATTGACAGTAGTAGGGGTCGCCCTGTTTGAAATAGGACATTGGAATGCCGTGGAAGGAGGCGAGCAGCATCTCCGGCTTCCAGTCGAGGGTCGAAAGATGCCTCTCGACCGACGTGGCGAGCGCCTCGATATAGGTCTCGTCGTCATGATAGGCGGGAACGGTGCGTAGCGCCGGCTGCCAGCGCATCGAGAGCAGCTTCTGGAAGGCCTTGTCGTTGACGGTGGCGGTCGTCGCCGCCGCATATTGCGGATAAAGCGGGAAGAGCACGATACGGTCGCAACCCTCTTCTTTCAGCGCGTCGATGCGCGAGGCAATCGACGGGGTGCCGTAGCGCATCGCCCAATCGACCTTGACGTTATCAAGATCCTTCAGGCGCGCGGCCATCAGCTCCGACTGATTGCGGGTGTAGGTGCGTAGATAACTTTCGTTCTTCTCCTTGTTCCAGATCAGCTCATAGGCCTTGCCGACCTTCTGCGGGCGGGTGTTGAGGACGATGCCGAACAGGATCGGATACCACTTCCAGGGCGACCATTCGATTACGCGGCGATCGGTGAGGAATTCCCTGAGATAGCGGCGCATCGAGGTATAGTCGGTGCCATCAGGCGTGCCGAGATTGACCAGCAGGACACCGACCTTGCCTGACTTGACGGCCGGATGGTCCGCCGGGCGGAGTGAAATATCTGCTGTCATTCTGGTCCCAAAGCTCTTTCTGTCTCTTCGGCTCATACGCAGCCTAGAGATCGTGGTTCACCCTATAGAAACAAAAACCGGCCCGGGAAACCCCGGGCCGGCCAGTGACATCGGGACAAATCGTCTTACTTGGCAGGGACCTCGATCTCCTTGCCGACTGTCAGGTGCCGCGGGTTCGGCTTGCCGTTCGCATCCGAGAGCTTCCGCCACAACGTGCCGTCGCCATAGAAGGTCACGGCGAGATCCCAGAAGGTGTCGCCCGCGGCGATGACGTGGGTAGAAGGCGTCGTTGCGGCAGGTGCGGAGGCTGCCGGCGCGGGGACCGGTGCTGCTGGTGCCGGGGCAGCAGGTGTGGGTGCAGCGGGTGCGGGAGCCGGCTCCGTGGACGGAGCAGGCGCGGCCGGTGCAGGGGTGGGTTCGGTGGAGGGGGCCGGAGCAGCCGGTGCAGGCGCAGGCTCGGAAGCGGAAGGAGCGGGCGCTGCCTGCGCCAGTTCCGTGACGCGGCCATCCGTGTATGGCTTGTAAGGCGAATGCGCGGCGACGTATTCGGCGGTCACATCTGCAAGATCCGGGCCGAAATCATAGGCGTTCTGGCCTTCCTTAAAGATCGAATAACCGTCGCCGCCGGCCCGCATGAAGTTGTTGGTCGCGACCTTGTAGGTCTTGGCCGGATCGATCGCAGCGAAATTGTCGCCGTCCTTCACCTGCACATCGCTGACACGGCTGCCGACGGGCTTCGACTGGTCGAAGGAGAATTTGAGGCCGGCGACCTGGGGGAAACGGCCGGCGCCCTGGTCGATCTGGCTGACGCCGTTTTCGAGCGCCTTGACGACGTTTGCGCCGGTCAGCTCAAACGTGGCGAGCGTGTTCTGGAACGGCAGGACGGTGATGACCTCGCCCTGGGTGACCTCGCCGCCATCGATTGAAGCACGCAGGCCGCCGCCGTTCTGAACGGCGATGGTGACGCCCTGATTCTTGGTGCGATCGAGCATGGCATCGGCCACCAGATTGCCCATCGAGCATTCCTTGACGCGGCAGACCTTGCGGTCGCCTTCGATCGGGCTTTCGGAAGAGCCGATCACCTTCTTGCGCAATTCCTCGATCGGCTTTGCCAGTTCGGCAATGCGGGTGATGACGGCCGGATCGGGCGTAAAGGTGGAATCGATCAGGATCGGATCGCCCTTGGCATCCTTGACGACGCCGCTATCGTCGAAATTGACGACGAGGTCGCCGAGATACTTGCTGTAGGAGGCGGCCTGGACGACCGGCACTTTATAGCCGCCGGGATTGTCGACCATCGTCGGGTAGGGGCCTTCGGCCTTGGGGTCGGTGTTGGAGAGCAGGCTGTGGGAATGGCCGCCGACGACGATATCGACATCCGGGATCTTGGCGATCAGGGCGAGATCGCGGGGATAACCGACATGGGTCAGCGCGATGATCTTGTTGACGCCCTGGCTCTTCAGATCCTGAACGGCTGAAGTAATGGCCTGGACGTCATCGGCGATCGTCACGTTCGGGCCGGGGGAGGAAAGCTCTGCCGTATCATTGGTGACGGCGCCGACGATGCCGATCTTCTGGCCACCAACATCGAGCACCAGCGAGGGCTTGATGCGGTCGCCGAGCTTGGAGGCGGCTGTCGCCTTGACATTCGCCGTCACGACGGGGAACTGCACCTTGTCGAGGAAGGTCGCAAGCCCATCCTCGCTGTCGTCGAATTCATGATTGCCGACGGTCATGGCGTCGAACTTCATCAGGTTCAGGAATTCGGCTTCGGCCGCTCCCTTGTAGGTCGTGTAGAAGAGCGAGCCCTGGAAATTGTCGCCGGCATTGAGGAGGAGGACATTCTTGCCCGATAGCGCCTGACGACGCTGGTCGATCGCGGTCTTCAGGCGGGCGGCGCCGCCGAAGCATTCCTTCTTGCCTTCCTCCTCTGCCGAGCAGGTGGAGTCGAACTTGTTGATCGATTCGATGCGTGAATGGAAATCGTTGATATGAAGAATATTGAGTTCGTAATCCGCAAAGGCGGCGCCCGCGCTCAGCGCCAGCATGGACGCGGTCAAAAGACCGAAGCTGAAAGACTTCGTCATCCCTGTTCTCCTGATTGAGGCGAAGAATCCCCCTTGATCCTCGCCGATCCCTTTCATCGTGCGCCGGGGCGGTTTCCCGGCGTGCGGATGTTCCATCAGACGATGCACAACCGCAAGAGAAAGCTGGGCCAGGCTGGGCGCTTTCCAAGGGGGCAGGGCAAAAAAGCCGGGTTGCTTATCCCCGGCATTCGCCGTCGGCGGCGTTTCGATAGAGTTCGTGCACGGCCTCTGCAATATTCGGAACTGCAGCGAGTGCTATGACCAAGCAGAGAAGGGAAACAAGGCGATGAAAGCGCTGGCCGGCCCGATAGGCAAGGAGCGCACCTGCGCCGTAGATCAGGACGGCAGGCACGGCGAAGATCAACGCCTGCAGCGGCCCGTCGCAATCGGGAGCGGCGATGCCCTGGGCACGATAGACGTTGGCCGGCAAGACGACCGCAAGTGCCGCAAGCGGCATTGCGAGCAGCAGGATGAGATAAGAGGCGAAGGCCCGCATGGTGTGCTTAGCCTATCACCTCATTTTTCAGCCGCGGCGGGAAAGCGTGAATTGTGCGCCGGAATCGGAGGTGCAATTGAGCTGGCTCGGGTTGACGAGGGCGCAATTGACCTTGGACTGGGTCTTGC
This sequence comes from Rhizobium indigoferae, assembly GCF_034554815.1. Classification (NCBI taxonomy): domain Bacteria; kingdom Pseudomonadati; phylum Pseudomonadota; class Alphaproteobacteria; order Hyphomicrobiales; family Rhizobiaceae; genus Rhizobium; species Rhizobium indigoferae. Next base: position 3,703,667 of record NZ_CP140635.1, on the reverse strand, counting down.
GCACCAGCGAAGTCATGTTGATCTCCACCAGGGTCGGTGAGGTATTGATATAGGTACCCGAGGCAAGAAGCTGGTTGCTGTCGGTCGTGCGGGTGGTGAAAGTACCGCCCTGGAAGGTGGAAACGATGCCGTTCGGATCGCTCCAGTTGCCTTCGACGCCGGTAGCGGCGGGCGCGGTTGCAACCGGCAGACGGCGCGGCTCTGATGAAACGCAGGCGGCAAGAGCGGCCGCTGCACCGACAAGAACGAGACCAGTTCTGATTTTCATAAGGCTTCTCCCGGCGAATCGGCGCGGCGGACACCCGCCAACTTCGGGCAAAACATGGCGCGCGCCCGGCATGAAGGCAAGCCTTGGAAGGGCAGCGGGCGGCATTTAGACAGCCGGCGTTACAAAAATGCCCGCCTTGTGGCGGGCATTGTCAAAGTCGTGCAGGCGATCTCAGCGAACGAGAATGTTCCTGAACTGCCACGGATCCTTGGTGTCGATATCCTCGGGGAAGAGGCCCGGACGGCCGTCGAGCGGGGTCCAGTCGGTGTAGTGGCCCTCGACCGGGCCGAGATAGGGCATCTGCACTTCGAGGCAGCGCTTGTAATCGATCTCGTCGGCTTCGACGATGCCGGCATTCGGGTTTTCCAGCGCCCAGACCATGCCGGCGAGGACGGCTGATGTGACCTGCAGGCCCGTGGCGTTCTGGTAGGGCGCGATGCGGCGGGTTTCTTCCAGCGACAGGCGCGAGCCATACCAGTAGGCATTCTTCTCATGGCCGTAGAGCAGGACGCCGAGTTCGTCGATGCCGTCCTCCAGCTCGTCCTCATCAAGAACGTGGTGGACCGGCTGCGGCGTGCCGCCATTGCCGAACATCTCATGCAGCGAGAGCACGGCGTCGTTAGCCGGATGGTAGGCATAGTGGCAGGTCGGGCGGAAGGTCACTTCGCCGTCCTTGTCGCGGACCGTGAAAAAGTCGGCGATCGAGATCGACTCATTGTGGGTGACGAGGAAGCCATATTGCGGGCCGGGCGTCGGGCACCAGGTCCGCACGCGGGTGTTGGCGCCCGGCTGTTCCAGGTAGATCGCCGCCTTGTTGCCCTTCTTGTGCTTCTTGGCGTTCTTCGGCATCCATTCTTCATGCGTGCCCCAGCCGAGTTCGGCCGGCTGCAGGCCTTCAGAAATGAAGCCTTCGACCGACCAGGTGTTCCAGAAGACGTTGAGCGGCTTCGGATGCTTGGTACGCTGGGTATCGCGCTCGGCGATGTGGACGCCCTTGACGCCGAGCTTCTTCATCAGCTTTGCCCAGCCTTCGCGATCGTGCTGGTCCGGTTCCTCGAATTTGAGGCCGGTATCGTTGGCAAGGTTGACGAGCGCCTGCTTGACGAACCAGGAGACCATGCCCGGATTGGCGCCGCAGGTGGAGACGGCGGTGGCGCCGCCCGGGTTCTTCGCCTTTTCCTTGCGCATGGTTTCGCGCAGCGCATAGTTGGTGCGGTCGGCATTGCTCATGCCCTTGTCGAAATAGAAGCCGAGCCAGGGTTCGACGACGGTGTCGATATAGGGAACGTCGAGTTTGCGGCAGAGCTTGATGATGTCGAGCGAGGAGGTGTCGACCGAGAGGTTGACGCAGAAACCCTGGCCTTCGCCTTCCGTCAGCAGCGGCTTCAGCAGTTCCTTATAGTTGTCCTTGGTGACATATTCCTTGATATGGCGAACGCCGTGCTTCTTCAGGATCTCCATGTCGGAAGGCTCTTCACGCGGGTCAATGACGACCATCCGGCTCTTGTCGAATTTGAAATGGCGCTCGATCAGGGGCAATGTGCCGCGACCGATGGAGCCAAAGCCGATCATCACGATCGGACCGGTAATTTCGGCATATACCGGATAATTCTGTTCCGTCATTCTTTTCTCCTGTACAAGGGGACGAAGGCGTTCAGCCAGAGAATTGTTTTGAAATTGCCGCAGAGAGTGCGAGGTGACCGGCTCTAACCATAAAACGACGTCACAATAAAGAGCATTGAGGGGGAAAGGCCAAATATCGAGCGGCGATAGAGGCCGGCGAAGCCGTCCTGGGATCGGCAGCCAGCATGGCTTGGCTTAACCGATGACGGTGCCCTGGTGGAAGAGCATGCGCCAATGCCCATCCTCTTCCAGCCGCCAGACGGAACTGCGCAGCGTTTGCCTTTCGCTTTCGTCGACGTCCGTGTAAATGGCGCGATAGGTGACGAGCGCGATATGCTCGGCAAGTCTTTGGGTTTCGAAATGCTCGCCGCGTGACGTTCCCGTCCGATGCTCGGCCAAAAGAGCGGGCACGATCATATCGAAGGTATAGAGCCGTCCGGAACTGCCGATTTCCCGGAAATCGCGAGAGAGCAGCGCAGTCAGCATCTCCCGCGAGGCGCGAACCGATGGGTCGAAGAGTTTTTCCTCGAGTTCTTTCAGATGGGCGGCGAGATCATCCACAATCGACTCCTGCAAATTCAGCGCTTCAGGATTTCCAGTCCTTCGACCGCCGTCGTCACGGCTAGCTCGGTGATTTCGTATTCGGCGACGCCGTGGATGGTGAAGGGATCGGTGGCGACATAGGCCTCGACCGCGGCGCGATCGCCGATTGCGAGGATGACACCGCCGGTGCGCGGCACCTTGCGGCCGGAGGCGAGAAACCAGCCCTTGGCATACCCCTCCTTCACCCAGGCCATGTGCGGCTCCATGTGCCTGTCGGCTTCATCGTTGGATTTTACATAGGTGAGCGAGAGAATGAACATGGTCAGTTCCTGACGAGGTTTGCGCGGATCAGGCCGCGCAGCGAGTTGCCGATATAAAGCGTGCCGGCATCGAGATCGGCAAGCGCGAGGCGGCCGACGCGGGCCTGGCGCCGGCAGATGAGCTCGGTGCGCAGCACACCGGCGAGCAGGCCGCAGGAGATGGGCGGGGTGCGCAGGATGCCGGTTCCGTCGTCCAGGAAGATCGAGGTAATGGTACCCTCGCAGACTTCGCCGCGCTCGTTCAAAAGGATGACCTCATCGGCCTCATCAGGCTGATATTCGGCCCGCGCGGCCTCGTAGACGGCGCGGCGCGTGGTCTTGACGCGCAGCAGCCTGTCGGCGGAATTCAGACGGGTTTCGGCGAGGCGGGCGATCCAGGTCGTATCGGGCGCCAGCGGGAGGAAGGCGGCGCTCGTCACCTCGATCCGGCCTTGCGCATCGAAGGTCAGGCGGATGCGCAGCGGACCGGCAGCACCTGCAACGGCTTCGTCGAGCTTGGCCGCCGCCTCGATCGGCTGCGGGAAGCCAAGGCGACGGGCGGAGCGGGACAGCCGGGCGAGATGCAGCCGCAGCCGAATGAAGCCCTCGCCTGGCTGCCAGCGCAGCGTCTCGATCAGCGAAAAATCGATCATCGCGCAATCCATTGGTCGCCGACGGCGAAGCGGGCCTTGAGCAGGCATTCCTCATATTCGGCCTCGGCGGTGGAATCGAAGACGATGCCGCCGCCGACATTGAAGACGGCCCTGCCGCCCTCAAAAAGCGTGATGGTGCGGATGGCGACGGAAAAACGCATGGCGCCGGTGGGCGAGATCATGCCGATCGCGCCGCAATAGGCGTCGCGTGGGACATCCTCGAGCGCATGGAGAATTTCCATTGCCCGCATCTTCGGCGCGCCGGTGATCGAACCGCAGGGGAAGAGCGCGGAGAAGATGTCATGGATCGAAAGATCGGGGCGGAGCCTTGCCTGCACATGGCTCACCATCTGGTGGACGGTCGGATAGGTCTCGATGTCGAAGAGCTTCGGGACGTCAAGCGTGCCGACCTCGGTGATGCGGGAGATATCGTTGCGCAGGAGATCGACGATCATGCGGTTTTCCGCTTGCGTCTTGATATCGCGGCGCATGGCCTCGATGATTTCGGCATCCTCGGCGGCAGTCGTGCCACGTTTTGCCGTGCCCTTCATCGGATGGGTCTCGATCCAGCCCTCTTCATCGGTGCGGAAGAAAAGTTCGGGCGACCGTGAAAGGATGACCGGACCGCCGAGATCGACCAGCGCGCCGTATTTGACCGGCTGGCGTTCGATCAGCGACCAGAAGGCGGCACGGGGATCACCGTTCCAGCGGGCCTCGACCGGCATGGTGAGGTTCGCCTGATAGGCGTCGCCGAGCCGCAGGTGCTTATGGAGGCGGTCGAAGCGCTCCTTATATACAGGGAAATCCCAGGCGGCTTTCGGAGCGGTGAGGAATTCCTCGTTTTCGGGGCGCTGTTTTGGTTGGGCAAGCGGATGTGTATCCGGCTGTGGAGCGTCGAACACACCGAAACAGAGCAGCGGGGTTTCGCGATGCTCCCCGGTGAAGGGAGCGAGTTTTTCTTCGAAGAGGTATCCGGCCTCGTAGGCCATGTAGCCGGCAAGCCATTTGCCTGCGGTCTTGGCCTGCTCCATCCTGATAAGGCCTGCAAAGAACTCCGCGCGCGTCCTGCCAAGGATGATCTCTGCCGGCTCGGCGAAAAGCATCACCTGTCCGGTCGCGTCGTCGCGGAACAGAATATAGGGTTGGGTTTCGGCCATCGGCGTCTTTTCTTGGAGTGCGATCTACCTGGTCCGCCAGCCGGCGCCTCTCCCCGCTTGCGGGAAGAGGTTTGGCGTGGGGACAGGGCTGATCAGGCTGCTCGGTCCAACGCTTCCAGCTCGTCGATCAGCCCTTCGATCATCGACAGGCCCTGGCTCCAGAACGACGGATCGGTGGCGTCGAGGCCGAAAGGCTTCAGCAGTTCCGAGTGATGTTTGGTGCCGCCGGCCCTCAGCAGTTCGAAATACTTCTCCTGGAAGCCCTTCTCGGCCTTCTGGTAGACGGCATAGAGCGAATTCACCAGGCAATCGCCGAAGGCATAGGCGTAGACATAGAAGGGCGAATGGATGAAGTGGGGGATATAGGCCCAATAGGTCTCATATCCCTCGGAAATGCTGATCGCCGGCCCAAGGCTTTCCGATTGAACAGAGAGCCAGAGTTCACCGATGTCGTCAGCTGTGAGTTCACCTGATTTGCGGGCGGTGTGGAGCTTGCGCTCGAATTCGTAGAAGGCGATCTGGCGCACGACCGTGTTGATCATGTCCTCGACCTTCTGCGCGAGCATCGCCTTGCGCTCGCGCGTGTCGGTGGTCTTTTGCAGAAGCGCGCGGAAGGTCAGCATCTCGCCGAAGACGGAAGCGGTTTCGGCAAGCGTCAGCGGCGTCTGGCACATCAGCGCCCCTTGCGCGCCGGCGAGAACCTGATGCACGCCGTGCCCGAGTTCGTGGGCGAGCGTCATCACGTCGCGCGGCTTGCCCATATAATTGACGAGCACATAAGGATGGGCCGAGGGAACCGTCGGATGGGCGAAGGCGCCGGGCGCCTTGCCGGGACGGACCGGGGCGTCGATCCACTGTTCGTCGAAGAAGCGCCTGGCGATATCAGCCATCTCCGGGGCGAAATTGCCGTAGGCCGAAAGCACCGTGTCCTTCGCCTCCGGCCAGGAGATGATGGCGCTGGAGGTTTCCGGAAGGGGCGCGTTGCGGTCCCAGAAATTCATCTGTTCCATGCCGAGCCATTTCGCCTTCATCTTGTAATAGCGATGCGAAAGGCGGGGATAGGCTTCGCGGACGGCCGCGGCCAGCGCATCGACGACCTCGCGCTCGACGCGGTTTGCCAAGTGGCGGCTGTCGGCGATGTCCTCGAAGCCGCGCCAGCGGTCGGCGATCTCCTTGTCCTTGGCAAGCGTGTTGGTGATCAGCGTGAAGGTGCGGATATTCGCCTTGAAGGTTTCGGCGAGCGCCATGGCTGCCTTGCGTCGCGCCTCAGGATCCTTTTCCTGCAGCCTGTTCAGCGCCACTTCGAGCGGCACTTTCTCGCCATCGATGTCGTAGCGAAGTTCCGCCATGGTTTCGTCGAAGAGGCGGTTGAAGGCGGCGGCCGATGTCATCGACTTCTCGAGGAAAAGCTGTTCCAGCCTGTCGTCGAGCTGGTAGGGCTTGTCCTTCCTGAGGTCGAGCAGCCAAGGACGATAATGCCCGGCGGCGGGATCATTCGCCATGCAGGCGTCGATCACCGCGTCGTCGATGCGGTTCAGTTCCAGCGCGAAAAACAGGAGATGGCCGGAAAATTCGGTTATCTTGGCCTGTACGTCGCCGTAGAGCTTGCCGTTTATCGGGTTGGTGGTGTCGGAGAAATAGGTGAGGCCGGCAAAGGAGCCGAGGCGGCCGATGATGTCGTCCAGCGCCTCATATTCCTTCAGGGCCGCGCCGATGCCCTCAGCGCCGGTCTTCGTCGCCGCCTCAGTGAGTTTGCCCTTCCACTTTTCTTCAAAGGCGATTGCGGCCTTGCCGGCCTTTTCCATGTCGGCGACGAAGGCGGTGGAGGTAGCGGAGGGATAAAGATCCTGCAGCTTCCAGACCGGCAGATCGCCGAGCGCCGGGTCGGCGGCCCCAGCCGGTGCTGCTGCCGACAAATGAAGGCCGGCATGCGGGAGCGTGATTTTCATGGGCGCAATTCCTCTCCACTTTCATAACAGGTCTGATTGTCTAGCGCATCGGCCCGAAAATCGGAATCGATTTTCGGAAAGCATGATGCGTTGATTGAAAGTGTTACAGCGACCTTTGCGCGTCTGAAAGACGCGCGGCGCTGTCAGCGTGCCAAGGCCCGGCATCGCGGGGCTTTCGGTGCATGAAAAGGCTCGCTTCGGCACGAAAACGACCCGTTGCAATTGTTAAAATGCAATTGTTTCTCAAAACTGGATGTTCAAGCCTTCCTGTCAGAGTGCGCTTTATGGTTTCGCATGAAGTGAGGCGACAATGACCGGTTACAATGAGCTCAAGGGAGCAGGGCAAATCCTCGTGGTCGAAGACGACCCCGTGCAGCGCCGCCTGCTCAAGAACGCAATCGAGCGTCACGGCCATGTCGTGCACCAGGCGGAAAACGGCCGCATCGGCCTGGAAATGGTCAAACGCGACAGCGGCCTTTTCAATGTCATCGTGCTCGACCTGATGATGCCGGAGATGACCGGCCTCGAATTCCTCGACGCGCTTCACGAATTCGGCACGCAGATCCCCGTCATCGTGCAGACGGGGCAGGGCGGCATCGAGACTGTGGTGCAGGCGATGCGCGCCGGCGCCTTCGATTTCGTCGTCAAGCCGGTCTCGCCCGAACGCATCGCCACGTCGATCTCGAACGCGATGAAGCTCGACCAGCGCGAGGTGAAGGCGCGGGCCGGACGCCGGTCGCGCTCAGGCTCCGTCGGCTTCGACGATATCGTCTCGGCAAGCCCGGCGATGCTCCGGGTTATCGATCTTGCTCAGCGAGCGGCTCAGTCCAACATCCCCGTCGTGCTCGAAGGCGAATCCGGCGTCGGCAAGGAGCTGGTGGCGCGCGCCATCCAGTCTGGCGGAGACCGCTCGAACAAGCCCTTCGTTACCGTCAATTGCGGGGCGATCCCGCATAATCTGGTCGAGAGCATTCTCTTCGGTCACGAGAAGGGCGCGTTTACCGGCGCGACCGAGCGCCACATCGGCAAATTCATGGAAGCCGACGGCGGCACCATCTTCCTCGACGAGATCGGCGACCTGCCGCTCGAGGTGCAGGTGAAGCTCTTGCGTGCCGTGCAGCAGGGCGAGATCGAGACCGTCGGTGCACGCACCGCACACAAAGTCAATGTCCGACTGATCTCGGCGACCAACAAGGATCTGATCGAGGAGGTCAAGAACGGCCATTTCCGCGAGGATCTCTATTATCGCCTCAACGTCTTCCCGATCACCATTCCGGCGCTGCGCAAACGCAAGGAAGACATTCCGCATCTGGTGCGCGTCTTTGCCGACCGCTTCTCCAGCGAGCAGAAGAGTGGCCGCCGCATGACGGTGAATGCCGGCACGCTGGCTTTGCTGACCGCCTATGACTGGCCGGGCAATATCCGACAGCTCGAAAACGCGATCTTCCGCGCGGTCGTTCTGGCCGAAGGGCCGGAGCTGACCGAGGCTGATTTCCCGCAGATCGCTGCCCAGCTTCCGGAATATGACGTGGTGGATCATCTGGCGCTCGTTGCCGACAATACCGGCCTCGATCCCGACAATGGCTATGGCGAGGACTTCAGGGCGTCGATGTCGGGAGAGGTGCACCACCGCCTGTCCGAAGTATCGGAAAACGCGATCGCCAGCGTCAATCCTGCCGGAGACGTGCGTAGGCTTGCCGATGTCGAGGAGGAACTTATCCGATTCGCACTCAAATTCTATCGCGGACAGATGAGTCAAGTAGCGCGCAAGCTTGGCATCGGCCGATCCACACTCTATCGCAAGCTCAAGGATTACGGCATAGACCCTGACAATCCCCAGAAAGATGCGGCTTAAGCGCTTTTCGTTAAGATTAAGGCAACCACGTTTTGTTACTAGTCATAAACCACTTGTTAGTGGTGCGTTCACTATGTAAAGAAAAGGTTGATCATGTGTGGCATTTTTGCCATCGTGTGACCGCATTTGACAGTCATCTGAGACAGTACGGGACATTGTCTGTCTGACGGGGATCGAGTTGCCGAATCTGAATGGGAATTCCAAGCCTTCGCGCTTGAGCTGGCGTTTGTTGTGCGCCGACATTTGCGGAAAGGCAATAAGGACGGTAGCGGCCGCCCTTCTTGCGCTCGCGGTTTCCTCACCGGTATTCGTTGGTACGCCTTCGCAGGCAGCGGGCGACACCCGCAGTCTCAAGCTCTATTTCATTCATACCGGCGAAAAAGCCGTCATCACCTACAAGCGTAATGGCAAGTTCGACCCCAAGGGTCTGGAGCAGCTGAACCGCTTCCTGCGCGACTGGCGCAAGAACCAGCCGACGAAGATGGATCCGCGCCTGTTCGACCTGATCTGGGAAGTCTATCGCCAGAGCGGTTCGAGGGACTACATCAACGTCGTCTGCGGTTTCCGCTCGCCGGGAACCAACGAGATGCTGCGCGGCCGCTCGCGCAATTCCGGTGTCGCCGAAAAAAGCCAGCATATGCTTGGCAAGGCGATGGACTTCTTCATTCCCGACGTCAAGCTGGCGACGTTGCGCGGCATCGGCATGAAGATGCAGGTCGGCGGCGTCGGCTTCTATCCGAAGTCGGGCTCGCCCTTCGTGCATATGGATGTCGGCGGCGTTCGCGCCTGGCCGCGCATGAGCCGCGACGAGCTTGTCCGGCTTTTCCCGAACGGCAACACCATTCATATTCCGGCTGACGGCAAGCCGCTGCCGGGCTACCAGCAGGCGATGGCCGATTATAAGCGCCGCGCCAGCGGCACGCAGATCCAGATCGCCAGCGCATCCGAATCGGAATCGCCGAAGCACAAGACGCTGTTTGAAGCGCTCTTTGGCGGCGGAGCGGACGAGCAGGAAGACGAGTCGGACGATTCCACGCCTGTTGCAGTTGCCAAGGCGACGCCGCCGAAGGCCGAGCCCGCCCCGGCCGAGCCGCAGCCGACCGAGGTCGCCGATCTGAATGCGCCGGTGCCGCAGGTTCGACCGGCATTCAGCAACCAGCCGGCAGGCAGCGAAGTGGCGAGTGCGCTCGTCGCGCCGCCTTCGGGTAATGCTGCCCAGCAGGCTCTTGCGGCGGCCCTTCCGGCCGATCAGGCTCAGCCGCAGCAGTTCGCCGATCTTAGCGCCTACAGCATTCCGGTTCCCTCGCTTCTCGGCCCGCGCCGCGCGCCTGGCGACGCCGAGGTCGCGTCGACCGATCCCGTGCTGACGGGCGCGAATGGACTGCCGGTTCCGACGCCGATCGAACGCCCTTCCGTTGCCGAGAACCTTCTTGCCGCGGCCGATGCCGATCCGGAAGCAGAGGCCGACGAAGCCGATCAGGACGTACTGTCTCCTGCCGTGGCCGATGCGCTCGACCAGCAGCGGAACGAAAGGGAAAGCCAGATCGCATCGAAGGCGCCGCCGGTCACGGTGGAGCAGGCGATCAACGCTGCGATGACGCAAAAGACGCCTGCCGCAAAGCCGCCGCTCGAGCTCGCAGCATTGGCACCGATGACCAAATCGGCAAGCTTTGGCGACAGCTTCGACGAACCGGCGGCCGAAAGCGCCGTGGCGCAGGGGCTTCCCGCCAAGGGTGGTCGCCCGACGCAGAAGGAAGCCGCGGCAGCGGATGCCAGCCGCACGACGGTACGCACCGAGCCGAAGCTGACGGAAAAGATGATCTCGCAGTGGGCGCTCACCAATGCTCGCCTGGAAATGGCCTCCAAGCAGGTCAAGGCGCCGCGGTTCGTCAGCCAGACGATGCGGGCTCAGCCGACCGCCGTCTATGCCGAGGGCTTCAACATCAAGACCGCTTCGGTCGACCCGGCCCGCTTCAGCGGCACGGCTGTAAACTTCATGGAAGTGCGCAAGTTCAACACGAACTGAGCCTGCCGATTACGGAATTTCGAAACCGCCGGCGCGATCCGGCGGTTTTTCTTTTTGCTATTTCGATCCGGCAAGGTGGCCGCTTGGGCAAGCGTGTTCTACGCAAAAGAAAAGCCGCCGAAAGGCTCGGCGGCTTGTCGATATCGGCGATGTCGGTGGATCAGCCTTCCGGCGGCGCCTCGATCATACCGAGCGCGTGCAGGTAGGTGTCGAGAATTGCTTCCTCTTCCATGCGCTCCTGCTCGTCCTTCTTGCGCAGCGCCACGACCTTCTTCAGGATCTTGGTATCGAAGCCCATTCCCTTGGCTTCGCCATAGACGTCCTTGATGTCGTCGGCGATGGTCTTCTTTTCTTCTTCCAGCCGTTCAATGCGCTCGATGAAAGCGCGAAGCTGATCGCGGGCGACGCCATGAGCATCAGACATCGTGTTCTCCTGATTTTTCGGTGATCAATTTTGGATGCCAGTGACTGCCGCGAAGCGGCGTCGTGGTCAAGCCTGTTCGCGGCCAGCCAAGCTATTTGTGTGGATTGTTCAGTTCAAAAGCAGCCTTTTGCACAGGCGAGGCCTCGTTCTGGTGAAGATTCTTCCAGTCCTCATAGGGCATGCCATAGACCATCTCGCGCGATTCGTCCCTGGTCACCGGGACACCTTCGGCCTCGGCGGCTTCGCGATACCAGTTCGACAGGCAGTTGCGGCAGAAGCCGGCCAGATTCATCAGATCGATGTTCTGAACGTCGCTGCGTTCGCGAAGATGTGCGACGAGGCGGCGGAAGGCGGCAGCTTCGAATTCGGTCTGTTGTTCCTTGCTGAGCGCGGTCATCTTGCTTCCTTTCTTTTAATAGGGGCCGGTGCGCGACAGGTGAACGTCGTATCCGTGCAAGGCGGGATCGGCATTCATCGCCGCAAAGATCGGCGCCAAGCGTTCGGCCCATGCCGATATGCCGGTCTCGTCTGCGATCAGATCCTGGCGCACCTCGAGCAGCGCATGCGGAATGCCGGTGATCATGCAGTGACGGTACATGGTATCGCCCTTCAGCGCGCCGTCATAGGGTTCGTTGTCGCCGACGGCGAGATCGGGATCGGCGCGCAGCATGTCGAGCAGCGGGCCGACGGCGCGATGGTCGCTATCCCAGAGCACGGCGGCGTGCCAGGGACGGGGAATGCCTTTCCAGGCCGGCGTGAAGGAGTGCAGCGACAGCACCAGCGGCGCCCTGCCGGTGGCATTCGCCACTCTGTCGATCGTGGCGGCCACGGCGTCGTGATAGGGGCGATGGAAGGTTTCGATGCGGTAGTCCCATTCCTGCGGCGTGATCGGATGATTGCCTGATATGACGGCGCCGTCTGAAATTTTCATGATCAGCGTCGGATCGTCTTCGCCGCGGTTCGGGTCGATCAGTAGGCGCGAAAAGCCGCCGAGCACGGCGGGAACGTCGAGTTTTGCCGAAAGCTGCCGCGTCAGGCCCTCGATACCGATGTCATAGGCAATGTGGCGGGCGAAGGCCGCGTCGGGCAGTCCGAGCCTGCCATATCGCGCGGGAAGGCGGTTCATCGCGTGATCTGCGAGGATCACCATGCCTTTGTCATGTTTACCGGATAGGATTTCGAAAGATTGGAAGTCGTCCATCAGGGAATTGCCGTTCGTCATTGCGCCGCCGGGCGCAGTGATCGCATGCGCCTGCGGCAGGTTCAAGCGCGGCAGGTGGGGAGAGGTTGAGCCCGACCCTCGACGGGTGGTTATGAAAGGAAATATAATCGATTAGCATTGCGTTGACTTTCGCTTGACGGCGGCGCAAGAAGACACGGATACGAATAACCGTGGAGCTATTTGGGAGCCGTGTTGATCCAAGCCGCGCCAAGTTTCCTCACGCGGTCCGGACCGCTGGTCCGTCTCGCTCTGTTCGCTCTTGCAGCCGCCATGCCGTTTTTCATTGCAGACGCCGCACGCGCCGATTTTCGCGTCTGCAACGGAACACAGAATCTCGTCGGCGTCGCGATCGGATACCGGGCCAAGGATGGCTGGGTGACGGAGGGCTGGTGGCAGGTGCCGGCAACGACCTGCGCCACGCTGATCGAGGGAGAATTGCAGTCGCGCTATTACTACCTCTACGCAGAGGACGCCGCCCGGGGAGGACGATGGACGGGTGACGTGCAGATGTGCGTGGCGGAAAACGAATTCAAAATCACGGGTGTGCAGGATTGTTATGCCCGCGGTTACCAGAAGATGGGATTCAAGGAATATGATACGGGCCGCCAGGGTAGCTGGATGGTTCAGCTCTCCGACACCCCAGGGACGCAAGAAAGCCAGAATTGATGAAGCGTAATCGCAAAGTTAAAATCCTCGCCACCCTCGGGCCAGCCTCCTCCGAGGAATCGATGATCGAGAAGCTGCACCAGGCCGGTGCCGATGTCTTCCGCATCAATATGAGCCATGCGAGCCACGACCTGATGCGTACGCTTATCCAGCGCATTCGCTCGGTCGAGGCGCGCTCCGGCCGGCCGATCGGCATTCTCGCCGACCTGCAGGGACCGAAACTGCGTGTCGGCAAGTTCGTCGACAGCAAGGTGGACCTGAAGCCCGGCCAGACCTTCACGCTCGACAACAACGAAGCGCTCGGCGACCAGAACCGCGTCTATCTGCCGCACCCCGAGATCCTCGAGTCGGTGCAGCCCGGCCACCGTCTGCTGATCGATGATGGCAAGCTCGCCCTGCGCGCAGAAAAATGCGACGGCAAGAGCATCGTCACCACTGTTATTTCAGGCACGCGCATCTCCGACCGCAAGGGCGTCAGCCTTCCCGACACGTTGCTCGGCGTCGGCGCATTGACGGATAAGGACCGCGCCGACCTCGATGCGGTGCTCGCCACCGACGATGTCGACTGGGTGGCGCTTTCCTTCGTCCAGCGTCCCGACGACCTTGCCGAAGTGCGCAAGATCGCCCGTGGCCGTGTCGGCCTGATGTCGAAGATCGAAAAGCCGCAGGCTCTCGAGCGCATCGAGGAAATCATCGAGCTTTCCGACGCATTGATGGTCGCCCGCGGCGATCTCGGCGTCGAAATGCCGCTGGAATCGGTTCCCGGCATCCAGAAGCAGCTGATCCGTGCCTGCCGCCGTTCGGGCAAGCCGGTGGTCGTCGCCACGCAGATGCTGGAATCGATGATCTCAGCGCCAGTGCCGACACGTGCCGAAGTTTCCGACGTCGCGACCGCCGTCTTCGAAGGTGCGGATGCCGTCATGCTCTCGGCCGAGTCGGCCTCGGGCGACTATCCCGTCGAAGCTGTCGCGACGATGGCGTCGATTGCCACTGCCATCGAGCGCGAGCCGCATTATCCCGGCATCATCTATGCCCAGCGTGCCCAGCCGGAAGCGACCGGTGCCGATGCAATCTCGCTTGCTGCCCGTCAGATCGCCGAGACGCTTAAGCTGTCGGCGATCGTCTGTTACACTTCGTCGGGTACGACAGGCCTTCGCGCCTCGCGTGAGCGTCCGCAGGTGCCGATCCTGGCGCTGTCGCCGATCATCAAGACGGCACGCCGCCTTGCCGTCGTCTGGGGCCTGCATTGCGTGGTCACCCATGACGCGACCGATCTCGACGACATGGTCAACCGCGCTTGCCGCATCGTCGCGGACGAAGGCTTCGGCAAGCCGGGCGATCGCATCATCATCTCGGCCGGCGTGCCGCTCGGCACGCCCGGTGCCACCAACATGATCCGCATTGCCTATATCGGCTCCGACGGCCAGAGCGGCGTCTGATCCAATCGTATGCCTTCGAAAGCCCGCTGCCTGAAGAGGCGGCGGGCTTTTTCGTTGACGGGTCGGCATTGCCAAGCTTGGCGGCGCATGCAAGTTTCGGTCCCTGGAGCAGGACATGCTCTGGGTTCGGAGGAGCATCATGGATATCGTCACGCTTCTGGCTTTTGTAGCCGTTTCTTTTGTCGGCATCGCGACGCCGGGGCCAACGGTGCTGCTTGCGCTGACCAATGGTTCTCGGCATGGCCTGCGCCGCGCAGTTGCCGGCATGATCGGCGCGGTGCTGTCCGATTTCGTGCTGATCGGCGCCGTCGCGATCGGACTCGGTGCGCTGCTCGCTGCGTCGGAATTCTGGTTCTCGATGCTGAAAGGGGCAGGTGCTGCCTATCTCGCCTTTCTCGGCATCATGCTGCTGCGTTCGAAGGGCACGATCGATGCGGCGTTGAAGTCCGGAGCGCCTGCGGGTGCGACTTCGCCCTTCTCGATCGGGCTGAAGAGTTTCATGGTCGCGGCGACCAATCCGAAGGGCTACTTGTTCTTTTCGGCCTTCCTGCCGCAGTTCATCGACCCGAGCCTGCCGCAGGCAACGCAATATGCGCTGCTTGCGCTGGTCTTTGCCGTGCTCGATTTCCTCATCATGTTCGGCTACGCCTTCTTCGGTTCGCAGGCGGTACGGTTCCTCAAGACCTCAGGCGCCATGTGGCTGGAGCGGGCCTGCGGTGGCGCGCTACTGGCGCTTGCCGGCTCGCTGGCATTGTATCGCCGGGCAACCGTCTGAGTTCAGGGTCGAGCCAGGGATAGGTGGCCGAGGCGATAGGCCTGCGTGTGCTCGCCGATCTCGGGAATTTCTCGCCACAGTCTGAAGCGCACCCGCGTCCAGGTGGTCGGTTCGAAGCCGGAGACGGAGGCGAGCGCGTCGCCTGTCGCAACGTCGGCACCAGCCTGCGCGCTTTCGGCGCGGCGGATATCGGCGAGCGGCGCATAAGGCTCTGTCTGCAGGACATCGCGTGTGGCGAACTTGGCTGAGGCGATATCAGCTGAGATTTCTGCCTGCCAGACGATCCAAGTCCTCACCTGTGGCCAGCCGAAGGCGCTGGTGAGAGCCTCGAAACCTGGGCCGCAGAGGAAGTCGCTTGCTCCTTCCGGCCTCTGCCAGAGATAGAAGGGCGCATAGAGATTGTCGTGGCTGCCGAACTCTCCCTTGCGGGCGCTGAGATAGGCTTTGAAACCGAGATTGGGAAAGCCGTCGAGCAACGGACCCTTGTCGCGGATGCGGCGGTCGATGATCGACATGTCGTAGTCGGCGGGCAGGGTGAAGCTGTACTGCATGGTGATCATGACTGTCCCTCCACCGGTTGCAGCCATTCGACGACGCTGCCGTTTTCCGTCGGCTGGACGCTGATATAGCTGAAGGGGCCGTCATCGGCGGCGCCATGCCAGTGACGCTCGCCGGGCGCAAACCAGACGGCATCGCCGGCGCGCAATGCTTCGATCGGGCCGCCGTCATTCTGCGCCAACCCATGGCCCGAAAGCACATAGAGCAACTGGCCTCTGGGATGCGTGTGCCAGCGGGTGATGGTGCCGGGATCGAACGCGGCGCGCATTGCGGTGTTCTCGCCATCGGCGCGGCCTTCGAGCAGCATCTCGAGCCAGAAGGGCGCAGTCGCGACGCCCTCCGGCGAGCGGATTGCCTTGCCGGGGCGCCTGATGGTCATGGCCTTCGGGTTCGAAGCGCTCATTGCCGGCCTCCAGCCACACGAAGCCGCCAGTCTGGGTCGGTCATCTGGGCAATGCCGTCGCCGAAGGACCAGTCTTCCGGCGCGCTGGTGCTGATGACGATCATCACATCCTCAGGCCGGAGGCCCGGCGATTGCGCCAAGAGATCGGCGAGCCGCCGATAGAGCGCCGCCTTCATCTCGCCGGTGCGAGGCCTGCCGATGGTGATCGAGATATAGACGAAATCGTTCGAGCGCGGGCCGGCGAGATAGCTGCGATCGAAGATCAGCTCGTTGTCGTCATGCTGATGAATGGCCTGGAAGCGGTCGTTTTCGGGCACGTCGAAGGTCTCGACCAGGGCGCGCTGGATGTTGTCGGCCAGCGCCATGAGGTAGTCCGGCGACTTGCCTCTGCGAAGGGAAATGCGAACGAAGGGCATCGGGATCTCCATGGTCCAGGCCGTCCGTCGGCCTTGACAGCTGAACCATTGCACGGCACGATGATGCCGAAAATCAGAATTTTAAGAACTAATGATCCTGAAATATGGGATTATGTAATGCGACGGACGATCTTCGATCTCGATGTGCTTCGAACCTTTTCGACCGGCATGGAACTCGGCAATTTCGCCAAGGCGGCCGAGCGGCTCGGGCGTTCGACCTCGGCAGTGAGTGCGCAGCTGAAGAAGCTGGAGGAACAGGCGGGCACGCCGATCTTCCGCAAGGTGGGTCGCGGGCTGGCGCTGACCGATGCCGGCGAGACGATGCTCGGTTATGCCAGGCGGCTGCTGGAGCTCAACGACGAGGCGGCTGCGGCCGTGCACAGCGTCGAACTGGAAGGCTGGGTGCGGCTCGGCCTGCAGGAGGATTTCGGTGAGACCCTGCTGCCTGATGTGCTCGGCCGCTTTGCGCGCGCCCATCCGAAGGTCCGGATCGAAGCGCGGGTGGTGCGCAATGCCGAACTGCTCGAGCGCGTCACATCAGGCAAGCTCGATCTGGCGCTCGCCTGGAGCGATGGCACGCTGACGGCGCATTGCGAGCGGATCGGCGAAGTGCCGATGCGCTGGATCGGGCCTGCCGAGGGCCAGCCCGGCTGGCAAGCCGCAAGCGGCGAGCCGATGCCGCTTGCCTCGCTGGAGGCACCGTGCCTGTTGCGCAGTGCAGCGACCAAGGCGCTTGATGAGGCCGGCATCTCCTGGCGGCTCGCCTTCGTCAGTCCCAGTCTCGGCGGTCTCTGGGCCGCGACTGCGGCAGGCCTCGGTCTCACCATCCGCACGCCGATCGGCCTGCCGGCGAAGGTCCGCCCATTGGCGCCGGAGACGATCGGTCTGCCTGATTTGCCGACACTCGGCCTGGTCCTGCATCGGGCGGAAGCCGAACCGCAGCCGGCTGCGGCCCGGCTCGCCGAGCTCGTGCTTCAGTCGGTGCATGCCGCGCTGCGCGAGGTGTTGGCCTGACATCTCCGCATTGACCCCTCGGGCGCAAGCCTGTAGCCTCGATCCGCTATGAAGACGTTCACCCTCAATATCGCTTCGGTCTTCTTCTTGAGCCTCTAAGGCTCTGCCTTCGGGCATCAGAAGATGCGGCCGCTGACCAGCCTTCGTGGCTGGTGCGTTGCCGTGGATGTAACCACCCTGCGTCTGGCCAAGGAAAGAGCCGGCAGGTTTGGCGATAGAGAGATATTTCATGACATCAGATATTTACCCGCCGGCACTGAGTGCTGCGCAGATCGAGCGATTCATCGAGGACGGTTTCGTCAGGATCGACGACGCTTTTCCCCCCGCATTGGCCGAGGAAGCCCGTGCCATCATGTGGCGTGACATTCCCTTCGCCGCGGATGATCCAAGCACGTGGGCGCAGCCCGTCGTGCGACTTGCCGGCTATGGCGGCGGGCCGTTTGAGAAAGCCGTCAACACGCCGGTATTGCATTCGGCCTTCGACCAGCTCGTCGGCACCGGTCGCTGGGAGCCGCGCAATGGACTTGGCAGTTTTCCGGTGCGCTTCCCCCATTCCGATGATCCCGGTGATGCCGGCTGGCATGTCGACCTCAGCTTTCCCGGCGAGGGTTCCGATCCAAACGAGCAGCGGGATTTTTCTGCCTGGCGGGTGAACATCACCTCGCGCGGGCGGGCGTTGCTGATGCTTTTCCTGTTCTCGGATGTCGGAGAGGAGGACGCGCCGACCCGCATCCGCGTCGGTTCGCACAAGGATATCGCACGCCTCCTGGCACCAGCGGGCGAGGCGGGAATGGCGTACCTCTGGCTGGAGCATGTGGGGGAGGACCGGCCGCTGGCGTTAGCGACGGGCCCGGCTGGCACGGTCTATCTGTGCCATCCGTTCGTCATCCATGCAGCGCAGATGCATCGCGGCAGGCAGCCGCGCTTCATGGCGCAGCCCGGCCTTGCGGCTTCTGAACCTCTCCGGCTCGAACGGGAGGACGGCGCCTATTCGCCGGTCGAGATCGCGATCCGCCGGGCGCTTCAGCAACAGTAGCGAGGACAGAAAGCACCCAGCCGTCGCAGGCTGGGTGCTCACATCTGCAGTTCCTGCTGGGCGTTGCGGCGTATTGCCTGCGGCGGCTGGCCAAAGGCGCGCAGGAAAGCGCGGCGCATACGCTCGCGGTCGGCAAAGCCGGTCTCGTCGGCGACGACGTCAATCGGATGGCGGCTCTGCTCCATCATCAGCCGGGCGGCTTCGAGCCTGAGATTTTCCACGGCCTTGGCCGGTGACTGCCCGGTTTCGGCGCGGAAAGCTCGGCTGAATTGACGGGGGCTGAGATGGGCGGCTTCCGCCAGTTCTTCGACCGAAAGCTGCGATTTCAGATTGCCGCGGGCAAAGTCGAGCGCCTTCTGGATGCGGTCGGATTTCGGTTCCAGCTCCAGCAGCGCGGAAAATTGCGACTGGCCGCCGGAACGGCGGTGATAGACGACAAGCATTCGGGCCACGGCGCGGGCGACTTCAATGCCGTGGTCCTTCTCGACCATGGCGAGTGCCAGATCGATCCCGGCCGTCATGCCGGCCGATGTCCAGACCGAACCGTCGATGATGAAGATGCGATCCTCTTCCACCTTGATCTTTGGGTAACGCGCCTTCATTTGGCGGGCGAGATACCAATGCGTCGTCGCGCGCCGGCCGTCGAGAATGCCGGCTTCGGCGAGGAAGAAGGTGCCGGTGCAAATCGAAGCGATGCGGCGAGAGGCGCCAAGAGCCGCGCGAATGAAGCCGCTTTCGCCGGGGCTTGGCAACGCAATGCCGGGTGCGCCGGTGACAATCAGCGTATCGAATCCGGGATCGCCGAAGGGCTCGGTCTCGATCGTCATGCCGAGCGAGGTGCGCAGCGACCCCCCGGCTTCCGAGAGGTAGCGGATGTCGTAGACCTTCTCGCGGAAATGCAGATTGGTGAATTCGAAGGCCGACACGGCCGCCAGGCCCATGATCTGGAAGCCGGGATAGAGCAGGAAAGCGATGGTCTGCATGGCTAAGCTCCTATGTCCTAAAAGGTGGTATATATGACATTCAGGACGCTGACAATCCGGAGTATGACTCTCCTCAAGTGCAGGGCAGACGCCGGCGCAATTGAAGGAGATGGATCATGACACAGGAATACAAGGGTACTGCGCTGGTAACCGGCGCATCCTCGGGCATCGGCGCAGTCTATGCGCACAGGCTGGCAAAGCAGGGTTACGACCTGATCATCGTTGCCCGTAACGGCGAGCGGCTGAAGGCCTTGGCAAGCGGGCTGACTGAGGAGACGGGCAGGGCGGTCGAGACCGTTGTGGCTGACCTCGGCAACACGGCCGACCTCGCCCGTGTCGAAGGCGTGCTGAAGCAAGACCGGAGCATCACGCTTCTGGTCAACAATGCCGGCGTCGGCGGAACGGCGCCGCTGCTCGCCGCCGATGTCGACAAGATGCAGAAGATGATCGAACTCAACGTCACGGCGCTGATGCGGCTGACGTATGCCGCCGTTCCCGGTTTCGTTGCCCGTGGCGGTGGCACGATCATTAACATTGCTTCCATCGTGGCGATTGCGCCAGAGCGCCTGAACGGCGTCTATGGCGCCACGAAAGCGTTCGTGCTCGCCTTCAGCCAGTCGCTGAAGCATGAGCTTGCGGAGAAGAACATCCGTATCCAGGCCGTGCTACCGGGGGCCACGGCGACGGAATTCTGGGGCATTGCCGGCACGCCGATAGAGCATCTGCCGAACGAGATCGTAATGTCGGCCGAAGACATGGTCGATGCATCGCTCGCCGGCCTTAAGCAAGGTGAGTTCGCAACGATTCCGGCGCTTGAGGATGCAGGCTTGCTGTCGGCCTACGAGCAGGCGCGCCAGGCATTGATGCCCAACCTGTCCCGCAGCATGCCGGCCAAGCGTTACAAGCTGGCATGATGGTGTGCTGACGAAAACCATCCGCGGCATATGCTGCGGATGGCCCAAGAGCGTTGACGGCATTTGCGGCCGATTGCGCGCTGTCTAGCCGAACCGTTCGAGCGCCATGGCGAAGATATCGGCATCGACATTTCCACCCGAGGTGACGGCGACGATCGTGTCGCTTTCCAGCGCCTCGCCGTGGAAAAGGGCGGCGGCGAGCGCCACGGCGCCGCCAGGCTCGACGACGATCTTCAACCGCGTGAAGGCGAGCGCCATGGCGCGTAGCGCCTCCTCGTCGGTGACAACGATGCCAGGGCCCGCGAGGCGCTTGAGGATCGGGAAGGTGATGTTGCCCGGCTGCGGGGTAACGATCGCATCGCAGATCGAGCCTGACACCGTCGCGTTGCGTTCGATCTTGCCGGAGGCGAGCGAGCGGGTGGTGTCGTCGAAATCCTTGGGCTCGCAGGGGCGGACACGAAAGCCGGGGGAACTGGCTTCAAGGGCGAGCGCGATGCCGGAGGTCAATCCGCCGCCGCCGCAGGGAACGAGGACTTCGGCGGATGTAACGCCTTCCTCCCCAGCCTGCTCAGAGATTTCGAGGCCGGTCGTGCCCTGGCCGGCGATGACAAGCGGTTCGTCGAAGGGCTTGATCAGTGTCAGGCCGCGCTCGGCCGAAAGCCTCGCGCCGATCTCGTCGCGATCCTCGTTGACGCGGTCGTAGAGCACCACTTCACCACCGAAGGCACGGGTGTTGGCGATCTTCAGCTTCGGCGCATCGCTTGGCATGATGATGACGGAGGGGATATTGTGCAGCTTGGCAGCAAGCGCAACGCCCTGGGCGTGGTTGCCGGAGGAGAAGGCGATGACGCCCTTCGAGCGTACCGCAGCATCAAGGCCGGAGACGGCCGACCAGCCGCCGCGAAACTTGAATGAGCCGGAATGCTGCAGACATTCGGCTTTCACGAACAGACGCCGGCCGGCGATCTCATCGAGGAAAGGGGAGGAGAGAAGCGGCGTGCGCCTTGCATGACCGCGCAGACGGGCGCGAGCTGCGACAATCATTTCAATGCTGGCCATTCGGGAATCTTTCTGCTTGCGGGTTCGCCCATGCATAGGGCGCGGCAAGCCAATTGTGAACGGCGACTTTGTCACGGTGACATGAATGGTGCCACCGCTGCTTCTCGAACCGCGTTGCGCTTCCGCTGACTGTTTGATCGGGCGATCCCCGAAGCGTCAGTAGCCGCTTGCCGACCCTTCCGCTGCGCGGCTATCCATTGCGCCGTTGTAGCGGGCGCCGCCGCCTTTCGCGATGGCGGCAAGGCTTTTGCCGCCGACGAGGATGCCGGCGGCCTGGCCCCATTGCGGCGCGTCATTGCCGCCATCGAAGCTGTAGCCCATGGCGGCGAGCGTCTTTTCGGTATCGGGCGAAAGCGCATAGGGTTCGAGAAAGACCTTGTCGGGCTGCCATTGGTGGTGGAGACGCGGGGCGTTGACCGCCTGGCTGATATCCATGCCGAAATCGACGACATTGAGGATCGCTTCCAACGTGATGGTGATGATGCGCGAGCCGCCGGGGCTGCCGATCACCATGAAGGGCTTGCCGTCCCGGGTGACGATCGTCGGGCTCATCGAGGAGAGCGGCGTCTTCTTCGGCGCGATGGCATTGGCTTCGCCCTGCACCAGTCCGTAGAGGTTCGGCACGCCGGGCTTGGAGGTGAAATCGTCCATCTCGTTGTTGAGCAGGATGCCCGTGCCGGGTGCCACGACGCCGGCGCCGAAGGAGCCGTTCAGCGTATAGGTGACGGCGACCGCATTGCCCTCGTCGTCGATGATCGAATAATGCGTCGTCTCGGTGCTTTCCTTGCCGCCGAGCGGTTTGAGGTTCGCCGAGGTGCCAGACCTGTAGGGGTCGATCTTGGCGGCAGTCTCCAAGGCATATTTCTTGTCGAGAAGCTTGGCGACCGGGTTCTCGACAAAATCGGGATCGCCGAGTGCTGCATTGCGGTCGACATAGGCATAGCGCATCGCCTCGACCATGAGGTGCACGGTTTCGGCCGAGTTATAGCCGAGATAGGAGAGCGGATAGCCTTCCAGAACGTTGAGGATCTCGCAGATGATGACGCCGCCGGAGGAAGGTGGCGGCGAGGAGATGATGTCGTAGCCGCGGTAATTGCACTCGATCGGCTTCAATTCGCGCACAGCATATTGCTCGAAATCCTCCTTGGCAAGGATGCCGCCTTTGGCCTGGCTCGCCTTGACGATCGCCTCAGCGGGCGCGGCCCTGTAGAAGGCATCGGAGCCTTTTTCGGAGATGCCTGCCAGGACCGAAGCAAGGTCCGGCTGCTGGAGTTTTTCGCCGGATGCATAGGGTTTGCCGTCCGGTTTCAGAAATATCTTTGCCGCCGCCTCATCCTTGGCGAGGCGCTTGGCGTTGCCGGCGAAACTTGCGGCGTCGCCCTGTTCCAGGGTGAAACCCTCTTTGGCGAAGCGAAGTGCCGGCGCGATCAGATCCTGGCGCGATTTGGTGCCGTATTTCTCGCGCGCGGTCTCGAAGCCCATGACGGAGCCCGGCACGCCGACCGAGAGATAACCGTCGAGGCTGGCGCGTGGCACGATATCGCCCTTGGCATCGAGATACATGGTCTTCGTTGCGGCTAGCGGTGCGCGTTCGCGAAAATCGAGGAAAGTCTTCGTGCCGTCCTTCAGGCGGATGGTCATGAAGCCGCCGCCGCCGAGATTGCCGGCCGCGGGATAGACTACTGCCAATGCATAGCCTACGGCAACTGCCGCATCGACGGCGTTGCCGCCGCTTTTCAGCACCTCGACACCGACATCGGTCGCCAGATGCTGGGCGGTGACGACCATGCCGTGCTCGGCTTCTACGGGCGCAGGCGAGGCGGCGAAAGCCGAGGTAAGGCTCAGCGACAATGCTGATATGACGGAGATCGTCCCGATATGCAGGCGGCCCATGATTTCCCCTCCTATGGACAATGATGAAAAAACATATGGGGCTGCGACAGCCTGAGGCAATGCAAAGGGTTGGCTTTAAAGCATGTCGCGCAAAAGTGTGCAGCGGCTTTGCGACGACGATATGCGAAAACAAAACTTAAAGCGTGAGGAGTTCGGCGAGTTTCCGGTTGGTGTCATCGTGATCGAGCGGCGTATAGACGATGAGCTTCATCTCCGGCCGGCTCGTCAGTGTCAGGCCGGTATGCTCGAAGGACATGCGGCCCTTGAGGGGATGGTTGATGCGCTTTATGCCGGACAGCGGATTGACGACCTCGTGGCGCTGCCACCAATCACGAAATTCAGCGCTTGCCTGTTTCAGTAGCGCGATCAGCCGCTCGAAATCCGGATCGCCGGCATAACGCGCGCTGTCGGCGCGAAACATCGCCAGCGAGACGCGGGCAACCGCCTCCCAGTCGACGAGCAGCTTGCGATGCGCGGGGTCGGCAAAGAGGCGATGCATGGTATTGCGCTCGTCGCGGTCGAGCGTGTCGTAACCGCCGAACAGCACCTCGGCGGCACGGTTCCACGCGAGCACGTCCCACCGGCGGCCAAGTACATAAGCCGGTTGGTGGGTCAGGTTAGCGAGCATGCGCTGCAGCGGCTCGTCGACGCATTCGAGTGCGGATGAGACTGCCTGCGGCGCTTGGCGATTGTTGAGGGTGAAGAGATGTCGGCGCTCGGCCTCGTCGAGGCGCAGCGCATCGGCAAGGGCGTTGAGCACCTGCATGGAGGGCCTGATGTCGCGGCCCTGTTCCAGCCAGGTGTACCAGGTGGTGCCGACGCCGGCGAGCATGGCGAGCTCCTCACGCCGGAGACCCGGCGTGCGCCGGCGAAACCCCTCCGGCAAACCGACCTCGGAGGGCGTCAGCCGTTCGCGACGGGAGCGCAGGAAGGCTGCGAATTCACGGCGGCGGGCTTCGAATGTGTCGGATCTCTGGTCCATGGCAGGAATCATATCAGTATTGATACCAGGATAAAACCGGAACTGTTTGCCGTTTCCGGGCCGCGCATGATGCCGGTGTCGCAGGTGGTTGAAGCGTCTGCGGCTCGATCAATTCAAGGAGCAGCATCATGTCTTTGCAGCATGTGGTCGTCATCGGCGGTTCTTCCGGCATCGGCCTTGCCACGGCGAAATTACTTTTGAAACAGGGTTACACGGTCACCATTGCGGGCCGCGACGGCGAAAAGCTTGCCGCGGCGACGGCATCGCTCGAGGGCGAGCGGCGCAGCCTCGTGATCGATGCGGCGGAGCTTTCTGGCCTTGGGGAGGCTTTTGCCGGGATCGGCGCATTCGGTCATCTCGTGCTGGCGATGGGCAGCGGTCACGGCGCCGGACCCTTCGCGACGCTCGACATGGCGGATCTGCTTGCCGGGTTTCAGACCAAGCTCATTCCGCATGCCGCGACAGCCCAGGCAGCACTGCCGCTGCTGCAGCCGGGCGGCAGCATCACCTTCGTTTCGGCAGTCAGCGCGCAGGGAGCGATGCCTGGCACGGCTGGACTTGCGGCCGTCAATGCCGGCATCGAGGCGATGGTGCCGGTGCTTGCCACCGAGTTGAAGCCGCTGCGTGTCAACGGCGTTTCACCTGGGGTCGTCGATACGCCGTGGTGGAGTTTCCTGCCGCCGGAGCAGCGCGGCAGCGTTTTTGCGGATTTCGCCGGCCGCACGCCGGTCGGTCGTGTCGGCAGGCCGGAGGATATTGCAGAGGCGATCGCCTTCCTGATCGGAAATGGCTTCATGAGCGGCCATGTCATCACCTGCGACGGCGGTGTGCGTCTCAGCGCTTGAAGCAGCATTCAGGCGGACCGCCGACGGTCTCGCGGGCCGGAAATCCAAGCCGGAGAGGTCATGCGCCATGCAGGGCGCCTGGCCCCAACGACGGCACGGTTACGACCGTCCGATTGTGTGATGCGGCGGCAAGTCTCTCCTCGGCCCTGCGGGCAACCGCCTGCAGGTCGAGCGGCTTGCCGGCGATTTTTTCCATGGCGGCGATGGCGACATCGGTCGCGAGATAATCCGGCTTGTGGCCGACGCCGCTGACGGTGATGAGTTCGGAGCCTGATATATCGCGGGCAAGGCCGCGCGAGTGCAAGTGTTCCCAGACGATCTCGTCGCTGTCGCCGGTTATGATGACGGTCGGCGCGGTGATCTGCGAATAGAGCAGCGACTGCTCCTTCACATAGGCGAGCAGCATTTTGAAATCGGCGGCGTTGTTTTGGAAGGCGCCGGGGCGCAATACGAGCGACGGACCGGTTTTTTCGATGTAGTCGGCCGGGCGCGGATTAGGGCGGAAGACGTTCCGCGTGCCGCGCTCCAGCCGGCTCAGCCCGAGTGGCACGACGATCGCATGGTTGAAGAGCCAGCCGACAATCGGCACCGTCGCCACGTGATAGTACCAGTCGATGCCGCCCGGCCAGGGATGGGTGGCGGGCGCGAGGAAGAGCAGGCCTGATGTCTTGTCAGGATGGCGCAGGCCGAAGGCGGCGGTGATCGCGCCGCCGAAGGAATGGCCGACAATGATCGCCTTTTCGATGCCGCGCTTTTCCATCAGCCTGGCGATCGCATCGGCCTGGCCGGAGGGGACGGCATTCTCGGGGCCGCCGCGCTCGGAATAACCATGGCCGGGACGATCGACGAACAGCATTTCTGCCCGGCCTTCGAGTGCGGCGCGGAAGGCGACGACCTGATCGAGCAGATTGCCGCTGGCGCCGTGAATGAAGACCAGTGCCGGCAGATCCGCATTTTGGGGACGCTCGATGTGGACGGCATTCATGCGGTAGCCGCCGACATCCGTCAGTTCGCCGATATTCGGATAAGCCTGTTCGAATTGCCGCGCCTTATAAGTGGAGTAACCGATGGCGGCGGCGAGTGGGGCGAGAAGAGCGGAAACTTCTGCAAGCATGATCTCAACGAGCGATAATTGCGGGATGACCTGCAGGCGGACAAACCGCTACATCGTTCCCTCTAGATTCTAAAGCGCGTCGCGCTCAGGTCTTTGTTTTACGCATGTCGTTATCGCAAACCGCTGCACACTTTTGCACGACATGCTTTAAATTGCGCGGCGCGATCCAACGTCAAGATATCAGCCTGGGAATCAGGTGCGATTGCCGGCGAGTTTTTCCGCCAGCGTGTTGACCTGTTCCTGCGCGGTGCGTTCGGCGGGGTAGACATCGAGAAAACGCTCCCAAGCCTTCAAGGTCAGCTGGTCGTTGCCGGAATTGCTGAGAATCGCTGCCATGCCGGAGAGCGCGCCGAAATGGCGCGGCTCAAGATCGAGCACACGTTTGATGTCGGACATCGACTTGCGGTAATTGCCCATGACGAAATTCAGCGTGGCGCGGCGGTTCCAGCTTTCGGCATAATCGGGTTTCAGCGCGATCGCCTCATCGAGGAAATCAAGGGCAGCGGGATTGCGCTTTTCCTCGATCGCCTTGTCGGCCCACTGCATCAGCAGATTGACGGTGGCACTGCCGGAATCGTTCCATTCCATGCGGATTTCATTGGCGATGCCGCTGGCCTTGTCGGGGTCGCGTTCACGCTTCAACTGGCTGAAGAGTTGGTCGAGGTGCTGCTTGGGTGAACCGTTGACATCCGTCTGTTCGACGATGACATCCTTTTTCGTCGCGGCAGCCGACTGTTCCGCGGCGGCGGCCGGAAAGGGGGAGGTGAGCAGGATGAGGGCGAGCGGCAGTGCCGCTGACGTCAAAGCAAAAAAGCGCATGGCGGACATATTAGCCCGCCAACGCCGAAGATCAAACAAATTTGACGTGATCGCTGCAGCGACCCACCAGATATATCTACCGGCGCAACCTGCGCGGCGAGGCGATCCGGACGCGCGAAATCAGCCCTGACGAGCCTTGAAGCGCGGGTTCAGCTTGTTGATGATGTAGATGCGGCCCTTGCGGCGAACCAGACGGTTGTCACGGTGACGAGCCTTAAGCGACTTGAGCGAATTCTTGATCTTCATTTTTCTGATCCGCGATCTCTATGGGGGAATTCACATTCGCCCGTATCTTTAACAATCAAAAGCGCGCCATCGGGCGCGCTGTTTAGGTGGGGGAGCAGATACCTCGTCACCTTTTCCGTGTCAACCACATGAAGGTGTTTTTCCCAAGGCACAAGGGTGTTTTCTCAGGCCAAAACCAGCGATTTCGGCGTCAAGGTGGTGACATGACCCATCTTGCGGCCGGGGCGCCACTCGGTCTTGCCATAGAGATGAACCAGCGTGTCGGGGCGCCGCAACCAGTCGGGAACGGCAAGGATATCGTCGCCGATCAGGTTCTGCAGGATGCAGTCGGAATGCCGTTCGGCACTGCCAAGCGGCAGGCCGGCGACGGCCCGGATATGCTGCTCGAACTGGCTGACGACGCAGGCGGCTTCCGTCCAGTGACCGGAGTTGTGCACACGCGGCGCCATCTCGTTGGCGATCAGGCCGCCATCGGCAAGCACGAAGAATTCGATGCCGATGACGCCGACATAGTTCAACGCGGCAAGGATCTTTTCGGCCGATCGGCGCGCCGAGTCCGCCGTCGCTGCAGAGATCGCGGCGGGAACCGTCGAGGTATGGAGGATGCCGTTGCGGTGCACGTTCTCGGCGGGATCGAAGCAGACGACCGTCCCGTCGGTGGCGCGCGCGGCGATGATCGAGACCTCGCGCTCGAAAGCGACGAAACTTTCGAGGATGAGCGGCACGCCGCCGAGTGCGGCATAGGCGCCCTCCGGGCTGTCGGCGGCCGAGCGGAAAACCTTCTGGCCCTTGCCGTCATAACCGAGACGCCGGGTCTTCAGCACGCCCTGGCCGCCGAAATCCTTCAGTGCCGTCTCGAGATCGGCCTGGCTGTCGATCGCGTGGAAGCGGGCGGTTGATATGCCGCAGTCATTGAGAAAGCGCTTTTCGACGAGGCGGTCCTGGGCGGCTTCCAGCGCCTTCGGCGGCGGATAAACCGACACGGTCGCCGAGAGCCTTTCGGCGGCCGCGACGGGCACGTTTTCGAATTCGTAGGTGACGACATCGCAGATATCGGCGAGTTCGGCCAGTGCCGCGGGATCGTCGTAGGCGGCGGTAATCTGCCGGTTGGCGAGCTGGGCGGCCGGGCAGTCCGGCTGCGGCTCGAGGATGACCGTGCGAAAATTCAACCGGGCGGCGGCAATCGCCAGCATGCGGCCGAGCTGGCCGCCGCCGATAATGCCGATCGTTCTTGCCGTCATAGGTCGTCCATCGGGTATTCCGCGACGGCAGCACTCTGGCGCTCGCGCCATTCGTCGAGCCGGTCGGCGATTTCTTCGTCGGAAAGCGCAAGCACGGCGGCGGCGAGAAGGGCGGCGTTGACCGCGCCGGCCTTGCCGATGGCAAGCGTGCCCACAGGAATACCGGCCGGCATCTGCACGATGGAAAGGAGGCTGTCCTGGCCGGACAGGGCTTTCGACTGGACCGGCACGCCGAAAACCGGCAGCGGTGTCATCGCGGCGGTCATGCCCGGCAGGTGGGCAGCGCCGCCGGCGCCGGCGATGATTACCTTGAAGCCCTCCGCACGTGCGCCCTTGGCGAAATTGACCAATCGGTCCACTGTGCGGTGCGCCGAAATGATGCGCGCATCATAAGGGATCTCAAGCGCCTCCAGCGTGTCGGCGGCGTTTTTCATGGTCTCCCAGTCGGACTGGCTGCCCATGATGATGGCAACGGGTGGTCTGTCTGTCATCGTTGCTGCTATTCCCTTTCAGGCGATGATGTCAGGGATGATCTGATCTTCCAGCTTGGAGAGCCTGTCCTTGATGACGAGCTTTTTCTTTTTCATACGCTGGATCCGCAGAGCATCGCATCCGGTCTGGATCATGGCGTTGATCGCGGCATCGAAATCCTCGTGCTCCTGACGCAGACGCGCCACCGTGAGCCTGATTTCCGCCTGTTCCTGATCGGCCATATGCATTCCCCGTTACCGTCCCTGGACCTTGTCCGATCTGCCGATGATTTCCGCAAGCTCCTATCACCAAATACAGGTAACGGCTAGTTAGTCTTGATCATGAAATTGCCATCCAGTCTCCATCTTTTGGCCTTCGACAAGCCTTCAAAAATATGTCACAGTCCGGCCGTTGACACCTTGATCCCCGACGATGATGGCCGGGGAGGGTAAAGAGGAAGGAAGGGTCATATGACTGTTCAAGCTCATCTTGAGTCACTCCAGAAAAAGCATGTTGCTCTCGAGGAGGAGTTGCACGCGCTCAGAACATCTCCCTCTATTTCCGATACGGAACTTGCCGAATGCAAGCGCCGCAAGCTGCGCATCAAGGACGAGATTCAGCGTCTTAAGTCATCCGTCCACTAATCTTCCCAAGGGTCGCCGGGCGATCATCTTGCGCAACAAGGTAAATCCATCCATTCCGCCAAAAATTAGCAAGAACCGGTGATTTGACACCAGATTTGCGCCAGTCCGATGCATCCGGCATCGTGGCTGGCGCTTTTGGGTCCGCCACGTCTCACATCGCGTTCTTATGATTTGCATCGTATCCCCAGATCTTATGGGGACCTGCCTCAGGCCCAGAACTGATCCAGCCACAAATTGAGCTTGTCGAAGCCGCGGTTGTTGACCGTATAGATACGTTTGGTGCCTTCCGAGGTCACGGAGACGAGATTGCTGTCGAGTAGCGCCTTCAGATGCTGCGAAACAGCAGGGCGGCTGATCGGCAGGCCCTCGGCGAGCTCATTGACCGTCCGTGGCGCGCGACGCAATTCCTCCAGCAGAAACCGCCGGTTCGGATCGGCAATCGCAGAGAAAGGGTCCGTGTTCGACATGGCAGGAACGCTACGTCAAACCGGCCGCGCCAGCAAGGAAATTGTGCATTGCAGCGTGCCGCGGTTTCCAAAGCGCATCGCGATCTTTCAGATTCGCGCCTTGCGCTTTAGGTCTTTGTTTTTAAGCATGTCGTTATCGCAAATCCGCTGCACAGTTTTGCGCGACATGCTTTAGTGGTTCCTACCAGCCAAGGCCCTCGCGCACGATCAGGAAGGCGGCGATCAGCGCCATTGCATACATGAAGGGATAGAAGATCTGTGGCCTCATGCGGCGCACGCACCAGGCGCCGGCAATGGTGGCGAGCGGGGCAAAGGGTAGAAGCGTCGCGGAGGTCGCAAGGTTCTGGGTGTCGAGCTGGCCGAGTGCAAAATAGGGGATCAGCTTGATGGCGTTAAGGATCGCGAAGAAGCGCACGCTGGTGCCGGTATATTCGCGCGGCTGCAGTTTGAGCGGCAGGGCATAGATCTGGAAGGGCGCACCGCCGGCATGGGCGACGAAGCTGCCGTAACCGGAAAATGTGCCCCAGAGGCTGGCAGCCACCGGCCGCTGGCCGCGCGGTGGGATCACCTTGCCGGCGCCGGGTCCGAAATTGTTCCAGAAATAGCGCAGGCAGAAGAGGATGGTCACCGCGCCGATGACGATGCGCAGCATGTTGCCCGGAACCAGGGCCGAGGTCGCCCAGCCCAGCGCGATACCGAAGACGGCGCCCGGCAGCATGATCTTCAGCGTCGCCCAGTCGCCATGTTTGCGCCAGATGACGAGCGAGATCATGTCCATGAAGACCAGGATCGGCAGCAGGATGGCCGCCGCCTCGACCGGCGAGACGACGAGGGCGAGGAAGGGCAGGCCGATCAGCGACAAAGCGTCGCCCATGCCGCCCTTTGCGAGCCCCACCAGCAGAACGGCGGGCACGGCGGCGTAATAGAATGACAAATCCTGCGGCATGCTTTCGACGTCCTCCTCTTGCAAGCCTCGTCTAACGGAACTACTCACACAAAACGAGTGCGGATCCCTCATTTCGAAGGGGAATTCGCCGGAAACGGAAAGACCTCATGACCGAACCGGAAAATCGCTGCCGCCTTGTGCTCATCGTGCCTGATATCGCCGATGCCGATGAACAGGCAAAGATCGTCGCCGATGCGCTGAAGGGCGGCGATGTCGCCTCGGTGATCGTGCCGCAATACGGGCTCGACGACGGCACCTTCCAGAAACATGCCGAAAAGCTGGTGCCATTGATCCAGAATGCTGGAGCAGCCGCGCTGATTGCAGGTGACAGCCGTGTCGCAGGCCGGGCAAAGGCCGATGGCCTGCACCTTTCCAGCAATGCCGAGGCGCTTTCGGAAGCGATCGACAAACATGCGCCGAAGCTGATCGTCGGCGGTGGCAACGCGGCCGACCGGCACCATGCGCTGGAGATCGGCGAAGTCAGGCCGGACTATATCTTCTTCGGCAAGCTTGATGGCGACATCAAGCCGGAGGCGCATCCGAAGAACCTTGCGCTCGGCGAATGGTGGGCCTCGATGATCGAGATTCCCTGCATCGTCATGGGCGGCACTGATCCGGCCTCGGCGCTCGCCGTCGCCGAGACTGGTGCGGAGTTCGTGGCGCTGCGGCTGGCGGTCTTTGGTGAGCCCGGCCGGGCGCCGTCGGTCGTTGCCGAAATCAACGCGTTGCTTGACGAAAAAGCGCCACGGTTTGAGGATTGAAATCGCGCTCATGCCGATCCTGCCCGCCCGCCCTTTGAAATATATCCTTGCCAGCGTGACCGCCCTCGTTGCGGCCGGGCCGAATGCCGCCCTGGCGCAGGCGCCGGACAGCGTCATCAGCCAGCCGGGTACAGCGCCGGCTTCGACCTTCCGCACGGACCGGCCCTCCGCCTCGGACGTCGGGCCCTCCGATGGCGTCGGCGTGTTCGACCGCATGGGCGCGAAGTTGCCGGATCTGCCGCCGGAGAAGGATTACAAGGGGCCGATCGACGAAGCTTACGGCGCCTTCCAACGCGGTTATTACCTGACGGCAATGGACAAGGCGCTGCCGCGCGCCCAGCTCGGCGATCCGGCGGCGCAGACGTTGATCGGCGAAATCCTCTCGCAGGGTCTCGGCGTCAAGAAGGACGTGAAGAATGCTGCCTTTTGGTACGGCAAGGCGGCCGAGGGCGGCGATGCGGCGGCCATGTTCAAATATGCGCTGATCCTGATGGAAGGCGAGGGCGTGCCGCGTGACAAGGTCAAGGCCGACGACTACATGCGCAAGGCGGCCGAGGGCGGCAATCCTTCGGCGGAATTCAACTGGGCGCAGCTGCTGGTCGCCGACAATCCCGGCGAGAAGGGACTGAAGCTCGCGCTGTCGTTCTACGAGAAATCGGCCGAGCAGGGCATTGCCGATTCGCAATATGCCGTGGCGCAGATCTATGCGACCCTGAAGGACTTGCCGGAGGAAAAGAAAAAGCTTGCCCGCGAGTGGATGGCACGTGCAGCGCGCGCCGGTTTCGACACGGCCCAGCTCGATCTCGGCATCTGGCTGGTCAACGGCGTCGGTGGGCCGAAGGATTACGTCAAGGGTTTCGAATGGCTGAAACTTGCCGCCAATGGCGGCAACGTCGTCGCGCAGAACAAGCTCGCCCATCTCTATATCAATGCGATCGGCACGCCGCCCAATCCGGTCGAGGCGGCGAAGTGGTACGTGCTGTCGCGCCGGGCCGGGCTTGCCGATCCGTCGCTCGAGGATTTCTATCTCGGCATTGAGGACGATCAGCAGAAGGCGGCGATCGAGGCCGCCAACAAGTTCCGGCGGCGATAGCGACCGTATCCCAACTTAGAAAAGCGCATCGGCGAAGAGGTCTTCATCGTTTTCGGCTTTGGCGGTCTCGGCCGGGGCGGGGGTGGTGTCCTCGCTTGCCGGGATGATGTCGCGATGAATGTTGCGCTCCTGGACCATCGTGTAGTGCTTGAAGATCTTGCGGTCGAGCGGCGCGATCGTTTCTGCGAGATCGGAGATATCGGCGACCTCAGTGCCGGCGACGCCTTCGAGCAGATCGGCGCAGCCGGCAAGGACTTCACCGAGATCATGCTGGAAATCGAGTTTGCCGATCAGCAGGCTGATCTTGGTGGCGACCTCGCGACCGTTCTCGGCGAGCACCTTCAATTCGTTTTCCATCACGTTGGCTGCAGAGCGGATGTTGCCGACGGCCGACGTCAGGCTTTCTCCCAGGCTGCCGGCTCCGGCATCCGTGGCGGGGGCGACGCGCCCGGCTGCGGCTTCGAGCGCCGGCAGGCCGTTGACGATGGCGTCGGCGGAATCATCGAGCTTGCCGGCGAAGATGCGCAGTTCGGCGGTGACGACGTTGATCGACTTGCCTTCCTCGCCGAGGCGGCTGCAGCGCAGGTTGGTATTCAAAGCCATATAGTGAATGTCGGTCTTGACGGCGCGGATGTTGCCGATCGCTTCGGAGAGCTTGGCGGCCGTGCCGATCGTCGACTGGCTCACCTGATCGGCCTGGCGGCTTGCCGTGTCGACCTGCTTGACGATTTCGTGGGCGGCCGAAACGCTGGATTCCAGCGCGCGCATGAAGTTGCCGCCGGCCTCGCCGCTCTGACCGCTCATCTGATCGCGCAGCTTGAGGATCTCTCGCATGTCGTGGTCGAAACTCGCGATCGTCTTGACGACGTTCTCAGAATCCCGCTGGAAATTTGCGCACATGTCGCTCATCTGCGCTGCGGTCAGGTGGTGAATGACGTTCTGGAGGCGCTGGCGCGCGCCGGCGTCGAGGCTGGCGCCATCCTCGCCGGCAAAGAAATCCTCAAGCAGCGAAAAGGTGGCCTGCACATGCTCGATACGCTGGCGGGTGATATCGCCGATCTGCAGGGCAGACAGCGTCGAGGCGACCTTGCTCTGGACGGCGCGCGCAATCGCGCCGACCTCGCGGGCGATGACGCCGAGATCCTTGCGATGTTCGGCGATCTTGGCGGCATCATCGCGCAGGGCTCCGGCGACGGCCGGAACGGTATCGGCATAACCCTTGGAAACGCTGGCGCCAAAGGAGGTGGCGAGCTTGACCTCCTTATCGAGACTGTCGAGATGCGTGGCGAAACGGTTGACCTCATCGGTGCCGGAATAGATGCGCTCCAGGATCTCCTGGGCGAAGCCGGCGAATTCGGCAAGGCCGGCACCGGTGATCTTCACAGTCACGGCGAAGGTTCTGAGATAACGCATCGTCTCCTGCATGTCGGAGACGTGCTTGCGCAGCTCCCTGCCGGTATGCGCCAGCGAGACGAGCGCCTGCTGGCGGTTTTCCTCGGTGACCGGCAGCGCCGTCAAGCTCTCGACCGTGGCGCGAAGATCGGCGCTGGTGTCGCTCGCATCCTTGTTGTCGAGCGTCGTGGTGACACTCTCGAGCGAGTTCAACAGACGGTTGAGGACATCCATCACCGACAACAGCACGGTGCCGCCTTCGAGGAACCGTTCCTCGACTTGGCCGCGGGCGGATTCCAGGGTCTGGCTGATGTCCCGTCCTGATGTGTAGGCTGCAGCGTTCGGTGATACCAGAGCGTGTGCCACTTTTATACCTTTTCTTAAAATCCAGGCAATTCAACTCTATTTTTACGGGCAGGATGGAAACGTCCGGTAAACGCGCCGGACTCGCCAGCGTTGTGATTAACGAAAGATGTCGATGGCGTGTCGCTGAAAGCCTAACGCTCGACTTGATGATTCAACATATTGTTTTTATTTTATTTATTTCTAAATTTTGAGAAAAAAATACAACTTATCCCGGATGAGAATTGGGAGTCGCGGAACGCGCTAGACGGCAGTTTCCTACAACCGCTGTTTACCCTGCATTAACGCTGCCGTGAGAGTCCTTTTAGGGTCGTCAAGTATTTTCTGGCCCAGGAGGCTGCATTGGATTCTCAGAAACAATATTACGAATCTATAAATTTGCCGGACGTGCTCAGCATTCGTAACGTGAGCGAACTATATTCCAAGTTTAATGATGCATTTCATAGTCGCGATACAATCATCGTCAGCATTCCAGAAGGTGCGGAAGCGGATCTGAGTTTCGTTCAACTTATCGAATCCTCGCGCCACCAAGCAAAATCCAAGGGAAAGACGTTCAAGCTTTCTTCGCCGGCCAATGGATCGGTCTTGAAGGTACTTGAGCGCGCAGGTTTCATCGAATCCTTCGATCAAGAAGACGCAAATTTCTGGTTGCATAAAGAGGTGACGTTATGAGTGCAAATATCCTGACCGTCGACGATTCCGCCAGCATTCGTTTGACCACCAAGGTCACGCTGACCAATGCCGGCTATAGCGTCACCGAGGCGGTCAATGGGGCAGAGGGCCTCGCGACCGCCAAGGGCAGCAGCTTCGATCTGATCGTGACCGATCTCAACATGCCTGTCATGGACGGGCTGACGATGATCGAGGAACTGCGCAAGCTGCCGGCGCAGGCCGGCGTTCCGATCATCTTCCTGACGACGGAATCGGACGCCGATCTCAAGGCGCGCGCCAAGGCCGCCGGCGCGACGGGCTGGCTGACCAAGCCGTTCGACCCGGAAAGTCTGGTGAAGATCGTGAAGAAGGTTCTCGGACGATGAGTACACTCGATCCGGTCGCCGTATTCCGCACGGAAGCTGCCGAATGCCTCGAAGCGATCGAGGCCGGTCTTCTCGACCTGACCCACCAGCTCGACAACAAGGATCTGGTCGACGCCGTGTTCCGCGGGCTCCACACGCTCAAGGGCTCCGGCGCGATGTTCGGTTTCGAGGCGCTCGCCGCCTTCACCCATCATTGCGAAACAGCCTTCGACCGCGTCCGCAAGGGCGAGGTCGCGGCGACCAGTGAACTCGTCGCCGCCGTTCTCGCCGCCCAGGACCATATGCGTGCCCTCGTCGACCAGCCGGATGCCGATCACGGCGATACCGGGAATAAGCTTCTGGCGCAGCTGCAGGCTGCCGTCGGTGGCAAGCAAGCGGCGGCTGCAGCAGCGCCCGCCGCTGTTCCCCCGCCCGCGGCCGTGCTCGACGCACCGGCGAAGATGAAGAACAGCTGGCGCATCCGCTTCAGCCTGCCCGCCAATTCGATGGCCAACGGCACCAACCCGCTCGGCCTGCTGGACGAGCTGCGCGATCTCGGCGAATGCAGCGTGCGCGCCAACACCTCGGCCATTCCGGCCCTCGACGATCTGGTTCCGACGGAGCTCCATATTTCCTGGGACGTGACGCTGACCAGCGAGCAGGATCGTTCAGCGATCGACGACGTTTTCATCTTTGTGCTCGATGACATGGAACTCAGCGTCGAGGAGATCAGTGATACGGCAGCGGCAACCGCCGCTCCGGTCGAGGAAAGGGCTGCCCCTGTCCCCGTCGCCGCAACATCGACCGCCGTCCCGGAATTCCGTCCAGTCGAGGCGGTTCCCGCCAAGCGCGAGGCGCCCGCCGTCGTCAGCCAGGCAAAGGCGGCCGAGAATGTCCGCGTTCCGGCCGAACGTCTCGATGAGCTGATGGACCGCGTCGGCGAGCTCGTCATCGCGCAGTCGCGCCTCAGCCAGCTCGCCAGCGCCAGCACCGATATCGCGCTGCGTTCCGTTTCGGAAGAAATCGAACGCCTGTCCGGCGAATTGCGCGACACGATGATGGTGCTGCGCATGGTGCCGGTCGCCACCCTCTTCTCCCGCTTCCGCCGCCTCGTCCACGATCTCGCCCGCGAGACCGGCAAGGTGATCGAGCTGGTGACGGAGGGCGAGAGCACCGAAGTCGACAAGACGGTCATCGAGCGTCTGGCCGATCCGCTGGTGCATCTGGTGCGCAACTCGATTGATCATGGCCTCGAAACGCCCGCCGAACGGCTTGCCTCCGGCAAGACCGAAGCCGGGACGGTGACGCTTTCGGCCCGCCAGGCCGGCGGCGAGGTGATCATCTCGATCAAGGACGACGGCCGCGGCATCAATCGTGACCGGGTTCGCGCCAAGGCCGAATCCTCCGGCCTTATCCAGCCCGGCCAGCCGCTTTCCGACTCAGAGCTGCTGCAGCTGATCTTCGCCCCCGGCTTCTCGACGGCAGCAGCTATCACCAATCTGTCCGGCCGCGGCGTCGGCATGGACGTGGTCAAGAAGACGGTCGAAGCCCTCCGCGGCGCAATCGACATCGTCAGCATGCCGGGACAGGGTTCGGAAGTGTCGCTGCGCATCCCGCTGACGCTCGCCATCATCGACGGCCTGCTGGTGCGCGTCGGTTCCGGCCGCTACGTCATCCCACTTTCGGCGGTCGAGGAATGCCTCGAACTGTCGCTCGAGGAAGATCTCCGCTCGCGCGGCCGCAGCTTCATCTCGCTGCGCGACAGCCTGGTGCCGTTCCTGCGCCTGCGCGACCTCTTCCGCACCGGCACCAAGCCCGATGTGCATCAGAAGGTCGTCGTCATCTCGACCGGCACGGAGCGCGTAGGCCTCGTCGTTGACCAGATCATCGGCGACCACCAGACGGTCATCAAGTCGATGTCGAAGCTGCACAATAACGTCGCGACCTTCTCGGGCGCCACCATTCTCGGCGACGGCAGCGTCGCTCTCATTCTCGACGTCGGGCACCTGGTTGCCGCGGGTCAACAACAGGAGGCGCAATTGCGTGTAGCAGGATGAGCGCAACAGCAGCAACGGCCGAACGATTCGACAATCACTGGAGCTATGCCGAGGAAGTCGAGGTCCTGACCTTTGATCTCAATGGCGAAACCTTCGCACTTGAAGCGGTCATCGTCCAGGAGATCCTGGACCTGCTTCCTGAGACCGCGGTGCCGGGCAGCCAGCCCTTCGTCGCCAGCGTCATCAACTTTCGCGGCAAGGTCATTCCGCTCGCCGATCTGCGTCTCGCCTTCGGGA
Organism: Rhizobium indigoferae; assembly: GCF_034554815.1. Taxonomy (NCBI): domain Bacteria; kingdom Pseudomonadati; phylum Pseudomonadota; class Alphaproteobacteria; order Hyphomicrobiales; family Rhizobiaceae; genus Rhizobium; species Rhizobium indigoferae. The sequence continues at coordinate 3,665,798 of NZ_CP140635.1, read as the reverse complement.
TGGAAGCGGCAGAGGCGACGATCGACAGCCGCATCATCGTCATCGAGATCGATCTGCAGGGCGAGCAGACGCTCGTCGGCCTCAGAACTGACAAGGTGAACGAGGTGACGACACTTGCAAAGTCCGCGAGCGAGGCACCGCCGAGCATCGGCATGCGCTGGCGCGCCGATTACGTCAACTGCTTGGTGAAGAGGGGCGGAGAATTCATCATTCTCCCTAATCTGCAGGCGATTTTTTCATCGAGGCACGACGCGGCTGGAGCCGCCAATTGACGCTGGATGAATTCAACGAGGGGTTTGGGGACCATGCGACTGACAATCAAGACGAAACTGGTGACCGCGTTCACCTTCATCATTGTAATGCTCGTGGGCACTGCCGCTTACGGTGTCTTCAGCCTTGGATCGCTGAACGACACGATCGATAAGCTTCTCGCCGGCCCGGCTGCCCGCCTGGATTTCGCGCAGCAGATCAACATCGCTCAGCTCGAGGCGATCCGCCAGCAGAAGAACCTGCTCACCGCCCGCAGCGCAGACGAGACGGCCGGGGCAATCGCCAAGGGCAATCAGGCTCGCAAGGAATTCGCCGACGCCTTCAGCCAGGTGTTGGCGCTGGCAACGGAAGAAGGCAAGGCGCGTTGGGCCCGCATCGCCGAACTTTCCAAGACCTTCAATGGAGCCGACGATCAGATCCGCGAATATGTGAAGGCCGGCAATGCCGAAGGCGCAAATGCCATCTCCGTCACGACGGCGCGCGCCGCTGCCAACGACATCGACTCGACGCTCAGCGAGATCCTGGCACTTGAAAAGCAGCGCATGAAGGCTGCTGACGACGGCGCCGAAGCGCAATACACGACGACGCGCACAATGATGGTTGCGGTCGCCGCGGTCGCCCTGCTGATTGCTGCCTTTACCGCCTTCTGGATCGCCAGCACGATCAGCAAGGGCCTCAGCCGTGCCAACACCGTGGTTCGCGAAGTGTCGGAAGGCGATCTGACAAAGATGGCCGATATCACCAGCCATGACGAAATCGGCGAACTTCTAGGCAACGTCAACACGATGATCGAACGCCTGCGCGGCGTCGTCGCCGACGCACTGTCGGCCGCCGAAAACGTCTCTTCCGGCAGCCAGCAGCTTTCGGCAAGCTCGGAACAGGTCTCGCAGGGTGCTACCGAACAGGCGGCTTCGGCCGAAGAGGCTTCCGCCTCGATGGAAGAGATGGCCGCCAACATCAAGCAGAACGCCGACAATGCGGCGCAGACCGAAAAAATCGCCCGCCAGTCGGCCAAGGATGCGGAAGCTAGCGGTGAAGCGGTGACGCGCGCCGTCGACGCTATGCGCACGATCGCCCAGAAGATCGGCATCGTCCAGGAAATCGCCCGCCAGACCGATCTACTCGCCCTCAACGCCGCCGTCGAAGCGGCACGCGCCGGCGAGCACGGCAAGGGTTTTGCGGTCGTCGCTTCGGAGGTGCGCAAACTTGCCGAACGCAGCCAATCGGCTGCCGCCGAAATCAGCTCGATGTCGAGCGACACGGTCAAGGCTGCCGCCGATGCCGGCGACATGCTCGGCCGGCTGGTGCCCGACATTCGCAAAACGGCGGAACTGGTCTCCGAGATCAGCGCCGCCTGCCGCGAACAGGATATCGGCGCCTCGCAGATCAATGAAGCGATCCAGCAGCTCGACAAGGTGACGCAGCAGAATGCCGGCGCCTCCGAGCAGATGTCGGCAACCTCGGAGGAACTCGCCTCCCAGGCCGAAGAGCTGCAGACGTCGATCGCCTTCTTCAAGGTCGATACGGCAGGCAGCGCGCGGTCCGGCGCCAACAAAGCGCAGCCAAAAGCTTCCGCCAAGGTGAAGGCCCCGGCCACTGTCCGCAAGGCTGCCCCGCAGGCCCATAGCCAAGGCCGCGCCCAGACGATTTCGGCTCAGCAGCAGCGTCTCAAAGGCTTTGCTCTCGATATGTCGATGGGTGGTCCGGATGCCAGCGATGACGATTTCAGGGAGAGCGCATAAGCGCTCCCCGGGGGAAGCGCTTATGCGCCTTCGCCGCAAACTGATCCCTCGGGCTGCTCCGGCGGCCCGAGACGGGAATATCCCCCAACGCATGTAGGCGTTGGCGCTGCGATCGATAGATGTCCGGCTGCCGGGAAGTGAATGTAGTCGCTTTCCCCCTTTTCAGACACATCACTTTCAAGCTCGACGTCCCGCCGATGGGACGCGTTTCTATCCATTCGTTTTGACCGCATAGAGGGGGTACCACATGCGTTTCACCATCAAGCTCAAGCTGGGGCTTGCCTTCGGCATCATGACATTGCTGTTGATTGGCATCGCCATCTACGGAAGCATGAGCCTCGGCACCTTGAATGACGCCAGCGGCAAGATGATCGACGGGCCGATGCGCCGCCTGGAACTGGCACTGACCGCCAATGTCGCCGAAGTCAACGCCATACGCGCTCAGAAGAACGCACTGCTTTCCACGGATCCCGACAGCGCTGCCGGTTTCTACAAGGAGGCCGACCAGAACTTGCAGGCCATGTTTGAGGCCGTCGATGCCGGCCACGCCATCGCTTCGCCGGAAGGAAAACCCTATTGGGAAAAGCTGCAGACGATCGGCGCGAAATTCCGCGACAGATCCGCCGAGCTGCAGCAGCTTGACGCCAGGGGCGATCAAGCCGGCGCACTGGCGCTGTCGCTCGGCGACCTGCGCACGATGACCAACGACATGGGTGACGCGATTGCCGCACTCATCGAGATCCAGCGCAAGGGCATGAAGACGACCGATCAGTCGAACACCGATCTTTATAACTCGACCAAGCTGATCCTCAGCACTGCTTCCGGCATCGCCGTGCTTGTGGCGCTCGGTGCTGCATTGTGGATCATGCTCGGAATCAACAACGGCCTGAGGAAAATCACGACCGTCGCAAATGCCGTCGCAATCGGTGACCTTAACCAGACGGTCGATGTCAAGACCAATGACGAGATCAAGGACCTCATCAATACGGTCAACTGCATGACTGCCAATCTGCGCACCACGGCAGCTCTTGCCGATCAGATTGCCATGGGCGACCTCAGCACAGATGCCAAGCCGCTCTCGGATAAGGATACGCTCGGCATCGCGATGCAGAGCATGATCTCCAACCTGCGGACCACCGCCGGCATCGCCGATCAGATCGCAAACGGCGACCTGACGGTGTCTCCAAAGCCGCTCTCCGACAAGGATGCGCTGGGCCTCGCGCTCGAACAGATGGTCGAGCGGCTGCGCGGCGTCGTCGCCGATGCGATCTCCGCCGCCGAGAACGTCTCCTCCGGCAGCCAGGAACTTTCGGCAAGCTCGGAGCAGGTGTCGCAGGGCGCCACCGAACAGGCCGCTTCCGCCGAAGAGGCTTCCGCCTCGATGGAAGAGATGGCCGCCAACATCAAGCAGAACGCCGACAACGCTGCCCAGACCGAAAAGATCGCCCGCCAGTCGGCCAAGGATGCGGAAGCCAGCGGCGAGGCGGTTTCCCGCGCTGTCGAAGCCATGCGCACGATCGCCCAGAAGATCGGCATCGTCCAGGAAATCGCCCGCCAGACCGATCTTCTGGCTCTCAACGCCGCCGTCGAAGCTGCTCGTGCGGGTGAACACGGCAAGGGTTTTGCGGTCGTCGCATCTGAAGTGCGCAAACTTGCCGAACGCAGCCAGTCGGCTGCTGCCGAGATCAGTGCCATGTCGAGCGATACCGTGACGGCGGCCCAGGATGCAGGCGACATGCTCGGCCGGCTGGTGCCCGACATTCGCAAAACGGCCGAACTGGTCTCCGAGATCAGCGCCGCCTGCCGCGAACAGGATATCGGTGCTGCCCAGATCAACGAGGCGATCCAGCAGCTCGACAAGGTGACGCAGCAGAATGCCGGCGCCTCCGAGCAGATGTCGGCGACCTCCGAGGAACTCGCCTCCCAGGCCGAAGAGCTGCAGACGTCGATCGCCTTCTTCAAGGTCGATACGGCGGGTGGGCGCCGCGAGCGCGCGCCGGCTGTAAAACTCACCGCCCGCAGCCGGGCCTCGGCCGCACCGCGCAAACCGGTCAGCAAGGCGCCGGCCAATACGATCGCTGGTCAGCAGGCCCGCGTGAAGGGGTTTGCCCTCGACATGTCGATGGGCGGTCCCGATACGGCCGATGACGATTTCAGGGAGAGCGCATAAGCGCTCCCCGGGGGAAAGCGCATGACCGCTCCCCGTTCGCAATTGTCGTGGGCCAATCAGGATGGCCCGCGACGCACGCTTCGCCTACCGGAATGTCTTCGCTGCATGATGCCGCGCCCCCTGGTCCACATTTATTGCTTCGCTCTCGGAGAGGTATATTGAGATGCGTATTACGATTAAACTTAAGCTCGCAGCCGCATTCGGCTTTGTCATATTGTTGCTGGTGGGCAGCGCGGTCTATGGAATCATCAGCCTCAGTTCCCTGAACGATGCTGTCGGCAACCTTATTTCGGGTCCGGCAAAGAGGCTGGAACTGGCTCTAGAGGCAAAGACTTCGGAGCTTAATGCTGTTCGCTGGCAGAAGAATGCCCTTCTGGAAATGGATCCGGAAGTAGCCAGGAAGGACTACCAGAATTCGGCGAAGAGCCTGGATGAAATGGTAGTTTTCGCCACGGGCGGCCAACAGCTCGCAACTGCCGAGGGCAAGCCCACCTGGGACAGGCTGGTCGAGTTGGCCAAACGCTTCAGTGAGGGGTCCAACAAAGTCGCCTCTATCCAGGAAAGTGGCGACAGGGCAGCGGCAGCGGCGCTTTCGTCCGGAGAGGTTCGCGCTCTCGTCATGGAACTCGAAGATGTTTTCGAGACGCTCGTCACGCTTCAGCAGAAGTCGATGACGCAAGCCGATAACGATACAGACATTCTTTATAGTTCGACGAAAAACATGCTGATCGGCATCGCTATCGGGGCTTCCGTCATCGCGTTCGCTGCTGCGCTGTGGATCGCGCTCGGTGTCAACAGCGGCCTGCGCAAGATCATGAACGTTGCCAGCGCCGTCGCCATCGGTGACCTGAACCAGAAGATCGAGATCAAGAGCAACGACGAGATCAAGGATCTGGTCAACACGATCAACGTCATGACGGACAATCTTCGCAGCACTGCTGAGATCGCCAACCAGATCGCGAACGGCGACCTGACGGTGTCTCCGAAGCCGCTTTCGGAGAAGGACACGCTCGGCATTGCCCTCGAACAGATGGTTGAGCGCCTGCGTGGCGTCGTCTCCGATGCGGCTGCTGCCGCAGAAAATGTCTCGGCCGGCAGCCAGGAACTGTCCTCGAGCTCCGAGCAGGTGTCGCAGGGCGCCACCGAACAGGCGGCTTCGGCCGAAGAGGCTTCCGCCTCCATGGAAGAGATGGCCGCCAACATCAAGCAGAATGCCGATAACGCCGCCCAGACCGAGAAGATCGCCCGTCAGTCGGCCAAGGACGCGGAAGCCAGTGGTGACGCGGTGACGCGCGCCGTACAGGCGATGCGAACCATTGCCGAGAAGATCGGCATCGTCCAGGAAATCGCCCGCCAGACCGATCTGTTGGCGCTCAACGCTGCCGTCGAAGCGGCGCGCGCCGGGGAACACGGCAAGGGGTTTGCGGTCGTCGCCTCGGAAGTGCGCAAGCTTGCCGAACGCAGCCAGTCGGCTGCTGCCGAAATCAGCTCTATGTCGGGCGATACGGTCAAGGCCGCTCAGGAGGCCGGCGACATGCTCGGCCGGCTGGTGCCCGACATCCGCAAGACGGCGGAACTGGTCTCCGAGATCAGCGCCGCATGCCGCGAACAGGATGTCGGCGCCTCGCAGATCAACGAGGCGATCCAGCAGCTCGACAAGGTGACGCAGCAGAATGCCGGTGCTTCCGAGCAGATGTCGGCGACCTCGGAAGAGCTCGCGACCCAAGCGGAAGAGCTGCAGGCTTCGATTGCCTTCTTCAAGGTCGATACAGCAAGCAATCGCCAGTCCCGCACGCCGGCCGCCAAGGTCTCGGTCCGCAGTCCGGCACGGGCCGCCGGTCGCACGCCCAGCACCAGGAAGCCGGCTGCCAACAGCGTTGCCGGCCAGCAGGCGCGGGTAAAAGGCTTCGCTCTCGATCTCTCCATGGGCGGTCCCGACGATGGGGACGCCGAATTCAAGGAAAGCGCATGATCATGGCCACGACATCCCTGGAAGCGCAATTCGTGACCTTCAGCCTCGGCGAGGAGATTTTCGCCGTGCCGGTTGAGGTCGTACGGGAAATCCTTGACTATGCGGAAGCTTTCAAGATTCCGAATGGTCCAGACTATCTGCTCGGCCTGCGCGACGTGCGCGGGCAGGGCGTGCCGACGATCGATCTTCGATTGAAGCTCGGCATGACGAAGACCGTGCCGACGCCGCATACGCGCGTGCTCGTCCTCGACGTGCCGATGGAAAGCCGGCTCCTGACCCTCGGCCTCGTCGCCGACCGCGTCTTCGAGGTCACGCCGTTCCGGCGCGAGCAGATCGAGGCGGCGCCTGACATCGGCGTGCGCTGGCGCTCGGACTATATCGCCGGCGTCGTTCGCCGTGAAAACGGCTTCGTCGTCATCATCGATCTTGCACGGTTGCTGTCGCGCGAGGACGCCTCGGCACTGCAATCGGCGGCCTGACCCGCGCATCAACTCGGAGTACTGCGTTCTATGAGTATGGCAGCAGCGGTGGAAACCCAATTGCCGGGCGACCGGATCAGCAAGCGCAATTTCGACAAGCTTGCCCGGTTCATCTACGATTACAGCGGCATCAAGATGCCGCCGACCAAGCTGACGATGCTCGAAGGGCGGCTGAGGCGCCGCCTTCGCGCAACCAACCATGCCACCTTCGACGATTATTGCGACTTCCTGTTCAATCATGACGGGCTCGACCAGGAAACCGTCTACCTGATCGACGTGGTGACGACGAATAAGACCGACTTCTTCCGCGAAGCCAAGCATTTCGACTATCTGCAGACGGTAGCGCTGCCAACGATCGCCAATAGCGGCGTTCGGACCATCCGCACCTGGAGCTCTGCCTGCTCGACGGGAGCCGAGCCCTACACGATGGCGATGGTACTGGCTGAATTCACCGAAGGCCGCAACGACATCTCCTACAGCGTTCTGGCCACCGACCTTTCCACCGACGTGTTGCAGACGGCGCGCCGCGGCATCTACCCGGAAGACCTCATCGCGCCCGTGCCGCGCGACCTGCAGCGTAAATACGTGCTGACGGCCAAGCAGCCGGATCGGCGGGAGGTGCGCATCACGCCGAAACTGCGCAGCAAGATTGGTTTTGCCCGCATGAACCTGATGGACGAGAAATACCAGATCGGCGAGGCGATGAACGTCATCTTCTGCCGCAACGTGCTAATCTACTTCGACAAGCAGACTCAGGCCGGCGTGCTCAACCGCCTCTGTGATTGCCTGGCGAAGGGCGGCTACATGTTCATCGGCCATTCTGAATCGATCACCGGCTTCGATCTGCCGTTGAAGCAGGTCTCGAATACGGTGTTTCAGCGTATCTAAGCGCATGGCGTCATCCCAAAACCGCTGCGCACTTCTGGACGGCATGCATTAGGGGCATTCATGGCTAAGAAAATCCGCGTTCTCATCATCGACGATTCCGCCAGCGTCCGCCAGACGCTGACCCACGTGCTGGAGCAGGATCCCGATATCGAGATCATGGCGGTCGCATCCGACCCCTTCATGGCGGCGCGGAAGCTGCAGGAGGAGATCCCCGATGTCATCACGCTCGATGTGGAGATGCCGCGCATGGATGGCATTACCTTCCTGCGCAAGCTGATGGCGCAGCGGCCGATCCCTGTCGTGATGTGTTCGTCGCTGACGGAGGCGGGTTCGGAGACGCTGATCCAGGCGCTGGAGGCCGGTGCGGTCGACGTCATTCTGAAATCGAAGATCGGGGCCGCCGACAGCCTTGCCGACGATGCGATGCGTATTCGCGAAGTCGTCAAGAGCGCCTCGCATGCACGGCTTTCCAATGTCCGCCGCGCCGCCGGAACCATCCGTTCCGCTTCAGCGGAGGGGCCAGCCAAGAAACTGACGGCGGATGTGATGCTGCCGCCACCGACGGGGCGGGCCATGGCGAAGACGACGGAGATGGTCGTCTGCGTCGGAGCTTCCACCGGCGGCACCGAAGCACTGCGCGAGTTCCTGGAAGAACTGCCGGCCAATGCGCCTGGCATGGTGATCGTCCAGCACATGCCGGAGAAATTCACCGCCGCCTTCGCCAAGCGGCTGAACGGGCTCTGTGAGGTAGAGGTCAAGGAAGCCGTCGATGGCGATCCGGTGTTGCGCGGCCATGTCTTGATCGCGCCAGGTGACAAGCACATGCTGCTCGAGCGCCAGGGTGCGCGCTACTATGTGAGCGTGAAGACCGGGCCGCTGGTGTCGCGACACCGGCCTTCCGTCGACGTGCTCTTCCGCTCGGCGGCGCGCTCGGCCGGCTCGAATGCCATGGGCATCATCATGACAGGCATGGGCGACGACGGTGCGCGCGGCATGCTGGAAATGCACCAGGCCGGCGCCTACACGGTGGCGCAGGACGAGGCGAGTTCCGTTGTTTTCGGCATGCCGAAGGAGGCGATCGCCAAAGGCGGCGTCGACCGGGTCCTGCCGCTCGATCAGATCGCTCGCGAAGTGCTGATGACACAACAGAAGTTTTAGGACCTGTTTGAACTGGACGGGATCGAAGCCGGCGGTATCGCAGGATGCCGCCGACTTTTATTGTAGCTTTTATTGTAGCCTTTATTGTATCCCTCTAGGTTCTGTATTCAGGCGAGATAACCGCCGTCGATCGTCAGGCTGGCGCCGGTGACGAAGGCGGCCTCGGCACGGGCGAGATAGGCGGCGAGGCCGGCGATCTCGCGGTCCTCACCCAGGCGGCCAAGCGCCATCAACGGCTTGAGGCGCTCATGATCGTCCTCATTGGGGTTCATGTCGGTCGCCGTCGGGCCGGGCTGGATGTTGTTGACGGTGATGCCGCGTGGGCCGAGATCGCGAGCGAGGCCGCGGGTCATCGAGGCGATCGCGCCTTTCGTCATGCTATAGACCGAGGAGGTCGGAAAGCCGCTGCGATCGGCGGTGACGCTGCCGATGGTGATGACGCGGCCGCCTTCCTTCATGTGTCTTGCCGCTGCCTGGATGCCGACGAAGGCAGCGCGGACGTTGACGGCGAACATCCGGTCGAAATCTTCGAGCGAATAGTCGTCGAGCGGGTTGAGGATGAGAATGCCGGCATTGCTGACGAGAATGTCGAGACCGCCAAAATGCCCGGCTGTCAGCGCGACGGCATCCTGTACGGCCTTCGCATCGGCACTGTCGGCCCGGATCGCCAGCGTCCTGCCTCCAGCAGCCTCCAGCTCGGCGACGATCGCCTTCGCCTTGTGCTCCGAGCTGGAATAGGTGAAGGCGACGGCGGCGCCGTCAGCGGCGAGCCTTCGGACGATGGCGGCACCGATGCCGCGCGAGCCGCCGGTGACGAGGGCGATCTTGGTGGAAAGGGATTGAGACATGCAGGTTTCCTTTGTTTTTGGATTGATCAGTCTAGAATTGGCCGTGGAAAGGCCGGTTCGGAGTTATCCTCGTCAGCGGAGGCTTCTGATTGCCATGCGTGCGATACCGCGGAGCGTCCCGGGTGGGACGCCGTTTCGGGCGCTGACTTTCATCCCCGACAGGGCAGCGCCGAGAAACGGGATGGCGTCGGCGATATCGATCTCTGTTGCGAGATCTCCGGTCCTGCGAGCCTCTGCGAGAAGGCTCTCGATCGCCGCGTGAAGCGCGTGGCCGGCGCTGTCGGTAAGAGCTGCGATCTCGGCATCGGTACGGCCGAATTCACAGATGGCGCTGACACCGAGGCAGCCGCGCCGCGCCTCGGCAGCGGGACGCGAGGCGAAAGCGACAAGAGCACCTTCCAGCGCCTCGATCGGCCGGTTTTCGCGGCGAAGATCGGCGATGATCTTATCGATGCTCTCCACATTGTAGCGCTTCAGCGCTTCCAGATAGAGACCGCGCTTGTCGCCGAAGGTGTCGTACATGCTTTGCCGGCTGATCTTCATCGCCGTCAGCAATTGCTCGGTCGAGGTGCCTTCATAGCCATGCTCGGAAAATACGCCGATGGCGGCATGAAGGGCGGTGTCGCGATCGAATTCCTTGTGTCGTGCCATGAACAGGCTTCTACTCTTATTGGACTGATCTGTCCAGAATAAAATGAATGGTTTCCGCCGCCGCAGGGCAGCCATGCGCGCCTCCCCTTGAAATTTCCCTGATTTTGTGGTCTTGAGGCCGCCAATCTTCGCAGCGCTGCCTGTCATGCATGTTCAGGGACACTTCCCGCCCCTGGCAGCGCGCGCGCCCCGTATCAGTCCCAAGGAAAAATGCGCCGATGGCCCGTTCAGCTCTTCTCAATGTCATGGTTCAGGCTGCCCTCAAGGCAGGAAAGTCGCTGGGACGTGATTTCGGCGAAGTGCAGAACCTGCAGGTGTCCGTGAAAGGACCGGGTGACTTCGTTTCCACCGCCGACCGCAAGGCCGAAAAGATCGTCAGGGAAGAGCTGCTCAAGGCGCGTCCGACCTATGGCTTCCTCGGCGAGGAAAGCGAGGAAATCAAGGGCACCGACGGCGCGCATCGCTGGATCGTCGACCCGCTCGACGGCACGACGAACTTCTTGCACGGCATCCCGGCCTTTGCTGTCTCGATCGCGCTCGAACGCAACGGCGAGATCGTTGCCGCCGTCGTTTTCAATCCGGCAACCGACGAGCTTTATACCGCCGAACGCGGGGGCGGCGCCTTCCTGAACGACCGACGCCTGCGCGTCGCCGCGCGTCGCGCGCTGTCGGATTGCGTCATCGGCTGCGGTGTGCCGGCGCTCGGCAAGCGCAATCACGGCAAGTTCCTGGTCGAGCTTCGCCACGTGATGGGCGAAGTGGCGGGCATCCGCCGTCTGGGTTCGCCGACGCTCGATCTTGCCTATGTCGCTGCCGGGCGGTTCGACGGTTTCTGGGAAGCGGAGCTTGCGCCGTGGGACATGGCTGCCGGCATCCTGCTCATCCGCGAAGCCGGCGGTTTCGCCACCGACTGGGACGGTGGCGCGACGATGCTGGAGAGCGGCGCGATCGTCGCCGGCAACGAGATCATCCACAAGGCGCTGATCGAAGTCGTCAAGCGGCCGGTTCCGGCCAAGTGACCGAACGAAAATCTGGCTGTTGTAAAGTCACGGTTTTCGCCCCGGCATACTTCAATTCGGCACAATGTTGCTCTAGTCTCCGCCAGCAATGACTCCGGAGGCAGCGACCCTATGGAAAATGTGAATGTGGCGGAGATCGGCTCCACCGAAAAGACGGCTGGCACTTATGCCAACAGGCTTTCGAGTCCCATGCCCTTCCTCTGGACGATGCTGCTTTTCCTCGTCATCGTCGGCTTTATCGCCGCCATCCTCTTCCGGCAGACGCAGACCGCCTTCATGCACAATCCGGGCCTCAACGGCCTGATCGTCGGGGTTCTCGCGGTCGGAATCATCCTTGTTTTCAACCATGTACTGGCGCTTCGCCCTGAGGTGCGCTGGTTTAATTCGTTCCGCGCCGCCGGCAGCGCCGACAAGGTGAACCGCAATCCGCGGCTGCTTGCGCCAATGCGGGCGCTGCTCGGCAGCCGCAAGTCCTCAGTGGCGCTGTCGACGACGGCGCTGCGCTCGATCCTCGATTCGATCGCTACCCGCCTCGACGAATCGCGCGATGTTTCACGCTACCTGATCGGCCTCTTGGTCTTCCTCGGCCTGCTCGGCACCTTCTGGGGCCTCATCGGCACGATCAGTTCGATCAGCATTGTCATTCAGTCCCTCGATGCCGGCTCGAACGGCACCGGAGACGTGCTCTCGGCGCTGAAGGAAGGGCTTTCCACGCCGCTTTCCGGCATGGGCCAGGCCTTCTCCTCCTCGCTGCTCGGCCTTTCCGGTTCGCTCATTCTTGGCTTCCTCGACCTGCAGGCAGGCCGCGCGCAAAACCGCTTCTACATGGAGCTGGAAAACTGGCTTTCCTCGGTCACGGATGTCGGCTCCGATCTTGCCCCGGCTCTCGAGGCCGTATCCGGCGGCTCCTCGGACGACATGCGCGCGCTCTCCGATTATCTGCGCAAGGTCTCCGAAGAGGGCGGCGCCGGCAGCCAGCGCTCCGTCGCCGCCATGGCGAGCCTTGCCGAAGGTATTCAGGGCCTCGTCAAGAACATGCGCAACGAGCAGCAGATGCTGCGTGACTGGATCGAGGCACAGCAGGACGAGGCGAAGGCAATGCGCCGCACGCTCGACCGGCTTGCCGAGCGCATCGGCGTGCAGGAGCGCGTAGGGGAGAGGGGCGAGCGCATGCGCGACCGCGCCAGCCAGACAGAAAAGAGCGAGGGCAAGTAAGCTATGGCTCTTGCCCGCAACCGGCGCCGCGAACGCACGGTGGATTATTGGCCGGGCTTCGTCGATGCGCTGTCGACGCTGCTCATCTCAATCATGTTCCTGCTGACGGTCTTCGTCGTCGGGCAGTTCATCCTCAGCCGCGAAATCACCGGACGCGATGAGGTGCTCAATCGCCTGAACAGCCAGATCAACGAGCTGACGCAGCTTCTCGCGCTCGAAAAGGGTAGCAACCAAGATCTCCAGGATTCTGTCGCCAACCTGCAGGCCTCGCTTGCCAGCGCCGAAGGCGACCGTTCGCGGCTGCAGGCGCTGCTGAATGCCGGTTCGGGCGGTCAGAATGCGGCGCAGAAGCGGATCGGCTCGATGACGCAGGAGCTTGACGAGCAGAAGCAGGTGAGCGAACGGGCGCTCAGCCAGGTCGAACTGCTGAACCAGCAGATATCAGCGCTTCGCAGCCAGATCGCCGCCGTCGAAGCTGCTCTTCAGGCGTCGGAGGAGAAAGACCGGGTCTCGCAGACCAAGATCGCCGACCTCGGCAGCCGCCTCAACGTGGCGCTCGCCGCGCGCGTGCAGGAGCTGAACCGCTACCGTTCCGACTTCTTCGGCCGTCTGCGCGAGATCCTCTCGGACCGAGAGAATATCCGCATCGTCGGCGACCGGTTCGTCTTCCAGTCGGAAGTGCTGTTTCCGTCGGGCGGCGCCGATCTCAACCCGGAGGGGCAGACCGAAATGGCGAAGCTTGCCGCCGCCCTCCTCGATCTCGCCAAGGAAATTCCGCCGGAGATCAATTGGGTGCTGCGCGTCGATGGCCATACCGACAATGTGCCGCTTGCCGGAACGGGCCGCTATCGCGACAATTGGGAGCTCTCCTCGGCGCGCGCGATTTCGGTCGTCAAGTTTCTGATTGCACAGGGCGTGCCGGCCGATCGGCTGGTTGCCGCCGGCTTCGGCGAGTTCCAGCCGATCGCGCCAGGCGATACGCCGGATGCGCACTCTACCAATCGCCGCATCGAGCTGAAGCTGACCGAGAAATGATTACAGCGCCGCGCGTCTTTTCAGACGCGCAATGGACGCTGTAACACTTTGAATTGCTGCATAATTCCCTAAATCGATTCCGATTTAGGGAATTATGCAGTGGCCCGACATTCCCTGCTGCGCGCCCTTCAGGCGGCCGGCGAGGAAATCGCGCACGGCGGGGCTGTCGCTGAGGCCGATCGCTGTCATATAGGCATCGGCTGCCGCGGTATCATCGCCGGCCTGGGTCAGGAGAAAGGCACGCACGGCCCAGTAGGGCTGGTAGCTTGCGACGTCGCGCGGATCGAGCCGGTCGAGCCCTTCCAGCCCGGCAGCGGCGCTCAAGGCCCTGCTGATCACCGCAGCTTGGCTGACGCGTGCACCCAGCGTCGGCGTCATCATCACCAGCGCCGCGTAGAGTGTCGTCAGCGCCTGCCAGTCGGTCGTACCTGACAGCCGGCGCGCCGCATGCACGGACTGGATCGCCGCCTGACACTGGAAGGGGCCGAAACGGTCGAAGCCGCCGGCCTTGCGCAACAGTGCATCCGCCTCGGCAATCATGATCGCGTTCCACGCGGCCATATCCTGCTCGTCCAGCGGCACATATCGGCCGCTACCGTCGCGCCGGGCGCTGCGGCGAGCTTCGCAATGAAGCATCAAGGAGAGCAGCCCGACCGCTTCCGGTTCGTCCGGCAGCACCGCCAGAAGCGCGCGGCCGAGCCAGATCGCCTCACCGGCAAGTGAAGGGTGTTCGTCCTCTCCGTCGAGACCGTCCCAGCCGAGACCGTAAGCCGCGTAGATCGCCGAGAGCACCGCTGCAAGCCGCTCCGGCAAGGTGGGGCGAGGCGGGACGGCGAAGGGAATGCCGGCATCGCGGATCTTTACCTTGGCCCGCACCAGCCGCTGGCTCATCGCCTCAGGTGAGACGACGAAGGTCCGCGCGATAGTCTTTGCCTCGATGCCGAGAACGGTCTGCAGCATCAGCGCCGTATGCACGGAGCGGTCGATGGCGGGATGGGTGCAGGCGAAGAGCAGCTTCAGCCGCTCATCGGGAAAGATGGCGTTGCCGGCCTCGTTCATGCGTTCCTCCGCCTCCTCAAAGGCGATCGATATCGTCGTTTGCGCATTGGCCTCGACAGTGCGATGGCGGGCCGCCTGCATGAGATTGCGGCGGGCGGCAACCAGCAGCCAGGCTTCCGGATTGCCGGGAATGCCGCGCTCCGGCCAGACGCGAAGCGCCGAAGCCAGCGCTTCCGACAATGCGTCCTCTGCTGCCGCCACGTCGCGCGAGCGGGCGGTGAGGAAGGCGATCAGCTTGCCGTAGGACTGACGCGCCACCTTTTCGGCAGCGCGTCCGGCATCGGGCGGCATTACCGCCTCACATCTGCAAGCGCGGACGCACCTCGACCGAACCCTTGTCGGAGATCGGGACGCGGGTCGCCCATTCGAGTGCTGTATCGATGTCGGGGACGTCGATCAGATAGAAGCCGCCGAGCTGTTCCTTGCCTTCCGGATAAGGCCCGTCCTGAACATCGTGTTCCTCGCCTTTGCGGCGCACGATCGTGCCGGTTTCCGGGCCTGTCAGCCCGGCGCCGCCGGTCATGATCCCTGCCTGAGCGAGCGCCTTGCTGTAGGCGACCCAGCCGTCGCGATAAGCGGGATCGCCGCGGCGGGCGAAATCCTCGGCGGCCTCGCGAATGATGAGAGCATATTGCATGGAAAACTCCTGATCTCGTTGTTGCGTTGATCTGGGCATGCCGATAGCGGGGATCGAGATCCCGAAAATCGTCAAGCCCGGCGGAGCGGCGCGGCCGTTCCGAAACAATGAGGCGCGACCACCGGTCGTTTCGACATGGCTTTCAAAAAAATATGCGAAAAAGAAAAAGGGCACCGAAAATCGCAAGCGGGCCGGGCTCAAGGGCGCCGGCGCTGCTCAAGGGTGCGAAAGGGCAGGGCGGCAATCACGCCGCCGCTGCCGGTCTGCTCAGGACTCGGCCTTCGTCTGGTCGACGACCTCGGCGCTTGGCGTGTTCTTCTTGATGGATTCGATGGCACTCATGGCGGACGCCTTCGCCTTGTAGCCCTCAGACGAGAACATAGCTTCCCCGTTCGATGCCTTGAAGCGGAAGCGGAACTCGCCGGCCTTATCCTTATAGACTTCGAATTTATACATAGATGTCTCCCGAAATCCCAAAACGCTGAATTGCAACCATCAGCTTAGCGGAGGCTAGATCAAAATGGCGAGCTTTTCCACTGCCTTAATCAGGATTGGGTTGCTTAGCGTCCAATTGTCACCGTTTCCATTGGACGCAAGCGAATGAGGGCGCCAGCGGCTATGCCCCGAGAACAGGATGATTTTAGGCCGGGTCGGCCTAAACTCTGAATCCTGTTCTAAGTTAAATAGTGAGAGCATGATGTCGTCCGAAAACCGCTCACACTTTTCGGCATCGTGCTCCGGCATCACTCCATCTGGATGTTGGCGCCCTTGACGACCGGTCCCCATTTGGCGAGTTCGGCCTTCACATGGGTGGCGAGTTCCTCCGGCGTCGAGCCGACGATGGTGGCGCTGAATTCCTTCATGCGTTCAGCGACGGCAGGGTCGGCAAGCGCCTTTTTAGCCGAGGCGTTGAGGCGTATCACCGCTTCGTTCGGCGTCTTGGCAGGGGCGAAAAGCGCGTTCCAGGTATAGGTCTCGTAACCTGGAATGCCTGACTCGGCGATCGTGGGCACATCGGGGAAGGAGGGCGCGCGCTCGGCCGTGGTCACCGCCAGCGCCCGCAGGGTGCCAGCCTTGATGTGGCTCGACGACGAGGGCAGGTTGTCGAACATGATTGGCACCTGGTTGCCGATGACGTCGTTCAATGCCGGGCCGGCGCCTTTATAGGGAATGTGCTGCATGCTGACGCCGGCCATGGACTTGAAGAGCTCTCCGGAAAGATGCAGCGGCGTGCCGTTGCCCGATGAGGCGTAGCTGTATTTATCGGGCTCGGCTTTCAGCAGGGCGATCAGCTCCTGCACGGTCTTCGCCGGCAATTCCGGATTGACGACCAGCACATTCGGCACGACGACGAGCAGCGAGATCGGCGCGAAATCCTTCTCGGGATCGTAGGGGGTCGATTTGAGGATCAGCGGATTGAGGGCGTGGGTCGCCACCGTGCCCATCAGGATGGTGTAACCGTCCGGTTCGGCGCGGGCGACGTTACCGGCGCCGAGATTGCCGCCGGCGCCGGCGACGTTCTGGACGATCACCTGCTGGCCGAGATCCTCTGACATCTTCTGCGCGACGATGCGGGCGACGACATCGGTCGAGCCGCCGGCCGCGAAGGGCACGACCATGGTGATCGCGCGATCGGGAAAATCCGCAGCAGTGGCAGACGCACCGACGGCAAGGGCCGCAAGCACACCGAAACCGAGCGCAAGGCCCGTACGTCGCGTCATATCGGAAAGTGCCATTCCTATCTCCTCCCAAGGATTTCAGCAGCCATATCCCCACCCCGGGGAATGAAGAGGTTAGGGCAGAACGCGCGAAAGACAACTGCGGGGAGGCGCAGCGGGTTCAGACTTTAGTCGTTGTTGGTGGGAGAAGTGCGCGCCGGCTATTTCGCCGCAGCGAGCACATCCTCGTTGGCGGCGTCGAATTGCAGTCGCGCCAGCCGGGCATAGATGCCGCCATGGCGGATCAGGCTCTGATGCGTGCCCTCCTCGACGACGCGGCCCTGATCCATGACGAGAATGCGGTCGGCCTTCAGCACGGTTGCCAGGCGATGGGCGATAACGAGCGTCGTGCGGCCGTCCACCAGGCCGTCGAGCGCCTTCTGCACCAGCGTCTCGCTTTCGGCGTCAAGCGCTGAGGTCGCTTCGTCGAGCAGCAGCACGGAGGCGTTCTTCAGGATGGCGCGGGCAATGGCGATGCGCTGGCGCTGGCCGCCGGAGAGCATGATGCCGCGTTCGCCGACCTCGGTCTCGTAACCCTGGTCCAGCCGGGCGATGAATTCGTCGGCCTGCGCGGCAAGGGCTGCGGCGCGGACCTCGTCACGCGAGGCGCCGCGGCGGCCGAAGGCGATGTTGTCATGGATCGAGGCGGCAAAGATGGTGACATCCTGCGGCACGATGGCGATGCGCTGGCGCAGTTCGTCGGGCGTCGTCAGCTGCGCGTCGACGCCATCGATCGTCACGCTGCCCTGCTGCGGATCGTAGAAGCGCAGCAATAGCGAAAAGACGGTGCTCTTGCCGGCACCGGAAGGGCCGACGATGGCGACCGTCTCGCCTGGCGTGATGGCGAAGCTTAAGCCATGCAGTGCCGATTTTCCGGGGCGCGAGGGATAGGCGAAATGCACACCGGAAAATTCGACGCGACCACGGCTGGGCGAAGGAAGAGCCTGCGGGCTGGCGGGGGCTGTGATCGGCGAGACTTCGTCGAGAAGTTCGGTCAGCCGGTCGGCAGCACCGGCTGCCTGCGAAAGTTCGCCCCAGACCTCCGACAGCGCGCCCAGCGACCCGGCGGAGATGACGGCATAGAGCAGGAACTGGCCGAGCGTGCCGGCCGAGAGCGTGCCAGCAAGCACGCTATGGGCGCCGACCCAGAGCACGGCGACGACGCTGCCGAAGATCAGCGTGATGGCGATCCCCGTCAGCAGCGCGCGCGAGCGGATCGCGGCGCGGGCGGCCTCGTAGGCGGATTCGACGGCGGTGCCGTAACGCGTCGCTGCTGCATCCTCGCCGTTGAAGGCCTGGACGGTGCGGGTCGCGGCGATCGTCTCGTTGGCGAAGGCGGAGGCATCGGCGAGCGTATCCTGGGCGGCGCGCGAACGTTTGCGCACCGAGCGGCCGAAGGCGACGAGCGGGAAGACAATCAGCGGGATCGCTCCGATGACGAGGCTCGAAAGCTTCGGCGAGGTGACGATCATCATGCCCATGGCGCCAATACAGAGGATGAGGTTCCTGAGCGCCACCGAGGCGGTGGCGCCGACGGCCGACTTGATCTGTGTCGTATCGGCGGTCAGGCGCGAGACGATCTCGCCGGACTGGTTGACGTCGAAGAAGGAGGGCGACAGCCTCGTCACATGGGAAAAGACATCGCGGCGAAGATCGGCGACGATGCGCTCGCCGATGGTGATGACGAAATAATAACGCAGCGCGCTTGCGACCGCGAGCACGACGGCCATGACCATCAGCATGGCGAAGTAGCTGTTGATGAAGCGGCCGTCCGACTGGGTGAAGCCGTGATCGATCATGCGACGCACGGCGAGCGGCAGCGCCAGCGAAGTGATCGCGGCAAGCGCCAGCGACATCAGCGCACCGGCCACCATGCCGCGATAACGCATGACGTAGGGCGTCAGCCTGCCGAGCGGCTGTAGCGACCGCCTTTTGTTTTCCTCAGCCCGTGCCTGCTCTGCCAAATCGTCTCCGATCGCCCGCAGGACCCGCGCAATGCGGCCTGTAGGCTCTTGTTATCTAGGCGTCCTTCATGTATAGGCACCGCATCCTAATGGGAAGCCGTAGCCATCACGACTGCGGCTTCATTTATTCAATCGGTTCGTTGGCCGCAACTGCATGCGGCAAATTGAACTCCGGTATCGCAGGAAGATTGTTATGAAGGCAGGCATCCATCCCGAATATCACATGATCAAGGTAGTCATGACCGATGGCACCGAATACGAAACCCGCTCGACCTGGGGTTCGGAGGGCGCTGTCATGAACCTCGAGATCGATTCCAAGTCGCATCCGGCCTGGACCGGCGGCAACCAGCAGCTCATGGACCGCGGTGGCCGCGTCTCCAAGTTCAACAAGCGTTTCGGCGGTCTCGGCCTCTAATCGCTTTTGCTCGATGGAATTCGAAGAGAGCCCGGTTTCGCCGGGCTTTTTTGCGTTTGCAATGGCTTACAGCGCCGCGCGTCTTTTCAGACGCGCCAAGGACGCTGTCGGAATGGTGGTGTTCAGCGGCAAACAAAAAACCGGCCGCGTAAGATGCAGCCGGTTTGTATCGAATTCTTGCGGATCGGTCAGTTGTTGCCGAAGGCGGTCTGCAGCAGGGAAAGCTGGGCCTGGACGCTGTTCTGATTATCATGAATGATCACCGCTTCGGACGGGCGGTAGATCTCGCGATCGAGCAGGGCGATACGGTTCTGCAGACGCAGCGAGCGTTCGACGAGGTCGCGGAAGGATTCCGGCAGGTCACCCCAGCCGGGTGCGGCGCGGTCGACGTTGAAGCCGTCGAGGCGAACCTTGTTCTTCTCAGCGAGCACTTGGTCACGGGACATTTCGCCATTGTTGACGGCGCGCTGCAACAGCAGCCAGGAGGCCATCTGCATCAGGCGGGTGGTCAGGCGCATCGATTCCGCGGCGTAGAGAACCGAGGCCATCCGCGGCAGAACCTTGGAGGCGGCGCGGCCCTGGCCGTCGAGGTAGGCGGCAGTCTCTTCGACCAGCGACATGCCTTCCGCGTAAAGTGCCTTGAACTGCGAGGATGCAGCGGCGCGGCCTGCAAAACTGATCGTGTTCAACCCAACTTCCGACATCGCAATAGTCCCTGTTTGCACGCAGCTACATATATTCAGGTAACGCCGGCACCGACGGAAAAGTTTCCAGGCCGGGTCTTTATGACTTTAAGATGGTATCATTAGCCCAAATGCGCAAGCCGTTTCTTAAGAAAGGGTTAATCTCCACAGTTTCGTGGAAGTGCGCCGGCCATAGGAAAAAGAAGAGCCGCAAACGCGGCTCTCAAGGTAAAACAGGGAGAAAAATCAGACCAATTCACCGCTTGGAAAACTGTCTGAGATCCAGAGAAAATCCGGATGAATATAGTAATATCTTATAAAGCTTAATATTTTATTAACATTGTGCCGAATTAAGACTTGAGGCGGGTAATTTTATCCGCCTATAGCCTTGTTTTTTGGGGTTTTTAGCGGATTACGAGCGGAAGAAGCTTTCCGCCGCCTGCCGCCCGGAGGCCTTGCGACCGGCCTCGGCCTCGAGACGGGCGATCTCCGTCTTCAGCAATTCCACCCGCGCCTTCAACTCGTCGACCGAAAGCATGGAGAGATCGGCGCCGATCTCGTGGGCGACTTTCTTCTGCGGCCGGTCATCATCGATGAAGCTCATGGTTCGTCCTCCGTTTGCCAATGCTCTATAGTTTTTCCACGCAATTCCGGACGCAAAACCGCCGCGCACTTTTTGCTGGAATGGCTCTAGCCGAACTTTACCGCAGGATCGCCGCTTTCGGGAGACTTTCCGGTTTCAGGAGATTTGCCGGTGCCGCGATCGGCAAGCGACATGCTTTGCGGTGTCAGCATCGGCGAGGTGCCGGTCGGGATCGTCGTGTAGGCGTCGCGGTCGCTGGCCGGGACGGCGGCGCGGATCCGGCTTCTGATGATGGCGTAGACGGTGATCAGCACATGGGCGATGGCGGTGACGAGGAAAAGCGCATGTGGGGTGATCGCCGACATGACCGGGCCGCCGATCGTCGGGCCGATCACCGTGCCGATGCCGTAGAGCAGTAGCAGGCCACCGGAGACCTTGACGAAATCCTCCGACGCCGCGAAGTCGTTGGCGTGGGCAACGGCGATCGGATAGAGCGTATTTGCCACCGCGCCGTAAAGGACAACGAGCCCGATCAGCAAGCCGGCGGACGTCGGGTGGAGCAGAAAGATCAGCAGGCCCGCAACGGCGGCGATGCCGGACATGGCGGCGAGCACATAGCGCCGGTCAATGCGATCGGAAAGCCGGCCGGCCGGCAGTTGCATCACGGCGCCGGCGAAGATGGTGGCGCTCATCATGATGGCGATGCTGGTGTCGGAGAGGCCGGCGCCGGCGCCGAAGACGGCGCCGAGCGTGCCGTAGGCACCATTGGCGATGCCGACGAGCAGGATGCCGAGGCAGGAGACCGGCGAGTTGCGATAGAGCGCAGGCAGGTCGAGGCGCACCGCCTTCAGCGGCTGCGGCGAAGCGGCGGTCGAAAGCGTCGTCGGCAGCATGGCGATGCAATAGAAGATGCCGCAGATCATGAACAGCACCGGCGTGCGCACATCCTCGAGCGGGATCATCATCTGGCCGCCGACAACGCCGAGCAGTGTGATGCCGATATAGAGGGAGAAGATCGCGCCGCGGCTCTCGTTGCTGGCGCGCTCGTTCAGCCAGCTTTCGATGATCATCGACGTGCCGGCGGTGGAGAAGCCTGTGACGGCCCGCAGAACCACCCACCAGACCGGATGGATGATGATGCCGCTGACCAGCGCGATGATGGCGATGATCGAGATGAAGCCGGAGAAGGCGCGCACATGGCCGACACGGCGCACCAATTTCGGTGCCACCAGGCAGCCGATGACAAAGCCTCCAGCCCATGACGTGCCGAGCAGGCCGAGCGTCGTCGTGGCGTAGCCTTCGAGATTGCCGCGCACAGGAAGCAGGATGCCCTGCAGGCCATTGCCCATGAAAAGGAAGAGCGTACCAAAGAGCAGCGCGGCGACGGACAGCAGATTTCTCTTCATTTCCCCAGACTCGGTCTTAGCGATTTGCAATGGACATAAGGCAGGACCTGCGTCAGCCCAGCCTCAAGATGATTGATTGTGCCCCGGAATGTCTTTACGGCGTGTCGAGATCCTCTTGTTCGCGCGGAAAAATGTCCGTCCTGTGACATTCCGAAAAACGGAAAAAATAAAGCATGACAAAGCTGATAGCCTTGCTGCTCATCCTTGCCATGGCGATACAGCTGATCAAGCCGCTCGGGCTTCCCGGCCTCCGACGGCGGATGGATTTCTGGAAGATCGCGCTGATCGCTTTCGGCGTCTGGGCAGTGGCTCTGCTTTCACGCGACTTCATGATGTAGCCCCTGGATTACGCATAACCGGGGGCGACGACCCCACCGGGATCGTCAGTCCTGCAAGCTTATTTCTCCGCACATGACGGAAACGCAGCCTCCGGAGATGACGACATCGCTGACGATGCCGCCGGACTTCGCGACATCAAGGGTGATGACGCTGCGGCGGCCCATTTCGACGCCCTGTTCAATGGTGATGCGGGCGTTCATATCGGCCTCCGGCGCAAGTGAGACGAGATAGGCGCCAAGCGCCGCAGACCCGCTGCCCGTTGCCGGATCTTCGGGCACGTTATCGAGCGGCGCGAACATGCGGGCGCGGATATTCCATGGATTTTCGGCTGTCCTCACATAGAGGAAGAGCGAGAAGTCGTGGCCGCTCGTCGCCTGGCGGCCGGCAGCTGCCTGAAACCCGGCAAGGTTCGGGCGGGCGGCGGCCAGCGCTTGGAGCCCGTTCAGCTCTGCAATGGCGAAGTTCAGGCCGACCGAGGCGAAGACCGGGGCATGGGTGGTGCTGACGATGACGCCAGGGTCGAGCGAGACGCAGCCGGCGACGGTTTCCTCGGCAATGATATCGCCGATCGCCAGCGGCTGCGGTGCGCGGATGGCGGCAGCAGCAACCTTTCCGCCGCTGCGTTTCAGGCTGACTTCGACGACGCCAGCCTTTTCCTCGAAGCGCAGCGTATCGCCGACCGGCTTGCCGAAGATCTCCGCCTGCTGGCCGAGCACATAGGCGGTGCCGACGTTCGGGTGGCCGGCGAAGGGTATTTCCATTGTCGGCGTGAAGATGCGCACGCGGGCGGAATTCTGAGTGTCTTCCGGCGGCAGGACGAATGTGACTTCGGAATAGTTGAACTCGGTGGCGATCTTTTGCATCGCCGCATCGCTCAGACCTCGCGCATCGGAAATGACGGCAAGCGGATTGCCCTCGAAGCGAGTGGAGGTGAAAACATCGACGGTGACGTAGGAGAGGGTGTTCATGGCGGCTCCTGTTGTGGCAGGCCGCTATGAGTAATCACGGTTTTTCGCGGAACGAAGCGGTTTCTTGTCGCCGTGACAATGGGAGGAAGGGGAGAGGGACGGGGCAGGGGCGGCTACACTGCTTTTGCCGCCCCTGCCCAGTCCTAAGCGTTAATAATCACGCGGCCTTTTCCAGGTCCTTCTTCCAGTTACCCTTGGCAGCGAGGCTGTTCATCTCGGCGCGGTGGGTGAATTCGCGCTGGCCGGCGGCGACGTTTTCCTGCTTGCCGCTCCAGGCCTTGAGCGCGCTGTCCTGCAGGGCGCGGCCGTAGGAGAAGGTGACGAACCAGGGCAGGCCGCCGGTGGCATTGATCGCCGAAAGGTGGGCTGTTGCTTCTTCGGTCGTCTGGCCACCGGAGAGGAAGGCGATGCCGGGAACGGCTGATGGAACGGTCGCCTTCAACACCTTGACAGTGCGTTCGGCAACTTCCGCGACCGAGGCCTTGCGGGCGTTCTTGCCGTCGATCACCATGTTCGGCTTCAGGATCATGCCTTCGAGGTTGACGCGGGCATCGGCGAGTTCCTCGAAGACGATGCGCAGCGTGAACTCGGTTACTTCGGCGCAGCGGTCGATATTGTGGTCGCCCGGTTTGCCGTCCATCAGGCATTCCGGCTCGACGATCGGAACGATCCCGGCCTCCTGGCAAAGTGCGGCATAACGAGCAAGCGCCTGAGCGTTGGCGCGGACGGAACCGCGGGTCGGCAAGGTCGACGAGATGGCGATGACGCCGCGCCACTTGGCGAAGCGGGCGCCGGCTTCATAATATCTGGCAAGTCGCTCGCCGAGGCCATCGAGGCCTTCGGTGATGGTTTCAGCGGGATATTTGGCCATCGGCTTGGCGCCGGTATCGACCTTGATGCCGGGAATGGCGCCGGCAGCGCGGATGATATCGACGAAAGGCGTGCCGTCCGCGGCCTTCTGGAACAGGGTCTCTTCGAAGAGGATGACGCCGGAGATATATTTCTTCATCGCTTCGTCGGAGCGGAAGAGCATTTCGCGATAGTCGCGCCGGCTGGTTTCGGTCGATTCGAGGTTGATCGCGTCGAAACGCTTCTTGATGGTGGAGGTCGATTCATCGGCGGCGAGCAGTCCCCGGCCGCCCGTAACCATCTGCACTGCAATGTCTTCCACTCGTTCGCTCATTTCGTTCTCTCCACAACAATAAACATCGGCACTTCAGGAATATAGAACGCGGATAACAGAAGTTTATAGGGAGGAAAATGGAAGGCTAAGTCATTGAAACGATTGAATTCAATTCAATCGTTTGAAAGTTGGGATTTTTTTCGTCCTCTGAGCAAAAGACCGCGGAAGCTTCTTTTCTTCCGCGGTCTATCCACATGTAAAATCTGCGAAATCAGTCTTGCGGATTATTTTGCAGCGTTGAGGACCGCGACGCCGGGAAGCTCTTTGCCTTCCATCCATTCGAGGAAGGCGCCGCCGGCGGTCGAAACATAGGTGAAATCGTCGGCAACGCCGGCATGGTTGAGCGCCGAGACCGTATCGCCGCCGCCGGCAACGGAGGTGAGCTTGACGGCCGCAGTACGCCCCGCAGCGTATTTCGCGGCAGCGACGGTTGCGGCATCGAAGGGTTCGATCTCGAAGGCGCCGAGCGGGCCGTTCCAGACCAGGGTTGCGGCGCGCTCGATCCAGGCGTTAATGGCCTCGACGGATTTCGGGCCGACATCGAGCACCATGGCGTCGGCGGGAATGGCGTTGATATCGACCGTCTCGTTGGCGGCGCCTGCCTTGAACTCGCGGGCGATCACGCCATCCTCCGGCAGGATGATGGCGCAGCCGGCGGTGGCGGCCTCGATCATGATCTGCTTGGCGGTTTCGGCGAGATCATGTTCGCAGAGCGACTTGCCGACATTGGTGCCGCGAGCGGCGATGAAGGTATTGGCCATGCCGCCGCCGATGACGAGCGCATCGACCTTCTTCACGAGGTTCATCAAGAGGTCGATCTTGGTGGAGACCTTGGCGCCGCCGACGATCGCGACAACAGGGCGAGCCGGATCGCCGAGACCCTTTTCCAGCGCCTCCAGCTCGGCCTGCATGGTGCGGCCGGCATAGGCCGGCAGGTGGTGGGCAAGCCCCTCGGTCGAGGCATGGGCGCGGTGGGCGGCCGAGAAGGCGTCGTTGACATAAATATCGCCGTTGGCGGCAAGCGCCTTGGTGAAGTCGGGGTCGTTCTTTTCCTCGCCTTTGTGGAAGCGGGTGTTTTCCAGAAGCAGGATATCGCCGTCATTCATCGCAGCAACGGCGGAGGCGGCGGCCTCGCCAATGCAATCGGAGGCCGTCAGCACGGCATGATCAAGCACTTCCTCGACGGAAGGGGCGATCAGCGACAGCGACAGCTCCGGCGAAGGGCCATCCTTCGGCCGGCCAAAATGAGCCAGCAGGATCACCTTGGCACCCTTTTCGGACAATTCCAGGATCGTTGGCGCCACACGCTCGATGCGCGTCGTATCGGTGACCTTGCCGTCTTTCACCGGGACGTTGAGGTCGACGCGGACGAGAACGCGCTTGCCGCGGATGTCGGAAAGATCGTCGAGGGTCTTGAAAGAAGGCATGGGGAGGATCCTGTCGTGGTTGGCGAAAGTTGCGCCGAACATAGCAAGGATCATTCGAGACGCAAGGCGTTCAACGGCCGTTTTCGCGTGTGCCTTCGTCGCGTCCGGCCGGCGCTTTCGGCGTGCTTTCGGAGGCCTTGGTTTCCCGGTTCCGGCGTCCGTTCAGTCGGTCGCGGATGCGCTGGGTGATGTCCTTGAGATTGATGAAGATCGGCAGCGTAATTGCCGGTTCGACTGCTTCGAGCGACATGCCGATGGAGGTGATGTGGTCGTGTTCGTCGAGATCGCGGACGATGAGGATGATCGAGCCGAGGCGGACGCGGTCGGCATAATCGGCCTTGCCGCCGAGGCGCTGCCGCATCAATTCGGCGATCGTCAGGCCCTTTTCGGATTCGTTGAGCAGGCCCGGGCCATAGGCGGCGTCGAGATCGGCGGCGGGGCGGGCGGGGGAGAGCGCGAAGGCTCCGAAGAATTCGGCATCGTCGTCATCCACCGGCGCCCGGCTGGCGAAGAGACGGTCGAGCAGCCGGGAATAGCTCGGCACGATGAAGAGGTAGACAAGATCGTGCTCGCGCAGCCGCCCGGCATATTGGTAGCGCATCGACTTGCCGTCGCGGATGACGAGCGAGGGTGTCGCCCAGCGCGGAATACGCTCGCCGCGCAGCACCGGGCTATCCTTGATGACGCGGTAGGAGAGCAACTCGTGGTTAGCCGCCCCAGGCAGGTCGACCTCGACCTTGTCGACGGCGCCGATGCGCGGCGGAATGATCAGCCCGAGCTTCTTGGCGACGGGCTTGATCGTCCAGCCCTGGAGAAGCAACGAGACCAGCACGATGATGAAGGCGGTGTTGAAATAGATCTGGCCGTTCTCAAGCCCGCCGAGGATCGGCATGATGGCAAGCAGGATGGAGACGGCGCCGCGCAGGCCGACCCAAGCAACGAAGCCGATTTCCTGCTGGGTATAATCGAAAGGAAGCAGTGACAGCCAGACTGCCAACGGTCGGGCGACGAAGATCAGGAACAGAGCGAGCAGGATAGCGGGCACGATGATGACAGGAAATTGCGACGGCGTGGCGAGCAGGCCGAGCACCAGGAACATGATGATCTGCGCCAACCAGGTCATGCCGTCCTGGAAGCGTTTGATAGTTCCGATCGCCTGCATCTTGCGGTTCCCGGCGTAGATGCCGGCGACATAGACGGCGAGGAAGCCGCTGCCGCCGACCGCGCCGGTGAAGGAGAAGACGAGAAGAGCGAGCGCCAGCACGAAGATCGGCGTCAGGCCGCGATCGGTATCGAGCTTGCTGACGATCAGCACGATCATCATGCCGCCGAGCAGGCCGAGAATGACGCCGAGGCCCATCTGCTGCACGAACATGGCGAGCATGCCGATATTGATGCCGGCGTAACGCTCGCCGCTCGCCAGCACCTCGACAAGGGCGATGGTGAGGAAGATCGCCATCGGATCATTGGTGCCGGATTCCACTTCCAGCGTCGAGCGCACCTTGTCGCGGATGTTGATGCCGCCGATGCGCAGCAGGAAGAAGACGGCGGCGGCATCCGTCGATGCGACGATCGAGCCGAGCAGCAGACCTTCCAGCCAGGTGAAATTCAACAGCCACATGGCGGCCAAAGCAAAGAGCGAGGCAGTGATCAGCACACCGACGGAGGCGAGCGCCAGAGAGGGCACGGCCGCCAGCCGAAAGGCCTGCATCGGCGTGCCAAAGCCGGAATCGAAGAGGATCACGGCCAGCGCAATGGAACCGAGAATATAGGCAAGGTAATTGTTGCTGAACTCGATGCCGAGGCCATCGACGCCGGCCGCAAGGCCGATCATCAGGAAGAGCAGCAGCAGGGGGGCGCCGAAACGGAAGGCTAGCAGGCTCGAAAAAGCGGCAAGAAGCACGAGCGCCGTCGAGACCAGCACCACGATATAGAACGCTTCCATGCCCACCCCTTTCCATCGACTGCTTCGCGAACACAGCCGCCCCGGCCGATCCGCCCTATTTCAAACCCTCCCTCACGCGCGATCCATCAGTAAACGGCAAAACGTCAGAGAAGGGTAGGCCTTGCGGCTTAACCTCGTCGCGATGCTGCTTCATGCTGCTGAACGGCTGCCGGACGGCCAACCGACACGGAATGCTACGGGAGAAACTCTCTATAAAGAATGTATAGGAAAATCAGGCGAGAGCAGGGCAAAAGAGACAGGCACGGATTTTTCCTGCCGGTATCTGCGAATGGCAACAGGATAAGACACGCTCCTCCTTTCACGCGGCCCGTTTGCCTTGTCCAATGACGGGACGAATGGATTGCAGGCGCGGATGCGGAGAGTTGGGAAAATGAACGCGGAGATTTTTCGATATCGGGTAGGACATACCGGCGGCCCAGCGAGAGCAGCCGGCTGTCGTCTTGTGCCGGAAGCGACCGGCACTTGCTCTGCTATCCCAACACTGCCTGAAGCATGACGATGGCAAGAAACGAGAGGCCAATGAACGCGGCAACCCAGATGACCAGACGATTAGCCTTTGCCAGCACGGCGGGTCTGACGTCCCGCTTGGGGTGAAATCGCTGCCGCCGTTTGAGGGTGGTGTGGGACAAGCGTTTTTGTGCCTCTACCATTTATCACCTCCACTTGGCTCATTTTAGCCATTGTGCAGCGCTGTGCATTTCCTCAATCTAGCACGCTTGGCCAGCGGATTGCCAACCCGTGATCCATCCTTGCGGCCAGGGAATTCGTCGACGATGGTTTCGCGCAGGGACGCCTATCGAATTCGAACCCGAGGCCGCCTCAACTGCGCCGCCATCCTGTCCTGCGAACGGCGGCGCCATATCGAACCCGTCGCTTCGATATGACGTCGAAACCGGAAAAAGATGCGGATCGGCGGTCAGTCTTCTGTGTCCTCGCCCTCGTCGGTCAGATCCGCGACCGGGACCAGGAACACGACGAACTCGTCCTCGATGGTCCGTTCGGGATCGTCGTCGAATTCATAGGCGTGCTCGACTTCGCTTGCTTCCTCGGTGGTCGCCTTGCGCAAGCTCAGGGCCGCTTTGCGGTCCCACAGGGGCTTGCCTTCGGATTCCAGGATGGTCAGATCGTCGCGAAAGTCTTCCGCCTCGAAGAAATGCGTCGCTTCCTCGTGATTTTCCGAGCGAAAACTGGCAACGGCGCGGCCGGCGATTTCAACGGTAAAGTAATCCATCCATCTCTCTCATTTTCATGCGGACGACAGTGCTGCCGCACGGTATTAGCGTGGCCGCGCCTGGCCGGTGGCCAATGCGCGAGGAAACTGGGCATTTCGAATGTCCAGGGTGATGTATTCTAGCAGATCTCATCCGGGCGATGGACGAAAAGATGCCGGAGCGGTTCAGCTTCTCATCGAAGCGCAGAACCGCTCCAACTTTTTGTTTTTACGCAACTCCGGACGGAAAACCGCTTCGCACTTTTCCTGGAGTTGCTCTGGTGCGGGGAAGGCCGGTTTTGTTCGGAAGGCATGGCAACAAAAAGCGGCCCGGTTTCCCGGGCCGCTTGCATGTCGATGCCTGAAGAGCGCTCAGATGAGCTTGGCGAAAGCGACTGCCGTGTCGGACATGCGGCTGGAGAAGCCCCACTCGTTGTCGTACCAGGACAGGACGCGCACGAAGCTGCCTTCCATGACCTTGGTCTGATCGGTTGCGAAGATCGAGGAGTGGCTGTCGTGGTTGAAGTCACGGGAGACGAGCGGCTCGTCGGTGTAGCCGAGGATGCCCTTCAGCTTGCCGTTTGCAGCAGCCTGGATGGCTTCGTTGATTTCGCCAACGCTGGTCGCCTTCTTGGCGACGAACTTGAAGTCGACGACGGAAACGTTCGGGGTCGGAACGCGGATCGAGGTGCCGTCGAGCTTGCCCTTCAGATGCGGCAGAACGAGGCCGACTGCCTTGGCAGCACCCGTCGAGGTCGGGATCATGGAAAGGGCGGCCGCGCGGGCGCGATACAGGTCCTTGTGCATCGTGTCGAGCGTCGGCTGGTCACCGGTGTAGGAGTGGATGGTCGTCATGAAGCCGTGGTCGATGCCGACGGCGTCGTCGAGAACCTTCACGACCGGCACCAGGCAGTTGGTGGTGCAGGACGCGTTGGAGATGACCAAGTGCTCCTTGGTGAGCTGGTCATGGTTGACGCCGAAGACAACCGTCAGGTCAGCGCCATCGGCGGGCGCCGAGACGATGACGCGCTTGGCACCAGCCGTCAGGTGGGCGGCAGCCTTGTCGCGGGCGGTGAAGATGCCGGTGCATTCCATCGCGATGTCGACCCCGAGTTCGCGGTGCGGAAGCGTTGCCGGATCCTTGATCGCCGTGACCTTGATCGGCTTGCCGTTGCCGACGATGATCGAGTCGCCCTCGACCTTCACCGTTGCCGGGAAGCGGCCGTGGATCGAGTCGTAGCGCAGCAGGTGGGCGTTGGTTTCAACCGGGCCGAGATCGTTGATGGCGACGACTTCGATGTCGGTGCGGCCGGATTCGACGATGGCGCGAAGGACGTTGCGGCCGATGCGGCCGAAACCGTTGATGGCAACCTTGACTGTCATGTTCATTCACTCCCGATAGAGTAGGGCCCGATAGGTGAGGGCCTGGAATTGAGGAGATGGAGAGCGCCTCAAGGCGCTCTCATTAAAGCTTTGCTTCCGCGGCCGCAACGACGGCGTCGGCGGTGATGCCGAAATGCTTGTAGACTTCCTTGACCGGGCCGGAAGCGCCGAAGCTCTTCATGCCGATGAAAGTGCCTTCCGGTCCGATGAACGCATCCCAGCCTTCGCGAACGGCGGCTTCGACGGCAATCTTGACCGGCGAGTTGCCGAGGATTTGCTTGCGATAGGCTTCCGGCTGCTCGAAGAACAGTTCCGTGCAGGGAACCGATACGACGCGGACGGTGACGCCCTTGGCTTCGAGTGCCGTACGAGCCGCAACGGCGATTTCGACTTCGGAGCCGGAGGCGAAGATCGTCACCTTGGCGTCGGCATTGCCGGCGAGCACATAGGCGCCCTGTTCGCAAAGGTTCTTCTCGCTGTATTCGGTGCGAGCCGCCGTCAGGTTCTGACGCGTCAGAGCAAGGCCTGAAGGACGGTTGTGCGTCTTGATGGCGATCTGCCAGCATTCCGCCGTTTCCGTGGCGTCGGCCGGACGGAAGACCATCAGATTCGGGATGGCGCGCAGACCGGCGAGCTGTTCGACGGGCTGGTGCGTCGGGCCGTCTTCGCCGACGCCGATCGAGTCATGCGTCAGGACGTGAATGACGCGGATGCCCATCAGCGACGCAAGGCGGATCGGCGGGCGGCAATAATCCGAGAAGATCAGGAAGCCGCCGCTGTAGGGGATGAGGCCGCCATGGAGCGCAATGCCGTTCATGGCAGACGCCATGCCATGCTCGCGGATGCCCCAATGCATGTAACGACCGGCGAAATCCGTCGGGGTGATCGAATGCATCTGGCTGGTCTTGGTGTTGTTCGACGGAGTCAGGTCGGCGGAGCCGCCGAGCGTTTCCGGCAGGAAGCCGTTGATGACCTCGAGCGCGTCTTCCGAAGCCTTGCGGGTCGCAACCGTCGGCTTGGTCTCGGCGAGCTTCTTCTTGTATGCGCTGATCGCGGCGTCGAAGCCTTCCGGCAGCTCGCCTGCCATGCGGCGGGTGAACTCGGCCCTGGCCGGAGCTTTGGCGAGGCCGTCTTCCCAGGACTTGACGAGCTTGACGGAGCGGGCGCCGGCTGCACGCCAGCTGTCAAGGACATCAGACGGGATGACGAAGGCTTCGGCTTCCCAGTTCAGCGCCTTGCGGGTGGCAGCGATTTCCTCGGCGCCGAGCGGGTTGCCGTGGACCTTGTGGGTGCCCTGCTTGTTCGGGGCGCCAAAGCCGATGATCGTCTTGCAGGCGATGAAGGTCGGGCGGTCGGACTTGTGGGCAGCTTCGATCGCGTCGGCGATGGCGGCCTGATCGTGACCGTCGATCTCGATCGTGTTCCAGTGAACGGCCTTGAAGCGGGCGATCTGATCGGTGGAATCCGACAGCGACACGGCGCCGTCGATGGTGATCGAGTTGTTGTCCCAGAACAGAACGAGCTTGTTGAGCTTCAGGTGGCCGGCGAGCGCGATGGCTTCATGGCTGATGCCCTCCATCAGGCAGCCGTCGCCGCAGATCGCATAGGTATAGTGATCCTGGAGATCGGAGCCGAATTCCTCGCGCAGCTTGCGTTCGGCAATCGCCATGCCGACGGAATTGGCAATACCCTGGCCGAGCGGACCGGTGGTCGTTTCGATGCCGGTCGCGTGACCATATTCCGGATGGCCGGCGGTCTTCGAGCCGAGCTGACGGAACTGCTTCAGATCTTCGATCGTCATGTCAGGATAGCCGGTCAGATACAGCACCGAGTAGAGCAGCATCGAGCCATGGCCGGCCGACAGCACGAAGCGATCGCGGTTCGGCCAGTGCGGCTTCTTCGGATCGAACTTCAGATATTTGGTGAACAGGACCGTTGCCACGTCAGCCATGCCCATCGGCATGCCCGGGTGGCCGGAGTTCGCCTTTTCAACGGCGTCCATGGCGAGAAAACGGATCGCATTCGCCATCCGGTCGTGTTGTTCGGGAGAGGTCATGGCTTTTCCGCAAGTTCCGGGTGTCGGGGGATGGCCTCGAGCCTCCAAGACCATCGAGTGAAAGCGGCAGAGACATAGCAGTTGGGACGGGCAAGTCAATAAATGGCGGGCCAAATCCGGGCGGGCAGCGGCGATTTTTGACATTTGATCGCGCGATTGTACAAATGACGAATTTGATGCGACGAGCATGTGGAAAACGCTCATCCACAGGATAGGCTGGCGGACAAGTGACAGGATTTATTGACGGGCCGTCGGCGAGCTGCATATCCTTTTGAAATCACAGGATCGGCGCGGCGTGCCGATTCGCGGATCCTGCGCGGGAATCGGAAAGACATGATGCCCACAGGCAAAACCATGGAAGCAGCGCTCAACGAATTGAGACAGGCGATTTCGAGCCTCGAAAACGCCGTCGACATGCGCGTCGAGCGGCAGCGCGAGCAGGGCGAGATCGAGGGCGAGGTGCGGCGCGTGCATGCCGACCGCTCCCGGCTGGCGCAGGAGCTCGATCAGGCCGAATTCCGCGCCAACCGGCTGGAAGAGGTCAATCGCGAAGTATCGCGGCGGCTGGTGACGGCGATGGAAACGATCCGCGCAGTTCTGGATCGCTGATAGAAAGAGTTTGGCATGGCGCAGGTGACGGTAACGATCGACGGCAAGGCCTATCGCATGGCCTGCGAGGAAGGGCAGGAGGATCACCTGACCGATCTCGCCACCCGTTTCGACCGCTATGTCGGCCATCTCAAGGACCAGTTCGGCGAAATCGGTGATCTCAGGATCACCGTCATGGCCGGCATCATGATCGTGGACGAGATTGCCGAGCTGACGCGCCGCGTGGCCGGATTGGAATCCGAGCTCGAGTCGCTACGCGGCAATCGCGATACGGTGCTTGCCGCGACCGCCCGGACCGAAGAAAATCTTGCGGCAGCGCTGAGCGAGGTGTCGAGCCGCATCCGCGGCATCACCGACAAGCTGAATGGCCGGTCCGCCCCGGAACTCAATTGATCTCAATTAAATAGGGGCGGCCTTCCGTCGCCACTGGCGCGTCAGCGCAAACAACCTTATATATCGCCATGCGGTCTGCGCCTCTCGACAGGAACCACAATCCCTGGGGCCATACTCGATCCAAAGGGAGCTGTCCCTGGCCAGGCCCGTGGGCCTGGACACACGGCGCCCACCTACGTTTGTAGGCACCCAGGATCGTAAACATCCATCGGTGGTCGTGGATCGCACCCTTCCCTTTTATCGTCGGCCGGGATCCCGGATATGGCGGGCGAACGCGCGGCTTCCGCGTCCGCCCTTGTCAGTGCGCGACTACTTCTTCAGACCTGGAAGGGTGACCTGAAAGACCTGGAACATGGTGTCGACGTCGGCACCGCCGTCCGCCTTGTAGGCTGCACCCACCCGGAAACCATCCTGCGTCAAGAAGTCATTGTCATTGGCGACGAACAGGAAGTAGTCGTCCGGCAGGTTCGGGTCGAGAACGCTCGCAAGCCCCATGGCTTCCCATTTTTCCGACAGATTGTTCTTGTCGTTCGGCGCGCCGTTGTGCAGGCCGAAGCGGGCAAGCTCGGCCTTGTCGTTGAGGTCGATGAAGGGTGTCAGCGTCGCCCCATATCCCCGGCAGACGGTCTATGACGGGATCATGATATCTGGATGACACTTACTTCTCAGTGAAAGTGTCGTGCTGAAGAGGATCTCAGCTTTCGGCTATCCGCATTCCAGCTCGCTGCTCTATCCGACCGGATAGGGCCCTTCGGCAAAGATTTCGTCGTGGTAGCCTTTGGAGCCGATATCCAGTGCCAAGGGGCTTCGCCATTCCCTGTCGTCGCGCAGGCAATCGAGCACGAAACGGAAATCATATCGCGGCTGCCAGCCGAGTTCCCGCCTTGCGCGTTCGTTGACATAGACACGGTCGAGCGCCGGAAACATTTTCCAGCCGCGTGACGCGTAGAGGGCGCCTGCACCCGGGAACAGCCGTTCGACGACATGGGGCGCGTTATGCCTGATCGCGGCAAGATCGCTCGCCGAAAACGGCGTCGTGGCGGAGACGATGTAGCGGCCAAAGCCGATTGCCGGCGCCTTTTCCAGCGCCAGCAGATGGGCGCCGACCACATCGCTGATGTCGACGCGGCGGTGAAGAAGCTCGTTGGCCTGGGCATTCTCCGCCGAATATCTGTTGCGAATGGCGGGGTCGTCGTCGTTTTCGGGAAAGAAACGCGACGTCCTGAGTATGACCACCGGCAGGCCGGATTTGCGGGCAAAGAGTTCGCACAGGCCTTCGGCGGCGAGTTTCGTTACGCCGTAGATGTTTTTTGCGACGGGAAGCACGTCCTCAGTCACCCATGCCGCCGGTTCTCCGGCAACCGGCGTCAATGCCGCGCCGAAGGTGCTGGTGGTGCTGGTGAAGACAAAGCTCGCGACGCCTGCGGCGGTCGCCTCTTCGAGCAGGTGCAGAGTGCCGGCGATATTGGTGTCGAGGAAATCGTAGTTGCCGTGGGTCGCTACATGCGGCTTGTGCAGCGTCGCGGCATGGATGACGTGGCTGATGCCTGACATCGCCTGCCGGACGAAGGCGCGATCACTGATCGAGCCGACCATATCGGTGAAAGCCGAGGGCTTGATATCGATGCCGCGCACCCAGCGGCTTTCCGCCCGCAGGGTTCGCATCAGCGCCTCGCCGAGATGGCCGGCACTTCCCGTCACCAGTATCGTCATCACATCGTCTCCTGACCGTTCGGCGGCGGACGCTATAAAGACTAAGGTTTCCAGACAACGCATAAATTATGCATGGGAATGCAGGAAAGCTGCAGGCTCAGCCGATGGTCGTGACGAGACGGCCGGCGCTGCCATCGGAAAGCATGATCCTTTCCCAGGTCACGCGGCCGGCGGCGATCGGCAGCAGAGCATTGCCGTTGGCGCCGGTATCGAGGGTCAGCGACGAGAGCTTACCCGTGTGCCAACCGTGCTCCTCCAGCGACTGCTCGCGGCGGCGATCTCGGCGGAGGCGTAGGAGAACAGAGAACGGCCGAGAAAGGCGCCGAGCGGCGCCCGCCACTCCGCCTGCCGCGGGCGGGAGGCGGAGAGCAGTCGGTGGGTGCGGTCGCAGATCAGATGCACCGGCCGGACGGAATCCTCGACCAGCCGCTTCAGCGCCGCATCGACTGCTGCATGTCGCGGCGAGGCGAAAATCCGTTCCAGCTTGACCGCCGTTTCGGGTGATAGGGCGAGCTGATCGCGCTCCCAGCGTGAGATCGTCGCTTGGTTGACGCCGAGGAGCTCGGCGAGATGTCCTTGCTTCATGCTGCGCAGCAGCCGCATGCGGCGTATGCCGGCTCCCGATATCGTCATCCGTCTGATCCCGTGCCGTTTTTGCCAGCATAAGGCTTCGGCGGACCGGGCGGCAAGGCGGTTTGACGCCGGGTCATTATTCGGGCTGACCTTCCAGGTCGCCTTTCAGCCGGTCGAGGATAGAGAGCGCATGGCCGGCATAGGCGCTGATCCAGCGGTCATAGATATGCTTGATCGGCAGGCTGTTCAGGTGGTTCCAGCGCTCGCGGCCCTCCTTCCTGGCGATGACCAGGTCGGCCTCCTCCAGCACCTTCAGATGCTGCATCACCGTGCAGCGGTCCATCTGCGGAAACATCTCGCAGAGGGTCCCTGTGGTTCGGGGGGCATCCTTGAGCAGATCGAGGATTTCGCGGCGGCGATGATGCGCCAGCGCCTTGAAGACGGGATCGTCGGTTGATTCGCTTGACATGTTATGTTTTTATAACATAATGAAGCCAAGTACAACGGAAACAACCACAATGGAGAAGAGGAGAAGTGTCATGTCTCTCGGAATCCGCGTTTCCGGCCGCATCGGCCGCCCCGTCGCAGAGGTGTTCGATGCCGTCGTCAATCCGAAGAAGCTCAGCAGCTATTTCACCACGATTGGCGGGGCGAGCGCGCCGCTCGTGAAGGGCACGACGGTGACCTGGTGGAAGGATGCGCCGGTCGAGGTGGTCGAACTGGTGCCGGAAAGTCGCATCGTGCTGCGCTGGGATGGCGGCACCGGCGAGGACGAAGCAAGGTACAAGACGCTGGTCGAGATGAACTTCAAGCCGTTGGAAGACGGCGGCACCTTGGTGACCATTGCCGAGACCGGCTGGCGCGAAGACAATGCAGGCCGGCGCGGCACCTATCTCAACTGCGAAGGCTGGACGCAGATGCTTTGCTGCATGAAGGCTTTTGTCGAATATGGCATCAATCTGCGCGAGGGCATGTTCCTCAGCGAAATGAAGGGTGAGCCGGCCAGCGCGCCGGACATTTGACAGGACGTCGGTCTCAAGGAGGTCAGTGGCGCAATCGTCGCATTCGCCAATATCACCGAGACTTCGCTTGCCTGTCACACTGCGGGTGCTAATTTCCGGATTCGATACTTCATTTCGGTTTCCAGGAGATTCATTATGCAGCTTGGCATGGTTGGTTTGGGCCGCATGGGCAATTATATGGTCCAGCGCTTGATGCGAGGCGGTCACGAATGCGTCGTCTACGACGCCAGGCCGGAAAGCGTTGCCGAGCTCGCAGGCCTCGGTGCGACCGGCAGTGCTTCGCTCCAGGAATTCGTCTCGAAGCTCACCCATCCACGCGCCATCTGGCTGATGCTGCCGGCGGCGATCGTCGACAAGGTGCTGGCGAGCCTGGTGCCGCTGCTTGAGAATGGCGATATCGTCATTGACGGCGGAAACTCTTATTACCATGACGACATCCGCCGCGGCGCCGACCTCATCACCAAGGGCATCCACTATGTCGATGTCGGCACAAGCGGCGGCGTCTTCGGCCTCGAGCGCGGCTATTGCCTGATGATCGGCGGCGAGAAGGGTATCGTCGAACACCTTTCCCCGATCTTCGCGACGCTGGCACCCGGCGTCGGCAAGACGGAAGCCTCGCCGAACCGGAGCGTTGAAGCGGCTGCGGCCAGCACCGCGGAGCAGGGTTACCTGCATTGCGGTCCGCATGGCGCCGGTCATTTCGTCAAGATGGTGCATAACGGCATCGAATATGGCCTGATGGCCGCCTATGCCGAAGGCATCAACATCCTGAAACACGCCAATATCGGCGCAGCCTCGCATGAGACCGATGCGGAAACCGCGCCGCTCGCCCATCCGGAACATTTCCAATACGACTTCAACCTTCAGGATGTCGCCGAAGTCTGGCGCCGCGGCAGCGTCATCACCTCCTGGCTGCTCGATCTCACGGCCGATGCGCTGCATGCTGACCCCGCACTATCGAAATATGCCGGCCGCGTTTCGGACAGCGGCGAAGGCCGCTGGACGATCATGGCGGCAATCGACGAAAGCGTGCCGACGCCGGTGCTGAGCGCTGCGCTCTACGGTCGCTTCTCCTCGCGCGACAATGACGAATTCGCCAACAAGGTGCTGTCGGCGATGCGTGCGGGCTTCGGCGGCCACGTGGAAAAACCGGCCGCGAAATCCTGAAGGCAAGCGACTTCACTCACCGTTCCGACAAAGCCGTCATCCTGACGTAGCGAGCGCAGTGCTTCGTTTCGAGGAGGCGGCGACGTTTGCCTTTACTAGCCATCGGTATGGTTTCCCTACTGCTTGCTGGCGGCAACGGTCGCGAGTATCCATTGCAAAATGTCGGCGCTGCTTTGCACAAGCGACCGACATTTCATTGGAGGCGGTCATGGAGCGTGGCATGGCAGGGGGCCTGAAGGCCGTCATAT
This sequence comes from Rhizobium indigoferae, assembly GCF_034554815.1. Classification (NCBI taxonomy): domain Bacteria; kingdom Pseudomonadati; phylum Pseudomonadota; class Alphaproteobacteria; order Hyphomicrobiales; family Rhizobiaceae; genus Rhizobium; species Rhizobium indigoferae. Next base: position 3,627,629 of record NZ_CP140635.1, on the reverse strand, counting down.
CAGGCATACTGGCATTGCTTGCGTTTTTTTCGGCGGTTTCGCCTGTCTTTTCCCAGACGCCACCGGCGCAAGTGCCGGCCGCGGCCGCCCCGCCGGCCGAAGTGCGTCAGATGATGGAGCTCATGCAGACTCCTCAGGTCAAACAATGGATGTCGACGCAAATGGCGACGGTGCCCGCGAGCGATTCGGCGGCCAGCGACCAGATGTCGGTGCTGTCAGGTCTGCTCCAGCACGCTCGCCGGCACGTCTCGATGGTCTCCGACGCGGCGATGACGCTGCCCTCGCAGGTCGGCCATGCTTCCTCGCTGTTCTTCGGTGAAATCGCCGCCACCGGATGGTCGCGCATGGTGGCGCAGTTTCTGGCGATTTTCCTGCTCGGCACCATCGTCGAGCGCATTGCCCGCTATGCCTTCCGCCGCCGCCGTCAGGCGGCGCAGATGGCGGGCATGCATCTCGCCCCGCGCGTCATACCGGCGCTGATCTTCGCAGTGGCGACGGCGCTTGCTCTTCTCAGCGTCAGTTGGCCGACGGTCAGCCAGAGCATCGCGATCGTTTGCGTTGTCGCGCTTGTGGTCCAGCGCTTCACGATTTGTCTCGGCGGCGTACTGGTCGATCTCATCGGGCTTGCGCGGGTGGAGGAAGAACGGCAGGGTATCACTGATCCGATCATGCCGGCGCGCGCGGTTGCATTCTTCTGGTATCGGCGCTGTGCGACTTTCGTCATCTATTTCATTTTCGGCTGGGCGGTGATCCAGTCGATGGAGCCGCTCGGTTATTCCCCGAGTGTGCGGCTCCTCGTCGGCTACATCCTGGGCATCGGCCTGCTGCTGATCGCCATCGAGGCGGTCTGGTCGCGGCCGCACAAGGACGAGAAGCGTGGTCACGGGACCTCCTGGGCGCTCACCGTCTATTTCCTGTTGCTCTGGGGTCTCTGGGTCGCAGGCTTCAACTGGCTGCTCTGGCTCGGCATTTACGTGCTGCTGCTGCCGCGCGTGCTTGCCGTCTCGACGATTGCGGTAAAATCGCTGCAGCAGACCGAAGCGAGCTTCCTTGCCACGCGCCGCATTGCAGCCGTGCTGCTCGACCGCGGCGTGCGGGCGCTGATCATTGCCGTTGCCGCCATCTGGCTTGGGCATATGCTCGGCGTCGGCGCCGATACCATGGCCGCGGGCGAAACGATGATCGACAAGATCGCCCGCGGCGTGATCGGCGGCATCGTCATCCTGCTTGCCGCCGATCTGCTCTGGCATGTCATCAAGGCCTATATCGACGGCAAACTGCTCGATTCATCCGTAGATGGCGGAGCAACGGATGAGGAAAAGGCCAAACGCGCGCGGATACAGACGCTGCTGCCGATCTTCCGCAATATTCTCGCCGTCGTGATCGCCGTCATTGCCGTTCTGATGGTGCTCTCCGGCCTCGGTATCGAGATCGGGCCGCTGATCGCCGGCGCCGGTGTCGTCGGCGTCGCAGTCGGTTTCGGCGCGCAGACGATCGTCAAAGACGTCATCAGCGGCATGTTCTATCTCTGGGACGATGCCTTCCGCATCGGCGAATATATCGAAAGCGGCAGCCACAAGGGCGTGGTCGAGGCCTTCAGCCTACGCTCGGTGAAGCTCAGGCATCATCGCGGGCCGCTGACGACGGTACCCTTCGGTGAACTCGGCGCAGTGAAGAACCTCAATCGCGACTGGACGATCGACAAGATCAGCCTCAACGTCAAATACGACACCGATCTCGTCAAGGCGAAGAAGGTGATCAAGCAGATCGGGCAGACGCTGCTCGAAAATCCGGAATTCGGTCCTCATATCATCGAGACGCTGAAGATGAAGGGTGTCGAGCAGTTCGGCGAATTCGCGATCGAAATCCGGCTGTCGATGATGACGAAGCCTGGCGAGCAATTCGTCATCCGCCGCAATGCGCTGGCGATGATCCGCAATGCCTTCCAGGAAAACGGTATCGAATTCGCCGTGCCGACGGTGCAGGTGGCAGGCGATCGCGACGCGGAGGTGGATGCTGCCGTCGCGCGCTACGCCGCCCATGCGCGGGCGGGCGGCGAGCCGGCGGCGTGAACCGCCTCACATCGCGCCGGCGGCTGCGATCAGCAGGCCGCCGATGATCGCCATGTTGGTTTTCCAGGTATTGATCGCGCTGTCGCGTGCCGTTCCCTGCATGTCCCAGAAATTCAGCAGCATGACGGTGGCGGCCAGCGTGAAGATGATGAGACCGAATGCCGCTGCCGCGACAAAAAGGCCGAGCATCAGCAGGATGCCGGCGACGATCTGGAATATGCTGCCCAAGACCAGCACCCATTTTGCAAAAGGAACGCCGCGGGTTTCGATCGCCTCGGTCAGCGGTACGATAACGAAAAAATGATGAATGCCGCCAGCGACATAGAGGCCGCCCAGCAGCAGACGTCCGACGGCAAGCATCACGAAGGCCGGACCATCCTGCATATCGAACCATTCTCCCGCGTCTCAATTCTCCGTCGAGCGCAAGGCTCTTCCGAAGCTTACTAAAATGCAATGCGCCGCGACGCCTGCCAGCGCAAATTCGCCCCAATTGAGGATGATGGAGGCGCAGGCGGCGGGGCTGGGGTAGCGGCGGCATGGCTTCATAGAGCTTATATGCCTCGCATGTTACGTCTTTCGAAATGATTCCCGCCAAGCTGGAAGTTGCAGCAGGGTACGAGATGTCGGGGCACGGCAATTTGGAAGAGATGGAAGAAACGGACGGGTTTTCTTTTCGCGGGCTTTTCAGGCGTTACAGAACGCCGTTGATGGCAGCCGCGTCACTGGTGGTCTTCTGCCTCGTCGGTTACGCGATTATGCAGCTTACCAACGAGGTGCGTTATGACGACGTCGTCGGTGCGCTGGCGGCGACCAGGCCGAGCGCGGTCCTGCTTGCGCTGTTCTTCACGGCGCTCAGTTTCCTCTCGCTGATCTTCTACGATCTCAACGCCATCGAGTACATCGGCAAGAAGCTGCCCTTTCCGCATGTGGCGCTGACGGCGTTCAGCGCCTATGCCGTCGGCAATACTGCCGGTTTCGGTGCGCTTTCGGGCGGCGCGATCCGCTACCGCGCCTATACGCGCCTCGGGCTCTCGCCGGAGGATATCGGCCGAATCATCGCCTTCGTCACGCTGTCCTTCGGACTGGGTCTTGCGGGCGTCGCGGCGATCGCCCTCATCGTCATCGCCGACGAAATCGGCCCGCTCGTCGGCGTGAGCCCCTTCCTTCTGCGGCTGATCGCCGGTTCGATCGTCGCCATTCTGGGCGCGGTGATGATTATCGGCCGTGACGGGCGTGTGCTCGATCTTGGCCCCGTCGCAATCCGCTTGCCGGATTCGCGTACCTGGTCGCGCCAGTTCCTCGTGACCGCCTTCGATATCGCCGCCTCGGCGTCGGTGCTCTACGTGCTGCTGCCGCAGACGGCAATCGGCTGGCCGGTCTTCCTCGCCGTCTATGCGATCGCCGTCGGTCTCGGCGTGCTCAGCCATGTTCCGGCCGGGCTCGGCGTGTTCGAGACCGTGATCATCGCCTCGCTCGGCAGCGCGGTGAACATCGATGCCGTGCTCGGATCGCTGGTGCTCTACAGGCTGGTCTACCATGTGCTGCCGCTGTTGATCGCCGTGCTCGCGGTCTCGGCGGCGGAGCTGCGTCGTTTCGTCGACCATCCGGCCGCCTCCAGTATGCGACGTATCGGCGGGCGACTGATGCCGCAGCTGCTGTCGGCTCTCGCGCTGCTGCTCGGCGTCATGCTGGTGTTTTCGAGCGTCACGCCGACGCCGGACCAGAACCTCGAATTCCTCTCCAACTATCTGCCGCTGCCGATGGTCGAAGGGGCACATTTCCTCTCCAGCCTGCTGGGGCTGGCGCTCGTCGTCGCCGCGCGCGGCCTCGGCCAGCGGCTCGACGGCGCCTGGTGGGTGGCCGTGTTCTCGGCGCTTGCTGCGTTGACTTTGTCGCTGCTGAAGGCGATCGCGCTCGTCGAAGCCACTTTTCTCGCCTTCCTCATCTTCGGGCTCTTCGTCAGCCGCCGGCTCTTTACCCGCCAGGCCTCGCTGCTCAACCAGGCGCTGACTGCGTCCTGGTTGATGGCGATCGCCGTGATCGTCGTCGGCGCCGTCGTCATCCTGCTCTTCGTCTATCGCGACGTCGAATACAGCAACCAGCTCTGGTGGCAGTTCGAATTTACGGCCGAAGCGCCGCGCGGGCTGCGCGCCGTACTCGGCATCACCATCATCTCGTCGGCGATCGCCGTCTTCAGCCTGCTCCGGCCGGCGAGCTTCCGGCCGGAGCAGGCGACGGACGAGGCGCTGGTGCGTGCCGTCGAGATCGTCATGAAGCAGGGCAACGCCGATGCCAATCTGGTGCGCATGGGCGACAAGAGCATCATGTTTTCGGAAAACGGCGACGCCTTCATCATGTATGGCCGGCAGGGCCGCTCCTGGATCGCGCTGTTCGATCCGGTCGGCGACCATCGCGCCGTGCAGGAACTCGTCTGGCGTTTCGTCGAAGCGGCGCGTGCCGCCGGCTGCCGGGCCGTGTTCTACCAGATATCGCCGGCGTTGCTGTCCCATTGCGCCGATGCGGGCCTTCGCGCCTTCAAGCTCGGCGAACTGGCGGTGGCCGATCTCAGGACCTTCGAGATGAAGGGCGGCAAATGGGCGAACCTTCGCCAGACGGCAAGCCGCGCCCAGCGCGACGGGCTGGAATTCGCCGTCGTCGAACCGCAGGACGTGTCTTCCGTCATCGATGATCTAGCCGCCGTTTCGACGGCCTGGCTCGAGCTTCACAATGCCAAGGAAAAGGGCTTCTCGCTCGGCGCCTTCGATTCCGATTATGTCTCCTCGCAGCCGGTCGGCATCCTGAAAAAGGACGGCAGGATCGTCGCCTTCGCCAATATCCTCGTGACCGAATCCAGACAGGAGGGCACGATCGATCTCATGCGCTTCTCGCCGGACGCGCCGAAAGGCTCGATGGATTTTCTCTTCGTGCAGATCATGGAATATCTGCGAGGGCAGGGTTTTACCCACTTCAATCTCGGCATGGCGCCGCTCTCCGGCATGTCGAAACGCGAGGCGGCGCCCGTCTGGGACCGCATCGGCAGCACCGTCTTCGAACACGGCGAGCGCTTCTATAACTTCAAAGGCCTTCGGGCATTCAAATCCAAGTTTCATCCGCACTGGCAACCGCGCTATCTTGCGGTCTCCGGAGGGGGCAATCCGATGATCGCGTTGATGGACGCGACATTTCTGATTGGGGGCGGATTGAAAGGGGTAGTGAGAAAATGATCAGGACAATCCTTCTTGCCACGGCATGCGCCTGCATGCTCGCGGCCGCACCCGCTGATGCCGCCGAGGAAACCACGCAAAGCTTCGAAACCGGGCTCATCCCGTCGCCGCACATCTTCCTGCCGGAAGGGGAGGTGAAGGGCACGGTGATGCTGATCTCGGATGCCGCCGGCTGGGGCGACTATGAGAAGGCCGAAGCCGACAGGTTGGTCGCCGAAGGCGCCGTCGTCATCGGCGTCGACTTTCCATCCTATATCCAGGCGCTCAGCCGGTACGACGTCAGCCTCAACGACGGCTGTGTCTACATGGTGTCGGACATCGAATCGCTCAGCCAGCAGGTGCAGCGCGCGACCGGCAACAACGCCTATCACCTGCCAATCGTCGCCGGCATCGGCGAGGGCGGGGCCTTGGCGCTGGCGATCGCCGCGCAAACGCCGGATGCGACGATCGGCCAGACACTTGCCGTTAATCCGGTCGCCGGCATTCCGCTTGCCCAGGCGCTTTGCACGCCGGCGTCCAAGCAAGTGGTCGGCGAACGCACCGTATATGGCCTCAGCGACGGCGTCCTGCCGGACCCGATCATTACCGTCTTCACGCCTGATGCCAACAAGGATGGCCGGGCACATGCCGAGGCGCTGAAGAAGGCCCATGACGCGATCGAGATCCGCGACTCCACCGACGATGCGCAGACGGCGTTTGCCGATACCCTCGACGATCTCGTCACTGCCTCCGGCGCCTTCGGCAACCCGCTTGGCCTGCCGCTGGCTGTGCTCGAGGCAACGCCCGCCTTCGATACGATGGCGGTGATCTATTCTGGCGACGGCGGCTGGCGCGACATCGACAAGGAGGTCGGCGGCACGCTGCAGAAGGAAGGTATTCCGGTCGTCGGCGTCGATTCGCTCCACTATTTCTGGTCGGAGCGCAAGCCGGAGGAGACCGCCGCCGATCTTTCGAAGATCATCGATTTCTACCGCAAGCAGTGGAAGGTGAAGCATGTGCTGCTCGTCGGTTATTCCTTCGGTGCCGATGTCGTGCCCGCCACCTACCAGCTCCTCAAGCCAGCCGAAAAGTCGGCGGTGGCGCAATTGTCGCTGCTGTCGCTTTCGCACGAAGTCGACTACGTCATCTCCGTTCTCGGCTGGCTTGGCCAGAAGACGGAAGGCGCGGGAGGCGATCCCGTCGGCGACCTGAAGAACATCGATCCGAAGCTCGTGCAATGCATCTACGGCAAGGACGACGATGACGATGTCGCCTGTCCGGCGCTGAAAGATAGCGGCGCCGAGGTCATCGAACTGCCCGGCGATCATCACTTCGACGAGAATTACGACCTTCTCACGAAGACGATCATCGACGGGTTGAAGAGACGGCTGCAGGACTAAAGCGCAGCGCGTCCGATAGGACGCGCTAAGGACGCTTTAACACTTTGAAATCAGCGCATCAGCGTTTCTTCGTTCCAGCCGAGCGCGGTGAGTTCCGTGCCACGATACCGCGCATCGTCGGCAACGATGAATTCGTCGAGTTGCGGCGGAGCGACGCTGGTGCCGGAGAGCATAGCATGCACCTGGCCGCGATGATGGGTCTGATGCTGGAAGAGGTGGCCGAGCACGTCTTCCATCCGCTCTTCTTGGATGCGGGCGCGGCGATGGAGGCTGATGGTTGAGGTGAGCCTCTGCGGCGTCAGGGCCTCGCAAAGTGCCACCAGGCGCTGATCGACCTTCGCCTGTGCTTCTGCCAGCGAGGAAACGTCATCGAATGGTTCGTCGGCCTCGAAGGCCTTGAGCCCGAGCGTGCCGCCTTCCAGACCGTCGACATAGAACCAGTCAACCGTGATGATATGGTTCAAGGTTTCCTTGATCGAGGGGAAGAAGCTTGTGCGCGGCGCTTCGAATTCGCCGGGCTTCAATGTCGCGCAGGCCTGAAGCAGCCGGCGGTTGGCAAGGGCGTTGTTATAGGCAAGTTTGCGGAATGGCCTGACAGGATCGAAGGTCGGCATCGGCGCATCTCCTCTTTAAGCGCTTTTGGCTACAGCGCCGCGCGCCTTTTGAGGCGCGCAAAGGACGCTGTAACACCTTGAATTGCTTGCATCAGTTCTTGTCATCGAGATCGCCGTCCCGCCAGACGAGATGACGTGGCGCAATGGGCAGGCTCTCGATTTCATCGGCGATGAAATAGGGCGGGATGTCGAGTGTGGTCAGGGCACTACGCGTTGCCGGCACCCATTTGAATTCGAGATAGTTGTCTCCGTCCTCGATCCGATGGATGATTTCGCCCGGCCGGAAGGGGAATTCCGCCGGGATGTCCATCAGATAATACAGGCCGAGTTCATGCCAGTCGCGCTGTTCGTAGTGGAAAAAATTCTCGACGATCCACAGCAGGCGGAAGACAGTGACTTCGACGCCCAGTTCCTCCACCATCTCTCGTTTGAGCGTTTCCTCCGACGTCTCGCCGATTTCCGCCCTGCCGCCTGGAAAGGTCCAGAAGGGTTCATGCACGGCGCGATGGACGAGCACGTGGCCATCGCGAAAGCCGAGGCCGGCGATGCGATAGTTGAAACGCTCAGCGCCCGCATTCAGGCGGATGAGAGTGCGCTTGGTCATGCCATTCTTATCCAAGATCGATCACGACAATTTCCGGCGGCACGCCGAAGCGGACCGGTGCAATCGAGCAGCCGAGGCCACCGGAAACGATGATATTACGCCCCTCCTCGATCATATGGCCATAGGCGTAGCGATTGCCGTATCGCGAGGGCACGATCGGTGAACGGCCGAGGAGACGGATCTGTCCGCCATGGGTGTGGCCCGATAGCGTCAGCGAGACGCGCTCGGGCACACGCGGAAAGATATCGGGTTCATGGGCAAGCAGGATGACCGGCGCATCGTCCGTCACCTGAGCCATCGTTCCCTCCAGATCGTCGAGGCCGAGCATCTGCGTGCGGCCCCACTTCCGGCCCGGCAGCAGCGCCAGCTGATCTTCGAGGCCTGCGAGCCAAAACCCGCGGCCATCCTTTTCGAGCCGTACGGCGCGGTTGCCATAGACCGGGATGCCCACGTCGGCGAGGGCTCGGTGTCCGAATGTTTCCATCCCGCCGTTCTTCTGGGCGGTCCTGTCCTCCCACCAATCGTGGTTGCCCATGATCGCATGGACGCCGAGAGGGGCCTGCAAGGTGGCGAGCGCCTTCGACCATTGGCTCGAATGCACGTACTGCGTCACCATGTTCATACCCGCAGCGTAATCGCCAAGCAGGACGGTAACGTCGCCTTCGAGTTCATTCGCCTTGTGGCAGATCGCGGCAATGCGGCTTGCCGACATCCAGGGTTCACAGGCATGGAGATCGGCGAGCGCGACGACGCGCAGCTTGAGCCCTGGCGTCCATCCCGGCGGCGTCAGCTGGTAGTGGGTGATGGCGAGACGCGCGAGCGGTTCATAAGCGAAGGCATAACCACCGAGCGACACGACGCCTGCGACACTGCCGCCGAGAACCTTGAAAAATCCGCGGCGGGTGATCACTCAATTGTCCTCCTGGAACAGCCGGAACTGCGCAGCCTCCATATCCTTAGGTGGTTGCATTCCCAGATGTTTCCACGCGATTGCGGTCAGAACACGGCCGCGTGGCGTGCGCTGAATGAAACCCTGCTGGATCATGTAGGGCTCGATGATGTCCTCGATCGCGTCGCGCGGCTCGGAAAGGCCGGCGGCAATGGTTTCGATGCCGACCGGGCCGCCGCCGAAATTGACAGCGATCATGTTGAGGTAACGTTTGTCGAGCTGGTCGAAGCCGACATTGTCGACCAGCAGGCGGGTCAGCGCCTCGTCGGCGATCTCGCGGGTGACGGCCTCTGCCCTTGCCACCTCGGCAAAGTCGCGCACACGCCGCAACAGCCGGCCGGCGATGCGCGGGGTGCCACGGGCGCGTCTTGCGATCTCGCGGGCGCCCTCCTCGGTGATCGGCAGGTTCATCAGCCGCGCGCCTCGGCGCACGATCAGTTCCAGCTCCTCGACGGTGTAGAAGCTCAGGCGCACCGGAATGCCAAAGCGGTCGCGCAGCGGCGTCGTCAACAGGCCAAGGCGGGTGGTGGCCGCCACCAGCGTGAATTTCGACAGGTCGATCTTCACCGAGCGAGCCGCAGGGCCTTCCCCGATGATGAGGTCGAGCTGGAAATCCTCCATGGCCGGATAGAGGATTTCCTCGACGGCGGGGTTGAGGCGATGGATCTCGTCGATGAAGAGCACGTCGCGCTCCTCGAGATTGGTGAGCAGGGCAGCGAGGTCGCCGGCCTTGGCGATCACCGGGCCCGACGTCGAGCGGAAGTTGACGCCGAGCTCTTTGGCCATGATCTGCGCCAGCGTCGTCTTGCCGAGGCCTGGCGGACCGACGAAGAGCACATGGTCCAGCGCTTCGCCTCGGTTTTTCGCCGCCTCGATGAAGACCTTGAGATTGGCGCGCGCTTCCGCCTGGCCGGTGAACTCGTCCAGCGATTGCGGGCGCAACGTGATATCAAGGTCTTCGCCCCGCTTTTCCGGCGATATCAGGCGGGCGGATTCGCTCATGTCAAAAGTTCCATTCCAGGTATGGTTTTTGCGGCTTGGGCATCGAATGTCCTGGTTGTCACGCAGCCCGCATCACGATTACGAAGGGCGATGAAGACATCTGCAAATTCTGCATTTGTCCGCACCATGATTGCGAGCGTCTCCTCGACTACTCTTTCATCTTCAAGGATCAGGTCGGCCGAGTCCAACAAGTCCGAAATCGCCTCCATGATCTGTTCTCTCTTCAGCTTGATCCGTTGTCTCAAGAACCAGGCGCATTCCATCAGCGTGATGCAACTGATATAGCCGGGTGCCGTATCGGACAGGCTCGCGAAGAGCGTTGTGACCTTCTCCGTCTGGACGACATCGTCCTTCAGGAGGAAGCGCAGCATAATATTGGTGTCGAGGCCAATCATCTTGCACTAGTCGCGTGATCGGCGATGGCTTCCCCAATCGCCTCGTCCATTTCCGTCAAAGTGATCGTCGGTCGGTTCGGATCGTGAAACTTGCCTGCAAGGTCGATGGCGCGTTTGTTCTTGGCTTTCATGATGATTTCGCCATCGCGATTGATGTAGCGGATCCTGTCGCCGGACTTCAGATTCAGCAATTCACGAACTTCAGCCGGAATTGTTGTCTGGCCCTTCGATGTCATCGTACCGTAGTAGATATTCATGCGGATCTCCTTACCATTCAAGTTTAGTAAGGAATTGCGATATATTCAAGGAAATCACCGCGCCAGCTCTTTCAATCCCAGCCTGATCAGTTTGGCGCTGTCGGCGCCATCGCCCGCCGCCTTCATTGCCGCGGCAACCGCATTCGCGGCCTGGTCGCGGGAATAGCCGAGGTTGGTCAGTGCGGACACCGCATCGGCGACGGGTGCTGCCGCGACGCCTTCACCGAGTTCCTGCTTGAGAGCGATATTGATCGCTTCGCCGGCAAAGGCCGGCGCCCGGTTCTTGAGCTCGGTGACAAGACGCATCGCCACTTTCGGACCGACGCCCGGCGCACGCGAGACGGCGGCGCGGTCCTGCAGGGCGATCGCATTGGCGAGTTCGCCTGGCGTCAACGTCGAGAGCACGGCGAGCGCCACCTTGGCGCCGACGCCCTGGACGCTCTGGAGCAGGTTGAACCATTCCCGCTCCAGCGCGGTCATGAAGCCGAAGAGCCTCAGCTGGTCCTCACGCACATAGGTTTCGATAAACAGCACGCAGGCCTCGCCGGCCGAGCCGAGCTTGGACAGGGTGCGGGCCGAGCAATGGGCGACGTAGCAGACGCCGTGCACATCGACGAGCACATAGTCTTCGCCGATCTCGTCTATGGTGCCTTTCAGCTTGCCGATCATGGGTCGGGTCTCTCAGCAGATGGGAACAAGTCAAGTATAGATTAACCGGCCAGTGCCTGGCGCATCCGGTTGCTGCCGCGATTGTGCGCATGGCAGATGGCGATCGCCAAGGCGTCGGCGGCGTCGTCGCCCTTGAATTCGACTTTCGGCATCAGGATCTTCAACATCATATGGATCTGGTGCTTTTCGCCATGGCCGACACCGATGACGGCCTTCTTGACGGCGTTCGGGGCATATTCGGAGACCGGCAGCCCGGCACGTGCCGGCACCAGCATGGCGATGCCACGGGCCTGGCCAAGCTTCAGGGTTGCCACCGCATCCTTGTTGACGAAGGTCTGTTCGACGGCGGCTTCATCCGGCTTATAGCTGTGGACCATCTCCGCCAGGCCGTCGTGCAGCTGGCAGAGACGGGAGGCAAGGTCCATGTCTCCATCAGAGGTCACGGTTCCAGATGCCACAAACCGCAGGGAATTGCCTGATGTGTCGATCACTCCCCAGCCGGTGCGACGAAGCCCGGGATCGATGCCGACGATGCGAATCGTATTTTGCATGGTTCAACCTATAGCGATTGCGAAATAAGTGCCATCGATATGTGAACAAAACAAAAACGTTCCTGAATTTCGGCCCTGCCATTTACCGCGAATTAAAACAGATGCCTGAATTCTAGTCATCGAATACGAGAGGGGCTTCTTTTGGCAAAGAGTTAAGCCTCCGATGTTCTGTTTACAGGTCAGTAGATCAGGCATGCGCTGCGTGCCCGCGCTGGCAGGCGCGTTCAGAAGGGGTTCGTTGTACATGGCTCAGAGATTTCAGTCCCTGTCCTTCAAGGTCATCGTCACGTTCATTCTGATGACCGTGCTGTCCATCGCGGTCATCGATGTGCTTGCCTATTTCGCCAGCAGCCGCATTTCCGACGAGCAGGCGCTGAAGGCCAAGGAAAGTGTGCTGATTTTTCGCGGCGACATGCTGCAGGACCAGCTGACGCAGCTTGAAAACCAAGCAAATTCCATCGCGCGCATCGAGGCGCTGCAGATGTCGATCACCAATCTGAAGAGCGGCTGGAAGACCATCGAGAAGACCGCGGGCGATGCCCGCGCCGAACTGAAGAAGGTTTTCATAGCAGGCAACCCCAACCCCGCCGACCAGCGCGAGAAGCTCATCAAGCCGGAAGGGCCGAGCGGCTTTTATTATTCGAGCCACGAGAAGACGCAGGGCGAAGTCGCCCGCGACCTCGAGGATACCGCCTTCAGCGATCTGCTGATTGTCGATCTCGAGGGCACCGTTCTCTATTCCTATAAGAAGGAAGACGACTTCGCCGAGAACCTGAAGTCGGATGCCTGGAAGGGGACCGGCGCCGGCATCGCATTCGCCAAGGCGATCGAGAATACCGCCAAGGCGACCGATGATGCAGCGCCGACAGGCTTTTCCGGCCTTCGTGTCGATGCCGGCAGCGGCAAGCCGGCGATCTTTTATGCCGTGCCGATCGTCAAGCTTGGAGCGGCCAAGGGCGTCATTCTCTTCAAGGTGCGCGACGAGATCGTCACCGGCATCCTCGCCAAGGGCATCGTCCAGGGCAGCACGGCGCGGGCGGCGATCGTCTCCGGCGATGGCTCCGCCGTCGGCCTCGACGCGAGCGGCAAGCTTGCGACGCTCGATACGACGCCCTTCACCTTCATCAAGAGCGCGCTTGCCAGTTCGGCGATGACGGTTGCCGATTTCAGCCGGGCGGACGGCGCGGCCCGCGCCTATGTCCGCGGTATCGACTATCGTGGCGACCGTTTCCTCGTGGTAGAGAGCGTGCTTCTGAGCGAGCTCAATGCCGGCTCGATCGAGATCGCCACCCTGCTGACGATGATTGGCGTCGGCGTGCTTGTCGTCATGGCGATCGCGACCGGGCTCGTCACCAATTTCCTGTTTTCGCCGCTTGCGCGGCTTGCCGGCGTCACCCGCGATGTCGCCGACGGCAAGCTCGACAGCGAGATCGGCAGCCTGAACCGCAAGGACGAGATCGGCACGATGGCCAACGCGCTCGACCGCTTCCGCCACTCGCTGATCGAAAGCCGCGAGCTCGAAGCTGCCAGCGAAGAGACCCGCCTGCAGGCCGAGCACGACCGCCAGCAGAATCTGGCCGAGCGTGAGGCCGAGGCCAAGACGCTGCAGCAGGTGGTCGAGGCGATTGACGAGGGCCTGCATCATCTGGCGAACGGCGATCTCGCCTACCAGATCGATACGCGCTTCCCGAACGAGCTCGAAAGCCTGCGGGTCAATTTCAACGAGGCGCTGGCGACGCTCAGCGAAACCATGACGGCAATCGGCGGCAACTCCATGGCGGTGCGCGCCGGCTCCGAGGAGATGCGCACCGGCGCCGACGAGCTTGCCGGGCGCACCGAGCGCCAGGCCGGCTCGATCACCGAGACGGCAAATGCGATCAGCGCCATCACCCAGTCGGTCCGCCGGCAGATCGAGCGAGCCGAACAGGCCGAGCGCATCGCCCGCGACGCCAAGAAGGAGACGACGGGTTCCGGCCAGATCATGCGCGAGACGATCGCGGCGATGGAGGCAATCCAGGCCTCCTCGCGCCAGATCAACACGATCATCTCGGTCATTGACGACATCGCCTTCCAGACCAACCTCCTGGCCCTCAATGCCGGTGTCGAGGCAGCGCGCGCCGGTGAATCCGGCAAGGGCTTCGCCGTCGTCGCCATGGAAGTACGCGAGCTGGCCCAGCGCTCATCGAGTGCGGCCAAGGAGATCTCCAGCCTGCTGCAGAAATCGACGCATGAGGTCGAAAGTGGCGTTACGCTTGTGGAAAAAGCGGGCGTTGCGCTGACGGGCATCGGCGCCCATGTCGAGGCGATCAATGGGCAGATCAACGAGATCATGGGTGCGACCCGCGAGGAGGCCAATACGCTGCGTGAGATCAATAGCGCCGTCGCAGAACTCGACACGATGACGCAACAGAACGCCTCGATGGTCGAGGAGACGACGGCGGCGATCCACCGGCTGGCGACGGAAGCCCTGGAAATGGACCGCCAGCTCGACAATTTCACGCTACCGCATAGCCATCACAAGCAGAGCGCCGAGGTGCATGTGCTGCGCCGTCAGCGGTAAGCCACACCTTTCCACATTGCATAAGGGTCGCGCTCGCGCGGCCTTTTTTGTTGCGTCCATGGTTTGGAATGGCGCCGGCGCGAACCTACATAGACGGCATCGTCCAACTGCCCGGCAGGTTTCCCATGGTCCCCTTCTCCATACTCGACCTTTCCCCCGTTGCCGAAGGCAGCACCGTGCACCAGTCCCTCAAGGCCTCGGCGCGAATGGCTGTGAAGGCCGAGGAGTTCGGTTACAAGCGCTTCTGGCTTGCTGAACATCACGGCATGCCGGGGATCGCCAGCGCTGCCACATCAGTCGTCATCGGCCATGTCGGGGCCGCGACAAAGCGCATCCGCATCGGCTCCGGCGGCATCATGCTGCCCAATCACTCGCCGCTCGTCATCGCCGAGCAGTTCGGTACGCTGGAGGCACTCTTCCCCGGCCGTATCGATCTCGGCCTCGGGCGCGCGCCGGGAACCGACATGCGCACGGCACAGGCGCTGCGGCGCAACCTCGAGGCCGGTGCAAACAGCTTCCCGAACGACGTGGTGGAGCTGCAGCAACTCCTCGATACGCCGGTCGAGAACCAGGCGATCCTCGCAGTTCCCGGCAATGGTTCACATATCCCGATCTGGCTGCTCGGCTCCAGTCTCTACAGCGCCCAGCTCGCCGCCATGCTCGGGCTTCCCTATGCCTTCGCCTCGCATTTCGCGCCCGACATGCTGCTCGATGCGATCGCGATCTACCGTGACCGCTTCCAGCCCTCGGCGACGCTCGACAAGCCGCATGTGATGGTCGGCGTCATGGGGGCGGTGGCGGCGACGGACGAGGAGGCGCGGTACCATTTCACCTCCGCCCAGCAGCAATTCGTCAATCTGCGCCGCAATGTCCGCGGCCCGTTCCCACGTCCGGTGGCCGATATGGGGGATTTCTGGTCGCCGATGGAGAAGATGAATGTCGAACACACGCTCCGTTATGCCGTTGTAGGCTCGCCGAAGACGGCGGAGGCGAAACTGGCGGAGTTTCTACAGGAAACACAGGCCGACGAGGTGATCATCTCGATGCCGATCCACGACATTGAGGCGCGGCTGACATCGGTGGAACTATTCGCAGGGCTGGGGAGCTTTATGCGAGCCGCCGCTTAGAACAGGATGATTTTAGACCGGGTCGGCCTAAAATCTGAATCCTGTTCTACATTATATATCAGAGCATGATGTCGTCCGAAAACCGCCCACACTTTTCGGCATCATGCTCTAGGATCTACGCAAGGAGCACTCTGACGGCGCCACCTTTCCGGTAAGAAAAAACCCGGCGTTGCAGCCGGGTTTTTATTTTTGACATCTGCCTGAGGAGATCAGGCCGAGAGCTTCGCCAGCACTTCTTCCGAGACTTCGAAGTTGGAATAGACGTTCTGCACGTCGTCATCGTCTTCCAGGCTGTCGATGAGCTTCATCAGTGACTGGGCTTTTTCCTCGTCCACCGGCACGTTGTTCTGGGCGCGCCAGACGGCCTTGACGGTTTCGGCTTCGCCGAGGCTCGATTCCAGCGCTTTCGCCACTTCGCCGAGGGCTTCGAAGCCGCAGGTGATGTAGTGGCCGTCTTCGTCGGTCTCGACGTCGTCGGCGCCAGCTTCGATTGCGGCTTCTATCACCTTGTCGGCATCGCCGACGGAAAGCTTGTAGGTGATTTCGCCGACATGGTCGAAGGAGAAGGAAACGGAACCGGTTTCGCCGAGAGCGCCGCCGGCCTTGGTGAAGCTCGAGCGGACGTTGGAGGCGGTGCGGTTGCGGTTGTCGGTCAGAGCCTCGACGATGATCGCCGTGCCACCGGGGCCGTAGCCCTCATAGCGGACTTCGTCATAATTTTCGCCGTCGGCGCCGGCTGCCTTCTTGATGGCGCGGTCGATATTGTCCTTCGGCATGGACTGGGCCTTGGCGTTCTGGATCGCCAGGCGAAGGCGGGCGTTCATCGTCGGGTCGGGCAGGCCGGCCTTGGCGGCAACGGTGATTTCGCGCGCAAGCTTGGAGAACATTTTCGACCGCACGGCATCCTGACGGCCTTTGCGGTGCATGATGTTTTTAAACTGTGAATGGCCAGCCATGGCACCCCTGTTCACGTCTCATTGTTCGGAATGGGCCGCCTTATAAGAGCGAAACGGCACCCGTTCAAGGAAAAAGCAGTTCGGAACAAAGGCGAGGGGATGACGTTTCAATCGAACTCCATCCAACGGAAAGGAACGGTCATGGCAAGTCTCAGCGAGGCGCAGGAACATCCAGCACGTCAGCTCTGGGATCAGGTCAACGATGTCCATGCCGGCATGCTCGGAATTTCCGGACTGGATATGCACATGCAGCCGATGGCGCCGCATGCCGATCCCACCACCAACACCATCTGGTTCTACACCAAGACCGATGCCGATATCGTGCGCGCCATCAAGCCCGGCAGCCGCGCGCATTTCTGTGTCGTCGGTAAGGATCACGACTATCACGCCTGCCTCGCCGGTGTGATTGAGGTGCATCCTGACCCTTCCAAGATCGAGGAATACTGGAGCTCGATCGTCGCAGCCTGGTATGACGGCGGCAAAAAGGACCCCAAGCTCACCATGCTGTCCCTCCATGTCGACGATGCGGAGATCTGGGTTTCCACAGGCAACAAGCTGAAATTCGGCTGGGAGATCGCCAAGGCCAATCTCGACGATGACAAGATGCCGGATGTCGGAATCAAGCGTCACCTGCAGTTCGCTTGACGCGCAGTGCCACTGCATAATTCCTTAAATCGGAATCGATTTAAGGATAAAATTATGCAGCAATTCAAAGTGCTACAGCGTCCTTTGCGCGTCTGAAAAGACGCGCGGCGCTGTAGAAGGAAAACCGCCGAGCCTTTTACTGCACGCCCTTCAGCACATAGATCAGCGGCTTTTTCGGCAGAGTGCGCATGGAGACGGTGATACTGGCATCGGGCGCATTGGCGACGTCGAAATCCTTGCCGAACATCGAGACGAAGGCCTCGACTGGCGGGCCGCGTCGGTGCATCGGCAGGATCAACGACGAGCGTAGCCGCTTGATGACGCGGCTCATGCTGTCGGCGCCCATCGTCAGCCCACCGTCAACGGGGACCATGACGACGTCGAGGCGGCCGATCTCGGTATAATGGGCATCCGTCAGCTCGTAGTGCAGGTGGCCGAGATGGCCGATGCACAGGCCGGCGATCTCGAAGATAAATATGGAGTTGCCGTTCTCATGCGCGCCGCCGAGGCCGTAGCTGAAGCGGATATCCGTCGTAACGTTGCGGATATAGGCATCGCCGACGACGAGATTGATGTTGGCCTTTTCGCCCGGAATGTCGCTCCACCCATGCAGCACGTGCTTGATGCCGGGATCGGGGGTCAGGGTATAGTGGGTCGTGTGCGCTTTGTTCATGGTCACGACATCGGGCATCGTCGCCGGCCTGTACCAGCCATTATAGTCTGTCGCGATGACGATGCCGCCCGGGGTCTCGATCTCGAAGGTGGAATGGCCGAGGAAGGTCAGTTTGACGTCCTCGCCCTCGGAGACGGCAGGCATCAGCGGGGCGCCGGAAAAGCTTGCTAAGGTCGCCTTGGGGATGGTTTGCGCGATCGCCTGGCACTGGCTGACCGGCGGCCGCTGCTCTTGTGCCGCGGCAAGATCGGGCGCGGCGAAGGCCGCAAGGGATGCGATAGCGAGGATAAGATATTGCGGCTTCATGCCACTCCTCCGGCGCTCTATCACCTTCAACCGGCGCATAACCCGGAAAATCGATTCCGATTTAGGGTTATACCCGAGTGGCGGGGAGGATGCGGCATGAGGCCGCAGGGGTCCAGACGGCGGGTTCTCACAATTGCGTGTTGGACGGCCGCCCGTCGCCTATTACCGCCAGAACTCCGGCACCGTCTCAGCCAGCCGCGGCCCGAGTCGGAGCGGCGCGATCTTTTCTGCAAGTCCTGTCGTATCCGAGATCTCCACGCCGACGCCGCAGATCGTCGCCGGTCCGTTCGCGGCTTCCATGCGGCCCTTCGGCATCTTGGAGATGAAGCGGTTGAGCGGCTCCTCCTTGTCCATGCCGAGAGAGGAGTCGTAGTCGCCGCACATGCCGGCATCCGACATATAGGCGGTGCCGCCGTTCAGGATCTGTGCGTCGGCCGTCGGTACATGCGTGTGGGTGCCGACGACGAAGCTGGCGCGGCCGTCGACGAAATGGCCGAAACACTGCTTCTCGCTGGTCGCCTCGGCATGGAAATCGAAGATGATCGCATCGGCCTGCTCCTTCAGCGGGCAGGCGTCGAGGATGACCTCCGCCGATTTGAAGGGGTCGTCGAGTTCGGGATGCATGAAGACCCGGCCCATGACGTTGGCGACGAGCACGCGCGCGCCGTTTCTGGCATAGAAAAGGCCGGAGCCACGGCCGGGCGTGCCTTGGGGATAGTTGGCGGGACGCAGGAACTGATCGTGCCGACCGGCAAAAGCGACGGCTTCCTTCTGGTCCCAGACGTGGTTGCCTGTCGTCACCACATCGGCGCCGGCATTGATCGTTTCCAGAAAGATGTCCTCAGTGATGCCGAAGCCGCCGGCGGCATTCTCGCCGTTGACGATGACGAAATCGAGCTTGAGGTCGGAAACAAGGCCGGGAAGACGGTCCCAGACCGCCGTGCGTCCCGTCTTGCCGACCATGTCACCCAGAAAAAGCAGCCGCATTCCCTATCCAATCCAAGAGGCAAAAAAGCGAAGGCCGCTTTCTGTCAGGATGGCATCCAGGCTTATGTCGTGCGGCTCAGCGGGCACATGTGCCACTTCCTGGCAGTCGAATGCAATGCCGATCAGCTTCGGATGCAGGCCTTTTTGCCTTAGCCGGCAGATGGCGCGGTCGTAGTGGCCGGCGCCGTAGCCGATGCGGTGGCCGCTGATATCGAAGGCTGAAAGCGGCACCAGCATGATCTCGGGATCAAGAATGGCGGCATCTGCGCCGGGGCCGACCGTGCCGAAACCGGTGTCGACGAGGGGCGCACCTTCCGCCAGCTCGCGAAAGACGATGGTCTGCCGGTCAAGGATCGCCGGCACGCAGAGCCGCGCACCGCGCACGGCAAAGCGCGCCATCAGCGGCCGGAGATCGGCTTCCGAACGGATCGGTAGGAAACCGGAGACGATCGTACCCAGCGCAAAACCGACGGCCTCGCCGGCATGTTCGGCCATTGCGAGGCTTTTGGAGGCGCGTTTCTCGGCGGGGATGGCGTCGCGTGCGGACAGCCGTTCGTTGCGCAGCTGCGCTTTCAATTCTTTCGCTGTCATTCGATCTGCCGGTTCTGAGAGATTTACCCGAGCATAGACGGCTGGATGTCCGATGAAAATGCCGGATGCGACGGTATCACGCGCGTTTCACGCCTCGTCCGCCTGGCGGCTGCGGATCGTCAGACGACGATGCTTGTCGGTATTGTCGTGGCGCCGATGGAGAAGCCTGCCATATCAAGAACGGCATTGGCTCCGGCCTGCCGGTCTTGCTGCCGCAACTCGCGCATCGCCTTTTCGAGCACTTGCTTGAGTTCGCGCACCACCGCCTTGAACTCTTCCATCGTTTCGCGATCATCGGCCGAAATGCCCGAAAATTTCGGGGCATCCTCAGCGACGCTCGCATAGGCGTTGCGGGCGTTGGTGGCGGCGTCCGGTTCCTGCGAGCCGGTCTCGCCGGCCGCAGTTTCTCCTGCGGTATCCGTCAGCGCCGCATCGGCCCCGCTGGTTGCGACGGCCGCAGCACCCGTGGCTGCATCCATCGAAACCGCTGTTGCCGGGCTGCCGGTTGCGACAGCCGATGCGAATTCGGAGGCGGCGGTGCCGACCTTGCGCGCTAGTTCGGCGGCCAGCCGGGCGACCACCTCAGGAGCCATGTTGGAGCTGCGCAGCATCTCCAACTGCTGCTTTGCCTCTTCGAGCTTGCGTTGCGCCTTCGCCTTGGCCTCGTCTCCCGAGTTCGCCAAGGTTTGGCGCATCTGCTGCAGCGCCTGGGTGGCGCGCTGCAGCTTCAGCACGCCTTGATCGGTCTCGCTGCCGGCGGCTGAAATGGCTGCCGTCGAAGACGTGCCGCGCAAGATGATGGAGGCAGACGTGGTTGCGACCTGCATGGACAATCCCCCGATTTTTAATTCGGGCCCCCGATTGCAAATCCGGGCATTCTGCAACGTCAGACTTGCGTGGACCTGTGTCTTGCGGATTTCGGCAGCGCAGCGGCCAACTGCTGCATCGTCTCCTCGAATAGAGGCGCTCCGCCCGGTGCCCAGCCGAGCGTGCGGATTTTCGCAGTGCTCATGGGATTGAGCGCAGCGTCATCGGCAGGGGCCGGCAGCGCGTGCCGACAGCCCGTCTCGCGGCGGATGGGCGAAAGGATGTCGCGCGTGTCGACTGACATGTCTGAGACGTTGAAGACCTCGCCGGAGATGCGGGTGCTTTCCGTCTCCAGCATCAGCCTTACCGCCCGACCGAGGTCGCGGCCGTGAACTTCCGTTCCCCGACGGGCAACAACCGGCCGGCCGGCGAGGTAATCGGCGATGAGGCCGTCCCATTTGTTCGGTGAGAGATCGCCATAGACGCCGGTTGCCCTCAAGCTTACGCCGGCAAAACCCGGCGTGGAGAGGTGGTCAAGCGCGCGTTCGGCATCGAGCTTGACCTGGCCGTAAAGTGTTTCAGGCTTGGCCAGCATCGTCTCCGTCAGTTCGGTTCCCTCGGGATGATCGCCATAGGCGGCGCGGCTGGACAGGAAGACGCAGCGGCGCGTGCCGGCGCGTTTGGCGGCTTCGAAAAGCCGGACGGTGCCGTCGAGGTTCAACCTGTGGAAGGTCTTCGGATCGTCGCCCTCGCCGCCACGATACTTGCCCGGAACATGGCTGAAGGCGGCGTGGACGAAGAAGTAGGCGTCGTCGAAGACGTCGATCTGATCCTTGTCGGGATCGAGCGAAAGCGCTGCGAACTCGACCGAGCGAGAGAAGAGGCGCGGCAGCGGCGCGCGGCGCCCGCCGACGATCACCTGATATCCGGCGGCCAGCAGTTCCTCGACGACATACCGGCCGACGAGACCCGTTCCACCCGATACCAGTACCTTCATGCTGCCCCTTCCGGATTGTCCAGCGCCGTGATCTCAGGCACATCGCCGCCATCGTGGAAACGGTGCCACAGATCGATCAAGGGTTGTAGTCGCGCTGCCTTGGGATGATCCTTTTCCCACGGTTTTTCATACTGGTAGTGCAGGATCGAAATGCTCTTCCAGTCCCAAAGCTCCGGCATGGTGAACCATACATATTGCAGCATGTTGAAATAAACCGGCAGGCCGTGCCAATCCGGGAAGAACGTCTCGAGAAAGGTCTGATCGGTGCGCCGCCAGAAGGCGTCCCGCCTGTCGAGCTTTTCGAGCATGTGCCGGAATGTGTCATGCGAGGGCGTCGCGACGAAGACACCGGAATTCATGCGGCGGAAGTCGGCGAGGCTTTCGTAGACATTGGGGGCGGCTGACAATTCCGGATAGAGGAATAGCCTGTCGACGTTCTTCAACACGAGGGCGTCGGCGTCGATGAAGACGCAGCGTTGGTATTCGACGAGCTGCCAGAGCCTGAGCTTGCAGAAATTGTCGAGCGGCGAATGGAAATCCGGTTTGCGACCCTTGGTGAAAGGAGCTGTCGAATGGAGCTGGCCACGCGCATGGCGTTCGTTGAAGGCGGCAGACAGCGGCAGGTGCTCGACCGCGATCAGCCGGCAGTCGAGTGCTTTCAGGGGCAAAAGGGCGGCCGCATCGACGCCGCCGGTGTGGAGAATGACGATGTCAGCCCCGGTGCCGGTTCGGCGCAAGGAGCGGGCAAGCGCGGTTGCGCCCATGGCGTAGTCGGCATTGGTGACGAGTGTGACATAGGCGAAACGGGCGGGTATGCCGCTGGCGCTCGTCATATTGCGGCGCTCACGAGACGGATTTCAGCCGCTTGCCCTCCGGATCGTGATTGATCGTCGCGGCGATGTCCTTGGTCCAGGCGGAGACGGCCGGAACGCGGGCGCGGTCGACGCGATAGGCGAATTTCTTGGCGACGTCGACGATTTCGCCGAGCAGGCCTGCTTCCAGCGTGATCGGGTCGAGGCCGAGATCGCGGAATTTTTCGTTCCGGACGATCAGCTCGTTCTCTGCGGCTTCCTTGCGCGGGTTGGGCAACCAGGCAATGTTGGCGCCGCTCATCCTGGCGATCATCTCGGCGAGGTCGCGCACCCGGTGGGTTTCCGTCATCTGGTTGAAGATCTCGACGCGGGCGCCGCGCGCCGGCGGATTTTTCAGCGCCAGCTCGATGCAGCGCACCGAATCCTGGATATGGATGAAGGCGCGGGTCTGGCCGCCGGTGCCGTGTACCGTCAGCGGATAGCCGATCGCCGCCTGGATGAGGAAGCGGTTCAGCACCGTGCCGTAATCGCCGTCGTAGTCGAAACGGTTGATCAGCTGCGCGTGGCGGCGCGTCTGCTCGGTATGCGTGCCCCAGACGATGCCCTGGTGCAGATCGGTGACCCTCAGGCCGTCATTCTTCGCATAGAACTGGAAGAGAAGCTGATCCAGGCACTTGGTCATGTGATAGATCGAGCCGGGATTGGAGGGATAGAGGATCTCCTGGTTGACGGTCTCCCCGCCTGAAGTTTCGATGCCGACCGGCAGGTAACCTTCGGGGATCGCCGCGCCGACCGTCGAATAGCCGTAGACGCCCATGGTGCCGAGATGGATGAGATGGGCATCGAGATTGAGTTCCGTCAGCGCGTTCAGCAGGTTGTGCGTGGCGCTGACATTGTTGTTGACGGTGTAGTTCTTGTGGCGGTCGCTCTTCATCGAATAGGGCGCGGCCCGCTGTTCGGCGAAATGGATGACGGCATCCGGGCGGTGTTCGGAAAGCCAGTTTTTCAGGAGTTCGTAATCCTTGGCGAGATCGATCAGATTGAAGTGGATGCGGCGTCCGGTTTCGGCATGCCAGATGCGGGTGCGCTCCTGGATCGAATCCATCGGGGTCAGCGACTGAACGCCAAGTTCGGTGTCGATCCAGCGGCGGGAGAGATTGTCGAGGATATGGATGTCGTGACCGGCATCGGAGAGATGCAACGAGGTTGGCCAACCAATGAACCCGTCTCCGCCCATAACCGCAATCTTCATCGCATCGTCTCCTGATTGGTCGCTCATTATCGGGAATAGTTAGGAATTGTGACAATCATTCAATGCTTGCCTGTCGGGAAGCGTTGCGCCAAACAGGGCACCTGAGTTTGGAGAAAATTATGACGGAACGCCCTTTTTCCATTTCGGGAGAGCTGACGGAAGCCGGACACCGCCTCGTTCAGCGGGTCTATTATGAAGATACTGACTTTTCCGGCCTGGTCTATCACGCCCGCTACCTGCATTTCCTGGAGCGCGGCCGTACCGATTATCTGCGCTGCCTCGGCGTCGAGCAGCGCGAACTCGTCAGCGCCGATGAGGAGGGCCTCGTTTTCGTTGTCCACCGCATGGAGATCGACTTCAAGAGCCCGGCGCGCATGGACGATGTGCTGACGATCCTGACACACACGGAGAAAGCCGGCGGCGCCAAGATGGTGCTCAATCAGCAGATCCGCTCGGGCGAGACGCTGCTGATCGCCGCCAAGGTGATCATCGCCGTCATCAACGCCCGGGGGCGGCCAAGGCGGTTGCCGGAAACACTGGCAGCGAAATTCCTGGAAGGCAGCATGCCGCTATAGGCCGAATTGCCAAAAAATCGGACCTTGTCAAAACTTGAACTTTATGTGAAGGAATTCCCGCGCCGCAGGATGAGCGCTCTTTCGGCAGCCGGACCTTGCTCCGGTCAAGTAATCCATGGAACGAAATCTTCCAAATACAGGCTTACTGTCACAGTCCGGCACTAACGATCTATTAACCATAATGGTGTCTTACTGGGAAAGTCGGAGTTTGTGCGGTGCACGCCTTCCTTTGACCAAATTTGACGGCAAGAAGGCGGAAGATGAGCTTGGAAGTTTGACCAGGGCTTTGGGCGGCGGCCGCCGGACACTTCTTGCGAGATCAGTTTGTGCCGCCCGGTCCAGCACCGGGCGTTTGGATTCGGGGATTTTGGATCAATGGAACAAGTAGGATTGGCAGCAGCAACGACGGACGTCAGCCTCTGGTCGCTTTTCATGCAGGCCGGCATCGTCGTCAAGCTCGTCATGCTCGGGCTTATCGCGGCCTCGGTGTGGACATGGGCTATCGTCATCGACAAATACCTGGCTTATGGCCGCGCACGGCGCCAGTTCGACAAGTTCGAGCAGGTGTTCTGGTCGGGCCAGTCGCTGGAAGAACTCTACCGCTCGCTGTCGGAACGCAACAATACCGGTCTGGCGGCGATCTTCGTGGCTGCCATGCGCGAGTGGAAGAAATCCTTCGAACGCGGCGCCCGCTCGCCGATCGGCCTGCAGATGCGTATCGACCGCGCAATGGACGTGACGCTCGCCCGTGAGACCGAATTTCTCGGCGCTCGCCTCGGATCGCTCGCGACCATCGGCTCGGCCGGTCCGTTCATCGGTCTGTTTGGCACGGTCGTCGGCATCATGACCTCGTTCCAGGCGATCGCCGGTTCGAAGTCGACCAACCTTGCGGTCGTCGCGCCCGGTATCGCCGAAGCGCTGCTTGCCACTGCGATCGGCCTCGTCGCCGCTATCCCGGCAGTTATCGCCTACAACAAGTTCTCTGCCGATGCCGGCAAGCTCTCGGGCCGAATGGAAGGTTTCGCGGATGAATTCTCCGCCATACTTTCGCGCCAGATCGACGAGAAACTGCAGCCGCGCGCTGCCGCTCAATAACCAACGGAGTATTCTCACATGGGTATGGCTGTTGGAGGCAATGGCGGAGGCGGCGGACGCCGCCGTCGCGGCGGTCGGAACAGGGCCGTGATTTCCGAAATCAACGTGACGCCGCTCGTCGACGTCATGCTGGTGCTTTTGATCATCTTCATGGTCGCGGCACCGATGATGACCGTCGGCGTGCCGATCGACCTGCCGGAAACGCAGGCCAAGGCGCTGAATTCCGAGACGCAGCCGATCACCATCTCCGTCAAGAACGACGGCGAGGTGTTCCTGCAGGAAACACCGATCCCGGCGACGGAGATCGCCGCCAAGCTCGAGGCGATCGCCACCACCGGTTATAACGAACGTATCTTCGTGCGCGGCGACGCAACAGCGCCCTACGGCGTCATCGCCGACGTCATGGCCCGTATTCAGGGTGCAGGCTTCAAGAATATCGGCCTGGTGACGCAGCAGAAGAAGGACCAATAGCGCGCAAAATGAAGGCCAGTGTCATCACATCTGCTGTTTTGCACGGCCTGGTGCTCACCTGGGCGATGGTGTCGCTTGGCGCTCCGGAATCCTTCAAGGTAGAGGATTTCGAGGCGATGCCGGTCGATCTCGTGCCGGTGGAGTCCATTACCCAGATGCAGCAAGGCGACAAGAAGGCTCCGAAGAAGGAGACTTCCGCGCCCGTGCCGACGACACGGCCGCCGATCGCACAGCCGGCCGAGAATGCCGGCGACAACAATGTCGACCTGAAGACGCCGCCGGTCCCGAACGCCAAGCCCAGCAATACTGAAGCGGCTGCCGCCAATTCGAGCGACAAGCCGATGCCGAAGATCGATCCTAAGCCGAATGACGTCAAGGAGATCGTCAAGGAGGAAACGGAAGTCGAGCAGCCGAAGGAGGTTGCTTCAATTCCGCCGCCGAAGCCTGTCGAAGTGACGCCGCCGAAGCCCGAGGAAAAACCGCCGGAAGAACAGGCCAAGCCGGAGGAGCCGCCGAAGCCCGATGCCGAGGCGCTGCCGGACAATGTACCGACGCCTGTCGCCAAGCCGCAGGTGAAGCCGCCGGAACCACAGAAGCCGGTCGAAAAGCCGCCGGAAAAGATGCAAGACCAGCCGAAGGCTGCCGAAAAGCCGACCGAAAAGAAGAAGGCTGATCAGAAGCAGGAGACGGCGAAATCGGCTTCGGCGATGAAGAGCGACTTCAATGCCGATGAGGTTGCGGCGTTGCTGAACAAGACCGATCCTTCAGCAGGCGGTGCCAAGCGCTCGACGCAGGAGGCATCGCTCGGTGCGAAGAAGAGCAATGGCGGCTCCAAGCTTTCGATGAGCGAGATGGATGCGCTGAAGAGTGCCATCGCCGGCAATTGGTCTGTCATTCCCGGCATGGAAGGCGTGGGCGATGTTCGCATCAAGGTGCATATGAATCTCGATCAGGACGGCAACATCGTCGGCGAACCGGAAGTCGAGGCGGTCGGTGGCGATAACGAATCCACGCGTCGGGCACTCGCCGGCGGCGCTTATCGCGCCATCATGAAATCGGCTCCTTTCTCGTCGCTTCCAAAAGACAAATACGATGCCTGGAGCGAAGTCGTCGTCAACTTCGATCCCAGCGATCTAGGAATCTAAATGCTGAAAGGCTTTTCCTCCATGAACAAGTGTTCCTTCTTCCGCGCCATCATGGTCGCTGCAGGCCTGATGACCGCTGCCGCGTTCGCGACGCCGGCGAACGCTCTCGTCGAGATCAATATCAATAAGGGCAACGTTCAGCCGTTGCCGATTGCGGTGACGGACTTCCTGCAGGGTGACATGGGGGCGCAGGTCTCGCAGGTCATCGCCGCCGACCTGCAGCGTTCTGGCCTGTTTGCTCCGATCAGCAAGACCGCCTTCATCGAGAAGATTGCGAATCCTGACGCTGCGCCACGTTTCGAGGACTGGAAGGTCATCAACGCTCAGGCGCTGGTCACCGGACGGGTTACCCAGGAAGCGGACGGCCGCCTTCGCGCCGAGTTCCGCCTCTGGGATACCTTTGCCGGACAGCAGATGACTGGTCAGCAGTTTTATACGCAGCCTGAGAACTGGCGGCGTGTCGCTCACATCATTGCCGATGCGATCTACAAGCAGATCACCGGCGAGGAAGGCTATTTCGACACTCGTGTCGTCTTTGTCTCCGAATCCGGCACCAAGCAGCAGCGCAAGCGCCAGCTGGCGATCATGGACCAGGACGGCTTCAACATCCGCATGCTGACCGATGGCAGCGATCTCGTTCTGACACCGCGCTTCTCGCCGAGCCGGCAGGAAGTCACCTACATGTCCTTTGCCAACCAGCAGCCGCGCGTCTACCTGCTGCAGCTTGAAACGGGGCAGCGCGAGGTCGTCGGCAACTTCCCCGGCATGACCTTCTCGCCGCGCTTTTCGCCGGACGGACAGAAGGTGATCATGAGCCTGCAGCAGGAAGGCAATTCCAACATCTATACGATGGACCTGCGCTCGCGCACGACGACGCGGTTGACCTCGACGGCGGCGATCGACACCTCGCCCTCCTATTCGCCGGATGGAGCGCGTGTCAGCTTCGAAAGCGACCGCGGCGGAAAGCCGCAGATCTACGTGATGAATGCCGATGGCTCCGGCCAGACCCGCATTTCCTTCGGCGACGGATCCTATTCGACGCCGGTTTGGTCGCCGCGCGGCGATCTCATCGCCTTCACCAAACAGGCCGGCGGCAAATTCTCGATCGGCGTGATGAAGCCGGATGGTTCGGGCGAACGCATCCTGACGACTGGCTTCCACAATGAGGGCCCGACCTGGGCGCCGAACGGCCGCGTCCTGATGTTCTTCCGCCAGGCGGCAGGGTCGGGCGGTCCGCAGCTCTATTCGATCGATCTGAGCGGTTACAACGAGCAGCTTGTGAAGACGCCGACCTACGGTTCCGACCCGGCCTGGTCACCGCTTCTGGAGTAGGCGATGCACTGCCGCCTTCATGTCGCCCCAAAGTCATGGAAACCGGGCGGCTACGGGACAAATCAGTAAATCGTTAACCATAATCTTTGAGGGGCGGTTAACCGAGTGCGGTTACTGTCCGGAAACCCTGATGAAATCGCAAGGAGACCGGCCATGAGCCGAATTCATACCCCGGCAATGAGCCGCATGCAGAATTTCGCCCGCAACCCCGTCATGATCGCGCTTATCGCCGGTCTCGCGCTCGCAAGCTGCGCCAAGAAGCCGCCGAACAGCGCCGGCGACCTCGGCCTCGGCACCGGTGCTGGTGGGGCTGCAACGCCGGGCTCTGCCCAGGACTTCACGGTCAATGTCGGCGACCGCATCTTCTTCGATACAGACTCCTCGTCGATCCGCGCCGATGCTTCGCAGACGCTCGACCGTCAGGCCCAGTGGCTCGCCCGCTACCCGAACTACCAGATCACCGTCGAAGGCCATGCCGACGAACGCGGCACGCGCGAATACAACCTCGCGCTCGGCGCCCGCCGTGCGGCTGCCGCCAAGGACTATCTCGCTTCGCGCGGCGTCCCGGCGCAGCGCCTGAAGACGATTTCCTACGGCAAGGAACGTCCGGTCGCCGTTTGCGACGATATTTCCTGCTGGTCGCAGAACCGCCGCGCGGTTACCGTGCTTGGCGGCGCCGGCATGTAATTGCCGAGCAACAATTCGCTTTTCGACGGGCGGTCCCATCAGGGGCCGCCTTTTCTTTTTGACCACACTTTGGCCAGACTCCGTTGCTTTTTGAAAGCAATTGGAAAAATCTCCTGTTCGTGCCATCGAGGTGCGAAGAATCACTGGGACAGGACGATACATATGAAGAAACTTGTCGTGGCAGGCATGCTGTGCCTCGCGGCTGTGACCGGAAGCGAACGAGCGGCCTATTCCGCCTCGTTCTTCGGGCTACATCTCGGCGGCCGATCCGCGGAAAACCAGGCGGCGCCGCCTGTTGTCAAGGTGCAGAGCGGCGACGCGGAGGTCCGCGTGCAGCAGCTCGAAGAACAGCTGCGGCAGTTGAACGGCCGGATCGAAGAGATGAGCTTTCAGCTTCTGCAGATGCAGGAGACGATCCGCAAACAGCAGGAAGACAATGAATTCCGCTTCCAGCAGCTCGAAAAGACGGGCGGCGCCGGAGGTGCCACCAAGGCTCCTGTCAAGAAGAGCGAGACCGATGCCGCTCCGGCCGCCTCCGGCGGCGACGACATCGCCAAGGTGATTCAAGCACCGCAGGGAGCCGAAACGGCTCCCTCCACCAGCGTGCCTGAGAATAGCGGTCTCGGCCAGCCGCCGAAGGAACTCGGCTCGATCGATTTCGATCAGAGCGGTAATCCGATCGGCGGAAGCGTCGACGAAAATGCCACAATCGGTTCCGGGCCGATTCCCGAGGCCAACACCAAAACGCCGCAGCAGACCGCCTCGCTCGGCAGCGAAGCCGACCAGTACAAGGCCGCCTATGGCCACGTGCTGTCCGGCGATTACAGCACGGCCGAACAGGAATTCACGCAGTATATCACCCGCTACCCGAGCAGCGCGCGGTCGGCGGACGCCAATTTCTGGCTCGGCGAAGCGCTTTATTCGCAGGGTAAGTACAATGAGGCGGCCAAGACCTTCCTCAATGCGCACCAGAAATACGGTACATCGGAAAAGGCGCCGGAAATGCTGCTGAAGCTCGGCATGTCGCTTGCCGCCCTCGACAATACCGAGACGGCCTGTGCGACACTGCGCGAAGTGTCGAAGCGTTATCCGAAGGCGTCGCGTGCCGTCATAAGCAAGGTTGCGAGCGAACAGAAGCGCCTCGCCTGCTAAGGTCTTCCGGAATGTCTCCGGAAGCAACATCGCCTCAACTGGCGATCCTCCAGTTTCTCACGTCGCTTCAAAGCCCTGCGCGCATTCTCGTCGCGATATCAGGCGGCAGCGATTCCATCGGCCTGCTTCTTCTTCTCGATCAAGCCGTAAAGGCCGTGCCCCATCTCAAGATTTCGCTTTGCGCTGCGACCGTCGATCATGCGTTGCGCGCCGGCTCCGCAGACGAGGCGCATGAAGTCGCAGCCCTCTGCGCATCGCTCGGCATTCCCCACACCATCATGATCTGGCAGGGCGACAAGCCGAAAACCGGCATCATGGCTGCGGCCCGAGAGGCACGTTATGGCTTGCTTGCGACCGCCGCCACAGACCTCAAAGCCGATCTCATCGTCACGGGGCATACACTCGACGACCAGCGCGAAACACTACAGATGCGGGGGATGCGAACAGAGCAGGTTTCGACCGGTATTGCAGATGCAGTGCTCTTTGACCGGCGTTTCTGGATTTTACGTCCGCTTCTTTTTTCCACCCGGGCGGATATCCGCGCTTTCCTGAAAGAGCGGGGCGTGCCGTGGATCGACGATCCCAGCAACGAGGACACGAAGTACGAGCGTGTGCGGATGCGCCGGCAGCTTTCGGCCGATGCAGGCATGACGAAGGATATCAGCGCGGCTTGGGAGGAGCGGCTGGCACTGTCGTCCAGAGGAGCCGAATGGCTGGATCGTCATTTCCGGCTTCACGGCGGCCTGCTCGGGCAGGTGATGCCTGACGGGTTGCGGCTGGATCGCGCAGTCCTCGACTATGCACTCGCCCGTCTGGCAGCCGTTTTCGGTGGGCAGCCGTTTGCGCCGGGGAGGGGGCATATGGAGCGTATCCTTGCATTTGCCACCGGCAGCAAGCCGGGACGGATCACCGCTGGCAGGGTCGTGTTCGACCTGCGGCGTGACGGGCTTTATCTGGCGCGCGAGAGCCGGGGGATATCGCCGCTGGCATTGCGGCCGGGCGAGGCCGGGGTTTGGGACGGCAGGTTTTATGCGCGCAATGGCTCGGTCGCATCAATTGAAATCCAAGCCGCTGCTGCACACGCGCAAGACACTTCACGCTTTATTGAGCCAATCACCGCGCAGACGCGCGGTGCCTGGATTCCGGTGACGAGCACAGGAATGAGGGAGTATATGCAGCGCCTTCCCAAGAGCGCATGGAAGCGCGCTATCGCTTCGGCGCCGGTGTTATCCGCCGAAGAGAGCCTTTTATCTGAGGAATCCGCCCGCATGGTCGAACTAACACCCTATTTCGCACCCTTCGACCGCTTTTTGACACGATTTGACTTCATCTTTGCCAATAGGCTTTCGGCGGTTTTCGCGACGGCGCCCTATGCGAGGCTGCCTTTAAGAAGTATTGACGGAAAAACCATCTGACTTGGGGGATCGCCTTGGCAACGGCACGGCGCAACCCTATGTTAGAAACGAATAAGACGGTCGCCATGAGGCGGCTGTTCCATGCTGGGGAGTTCAATGAACCCTAACTTACGTAATTTCGCCTTGTGGGCGATCATAGCGCTTCTGCTGATCGCCCTTTTCAGTATGTTTCAGACGGCGCCGGCGCAGACGGGCTCCCGCGAAATCCCTTATTCGCAGTTTCTGCGTGAGGTCGATGCGGGCCGCGTGAAGGATGTCGTGGTCACGGGCAACCGTCTCTCCGGAAGCTATGTTGAAAATGGCACCACCTTCCAGACCTATTCACCTGTGATCGACGACAGTCTGCTCGATCGCCTGCAGTCGAAGAATGTCCTGGTTTCCGCCCGTCCTGAAACGGACGGCTCTTCGGGTTTCCTCAGCTATCTCGGCACGCTTTTGCCGATGCTTCTGATTCTCGGCGTCTGGCTGTTCTTCATGCGGCAGATGCAAGGCGGCTCACGCGGCGCGATGGGCTTCGGCAAGTCCAAGGCCAAGCTTTTGACTGAAGCGCATGGCCGCGTGACTTTCGAAGACGTCGCCGGTGTCGACGAGGCCAAGCAGGATCTCGAGGAAATCGTCGAATTCCTGCGTGATCCGCAGAAGTTCCAGCGTCTTGGCGGCAAGATCCCGCGCGGCGTGCTGCTCGTCGGCCCTCCGGGCACCGGCAAGACGCTGCTCGCCCGCTCGGTCGCCGGCGAAGCCAATGTGCCCTTCTTCACCATTTCGGGCTCCGACTTCGTCGAAATGTTCGTCGGCGTCGGCGCAAGCCGCGTGCGCGATATGTTCGAGCAGGCGAAGAAGAACGCGCCCTGCATCATCTTCATCGACGAAATCGATGCCGTCGGCCGCCATCGCGGCGCCGGTCTCGGCGGCGGCAATGACGAACGCGAGCAGACGCTGAACCAACTGCTGGTCGAAATGGACGGCTTCGAGGCGAATGAAGGCGTGATCCTGATCGCCGCCACCAACCGCCCCGACGTGCTCGATCCTGCGCTGCTGCGTCCCGGCCGTTTCGACCGTCAGGTCGTCGTTCCGAACCCCGACATCGTCGGCCGCGAGCGTATCCTCAAGGTGCATGCGCGCAACGTTCCGCTGGCGCCGAATGTCGATCTCAAGATTCTCGCCCGCGGCACGCCCGGTTTCTCCGGCGCCGACCTGATGAACCTTGTCAACGAAGCCGCCCTGATGGCCGCCCGCCGCAATAAGCGCGTCGTCACCATGCAGGAATTCGAAGACGCCAAAGATAAGATCATGATGGGCGCCGAGCGCCGTTCTTCGGCGATGACCGAGGCGGAAAAGAAGCTCACCGCTTACCATGAGGCCGGTCACGCCATCACCGCGCTCAATGTCGCCGTCGCCGATCCACTGCACAAGGCGACGATCATTCCGCGCGGCCGTGCGCTCGGCATGGTCATGCAGCTTCCCGAGGGCGATCGCTACTCGATGAGCTACAAGTGGATGGTCTCGCGTCTTTGCATCATGATGGGCGGCCGCGTTGCCGAGGAGCTCACCTTCGGCAAAGAGAACATCACGTCGGGTGCCTCTTCCGACATCGAGCAGGCGACCAAACTTGCCCGCGCGATGGTCACGCAGTGGGGCTTCTCCGATCAGCTCGGTCAGGTCGCCTATGGCGAGAACCAGCAGGAGGTCTTCCTCGGCCATTCGGTTTCGCAGTCAAAGAATGTTTCGGAAGCAACCGCGCAGAAGATCGACAACGAAGTGCGCCGCCTGATCGACGAAGCCTATACCCAGGCCCGCACGATCCTGACGGAAAAGCACGACGAATTCGTCGCTCTTGCCGAAGGTCTGCTCGAATACGAGACGCTGACCGGCGAAGAGATCAAGGCGCTGATCCGCGGTGAAAAGCCTTCTCGCGATCTCGGTGATGATTCGCCGCCGAGCCGCGGCTCGGCCGTTCCGAAGGCCGGCGCACGGCCTGCCACCAAGGGTGACGAGCCCGAAGGCGGCCTCGAACCGCAGCCGCATTGAACAGCGGCACCAATCCGAACAAGGCCGGATTTCCGAAGTGGGGGATCCGGCCTTTTCTATTGGTAACGGGATATAATCATTTTTCTTGCTAATTTACGTGCTGATCGCCGCATTTTGTGGCATTCCGCTGAATTGAGGCAAGCATGAATCACGCTCGTGGATTGACGACGTTCCACTGAAGCCGGATTCGCTTGGAACGGTGCGCTGCCTTGAATGGCGCGCGGAAAGCGCAGGAGTGCAGATGAAAAGACGCTATTTCGGTACGGACGGCATTCGTGGCCAATCCAACGTCTTTCCGATGACGCCGGATCTCGCCATGCGGGTCGGCATTGCCGCCGGCACGATCTTCCGCCGTGGCAACCATCGCCATCGCGTCGTTATCGGCAAGGATACGCGCCTTTCCGGCTATATGCTTGAGAACGCCATGGTCGCGGGCTTCACGGCTGCCGGCCTCGACGCCTTCATTCTCGGCCCGATCCCGACACCAGCTGTTGCCATGCTGACGCGCTCGCTGCGCGCCGATCTCGGCGTGATGATCTCGGCGTCGCACAATCCTTACGAGGATAACGGCATCAAGCTCTTCGGTCCCGATGGCTACAAGCTTTCCGACGACATCGAGGCCGAGATCGAGGATCTGCTCGAAAAGGATCTGAATGCGCAGCTTGCCAAATCCGATGATATCGGCCGCGCCAAGCGCGTCGACGGGGTGCATGACCGCTATATCGAACATGCCAAGCGCACGCTGCCGCGCGACGTGACGCTGCAGGGTCTGAGGATCGCGATCGATTGCGCCAATGGTGCTGCCTACAAGGTGGCACCCGCCGTGCTCTGGGAGCTCGGCGCCGAGGTCGTCACCATCGGCAACGAGCCGAACGGCACCAACATCAATCTCAATTGCGGCTCCACCAGCCCCGTCGCGCTGCAGAAGAAGGTCGACGAGGTGCGCGCCGATATCGGCATAGCGCTCGATGGCGATGCCGACCGCGTCATCATCGTCGATGAAAACGGCTCGATCGTCGACGGCGACCAGCTGATGGCCGTTATCGCCGAGAGCTGGGCCGAGAGCCTGCAACTGCGCGGCAACGGTATCGTCGCCACCGTCATGTCCAATCTCGGCCTCGAACGCTTCCTCGACGAGCGCGGCATGGCGCTTGCCCGCACGCGGGTCGGCGACCGCTACGTCGTCGAGCATATGCGCCAGCACAATTACAATGTCGGCGGCGAGCAGTCCGGCCATATCGTGCTTTCGGATTACGGCACGACCGGCGACGGTCTCGTCGCGGCGCTGCAGATCCTGGCCGCGGTCAAGCGCACCGGCCGGACCGTCAGCGAGGTCTGCCGTCGCTTCGAGCCGGTGCCGCAGCTCCTGCGCAATGTCCGCATCAGTGGCGGCAAGCCGCTGGAGGATATCCAGGTGCAGAAGGCGATCGCCGATGCCGAAGCCGAACTGGCCAGGAACGGCCGCCTCGTCATCCGCCCTTCGGGCACCGAGCCGCTGATCCGCGTCATGGCCGAGGGCGACGACCGCGCCCAGATCGAGCGCATCGTCAACGAGCTGATCGGCACGATCTCGAACGTCCGGACCGCCGCCTGATTTTTTAGGGACGAAATTTCAAAAGCCGGTACGTAGGTGCCGGCTTTTTCGCTGTTGGCGCCTTCGGTTCGAAGATCCACTCCGGATGGACTTCCCGCCGAAACCGTTTCCGCCCTTCCGAAGACAACATGTCAATGAATTGCCAGCTTGGCTTCCGGTAGGGAGCAAGCGTCGGCAACTGCACCATGTCGGGCGCGGTGAACACTGAGGCGGCGTCCGCGGAAGTCTGCCGATATCTTTGGCGACAGCGCTGTCAACCGCCACACGCGGATGCTACACGGCGGCGTTTGCATTCAAAGGAAATATCATGAAAAAATTGGTGCGCCTGCTGCTGACGATCGCTCTCGCATTCGTCGTCTTTACTGGTTTCCGGTGGTATCGCTACATCAGCAACACCGACAGCCCTTACGATGAAATCGGCATCACGCTCAACAATGCCATGCCAGGCCCGATCAATGCCTGGGGCTGTGCTCAGCTGAAAACGACCTTTGGCACCTCCTTGCCACCGTACGGCTGCGCCGCCGAAAACGCGACGCAATGGAAGTAACAGCAGGATTCGCCGAGTGGAGCAGCCGATCCATCTGACGGCGAAGGAAACCGACTTAACCATTTGACAGCAGCGGACTTCATGGCGTTGCAGCTGGCGGTCTTCGGCAAGTGCGGCGGCTGCCAGCCTTCGGCCGACCTTCACCATGTCGAGGAACTTGCTGCCAATCTTTCTCTTAACGTTTCTTCCTATTTATAGTTAAGCAGCTTTTAACGTTTCCCATTCATTATCCATACGAAGCGTACCAGATTGGCAGCGACTGAGCCTGCCGACGCAACGGATTTTGGAGTGGGATCCATGAAAAGAAGCTTGTCCGGCATCTTCGCCGCATTGTTGATCGCGACAAACGCCTATTCCGCGGACCTCGCCCCTGCCGAGCCTATCCCGGAGCAGCCGCCTGAGGTGACGGTCACCGAAGCGACCGGCTGGTACCTGCGCGGCGATGTCGGCTATGCCTTCACCGATCTGCGCGGCGCCCGCTATTTCCAGGGCAGCAACGCAACGGAAGTCGATTTCGACGACGCCGATCTGGATGATGCATGGACCATCGGCGGCGGTGTCGGTTATCAGATCAACAGCTATCTGCGCACCGATCTGACCTTCGACTATCTCACCCAGGCGGATTTCAAGGGCTCGACAGTCGGGCAGTGCGGCTTTCCTCTGGTGGACTGCACCTCGAGCGACCGCTCCTCGCTGACAGCCTATACGCTGCTCGCCAACGCCTATGTCGATCTCGGCACCTACGGCTACGTCACGCCTTATGTCGGCGCCGGTATCGGTGGTTCCTATGTGAAATGGAAGAACCTGCGCAACGTCGCCTGCGCCGATGACGGCAGCTTCTGCGACGACCAGGTCACCCACGGCGGCAAGGGCAACTGGCGCTTCACCTACGCCCTCATGGCCGGCGCTTCGATCGACGTGACCTGCAACATCAAGGCCGATGTCGGCTACCGTTACCTGCATATCGATGGCGGCAACATGTTCGGCTATGCCGAAAATGGCGGCCCGGGCCGCGACAAGGGTCTCAGCGCCCACGAAGCTCGCGTCGGCGCCCGTTATCTCTTCGGCGGCTGCGCCCAGGCGAGCTATGAACCACCGCCGGAAATCCCGCTGCAGCAGCCTGTCTACAAGTAAATTTGATCGCCTGACACCAGAAGCCGCCCCCAACCGGGCGGCTTTTTGCATTGTGGCCGCCCTACCGCCCTGCGTCAAAATATGTTCCGCCCGCGACACTTCGATCTTGACTATGACGTGTCGGATCCATACACACGGCGGCGGGACACCCTTCCCCAACGAAGGGCTTTCTATCTGAGAGGATAGCATCATGGCGAAGACCGCAAAGCCGGACATCCGTCCGCACAATACCCATTTCTCTTCTGGCCCTTGCTCGAAGCGCCCCGGTTGGTCGCTCGAAGCCCTTTCCGACGCGGCCCTTGGCCGTTCGCACCGCGCGAAGGTCGGCAAGGCCAAGCTCAAGCAGGCCATCGACCTTACCCGTGAAATTCTTGAAGTGCCGGCGGATTACCGCATCGGCATCGTTCCGGCGTCCGACACCGGGGCCGTCGAAATGGCGCTCTGGTCGCTGCTCGGCGAACGTGGCGTCGACATGCTCGCCTGGGAAAGCTTCGGCGCCGGCTGGGTCACCGATGTCGTCAAGCAGCTGAAGCTCAAGGATGTGCGCAAGCTCGAAGCCGGTTACGGCGAGCTTCCCGATCTCTCCGCCGTCGATTTCGACCGCGACGTCGTCTTCACCTGGAACGGCACAACCTCGGGCGTGCGCGTTCCGAATGCCGATTTCATCCCGGCCGACCGCAAGGGCCTGACGATCTGCGACGCCACTTCGGCGGCTTTCGCACAGGAACTCGATTTCGCCAAGCTCGATGTCGTCACCTTCTCCTGGCAGAAGGTTCTGGGCGGCGAGGGTGCGCACGGCGTCATCATTCTTTCGCCGCGCGCCGTCGAGCGTCTGGTCACCTACACGCCGGCCTGGCCGCTGCCGAAAATCTTCCGCATGACCTCGGGCGGCAAGCTGACGGAAGGCATCTTCCAGGGCGAGACGATCAACACGCCGTCGATGCTCTGCGTCGAGGACTATATCGATGCGCTTGTCTGGGCCAAGCAACTCGGCGGCCTCAAGGGGCTGATCGCGCGTGCCGATGCCAATGCCAAGGTCATCCACGATTTCGTTGCGGCAAACGACTGGATCGCCAATCTCGCCGTCAAGGCGGAAACGGCCTCCAACACCTCCGTTTGCCTGAAGATCGTCGACAAGGACATCGCAGCCCTCGATGACGACGGCCAGGCGAATTTCGCCAAGGGTCTGGTCGGCCTCCTGGAAAAGGAAGGTGTCGCCTATGACGTCGGCCATTACCGCGACGCGCCGTCCGGCCTGCGCATCTGGGCCGGCGCCACGATCGAGGCATCCGACATGCAGAAGCTGATGCCCTGGCTTTCCTGGGCCTTCGAGACGCAGAAGGCGCAGCTTAATCAGGCTGCCGCCTGAGGTGATCGCATCCGGCTCCGCCATAGGGCGGAGCCCAGCATTCCTGATTCATTCATCGCTGAACACTTTTGAAGGAGGCCCTTATGGCACCTCGCGTTCTCGTATCCGACGAATTGTCGGAAACCGCCGTCCAGATCTTCCGCGACCGCGGCGTCGAAGTCGATTTCGAACCGCAGCTCGGCAAGGACAAAGACCGTCTGCTCGAAGTCATCGGCAAGTATGATGGCCTGGCCATCCGCTCTGCCACCAAGGTGACGGAAAAGATCATCGAGGGGGCGACGAACCTCAAGGTCGTCGGCCGTGCCGGCATCGGCGTCGACAATGTCGATATCCCGGCCGCCTCGCGCCGCGGGATCATCGTCATGAACACGCCCTTCGGCAACTCGATCACGACAGCCGAACACGCGATCGCGCTGATGTTCGCCGTCGCCCGCCAGCTTCCGGCAGCCGATACCTCGACGCAGGCCGGCAAGTGGGAGAAGTCGAAGTTCATGGGCGTCGAGATCACCGGCAAGACGCTCGGCGTCATCGGCGCCGGCAATATCGGCTCGATCGTCTGTGCCCGCGCCATCGGCCTCAAGATGCACGTCGTCGCTTACGATCCGTTCCTGTCCAAGGAGCGCGCCGAGGAGATGGGCGTCACCAAAGTCGAACTTGAAGAGCTTTTCGCCAGGGCCGATTTCATCACGCTGCATGTGCCGATGACCGACAAGACGCGCGGCATCCTCAACAAGGAAGCGCTGGCAAAGACCAAGCCCGGCGTGCGCATCATCAACTGCGCCCGCGGTGGCCTGGTCGATGAGGCAGCGCTTGCCGAAGCAATCAAGTCGGGCCATGTCGCGGGTGCCGCCTTCGACGTGTTCGAGGTCGAGCCCGCCAAGGAAAGCCCGCTCTTCGGCCTGCCGAACGTCGTCTGCACGCCGCATCTCGGTGCCTCGACGACCGAGGCGCAGGAGAACGTCGCTTTGCAGGTGGCCGAACAGATGGCGGACTACCTCGTCAATGGTGCAGTCTCCAACGCCATCAACATGCCGTCGATCACGGCCGAGGAAGCGCCGATCCTGAAGCCCTTCATCCGCCTTGCCGATGTTCTCGGCGCCTTCGTCGGCCAGGTCACCGAAGAGCCGATCAAGGAAATCGAAATCCTCTATGACGGCATCACCGCCAACATGAACACGCGGGCGCTGACAAGTGCTGTTCTCGCCGGCCTCATCCGTCCGCAGGTCGCCGACGTCAACATGGTTTCGGCGCCGATCATGATCAAGGAAAAGGGCATCGTGCTTTCCGAGGTCAAGCGCGACAAAACCGGCGTCTTCGACGGCTACATCAAGCTGACGGTCACGACCGAAAGCATGACGCGCTCGGTCGCCGGCACGGTGTTTTCGGACGGCAAGCCGCGCTTCATCCAGATCAAGGGTATCAACCTCGATGCCGATGTCGGCTCGCACATGATTTACATCACCAATACCGACGTTCCCGGCATGATCGGCTTCATCGGCACGACGCTTGGTGCTGCCGGCGTCAACATCGCCAACTTCCAGCTCGGCCGTGACAAGCAGGGCGGCGACGCCATAGCACTGCTCTATGTCGACGGTAAGGTTGATGACGCCGTGCTTGCTGAGTTGACCGCCCACCAGGCGGTTCGCCAGGCAAAGCCGCTGACCTTCAATATCGACTGAGTTTTTCCTCCCGAGGAAATGAAAAACCCGGCGCTGGAAACGGCGCCGGGTTTTTTCGTGTCAGGAACCGATGAATCTTAAAGCGCGTCGCGCTTTAAATCTTTTTTTGATGCATGTCGTGGTCCCAAAACCGATGCACACTTTTGGGCGACATGCATTAGTGGTGCCGGCGTTTCCGGCGGAGGATTTTGCCGAAACGGGCGACATCGTCTTCAGCCTTCGTGCGGTGAAGGAAGGCGAGCCTGCTGCCGTCGAGGCCCTGAAAGAATTCGTCCCAGGAAATCTCTTCCGGTTCCGAGGAAAAATCGACGCGGACGGTTTCGCTGTCCGGTGCGTTCTTGATTCGGGCGGGATGGCCTCCGCGCGCCTCGATCCAATGTCTGATTCTGCTGTAATCCGTCGTCGTGCCGAACCTGCCCATGAAACCCTCCTCAGCATTTCGAATGCGACATCGATCACCCGCAACGCACGATCGACGGAATTGTTCCAGGACGCCAAAATTATTTTATCGAGAGCCGAGATCGTGACAGCAGGCCGCCGCTTTGCACATTCTGAAGGCGGAAGCCTAAAGTTTAACCCTAAGTATGATTCTGATTTTATTTAACTTTTCTCGGTATATCCCTGGCATCGGCATCAACCGCACGCGAATTTCCATGGCCCCCTTGCAGAAGACCGAGCAGACCGAAGCATTAAACGACGACTTCCGGTCATTGTTTGCAACGCATCCGTCGCCGATGTGGGTCTATGATCCGGCATCGCTGCGCTTTCTTATCGTCAACGAGGCGGCGGCAGCACTTTACGGCTACGGCGCGGACGAATACCGGCGCATGACGGTTCTGGATATCCGCCCTGAGCATGAGCGGGAACGGATGGTCGACGCCGTCAGCGGCCGTACCGACATGGAAAAGGCGGAGCGTTGGGTTCACCTCAAGGCGAGCGGCGAGACCTTCGAAGTGCTGACCTATGGCCGAGAAGTGCGTTTCGAGGGCCGATCGGCAATCCTGGCGATCGTGCAGGACCGCACCGAGGTCAATGCCGCCAGACGCCAGATCAGCGATACGCGCTCGCTTCTCGACAGCATCGTCGACAACCTCCCGGTCGGCGTCTTCGTCAAGGACATGGAAGCGGACGGGCTTTACGTTCTCTTCAACGAGGCCTGCGGCGACATTGTGGGCATGAGGGCGGAGCACGTGGTCGGCCGAACCGACCGGGCGCTGTTTCCCCCCAGTCAGACAGACGCCTTCCGCGAGCAGGATCGCCGGGCCTTCGAAGCCAATACGGCGATCAGCTTCGAGGAGAGCATGCTGCGCGCAGATGGTGTGCCGCGCCTCCTGCGCACCGTCAAGCGCGCCCTGCCGACGCCGGAGGGCCAAGCGCCGCGTTATCTGCTCGGCATCTCGCAGGACGTGACGGAGGAGCGCGCCGTCGAGGCAAAGCTTGCCCATCTCGCCATGCATGATCCGCTCACCGGCCTGCCGAACCGGGCGGCATTTTCCAAGCACATCAACCGGCGGGCGGTCGAGGCGACCGCCGACAGCCCGATCGCATTGCTTTATATCGACGTCGATCACTTCAAGCATATCAACGACAGCAAGGGACATGCCGCCGGCGACGCGCTGCTTTGCCAAGTATCGGAGCGGCTGCTGCAGCTGGCGGAGGAGGGCGATCTCGTCGCCCGCCTCGGCGGCGACGAATTCGCCGTCGTACTGGAGCTCGACGAGCCGGAGCGGGCCGGGCGTTTTGCGCAACGGCTGCTCAAGGCGCTGAGCCGTGCCTTCGATCTCGACGGCGCCCGGGAGCATGTCACCTGCAGCATCGGCATCGCCTTGGCACCGGATCATGCCGGCGACGCGGACGTGCTGATGCGGCATGCGGATCTGGCGCTCTATGCCGCCAAGGAGAGCGGGCGGTCGACCTATCGCTTCTACGAGGCGGAGATGCGGCTTGCCGCCGAGCGCCGGCACGTGATGACCGCCGAACTGTGGGAGGCGCTGGAGAAGCGCCAGTTCGAACTGCACTACCAGCCGATCGTGCAGCTCGATAATGACGGCATCGGCGGCTTCGAGGCGCTGATCCGCTGGCGCCATCCCAAGCGTGGGCTGGTGGCGCCGATGGAATTCATTCCGCTCGCCGAGGAGACCGGCCTCATCGTGCCGATCGGCGACTGGGTGATCCGGGAAGCCTGCCGCGCGGCCGCCGGCTGGCCCGCGCATCTGAGGATCGCCGTTAATCTCTCCGTCAGCCAGTTTCGGCATGTGAGCCTGCTTTCGACCGTGGTCGCGGCGCTCGACGAGACGGGCCTCAATGCCGACCGGCTTGAAATCGAAATCACCGAGTCCGTATTCCTGACCGATGCCGACCAAAGCCTGCCGCGGCTGCGCGCATTGAAGGAGCTCGGTGTTCGCATCGCCATCGACGATTTCGGCACCGGTTATTCGTCGCTGAGCTATCTCAGGTCCTTCCCCTTCGACAAGATCAAGCTCGACCGTAGCTTCGTTTCGGGCATTGAGACGGATGCCGGCAATCTCGCCATCGTGCGCGCCGTCGTCGGCATCGGTTCCGGCTTCAACGCGACGACGCTGGCCGAAGGGATCGAGACGGAAGAGCAGTTGCAGAAGCTGCGCGCTGAAGGTTTCAGTGAGGTGCAGGGTTATCTGCTCGGCCGGCCGATGCCGCAGCACGAGGCAGAGGCGCTGATCCACGGCCGCGCTCTGAAGACGGCTTCGTCACGCAGTTAGAGTCGTTTAAGCGACAGCTGGGAGTGGCGTCCGGGGAAATGCGTGCCGCCGGATGCCATCAAGCATTCGTCATTTTGAGAAAGGTGGGCGAAGCCGCATAATTGTCGTGGGCTGAAAGGAGGATGTTTATGAAACGCTTTTCATTCTCGATGATCGGACTGGCGCTCGTAACCGCCATCATCGCCAATCCGGGCATTGCATTCGCCTGCAACAAGCTGATCGGCACCTGAGCCGCACCCCCCGCTTCCAAGGCGCGGTTTTGGCTGCGCCTTCTCTTTACGCGGGAATGCGAAATATCGGTGCCCGAAGGCTGCCCCTTGCGCCCAAGGACAATCCTTTCTATATCGGTGCCTCATCGAGAGACGGCGGCCGATCCCGCCGGAGATCAGCAATCCGCCGCAATTGCAGCGCAAGGGCGGATCGTGACCGCGCAGAATTGGCACCATCGTTGAACACACTGGATTTTGACAAGAAGCCGGAAGAGACCCGTGTCGTCGTCGCCATGTCGGGCGGCGTCGATTCATCCGTTGTCGCTGGCCTTCTCAAACAGCAGGGTTACGACGTGCTCGGCATTACGCTGCAGCTTTACGATCATGGCGCCGCTGTTCACCGCGCCGGCTCCTGCTGCGCCGGCCAGGATATCGACGATGCGCGCCGCGTTTGCGAAACACTCGGCATCCCGCATTACGTGCTCGATTATGAAAAGCGATTTCGCGAGACCGTGATCAACCCCTTCGCCGAAAGCTACGTGGCGGGCGAAACGCCGATCCCTTGCGTTTCCTGCAACCAGACCGTCAAATTCGCCGATCTTCTGGCGACCGCCAAGGAGCTCGGTGCCGATGCACTGGCGACCGGCCACTATATCCGCTCGGGACCGAACCCTTCGCCCGAAAATCCCGGCCGCCGCGCGCTTTTCCGCCCTGCCGATGCCGACCGCGACCAGAGCTATTTCCTCTTCGCCACGACGCAGGAACAGATCGATTATCTCCGCTTTCCCCTGGGCGGCCTGCCGAAGGCCGAGACCCGCAGGCTCGCCGAAGAGATGGGCCTCGTCGTTGCCAAGAAGGCCGACAGCCAGGACATCTGCTTCGTGCCGCAGGGCAAATATTCGGACGTCATCACCAAGCTGAAGCCGAATGCGGCGCTCGCCGGCGAGATCGTCCATCTCGACGGCCGCGTGCTCGGCACCCATGAGGGCATTCTGCACTTCACGATCGGCCAGCGCCGCGGCATCGGCATCGCCACCGGCGAGCCGCTCTACGTCGTCTTTCTCGACGCCCGCTCGCGCCGCGTCATCGTCGGACCGAAGGAGGCGCTGGAAACGCACCGCGTCTACCTGCGCGACGTCAACTGGCTGGGCGACGAGACGCTTGCGGAAGCCGCCTCCGGCAAGGGCTTTGCCTGCTACGCCAAGGTCCGCTCGACACGGGCGCCGGCACCCGCCGTGCTGCATGTCGATGCAACGGGCACCTATGTCGATCTGACGGTCGGCGAGGCGGGCATCGCGCCCGGCCAGGCCTGCGCGCTTTATTCCGCCCCCGGCGACAACGCCCGCGTCTTCGGCGGCGGTTTTATCGAACGCTCGGAGCGCGAACCTTCGGCGGAAGCTTGCCTGAAGGCTCTCTTGGCCAGCCCGGTCGCCGCCTGAAACCCATAGATAACGACGGCCGGCAAAGCCCACCGTTTTTCTCGATCATGCGCTTGACACAAAGCCGAAGCGCACCTTATAAGCCGCTCATCCCACGAACCGGCATCGCTTCGCGAGCGGGTATCGTTG
Source organism: Rhizobium indigoferae (assembly GCF_034554815.1). Taxonomy (NCBI): domain Bacteria; kingdom Pseudomonadati; phylum Pseudomonadota; class Alphaproteobacteria; order Hyphomicrobiales; family Rhizobiaceae; genus Rhizobium; species Rhizobium indigoferae. Next base: position 3,583,462 of record NZ_CP140635.1, on the reverse strand, counting down.
ACCAGTGGCGGAGTAGCTCAGTAGGTCAGAGCAGAGGAATCATAATCCTTGTGTCGGGGGTTCAAATCCCTCCTCCGCTACCAGTCAATTCCAAAAGAAATCAATGGATTATGAGCCAGATCGCTCTCGCTAATGGCTGGTATTATGTCCTGCGACCTACGCCAAATTTCCTTTTATTTTCAACGGTCGCAATCTCATGGCGGCGGCTCCGCGCGACATGAATGCGACATGGAGTGTGTAGCCGGAGGCGCGCGGAGCTCCCGTGATTTTCATCAACCTCTGGGAAAATCTCTGTGTCAGCATCGGCGCAGCGCACTCGACGTAAGATATTGATCCATAAAATAAATACAAAGAGGCGGCCTTGGCCGCCTCTTCTTCGTCGATCGCCCGTGTCTTATTCCGGCAGCGAACGCATGTAGGTGTATTTCGCCTTGGCCGGACCAAGGTTCGTCTGCGCGTCAATGTAACCAACGTCGAGGCTCGGGTTCATCGTCGCCTTGACGTCGACATTCCAACTGAAGGGCTGGGCAGGACCGAGCACGCTCTCACTGCCGGCAGGCATCTGCACCGTGAGCTCAATTTCGGCGCTCTTTGTGATCGGGTTCATCGTGTACGAACCATCCCATTTGCCATGGCCGATGTCAGATCCGTAAACGCGCCCATTGTCAAAAATCAAAACACCGTAACCGGAGCCATTACGGCCGGCAAACTCAAGCTGATAGAGACCATCTTTCATCGTCAATTTTTCCACTTCGGATTTTTGTATTTCGAGCTCCTGTTGGGAGGGCGAGAGCTTCGAAAAGAGGTTGATGTATGCTTCGGCTGGACCAGGAATGCTTCGCTCGCCGGTAAGCCACATGCTGATAGCGCGCGGTGTTACGTCTAGGAGTTTCGACAGAGAGGCTGCCGAGAGGCCAAGGGCGGACATCGCATTTTTTAGCTCGTTCTGATTCATGAGAACATTGTGCCATCGGACGAACATTGCGTCAAGGCGGTATCAAAATATGCCATGCACAGGATGCGACCCGACTAGATGTAGGGTCCCGAATTTTTTCTCCGATCAGATTTGACGATGGGACCAGAAGAGCGCTACCCAACTGTGACAACTGGGAGGTTTTTCGATGAGCAAAAAGGCCCTTGGCCAACGGGGATCATGGTTTGCCACAGTCGATGGGATAGCGCTGCCATGCGTGCATAATCATTGGCTGAAATGGCCCCACTACCACGATCCGTTTGATCCAGTAGAGAATGGTCCGAGCCTCGCCAAAATTCATAAATACGTCCAGGCAATTCAACATGAGAAAAAGGTGATTCTCACCAACGACACCGTTCACCGCGACGCACAAGGGATGCTGTCGGGATTCACACGAGAAGGCTATGTCGCAATGTTCGAGGTTGACGACGTCACTTTCGATCCGGGCATTGGACTTAAGTTCAGGATCACCAGCAAGTTGTCCGATCTGCAATAACGGTGAGAATAAGCCTCAGGATTTCGATTTCCGCCAGCCGGCCGCCCAAGCTTCAAATTCCGAGCAGAACCACCGTTCTCCATACCGGGGGCTGATCTTCGTCTCTGCGTAGCGTCGCTGCCCCGGCACATGGAAGATGCGCTCGCCGGTGGCGATGCTGACGTTGCCCTTGATCTTGCATGATTGTCCCGAGCCGCCTGAAGCGCTCCATGAGGCCAGCAAGTCGCTCGCGGTCCAGCCGCCGGCTCCACCAAACGCGAGCGCGCCGATGACCAAACCCGGCGCCCCGAACAGCACCGATTTCTTCTGCGGATTGCGATAACCCGGACGCATGCCCCCCATCTCCGCCATTTCGCCGAGATCGTAACCGCGTTAGCGCACGGCGGACATTTATCAAAAAGGGGTATTACTCCCATTGGATGCACTATATTCACAGGACAAATCGATGCATCCTAAGAAGATGCTTCCGTGACTGTGATTGCGCGCTAAACTGGTGGTACAATCGATTCGGCTCAGGGCGCCATGCGGAAGAATCCAAATCTCATCAACAGCGTAGAAGTAAAGTATTTTCGCTCCATCAACACACAGAAAATTCGTGAATGTAAGCCTGTAAATATAATTACAGGAAGTAATGATGTAGGAAAATCAAATTTACTTCGAGCTTTGAATCTTTTCTTCAATGAAAAAAACGAACATGGCGACGATATTGTTTTTCGAGAGGAGTTTTCCCATTCTCGTTTAGACGCTGTTCGGAGAGAATCTATTAAAGGTAAGCAGTTTATACAAATTGAAATTGAATTTAATTGTCAAGAATCATTTCAGAAAACTCTGCCGCCTCGCTTTAAAGTGCGGAAGACTTGGTTCAGGGATAGTAAGAGTCCGAACTTCACCCATGACCTCGAACGTTATATTGCATCCGGAAGTCTGCAAACGACGAAGAATAAGGCAGAAGGAAGCCTTCAACGTTTCCTAAACTCTATCGTTTTCACTTACCTGCCAGCCATTAAGGATAGGGGTATTTTTCAATCTGTACTATCGGAGCTTCAGAGTGTTCTGTTTGAACGAAGTGAAACGTCAGGCGATAATTTCATTGAAGATATCGAGAGATTCAGTAACGAGTTGGAAAATCAAGCGCAGGAGCTTCGCCAAGCGTTCGAAGAAATAACAGGCGTAGACGCGAGAATATCCCTCCCGTCAACCTACGCCGATCTGTTCCGTGCATTTAATATCAAGACGGCTGGTCCATTCGAAGAGTCGGTCGCATTGGACAACAGAGGAGATGGTGTCCGGGTACGATTTCTCCCTGCTATTCTGAATTACATAGCAGAACGTTCTACAAAGGTGCACGTCTGGGGGATTGAAGAGCCCGAAAATTCGATGGAATACAAACGAGCGTTCGAACTTGCGGACACTATGGCTAAATCATACTGCAAGAACGCCCAGATTTTTCTGACCACGCATTCACCTGCGTTTATAGACGTCAATCGCGAAGGCCAGTCGATCTACATGGCACAGCGGAAGGGCCATGATACCGAATTTCTGCATTTGAACAGTGCGCGACGAAATCGCCTCGTCATCGAAGATCCGTATATGCTCGTGGCAGACGAACTCGGTCACATCAAACTGATGAACGAGCTTCACGACAAACTACAAGAGCGCATCTTAGTGGCGGAAAAAGCCGCCGCGAGTCTTGCCGCCACGATGGCTGAGGTTGAGGCCGTCAAAATTCCCGTCTTGTTGACCGAAGGGAAGACAGACGTATTAGTTCTCAAGGAGGCATGGAGAAAACTTAGGGGGACTGCGCTGCCGTTCGCGATCAAATCTTGTAATGTATTGAGTGAAACGGAAAAGAACGATGCTGCTGGCGCTGCACAACTCGCCATCTGCCTGCGATCAATTATGGCAGATAGTCACAGCGTAGTAGTCGGTCTTTTTGATCGCGACGATGAGGGCCAGAAATGTTGGGGTCTTGACGCTAATTTCGCTAAGCAAAACCTCTTCTCAGACGTCAAAGCTTCGAAGAACGGCAAGGCATACGCGATATTACTGCCTGTTCCTGATAGTGAACCGGATCTTGCTAACAGCAGCCACCACTGCCTAGAATTTATGTTTCCGATCGCTGCATTGAACACGAAGAAGGATGGGCGCGGACTGACACTAAAAGGACTTCCTCTTGTCACCAAGTGCGGCAGCAAGATCGTCTCGTCTGTTGAGGGGACAGAGATATGGCAGATGACCATTGTCGACGGGAAGAAGGTTTTTGCCGAAGAGATCGTGCCGACTTTGGAAACAGCCCACTTCAAGGAGTTTGAAAAAATCTTCGGCCTCATCGAAGGAATCATCGCCGCGATTCCTAAACAGCAACCAGATGGGTCAGCCGTGGCTGAGGAAGATGGAACAGAAACCGCCTCTCTAGATATAGTCGCCTAAAAGCCCTCTGTTTGGTCGGCGACTTTAAAGCCGAGGTTGACCAATCGCCGGTTTGAGGCCGGACGATCCGCGCCGAATCTTCCTCGTCGCTTAGGCACATCGGCGAGCGTTGGTTCAGTCACTGACGACGATCTGGAAGGGCCTCAATCCTCATCGGCCGGCCGTAGATCCGGCTCGCCTCCTCGGTTGCCAGGGCGAGAGCCGTTTCCAGCGTGATCCCTAAGCGGGCGCAAAGTTCGTCAATCGATATGCTTTTGCCTTGCGCCCGCTCCACGGCGATCTTTGCAGCTTCGGCCATAATCTGCTCGTCGGTCAGATGCGAGTAATGTTCCGACATGTCCGGTCCTCACGGTTGATCCGCCCTTCTTATTCGCCCTCGTTGAGATAGGCGCCGCGCCAGCCAGTGATGCCGCAGCCGAAATCCAGGATCGCCCGGAATTCGGTTCCCAGCGTGTTCCAGCCTTCGCGTGTTTCCAGTTTCGGCTGCTGGACACCGTTAAGGTAAGCAATCTCAAGGATCGGCGCCTGGTCAGGAGATGCGAAGAGCCGCCAGGCGTCTTCCTCAAGGCGAGGCTCGACCAGCAGAGAAAGCTTCCCGGAGAATGGGTTCACTTCTTCGGTTGCCGAGGGCGTGGTCGCCGCGATGATTTGCTCAGCCGTCGTTTCGTTGCCGCTGCCGACGATGAGGAACTGCGGCTTCAGCGAGAGCGGCGTTTCGTTGTCGAGCCCCTTCTGGTCGCGCAGCGCCTTGCGGCCAGCACTGACGCTGCTGATCGTCAGCCCCGACCCGGCAACCGCTTTGTTTCCTCGCGCATTTGCGAAGAGCGTAATGCCGTCATCGAGCAGCGGCCCGAGGCCGTCATTGTCGAGCAGAAGATCGGCGATCAAATCCGCCTCCGTCTGCGCGGCGGCTTGACCAAATGCCCGAAGCGTATCGGAGAAGGCGTCAAGATCATCGTTGATCAGGGCTTCGCGCGAGATACCGAACATCTTCGCATAGGTTTTGACGCGATAGGTTTCTTTCGCCTCCGAACGCGTGCCGTAGGTAATTTCGGCGCCTTCAAGCACCTCTTCCAGCTTTGGCATTTCCGACATGCGGCCGATGGTCATAGCCTTGAAATTTGCGGCGTTGCGGATACGCGCCAATTGCTTCAGCGGCGTCTCGGCGGCCCGATAGGCGTCGAGCAGGAAACGGTTCGCGGCGTTGCCGGTGACGAACGGAAAATCCGACGTGCTGTGCGTCGCCCCGCTGCTCATTATCTGTGTCGCAAGCCGGTTGCGATTTCTCGAAATGATCCGCTCGCCGCGCGCCTCCAACAGAGCGGCCCCCATGTCGAGTAGGCTACGGCCCTGCCAATCCGAGGCGCGGCCCTGGGCAGGCTTGCCAGCGATCCGGGCATAGAGCGCGTCCTCGATATCGCGGGCGACCATCACTGAGAAGTCGCTGTGCGCATTGGGATTGTGCGACACGCGCCCGCCCATCGGATCTTGATCGGCAAGATGATTGATAACCATCGTCTGCGCTTTGGCGAAGTCGCCTTTCGTGTCGAGCACGATTTTGTTTGCCTCGGCAAGCGTCATCTTCGCGGTGGTGCAGAGCTGGTAGATGCGGGAATTGACGTCTTGCAAATTGGCGGTCGCCTGGTCGTCTGCCGGAGCCACGTTCGGTTCGGTCATGATCGCTTCCTTTCGTTTATGCGGAGCGGACGCAACCGCCACCATGGGAAGACCCATTGCCTTCCGTTCTGTTGCCATCCTCTTCAGACGATCCGGCGCTTTGGCGTACGTGCGATAATCGAAGGCCGCATCAGCCATCGGCGCGGTCGTCGCATGTTCGGAAACCGAGGTGGCGAAGCCGTTGGCAAGCGCGTCCTGCGGCGCCATCCAGGTTTCATCCTTCATCATCTGGCGGATTTCTCTTTCGGAAAGGCCGGTGCGCTCCGCATAGACTTGCGCAAACACGCCGGTCATCGTGTCGAGCACGCCGGCCGTGCGCCGGTGATCGTCGGCCGGGCCGAGGGTCATTCCCGACGGCTCATGGACCATCAACAGGGTGCCGAGCGGCATTTCGATTTCGTCGCCAGCCATGGCGATCAACGAAGCGGCAGACGCGGCGATCGCGTCGATCTTGACGATTACCCTACCGTCGTGACGCTTCAGAGCGTTGTGGATCGCCGAGCCCTCCATGGCGATGCCGCCGCCGGAGTTGAGACGCACGACGATATCGCCGGAAAGCTGCGCCAAAGCCTCGATCACTTGCGAGCTGGTGAAGCCGCTTTCATCCCAAAAATCCATGAAGCCAACCGGCCCGTAAAGCATCAGCTCGTCGTCTACGATCAGTTTTGACATGCTGGCCTCAATTCGTTTGCATCAGGATTTCCCGAAAGCGTGGTCACGAAAAGCCTTAACTCGTGACCAAGATTTTCCTGATCCGCTGGGCTGAAAGCGCGTGATCGACGCGGGTCAAGATGAGCCAGAGCGCCGCATGCAGGTCGCTGGCTTTGTATGGACATGTTTCTTTCTGCCAATCGGCGCGCCAGGCGGAAGCCTCATAGCGTCGGAGGGCTACCGCCAGCTCGTCGGCCTGCTGCTTCGGTTTCAGGGCGGGGAAGAATTTCTCTACGGCTTCCCGAATGGCGGCGTTGCGTGCCTCGACCCGCGACACCGTGCGCCAACCGCGTTTTCCACGTGGTATTTTCAGGTCGAGCGCTGCGGCGACGTCGGTTGTTTCGCCCGACACGAACCGGTTAAGGCGGGTCGCCACCTTGCGCGCCCAGGGCTCCTGCAGCCGGTCTAGGTGCTCCACTACGTCGATGAGGTCCTTTAACGGGGTCGACATGTCATCTCCTAACAACAATCATCATGATAGTGCGTAGTTTAGCGGTGACGCATATAGTCAAATCGTCTGCGCTGCCGCCCTTCCCGCTTTCACCTTCCGGCCGGGAAGAACCTAAGCCCCCGACCCATGACCGCCCGCCTCGGCCTATTCGAGCGCGCGGCTCGACGTCGTTCTGCTTCGACTCGATCCGGTTTAACTGCTCGACTGTGTCGAGTGGATTATCCGCCATTATTGATCGGCCCCTTTGGCATTCGTCCGCCCCAACGCATCGCTATGCCGACGGTCGTGCCGCGAAATGAAATCGGAAACCGCGTCGGCCGGTGTCCGTTGCGCTCGTTGGTCTTTGTCGGCGAACAGCGTCTGATCGATGGAAGCGCTTGTTGACTTCACGGCTGCCGCTGCCTTCTCGGCGTTTCGCTTGGCGTGCCATTTGGCGACGGCGTTCGGATCGCCTTTCGGCGCCGGCAGGGCGCGCGACTTGCTATGCTCGTCCCACTTGTAGCGGCGCGCTGCCTCGGCCTCGCGCCGTCGAGCCTCCACATGCGGGATCATGATCCTGTCTATCTCGCGTCTCAATTCGGGCGGGCTGGGCATAAAACTGTGAGCGAGTGAACCCTGCAAAATCGAGCGCGTCGCCTGCGCCAGGCCCCAACGTGAAACGCCCTCAAGCGCCACTTCATAGGCTCCGAGCATGAGCTGCATGTCGACCGGCTGCCTCCCCGGCAGCGCATTTGCCAAAACGCGCAGGGCATCCACGCGGTCAGCGTGAGTTGCCGGGTGGAATACGAGATCTGAACCCAGGCTCGGCTTCTCCATAGCCATCTCCTCCGTGCTGATGTGCTCGTTCGGACTGGCCTTTGAGGAAGGCCGCGAAGTCCGGTTCTTTCGACGTCCGCTGAGCATGGCCGTTTCCGCGCCGCTCCTGCCGCCACTTCAGTTCCCTGATGAGCCAGGTGCGCCAGGTTGCAGGCCAGCTAATCCGTCGACCGGCCGCACCGGGCTTTGATCGCCAGTAGTTGCAAAAAGCTTCGGCCTCCAAACGGCCCTCGTCGGCCGTAAATCCGAGTTGCAGAGCTTCGGAAAGGTCAGGTTGGAAATGATCGGGAAGGCGGCAGCCCTGCTCGTGCGTCGGCGCGCGCTTGCGCGACCCTCTCCCAGTTCCTTCATGTTCCCTTTCCAGTTCCTTATAGTGGGGAGCACCAGGTGCCGCTTTAGGGGTGCACGACGTGCCGGTTTGACCGGCGCTGGTACCGGTTAAATACCGTTCCGGGGTTTTGTTATCCGGCACCGCGTGCCGGTTAAAATCGCCCGAAAGCTGATAACTATTTCCCGCCTTACCGCCACCCTCGACCCGGATTAGACCTGCCTGCTTTAGCTTGGTCAGCGCCTTGCGAACCGCGCGTTCCGAGTAGTCGGTCTCTAGGCAGATCGTCGCAACCTTAGGGTTGCATTGCCCGCTCTTGGCGTTGTGGTGCTCGGCAAGGGCGACCAAAACATTCTTGGCGACCGGATCACCGAGAGGCTGTCTGCGTGCCCATTGGACGGCGTCGTGACTCATGGCGCACCACCGGCGATGCGATTAGCAAGATCGAGCCGTTGCCGTTCAAATGCAGGAATGTGAGGCATGGGCCATACTCCTATGGCCACCTTGCTTGCGAGTGCGGAAAGGACGTCTATATTAGGAATTGCACACTCAATCCCAAGCCGCTGCCGTAGCTCGCAAAAAGCCGGTGGCGGTTTTTTTAGGCAGGCTGCTCGCCCGCAAAGTACATACGCAGCTTCGCTTTTGAGGCGACCCATCGACCGCAGACTTTCACGGCTGGCAGCTCGCCCCGTTCCAGCAGATGGTAGGTCGACCGCTCATTGCGACCGATTTCCGCGGCGATTTCGCCTGCGCCCCACAGCAAATCGTCTTTCAATTCCATCTCAGTTTGCATCGATACAATCCTCTTGAAGGAGCGCTAAGGGAAGTCGTTTTGTCCGTTAGTTATGAAAAATACCGTAACGCAAGAAACAAGCTTGCGTCACGTGTGTTTTTTTCATATTTGTAACTTTTTGAAAAGAGCGTAACAGGGAAGTGGCGATGATACCGATCCGCTTAAACTGGCAGCGGCACACGGACGGCTTTCAGCTTCGAGATTTTAGACAGTCGAATGGTTTGACAGTAAAAATCGCGGAACCACGAAGCAGACGGACAGATGCGCTTCTTCATGAAGCAATCAATCTGGAAGACCCAATCGTGTTGCGCCTCGTCAACTGCGAGACGGACGCGGACTACATCACTTTCTTGAACCGTTTCGGCGCCCTGGAACAAAAGGACATCAGCACGAGCGACGAGATCATAGGTGACCTTGAGTACACACTTGGGAGCTTCGACAAGCCGAGATCGGGTGGCGCGGTCGCAAATGTTATCATCTTAAACGTGCTTAGAGATCGCGCCCTATCTCTGGAAGGGCTTATCAAAGAAACCTTGTGGACCGGACGCGTTGACACCGCCTATAGGGTGCGTTTCCTCAACGAGCTAATGGATCACGCAGAAGTAGTCGTGCACCCCCACTTCGTGCATGCCGCAGACAAAATGCGGTTTGTGCTGCAGGCTGCCACATTGTTTGATTTTATGGTGATGGAAGTCACAGCTGCCCATGAGGCGGAGGCGGTTGCCACATCCTGTGAGCACTGCCGCAGAATTTTTCTAACCGGCTCGCTCACCGGCCGCCGATCCCATGCCAAATATTGCTCCGATCGCTGCCGTGTCGCGGCAATGCGGGCGCGCAACGCGGCCAAAGAGGGCTGATCATGTCTATTCGCAAGCGCAAATGGAAAGGGCCGGACGGGATCGAGAAGGAAGCTTGGGTTGTCAACTACACCGACATAAAAGGTGTGCGGCGGCTCAAAACTTTCACGAGAAAGAAGGACGCGGATGAATTTGCGAGTAAAGCGGCCATTGAGGTAAGGGAGGGGGTACACGTTGCCGATCGCGATACGGTGACGGTAAAGAAGGCCGGCGAACTGTGGATTGCGACCGGTGAGGGTGAAGACCTAGAGCGCTCGACCATCAATCAGCGCAAACGGCATCTGAAATTCCATATCGAACCGTTTATCGGCGGTACGTTGTTGTCGAAAGTGGACGCGCGCGCTTTTCAAGACACACTGCGCGCCGAAGGTCGGTCGCCTGCTATGGTGAAAAAGGCACTCGGCTCCCTCGGCTCCATTTTTGCCGACTCCATCGAACGCAAGCTGGCCGTACGCAACCCGGTGCGCGACATGCGCCGAAGCCGCAAGGGCAAGGAAAGGCGGGCTGAGCAGCGCCAAAAGGGCAAGTTGATAGTCGGGGAAGACATTCCAACCCGCGACGAGGTGAAGGCGCTTGTCGGGGCTCTCTCGGGCCGTTGGCGGCCGTTACTGCTTACGGCGATTTTCGCGGGGCTTCGATCGTCGGAGTTGCGAGGGCTCCGTTGGCAGGACATCGAGCTCGATCGCCGCGAAATCCGCGTGCAGCAGCGTGCTGATGAATTCGGGGAGATAGGCCGGCCTAAGTCACATGCGGGTGAGCGCACAATCCCGATTCCGCCGATTGTCATCAACGCTCTACGGGAATGGAAATTGGCCTACAGCCGCCGATCGTCGGCAGGAACGAAGACGGCGAGCCGGTCCGGGAGGACGTGAAGCCACATCATCTCATCTTCGCCAATGGCGCGGGGAAGGTCGAGAGCCATGCCAACATCATCAACCGCGGCCTCGTGCCTGCGATGTTAGCGGCCGACGTGACTGTCAAAACTAGCAAGATGGACAAGGACGGCAACGTCGTCATGGCGGCAAAATATTCAGGCCTTCACGCCCTGCGGCACTTCTACGCATCATGGCTCATCAATCGGCCGGCAGATGGCGGGCTGGGGCTGCCGCTAAAGGTCGTGCAGGAGCGCATGGGGCATTCCTCAATTACTATGACCGCAGACACGTACGGCCACCTCTTTCCGCGGGGCGACGATGCTGATGAATTGGCCGCCGCCGAGAATGCGCTCCTAGGGTGAACGCGACATGGATGCGACATGGCGCGCCATAAGCCATGGAAATCAAGGCTTCTAAGAGGAATCATAATCCTTGTGTCGGGGGTTCAAATCCCTCCTCCGCTACCATCTCCTTATTTGTCCATACCGGAGACATAGGTAACAAAACGTACCTAATACATGGGTGACAACCTCGTGCCGAACGGGTTGTCGATGGTTTGCAAAGTTCTCTGCTGCAGGTCGATATATCCCAGATCATAATGCATGAAGCTGACGAGCCAAATGCCGTCGTCGACTTCCTTGAGCCCCAGTTTCTGGCCGGCCAGCACGGTCGAGATGTTGATCTTCTTGCGATAGATGCAGATGCGGCCGCAATTGGTCACCAGCGCATCCCGATCATGGAAGGGGTAGTCGATCTCCGGCAGGCCCTGATAGAGGCGTGACGAAGCGACGTAGAGATCTGCCGGCACCTTCATGTTGAGCGCCTCGTGCGGCCGCTCCTGATTGAATTCGCTGACGAAAGCATCGAAGCGGGCCTGCTGCTGAAGGATGTTTTTGCCGGGTGGTCTGGTCGCCTCTTTTTTCAGCGTCAGGTGCATGCGCTCATGCCGGCCGTTTTGTTGGGGACGGCCCGGCCTGATGCGCTCCAGCGTGATCCCGAGCCTCAGCCACCACACCGACAGCTTCGACAGATTGTAGAGCCCGTTTGGACTGGCGAAAGGCAAGCCGTTGTCGCTGCGGATCGCCGTCGGCAGGCCACATTCGATAAACAGCCGGCGGAACGCGTCGAAGACAGCCCGTTCTCGCGTCGACTCAAAGGCTTCGCAGGCGAGAAGATAACGTGACGCCTGGTCGGTGACCGTCAATGGGTAACAGTATTGACCATTGCCAAGTTTGAACTCGCCCTTGAAGTCGGCGCACCACAGATCGTTCGGCAGTAATGCCGGTGACAAGGCTGTCCCTTCGGCTCGATGTCGCTGCCGCTTGCGGGCATGGGCGACCAGACCATGTCGATCGAGAACGGCATGCACCGTACTCTTCGACGGCACGCGCACATCGCCGGCCAGGCGCTTCACCAAAAGCTCCCTGATCTTCCTGGCACCCCAATGCGGCTTGCTCTTCTTGCACGAGACGATCATCGCCTCGACCGGCTCAGGCAGCTGGTTGGCATACCGCACCGGCCGTCGAGACCGATCCGTCAGCGCCTCCAGGCCGTCGTCCTTATAGCGATTGAAGATTTTGTAGCCGGTCTTGCGCGAGATGCCGAATGCACGGCACACATCGCTCATGCCTTCGCCCTCTAGCAGCCGGGCGACAAATCGTAGACGTTCCTCCATCACCGAAGTCTCTTTCCACGGCATCAACACCTCCCGCCAAAAAACGAAAAGTGTTACCCATGTCTCCGGTACGAAACGTCACCTATCTCTCAGGTCGGGCAATTGCAGAATTAGCGATTTTTGCGGTTCGATTTTGAGCCGGTTCCGAAGGCCGTGCTAGAGTCTGTCAGGGTTATTTTGAACCATACCCTGCATGTCTGAGGTAGTTGGAGCACTCCTGGGGACTGAACGCCTTCAAGAGTTCTCCAATGCGTCTCCATGTTGTTTCGACGGCTCGTTCGTCTGCCTTTCTGACGAGTGTCTTGAGCTTTGCGAACATCATCTCGATGGGATTGAGGTCGGGGCTGTAGGGAGGCAGGAAGAAGAGATGTGCACCGACGTCTCGGATCGCATCGCGGGCCGGCTTTCCCTTGTGGCTTCCGAGATTATCGAGGATGACGATGTCACCGGCTTTGAGTGTCGGGACCAGACATTGCCGAACCCACGCGGTAAAAGCGATGCCATTGATGGGACCATCGAGGACGAAAGGGGCAATGATGCTATCGCGGCGTAAGCCGGCCAGGAAGGTCAGCGTCTTCCAATGACCATGAGGGACTTTTGCAATGAGGGGCTCTCCCCGCTGACACCATCCGCAGGTGCGTGTCATGTTGGTTTTGACCCAGGTCTCGTCGATGAAGACGAGACGGTCCGGATCAAGCCGATGCTGGTGGGTCTTCCATCGCATCCGGAACCGGGCCACCTTCGGGCGGTCTTGCTCGCTTGCCACCAGCGTTTTTTTTGAAGGTCTTGCCCTCGCTACGCAGGAAGCGCCAGACGGTGTCGTGAGACACGTTGATCCCCGCAGCCTTCAGGTCCGCCGACAGTGCGCGCACCGTCCAGTCGGACTTGACCTGCAGCCGCTGACGCACTGCGTCGGCCGCAGCACCCCTCAGTGTCGGTTTGACATAGCCGCCGATCTTCGCCGGCATCAGGCCTTTACCTGAACGATCGAGCTGTCCGATCCGTACCGCTGTCGCAGCCGATATGCCGAACCGCTCCGCTGCGGCGCGAACCGTCATGCCATCATTCAACGCTGTAGCAATGCGTCTTCGCAAATCCAGAGAAAGAGGTCGCACCGTCATTGCTGGCCTCCACACCAGCAACGATCTTGAATCACAAAATCAAAGGCAAGGGAATCTCTCCACACGATTCCGATTAGCGCTGACAGACTCTAGGACATTGGTGGCAGCGCCAGACGTGGCGGCGAGGGGACAAAACCCATTGCGCCCTGATCTGCAGATTTCCCCAACGCCGAGGACAGGCCTATCTGTAGAGCGCCAAAAGCAATACAGGCATCTTCGTCGCCCAAAGGTGGGATGCGACAGCGATAATAATAGCCCATACGGCAAGCGAGAACATGACCGCCGCTAACCTCATCCCGACTGGCTGCATCATTTCCTCCATCCCAGCATAACCGTGCCTCCTCGCACCATCCTATGCTAGCAAGACGCAACCCGGTCAGCTATCGCAAGATATTGGTATCAGATAGCCACAGTAGCTTGGCGAAGATGCAAGGATTTCGGCGATACCACGCCCTTTTCCCCCACCGTCAAACGATGAAATGAAAGTCGTCGTATCGCGCGCCATAATAATCCGGGCCGCTCGTCTCTGTGATGACGGGCTCCGTGTCGAGCACGAGAGAGTCGATGTCGCCGTAGGCGCTGAGATCGATCACTTGCGGGTCATGAATGCTGTCGGCGGTGACGTTGACCGTGACCAAGAACACGGTATCGCCGTTCAGCTTACCTTCGATCGTCAGTACGTTGTCATAGTCCGATGTGCCGTTTGCGACACTGAATTGCTCGATCTGAAAGTGACCGCCATCGGCGGCTTGGATGGGTGTCCAGAACACGCCGCCTGACAGATAATGGTTGCCGTCGGCTTCCTTCTGTACCGTTGCGTCGTCACCATCGTGCCAAGCACCCCAATCAAAGCCCTTGTAGCCCGTCGGGAAGTCATATTTGCCGACATCCTCGAAATTGACGAACACGTCGCCATGTTCCGGCAAGTCGACCGCGATGTTGAGCAAGCCGAAATCGGTGGCGCCTTTGCCATCCGAGATCTTGAAATTGAACTGGTCGACGAGTTGGTCTCCCGGGCCGAGCGCTGATACCACCGGGTTGGAGTGATCGAGTTCATACGTGTAGTTGCCGTTGGAATAGACGGTCAGCGTGCCGTATTTTCCCTCGACTGTGGTGGTCGTGGCGGGCCCGTTCGGATCGGCCGGTTGCGGAATGCGTTGTCCATTGACGAAGTTGAGACGCACCTGATCTCCGTCGGCATCCACCGAACTGGTATTGTCCAGGATGTTGCCGTCGATCGGGTTGTCGATGTTGAAAATAGGCTGGTATACATCACCTGCGACCGGCTTGTGGTTTGCCATTTCTACCTCCCGTGTGATTTTCTGCTCGACTATGCAACCCTATCGGGTATCTGGCAACCAAAATTGAGGGAGCGTCAGAGCAATTCCGCCCGTCAACGCCACACATTCCGGTCGATTACAGCTCAACCGTACAAGTAAAGGGAGCGGCATAAACGTCGATCCTGATTATGAACCAGGATTTACGTCTGATCTTACGTTGCTGCCGCTTCATCGATCATGGTGTTTCTCGCCTTTTCAGGCGATCCATCAATTCGGCCAGCGGAAAACTTTCAGGCAGGATAATAATGACAGGTAAATCATGACGTCGTCATGACGATATACTGCATGAATTGCTCGGCGCGCCAAGAGCAATCTTGAAAGCGAAAGGGGAGCAATTAGCAGAGCACGAGCTTCTGCCGATCATCCCATCAATGCAGGCCGCCGACCCCGAGCAGGCTCTCGACAGCCTCGTGATCGCTGGTGAGGCTCTGCGGCGTTCCCGTCCAGGCCAGTCTGCCGCGTTCGAGAATGACGACCTGATCGGCGAAATCGAGCGCGCTCTGGATGCGCTGTTCGACCAGCAGGATGGTCATGTCTCCTGTCTTGGCGAGGTCGGCGAAGGCAGCCATCAATTCCTCGCAGATAACGGGGGCGAGGCCTTCCAGCGGTTCGTCGAGCAACAGGACGGAGGGGCGGCCGAGAATGGTGCGGGCCGTGGAGAGCATCTGCTGCTCGCCGCCGGAGAGCTGGCTGCCGAGATTGCGGCGGCGCTCCTTCAGGCGTGGGAACATCGCATAGGCTTCCTCCAGAGCCGTCTTCGGTCGCGCCTTCAAGCCAACGAAAAGGTTTTCTTCGACTGTCAGCGTCGGGAAGATGCAGCGTGCCTGCGGTACATATCCGAGGCCTTTGTGCGCGCGCGTGGCGCTCGGTGCTGCGCTGACATCCGAACCGCCGAGGCGGATGCTACCCTCGTATCGCCTGGTCTGGCCGGCGAGCGTTGCGAGCAGCGTGGTCTTGCCCATGCCGTTGCGGCCGAGCACGGCAAGCCGGGCGCCTGCCGGCACGGAGAAGGAAATGCCTTCGAGCACTCTTGTCGGCCCATATCCGGCCGACAGATTTTCGACCTCAAGCGATATGGCTGGCATTGGCATAGCTCCCGAGATAGGCCTCGCGCACGCGCGCATCCTTGGTGACGTCTTCAGGCAGGCCGTCGAAGATGATCGCGCCTGATGCAAGCACGATGACGCGTTTGGCAAAACGGAAGACGAGGTCCATGTCGTGTTCGATCATCAGCACGGCGAGATCGGCAGGCAGATCGGCCAGCGCCTGCTCGATGCGGCCGGTATCGCTTTGCGGCACGCCGGCTGCCGGCTCGTCGAGCAGCAGCACCTTCGGCTTCAGCGCCAGCGCTACGGCAATCTCGAGAAGCCGCTGCTGGCCATAGGCGATCTCGCTGACCTTGCGATGCATCAGGAAAGGCAGTCCGAGCTTTCCAAGGAGATCGTCGACCTCTGCCATGACATCGGGCATACGCAGGAAATTGCCGAACATGCGCCCGGTCTTTCCGTCGCGTTGAAGGACGGCAAGTCCCACATGTTCGGCCGGCGTCATGTCCTGGAAGAGCCGCGTCACCTGAAAGGAGCGGACGAGGCCGCGTCTGACCCTGCCGATCGCGTCGACCTTCGTCACCACCTCGCCGCCGAGGCGAACCTCGCCGGAATCGGGAGAGAGATTACCGGTCACGAGGTTGACGAAGGTGGTCTTGCCGGCGCCGTTCGGGCCGATCAGCGCGATGCGATCGCCAGGCGACATCGTGAGCGAGACATCATTGGTGACGGCAAGGCCGCCGAAGGCTTTCTTGAGATTGGCGACTTCGAAGACCGGGCTCATGAGCGTTGCTCCCTGCGGCGGCTAACGAAGGCTGCTGATGTGCCGTAGAGACCTTTCGGCGCAAAGAGCACGACGGCGATCAGCAGCGCACCGACCATGGTCAGCCAATGGAAGGGATTGGCGGCGGAGACGTAGTCCTCGAAGAGCATAAAGATGACGGTGCCGGAGAGCGCCCCGAAGAGGGAGCCGGTGCCGCCGAGCACCAGCATAACAAGCGCCTCGGCCGACTGCGTGAAAGACAGGCTGTCGAGGCCGACGACCTGTGTCGAAATCGCATTCAAGGCGCCGCCGACACCGGCAACGGCGCCGGAGATCGCATACATCCTGATCAGAGCGGCCTTCGGCGAAGCGCCCATGGCGCGGATGCGCAGCGGATCCTGCTTGATGGCGTGGCAGAGCATGCCGAAGGGCGAGCGGACCAGGAATCGTAGCAGCACAAAGACGATCAGCAGCAGCGCCATTCCGAAGAAGAAGGCGGTGTGACCGTAGAGATCGAATTCGAAGAGGCCGAAGACCGGGTCCGGCGCGATGCCGGAAAGTCCATCGCTGCCGCCTGTCCAAGAAGAGGCCTTGTTGGCGAATTCATGGAAGAGGTTGATCAGCGCAATCGACAGCACCAGCTGCGGCAATCCATGTGCACGCAGGATGATGGCGCCGCAGAGCAGCCCGGCAAGCGCGCCGCCTGTGATGCCGGCCAGCATCATCAGCAGCGGGTCATTGATGCCGTAATGCGCCGACAGGATCCCGGCGGCATAGGCGCCGGAGCCGAAAAGTGCGGCATGGCCGAGCGTTGCAACGCCGCAATAACCGGTCACCAGATCGAGCGACAGGACGAGCAGCGCGATCGTGATCATCCGAGTCAAAAGCGCGAGATTATCGGGGAAGGCGAAGTAGCCGATCGCGGCAATGGCTATCATGACCGCTATTCCGGCGAGATCGCGGCTGATGAATCCGCGCCGATGCTGGAGACGTTGGTTTTCGTCGTTCATGACAAGCGCCATCTTATTTCGCCCTTCCGGCAAGGCCGCGTGGGAAGACGCAGATGATTGCGATCACGGCGAGATAGAAGAAGAATTCGCCGAATTCAGGCATCAGATACCGGCCGGTCGTATCGATCGCGCCCAGTAGCAGGCAGGCAATCAGCGCGCCCGGAATGGAACCCGCGCCGCCGACGGAGACGACGACCAGGAAGGTGACCATGTAGCGCAGCGCGTAATAGGGTTCGACGGGCAGGAGTTCGGCGCCGACCACGCCACCGAAGGCGGCAAGGCCGACGGCAACGGCAAAGCTCACCGCATAGATGATCTCGGTGCGCACGCCGAGTGCCGCAGCCATCGCCGCATCATCGACGGAGGCGCGCAGCTTGACGCCGAAGCTCGTCCTGTCGATCGCAAACCAGAGGGCGAGCGCCACGGCCAGGCCGCAGAGGATGACGAAAAGCCGGTGAATAGGAATGGTGCGGAAGCCGAGATCGGCCGATCCCTGCAGCGCACCGGCAAGCGGTATGGTCTTCAGCGTCGGCCCCATCACATAATTGGCGATGCCGATGACGCAGAAGGTGATGCCGATCGTCATCAGCACCTGGGTCAGTTCCGGCGCGCCATAGATCCGGCGGTAGAGAAAGCGTTCGATCGGAATGGCGACGATGATGGTGATGACAACGGCGGCGATGGCCGCCGTGGCATAACCAAGGCCGAGGTCGCGGGCGACATAGGAGGCGATATAGCCGCCGATCATCGCGAACGCGCCGTGAGCGAGGTTGACGACGCGCATCAGCCCCATGGTCACCGAAAGGCCGATTGATATGACGAAGAGCACCATGCCATAGGCAAAGGCATCGACGGCTATGCTGAAGACTGTCTGCATGGACATACCTTGCTTCGATGCGACGGGCTCGGCGCCGCCGGGCAGCTCCGGAGAGATCGGAAGTCTGCCCGAAGCACTGCCCAAGCCCGTCGCATGCCGTGATGCTCGATGTTACTTGACGGCCGCCAGGCCGGGATCGCCCTGCTTTTCGAAGGTCTGAACCTCCTTGTTGATGTAGGTCCCGTCATCCGCCTTGGTGACTTCGCGCAGATAGATGTTCTGCGTGATGTGGCGACTTTCCGGATCGATCGAAACCGGGCCGCGCGGGCTGGTCCAGGCAAGGCCCTTGACCGCATCGACGGCCTTTTCAGCATCCTGCTTGCCGCCCGTCGCCTCGATCATCTTGTAGATCACATACATGCCGTCATAGGCGCTGACCGCGGGGAAGGAGAGTTCGGCCTTGTTGCCGATCGCTTTGGTCGCAGCCTCGACGAAAGCCTTGTTTTCCGGAGAATCGTGCGACACGGCGTAGTGGAAGGTCGTCTGGATGCCGAGTGCCGCATCGCCGAGCGCCGGCAGATCGGATTCCTGGGTCAGATCGCCCGGCGCGAAAAACTTGATGCCGGCCGTCTTCAGGCCATTGTCGTTGTAAGCCTTGACGAAGCCGAGCGTCGTCGGGCCTGACGGCAGGAAGGCGAAGACGCCCTCGGCGCCGGAATCCTTGATGCGCTGCATGATCGGGCTGAAATCGTTGGTCGCAAGCGGCATGCGGATTGCCTCGACCACCTGACCGCCGGCCTTTTCGAAGCCGGCCTTGAAGGCGTTCTCTGCGTCGATGCCGGGGCCGTAATCGCTGACGACCGAAATCACCTTCTTGACGCCGGCATCGAAGGCGACCTTGGCGATCGGCGTCGAGGTTTGCCAGGTGGTGAAGGAGGTGCGGACGACAAGCGGGCTCTTGGTGACGATCGCCGAGGTGGCGGCGTTCATGATGACCATCGGCACATTGCCCTGCTTCAGGATCGGCGTCACCGCCATCGCATCGGGGGTGAAATAGAAGCCTGTGAGATACTGGACCTTCTCCTTGACGATCAGTTCCTGCGCCAGGGCCTTGGATTGGGCGGGATCAGCCTGCGGCACGTCGCGATAGACGATCTCGACCGTGTCGCTGCCGACCTTGTTACCGTTGACCGCCATATAGGCGTCGATGCCGGCCTTGAAGTTCTTGCCTTGCAGCGCGAACGGACCGGAGAACGGGCCGATGACGCCGACCTTGATGGTGTCTGCATAGGCCGTGCCGCTGAGCACGACGGCCGCAACGGCGGCTAGAAATAGCTTCTTCATTCTCTCTCTCCCTTTTTGGCGCACTCCCGCGCCGTATTCGCTAGCCGCCCAAAATTGAGCGTTAGCTTGTCATGCGAAGTGGTGATGTAAAATGAAATAAATGCCGTAATCCATGACCTAGCGATTATGATTGTGCATCGAGGATGCAGAATTATCCTCGTCTCAGAATGGTAATCCCACATAATTCTCCGCGAGCGCCATCGAGGCGGCGCGGGAATGGGTGAGATAGTCGAGCTCCGCCTCCTGGATTTTCTGGTCGAAATCACCGGTATCCGGAAAACGATGCATCATCGTCGTCATCCACCAGGAAAACCGCACGGCTTTCCACACACGGGCGAGCGCCTTATGCGAGTAAGCGTCAATGCCACTATTCGAGCCTTCGCGGTAATGCTCGATCAGCCCGGAGAAAAGGTAATGGACGTCGCTGGCGGCAAGGTTCAATCCCTTGGCCCCGGTCGGCGGGACGATATGGGCAGCGTCGCCGACCAGGAAAAGCCGGCCGAAACGCATCGGTTCGGCGACGAAGGAGCGCAGCGGCGCGATCGATTTCTCGAAGGACGGCGCGGTCGCCAATGCCTCGGCATGATGCGTCGGCAGCCGCCGTCTCAACTCGTCCCAGAAGCGATCATCGTTCCAGTCATCGATTTTCTCGTCGAGCGTACATTGGATGTAGTAGCGGCTGCGGGTGGCCGAGCGCATCGAACAGAGCGCAAAGCCCCTTGGATGGTTGGCGTAGATCAGCTCATGGCTGACAGGCGCCACGTCGGCAAGGATCCCCAGCCAGCCGAAGGGATAGATCTTCTCGAAACTCCTGATCGCCCGTTCCGGGACGGCCTTGCGGCTGGCGCCGTGAAACCCGTCGCAGCCGGCGATGAAGTCACAATCGATGCGCTTGGCAACACCGTCTTTCACATAGGTGACGAAGGGAGAAGGGCCGTCGAAGTCATGCGGCGCGACATCGACGGCATCGTAGATCGATAAGGAGCCGCTTTCTTCGCGCCGCTCCATGAGATCGCGCGTCACTTCGGTCTGTCCGTAGACGGTGACGCGCCTGCCGCCGGTCAATTCGTGAAGGTCGATGCGATGGTCGCGTCCGTCGAAGGCCAGCGAGAAACCGTCATGCGGCAGCCCCTCGGCATGCAGCCTCGCGCCTGATCTGGCCTGATCCAACAGCCCGACGGTGCCTTCCTCCAGAACGCCGGCACGAACCCGGCCGAGGATGTAATCCTTGTTCACACGATCGAGGATGACATTGTCGATGCCGGCTTCGGTCAGAAGCTGGCCGAGCAGCAAGCCGGATGGCCCCGAACCGATGATGGCGACCTGAGTTCGCAAATGCTGCCTCCCTGCATTTTTGCGTTTTGCCAGATTCTGCCGTGCCGCGCTTGCCGCAGCAATGGACATGCCGACCTAAAAATTGCACTAATCGAACATTGGTGTCGGCGAAGCCCCACGGAGCCCCATGAGCAGACAGGTCCCTACCTATGAACTCTACGGCGAAAAGACCGGGCGAGAACCGGATTTTTGGGTGCATTGCGAAACAATTCGCTCTCGCAGCAGTTTGCATCACTGGGAGATTCGCCCGCACCGCCACGAGAGTTTCTTTCAGATATTGTACATCGAAAGCGGTTCGGGCGATGCGATCTTCGGCGAAAAGAGCCATGCCATCCGTCCGCCGGCCATCATCACCGTGCCGCCCGGGCTCAATCACGGCTTTCGTTTTTCACGCGATATCGACGGCCTGGTGATCACCCTGTTGAGATCCCATCTCAGCCATCCGCCCGGCGACCGAAGCCAGCTCGGCGAATGGCTGGCGGCGCCGCATCTGACGCCGCTCGATCCCGATCATGCCGAGGCAGCCTATGTCATGCAGACGTTGAGGCGGCTGGGCGACGAATTCGAAAACCGCCGCAGCGGCCGCAATGAGGCGTTGGCCGCCTATGTCGCCCTGGCGCTACGGCTGACGGCAAGGATTTCCCATGAGGGGAATACGCATGAACTTCCGCCCAACGAGAACGAGCGGCGGATGGAAATGCTGAGCGAACTCATCCAGCAGCATTTTCGATCGCACAAGCCCGCGTCTTTCTATGCCAGAGAGCTTGGGATTTCGCCGACGCATCTCACCCGCATTGTCCGGTCGATGACCGGCAACACTCCCCACGAACTGATCGCCGGCAAACTTGTTGAAGAGGCGAAACGCCAGCTGGTTTTTACGCTCGGTAGCGTTCAGGAGATCGGGTTTCGGCTCGGCTTTGCCGATCCCGCCTATTTCTCGCGCTTCTTTTTTAAATATACGGGAGAAACGCCGCGGGTCTGGCGCATGAAGGAAAAGCTTCGGCTCGAACATGCGTAGGGTTCCGGCATTCCGGGTGCGACGCGTTCGCGGACAGGCATCCGCGACGGTCGCCCGGTGGGGATCGCCCTACCAGGCTTCGACGCCGTCTTCGGTGTTGCGAGTGCGTTCGCCGGCGCGGGTCTCGTATGCCTCGCGTTCCCCGGCCGGCTTAACGGCATCGGCTGAGCCATCCGGCCGGGCTTCGGGCGTCATGTAGAAGGCGAGCGCCTTTTCCAGCCGGGCGGCGGTGAGCGTGGCAGCGAAACCCTTCATGTCGTTTCCTCGGTCAGTGGCTTAGAGCTTTCCCAAGACACATAGCCTACGATATGGCCATTCTGGAACAGCGCCCTGATCGTTTTCACCAACTTTAGACGTTGCTTGACAGTTACTCCCGCCGGATGGTCTCCGCCGACCAGTTCCGCGCGATTCTGTTTGGTTTTGGCTTCACGCCGTCGGCCATGTCCAGTTCCGCACCTCCGGCATGTCCTCACCATATTCGCGGACATAGTCGTGATGTTCCGCAAGCTTGCCGCGGAAGGCGGCGAGCGCTTCTCCTGCTTTTTCCTTCAGGCCCGGCACACGCTCGATCGCTTCGATGGCGAGGTGGAAGCGGTCGAGTTCGTTGAGGACGGTCATGTCGAAGGGTGTCGTCGTCGTGCCTTCCTCGATGAAGCCGCGGACGTGGATGTTGCGGTGGTTTGTGCGTTTATAGGTCAGGCGGTGGATGAGATAGGGATAGCCGTGATAGGCGAAAATGACAGGCTTGTCGGCGGTGAAGATCGCATCGAATGCCTCGTCGGTCAGGCCGTGCGGATGCTGATCCCTGGATTGCAGTGCCAGGAGGTCGACGACGTTGACGGTGCGGATCTTCAGTTCCGGAATGGCCTGGCGCAGCAGGTCGACGGCAGCAAGCGTCTCCATGGTCGGCACGTCGCCGGCGCAGGCCATGACGAGATCGGGCAGGATGGTGTCGTCCTCGTTGCTCGCCCAGTGCCAGATGCCGATGCCGGCCTCGCAATGTTTCACCGCCTCGTCCATCGATAGCCATTGCGGCTCCGGTTGCTTGCCGGCGACGATGACGTTGATGCGGTCATAGGTGCGCAGGCAATGGTCGCCGACCCAGAGCAGGGTGTTGGCATCCGGCGGCAGATAGATGCGGACGATATCGGCCTTCTTATTGGCGACGAGGTCGACGAAACCGGGATCCTGGTGGCTGAAGCCGTTGTGGTCCTGACGCCAGACGTGCGAGGTCAGCAGGTAATTCAGCGACGAGATCGGCTTTCTCCACTCCAGTTCCCGCGTCACCTTCAGCCATTTGGCGTGCTGGTTGAACATGGAATCGATGATGTGGATGAAGGCCTCGTAGCAGGAGAACAGGCCGTGGCGGCCAGTCAGCAGGTAGCCTTCCAGCCAGCCCTGGCAGAGATGTTCGCTCAGCACCTCCATGACACGTCCATCCCGTGACAAGTGGACGTCGTAGGGTTCGATACCCTCCATCCAGACACGGTCGGTGACTTCGAAGACGCTGCCGAGACGGTTCGATTCCGTCTCGTCGGGGCCGAAGATACGGAAATTGGCAGCATCGGCGTTGCGCTTCATCGTGTCGCGCAGGTAATGGCCGAGGATTTCCGTCGATTGCACCATGGCGCTGCCGTGCTTGCCGATATCGACCGCATAGTCGCGGATATCGGGAACATCGAGTTCCTTGCGCAGCAAGCCGCCATTGGCGTGCGGATTGGCGCCCATGCGGCGCTCGCCGACAGGGGCTAGCGCCCGCAACTCGGGTTTCAGCCGGCCGTCGCTGCCGAACAGGTCCTCCGGATCATAGCCGCGCATCCAGTCCTCGAGGATCTTGCGATGGCCTTCATTCTCGCGGCAATTGGAGACCGGCACCTGGTGGGCGCGCCAGAAGCCTTCGACCTTCTTGCCGTCGACTTCCTTCGGTCCTGTCCAGCCCTTCGGGCTGCGCAGCACGATCATCGGCCAGCGCGGGCAGATATCGGGCGCATTGCCATTGCGGGCTTCCTCCTGGATTTCGCGAATGCGGTCGAAAACCCTGTCGAAGGTTGCGGCCATCTGCTGGTGCATGTCGCGTGGCTCGTGACCCTCGACGAAGAAGGGCTCGTAGCCGTAGCCTTCAAAGAGGCTCTGCAAATCCTCGTGACTGGCGCGGCCAAGAATGGTCGGGTTGGCGATCTTGTAGCCGTTCAGATGCAGGATCGGCAGCACGGCCCCGTCACGGGCGGGATTCAGGAACTTGTTGGAATGCCAGCTTGCGGCGAGCGGCCCGGTTTCGGCCTCGCCGTCGCCAACGACGCAGGCAACGATCAGATTGGGATTGTCGAAGGCGGCGCCATAGGCATGGACGAGGGCGTAACCGAGTTCGCCGCCCTCGTGGATCGAGCCCGGTGTTTCGGGTGCCGCGTGGCTCGGAATGCCGCCGGGGAAGGAGAATTGCCGGAAGAGCTTCCGCATGCCCTCTGCATCCTCGGAGATATCGGGATAGATCTCGCTGTAGATGCCTTCGAGATAGGTGTTGGCGACCATGCCCGGCCCGCCATGGCCGGGGCCGCACATGTAGATGATGTCGAGGTCGCGGGCGCGGATGAGACGGTTCAGATGCGCATAAATGAAGTTGAGGCCGGGTGTCGTGCCCCAATGGCCGAGCAGGCGGGGCTTGATGTGCTCTGGTTTCAGTGGCTCGCGCAGCAGCGGATTGGCCAGCAGATAGATCTGGCCGATGGAGAGATAATTGGCGGCGCGCCAATAGCGGTCGATCAGAGTGAGTTCGGCATCGGTAAGAGCGGCGGTCGAGACATGCTTTTCCATGGGTTTCTCCCGTTCGAAAACGTCTTCAACGTCAATTCTACCGGCGGATGCCGGCAAGCTGTTGATCTGGATCACCCGCCGCAAAGAAGAGACAGCGCCTCGTCAGCGATGACCTGTTCTTCATCGGTGGCGATGACATGGGCGGCGATGCTGCTTTCCCGTGTGCTGATCGTGAAATCATTGGCGGCATTGGCCTTTTCGGCGATTGCAAGGCCAAGCCAGGACAGCCGCTTGGTCACGCCTGCGCGGATCTCCGGTTGATGCTCGCCGATCCCGGCGGTGAAGACGATGGCGTCAAGCCCGTTCAGCGTTACCGCCATGCGGCCGATTTCGCCGGCAATGCGCAGCGTGAAGAGGTTGATCGCCTGGCGCGCCTCCGGCCGGCCGTCCTTCAACAGCTCGCGCGTATCGGCGCTGATGCCGGAGACGCCAAGCAGGCCGCAGCGGTGATAGAGCAGGTCTTCGATCTCCTCGAAGGACTGTTTCCTCTGATCGGCCAGATGCAGGATGACGCCGGGATCGAGCCAGCCCGGGCGCGTCGCCATCGGGATGCCATCGAGCGTCGAAAACCCCATGCTGCAATCGCGGCTGACGCCGTCATCCAATGCACAGAGGCTGGCGCCGCTGCCGAGATGGGCGACGACCACTCTTGCCGCGCCCGGCGCCTTGCGGCGAAGCTCTCCGGCGATGAATTTATAGGAAAGGCCGTGGAAGCCGTAACGCTTGATGCCCTCGTCATGCAGCGTACGGGGAATGGCGAAGCGGCGAACGAGATCGTCCTGTGTGGTGTGGAAGGCGGTGTCGAAGGAGGCGGTCTGGGCAAGATGCGGTTTCAGATGCTTAAGCGCGCGGATGAAACGCAGCGCCTGCGGCTGGTGCAGGGGCGCAAGCGGGGTCAGCGCATCGATGGCATCGATTGCGGTGGCGTCGAGGGCGATCGCCCTGGTGAAGCGGTCGCCGCCATGGACGACGCGGTGGCCGGCAGCGTGCGCGGCGGTCATGTCGAAATGATCGGCGAGAAGCGCGAAAGTCTCATCGATGACGCCGTGCAGATCTTCTGTCACCTCGGCCTTCATCGGCATCTCGAAGGTCTGCGGCCCTTTCGTCAGGCCGAGCGACAGCGGTTCGGCGCGGAAATCGATCACGCCCTTGCCGATGCGCCGTGCCTTGCCGCCGTCTATCGCGAAGATGCCGATCTTAACGGTCGATGAGCCGGTGTTGAAGGTCAGCAGCAGGCTGGTCGATGACATGTCTTCTAAGACTCCGCGCGGGTGTGAGATGACCGAACTTAGCGTCGGATGTCCAGGCGGGAAGGATTTATTCGCTCGGGGCGCGCTTTGTTGCTGCATAGACAACCATCGTCCGCCGCTTGGGATCATAACGCGGCATCTTTTATGGAGGCGAGGCTACCAGGCGCATCACCGTCGATATCGTCGGACATCAGTGGCTTACGGGCGGCTCAGTCGGGGCGTCATGAGAGCTTCACGCGGCGGAATTATTAACAAAAGGCAAATTTGCAAACGGAATAAGGAACTATGCCATGGCCGATATTGCCCCCAGCCAGGTTCATAGCGACACGTCCCACCCGCTCCACAGTTCGAATTCGGCCGGCAAGTGGTTCTTGCCGGTCTTCGCAATCGTTCTGGTCTGCGGCCTTGGATATGTTGCCTATGCACTCGCCCGCGACCTGACGACCGCAGTTGCCGTTCCCTGGATTCTCCTAGGCCTTGCGCTGCTCATCGCGCTCGGCTTCGAGTTCGTCAACGGCTTCCACGATACGGCCAATGCCGTCGCCACCGTAATCTACACCCGCTCCATGCCGGCGGAATTCGCGGTCATCTGGTCCGGCTTCTTCAATTTCCTCGGCGTACTGACCTCGAGCGGCGCCGTCGCCTTCGGCATTCTGGCACTGCTGCCGGTGGAATTGATCCTGCAGGTCGGCTCCGGCTCCGGCCTTGCCATGGTTTTCGCGCTGCTGATTGCTGCGATCGTCTGGAACCTTGGCACCTGGTATCTCGGCCTGCCGTCGTCGAGTTCGCACACGCTGGTCGGTTCGATCATCGGCGTCGGCCTTGCCAACCAGTTTCTGGCGCCGGCAGGCACCGCGACCAGCGGCGTCGACTGGTCGCAGGCGACCAATATCGGCCTGTCGCTTTTGATCTCGCCGCTAATCGGCTTCGGTCTTTCCGCTGTTCTTCTGCTGGTCATGAAGCTTCTGGTGCGCAACAAGGCGCTCTATGCCGAACCGAAGGGCAACCAGCCGCCGCCGATCTGGATCCGCGCGATCCTGATCTTCACCTGCACCGGCGTCAGCTTCGCCCACGGCTCCAACGACGGCCAGAAGGGCATGGGCCTCATCATGCTCATCCTGATCGGCCTGGTGCCGACGGCTTTCGCGCTGAACCGCACGCCTGATGTCAACTATCTCGAAGCCTACAAGTCGGCATCGGCCCAGGTGGAAACCGCGCTCGGCAAATATGTGAAGCCGGGTGTTACGGTCGCGGACTACAAGGCCGAAGTCAGCAACGCCGTCAAGAACAAGACATGGACGGATGCGACGACGCCGGCCCTGCAGCAATATATCCACCAGACAAGTGCCGAAGTCGCCGGCTTCCCGACGCTCGAAGCGGTGCCAACCAATCTCGTCGGCAACGTCCGCAACGACATCTATCTGATCGGCGAGGCGCTGAAGTTGATCGACAAGCAGAAGCTGCTGCCGATGGATGCCGGCGACCTCGGCGCAGTGACGAACTACCACAAGGCGGTCGACAACGCGACGAAGTTCATCCCGCTCTGGGTGAAAGTGGCGGTCGCGATCGCGCTCGGCCTCGGCACGATGGTGGGCTGGAAGCGCATCGTCGTCACCGTCGGCGAGAAGATCGGCAAGACGCATCTGACCTATGGTCAGGGGGCGGCAGCCGAAGTCGTGGCGATGGTCACCATCGCCTCGGCCGATCATCTCGGCCTGCCGGTCTCGACGACGCATGTGCTGTCATCCGGCGTTGCCGGCACCATGGCGGCGAACGGCTCCGGCCTGCAATGGTCGACCGTGCGCAACATGCTGATGGCCTGGGTGCTAACGCTGCCGGCCTCGATCGCGATCGCGTTCGTGCTCTTCGTGATCATGCGCCAGGTTTTTTAGGGCGTACCGTCAGGCCGTGGAGGCCAGGCTGGCATTGCGATCGCTGATGAAGATGCCCGCCTCGGCGGCGGGCATCGCCTTGCCGAAGAGATAGCCCTGGCCGATGTCGCAGCCGAGCTGCAGCAGGAAGGCGAGCTGGCCGTGCTCCTCGATGCCTTCCGCAGTCGTCTTGATGTTGAGGCTCCTGCCGAGGCCGAGCATGGCGCGGACGATCTTTTCCTGGCGTTCCTCGTCGCGATAGGTGGCGATGAAGCTTTTGTCGATCTTGATCTTGTCGAAACGATAGCGGGAGAGCTGGGCGAGGCTCGAATAACCCGTGCCGAAATCATCGAGTGCGATCTGGATGCCGGCGGCGTGCAGTTCGTCGAGAATGAGGGCGGCGACGGCGGGATCCTGGATCAGCGCGTTCTCGGTGATCTCCACTTCCAGGCGCTGCGGTGGCAGCCGGCTTGCCGAAAGCACCTTCAGAATGCGCGACGTCAGCAATCTGTCTTCCATCTGCACCGGCGAGACGTTGAAGGACAACGTCACATGCTCCGGCCAGGTGAGGGCATCGCTGCAGGCCTGGGCGAGAAGATCCTCGAACAATGCGGTGATCATGCCGGTTTCCTCGGCGATATCGATGAAGACCGGCGGCGGGATGTTGACGCCATCGTCGCCGATCCAGCGTGCCAGCGCCTCGAAGCCGCAGAGCTGGCCGGTCTTCAGGTCGATCAGCGGCTGATAGAAGGGCTTGATCGCCTTGTTGGAGATTGCTGCGCGCAGCCTGGTTTCCAACGCGGCGCGTTCCGTAACCTTGTCCTGCATCGAAGGTTCGAAGACGAAATAATGGTTGGGCCCGCGTGATTTCGCCTCGTACATGGCGAGATCGGCACGGTGGGCGGCATCTTCCAGCGGTTCGGCTTCCTCGACCCAGCGGTCATAGCCGACGCTGGCGCCGACTTCGACGGCAAAACCATCGATATGGATCGGCCGGGTGACGGCCTGGATCAACAGCCTGGCAAAACGCTCCTCGCGCTGCGCCGTCAGGGCGAAGGCGACGATGATGAATTCGTCGCCGCCGAAGCGATAGACGCAATCGGCATTGCCGAGCGCGCAGATGCGTCTGGCAACCTCGATCAACAGGATGTCGCCGCCCTTGTGGCCGACGAGGTCATTGACCTTCTTGAAGCCGTCGAGGTCGACGGAGAAGATGGTGACGTTGCGGTCCCACTCCTCGATCTCCGCCTCGTCGTCCTTGATCGGCCGTGAGAGGATCTTGCGCTCGAAGGCGTAGCGGTTCGGCAGCTTGGTCAGATGGTCGTGGGTTGCGGTCCAATCGGCCTTCGCCTGGGCGGTGGCGCGCAGTTCCATTTCCTTACGCAGATCGGCGATGCGCAGCACCGAATAGATGAAGCTCATGGCGCCGGCGATGCCGAGCGCCAGAACGAGCTTGTCGGCGCCGTACTCGCCGAAGCCGATCATGAAGGAGACCAGGCTGTCGTCGAGCTGCAACAGCGTGCCGAGGAACCAGAGGGTTATCCCAAATCCGACGATCGACACGCATTGCCTTCCGGCCCTGCTTTGGAAAAACACCGGCATTATGCCTTCTCCATCTCCCACCCTTCGCGGAGATATCACGAAAGTCTGAAATGTTTGTTGAAACCAGAAGGCGAATTATCGGAGGCAGCAGCCTGTTGCTGTGCCGCTGAGAGACCCGACGGGCTTGGGGGGAATCCGGGCGTCGTCGTGGGCGATCCCGGTTCAGGAGACCAGTCGACGCGGGAAAGAACGAAGGCGAGCGTGCTAATGCATCGCTCGCCCTTTCTCGTGCTTCAGGCGGTGGCGATCAGCAGCGGAACGCTGACGATGAGACCAACCAGAACCGTGACTGTGGCGAGACGCATGAAACGCAGCCGTCGCGTGCGCTCGCCACTCCAATCATATGTCATTCTTCCATCTCCTTGGGACAAGGAAGTAGTCCCCGCGAAACCGGGTTCAACAGAGATGACGCGATTTGCTTGTGCAAGGCTGGATAAGAATCAGCAGTTTCTAATGCTGGAAGCGCAGCGACCAGCGCAGTCCGTTGCTGGTCATGCGAACGATGGCGAGCGGCTCGACGTCGCTCAGCCAGAAAGAGGAGAGCGGCGCCTGAAGCACATGGGTGACCGCCGCCCGGATGACGGCCGCGTGGCTGACGGCGATCACATGGCCGCCGAGGGCGGATTCACTGTCCATCCAGCCGGCGACGCGGGTGCGCAGATCAACAAAGCTCTCGCCGCCATGCGGGGCCGCTTCCGGATCGCTCATCCAGGCCATGAGGTTCTCCGGCTCTTCGGCCTCTATCGCCGCGATCGACCTGCCGGCCCACCGGCCATGGTCGCAGTCACGAAGTGCGAGGTCTATCCTGGCTTCGAGGTGGAGCGCTTCCGCTGTCTGGCGGGCACGCAAAGCGGGGCTCATGGCAATGCGGTCGGCGCGCGGCGGGGCGGCCATTTTGCCGGCTTCTTCCGCCGCCTTGCCTTCCAGCGGTTCATCGAGCGGGAACAGCGCCTTGCGGTTCGCCGTCGTCGCGCCGTGGCAGATCCAGGTGAGGCGCGTGTTCACGGTTGTTCTGATCTCCCGGAATGCGGCTCCGGCGCCGCGCGTCTTTTCGAGAGGCGCAAGGGACGCTGTAGCAGTTTGAATGGCTCCATAATCTATCCCTGAATCAATTCCGATTTAAGGAATTATGCAGCAGGACGCCTCTCTGCCGGCTTGTGAAGTTTCGTTGACAGTCTCTTCGGCGTGCAGATATAACCGTGCTGTTGCGGGTTTGGAAGCCGGTGTAAGTCCGGCGCGGTCGCGCCACTGTGACCAGCGTGTCGAAAGTTCTTCGCGCTGGAAGTCAGACCCTACTGCACAAGCACTCTTTCGACTGAACGCGTCATTCCCGGAGGAATATATGTCTGACACCACTTTCGCGCCCGTTGCGGTACCGGCGCCGATCCCTGTAGGCGAGATCCTGCCCTGGGCGATTTTTGGCGGCCTGCTGATGCTGATCGTCCTCTATTTCGTCGGCACCGAGGAAGGCGCGATGGCGCTGTTCAACGGCATGTATGTGCACGAATTCGTGCATGACGGCCGTCATCTCCTCGGCTTTCCCTGCCACTAAAGCGCGTCGCGATCTTTCAGATTCGCTCGTCGCGCTTTAGGTTTTCGTTTTTACGCATGTCGTTATCGCAAAACCGCTGCACACTTTTGCGCGACATGCTTTAAGGGAGTTCCTGACATGGTTGGAAACCTTCTGCTTCGCGGCATGCTCGCGGGCCTGATTGCTGGCATCCTCGTTTTCGCTTTCGCCCATACTTTCGGTGAGCCGCTGGTCGATGCGGCGATCGCCTTCGAGGAGGCAAGCGCCCAGGCGGCCGGCGAAGCTGCCGAACCTGAAATCGTCAGTCGCGCCACGCAGGCCGGTCTCGGCCTTTTCACCGGCGTCATGGCCTACAGCGTCGCTGTCGGCGGGCTCTTCGCACTTGCCTTCGCTTTCGTACACGGCCGTTTCAGCAGCCTTTCGGCGCGTGGCACCTCAGCCGTCATCGCCATTGCCGCCTTCGTGGCGATCGTCATCGTTCCCAGTATCAAGTATCCGGCCAACCCGCCGGCGGTCGGCAATCCCGACACGATCGGCGTCAGGACCGAGTTGTTCTTCCTGATGATCGTCGTCTCGCTCGCAGCCCTGATTGCCGCGGTGGCGCTGTCTCGCCGCCTTTCCGAGCGCTTCGGTCTCTGGAACGGCGCGATCATCGCCGGCATTGTCTATCTCGTCTTCATCGGCGTCGTGCTCTATCTGCTGCCGCCGATCAACGAGGTGCCGGAGAACTTCTCGGCGATGGTGCTCTGGCGGTTCCGCACGACCTCGCTTGGCATGCATGTGATCCTCTGGGCAGCCTTGGGGCTGGCCTTCGGAGCGCTTGCCGAAAAGCGGCTTGCAGTTAAGGGCGGGCAACGAGGTCGGCCGGCAACGGCATTTCACTGAAAGCATCGAAGGGCGCCGCTTTGCCGGCGCCCTGAACTTTGGGAGCTAGCCCGACTTTTTCGAGCGAGTATGAAAAGCAGCAGAACCACACCACTCCTGTCGGCGGCGTTTATCACGGCCGCCTTTTTGTGTGTGGTTGCCGGAAGCGCTTCTGCTCATAGCCGCAGCGATGGCGGCAGCCATGCGGGCCTCAATATCCCGGAGATTTCCCATGGCGAGATGGCTATCATGTCTGACTATCGCAGTGGGATTATCGACCTTGCATCCCGCGCAGTCGATACGAACGAGCCGTTCCGGCGCGTTCTGAACTATGCCGAAATCCAGTATTCCTACTGCCTATGGGGCCGGATGCCGGGCAGTGTGACCGACGAGCAAAGCCCGTTCAACGAATGCGCCCATGCCTATCTCGCGGCGGCCAAGGCGGTCTTGCTTTCGATGCGTGAGATGCCACGGGAAAGAGCTGCGGCGGATGAAATCATTTCCGCGGTCGATGCCGATATGGTGCGGCGCGGTCTTGCGCTCATCACCTGTCGGTTCAGCGGCGAGGCCTTCAACACTGCTGATATCGTCAAGCCACGCTGGAGCGGGATACCATTCCATGCCGCCAGCATGGCGTCGCTGACGGGGCTTGCCTCCTTGTTCGGCTTTAGCGTGTTTGCGCTTCGCCGTTTCTCGCGGCCGAAAGCTCAATCGTCGGAATAGCGCTGCTCGCGCCAGGGATCGCCATAGATGTGATAGCCGTTCTTTTCCCAGAAGCCGGCCTGGTCGGCGGGCATCAGCTCGATGCGGCGCAGCCATTTGGCGCTTTTCCAGAAATAGAGATGCGGCACGACGAGGCGCATCGGGCCGCCGTGCTCCGGCGTCAGCGGCAGGCCTTCCCAGGCGGTGGCAAGGATCGCGTCTTCGGCGGCGAAATCGGAAAGCGGCAGGTTGGTGGTATAGCCGTCATAACTTGTCAGCATGACGTAAGCTGCTTCCGGCTTGGGCATGGCGAGATCAAGCAGATCGCGCGTCGAAACGCCCTTCCATTTGTTGTCGTAGCGCGACCAGGTGGTGACGCAGTGGATATCGCTGACCCCAGTGCTCTGCTCGATCGCCTGGAAGGCAGTCCAGGTGAGGGTAAGCGGCGTTTCGACGAGGCCGCGCATCTCAAGCCGCCAGGTATCTGTGGAGATGACAGGCTGCTGGCCGAGATCGAGCACCGGCCAGTTCTTGACAAGGTGCTGGCCAGGCGGCAGGCGCTCGGCTTCGGGACGGCTGATGCGGCCGGTCAGGAACTTGCCCTCGACCGCCCAGCGGCGCTTGGATGTGGTGAGTTTACTGTCGGCGGGCGTCTGGTCGTCGCTCATGGGCGGGGCCTCCTTGCGGTGCAGCAATAGGACATCCGCCCCTGCCGGGTGTCAAGTTTCGGCAGGCCCTTGGAAATCCTTGTCCACCCCCATAGAGCGCCGCGCGTCCGGCAGGACGCGCTAAGGACGCTCTATCACTTTGAATTGGCGCATAATCCTTTCCGAAAATCGATTCCGATTTTCGGGGTTATGCGTTAACTTGAGCCGTCGGGTATGCCTCGCTGGGGAGTGGAGGCAGAAAGGGGAGGAGCCGGATCTGTCTTCGAGATATCGTGCGATAGCGGCTTTGCTGGTGGTGCCGCTGATCATCTTCGCCTTCTTCACTTATGGGAGCGCGATTGCGACGCGCGCCTATATGGAGGAGGCTTCGGCACAGGCAGGAACGGCGCTGCGGCTTGCCGTTTCAGCACTCAGCGGCCATCTCAACCGCTACGAGGCGCTGCCGGCGCTGATCGCCGATCACGACGACATCAAGGAATTGGTGAGCGCGCCCGAGGATGCGGCGCTGCGCTATGCGGCCAATCTCTATCTCAAGGAGATCAACGGGCTGCTGAAATCCTCTGACATCTACGTGGTCAAGCCGGATGGAGAGACGATCGCGGCCAGCAATTACGATGGGCCCGGAAGCTTCGTTGGACAGAATTTCAGCTACAGGCCCTATTTCCAGGATGCGATCGAAGGCCGGCAGGCGCGCTTCTACGCGCTCGGCACCACCTCGTTGAAACGCGGCTATTATTTCGCTGCGCCGATCCGGACCGGTGCGGATATTCGCGGCGTCATCGTCTTCAAGGTCGATATTGATATGATCGAATCCTCCTGGGGCGGCGGCGAATACAAGATCTTCGTCTCCGATCCCGAGGGCATCATCTTCATGTCCGGCAGCCCGGAATGGCTTTACGGCGCGATCCTGCCGCTGACGGCGGACCGCATCGCACGCACGGAGGCCTCGCGGCGCTATGCCAATGCCAGGCTGGCGGCGCTGCCAGTGACGCGACATCACTTCGAGCAGCATGAGTTGATGACGCTGGCCGGCGAGCGCGACTCGAGCGAATATCTGGTGCTCTCGCATTATATGCCGGCCGAGGACTGGACGGTGAACGTGCTGATGGAGACGAGTTCCATCCGCGCCCAGGCGCGCACGGCGCTTGCCGCCGTGTTTCTTATTCTCTGCATTGCAGGGCTTACGGTGGCCGTCCTTCGCCAGCGGCGGGCGCGGCTTGCCGAGCGCATGCAGTTGCAAGCGGAGGCCCGCAACGAACTGGAACAGCGCGTCGAGGAGCGCACGGCCGATCTTGCGCGCGTCAACAGCCGCATCGAGGAGGAGATCGCCGAACGGCGGCTGACCGAACAGCAGCTCCGCCAGACACAAGCCGACCTCATCCAGGCGGGCAAGCTTGCCGGCCTCGGGCAGATGTCGGCTGCCCTTTCGCACGAGTTCAACCAGCCGCTCGCCGCCGCCAAGACCTATACGGACAGTGCCTCCGTCCTCATCGACCGTGGGCGGACGGAGGAGGCGCGGGATAATATCCGGCGGATCGGTGGGCTGATCGACCGCATGGCTGCGATCAGCCGGCACCTGCGCAACTTCGCCCGCAAGCCGAACGAGAAGCTCGGGTCGGTGTCTCTCGACGAGGCGATGCATGATACGCTCGAGATCATTGCCTGGCGGCTGAAGGCGGCGGACGCCGAACTCCTGCTGGATCTCGGGCCGCGTCCGCCGGTTGTGCGCGCCGGTTCGGTGCGTCTGCAGCAGGTGCTGGTGAATGTGATTTCCAACGCGGCCGATGCGGTGGAAGGGCTGGATGACAGACGCATCGAGGTTTCGGCCTTCGAGGAGGCCGGCAAGGTAGTGCTGACAGTGCGGGACCACGGGCCTGGCGTGCCGGCGGCGATCGCCGAGCGTATCTTCGATCCCTTCTTCACGACGAAGGGTGTCGGCAAGGGGCTCGGCCTCGGGCTTTCGATCTCCTACAACATCATCAAGGATTTCGGCGGCAGCCTTGCTGCTGCCAATCATCCCGAAGGGGGCGCAGTGTTCCGCATCGAGCTGCAATCGGCGGCAGGGCTGATGCCGGAGGCGGCGGAATGAACGATGCGAAGATCCTGCTGGTCGACGACGAGGAGGAACTGCGCCGCTCGACGGCGCAGGCGCTGGAGCTCTCCGGCTTCAACGTCGAGACCTATTCTAACGGCGACCACGTGCTGGAGCTGATCGGCTACAGCTTTCCCGGCGTCGTCGTCAGTGACATCCGCATGCCGGGCATCGACGGCATGACGCTGATGCAGAAGATCCGTGAGCTCGATCCGGAGGTGCCGGTCATTCTCGTCACCGGGCACGGCGATGTGCAGCTTGCGGTGAAGGCGATGCGCGAAGGCGCCTATGATTTCATCGAGAAGCCGTTCACGCCCGAGATGCTCGCCGGCGTCATCCGCCGGGCGATGGAGCGGCGCGGCCTCGTGCTCGAAAACCGGCTGTTGAAAGCGGTCGCCGGCAAGCGCGACGATATCGAGGCGCGGCTGCCGGGGCGCACGCAGGTGATGGTGGATTTGCGCTACCGCATCCGGGCGATCGGGGCGAGCGATGCCGATACGCTTATCGTCGGAGAAACGGGTGCGGGCAAGGAGGTGGTGGCGCGTGCGCTCCATGACATCAGCGCCCGGGCGAGCCGGCCGTTCATTGCGATCAATTGCGCCGC
The DNA here is from genome assembly GCF_034554815.1 of Rhizobium indigoferae. Classification (NCBI taxonomy): domain Bacteria; kingdom Pseudomonadati; phylum Pseudomonadota; class Alphaproteobacteria; order Hyphomicrobiales; family Rhizobiaceae; genus Rhizobium; species Rhizobium indigoferae. Next base: position 3,547,591 of record NZ_CP140635.1, on the reverse strand, counting down.
ACTGCCGGCAAACCTGATCGAGAGCGAGCTTTTCGGCCATGAGGTGGGGGCCTTTCCGGGTGCGGTGAGGCCACGTTACGGAAAATTCGAACATGGACGCGGCGGCACGATCCTGCTCGACGAGATCGGCTCCATGCCCTTCGACCTGCAGGCGAAGTTTCTGCGGGTGCTGCAGGAACGGGTAATCTCACGGCTCGGATCGAACGAAGTGGTGGCGCTGGACGTGCGCTTCATCGCGACGAGCAAGGTCGATCTGGAGGCGGAGGTGGCGGCGGGGCGTTTCCGCGCCGACCTCTTCTATCGGCTGAATGTCGCGACGCTGCATGTGCCGTCGCTGTCGCAGCGGCGGGCGGATGTTCCGCTGCTTTTCCTGCAGCTGGTGCGGGAGGCGGCGGCACGCTACGGCCGCGACGAGATGGCCGTGCCGCCGGACGTGATTTCCGACATTGCTCAGCGCGACTGGCCCGGCAATGTGCGTGAATTGAGGAACGCCGCAGACCGTCTGGTCCTCGGTCTCGACAATGGCGGGCGCCAAGCCGAGGAGGCGACCGGGCTTGCTGAGCGTGTCGCCGAATTCGAACGAGGAGTCATTGCCAGCGCGCTGGTGGCCCATGGCGGCAGCCTTAGGCCGGTCTATGAGTCGCTCGGCATTTCCCGGAAGACCCTCTACGAAAAGATGCAGAAATATGGTCTCGACAAGCGGATGCTGACCACCGAAAGTTAGCCCTTTTTGGAAGGAGCATGCTCTTCGAAGTGACGAATCCGGCGGCTGGCGGCGCATTCTCTCCGACCTCAAGGCGCTGATCGAGACCGGCGAAGTGGTACTGCCCCCGAAAAGTAAGGGGGTGGCAACAGTGCGATGGGTGGATTTCCACCCATCGCACCGGCCGTTTGTTTCCGAATCGACCCATGCTGCATCGCACTGTCGCAAAATCGTCTTTCGAAAGTGGCCGCAATGATTGCGGGTCGATTTTTCCCGGCGGCAAATAGGTCATCCCCGGCGCGGAGGATGTGTCGGCGGGCTTGCTTATTTCATCAGGGAGGAAACGATGAAAATTCTGAAGGCCATGCTCGGCCTGACCGCGGCTGCCGCGGTCTCTGTTCTCGCCAGCGTCGCTTCGGCGCAGACCTATCCCGAGCGCACCATCACCATGGTCGTACCGTTTGCGGCCGGCGGCCCGACCGATACCGTCGCGCGCCTGGTCGCCGAATCCATGTCGAAGGATCTCGGCCAGCAGATTGTCGTCGAAAATGTCGGTGGCGCGGGCGGCACGCTCGGCGCCGGCCGCGTGGCGAATGCCGATCCCGACGGTTATACCATCCTGCTGCACCATATCGGCATGGCGACCAGCGCCACGCTCTACCGCAAGCTTGCCTATGACACGCTCGGCGCCTTCGACTATGTCGGCCTCGTCACCGAGGTGCCGATGACGATCGTTGCCCGCAAGGACATGGAGCCGGCCGACCTCAAGGGGCTGATCGATTACATCAAGGCCAATAAGGACAAGGTAACGGTCGCCAATGCCGGCATCGGTGCGGCCTCGCATCTCTGCGGCATGATGTTCATGAGCGCCATCCAGACGCCGCTGACGACCGTTCCCTACAAGGGCACCGGCCCTGCCATGACCGATCTGCTCGGCGGCCAGGTCGACGTCATGTGCGACCAGACGACCAACACGACGAAGCAGATCCAGGGCGGCACGATCAAGGCCTATGCCGTTACCTCGCCCAAACGCCTCGACGTGATGAAGGACGTTCCGACCGCCGTCGAAGCCGGCCTGCCGGGTTTCGAAGTCGGTATCTGGCACGGCATCTATACGCCGAAGGGCACGCCGGCTGAGATCAACGAACGTCTGTCGAAGTCGCTGCAGGTGGCGCTGAAGGATCCGAATGTCGGCGCCCGCTTCGCCGAGCTCGGCACTACGCCATCCTCCGACGCTGACGCGACGCCGGCTGCGCTGAAAGCCAAGCTCGAAAGCGAGATCGTCCGCTGGAAAACCGTGATCGAGGCTGCCGGCGAATATGCCGACTGAAGATTATCCTCATCCAGGACATGCCGGATGAGCCCCTCACCCTAACCCTCTCCCCGCATGCGGGGAGAGGGTGCCGGCAGGCGGATGAGGGGCAATCGCATCAGCAGCGCGTCACTAGCCATCTCCAACCCCAGGAGACACCATGAAATCCATCAGTTTCGATACCACCAATGCGATCTGCGGCGCGCTTTTCGTCGCGACCGGTGCTTTCTTCGCTATCCAGTCGCTGGGGCTCGACCTCGGCACGACAGTGCGCATGGGGCCCGGTTATTTTCCCCTGGTGCTTGCCGGCGTGCTCGTGCTTCTCGGCGCGATCATCTTCGCTCAGGCTCTCCGCGTAGAGGGCGAGCCGATCGACCCGTTTGCCTGGCGCGGCATGCTCTTCATTCTGCCGGCGCCGGTGTTCTTCGGGCTGACGGTGCGGGGGCTCGGATTTGCGCCGGCGCTGTTCTTCACCGCCTTCATCGCCTGCTTCGCATCGCAAAAGATGAACGTGGTGTTTGCGATCATCCTCTCGCTGCTGCTGACTATCTTCTCGGTTGCGGTCTTCAGCTACGGGCTCGGGCTGCCGTTCGAGCGCTTCGGCCCCTGGGTCCGGTTCTAGGAGACGATGATGGATCTTTTCAGCAATCTCGCGCTCGGCTTTGCAACAGCCGGCACTCCGGGAAACCTGTTCTTCTGCCTGATCGGCGTGCTGCTCGGCACGCTGATCGGCGTGCTGCCCGGCATCGGCGCCACGGCGACGATCGCCATGCTCTTGCCGATCACCTTCCAGCTCGAGCCGGTCTCCTCGCTCATCATGCTCGCCGGCATCTACTACGGCGCGCAGTATGGTGGTTCCACGACGGCGATCCTGATCAACATGCCGGGCGAATCTTCCTCGGCCGTCACCGCGATCGACGGTTACCAGATGGCCCGCAAGGGCAGGGCGGGGGCAGCGCTTGCGATCGCGGCGCTCGGCTCGTTCTTCGCCGGCACCGTGTCGACCTTTCTCGTCGCGATCTTCGCGCCGCCGCTCACCGCAATCGCGCTGCAATTCGGTTCGGCGGAATATTTCTCGCTAATGATCGTCGGCCTTGTTTCCTCGATCGCTCTCGCGCACGGCTCTGTCGTCAAGGCGTTGGCGATGGTGGCGCTCGGGCTACTGCTCGGTCTCGTCGGTACCGACATCTATACCGGCACGCCGCGCTTCACGCTCGGTATCCGCGAATATGCCGATGGGCTGAACTTCGTGGCGCTCGCCGTCGGCGTCTTCGGGGTGGCGGAAATCCTGCGCAACCTCGAGGGCGAGTCGACACGCACGGTGCTGATGGCCAAGGTGTCCGGCCTTTTGCCGTCCCGCCAGGAGTTCAAGGAGATGATCGCGCCGGTCATTCGCGGTACGGCGATCGGTTCGGCGCTCGGCATCCTGCCGGGCGGTGGCGCCATCCTTGCCTCCTTCGCCTCCTATACGGTGGAAAAGCGGATGTCGAAGACGCCGGAGGAGTTCGGCAAGGGTGCGGTTGCCGGCGTCGCAGGGCCGGAATCGGCAAACAATGCCGGTGCGCAGACCTCGTTCATTCCGCTCCTGACGCTCGGCATTCCGGCCAATCCCGTCATGGCGCTGATGATCGGCGCAATGATCATCCAGGGCATCGTGCCCGGTCCGAACGTCGCCACCGAGCAGCCGGCGCTGTTCTGGGGCATCATCGCCTCGATGTGGATCGGCAACCTGATGCTGGTCATCCTCAACCTGCCACTGATCGGGCTCTGGGTGAAGCTCTTGACCGTGCCTTACTACGTGCTCTTCCCCGTCATCATGGCTTTCTGCTCGATCGGGGTCTACAGCGTCAACGCTAACGTCTATGATCTCTATGCCGTCGCCTTCTTCGGGCTCATCGGCTATGTGCTGGCAAAGCTTCGTTGCGAACCGGCGCCGCTCTTGCTCGGCTTCGTGCTTGGGCCGCTACTCGAGGAGAACCTCCGGCGCGCCATGATCCTGTCGCGTGGTGATCCGACGACCTTCGTCACGCGGCCGATCAGTGCCATTCTTCTGGCCATTGCGGTTGCCGTGCTGATCGTCGTCTTCCTGCCGAGCGTCAAGAAGAAGCGCGAGGAGGTGTTCGTCGAGGAGGCGTAGAGCATGATGCCGAAAGTGTGAGCGGTTTTCGGACGACATCACGCTCTAACTCTTTAATTGAGAACAGGATTCAGATTTTTGGTCCGGCCTAAAATCATCCTGTTCTGGGGTTGAACTTGTGGGCCGTTTGATAAACAAAGAATGATCTGATGCGGGCGCCGGTTGGGCGCCCGTTTCGCATGACAGGATATCCAGGCCTCAGGACCATTGCCCGATGAGCATTCCCGCCCGGATCAAGGATGATCTGCCGTTTCTGACCTCCATGCGCCGCGACCTGCACGCGCATCCCGAACTCGGTTTCGAGGAGGAGCGTACCGCCGGCATTGTCGCGAGGCTTCTCGAAGAAGCTGGTATCACGGTGCATCGCGGCCTCGGCGGCACCGGCGTGGTCGGCACGCTACAGCTCGGCAACGGCTCGCGCAGGATCGGGCTGCGTGCCGATATGGATGCGCTTGCCATGCCTGAAATGGTGGAGCGGACTTATAAATCGACCGCGCCCGGCAAGATGCATGCCTGCGGCCATGACGGCCATACGGCGATGCTTCTCGGCGCTGCGCGGCATCTTGCTGTGACGCGGGATTTTTCCGGCACGGTGCATTTCATCTTCCAGCCGGCCGAAGAAGGGCGAGGCGGAGCAAGGCGCATGGTCGAGGAGGGGCTGTTTACGCTTTTTCCCTGCGATGCCGTCTACGGGCTGCATAACATGCCTGGGCTTGCGGTCGATGAGATCGCCGTGGTCGAGGGACCGCAGCTTGCCTCCTCCGACAGCTGGCGCATGACCTTCCGCGGGACGGGCACGCATGGCGCCAAGCCGCATCTCGGCCGCGATCCGATCGCGGCCGCCGGCACCTTCCTGTCATCGCTGCAGACGATCGTCGGACGGGTGGTCGATCCGCTGCAGCCGGCCGTCGTCAGCGCCTGTTTCCTGCTGGCGGGCGACCCGAAGGCGCTGAACGTCATTCCTGATATCGTCGAGATCGGCGGGACGGCGCGGGCCTATTCGCCTGATGTGCGTAATCAGCTGGAGACCGAGATCGGACGTCTGGCGCAGGGTAGTGCAGCTATGTACGGCATCACCGTGGACTATGCATTCGAACGGCGGATTCCGCCTGTCATCAATGACGCGGATGCGACCATGCGGGCGCTCGCGGCGGCCGGCTCGGTGTTTGGCGGGAAGGTGCAGACAAGTTTTCCGCCGTCGACGGCGGGCGACGATTTCGCCTTCTTCGCCCAGAATGCGCCGGGCTGTTACGTCTGGCTCGGCAACGGCCCGGCGGTGGACGGCGCGCTGCATCACAACACGGCTTATGATTTCAACGATGAAGCGCTTGGTTATGGGGCCGCTTACTGGGTTGCGTTGGTCGAGCGGGAATTGAAGGTCTAGCTGGAGTTTGAGGTGGCGGGACGCACGCCCCTTTGTATACAGTCTGTGCGTCTCTGCTTACATAACCTCCAGCACCGGACTCTCAAGCACTTTCCCCGTCACCACATCGGCAATTCCCCGATCAGTCTGGTGCGGGCCGGCATTGCAGGCGAGCGTTGCGCCGAAGCAGGCCTTGAAGACCCGATAGGGTGGTTTCCAGTCGACAATCTTTTCCATTGCCTTACGGATGCCGACGAAGGCCAAGGCGGTCTCCTTCAGCGATGCATCCGTCACCAGGCCGGAGAGCGGCAGCCGCAGGATCGCCTCGATTCGGCCGTCCGTGGCGACCGCCATGCCGCCGCCGGCTGATATGACGGCGTTGGCGGCGAGCGCCATGTCGCGCGCGTTGCCGCCAAAGACGGTGAGGTTGTGGCTGTCATGCGAAACAGTGGTACAGAAGGCGCCGCGCCACTCACCCCAGCCGGTGAGGAAGCCGATACGCGGGGTACCATCGGCTTTGCCGTGGCGATGGGCGACGGCGATCATGGCGCTGCCCGCCGGCGGAACGACGAAACCGTCCCTGACCTCGGTTTCGGCCTCGCCCCATTGCGTGAAGCGCGGGCGGTCGATGGTGGCGACGCGGACGCGCTCGCCCTTCGCCGGAATGCGGAAATCATTCTCAGTCAGCGGCGGCAGCTTCACCGAATTGACAAGCGGCGCCGTATCAATCTGCTGGACGGCAGCCTGCATGCTGCCATTGCGGGCAGCGATGCGGCCACCTGATATGACCAGCCGTGCCCGGAATTCCATGAGGTCGTCGAAGAGCACGATGTCGGAGCGGCGGCCGGCGGCGACGAGGCCGAGATCGGTGCGCTTCAGACGTTGTGCGGCATTGAAAGTCGCGGCACGGATGGCCCATTCCGGCTTCATGCCGTAGCGCACCAAGCGCCTGATGACGTCGTCGAGGCCACCATCTTCCTGGAGTTCGTCGGGAAAGACGTCGTCAGTGCAGAGCGTGACGGTCGGAGGCAGGTGACCGAGACCGTTCAGCACATCGACGAACTCCTTCAGCAGATGGTCGTGCGAGCCGCGCAGCTCGATCGTCAGGCCGGCGGTAAGCTTGGCGAGGAGATCGGCACCGGAGGTAAGTTCGTGGTCGGAGGTGATGCCCGATGCCATGAAGGCGTTGAGATCGGCGCCTTCGAGGCCGCGGGCATGGCCGCAGACGAGCTTGCGGGCGGCGAGGCCGGCATTGACGATGGCCGTCATGCGCGGATCGCCGTCGATGACGCCGCGCATGTTCATCACTTCGGCGATGCCGTCGACGGCGGAGGAGCGCAGCATCTCGGCGACGACGGAGGCATCGAAATCGGCGCCGGCAAGTTCCAGGCCCGGTGCGGAGGGCACGCAGGAGGGCGCGAGCAGGATCATGCGCAGCGGCAGGCAGCGCGCCGCCTCGATCGCCCAGCGCACGCCGTCGAGCCCGTGGACGTTGCCGAATTCATGTGGATCCCAGACGATCGTGGTGACGCCGCGCGGCAGGACGGCGCTTGCATATTCGGCCGGTGTCACCATCGAACTTTCGACATGCATGTGCGTGTCGATCAGGCCGGGCGTCATGATGCTGCCCGAGGCATCGATGATCTCGACGGCATCAGTGCGGCTTGCCGGGGCATGGACGCTTGATATCAGCGCGCCGACGAGGCCGACATCGGCTTCCCGGATTAGGCCTGTCACCGCATCGAGCAACCGGCCACCGGTGATCAGCATGTCGAAAGGGGCGTCGCCGCGCGCAGCAGCGACGGCGCGGGCGCGCAAGGCGGGATCATTGAGATCGGCGGGTTCTTGACGAGGGATGGCGGTCATTTGCGGGCCTCGTTGACCAAAGCGGCGAGAATGATGACACGCGCCATGTCGGCATCGATGTCGGCGGCGAATTGGGCATTGAAGGTCGCATGCGTGGCGCGGGTCTCGACGACGGTGCGGCCACGGGTGAGGGCACCCTGCAGCTCAACGTCGATACGCGCGGGGCGGAAGCTGACGATATCTGGAGTGACGAAGGCGACCGCGGCGGAAGGGTCGTAGATCGCCATGGCAGGGCGGCCGCGGCTGGTGCCGATGCGGATATAACCCGAAAACATATCGGCGATGAGTTCGGCATTGACACCGCCGGCATGGCGCACCGGCTCGGCATCCTCGGGTCTTGCCAGCACCTTGCGGCAGAGGTCGAGATCGACCATGCGCAGCGGCAAGCCGTGGGCGATGACGATCGACAGGGCCTCGGGATCGGCGAGCGCATTGAATTCGGCGGAGGCCGTATGGTTGCCTGATGTGAGGCCACCGCCCATCCAGACGAGTTCGGTCATGCGGGCGGCAAGATCGGGTCGAGCAAGCGCCACGGCGGCGATGTTGGTGAGCGGGCCGAGCGCCAGGATGCGATGCTGGCCTTCGCGCCCCAGCCAGTGGCAGAGTGCTGCAAAGGCATCGCTTTCGGCAAGGGCAGCCGCCTGCGGCAGGCTCTTGCCTGACGTCGGGATGCCGGTTTCGCCAAGGATCGCCTGAGCGGTTTCGAGCTTGCCGAGAACAGGCATGGCGCGACCCGTGTTTTCCAGCCGAAGGCACTGGCTGCACCTGCGGCATTCATTCTCACCTGCGGCAGCGGCGTATTGCCGAAGACCAGTGATACGCCGTCGATCTCGAATTCAGACTGTACCACCACCAGAATGGCGGCGATATCGTCGAAGCCCATGTCTGTGTCGATCCAAACGCCCATGATTTCACCCGAACCGTTTGAGGGTTGCCGCGCCGGCAACCGGCAGATCGAAGGCGAGCGCGGTATCGAGGAGGAGTGCTGCCGAGGCAATGAAAGCTTTTTTCATCTTACATATTCTCCATCTCTGAAGTCTTTTGTGCCGGTTTCGCAGGCCCGGATGATTGGCGGACGATCAGCTGCATGGCGACGCGTTCAATCTTCGCGGTAACGAGCACGCCCTCCCGGATGCCGCTTGTTTTTATGGTATCCACCAGCGCCGACACGGCAATTTCGGCAATCCTCTCCATGTCCATCCGGACCGTCGTCAGCGACGGCGTAACAACAGGCGACCAGATGAGGTCATCGAAGCCGGTGACACTGACATCGGCGGGAATGTTGATGCCAGCCTGCTGCAACTCCGTCAGTGCCCGCAACGCCTGCAGGTCGGAGAGGGCTGCGAAGGCGGTGAAACCCTGCCTGACTTTTTCGGCGAGGCCGAGCGGGCAGCCACTGCCGTTCTCCTGCTCCAGCCGGTCGATCCACAGGGTTTCCGAATGCATGCCCGGGCGCAGGCCGGAGCGGATGCCGCCGGTACGGTCATTCTGGACGTTGGATTCCTGATTGTTGCCGATGATGAGGACACGGCGATGGCCGAGGTCCGCGAGATGGCCGGCGATTTCGAGCCCGCCCTGCCAGTGGTCGGCAGCAACCGTGCTTCCAGGCGTCGAGGGAGTGTCAATGATGGCGACCGGACAGGTGACGGCTGAAATGCGGGTGGCGCGACGGGGAATGATGACCATGCCGTCGACGCCGCGCTCGACCAGCCGGTTGATCGCCTCGGTCTGGGCGGCGACATCGCCGCGGGAATCGGCGATCAGCACGCCGTAACCTGCGGCGGAGGCTGCGAATTCGATCGCCTGGGCGATCTTCGGGAACAGCGGATTGGCAATGTCGGGCAGCACCAGGCCGAGAACGCCGCTGCGGCCGGTCCGCAGCGCCCGGCCGGCCTGGCTCGGGACGTAACCGAGCTCGGCCGCATGCTCGCGTATTCTTTCGACCAATTGGCCGGAGACCCGGCCTTTGCCGGAAAGCGCATTGGAGACCGTGGCGACGGAGACGCCAAGCGACGTCGCTATCCTGCTGAGGTTCGGTCCCTGACGCGATGCAGTCATGATCGACGACCACTCTGATTAATCGTTTAACCAGGTTAGTAGCTCGGCTTTTTCCGCCTGTCGAATCCGAATTCAACTTATGCGCAATTATTCGATTGCGGCATGCTGCCGGCAAGAAAAAGCCCCGCGAGACGATCGCGAGGCTTTGTATTCCTCAGATCGATTGAAGCAGCTGTCAGCCCTTGACAGCCACAACCTTCGCCGCCGGTGCGGTCGTCTTGCCGCCGGGGGCGAAGCCACCGCCGACTGCGATGTTCAGCGACACGTAGTCCCTGGCCGTCTGCTGGACCGCTGCGGCAAGGCTTGCCTGGGCAAGCGAAACCTGGCGCTGAGCGTCGAGAACGTCGAGCAGCGAAGAGGCGCCGTCCTTGTAGGACGCTGTGGAAAGTTCGAGTGTTTCCTGCGTGGTCTTTACCTGGGCCTGAAGTGCCGCGACGGTGCGGGCATCGCGCCGGACGGCCGAAAGCGCGTTTTCGACCTGCTCGACTGCGGTCAGCACTGTCGACTTCCAGTTGAGGTAGGCCGTGGCGGCATCGGACTGCGCCGACTTGACGTTGGCGCGCAGGCGACCGCCGTCGAAGATCGGCAGGTTGAGGGTCGGACCGAAGGACCAGGGGGTCAGGCCGCCATGGATGCCGCGCTGGTTGATGTAGGATGGCGAGATCGAGCCGCTGAGCGAGATGCTCGGATAGAGCTGCGCCTGGGCAACACCGATATTGGCCGTTGCGGCGGCGAGATCACGCTCGGCGACCCGGATGTCGGGACGGTTGCGGATCAGGTCTGCTGGAATGCCGGAGTTGATGCCGCCGCGGAATACCGGCTGACCGGCGCCCCTCAGCAGTTCGTCAACGAGTGCCGAGGCCGGGAGGCCGAGCAGCGTGGCAATGTGATGGGCTGATATGCGGATGTTGGTTTCAAGGCCCGGAATTTCGGCGAGCGTCGACTGCACCAGGCCTTCGGCCTGAACGACGTCGAGACGCGAGGCGGCGCCGGCTTCAAGCTGGAACTTGGTCAGTTCGTAGGTTTCCTGACGAGACTTCAGGTTGGCCTTCGAAAGCGCCAGGCGCTGCTGATAATAGCGAACGTCGATATAGCTCGACACAAGATCCTGCACGAGGGTCAGCTTGGCGACATCAGCCGATGCGTAAGCGGAATCGAGCGAAGCGAGCGCGCTTTCCGTGCTGCGCTTGTAGAGGCCGAATAGATCGAGCAGCCAGCTCAGCTGGACGTCGCCGGCGCTGGTGTTGCGCGTGTCGAGCTGCGTGCGCAGCTCGCCCTTCTGGCCGCTGACCGTCTGCGAGGCGCCGACCGTCAGGCTCGGCAGGCCGCCGGCGCCGGCGGTGGTGACGTTTGCGGAAGCTGCATTGATTCTTTCGATCGCCTGCTGAACTGTCAGGTTCTGATCGAGGCCGGCCTTGACGTAGCCGTTCAGTTTGGGGTCGTTGAAGGCGGTCCACCAGGCTGCGGTAGCAACATCGCCGACACTTTTTGCTCCGCCTTCTCCGAATTTGGCGGGCAGCGGCATCTCAGGAGGAACATGATCCGGGCCCACAACGCAGCCCGACAACAATAACAATAATGCCGGTGTGGCAAAACGAAGAGATACCATTCATTTCATCCTGTACTCGAGCAAGTCAATTCTTGTCCAAAGCTTCATGCTTCACTATCGGCCGCCGCGCCTCGTTCTACCAAAAACACCATTCCGAAGCAGTCGGGCGCAATGTAGCAACGGCAACTGCATTATCACAGTGCATTTATATCACAGTCCTGCCGCATTTTTGCCGCGTGTGGCAAAGATGCGTCGAATGACGACGAAAAACGACGGCACGAAGAAAATTCCGAGCATCGTCGCCGCCAGCATGCCGCCGAGAACGCCAATGCCTATGGCGTTTTGCGCCGCCGAGCCCGCGCCTGTCGCGATCGCCAGCGGCACGACGCCCAGAATAAAGGCAAGCGAAGTCATGATGATCGGCCGCAGGCGTAATCTCGCGGCTTCCAATGTCGCCTCGTAGAGCCCCATGCCGCTTTCCATACGATCCTTGGCGAATTCGACGATCAAGATCGCATTCTTCGCCGCCAGCCCGATAGTGGTGAGCAGGCCGACCTTGAAATAGACGTCGTTCGCCTGGCCGAAGAGGGTTGCCGCCGTCAGTGCCCCGAGAATACCGACGGGCACCGCCATGATCACCGAGAAAGGGATCGACCAGCTTTCGTAAAGCGCAGCCAGGCAGAGGAAGACGACGAGAACCGAGATCGCATAGAGCATCGGTGCCTGCGAACCGGAAAGGCGCTCCTGATAGGATATGCCCTGCCAGGCGACCGTATAACCGCCGCCGAGGTCATTGGTCAGGGCTTCCATTTCGTTCATCGCATCGCCGGAGGAAACTCCGGGAGCGGACGCGCCGTCGAGCGGGATGGCGCTGACGGCATTAAAGCGGGCAAGCGAGGGCGCGCCCTTCACCCACTCCGTGCGGGTAAAGGCGGAGAAGGGCACCATTTCGCCGTCATTGTTGCGGGCGTACCAGTGGTTGAGGTCGCTCGGCTGCATGCGGAAGGGCGCATCGCCCTCGACGTAGACCGGCTTGATCTCGCCATTCAGCGTGAAGTCGTTGACGTCGCGGCCGGTGAAGATGATCGACAACATCGAGTTGACCGAGGCGATGTCGACGCCCATGGCGCCGATCTTCTCCTGATCCAGCACGATGCGCATCTGCGGCTCGACTTCCTTGTTGCTGCTGCGCAGCGCCACGATCTTGCCCGACGTGTTGCCCATCTGGATCAGCCGCTTGGAGGCTGCCGTCAGGGCGTCGTTGCCGTGGCCGCCGGTATCGACGAGATACATCGAGAAGCCGCTCGACACACCTAGCCCCTGGATCGCCGGCGGCAGCAGCGCGAAGACCTGCGCCTCGCGGATCGCAAAGAAGCTGCGCAGCGCACGGTTGACGACCGATTGGGCGCTCAGCGTCGGATCGGTGCGCTGTGCGAAATCCTTCAGTTTGGTGAAGACGATGGCGCTGTTCTGGCCGGAACCGCTGAAGCCGAAGCCGAGCGCGCCGAAGACGGAATCGACGGCGTCCTTCTCGTTTTCACGATAATATTTCTCGACCTTCTCGACGACCGCCTGGGTTTGCTGCGTGGTCGAACCCGGCGGCGTGGTGACGATGGTCAGCAGCACGCCCTGGTCTTCCTGCGGCAGGAAGGAGCTCGGCAGGCGGGTGAAGAGATAAGCGCAGCCGGCGCCGACCAGGAGGAAGACCAGCATGACACGGATCGGCCGCTTCAGCAGATAGCCGATGGCGCTGATATAGCCGTTGGTCGAGCGCGTGAAGTTGCGGTTGAACCAGTCGCCGACACGGTGCTTCCTGTGTTCGCCGACCGGCTTCAGCATCGTGGCGCAAAGTGCGGGCGTCAGCACGAGGGCGACGAGCGCCGACAGCAGCATGGCCGAGACGATGGTGATCGAGAACTGGCGATAGATGATGCCGGTCGAACCACCGAAGAAGGCCATCGGAATGAAGACGGCAGTCAGGACGAGCGCAATGCCGACAATGGCGCCGGTGATCTCGCCCATCGATTTTTCCGTTGCCTCGAGCGGCGAGAGCTTTTCTTCGGACATGATGCGTTCGACGTTTTCGACGACGACGATGGCGTCGTCGACGAGAAGACCGATCGCCAGCACCATGGCGAACATCGTCAAGGTATTGATCGAGTAACCGGTGACCGCCAGCACCCCGAAGGTGCCGAGCAGCACCACGGGAACGGCAATCGTCGGGATCAGCGTCGCACGGAGATTCTGCAAGAAGACGAGCAGCACCACGAAGACGAGCACGATCGCCTCGATCAGCGTGTGCACGACCTTCTCGATCGACAGTTCCACGAACGGCGTGGTGTCGTAGGGATAGGTGATCTCCACACCTGCCGGCAGGCCGCGGCCGATGACCTCCAGGGCGGAGCGCACACGGGCAGCGGTATCTATTGCGTTGGCGCCGATCGCAAGGTTGACGGCAAAACCGGTCGATGGCTGGCCGTTGTACCGCGAACTACCGCCGTAGCTTTCCTGACCGATCTCGATGCGCGAGACGTCGCTCAGGCGCACCGTCGCGCCGTCCTTTTCGACCTTCAGGATGATGTGCTCGAAATCGGCGACGGTGGTCAGCTGGCTTTGAGCGGTGATGGTGACGTTGATCTGCTGGCCGGGGATCGTCGGCTGGGCACCGAGCGAGCCAACGGAGACCTGGGTGTTCTGCGCCTGGATGGCTGACGTCACGTCGCTCGGCGTCAACTGGTATTTCAAGAGCTTGAACGGATCGAGCCAGACGCGCATGGCGTATCCCGAACCGAAGACATTGATGCTGCCGACGCCTTCCAGGCGCTGGATCTGATCCTCGATCGAGGTCGACATGATGTTGCCGAGGTCGACCGAGTTGCGTTTGCCGTCGGTCGAAACAAGCGAGCCGACGAGAAGGATGCTCGAGGTCGAGCGGGTGACGCTGATGCCGGCATCGATGACGTCGCTTGGAAGCTGCGACTGAACCAACTGCAGTTTGTTCTGCACCTGCACCTGGGCGATATCGGGGTCGGCGCTCGTCCCGAAGGTGAGCTGGATGCTGGCCGAACCCGTCGATGAGGTCGAGGTCATATAAGTGAGATCGTCGAGGCCGGTCATGCCATCCTCGATGATCGTCGTCACCGATTTCTCGACAGTCTCGGCGCTGGCGCCGCGATAGGTGGCGTTGATGCGAACCGTCGTCGGGGCGATGTCGGGATATTGCGAGATCGACAGCATGAAGATCGCCAGCAGGCCGGCGAGCATGATGGTGATCGCAATGACCCAGGCGAAAATCGGACGTCGGATGAAAAACTTGGCCATCGGTTGTTCCTGTGCGACGAGACGGTGACGATGCGGGGCTTCAGCGATTACTTCGCTGCAGGCTTCTGCGCGTCACCGGCCGCGGGCTGCTCGGCAGGCACGATCACGCCGTTGTCATTGATCTTCATCGGGACCGGCTTCACCGGCATGCCGGAGGTGATCGATTGCAGGCCGCTGACGATCAACTGATCGCCGTCCTTGATGCCTTCGGTCACGAGCCAGGAATTGTTGGAGGGCGAGCTGTTCTCGAAGGCGCGGGTTTCGACCTTGCCGTCGGCGGAAACGAACTGTGCCGTCAGCCGGCCGTTGGCGTCACGGCTTGTCGCCAGCTGCGGGAGCGCATAACCGGCCTCGGCGCCAAGCTCGACGGTTGCGCGGACATACATGCCGGGCAGGACAATACGGTCGGGATTGGGAAAGAGCACGCGGATGATGAAGGTACCTGTGGTCTCGCTGACCACCTGCTTCGACATGTCCAGCTTGCCCTGCTGGTTGTATTCCTTGCCGTTTTCCAGGATCAGGTGGAAGACGACATTGGCTTCGCCCTTGATGTCCCCGGCGGCCATCGCATCACGCAGCTTCAAGAGGTTGGTGCTCGATTCCGTCAGCGAGATGTAGATCGGATCGAGCTGGCGGATCGTCGTCAGCGCCGTCGTCTGGTTGGCAGAGACGACGTTGCCGACATTAACGGCCGTCTGGTCGATGATGCCATCGAAAGGGGCGACGATCCTGGTGTGGTCGAGGTCGATCTGTGCCGCGGAAAGCGCGGCCTTCGCCGACTCGACTTCGGCCTTGGCCTGGAGCAGCGTCGTCTTGGCTGTTTCGAATTCGATCTGGGTGGCGCCGCTGCCGACGAGGCGCTGATAACGGTCGAGATTGCTTTCAGCGCTCGGCACGCTGGCTTGCGCCTTGGAGATAGCCGCCTTGGCCTGCTCGACGATGGCGATATAGGGTGCATCCTCGATCTGGTAGAGAAGGTCGCCCTTCTTGATTTCGCCGCCTTCCTTGAAGGCGATCTCACGGATGAGGCCGCTGACCTGCGGCCGGATATCGGCTGTCTGAAATGTCTCGGCGCGGCCGGGCAGGATCGTGGTGATTGGGAACGTGCCCTTCGTCAGCGCAATCACGCCGACGGGGGCAGCCTGCTGTGCCGCGCCTGCGCCCGCATTGCCGGCCGGCTTGGAGCCATTGTCGCTGCAGGCGGCGACAAGGGCTGCGAATGCCAGGGCCGAGGAGATGAGGAGGGCACGCCGTATCATGCTGAATTCCTGTGCGGTGGCAATCGCCGTTCAATCTACGAGCTCGGGCCTGCGGGCTCGGCTTGACCAAGCGCAGGCTTATATAAGCGTCAGGATTGAGTTCGCTCCAAATGCCGTTATCCGAATTTAAGAAAAGCTTTACGAAGTGACGTAATTCAGCAATCATCACTTAGCAAGCGCTATTTTGCAGTGCGGCATCGACGAAACACACGATTTTTTCGGCGCGGCGCACGAGCGTCTCCTTGTCGTCGCGGGCGATCAGGACAGGGTGCAGCACGCAGGCCAGGACGTCTGCGACGGTATGTGCCGCACTCCCGGCATCGCGGCAATGATAACGTCCCTCCGCCATGCCTTCGTGGATGATCTCGCCGAGCTTCGCTTCGATGCGGGCGCGATAGCGATTGCCGGCCTCGAGTTTGGCTTCGATCGTCGAGAGTACCATTTCGAAGATATAAGGGTTCTTCTGGATGTCCTGCAGGTGGCTCTCCAGCAGGCGCAGGATGAAGCGGAGCAGTTGTTCCCTCGGCGGCAGGTTCCCATCAAAGGCTGCGAAGCGCTCGGCAGCATCGTCGAGATGGCGTCCGGCGATCGCATCGACGAGCGCGACCTTGGAACGGAAATGCTTGAAGACATTGGCGGGCGACATGTTGAGCGCGCCGGCGATATCGGCGATCGACACAGCAACGAAGCCGCGCTCGCGAAACAGCATCTCCGCCATGGAGAGAATGTCCTCTCGCGTTTCCTCGGCCTTGCGTCTTGGCCTTCTTGTCATCTGTTCCCCGCCGGGCCGAGCCCGATACCCCTTTTTGCCAATGCTAGCGCATAAGCCCGAAAATCGGAATCGATTTTCGGAAAGGATTATGCGCCGATTCAAAGTGATAGAGCGTCCTTAGCGCGTCCTTTCGGGCGCGCGGCGCTCTAGCGCTATTGGACGAAATGCTGCAAGCCGATGATCGGCCCGGCGGCTTTCGTGTGCCGCGATTTCAAGGGAAATAGCGGGCGAGGTTGGTTCGGACACGGGCAAGCGGCGTCTCGCCGCTATTGTCGGGAACGAAGCGCTCACCGGTTATCGCCTCGTAGGCTTTGATGTAGACGGCCGAGGTCTGCTCGATCAGTTCGGCGGGGATTTCCGGGATCTCGTCCTTATAGGGATCGCAACGCTCCGCCACCCAGGCGCGGACGAAATCCTTGTCGAAACTTTCCGGGCGTTTTCCAGCGGCAAAGCTTGCCGGATAGCTTTCGGCAAGCCAGTAGCGACTGCTGTCCGGCGTATGGATCTCGTCGGCGAGGATAATGTTGCCGTCACCGTCGGTGCCGAACTCGTATTTGGTATCGACCAGGATCAGCCCGTTTTTCGCCGCCATCTCCTGGCCGCGAGCAAAGAGGGCGAGCGCATATGTCGACAGCGTCTGCCATTGCTCTTTGGTCAGAAGGCCACGCGTGACGATTTCGGCCGGCGTCAGCGGTTCATCGTGGCCGCCGTCGAATTCCTTGCTGGTCGGCGTGATGACAGGTTCGGGCAGGATCTGGTTGTCGCGCATGCCATCGGGCAGACGCATGCCGTACATCTCGCGCTCGCCCTTTTTATAAAGCGTCAGGATCGAGGTGCCGGTGGTGCCGGCGAGATAACCGCGCACGACGATCTCGACCGGCAGGATGTCGAGCCGCTTGCCGATGACAACATTCGGATCGGGATAGTCGAGAACGTGGTTCGGGCAGATGTCCTTCGTCGCCTCGAACCAGTAGCGCGCCGTCTGCGTCAGTACCTCGCCTTTATAGGGGATGCAGGTGAGAATGCGGTCGAAAGCGCTCAGCCGGTCGGTGCTGATAATGATGCGGCGTCCGTCCGGAAGATCGTAATTCTCGCGCACCTTGCCGCGATAATAGTTCGGCAATTCCGGGAAATGGGCTTCGGAGAGAATTCGCACGGCGCTCGACTGTCCTTAATTATTGGGTGAAGACTTCCTGCTCTAGTTTCATTGCTGGGGAAGTCAAGCCGATCGGGTAATGCATCACAGCCAGAACAGAGCGGTAAGAAGCAGGGCGAGGCCGTAACTTGTGACGGCAAGCGGCCAGCCGGCGCGCAGGAAATCGCCGAAGCGGTAGCCGCCGATGCCCATTGCCAGTGTGTTGTTGTGATGGCCGAAGGGCGTCAGGAAATCGAGGGAGGCGCCGGCGGCGGCCGCGATCAGATAGGCGTCCGGCGCATGCCGGCCGGCTCTTGCGAATTCCAGAGCGATCGGGGTCAGGACGATCGCGACCGTCGCGTTGTTGACGAAAGGCGTCAATGCCATGGCGAGGAAGAGGATGAGGGCCATGCCGATGAGCGGATGGGTGATCGGCACGACGAGGCTGAGCCAGCTGGCGATGGTTTCGGCCGCTCCGGTGCTCGCCACCGCCTGGCCGATCGGGATCATCGCCGCGAGCATGATGATGATCGGCCAATTGAGATCGGCCATCGCCCGACGGATGTTCAGATGATTGAGCAGAGCGAGCACGAGTACGACGACGGCAAAAGCGACGTCGGGACGCAGGCCGGCCGCGGAGGCGGCGACGCCACAGGCAAAGAGCGCGAAGGGCCGCCAGGAAAGGAGCGCCGGTTCGGCCGGTGTTGTCGAGGCGAGCGGCAGGCACTCGCTTTCCTCCAACGCTTCTGAAATCGCCGGGCGCGGCCCCTCCAGTGTCAATATATCGCCGATCGACAATTGCAGGTCGAGGAAGCGGCCCTCGATGCGTGGCGCGCGCATGGAAAGGGCGGTGACCGCTATGCCGCGACGGTGGAAGATTTCGAGCGAGCGGACGCGCGAACCGACCAACGTGCTTTCCGGCATGACGACGGCTTCGACATGGGTGAAATCCGGCTGCAGGCCATGCGGATGGGCATCGGCCATCAGCGCCTGCGTGGCGGCAAGGTCGGCAAAGACCGCATCGGCGCCCTCGGCAAGCAGCACGTCG
Source organism: Rhizobium indigoferae (assembly GCF_034554815.1). Lineage (NCBI taxonomy): Bacteria > Pseudomonadati > Pseudomonadota > Alphaproteobacteria > Hyphomicrobiales > Rhizobiaceae > Rhizobium > Rhizobium indigoferae. The sequence goes on along the minus strand of NZ_CP140635.1, from coordinate 3,529,068 downwards.
CCCGGTTCGATCACCGACTGGTCGAGCGGACCGAAGACGAAATTATCGCCGCGGATCAGCGCGTGCGGCTTGATGCCGAAACGCACCGGGCAATCGGAAAGCCGCACGCCGATCAGTGGCGAGATATCAGGGATGTAACGCTCGACGACGACGCGGCGCGCGGCCGGGGAGGTCGTCACCGGTGTTTCGTCGGGTTCCGGAAACAGGCGCTGCACGCGAAAGGCGATGAGCAGAATTCCCGCGATGGCGACCGGCAGGCCGTCATAGGCGAAATCGAAGAAGCGAAAGCCGGTTCCGGTCGCCTTGGCGAGCGCATCGCTGACGAGCAGGTTCGCCGGGGTGCCGATCAGCGAAACGAGACCGCCGAGCAGGGCTGCGAACGAGACCGGCATGACGAGCTGGCGGCGGGGGATTTTCAGGGCTGCGCCGAGGCGTAGCGCCACCGGCAAGGTGATCGCAAAGGCGCCGATATTGTTCATGAAGATGGACATGAAGCCGGCGAGTGCGGAAGTGCCGGCGATGACGGTGAAGTCGGAGGGTCTTGTGGCCGCGAAACGGGCGGCGAGACTGTCGAAGAGCCTGGCGCGCGCGCGCACCTGGACGCGATCAGCAGGATCTCGACGACGGTGATGACGACGGGACTGGCGAAGCCCGTGAAGATCTGGTCGGCGGGATAAAGGCCGAGCGCATAGCCGGCAAGCAGGCCGGCGATCGAGACCACCTCGATGCGGATGCGATCGAGCGAGAAGAGAGTGAGCATCGCCAGCAGAAGGATCAGCAGGGATGCTTGCTCGAACATGGGCGGGTCCGTTGTCTCATCGATCAGGCGGACTGTAATCGTTCCTCATGCGCTGTACAGAGGCGCCTTCAGGTCAGGATTGAACAATCCTCACATCTCGCGTCAGGCTGGTGGTGCCTGCCACCGGCCGGCGGCATTCCGCTCCAGAATGGGCGTTGCGAAGACGCTGACGGTGCGCGCGATCCATTGTGGCCCGACGGCTGCGAGGCTGTCGCGCCACCGCTCCGATTGCAGCATAGCCGCACCGATGACGACGGGTTCGATACCACAGGCCATCAGCAGATGCAGGCCGGCAACGATCGAGGCGCCGCTGGAAATGACGTCATCGATGAGTGCGGCGCGCCGTCCCTGAAGCAGTGGGAGCATGCGTGGATCGATATAGAGGCGTTTCTGCTGTGTCGGCGTGGTGATCGAAGACAGGGCAACGGAGAGTTCGTCGCGATACCAGAATTTGCGTGAGGTGCCGAGCGGAACATAGCGGTCATGGCCGAGCTTCTGCGCCACGGCGGCGGCCAGCGTCAGGCCGAGCGTCGGCAGGCCGGCGACGACATCGATGCGCATGGACCTGATCTTTTCGGCGAGGCTTTCGGCGAGCGTATCGAGGACGAGGAAGCTCGCCTGGTTGACGATCAGCGAGGCGAGGGCGTGATTGCCATCCGCCAGCCCACGGATCGGCAGGCGAAGCTGACGGCCATCTTCGAGCGCGGCGACATAGAAAGAGGTGAATTCGCCATCGCCGGCAAAGGTGCCGGGCGGGTGGATCTCCTGC